>NZ_CP117877.1:0-1202287 GCF_028736115.1 Mucilaginibacter sp. KACC 22063 | reverse complement strand
AGTAAACCCATGTTCGACAACGCATTGATCTGTTTGGTCATGCCGTCTTTTTGATCCAAAAACCACCAGGCCGAACCATATTGTACTTTGCCTGCTACCGATCCATCATTAAAGTTGCCAATCATGGCGGCCATCATTTCGTTATCAGCCGGGTTAAGATTATAGATAATAGTTTTTGCTAATTTATTTTCGGTATCCAGTTTATCAAGGAATCGCGACAAGGCACGCCCCTGGCTAAAATCACCGATAGAATCCCAACCGGTATCGGGACCAAGATTTGTTAACGCCCTGCTGTTATTATTGCGCAATGCACCCAAATGATATTGCTGTACCCAACCTTTTTCATGATGCCACAGCGCAAACTGTGTCAGCATAGCCGATTTAAATTTCAATATCTCTAAAGGCAACAAGGCACCATTACTTTTGATCTTGGTAAATATTGTCCTGATCTCGTCCTCGGTGTAATCTTCCGCGTAGATCTGCTCAAGCCCATGATCTGCCACTTTACAGCCATTATCAGCAAAGTAATCATGCCTTTGCTTTAAAGCTGCAATGTAGGTATCGTAATCGCCTATCTCGGCATCAATAACCTTTTCCAGTTTATCAATGTAGGCATTTAAAGCGGCTACATCATCTGCGTTCATCGCTTTATCAGGACGGTAAGAAGGCAGCACTTTAACATCATAACCGCTTGATTTAATCTGTTGGTGGTATTCGAGATTATCCAGCGGGTCATCCGTGGTGCAAACCACTTCCACATTCATTTTTTTGATAAGGCTTTTTACAGAATATGCCCCTGTTTGCAGCTTGGCAGTACAATTATCATATACCTGTTTTGCCGTTTGAGGGCTTAACAGATCGTGCACATCAAAATATCGTTGAAGCTCGAGGTGTGTCCAATGATATAGCGGGTTACGCATGGTATAAGGTACCGTTGCTGCCCATTGCTCAAACTTTTCGTAATCACTTTTATTGCCTGTTATAAAAGCCTCATTAACACCATTGGCACGCATTGCCCGCCATTTATAATGGTCGCCGTAAAGCCATATCTGGGTAAGGTTTTCAAACTGGTGATCTTGCGCAATCTGATCTGGCGGCAAGTGACAATGGTAATCTATAATAGGCATCTGCTTCGCATACTCATGATAAAGCCGCTCTGCAGATTTGTTTTGCAACAGGAAATTCTCGTCCAAAAAGTTTTTCATATCAATGGCTCCGTCAGCTTAGGTTTAACGGTGGCAGTAAATATAAAAATTAAACAGTTTTAAGCTAAACGCGCCATCATTTAATACGTAATGAATTAAACAAATAAGCCCCTGCATTATGCAAGGGCTTGTGATTGGTTCTCTATATTGATTATATTTTGTTTAGTACCCTGTAAAAACAATGATAGATCTTTCGTAATTCGTCCGGATCGGTTATAGCTTCGTCAATATTTAATTCCAGGCATGGCACCTTTTCTCCGTTTCCGTTAAGGCAATGCTCATGTATACCGAAATCAAATTCGCTTAAATCGGTGAATAACTCCCGTACATAGGTATCCTCAAAAATCTTTTTTATCTTTTCCTGATTGTTTGTTTTGATGATAATATGATTATCAAGTTCCGGATAACCTACAGTAACATCCTGCATACCCAAAAACTTGCCAATCTCATCTACAAAATGTTCTTCGTGTATGGCAAATCTAAAATCGGCAGCTCCGGATACGGGGGCAACCAGTTGCGTAAATTCTGAGCCTCCTTCGAAACCGCCGCCAAGGTCAATATCAATAAATAGCTGGATTATTTTATTTCCCTGATGTATTTCGGCATCATAGGTCAGCAGATCTTCTTCGCTACTTAAGTCTTCCGCAATCACAGACCATACATCTTCTTCTGTATTGCCTGTTATTATTTTAGTATCCTCCATAACGGTTATTTCTTATAATCAACACGATATAAACGTAATGTGTTTATATTTTTTTATATCAACTGCCTGAAAAAAGATAACAATTACGACCGCAATCCAGATTTATTCTAACAAAATGTGACTTAACATTAAAGAAAAGCAGGTTTTCAATAATTTTTAATAAGTGTCTTAAATACACTTTCTTGCTTTTGCTATTAAAACGATTTACGTTTGTTTTATACATCTATAACTCTCCAAAAATGCCGTATTGCTCTCTCCTTAATACCTAACCAGTATTAATGGCTTTACGCATTGCTTAATAAACCAATTAATAAACAATAGTTATGAAAAGCATGTACAAGCTTAAAGTACTGGCTGCATTTTTGCTGCCTGCAATTCTCACGTTTTCCTGTAAAAAGGACATCAATTCAACTGCCTCGCCCAACCTGGCCGATCACAACACAACCGCCCGCGCTGCAAATGAAGCGGTTAACATCTGGCTTACCACCGGCGACCAAAGTAAATTACTGACCGCCCAAAACAACATTAATTTTGCTGCCGATGCAGGCACAAATGTCAACACCATTACTGTAGACGAAAACACCACCTATCAGGGTATTGATGGCTTTGGATTTTGCCTTACGGGTGGCAGCGCCCAATTATTAAATGGCATGGGGGCCACGCAGCAGTCGGCATTACTGAACGAACTTTTTGCCACCGGTACCAACCAGATCGGCATCAGTTACCTGCGTTTAAGTATCGGCGCATCTGATTTAAGTTCTTCAGATTTTACTTATGATGACCGCCCTGCCGGGCAAACAGATGTCAACCTGAACAACTTCAGCATAGCTGCTGAAAACACTGATCTGATACCGATCCTGAAAAAGATCCTGTCTATTAATCCAAATATAAAAATACTGGCAACACCCTGGACAGCCCCTGTATGGATGAAGGTGAACACAACCGGCAATAATGGCTTCACGGGTGGTAGCCTTAACACGGCATACTACGGCTCTTATGCCAACTATTTTGTAAAATACATACAGGCGATGAAGGCGCAGGGGATCACCATCGACGCCATTACCCCTCAAAACGAGCCGGAAAATCCATACAACAACCCAAGTATGACCATGACGGCTACTGAAGAAACCAACTTCATTAAAAATAACTTAGGGCCTGCACTAAGGTCGGCAGGGCTGGGTACCAAGATCATTGTGTTTGACCATAACTGCGACCATCCAAACTACCCGCAGGCAATACTTGCCGATGCTACTGCAAACGGCTATGTGGATGGCTCGGCATTTCACCTGTACGCAGGCGATATCAGCGCATTATCTACTGTACACAATGCTTACCCTGCTAAAAACATCTATTTCACCGAGCAATATATTGGTGCGCCGGGTAATTTCGGTGGCGACCTGTCATGGCATGTCAACAACCTGATCATCGGGGCAACACGTAACTGGAGCCGAAATGTACTGGAGTGGAACCTGGCAGCAGATCCAAACAGCAACCCTCACACAGCCGGTGGTTGCAGCAATTGCCAGGGAGGCATTACCATCAGCGGCTCTTCCTTTACGCGCAACAGCGGTTACTATATTGTAGGCCATGCATCTAAATTTGTTCGTCCGGGTGCGGTTCGTATATCCTCTAACATCGCCGGAAGCATTCAAAACGTTGCCTTCAAAAATTCAGATGGTTCTAAAGTGCTGATTGCATTAAACAACGGCAGCAGCAGCCAAAACTTCAAGGTTAAATGGGGAGCCGAATCATTTACCTATACCCTGCCTGCCGGCGCAGTGGCCACTTTTAAATGGACAGGTACACAATCATCGGGCAGCGGCAGTGTTGCGCCAATAGGCCAAACGGTTACCCTAAAAGGTTTTAACAACTTATATGTGAGCGGCGAGAATGGCACTCAAGCCATGAACTGCAACCGCACCAGCGCATCTGCGTGGGAGCAGTTTACCATAGTTGATGCCGGAAGTGGTAAAGTTGCCCTGCAAAGTATGGGCAAATATGTATCGTCTGAAAATGGAACGCAAGCCATTACCTGTAACCGCACGACCATAGGCGATTGGGAAAAGTTTGACTGGCTGCCAACTGCCGATGGTAAGGTTACCTTCCGCAGCAGTACCGGCAAGTTTATATCATCTGAAAATGGCACACAACCCATGACCTGTACACGCGACAGTGCATCAGGCTGGGAAGCTTTCGCAATTAATCAATAAACCAATAATAATTAACTAACCTACTTTTTTATGAGAAATCTTACACTCAAATCAATTGGGAAGGCCGCTGCTATTGCCGCCTTCGGTCTGCTGGTGGCATCATGCAAAAAAGATGCAAATAATGTAACTACAAATGCAGCCACCGGCAATGCCAATGCCACTACCAATCCGCGGGCGGTAACTTACACTCTTGTATGGCAAGATGAATTTAATGGCCCAAACATTGATGGCAGCAAATGGAACATTGACAATGGCAACCCTAACGTAAACAATGAAAAGGAATATTACCAGGCCGCTAATGCAACGATTTCAAACGGCAATCTGGTGATTACTGCCCGTAAACAAAGCATGGGCGGGCAACCTTATACGTCAGCCAAGCTGAACACCTCAGGCAAATTTTCGGTTAAATACGGTCGTATAGAAGCCCGCATGAAACTACCTATGGTGCAGGGCACCTGGCCTGCTTTCTGGATGCTGGGCACTAATATTGGCACAGTGGGCTGGCCACAGTGCGGCGAGATTGATATTATGGAGCATGTGAACACCAGTAACACTATTCTGGGTACCATGCACTGGAATAACAACGGGCATGTGCAGTACGGCAGCAGTACCAACACTACACCGGGCGACTACCATGTTTATGCCGTTGAATGGGATGCAAATGGCATCAGGTGGTATGTGGACAATACCCTTTATGTTACCGGCAACACCGCTAATAACATTAATAATACCGGTGCATTTCAGTTGCCTTTTTACATCATCCTTAACCTTGCTGTAGGCGGTGATTTACCAGGGCAAACCATTAATGACAGTGCCTTGCCAACCACCATGTCTGTGGATTATGTACGTGTTTACAGCATCAGCAATTCCGGCTCATCCACAGCTCCCATTGGCCAGACCGTTACATTAAAAGGTTTTAACAACCAATATGTAAGCGGAGAAAACGGCACACAAGCAATGAATTGTAACCGACCTACAGCATCGGCATGGGAACAGTTTACCATAGTTGATGCCGGAGGTGGCAAAGTTGCCCTACAAAGCATGGGCAAATATGTATCGTCTGAAAATGGCACACAAGCTATTACCTGTAACCGCACTGCCATAAGCGACTGGGAAAAATTTGACTGGGTGCCTACTGCCGATGGAAAAGTAACTTTTCGTGGTAATAACGGCGCTTACATCAGCAGTGAGAATGGCACGCAACCAATGACCTGTAACCGTACTACAGTATCGGGCTGGGAAGCCTTTGCTGTTAACCAATAATCTTTAAATAAAAACGGCCCTTGCTAATTGAGCAAGGGCTGTTTCGTTTGATACTATTCTAAATATTAATTCCAGCCGCCGCCTAAAGAACGGTAAAGATCTACCGATGCATCAAGCTGTGCTTTTTTAATAGAAGCAAGTTCCAGTTCGCTTTGCAATACATTGCTTTGCGCGGTAATTACTTCCAGGTAATTAGCCATGCCGCTTTTAAATAGCTGGCTGGCATTGGCAGTAGCCTGTTGTAATGTTTTTGCGCGGTTAGCTGCTATTACTTGTTGCTGGCTAAGTTTATCTATAGCCACCAAAGCATCAGACACCTCACCTACCGCAACCAGCACCTGCTGACGGAATTGAATAACGCTTTTTTCACGGTTGATCTTAGCAATCTCATAGTTTGTTTTCAACTCACGGTGCTGCAGTAATGGCTGGGTTATACCACCTGTTACAATACCAAACAATGATGCCGGGATATTAAACCAGTTGCTTGCTTTAAATGCGTTTACACCTCCTTGCGCTGTAATAGCCAAAGTTGGGTACATACTGGCTTTAGTATAACCTACCTGTGCATTGGCGCGGTCAACATCAAGCTCAGAACTGCGTACATCCGGACGGTAACTTAGTAAAGTTGATGGCACACCGGCTGATATCGCCTGCGGTAACACAACATTTTCAAGTCGGCCGGTACGGGTAATGCTATCCGGCAGTTTACCGGCTAAAATGCTCAATGCATTTTCCTGTGCGATGATCTGCTGTTCAAACTGCGGCACCAACTGCGCAGCGGTTAATCGCTGTGCTTCGGCCTGCTGCACTGCCAGTGATGTAGCCTGGCCTGCATTGAATTGCAACTTAATAATACGAATGGTACTGTCATTTAGCAACACATTCTTTTTAGCAATTTCCAGTTGTTCATCCAGCATCAGCAGGTTAAAATATCCTTCAGATACATTGGCAACCAGCTGTGTTTGTACGGCTTTGCGTGCTTCTTCTGTTTGCAGGTAAGCAGCTAAAGCAGCTGCCTTACGGCTGCTAATCTTGCCCCAGATATCGGCTTCCCAGGATATAGTGACCGAAGCGTTATAATCTTCAATGTGCTTGCTACCTAAAAACTGGCTTAGGCTGATACCGTTCAAGCTATTGTCTGACGGGCGGTTAATACTTGCCGTTGCACCTAATGATGCTGTAGGCACATTGCCCCATTTGGCTTGTTTAAGCGTTTGACGCGCCGCATCGATATTTTTAATAGCAATTTGCAGATCGTTGTTGCGTGTTATGGCACTATCGATCAGGTTTTGCAATGTAGCTTCTGTAAAGAAGCTTTTCCATGGCAGGCGGCCTACAGAAGCAGTATCTGTTGTAGCGGCAGCCGACCTATAGCTACCCGGCAAATTCATGTCGGGCAGCTTTACATCTTTAGATACCTTGCAGGCACTAAATATACCAAGTGCGGCAATCAGCAAGTATCCTTTTATATTCGTTTTCATTTTATATTACCAATTAAAATTAAGCGGTATATCCTTCTTCCAATACAGGCTCATGCTGGCGTTCTGCACCTGATTCGTCAAGCAATACAGCCACCGGCACACCGGTTATTTTTTCCTGTAAATTCTGGAAGATCACAAACAGTACCGGGATGATGAACAAGCCAAGTATAACCCCTGACACCATACCCCCGGCAGCGCCAATACTGATAGAGTGGTTACCCTGAGCAGACGGACCGGTTGCAATACTCATCGGGAATAAACCGAATACGAATGCAAGTGAGGTCATCACAATTGGGCGGATACGTAACCTTGCCGCTTCAATAGCCGCGCCTACAAGGCTCATACCCGCTTTACGTTTCTGCACAGCAAACTCGACGATAAGGATGGCGTTTTTAGCTAACAGACCGATAAGCATGATGAGGGCTACTTGTACGTAGATGTTGTTTTCGATACCGGTTAAACCTAATACCACAAACACACCGAATATACCGGTAGGAATAGAAAGTATTACTGCCAATGGCAGGATATAGCTTTCGTACTGTGCCGATAGCAGGAAGTATACGAACACCAGACAAAGCATAAAGATGACAGCTGATTGTCCGCCTGATGAAATCTCTTCACGTGTCTGGCCGGAGAACTCATAAGCAAAACCGGCAGGCAGTTGTTCTTTAGCCGTTTCTTCGATAGCCTTAATCGCATCACCAGAGCTGTAACCCGGTTTCGGGATAGCGTTTACCTCGATAGAGTTAAACAGGTTATAACGCGATGCAGTTTCTGAACCGTAAACACGGGTTAATTTAACCAGCGTATTAATAGGCACATTATCGCCTGCTTTGTTTTTCACAAATACACGGTCAATAGCAGATGGGTCGGTCCTGTCGTTGATATCGGCCTGTACCACCACGCGGTAATATTTACCAAAGCGGTTAAAGTCTGATGCCTGCGCCGTACCAAAGTAAGCCTGCATGGTTGCCAGGATGTCCTTCACATTCACTCCTAACTGATTCGCTTTTTCATCATCAACTTCTAATTGTAGTTGAGGGTAATCCGCTTTGTATGATGTAAATGCATAAGCAATAGCTGGCTTTGCCATCAGCTTGGCTATAAAGTTATTGGCCACGCCGCTAAATTTATCGAGCCTACCGTTGGTCTTATCCTGTAGCATCACATCCAGCGCCTCTACGTTACTAAAGCCCGGTACAGTTGGGAAACTGAACACGAAGAAAGTACCGCCAGGTATACCACCTAATTTCCCTCTCACAATGTTTTGTATCTCGTCAATGTTTTTAACATCGCCACGCTCCTCAGTTGGTTTTAACAACAGGAAGATAACACCGGCAGACGGGCTGCTTGATTGTGTAAGGAAGTTAAAACCCGACAAGGCAGTAACGAACCTGGCTGATGGTAAAGTTTTCAGTTGTGCTTCTGCCTGTGCAAATATTTTGTTGGTTCCACTTAATGATGTACCAGACGGAGTTGATACCGCAATGGCCACGAAACCCTGGTCTTCCGTAGGGATAAAGCCTGACTTAGTGGTTTTAACCATGTAAATGGTACCAATCACAATCAGTACAAGTCCGCCTATGGCAACCAGTTTGTTTTTAATCAGGAACTTTAAGCCGCCAACGTAGCGGTTGGTCATGTAGTTAAAGCTGCCGTTGAAACCAGCGTAGAACCTTTCGGCAAAACCTTTCTTTGGTGCTTCATGCCCGTGTTCGTCAACCGTATGTTTATTCTTCAGGAATAATGCGGCCAAAGCAGGACTTAACGTTAATGCGTTAACAGCTGATATAATAATGGCGATAGCCATGGTAAGCGCAAATTGCCTGTAGAATATACCGGTAGAACCCGTCATGAAACTAACCGGTAAAAACACCGCAGCCATTACCAGCGTAATAGAAATGATGGCCCCCGTAATCTCGTGCATGGCTTCGGTAGTCGCCTTTTTAGGGGTGAGGCTTGGGTTATGCTCCATTTTAGCATGCACCGCCTCTACCACCACAATGGCATCATCCACCACAATACCGATGGCGAGTACCAATGCAAACAAGGTTAACAGGTTTACAGAGAAACCAAATAAACTCATGAAGAAGAAGGTACCTATAATAGCCACCGGAACAGCAATTGCCGGGATCAACGTAGAACGGAAATCTTGCAGGAAGATGAACACCACGATAAATACCAGCACGAAAGCTTCGATCAAGGTATGCTCAACCTGGTTGATCGACTCATCCAAATCTGTTTTGGTACGATAGAACTGATTGTATTTGATACCGACAGGAAAATCTTTCGATGCTTTTTCCATCAGTTTATCAATCGCTATCTGAATTTCGTTAGCGTTTGAGCCTGATAGCTGAATAATACCGATGATAATACCATCGTGCCCGTTAAGGTTACTTACACTGTTGTAAGAATAAGCACCCAGTTCTACACGCGCTACATCTTTTAAACGCAGTATAGAACCATCTGCATTGGCGCGGATAGCAATATTCTGATATTCTTCGGGCGTAGTTAATTTACCCTTGTATTTAATTACATATTCAAAGGCTTCGTTACTGCGCTCACCAAATTTACCAGGCGCAGCCTCCAGGTTTTTGTCTTGTATAGCGGCGCTTACTTCGGCGGGAGTGACTTTGTAAGCTGCCATCTGGCTTGGGTTAAGCCAAACGCGCATCGAATAATCTTTTACACCACCAAACACTGCCGCAGAACCCACACCGGGTATACGTTTAATTTCGGGAATGATGTTGATCTGTGCGTAGTTGGCTACAAAGGTTTGATCGTACTTTTTAGGATCTTCTGAGTAGATACCTATGGCACCGATAAAGCTGTTTTGTTGCTTTGTAGTGGTAATACCGTACTGTACCACCTCGGCAGGCAGCTGGCTGGTAGCTTGCGATACACGGTTTTGAACGTTTACCGCTGCCTGGTCAGGGTCGGTACCTTGTTTAAAATAAACGGTAATAGCTAAAGTACCATCGTTACTGGCGGTTGAGGTCATGTAGGTCATGTTCTCCACACCGTTAATAGCCTCTTCGAGCGATGGCGTTACCGAACGTAATATTGTTTCGGCGTTTGCGCCCGGATACACAGCCGATACCAATACTGCCGGAGGAGCAATATTTGGAAAACGCTCCAGGGGCAGCTTGGTTAAGCCCAGTACACCTACTATCACCAATAGGATGGAGATAACGGTTGAGAGTACCGGCCTTTCTATGAATTTCTGAAACATAAATTAAATTTTAATTGTGGGGATTAGTTTTTTGCTACAGCAGCTGATTTATCAGTTGCCGGTTGCTTTTCAGGATGGATCACCATACCTTCCTGTAATTTATCAATACCTGTTAGTACGATCTGGTCGCCGGCTTTTATACCATCTTTAACCAGGTAGTTGTCGCCATTTTTACCAATGATGCTGATCGCTTGTTTTTTAACTTTACTGCTATCGCCTACGGTAAATACAAACACTTTATCCTGCATATCTACAGTGGCTGATTCTGGTACGATTAGAGCGTCTTTATGATCAAGGCTTAAACGGATTTTACCGGTGTTACCTGAGCGAAGCAAGCCTTGTGGGTTAGAGAAAGTTGCCCTAACTGTAATTGCGCCTGTTGTTTTGTTAAACTGGCCATCAATGATATCAATTTTGCCTTGTTTTGCATACTCGGTACCATCAGCTAACAGTAGCGATACGTAAGGCACTTTTTTCAATTTATCCTGCAAGGTTTCGCCTGGGTATTGTTCTTTAAAGGTTACAAAGTCTTTTTCGCCTAATGAGAAGTAAACGTGTACATCATGTACATCAGATAGTTCGGTCAATGCTGCCACATCTTGTGGAGTAACCAGGCTACCTTGTTTTTTTTCCAAGCGGCCGATAAAACCATTTACCGGAGCTTTAATTAAAGTATAGCCAAGATTGATCTGTGCTGTAGCCACGTTAGCCTTAGCCGATTCTATATTGGCAGTTGCCGCACGATAGCTGGCTTTAGCAGTTTTTAACTGGTAATCAGACACTACCTTGTTTTCAACCAGCGGTGTAAGCTTCTCAACTTCTATCTGTGCATTGGCCTGCGCCGCTTCAGCAGCATGTAACGCCGCTACTGCATTATTTAATGCAGAACGGTAAGGCAGTTCATTAATTTTAAAAATAGGTTGCCCCGCGTGTACGTAAGCGCCTTCGTCAACAAATACTTTATCTAAAGTACCGCTTACCTGCGGGCGCACTTCTACGTTTACCGTACCTTCTATTGATGCAGGATATTCCTGGTAAGTAGTTGAATTGCCAGATTTCACTTCCATTACCGGCAAGGAAGGTGGCGCAGCCTGTTGCTGCTGTTGCGGCGGATGCGAGCAGCCATATAATATTGCTATGGCGAAAACTAATGCTAAGGGTTTCATAAGTTTATTGTGTTTGTTAATGATTGACATTTTGTTAATTGTTGATGTGATTTGAAATCGTTTTTTATCACCTGTTTTGATTAAGCTCATTTTATTTAACATTATTAAAAAAATTAACACTGTTAAGTAATTATTAAAAAGATACCATAATTTGAGTAAACGTAATTTTACATCGCTTTAAGAAATTAAAAAGGGTTAATAGAAAATCTTTAAGGCGCTAACCTTTTATGGCTCGAATAATACCGCCTATCGCATCGCGTAAAACCTGTTTATTAATTTCATCAGGCACACCCTGACGTACAAGGTTGATAGAAATAAGGCCGTGTACTACAGACCAGAATGTATAATATCTTCTGCAAATTTCATCTTCAGAAGCATCTTTGCCCATCAGCTCGCGTATGGCATCGCTGATCATTGTGGCAGGCACTTCTGCTTCCGGAATCTCGTTATCAAAAACACAACAGTTAACTTCAATGCCAAACATTAGCTGGTAAAGCTCTTTTTCGGCAAAGGCAAAATGCCAGTAGGTAAGCCACATGGCCTCCAGCTGTTTTTCAGGAAGCTTGTGCTTATCGCGGGCAACGGTCATGTCTTTGCTTAACATGCAGTAGCCTTTTTTAGTCAGCTCAAGCAAAAGTGCTTCTTTGTTGGCAAAGTATTCGTAAATAACGGGAGCGGTATATTCAATTACGTCCGCAATTTTACGCATGCTTAAAGCCTGCCAACCCTCCTCTTTGCCTATTGCAAGGGCAGCATCCAGAATATTGATCCTGGTTTCATCTTTAAGCCGTTGTTTGCGTTCTTTTATTCCCATTTATTTACACCGTTAAAATTATCTAACAGCGTTAAGCAAAAGTATAACGATTAAAAATAAATAGTTTAATCTGATTGTCATTAAAATAAATTACTGATCAGATTAAACTAAACGGCTAAAATAGCCTATTTCATATTGATATCAGAAACCCACTGATCCTTTACACCCCAGTTTTTGACCGGCGTATCTCCGGATTTAATCACCAATGTACCACCGTTAACAATATCCTGCTGCGTGATCCAGTTGCGCTTAAGTGGCTTACCATTAAGCGTAGCCGACTGGATATATCGCCTGGTGTTGCTAAAGTTTTCCACCTTAACGGTGAAATATTTACTATTGGCACAAGCAATCTGTACTTCTTTAAATAAGGGAACGTTTAGATAATATACAGGCCAGCCCACACATGCAGGCGAAAACCCACACGCTGAAAATACATACCAGGCCGACATTGCCCCGGCATCATCATCCATCGTGCGGATGTAGGTATCCGGTGCATTGCGGTAAATCACATCTATAAATGGATCGATGCCCCGGCTATTATCGTTAAAGTAGTATTGCACAACGGTATCCGCAGCGTATTTATGCATCAATGCCTGCGATTTCCAGGGCTGGGATGTCATATTGTACATTAAAGGCACCTGGATGTCCGGCTCGTTGGCATGGTTATATAAATCGTTATCAAAGAAATAATCCAGCTGTGAAAGATATTCCTTCTCTCCCCCTGTTGCATCCATTAACCCTTTCAGGTCAAACGGTACAAACCAGCGATATTGCCATATCGTTCCCTGGTACAAGCCCCGTGCCTGCATACGGTCAACATCCGATTTATGAATATCTTTAAAATCTTTATCCCAGTACTTTTTCCAATCGGCTGCCTTTTGCAGATAGTTCGCACTTAATTCTTTTTTGCCTGTAGCTGCCATTATTTGTGATAATGCCCATACATCATAGCTCGACTCAAGCGCCTTATCTGGATGCGAAAAATCTAATCTGCCTGCGTCGGCAATCAGCGAATCGGCTATCTTATCAAAATCAACTTTATAGCCTTTGCGGTAAGCATCAAGAAGTACGACCATGGCATGCTCTGTTCTTACGGTGTTTGAAGGCTCGTGCTGGGTAGCATAATCTTTTTTGCCATTGGCATATAAACTGGCAATGGATGTCGTAATGTCCTGGTAACGGTCGGTGTATAAAATCGACAACAGCGGCAACTGCGTACGGTAATTATCCCAGATAGCCCAGCCATTATACACTTTACGGTCTGTATGTTTTAGTTCGCCGTTGGTGGCACGATAACTTCCATCGGTTTCTGAAACCACATAAGGCGATTGTACCGTACGGTAAAGCAATGAATAAAACAACTTAACACGCTCAGGGTCGCCTTGTACCTTTATGGTACTTAAAACATTGTTCCACGCTGCTGTGCTGTTAGCTTTTAACTGACTATAACTGCCTTTATTGATAGCTGCCGTAGCATGCGCAATATCTACAGAAGATAAACCGATACGCAGATGCACCTGCGTTGCCTTTCCTGTAAAAACAATAAGCTGATGATCGCCATCAGTAGTGATATTAACCAACTCATCAAAATGTATGGTGTAGTAAACCCTGTAAGTGCCCACATTGCAGGTAGTACGCGAGTCAATCCAACCGGTAATGCTATTCGCATTAACAGTATGTTCTTCTGCCACAAAACGGTTAGCAAGTGTATGGCTCAAATCAATATAAAAGCCGTTAATATTATTTGCAGGGAACTGATACTCCTCAACACCCGAATTCTTTTCAACAGCCAGATCGGCTTTAATACCATTCGTAAAAGAAACTGAATAATAACCTGTTCCGGCTGCTTCTTTTGCTTTGATCAACTCTTGCTTTACATCTCCGGAAAAAGGTTTTATCAGGATATTACCGCCGCTTCCCTGGCAGCCCACTCCTTCAAAGCGGTTATGCGTAAATCCTAAAAAGCGTTTAGCCTTATGCTCGTACCCCATGTGTAAATTCGGATAGGTTTGCGGCCCGATACTTAGCATACTAAAAGGATAGGATGCCGCAGGCGACATTTGGCCGTGATCGCCTGAGCTACCCAAAAACACATTTACCATTTGTGCAGGTGAATTTGAAGCAGCAGGCTTTTTAGATTGTGCCGAAATAGTCAGTGAAAAGAAGGCTGATAAGAGCAGAAAGCAATATTTCATAGTAGTCATCAATTAAAAAGGGAGAGGCTGCCCTCTCCCTCTATTTTGTCAGGATCAATATCCCGGGTTTTGATACATTTTTACCGGATTAAGTTTGTACTCGTCAAACGGTATCGGGTAATAACGGTCTTTGGTACTAAAGTTTGAAAGCTGCACCGCGCCGAAATCAGCAGGGTTTTTAGCTTTAAAATAAGACACCAGCTCGTCTGTGGTAAATGTACGCAAAAGATCGAACCAGCGGTGATGCTCAAATGCGAGTTCTACACGGCGTTCGTGCAAAATAGCCAGCTTAAGCGTAGGGAACTTGCTGCTGTAAGTTGGGTTGGTCATTGATACGGCGTAAGTAGGCATACCTGCACGTGTACGTACCATATCCAGGTACTGGATAGCATCGGCAGTATTGCCCAGGTAGTTGCTTACTTCTGCAAGCATCAGTATTACATCGGCATAACGCATTAAAATCCAGTCGTTACCACCATAACCCAGGTTACTTGCAGTAGGGCTGGTATCACGGTATTTGGTAATAAACCAGTCTTTAACAATCGCGTCGTTTGCAAATTTAACTGAGAAAGCCATACGCGGATCGCTCGACTCATACTCGTTAATCAGATCGTGCTGAACGTTACCGCCCACACCTGATGCCGGTTTTAACGAGTTAATGGTTTCGCCTTTTGCCTGGTTATCGGCAGCAATAGTGGAGCTATAGTTGATATCGCCCTGCTTATTGTCAATCTGCCAGATCAGTTCGGGGCAGGTTGCCTTTTTAGTTACATCGAATACATCTGTGTAAGGGATGCTACTTAATGCACCGAAAGAACGCAGGTTATACGCCGCCAAAAGATAAGTTTTAGCATTGTTCAGGTTATCTGTGCGTTTGCTTTGATCCTGAGTGGTTGCCATAGTAAGGTATACCTGACCTAAAAGCGTATTTACAGCTGCTTTGCTTATACGGCCCAGAGTAGACGACGTTTGCAGGTTTGGCAATGGCGCGTTAGCTGCATCAGTCAAATCGGCTACTATCTGTGCGTACACTGTAGCTTGTTTTTCACGGAAGGTATTCGCAGTTACATCATCACCAGAGGTCAACGCTTTGGTTACCAAAGGAACATCGCCCCATAAGCGCACTAAGTGAAAATACATTAAAGCTCTTAAAAACTTAGCTTCGGCAGTGTATTGCGCTTTCTGATTTTGGTCGCTGAATTGAACCTTGTCAATATATGTTAATACAAAATTTGCGCGGCTGATGGTTGAATATAATGATACCCAATGGCTTTTAAGATAGGTATTGCTTGGTATAAGCGAATAGTTATTAAACTGGAATGGTTCGCCAGCGTTTGATTGGTTATCATTACGGCCTGTATCATCAGATCTTTCATCAGTCCATAAGCCGCTGCTCTCGCCAATATTATTGCTGCTACGCAGCGATTGGTATATACCGTTTACAGCAAGTAAGATATCGTTTGGCGATTGAAAGTTATTCTCCACCGTAACGGCATTAGGATCATTCTGTTGCAGGAAATCTTTTTTGCAAGAGGTACCCATTAACAAACCCAGACCCACGGTTGCAATAATTATATTTTGCTTCTTCATCTTTAAATCTTTGTTAGAAAGTAACATTAACACCAAGGTTGTATGAGCGTACCAGTGGATATACACCATAATCAATACCCGGCGCAAGGTTGGCAGGCTGTGTATTGTTTGATCCACCGCTTGAGTAGTTATAGTCAACCTCAGGGTTGTAACCTTTATACTTAGTTATGGTAAATGCGTTTACAACACTTGCATAGATGCGCAATTTGCTCACACCTATGTTGGTTAACAGGTTAGCCGGTAACGTATATCCTAAATTGATATTGGTACAACGCAGGAACGAACCATCCTGTAAATAGAAAGTTGATAAACGGGTACTGTTACTTTGTGTGCCACCACGAGATGCACGGTAAACTTCGCCATTGCCCGGGTTAGCAGCGTTGCGGTAACGGTCGGCTACTACCGAGTACTGGTTACCAGAACCCTCCATGTTAAACAGGTAATAATCCTGTCCATCTAACACCTTGTTGCCTTTTGATCCGTTAAATGCAGTAGTAAAATCAAATCCTTTATAAGATGCATTAAGGGCAAAACCATAAGTAAAGTCAGGATATGGTGAACCAATCACAGTTTTATCAGCGTCATTGATTACGCCGTCGCCGTTGGTATCAACAAAATACAGATCGCCTGGCTTAACCGGGTTTGTTGACGATGCCGAAGGCGGAACTTTACTGATGTTTTGAGGAGTAACCATACCAGCTACCTTAAAGCCATAGAACATACCCACCGGCTGGCCTTGTGTAGTAATATTGGTTAAATAAGAACGCTCTGCGCCGTTAACAATAATGGTATTATTACCTGGCAGTTTGACAACCTTGTTACGGTTAACAGAGATATTACCGCTGGCATTAAACTTAAAGTCGCGGCCATTAATAACCCTGCCGTCTAACTGAAGGTCTAAACCGTTATTGCGTATTTTAGAATCGCGCAGGTTAGTTAAGATGGTTGTGCTGCCAGATATAGCAGAGATCGGCTGATTATATAACAGGTTGTAAGAGTAACTGAGGTAGTAGTTGGCAATTACAAATAACCTGCCTTTTAATAAACCTAAATCAGTACCAAAGTTATATTGCGAGGTGCTTTCCCAGCTTAAGCCAGCATCTTTAATACCACCGGGATAGGTAGCAGTAGCAATGTTATTACCAAATACAACACCGGTTGGGCTGCTCATTGTTTGCAGTGTGTTGTAATTACCGATATTGTAATTACCGCTTAAACCCCAGCTTGCACGTAATTTAACTGTAGACTGATCGCCTAACCAGTTATGATAAAACGACTCGTTTGATAATGACCAGCCGGCAGCTACCGATGGAAAATAGCCATACCTGTTCAACGGGCCAAAACGTGAAGAACCGTCCGCACGGAACGAACCGGTAAGGAAGTATTTCTGATCGTAGTTATAATTTATACGGCCCAGATATGATAATAAGGTATAAGTTGATTTCGCAGTAGGACTTAAACCCATTCCGGATTGCGGGTTGCTGGTAGTTACCAGTGTAAAATTGCTCGGATCAGCGCCCTTTGCTGTAATTTCCTGTATATTATCATTTTGGAAGCCTCTTGCATAAACGCTTAAAATATCGCTGCTGGTTCGCTGTGCAGTATAACCTGCTAATGCGTCGATGCTATGCTTACCAAACTTTTTGTTATAATTTAAGGTAAATTCTCCCAACTGGTCATTTGTAGAGGTAGTTTGGGCAGCAGCCGTAGCAGCAGCAACAGCCTGTGGCGAGCCCGGAGGGTTTGCACCGCTGCTTAAGCTGGTTGGCAGGTAGTAATCATACTTCTCATTATACGTTTGTGTACCTAAGTTGGCTTTAAAAGTAAAACCAGGCATAATCAGGTAACTTGCAGCGGCATTGTAGGTGCTGCGGTAACCGCGCCGGGTAATTTTTGTGCGCTCGGCTAATGCAACCGGGTTCTCTATCGACTGCCATCCGTAAGCAGCAGATTCAGATGCTGCCCGGTTAGTAGCCAAAGTCCCGTCGGCGTTATAGGCCGGGAAAAACGGCATATAAATTAATGCACCTAAAATTGGACCATGGTCAAATCGGCCTTCCTGAATTTCTTTATTTGTATTTTGAGTATAAGAAACGTTTGCTGCAATATGTAAACGTCTGTTAACATCACCGTCTATATTGGCACGGAAGTTATAACGCTCCTGGCCGCTGGTACGTATGATACCGTCCTGGTTCTGGTAGTTACCGCTAATATAATAACGCACACCATTACCACCGCCTGAGAATGAAAGGTTATGGCGCTGGAAAAATGCATTATGATAAAGCTCGTCCTGCCAATCGGTATTTACTGTTTGTGGAATAGCCTGCTGGCTTGAAAAATTATAGATATAAGTAGGGATCTGTACACTGCTTGCGTTACCAACATTGGCTACACGGGTAGCATTGTTATCAGAATACATGGCATCGTTCCAGGTATGACCACCGTTTACCCAAAGATCATGATAAGTGTTGTTACGCCCGTCAATCACCAATTGTGCAAACTGATCTGAATTTAAAAGGTCAACCTTTTTTGCCAGCTGGCCAAAACCAGTTTGCAGGTCATATTCAAATTTACCTTTACCCTCTTTACCATGTTTGGTGGTAATGATTACCACACCGCCTGATGCCCTTGAACCATAAATGGCCGCAGATGCAGCATCCTTTAAAATGTCAATGGTTTCAATATCCTCGGGGTTAATGTTGATATTATTACCTGCCGGATAACCATCGATAACATAAAGCGGGTCTGAGCTGGCATTAAATGAGCCTACACCGCGTACGCGGATCTTGGTGCTTTGATAAGGTGCACCGTCTGTTTGTGATATTTGTACACCTGCTACTTTACCTACCAAAGCCTGGCCAAGTGTTGGTGCAGAAAGATTTAACTCGCTGGCTTTAACACTTGAGATGGCACCGGTAACATCGCTTTTACGTACCGATTGGTAACCGATAGCAACTACTTCGTTCAGCATGTTTGATTGTGGCTTTAACTGCACGCTGATGTTTGCGGCATCGCCAATCGTTTTCTCTTGCGGAAAGTATCCTATGAAAGAAAAAACAAGTACAGTGCCTTTAGGCGCTGATAAAATGTATTTACCATCTACGTCTGTTGATACGCCCTGATTAGAGTTTTTAATGTGTACGGTAACACCCGGAAGCGGGCGGCCATTTTCGTCTAAAACTGTACCGAAGACTTTTATATTACTCTGTGCAAATGCCTGCACATGAAGTAAAAAAGCCGTCACGAATAAAAAAAGAAAGTTCTTCAAAAGATCGTGAGTAATCTTTTTATTCATATTTTTAAAAGTTGATTGTTTAAAAAGGACACTAAGCTTGTGAGCGCTTGATGTTATATTTACAATTAACCGGACCGCGTGAATGCTGCAACATTCACCGGTTCTTATTTATCGCCGGAAACCGATGGAGCGTAAATTATCTGGTTTTACATAGGCATTTACTTTAGTTGAATCAATAAGCGTTCATTGCAACGATTTCAAAAAAACCTCGCTGATTTTTAAAAAAACATGTAGCGTAAATAAGTTGATTGTGATATTGGCAACAAAGCTAAGCCGAGTATCTTAATCCTGGGCTACATAAAAGTTAAGTTTACATTAACTAAAAATAAAAAACCGGGATAAACCCGGTTCCTTGTCTTTATTTAAGCGGCAAACTCATTATTGAGTTATCATGTAGTTTACATTGTTCTTTCGTGAAGATGTAACAGCTACACCTTTCCTATCGTTTCCCATACAGGCAAATCCCTCAAGCTCATCGCCTCGTGTAATATCGTCTACCTGGCTCACAACAACCTGTTTACCAGCATTTATTGATTTTTCGAGATCTACGTAGGTAAAGCGCCATTGCCTGCCCTCAATTTTATTTTGTATCAATATCAACTGGCCTTTATCAGCAACCCAGTTCAGGTTTTGTACCCAGGGTGTACAGGTAAACTTTTTGACCAGCACGCCCGGCTCGCTGGTCTTTTTGCAAGTTTTTAACTTCTCGGGATCATATAAACGCACCTCGTTGCCATTATTACCATAATCTGCTGTGGCTACATACCATTTGCCGTGGTATTTTACATATTCGGGGCGGGTGCCCTGTATGCATGCATCGTCTTCAATGGTATTTAACAGGTTACCATCAAGTGTACCCGTTTTTAATAAACCCTTCCAGTTTACCGAATAAATTACCGCCCTCCATTTGGTGCCTTCGGCATTTAAACGGATTGAGTTTCCAATAAAAGTTGGCCCTTGTCCATTGTAAGCAATCCCTGTTGGATGATTGATTACGTCCTGCCCTTTTACAGTCAGCTTATATTCTTTGTCCTGATAAACCAAACTATCATTAACCAACTTGTATTCGCGTATCATCCCTACTTCGCGGTCGCCGTACATAAATACACGCCCTTTCTGGTATGAAATACCCTGGCATGCGCCTAAAGAATCAACCGTTGTTTCTTTAACGAGCGACAAGATTACTTTATCGCCTGTAAAGGCCGACAATGTGGTTACGATTATTAAGACCGACAGGAGCTTTTTCATTGATTATCGACTATGGATCAAGTGGTTCGTAAGGGTTGATCTGTAAGGCATCAGGTAGCGGATAAAATTCCACCTCAGTATCTGAAATATGGTTACCCAGCTTGTAGGGTACGTATTTTAGCTCTTTCATACAACGGGCAGCCATGTTGATGATGCCATTGGTTTGCGACCTGTCAGTTATTACTACCGCAGGTTTATTCATCGGCATACCATATCTGAACATGATACGGGCACCGTTACGCATATTGGTTGTGGTATGGCGTGCATGTGGTTCCATCAGTATGGCACTTGCCGGGATATGCATGGTTTCAATCAAAAACCTTTTCATTTCCTCTGCCTCGCAATACTTTGTTTTGTAAGGATGCACTGCACCACCCGAAACCATAATAAACGGTGCTGCATGCTTAAAATATTGTTGTGCGGCCAACCTGCAACGGATCATACCTTCGGCAGTGATACTGGTCATCAAATCCTCTGCTCCTGCGCCCGGAACAAGGATCATGCTGTATGGATATGTATTCCACTTGGTAATTTTGATCTGGTCATAGGCCGCTTTATTTACTGTTGCCTCCATAGGCTCGTAATTAGCAGGATCATGCCTTCCGTTAATTTCAAGATATAACAGCGCTGCCCTCATTGATGGCTCAAAGAATAATTTAGCATTTTTTGCGTCTTCTGATAACACAGCAGCGGCATCATACAAAAGCGTAGGATACCTTTTAGATTTTACATCAAAACTAATAGAATCTATCTGTGGATAATTTGGTTTCTGGCCACCTGCGTACACATCAATTACATAGTTTACCCCGGCTGCATCCTGCTCCCATGCTTTTACTAATAATTCTGCCGGACTTAAATCCTTATATATGAAATACATGCCAGAAGGAATAAGCTGCGTTTGTACTAAGCGCCCTAAACTGTTGCTTGGCTGGCATAACGCTTTCAACCTTTCACTTACCTGTTTAATGTCGGCATCGGTAAATTTGTTATTCGTCAAAAAGCAATTAACATCCTTACACGCTAAAGAGGCGTTGCATGCATCAGCCTTTTGCCTGGTCAGTTTGGCCAGTTCAGGATCGGCAGCAAGCATTTTACTAACTGCTGCGTCTTTTTGTATCAGCGTAAGCAGGTAATAGTTTTTTGCCTGCACCCAATCTGCAGATGAATTTATTTTGTACTGCGGATCGGGTTTGCCTTGCTGCGCAAAGCTGCTAAAGCCAGATATAACAAATATTAAAACAAGAATAATCTTTTTCATATATCTCATTTATGAACAGCTACTAATTATTTATGCAGCCCCTTTTTACGAAGATAATCTAATAACAATTGCGGGCGATCTGTTTGTATAACGGTAGCACCATGCGCTATGATCCAATCCCAGCTGTCCTTTTTATTATTTTCTTCAACAGCCAGATCATCATCATGACCAGCATTCAGCGAAGCCCACAAAGAATTGATCCATACTTTACTGCCTGTTTTGGTAATAAACCTATTATCGTTTAATATGGCCGATGTATCCTGCTTAAATATTAATTCAAAGCCGAATGGTTTCATGTTTTTCAAATAATCAGTAATAATCTTTTTAGCATCCGGCTTATCAAGGTTAACAACAGGCATATAAATGATGCTGTCAATCAGTTCGGGGTATTTTGCCTTAAGGCTGTCATACGGTAGTTCTGATTTAAATATGGCTTGCTTCAAAGTACCGGTTTGCTTTAAAATGGCATAAGCCTCGTGGTAGTAAGGCCAGCTTTTATCGAGGTTTACTTTAACACCAGTTCCCTTAAGGGCAAGCATAACCTCTTTGAGCGTTGGTATCTGATTGTAAGCAGTTGGACGGCCTAAACCGTTTTTAAGACGAAACTTACGGATCTCTTCAAAAGTATAATCTGACGGTTTGCCTTTACCGTCTGTAGTGCGGTTGATGGTTTCATCGTGCATAATTACGATTTCGCCGTCCTTGGTTTTTTTCAGGTCAAGCTCCACAATATCTACACCCATTGCAGCTGCGCTTTTGAAAGCACGTACAGAGTTTTCCGGAGCGTTACGCCAATCGCCGCGGTGCGCGGTAACCATTACTTTATTTTGTGCGGAAATAACCTGCGAAAAAATAAGGCAGATAAGCAGAGGGGTAATAAATTTCATAGTGCTCAATTAATGCGGCAAAAGTAAACCTTATGCTGTTAAACGCCTGCTGTAATTAATTTTATAATAATAGGTTAACACTAATTTATCCTATTCGGATAGTTCTTGGCAACATACGTATTTATACCTTCCTGCCGTAAAAACACGCATTTTAACTATTTAAAAACACAATTATGACATTTAACTCAAAACTAAGGGATTAAATTATTGTTAAAATATTCAGTCCAATTTAGGGATCAATCTACACCAATGAATACATTTCTTTTTATACACACCCGTGAGTCTGAAGGCGACCATGCATTGATTTACACCCGCAATCTTGCTGAAAAATTAAAATCAAAGATCATTGTAATGTTCACTGCGCCGCCAATTGTATCGGCTACGGCTATGCAGTTATCTACCGTTGCAGGAACTAATCCGGATGATTATCAAATTAAAGAATCAAATCCCACAGAAAGCCAGCCGCAGAACGACGACATTGTTACCTACCTCAGCTACCAGGAAACTGCCAGGCTTGGTATGTACCAGCTGGTAAGTAAATATAAAATAGATGTAATTGTAAAGGGATGCAAAACGATCTGCAATAAGATTGACCTTGATCTGCAAAACATTCTAAGCAAAACACTTTGCCCGCTGTTTTTGATACCCCAAGGAGCGGCATTATCATTAAACCACATTGGTTATTTAACAGACCTGCGTTATTGCAAACGCGAGATTGTGAGTTTCGCAAGGCAATTACAGCGCGGGCTGAAGAACAATTTAACGATTTGCAACGTAGCAGCATCTGGCCTGCCGGACATGGCAGAACCTTTTGCCAACAGTATGTTTAAAGAACTGGTGGGTGCCGAAACTATGAAGCTGATGAACATCAAAGAGCGTAACATCACCAAAACAGTTGATGTACTTGCCCACATTATGCATATTGACCTGTTTATGCTAAGCTACCGCCGATCGCACTATAATAACCTGATTGTTGCGACTGAAAGCGAATATCAGCAGATACATACACCTCTGTTGCTGTTTCCATCATAAAAATATGGCTCTGAATATTTATTCTTCAACAACGGGCAACTTGTAAAGCCAAATGCCACACACAATTATACTGGCATAAATTACCAGCCATCCAAGCGGCTCAGAATCAAATTCATTACTTCGCCTACCTAAAAATAAACAGAATGGAAGAAACGACAATACAAGCGCAACAGCAGTCAGGATAACTCTTTTAATCTCGTTACGCTGTTTAGACCTTAACAATAGAAAAGTGCTCAACCATAAAAGTAGCCAACTGGGTATTGATAGCACCAACCCTACATAAATAAAGAAAGCGATACCACCTAATATACCTGTAACAGTGCTGATAACCCCATCTTGGTTAAGCACAGCCAGTTTTGTCAACACAATTATAACCGGGCTTAACACTACCGATGTAAGCCAAACTTTCAGACTGTAGAATAATGACGGTTTCAAGTGCGACTAAGCCTTTTTCACAAATTCTGATTTCAAGGCCATAGCTCCAAAACCGTCAATCTTACAATCAATGTTATGGTCGCTGTCGACCAAGCGGATGTTCCTTACTTTAGTACCGGCCTTTATCCCATGTGGAGAGCCCTTTACCGGCAGGTTTTTGATCACTACAACCGAGTCGCCGTTTTGCAGGATATTACCGTTGCTGTCTTTCACTACCAATTCGTCATTCGCGGCAACAACTTTTTCTTGCTTCCACTCGTGCCCACATTCGGGGCAAACCAATAAATCATTCATTTCATATGTATAAGCCGATTGGCAAACAGGGCAAGCAGGGAGTTCCATTGTATTCAGTTTTGGCAAAGATAAGAAATGATGCGTTGGTATGGCTTATGGAATTTAGCAAGCCTAAAAAAGCCACTTAGTTTTAACTATACCCTATATCTGAATTGTCTTTACGAAGCACGATTAATATATGTTTAGCAATTTCTCTTACCGATTGCCAGTCCTTATTTGTATCTAATTGTTGGTCATCCCAAAAGCCAGTGTTACCGTCACCACTATACTTTTCTAACAAGCTATCAAGCTTATCTAATTGATCGCATTGCTGCTGATCGAGTAACCCTTTCTCCAGGTACTCTTGCCTATTCAGAGTGAAATAAGTATTAAAATCTTCTGCCATTTCATCGGCAATACAGCCATAACCCATAATAGCTTTTTGCCTATCTGCTGGTAACGATAAGACATTCAGGTTCTTTAAAAGTCCATCAAACTTCCAGCAAGTAACACTTTCATTATCATCCAATTGAGGTCTTGGCTGTTTGAAAATGCTGAGGAGTTTTTTGATGTGGTTCATAATTTAAATCTAACACATTACCCCTTTTAAAATACTTCTCCAGTTCTTAACTTATTGCTAGTATGGGCTTTTTACGACTTGAACATTTGCCGGCAAAGCAAAGAAATTATCCTCCAATTTCATTAGCTTTACTTCAGTTGCTACACTTTCCATTCTAAATTGAACGTTGTCAATTACCATTTTTAGTGGAATGGCATTAGCTTTTGACAAGTAGGCATACCAGTTGCCGAACTGGTGATTAGAATACAACTTTGAATCCACTGATAATTTGGAAGTGAAATAATATTTTTGAATTCCACTTTTACAAGTTAAAACCAACTCGTCACATTTATATCCTAATATTTCAGTTATGCCTTTATGCAATTCACTACTAATTACTTCATCAGGATTTGCAGCGCCATCGTTCCAAAGAATCGCTTGGGAGTTCGCGACTTTGCTGTACAACTTGTTATCCTTGTTCACATAAAGTTGCCATAGTACAAATTTGCCATTACTCTCTGATTTATAATCACCACCTTTCATGTAATAATTCTGAACGCTACCGAGCATAGTACTAAACTGTCCGTCTGACACATTCGGTGTTTTACTTTTAAAAGTATTCTGATAAATAATCTTTCCTTCAAAGGATTGTGCAAACAGGGTAAAGGAAATTAGTGATAAGGATAAGAGAAATAGCACATGTTTCATGGTGTTCGGTTTTTTGCAAAGATAAGAAATGAGGTTATTAATTATGGCTTGTGTTATAGTATCATATAAACAGAATCGCCTGCCGATGACGGAACTATTATCTATCATTTATCCGCAGCATTAGGTACACGTTTAAAACAAGAAGACAAGAATGTGCTTTATCAATATATTATGAGCGATTTACAAAATATGACTAATCGACATATCGCAATCCTAATATGAATTCTGTTTTAAAATTACGTCAGCAACTTAATAATCCAGCAAATGCGATCAGTTTTAACCGGAATAATTTCAGGTAATTTAATAATAATGATACTTGCCATTGCCTGTTCTAATCCAAAAAGCAAGACTAAGAGTAATTATCAAGAATCAAAATTATCCCAGTCAGTAAATAAAAATTTAAGTATTGGAGAAGGGCAACGGATTGCAAGCAATCTTGGCTGCATGAATTGTCATTTGTTTGGATCTTCACACATGGCTAACAACTTACATAAACCATCAACTGATAAAAAAGAAGTTTTAAATCTACAGGATTTATGTAAAGTAGATAGCATGAAGATTTACGAGTTCGTTATAAAAAACAAGCACAAAGGCATTTACAAAAACGATCCAAATTTCAATAAGCTTACATCGCAGGACATAAGTAATATCATTTATTATCTGCATAGCTGTGATCGTTTACAATACAAATAAAACCAATTGCTATTAGTAAAATCTCAAAAGCAATAAGATATTTCTCATTTATTAATTGGTTTCACTTAAGTTATAACAGCCAAAAGATTTACTAAAAAATGCAATAAAGCGACAGTATAAATAGCATTCTTGTTATTGGCTTTGCACCATAGGAACAGATAGTTCATAATTAATCCCATGTTGAATGCCGCTAACATGTAAATTGGATTAAAATTATGATCGAAAGCAAATATTAAAGATGGAATAACAATTCTTACAATGCTATTTGTAACCTTTAATTTTTCAAAAATCTGATAAGGTAGATATTGAAAGATCAGCGTTTCTACTATAGGTGCGACCAAACAGGCCATTATGAATTGGAATACGGGGCCGTATTTATCTAAAGGATTGCTACCATACTTTGGAAAGTAATTATTTGCTATATAACTAAGAAAAACTTGATTAAATAGGGCTAAGCTAAGACAAATTAAAAAAAGTCTGACCAATTTTTTTTCATTCTGAAAAAAGCTGGATTTCAATCCGATTTGTAAATTTTTGAGCACAAGTATATTATAATTTTTTCCTATACCAGCTGGGCAGCTAAGTCATATTATACGGCACCATATATTGCTGTACAAACGCCGCCTGATTAAACTAACTAATCAACTATTTTATTGAATTGCTTAGGGTAGTTATCGAGTAACTCTTCTTTTCTGCCTGCTCCCCATTTATAGCCAGTTCAGATGTGGTTTCTATTTGAAACTTCCCGCTTAACACAAGCCCTGTTGAAGTGTCTACAGTAAGTGTCCCGTCAAAGGTTTTTTGTTTGGGGGTTAATCCTAACGACATTCCAGCGGGTGCACCTTCAGCACTTAATCCTTTTTGGACTGCTTTTATCGTCTCTTTGCTTTTTAAGGTTATCGTCAATGTTCTGGCGTTATAATCAGTAATGGTAAAAAGGGTTTCAACAGTTCGGTTAGGCAATGTTAAAGTTGATGTCCAGTTTGCTCCTTTTTCAGTTTTTACAGCAGATGGTAAAGTCAAAATCAAGCCATTCCAGTATAAATTACCATCATAAACCGGCAAATTATTATTCCAAAGCAAATCTGTTTTTGAAGCAGGCTTGCCATCATTATCAAACATTTGATCATTAATTTGTGATGTATGCGTTGTTGCTACGCCGAGCTGGTCTGTAAATTTTTTCACTAATCGCTCTGAGCCTTCCGTAGACTCAAAAGAGTTTTCAGAATCATATTTCAAAATACCGAAAGGCCGGTCTAAAATAAAGTTTATCCTTTTTAGCTTTTTTGATGCACCAATTTCCTGTGCCGATTTACTGTCAAAAGCTATTTCCCAGGTTAACTTTTCGGTTTTACTTGGCCCATTTGCTGTTGCAGGTGCATTTTGTGAAAGCTGGCCGTCTGAAGAAATTTCAGTACTTCCAACCGTTTTATTCTCTATTACGGCAGTAACCTTCTTTCCGTTAAGCTGGCTGATATTTAACGGATGATTTAAAGACTGGGAAAAGCAGAACTTTATCGACAGAATAAAGATGATCAGCAGTAAATTCTTTTTCATACAAATTGCTCGGGATTGTGAATAACATTTAGTTGGTTTTAAACGATAAATAAACATATAAGATACTATGGCGTTGCCTTTTTCCATTTTTCGGGGAAGTAAGTAACGCCGACATTAAAATATCTTGAAAGATAGTTGTAGGCAGAGGTAGTTTGCTGTGTAATACCTGTGTTTATCAACTTGATTTGATTAACATTAAGTAAATTTCTGACGCCATAACTAATCTGCCATTTTTTTTCTTTTCCTACATACTGATAAAGATTGAAATTTGTAACCGGCTTAATAGCGCTGTAATTTGAGTTTGCATAAATTAATATCCATTTTGCCGAAATGTTATAGTAAAGTTCATCACTGATCCGGCCATCATCTTTTAAGTCGACATTAAACCTGTTTGAACTTATACGGCTTATCCCAGCACTACCAGACCGGTTAATCATGGATTGAATACTTAGGTTAAGGTTATGCTGTTTACTGAGGTTCATTTTTAATCCCACCTGCGGGCTTATTGCATTTAGCTCAACAGGTGTAATCAGCGGCCCATTTTGCTGATATTGCTTTCTCCACAGATAAAAAACAAATAAATAAGGGTTCAGAAACCTTCCGGGGCTAAAGTTGAAATAAGAAATTGTACCGGTTATCTCTTGCGAATTTCTAAACTGGCTAAAAGTTTTTAATGGAAAATATCCGGTATTATAAATGATATTATCAGATACCGGTTCGTTGGTTTTAGCATAACTTATTGACAGATTTACAGCACCTATTCCGTGTACAAAAACATCTGATATTAACTCCAGCTTATTACTAAAAAAAGGATTCAAAACGGGGTTACCCTGCGTAACCTGCTGTACCCTGCTGCTATCTGTTACAGGCAAAAGATTAGCTAATGCAGGCGCTGCTCTTTCCTTAGCATATTTCAGTGAAACTTTAGATCGGCCGAAATTATAGTTTATATAGGCTGCTGGAAGTACAGATACTTTATTGAAATGGTTATATAGCGAGTCTTTGCTGCTTACATTCCAATCAGCTTTTAAACCTCCGATGCCACTAATCAGGCTCAATGATCCGGCTTTATAAAAAAGGAAAGCCTGCAGGGTTGTCTGGTTATCCCTGATCTGAAAATCACTTACGCTAAGCGGTTGGCTAAACGTACTAACATATGGACTAAATAAGTTTGTGCCTGTTCTGTTAACATATGTTTTAGACACCAACGTATTTAACCTGAAATCTACAAGCAACTTTCTGCTCAAAGGCAAACTATGCTGAATGTTTGCGAAATAGTTATAACCGTTATTTGATTCCTTAACCTGGTTAGTATAAGCCGAAGTATCAATCTGATCAACAATAAAATTGCTGTAAATATTGGTGCCCGTAGTATGGTTTAATAAAGCACCGGCCGATACTGTTGTTTTTTCAGCAGGCTTAGCATATCTATGTTCCCAATTTGCCTTAAAGTACCCCATATTGCTCCTGCTGTTCACCTGTTGATTATTATTAATAAGTGCCTGGTTAACAACAGAATCAACCGAATTAAATAATTTACTATTAGAATTTTCAATAGGGTTATTATTAATTTTTCTTGTTTGAAAAATCAGTTTTGCCTCTATAATATTATTTTCACTGGGTGTCCATTTCCATGCGCTTTGTCCTGTAGCGTTAAAGTTTTTGAGCTGATTGAAAGCATCTTTATTGTCTCTTGTGGTTAGTACCCCAAGATTATTTATCATGTCTGAGCGTTCTGTGATCTGATTTTGGTCAGAACTGCCCAATACATAAGTATTCCAGGTGTAAGCTTTTGCTTGTTTACTGTAGTTAAGCCCTGTTGAATAAGTTTTGTGTATGCCCTTTTCCAGGAATGGGAAGCGATCGCCAATGTTATTTAAATTATCAAACGGATCTTCCAGCTTAAAATCATAGTAAAGTTTTTGAGTACCCAAGGTACCCGTAGCTGAACTATTGAAGCCCACCATTTGCAGGTATTCATTCGGTGATAACACCTGCTGATTTTGATTATTATAATTAAAAAAGGCGTTAATAAAAGACGATGGTTTGATCTTGTTAAACTTAAGGCCAAAATTTTTGCGCTGATGGGTACCATACTGCCCATATAAATCGCCGTAAATCCCTTCCTTCCTATCCTTTTTTAATTTCAGGTTTACTTCCACACCACTTCCTGATTCACCTGTTAAGTTAGACACCTCCACATCCCGCAGCATATCTGATCGCAGGTTCTCTAATGTAGCCTTTGCATTGCCACCAAAAACTTCCACACCATCAACCTTCACCTTACTAACCTTTTTACCCATTGCTGATACGCTGCCCGAAGTACCGATACTAAATCCCGGGATTTTTTCTAACAATTCTATAGCAGTTGCGTGGGGTTTGGTTTTGATTTGATCAACTGGAATAACCAACGTATCACCGCGTTTATAAGATTCGCGCTCTGCCTTTACGTTTACTTCATTAAGCTGAATGGAGGCGGATGTAATATTGATCGTTTTGACCTGGTTAATTTTCACCGTATCATATTTCCAGTATGCATCGGTGTTACTGAATCCTAATCTATGCACAGATGCCTTGTATAACAGCCCCGGTTTGCCCGAAACTTTGATACTGGTATCCGCCGGTATATTTGGATATACCTTTAGCAGAGCAGAGTCTGAATAGATGTACAGATCAAACCGATAATTTCCGGCAGTGTTTTTTGAAACATTTCCAATGGCCACTTTCAGGTATATCGACTTGTTACCTTGTGATATTGCCTCCGCCGGAATGATTACGATAGATAACAGTATAACCAGGAAAAAATATATCCGCAAAATTTAAAAATGATTGAATAAATAAAAAAGACGATGAACGAAGCCGGGCTTACATAAAGTTAATTAATAAAGGACAATAAGTAATACTCCTGAGTTATTATCATAAACCCAGTATCCAACAACGTTTCCATCCTCATCAACTACATCACCATGAGGTAATACATAAGCCTTAATTGATGAAAATTTACCAGATTGAAATTCAACTTTATTGTATTTGGCAGATAGTTCGGCGATAGAATAGCTTTGTCCGGTAGCAGGAGCAGTATACGCTAAAGATGCTTTGCTTGCTAATGAACTTGCCTGAGTTAAGGTGCTTGCACCAATGATTAATGCTAAGATAAGGAATAGTTTTTTCATGACTTTGTGATTTAAAGGTTTTTTAAAAATGATGAATATAAGACCGGCTCCCATTCATCGGCATTCCTAAAATACAGGAATATGTGATTATACGATCCTCATCCCGAAATGGTTACAGGGAGTATCGTTATATATAAGTTATAATTCTTATGTAATTTTTATTGACAAAGATCTACACGCCATAATCAGTCTGTCTTATGAATTTAGAAATGGCCTGGTTAAGTATAAATCTTGTTTAAACACAATTACGGTTTCCTGGAAGAATAAAAAATAACAATTTGGCATCAAACGCAAAAAGCCATTTAGTTATTCACTAAATGGCTTTTCGTATCTGTGGTATCAGCTGGAATCGAACCAGCGACACAAGGATTTTCAGTCCTTTGCTCTACCAACTGAGCTATGATACCGTCCCGTTTGGGAATGCAAATGTAGTGTGATTTTTTATTAAACGAAATCTTTTTTGAAAAAATAATTTATCCCATTCATTATCAGGCTAATATTTTAAAACATTTGGCAAATTGATATGATTATATAACTTAGTCTTAACATTACTATGCACGCATAATGATTTTTCAGCTTCTTTTTCTTGTCATATTCGCTGCTGCGGTCGCATTATTTGCCTATAACGTCAAAAAGATCCGCCGCAATATATTACTGGGCCATCCGCTTGACCGGTCAGACAATCCTGCAGAACGCTGGAAGATCATGGCTAAGGTAGCCCTGGGGCAAAGTAAAATGGTGAAACGGCCGTTTGCCGCTGTGCTCCATATTTTTGTTTACGTTGGTTTTGTGATCATCAACATAGAGGTAATCGAAATCCTGATAGATGGCCTTTTTGGTTCGCACCGCGTTTTTTCCGGCTTCCTGGGTAGCCTTTACGGTTTACTTATCGGCGGCTTTGAAGTGCTTGCCTTGCTGGTACTGCTTGCATGCGTTGTATTCCTTTGCCGCAGAAACATTGCCAAATTAAAGCGCTTTACAGGCGTGGAGATGAAAGCCTGGCCTCGGTCTGATGCCAATTATATCCTGATCACCGAGATACTTTTAATGGCTGCATTTTTAACCATGAACGCTGCCGATCATAAACTTCAGCTGTTGCATTATGGTCATTACATTGCAGCGGGCAGCTTCCCGGTAAGTACCTTTCTTGATCCGCTATTGCCAACATCTGCAAGCTCACTGGTAATGATTGAGCGCGGATGCTGGTGGTTCCACATTGTAGGTATATTGGCATTTTTAAATTACCTGCCCTACTCCAAGCATTTCCACATTCTGATGGCGTTTCCGAATGTTTACTATTCTAAGCTGACGCCTAAAGGCCAGTTTACTAATATGGCATCGGTAACTAACGAGGTTAAAGCCATGCTTGATCCATCCTTTACGCCTGAGGCTGCACAACCTGGACGCTTTGGCGCAAAAGATGTGACCGACCTTACCTGGAAAAACCTGATGGATGCCTACACTTGTACTGAGTGCGGCCGCTGTACCAGTGTTTGTCCGGCGAATCTTACAGGCAAGCTGCTGTCGCCACGTAAAATTATGATGGACACCCGCGACCGCGTTACCGAGGTAGGCAATAATATAGACAAGCACGGCAAAGATTATACGGATAATAAAGCCTTGTTAGACGATTACATCACCCGAGAAGAACTTTGGGCCTGCACAACCTGCAACGCCTGTACAGAAGCTTGCCCGGTAAATATCGATCCGCTGAATATTATTACAGAGATGCGCCGTTACATTGTAATGGAAGAATCGCAGGCGCCTGCCAGCTTAAACAATATGTTTGGCAATGTTGAAAATAACGGCGCACCATGGAAATATGCAAGCTCGGACCGTTTTAACTGGGCTAACCAATAATTGAATTGTTAATGGATACTACAGAAAATATATCAGAAACTAATCCTCAGCAGACTGAAACGCTGCATGTACCAACCATGGCAGAAATGATGGCCGAAGGTAAAGTGCCTGAGCTGTTATTTTGGGTAGGATGTGCGGGCAGTTTTGACGAGCGTGCGCAAAAGATCACCCGTAGCATCTGTAAAATATTGCAGCATGTGGGCATCAGCTATGCTGTTTTAGGTGCGGAAGAAAGCTGCACCGGCGACCCGGCCAAACGCGCTGGTAACGAGTTTCTGTTCCAGATGCAGGCCTTAGCCAATATTGAAGTATTAAATGCTTATGAGGTTAAAAAAATTGTGACCGGCTGCCCGCATTGTTTTAATACGCTTAAAAATGAATACCCGCAATTAGGCGGCAACTACGAGGTTATCCATCACACGCAACTTATACAACAACTGATAGACGAAGGCCGCTTAAAGGTACAGGGTGGCGAAAGCTTTAAGGGCAAACGCATCACCTATCATGATGCCTGTTACTTAGGCCGCGCTAATGATGTTTACGAAGCGCCGCGCAGTGCATTAGAGATATTAGACGCCGAACTTGTAGAAATGAAGCGCTGCCGTACAAACGGTTTATGCTGTGGTGCAGGCGGTGCGCAAATGTTTAAAGACCCTGAAAAAGGGAACAAAGAAATAAACGTTGAGCGTATTGGCGATGCCATTGAAGCAAAGGCTGAAATTGTAGCTTCTGCGTGCCCATTCTGCATGACGATGCTGCGCGACGGTGTTAAGTACTTTGAAAAAGAGCAGGAAATGCAGGTGCTTGATATTGCCGAAATCACTGCCAGGGCAAACGGCTTGTAACTACTGCTTGTCTTTTTCTTTCAGGTAAAGCAAGGCATTGCGCAGGCTGTCTACCCGTTCGGGTTCCATGTTGCGTACGGATATGCTTAATGCGGTGGTCATGGAGTCGACGTTACCTCTGGGATCATCATAAGTTTGCACAATAATATCGTCGGCAATGGTTTTAAACTGAAGTATCCCTGCTGATGAAGTGCCTAAATAGTTAATGTCGCTGAAACGATGCAGGTGAAAAGAATAATATTCCTGTTTACCGTTAGCATAAGTTTTACGGAGGCGTACAAAAGAATCTCCGGTTAAACTGAGTTCCCACTTTTTTAGTTTCGCATCACCGTTCGGATCAAAACACTGGTATAAGCAGCGGTTGCCCCAGGTAAGCCATTCTTCTGCGTTCATGCCCGGTTTAAAGCACAAAGCCGAAGCAGCACACAACACTATGAACGACAGCAATAAAACTGGTTTACGCACTAACCGGTTTGACTTTAACATGGCAACTCTTTATAACTTCGAAGTTAATAATTTAATAAATTTGCAAATGCAATTTTCTGAAAATTCGAGGGTTTGGATCTATCAGTCGGACAGGCAACTTACCGATACCGAAACGCAACAAATACAACAGCAGCTTAACGCCTTTACGCAAAGCTGGACAGCACATAACCATCAGCTTAAAGCCGGTGCCGAAATAAGGTATAACCGTTTTATTATACTGATTGTTGATGAAAGCCAGGCGGGAGCAAGCGGCTGCTCAATTGATAAATCAGTAAACTTTATGAAACAGCTTGAGCAGCAATATGACATCAATCTGTTCGACCGCTTTAACCTTGCTTACCGCGAAGGAAGCGAAGTGCTATCCGCCCCGCGCCACGCGTTTGAAGAAAAAATAAAGCAAGGCACCATTAACCGCAGCACCATTGTATTTAATAACCTGGTACAAAACGTTGCCGAGTTTAATACCAAATGGGAGGTGCCATTTAAAGATAGCTGGCATGTTCAACTTTTCCGCGATTTGATCAATGCTTAAAATATAAGAGCCGTATTTACTACGGCTCTTTATCCTGCGATTTCTTTTTTGCTTTATCAAGCCGGCCTGCTTTTTTCAAAGCATTGTGCAGTACCCACTCTATCTGCCCGTTAACGCTCCTAAACTCATCGTTTGCCCATTTTTCAATGGCAGCCATGGTTTCTGCATCAATCCGTAAAGCAAACGATTTCTTTTCCGCCATTCTCTGTTATTGATATAAACTACCTGTATTTACTACTGGTTGGGTTTCCCTGTCACCGCAAAGCACAACCATCAGATTACTTACCATAGCTGCTTTACGTTCTTCATCAAGATTGATGATTTCCTTTTCAGACAATAATTTCAAGGCGCTTTCAACCATCCCTACTGCGCCCTCAACTATTTTATGGCGTGCAGCAACTATAGCTGATGCCTGCTGGCGGCGAAGCATGGAGTGCGCTATCTCCGGCGCATAAGCCAGGTAACCTATACGGGCTTCAACAACTTCAATACCTGCCATCTCTAAACGTTCGGTAATTTCAGTTTCCAAGGCATTATTAATATCATCAAAATTGGTACTTAGGGTAATGGTAGCCCGTTCATCCTCAAAATGATCATAGGGAAAACTACCTGCCAGTTTACGTACAGCCGAATCTGTTTGTATACGTACAAACTGATCATAATTGTTTACCTCAAAGGTTGCTTTAAAGGTATCCTTAATGCGCCAAACCAATATTACGCTTATTAATACCGGGTTACCCATTTTATCGTTCACCTTTATTTTCTCACTTTCAAAGTTGCGTGCCTTTAATGACAGGCTTACCCGCAAATACAACGGATTAATCCAAAACAATCCATTTTGGTTTATGCTGCCCGCATACTTACCAAAAAGCAACAAAACTTTAGCACTGTTAGGGCTTACAATAACAAGCCCCTTTACTGCAAAAATAAATAGCAGGATACAACAGATTAAAATTACGGTCTGCTCTGTAGCTCCTGAAATGGCAATTCCTACTAATGCAATAATACCAACTATCGTGGCTGCATAGCCGTTATAAGGTTGTAAGGTTTTTTCGGTATTCATATAATTTAATTTGATATTAAAATGATATCACAATCTTCGTAAGATTAATTGATATAAACAAGGAATTGCTTACAATTATTTATCATAACAAATTGATTGTTAGTGCCGAAAGTAATACACAAGAAAATACGTAGAAGATTACAATATCGCCCTACCCTCGTGCCCTCTGAAGTAATTGATCTTGGTTTCAAACATCTTGGCAATGTTAGCTGCACGCCATTTAGCTTCGGCTGCCTTTTCGCCGCTGAACAATTCGTCAACAGTAGCTGTAAACAAAGCCAGCCATTGTTCAAAATGCTCATGGGCAACCGGCAAATTCACGTGCGGCGGGAAAGGCCTGCCATGGTAAGTATGTTGTTCCAGTAACAGCGTTTGCCAAAAGGTGTACATTTTTTCTAAATGTATTGGCCAGCGGTCTTGTATCCGCTCGTTGAAAATAGGCCCTAATAATTCGTCAGTCCTGATCTTTCCGTAGAAGGTGTCTACCAATAATTTCACATCATCCAGGTTCAGAATTTCATTTTCAGCCATGTACAAATTTAAGGCTTTGCCAATTTCAATCCGTAATTAAAGCGTCATTGTAATAATTAAATCACTTGTCATTTACAGCAATAAACATTATCATTGAAAAATCAATACTGTAAACCTGACATTTATGAAAGCTTTGCTTACCTGCCTTTTGGTCGCCGCTTCTGCTGTTACATTCGGGCAAAACACCCAAACACTCAGCAGCCCCGATGGCCACATTAAACTTAACCTTTCCATCAATAACCACGCACTAACCTATAATGTAAAGCAGGATGCTAAAACAGTTATTCAGCCATCTGCTTTAGGCATAGCCAGTACTTTACCACAGCAGCAACCTTTTAAATTTGGGACACAGGTAAAACGTTTTATTAATGAAACATACGCATGGCGGGGTGTACATGCTAAAGCAGTAAATAAATGTACCGACTTGCTACTGCCGGTGTTAGATGAAAAAGGCAAGAAGGTAATTAGCCTCGAAGCACGTGTTTATAATGACGGCGTTGCCTTCAGATACATTTTGCCAGCCAGCGGAAAGGTTGAGATCACTGAAGATAATACCCAGTTTAATATTCCGGTGGGTACTACCATTTGGGGACAAGCTGACATTAACGACTATGAAGGCGAATACCAAAAGCAAAATATAGAAGATATTAAAGCCGGTCAGTTGTTCGCTCCTCCCCTTACAGGTAAGCTATCATCAGGCACCTACATTGCCATTACCGAGGGCGGTGTTATTGATTTTGCAGGGATGTCTTTAAAATCCGGAGAAAAGCATACGCTACAAGCTAATTTAAAAGGCAACATTGTGCTTAATGGCAACATTGAAACGCCTTGGCGCATTATAGAAATAGGCTCGTTAAATACGTTGGTTAATTGCGATATCGTAGCCAATGTATCACCTAAGCCGGATAAAACATTATTTCCTGATGGCTTTGCCACAAGCTGGGTTAAGCCGGGCAAAAGTGTATGGTCGTGGTTAACGGAGCGCCGCTCGGTTACACTTGATAACATGAAAGAGTTTTCGCGCCTGGCGGGTAAGTTAGGCATTACTTATAACCTGGTAGATGCCGGCTGGGCACACTGGAAAAACGGCAACCAGGACAATTTCGACATGCTGAAAGAACTGGTAGCTTACTCTGCAAAGCAAAATGTAAAGATCTGGGTTTGGAAATCGTACCCATTAGATGAGGGCGTACCCGGACTGGAGGATGATAACTATCGTGCAGAATTCTTTAAACGTTGTAAAGATTCAGGCGTGGTAGGCATTAAGATAGATTATTTTGACAGCGAGAAACAGCAGGTATTAGCATTTTATCTGAAAGCGCTTAAAGATGCCGCAAAGCTGCACCTGATGCTTGATTTCCACGGCGCAGACAAGCCTACCGGGCAAAGCCGCACCTGGCCGAACGAACTTAGCCGCGAAGGTGTACGTGGCTTGGAAAACACCGTTAAAAGCTGGCCTTTTCACAACACAACCCTACTTTTCACCCGCTACCTGGCCGGCCATGCCGACTATACACCACTTAGCTTTTCGGAAAAAATAACACATGGCACAACCCTTACACACCAGGTAGCTACCGTTGCTGCCTTTACCTCGCCGTTTATGTGCCTGGCAGCCGACCCGGATTCGTTACTGAAAAGCAACATAAAAGATATGGTGAGAGATATGCCCGTAACCTGGGATGAGACCATTGTACTACCTGCTACCAAAATTGGCGAAATTGCAGCCTTGGCACGCCGCAATGGCACTACATGGTACCTGACTGTATTGAATGGGGAAGAAGCGCCTAAAACCGCTAATATTAGCCTTAGCTTTTTAGGCATCGGCAATTATACCACAACAATTCTGCATGATACCGACACCCGCATGAAAACCGCCATTGAGCATTCGCCCACTACAAATAAAACCAGGCTAAATGTCGACCTGAAAAGTGGTGGAGGTTATTTGGCTGTGTTTAAGAAGTAGAAGAGGCCCCACCTAAATCCTCCCCAGTCCAATGGACTCATTTGGAGTAGGGAGGACTTTAAACTCATTTGTCATTGCGAAGCATCCCGATAAGGGTTGATGAAGCAATCACAAACACGCAAATACTTAAATTATTCGACTCCCTCTCCTTTGGAGAGGGCCGGGCAAGGCTCTAAAAATCAAGTGGCCCTAACCTGCGCATGTTCTTGCGGATCAGGTACTGATGGTGCCGCAGACGGTCGTCAGGATTGGTGGGCGACCATTTCAACGGATTAGGAAAAATAGACGCAATGGCCGAAGCCTGATACTTATTCAACTGCGAGGCATGTACATGGTAATATTCCTGCGCAGCAGCTTCTACACCGTAAATACCATCCCCCATTTCAATAATGTTCAGGTAAACTTCCATTATACGCTTCTTACTCCAGAACAGCTCTATCAGCATGGTAAAATAGGCCTCAAAACCTTTACGCACGTATGAACGCCCGGGCCACAGAAATACATTTTTGGCGGTTTGCTGAGAGATAGTGCTCCCCCCCATCAGCTTATGACTGTGCTGGTTCTTATCAATAGCACGTTCCATAGCTTTAAAGTCGAACCCAAAATGGTTCAAAAACTTTTGATCTTCGGCTGCTACGGCAGCACGTTTCATAGGGTCTGCAATATCATCAAAGTCTACCCAGTGCTTGTCAATCTTCCAGTCTTTGCCATCAGATTTGCGCTCGAAACCCCGCTCAATCATCAGCAGGGTAAACGGCGGATTGATAAACTTTAAAGCCAGTACCCATATAATGCTGATACCAAAGAATGCAATAGCCAGTAATTTAAGTATGCGAAGCGCCAGGCGCCAAATTCCCTTCATAGTTGCCTATAAAAATAAAGAAGGTGCTTAGTAATTACTAAACACCTTCAACAAATATTTTCAAATCCGAAATGTAAATTTCGAAATCCGAATGCTGATTACTCAGCTACAACTTCGAAAGGAACTTTAACTTTCACTTCTTTGTGAAGGTTTAAGTTTGCAGTGTATTCACCTAAAACTTTAGGATCCTGATCGAAAGTGATGCGACGACGGTCAACCTCGAAACCTTGTTTTTTCAATGCATCAGCAACCTGGATAGTGTTGATAGCACCAAAGATTTTACCGGTTTCACCAGCTTTAGCACCGATAGTAAGCTTAACGCCTTCTAAACGGGTAGCGATGTCTTCAGCATCCTTACGGATTTTGTCTTGTTTAAACTGAGCTTGTTTCAAGTTCTCAGCTAATACCTTACGTGCAGATTCTGTTGCTAAAATAGCGAAGCCTTGTGGGATAAGGTAGTTACGGCCATATCCTGCTTTTACTTTTACTACTTCGTCTTTCTCACCAAGGTTTTTAACGTCCTGTTTTAAAATAATGTCCATTTTCTAAACCTCCTGATTTTATTTTAACGAATCGGTTACGTATGGTAACAAGCCGATGTGACGAGCACGTTTAACAGCCTGAGCCACTTTACGCTGAAACTTTAATGAAGTACCAGTTAAACGGCGAGGTAATACTTTACCCTGATCGTTAACAAATTTCAATAAAAAGTTTGCGTCTTTGTAGTCGATATATTTAATACCGTTCTTTTTAAAGCGGCAATATTTTTTGCGGTTATCCTCCACTTTAGGAGCGGTAACGTATTTAATTTGATCGTTTGCCATTATTGTGCTGCCTCCTCTGCTTTAGCTGGTTTTTTGTTGAAAGCGCCGCTACGTTTTTTGTCGTTGTAAGCAATGGCGTGTTTATCCAGCGCAATAGTTAAGAAACGCATTACACGCTCATCACGTCTGTATTCAACTTCCAGTTTGTTAATTAATTCACCCGGAGCCTTAAATTCAGTTAAGTGATAGTACCCTGTAGATTTTTTTTCAATTGGGTACGCTAATTTTCTCAAACCCCAATTATCCTCTTGGATAATTTCGGCTCCGTTATCTGTAAGGATCTTGCTAAATTTGGCGATAACCTCTTTAGCAGCCTCGTCTGATAACAACGGGGTAAGAATGATCACGGTTTCGTACTGTTGCATTGTTATTTATTTACTGTTTACCCGCTTTAAACGGGGACGCAAATGTAAGGATAATTTTATCTTTTTCAAACAGATAGGAAAATCTTTCTGAGGTGTGGAGTATGAGTTTCCGAGGTGCGAGTTCCGAGTACTGAGTATTTGAGATCCGATGTGTAAGACCTATGTATACAGATGGCAAATGACCGCACATTCAGTAATTCACTAACTCTCTGATTCAAAACTCAGTCCTCAGAACTCGCACCTCGCTCCTCAGAAACCCGCAACACAACAAAATTCTTGGCACTAACATTGCACCCTGTTAAATAACATTAATAAAACATCACTATGAGCCTTTTAAAATATGTCGCTATAGGCGCAGCTGTTGCTTACGGCGTAAACCTACTTGTAAAAAAATCTTCAGAAAGCGGAAAGTCAGTTGTTGACGAACTTTCTGATCAGGCACCACAATGGCTGGAACACCTTAAAAAATATGGCCGCGAAGCGCTGGATGAAATTAACAACCGTGCACAGCAGGCCAAAGAAAGCATCTAACACAAAAAGCCCCGCAACAAGCGGGGCTTTTTGTTACCTAATTACAGCAAAACTTTGTTGATCACAGTAGAAACAATAACTAATTGAAATCATGACAGCTTGTAGTTTGCCACATTGCATGTAATATTTATCTTTACCTAATGCCTTTAACCCTAACTAATAAACTTTTCAGCCTATATGTCCGGCTGCGCTATCCAAAAGCGCCAAGGGCTTTAAGTTATTATTACAGGGATACTTACAATTGCGAAATGCATCAGCTGAAGTATTTTTTCAGCGACTACATTAAAAAGAAAAAATATAAAGACATTTCATTTAACGGCGAGTTTGCTCCCGAGTTGCAGTTTGTGCTCCCGTTTGCATATTGGCACTACAAAAATGGCACGTTAAAAAGTACGCGTTCTGCCAAATACACCAAAGAACTTTACTTTTTCTCGCCAGATCATTCAGAAAGCTTTGACACGCGGTCAAACGAAGGCAACTATAACTTTGAAGTACCACGGATACTATACAGCCATGATTACAATATGAGCAAGTGGCTGCCGGTACCGCTAAAAGCCCAGTATGCAAATGATATATACGTTTATGATAAACCTATACTGATCATCGCCAACCGTTACAACATGGAATGGGATGGCCCGCCTATCAGTTTTTATGATATACCAACGTTAGACTTTATCATTAACCATCTTAAAAACGATTACACCATTATCTATAATCGCCCAAGGCCCGAAAACATTACCATGGACAACAGCGATGTTTACGACCTTAATGAATTTGACTGGCTAAATGCAACACATCCTGAAGTTTTATTAATGGAAGATCTGTACCAGGAGAATAAAGGAAACGCTAATAATTTCAACCATTTACAATTGATGATATACGCCAATGCCAGCCATTTTATATCTGTACATGGTGGCACCGCCACCCTTGCCAGTTATTTTGGCGGTACAAACCTGATCATATCTAAGCAGGGACCTGAACATTACTTTAACTGCTACCAAACACTTTACCCTAAATTATCAGGCGCAAAAATCTTACATGCCAAATCAAACGACGAGATAAAAGCATACATCCATCAGCATTTTGCTGTTAATACCCCGGCTGATGTCTGAAAAGAAAAAAGACTTGTACTGGCTTAAATCTGCTGTTCTTACTGTTCTTCAAAGCATGTCGGGTGTATTACTTGGCTTTGGCAGCTTTTACATGCTGGTGCGTTTGCTCACCAAGTATGAGTTCGGTGCATGGACACTGTTTACAGCAACCACAACCATCCTTGAATTTATTCGGAACGGTCTTGTGCAAAGTGCATTAATCAAATTCTTATCGGGCGCACAACCCGCCGAACGGCCTAAAATCATATCAGCATCTTTTACCATCAGTGGTGCGCTTACCATTGTATTTATCATACTTAACTTTTGCTGCGCCAATTTTTTAGCACAGTTATGGAAAATACAGGAATTACTGCCCATGTTTCTGTGCTACAATTTTGTGTTCGTATTTTCAGGCTTTCTGACCCAGTTTCAATCCATCGAGCAATCTGGCTTCAAGTTCAATGGCATTTTCATCAGCACACTAATCAGGCAGGGCGGCTTATTCATTTATATTGCCTGCGCATATCTTTTGCATTTTAAGTTATCGCTGGTAAACCTGGTATATGTACAAATTGCAAGCACTTTCATCAGCTCAATTATATCTTACCTATTTGTTCGCAAAAGCTTTAAAATAGCCTTCTCATTTCAAAAAGAATGGATATTAAAACTGTTCGACTATGGCAAATATGCTTTTGGTACCACCATAAGCGCCATGCTATCAAACAGTATAGACCAGATGATGCTGGGCGGCATATTATCGGCAGCTTCGGCAGGCGCTTACAATGTAGCGGTGCGTATTACCAACCTGGTAGAAATACCCACCAGTTCTATTGCTACCATTGTATTTCCACAAAGCGCACGGCGCATAGAAAGCGATGGTAAAGAAGCCGTCAAATACCTGTATGAAAAATCGGTGGGTGCGGTGCTGGCCATTTTAACCCCGGGGCTAATCTTTCTTTTTGTATTTGCAAATTACATTGTAGAGTTTATTGCAGGCCAAACTTATGCCGATACCATCCCGGTTTTGCGTGTTACCATATTGTATTGCCTGCTCATCCCTTACGGCCGCCAGTTTGGTACCGTACTCGATTCGATGGGGAAACCGAAGCTTACTTTTATTACCGTAATTATCACCGGGGCCATTAATGCCCTGCTCAATTACCTGCTTATCAAAAAAATGGGTGTTATGGGTGCAGCCTGGGCTACGCTTGCATCAAACGTAATTGGATTTTTTGTTGCTCAGGTCATCTTAAAGCGCGAATTGGGTGTTAATTTTGGCAATACATGGCGCTATGCACTTGGATTTTATCCGGAACTTTATAAAAAATACCTTAAACCCGTTTTAGCAAGATGATAGGTACCACATTCTGCGGAAGAATGGGCAACCAGATCTTCCAGTTTTTCTTTTTTCAGTACGTTAAAGAAGCTAACAAGGACAGGATCATTGTGATACCTAACCCCAGCCATGCCTATTTTTATAAGTATTTCGATTTAGGCAAATACAACTACATCGGCAAAAAATACTACAAAGTACTTACCTACGCTTTTTACAAACTTGGTTTATTACGCAAGCAGGTTTACATGCAGAACTACCATTCGCCTAAGCCATTTGAAGCGCAAAATGGCACTATGTATCATGGCTTTCATCAAACCGAATGGTACCTGCAAAACACAACCAATCCAGTAATCCCTAAGATCAAAAGGCAGTACGCCAAGGCTTTTGATAAGCAGTATGGGATGATATTCAGTAAAGAGAAAACTTTAGTGGTACATATACGCCGCACCGATTATTTAAATTACGGCAAACGTGACATCTCATTACCTGTCGAATACTTTAAAACTCAACTGGAAAAGATCAATAACTTAGACAGCTATCGCGTTTTCTTTTGCAGCGATGATATGCCTTTTGTTAAACAACATTTCCCTGCAAAAGAGAACTATGTATTTGCCGAGAACAATGAGATCATTGATTTTCAACTCCTGATGAATGCCGACACGGTGATTATCTCAAACAGTACGTTTGCGTGGTGGGCTGCTTATTTAAGCCCAAAGAAAAATAAGGTTATTGCGCCTAAAAACTGGATGGGCTTCCGTATAGGTAAAGAACACCCTAAGAAAGTGATGACACACCGCTTTCAGTGGGTTGATGTTTTAGATGAGCATTAATAATATCGCCTATTTCTTCTGCACGCTTTTCCCAGGTATTCTGAGCTGCTAAAGCTATACGCTGCTGTACTTTATCTGCTGTATTATTTTGCAATCCGACATTCAGTGCTTCGGTAAAAGTATAAGCATCCGGACAAAAGTCTACAAGGTCGCCGGTATATTCTTTTAGATCCGGGTTAAAGTCGGTAATAACAACAGGCTTTCCGGCGCTCAGGTACTCAAATAACTTTAAAGGGAAAATGGTATCGCTTACTTTATCTTTTTTAAAGGGGATGATAGCTACATCAAAACCCTTTATCAATGAGGGTACTTCATTATAATCAACCGGGCCGATAATGTGTAGATTTTGAGCGTTTGATAAAGCTTTAGGTACATATTCGTGCCAAACCGGGCCTGCTAAAACAAATGTCTTTTCCGGATTAGCCTCCACAACCTTTGTAAGCAGTTTATAATCTATTCGCCTTTCAATTGATCCTAAATATCCAATAACGGGTTTTGGCAAATCTTTAATTTTAGGATGAACAGGCAAGCTGTTCTCCGTTGCTTTACCGAAATGGGTAACATCGGCAGCATTGGGTACAAAATAAGTATTTTTATTAGCCTTACGCTTTTCGTTGTAAAGCGCTTTACTGGTACAAATTACCAGGTCACTTTTCTTTACCAATATTTCTTCTGACACAAAACCGTGCTTCATGTCGTAAGGCACAATCATTGGGTCAACACACTGATAAACTGTGAGTACAGGCTTAATCAGTTTAGCAATGTTAGGAAAATGAAAATTAAAAGAATTGATCAGTATAAATTCTTTAACACCGTCAGCCTTAAGTGCTTTATTAATGCGGCTGCCCATTATGGCTTCATTAATTTTCAAAGCCGAACGAAAAACCGGGCCTTCGGGTAAAAAGTTAATAGGAAATACCGGAGGAACAATAATGATCTTAAAATTGGGCAGCTCTGTATCAATTAACCCGTTTGATGAGGGTTTATATAAACCCTGCCTCCTTTTTAACTCTTCCGAGTCCTGGTATTTTATGTAGTCTTTTAGGGTAAACGGATAATCAACAAAGTAAACTTTGTTATTTTTTGCAAGGCTGCGTGCCAAAAACAATGACGTTGCTTGTATGGCGCTATCATACTTAGTATTAGCCATAAAAACAATCGCCCTGCCTGTTAATATCATAAGGTGGCTTAAAATAACCTTATTTCAACTATTTCATTATACTTTTTAAAAAGTCAACATTTTGAGTTACATAAATAAACTTAAAAGAAATATATGATTTATTAAAACGAAAGGAGAGCTTATACTCTCCTTTCATTAGTATCATAATAATATCGAATTAATTTATGTTCAATGGCAGATAAAAACCGAATGTAATGTTACGGCCCGGGTTGTAGACACCATATGTTGGATCTTCCTGAGAAAGCCGGCCCGGACGCAGCCTGTTAAGCGCATCATAGTATTTCTTGTTAGCTAAGTTATATCCAGATACATAAAGCTTTATTGGCTGCGCGCCTAATTTGAACGTTGTACCTATACTTGCATTAATCAGCGTATAAGAATCGGTTGGGGTTTCAAAAGTTGGGTCGATACGGCTTTGCTTAAAGAAGTTATCTAAGCCAACAGACATGTAGAAGTCCCTTAACCCGCGCACTTTAGGCTCAAAACGCAAGGTGTTATGTACCACACCTGCAGGAATCAGCGGCAGCGGCCTGTCGAAAGATTCGTTCTGCGCATGTGTATAGCTGAAGGTATTATCCAAATGCAAGAAACTTGTTGGGTGAATATTAAACGCACCTTCAACGCCATATAGGTTTGCATTTACCTGGCCGTAGTGGTACACATCATAAGTTTGATTGTTTCCGTTGTCATCCGGTACAGTAATCACATCGCCACGTGTTGCTGATGCATAGATATAATCATGCACGTAGTTTTCGTAAATACCTAAACTACCGGTAACCACTTTTCCGCCAAACTCAAGCGTTGCATCTGCCTGATAGCTACGCTCCGGTTTCAGGTCAGGGTTACCCACTTCGTAACGGGTTGTACCTTCGTGAACCCCATTTGAACCAAGCTCGGCAGGATTAGGCGCTCTGAATGCTGTCCCCGCATTGGCCTTAAAGCTAAATATATCGTTGAATATGTGCGTGTAACCCAAAGCACCACTCAGGTTAGCAAAGTTATTTTTGAAACCGGCAAATTTTTGTTCGCCGTCAAGCTCCATAGCTTTACCATTGTTATTGATATAATCTACACGTAAACCAGCGTTAAAAGTATTTTGGTCCCATGTTTTTTTGATGTAACCAAAGGCACCGGCATTAAACTGGTCGTAAGCAGGAATTAAAAATTCTGTCCCTTTGTTTAAGCTATGCTCGTCACTGGTACTGATACCTACAATAGGCTGCCAGCCATTTTTTTCAGGCAGATAATATTTAGCATCTAATGAGTAAGTGTTTAAATCGAAGAATAAAGCAGGAGTTGGTTCGTCAAGCTCGCGGCGTTGATTTTTTTGATAACCTAAGTCCAGTTTCAATGAACCATCGCCAATGATAAAGTTATTATTCAGGGCAATTTTATAGTGACGGATATCCTGACGAGGAAAATCTAATGTTCTGCTTTTGCCATCATTAGTATATAAAGGGTCTCCGGGTTCAGAGTCATAAAAGCCTATGTTATTTTTCCAGTAAGAAAAATTCAGGTGCGAATAGCCCCAGCCTTTATTAAGTCCTAACAAACCACTTAAGCTAGTATTATTGTATCCGCTATTGATATAATAACCGGCAGGGGTTTTAAAATCATACGCGTTTTGGTATGAACCACGGCCACGCCAAACAAAACCATCTGAGTTACCGCTCAGCATTACCGAGTTGTTGGTAAGCCCATTATTGGTTGAATAACTGGATAACACCTCACCTTTGATCTGTCCCGGAGGTGGAACCAATGGATCAAGCACGTTAATTACACCGCCGATAGCGTCAGATCCATATAGTAATGAAGCCGCGCCACGTAGCACCTCTACCCTGTCGGCAGCGTTTTGATCAAGCTCAATACCGTGTTCATCTCCCCATTGCTGGCCTTGTTGTTTTACTCCGTCATTTAGGGTAACTACACGGTTGTATCCCAAACCACGGATTACCGGTTTTGAGATACCCGGGCCTGTCGTGATTTGGCTTACACCCGGAACCTGTTTAGCCAAGCCGTCAATAAGGTTGGTAGCAGGTGATAGCAATTCATCACGAGATACGCTGGTTGCGGCAGTACTGTTATAACGGCTGCTTGCAGATACAGGAGTACCAACAATCACCACTTCTTTGGTTTCGACAATACTGGCATCAAGTGCGAAATTCACTGTCGTTTCTGCACCCAGATCAATGGTCTTGATCTGTGACTTGTAACCCAGAGATTTTACTTCAACCACATATTTACCACGCTGCGGCAATGAGCGGAAAGTAAAATTACCATTGCCGTCTGTTACGGTGGCTACTCTTAATTGCGAAATAGTTACGGTTGCACCGGCTACTGCCTGGTTATTTTTAGCATCGGTTACTTTACCGTTAAGCTGGCCTCCGGCTTCTATAGCGGCAAATAAATAAAATGGGAATATAAGGATCAGCAATGCGCTGAAAAACGTTTTCAAATTCATTTTAAGGTCTTTAAGTATTCAATAAGTTTTATGCGCAAACGCGCTTTCAAAATTTATTAAACTACCGGGGGACCACGATTACTGGCATGCTGGGTTTCAATGCCGTTATATGATTGCCTGTATTCGAAGTAGCAATTAATAGCAGTAACTGCCAATGTAAACAGGGTATTTTGCTGATGAAAAAACAGTTGCAGATGACCATTCTGCGCACATATCTTACACTGCTCATCATTCACTTTCTTGTTTTGATGATTACTGTAAGTTTCTTTCGGGTGGTTATGCGCAATAACAATCAGCTGACCTGTAGCAAAGGTCAGTAACAGCAATAATGCTGATAAAATCCTGGCTGATTGTTTTTGTATAGTCATGCAAGCGCAAATATAACGTGTAATATTTACAATACAATTTGTACTTTATTTACACTATGTAACATTTACCTATGCATTACTGTTTAAAATACTAAAGTTTGCAGTACAACCCAACTCTAATCTGTAACCCCATTTATGATTATTGCAAAAGCAAATATTGCTGACACCAAAGCACTGACAACGTTAGTAAATAGCGCCTATCGTGGCGAAAGTTCAAAACAAGGCTGGACGACTGAATCGCACCTGATAGATGGCTTGCGCATTGACGACATCACGATGCTTACTTACCTGCAGGACGATAAAGTAACTATACTAAAATACCTTGACGACCAGCAGCAATTAAAAGGTTGTGTTTACCTGGAATACCGCTATACGTATTTGTACCTGGGCATGTTAACCGTTGCGCCCAACAAACAAAATAAAGGTATAGGCAAACTATTACTGATAGCGGCTGAGGCTTATGCTCTGGATAAAGGCTGCCCCAGCATTACCATTACCGTGATCAGTTCGAGAAGTGAATTGATTGCATGGTACGAAAGGCATGGGTTTGTCCCTACCGGTGAAATAAGGCCATTTCCAAAAGATGACAAGTTCGGCATTGTTAAAACCCATATAGAACTCATGGTTATGGAAAAAAGGTTACCACCAGCTAAAACTGAAAAGGTGCATTGAACGTAATTGATGTATACAGCAAAAAATGAAGTACCAGATTTACATGAGCTCTTCCACTGAGCTTTTGAACGAGGATCAATTAATTGATCTTCTTACCAAATGCCGCGAAAATAATAGGCAAAGAGGCATAACGGGTATGTTGCTTTACGCCGATGGCTCTTTTATGCAAGTACTTGAAGGCGAAGAAAATGCGGTAACAAACTTATACCTAACAATACGCCAGGATGCCCGCCATCGCAACATTATTAATATGGGCGACGGAGAATTGAAGGAAAGGAATTTTCCACAGTGGACGATGGGTTTTAAGTCTGTACACAAAGATGACCTGAGCAGCCTTAAAGCATTCATCGACCCGCAATCGAAAGAAATTCTGGATAGCGGCAAGCGCCATGCCGCCATTCATATCATTAAATCTTTTATAGCTACCAACAGGTTTAATATGTAATTACCGTTTCAGGTATTTAATCACTGCCATTACATCCTCGTCGCCCATACCACTGTTTAAAGCTTGTTGAAAGGTATCGCTTAAGGGTGCTGATAAAGGCATATCAATACCTTGCTCGCGTGCCAGGCGCAGGTCTTTTGCCAGGTACTTTAATGCAAAAGCCGCCGGAAACTGATTTTTCATAATGGGATCCGATTTCATTTTTGTGATACCGTTACCTACCGCACCTTCGTTAATAATGGTCAGCATGTTTTCGGTACTTACGCCGTTAGCCTCTGCAAATAATACTGTTTCTGCCAGCCCCTGTAAATTTAAACCCAGTAAGTAGTTGATGGCAAGCTTTGCCGCGCTACCTGCACCTACCGGGCCTACATGGATGGATAGCTTACCAATTACATCAAGTATTGGCTTAGCCTTTTCATAATATTCAGCATCGCCGCCTACCATTAATATCAGCGTAGCATCCTGCGCGGGCTTAACACTGCCCGATACCGGGACATCTAAAAAAGACGCGCCTTTAGCACGGCATTGCTCATCAACGTACTTTGAAGTTTGCGGTGCAACGGTACTTACATTTATAAACAGCTTCCCTTCGGCATTGGCGCTTAATAAACCATCAGCACCTGTAAAAATTTCCTTTACGGCGTTATCGTCAGATACCATTACAAAAATTACATCGCTGGCTTCAACCAGTTTAACAGGGGTTTCTGCTGATGATGCACCAGCCGACAATGCTTCCTGCTCCTTGCTTTTGGTGCGGTTATAAACCGTTACAGGATAACCTGCCTTTAAAATATTCTTTACAATGGGGTTGCCCATGTTGCCGAGCCCAGCCCAGCCAACTTTTATATCACTCATATTAATACTTCACTAATTAATTTCTATGTAATCGCCCGGATTCTTCAGCACAATATATTTAATGTCATTTTTCTCGAAATGCTTTTGATAATTGTTGTGACGGCTGTTTAGAAAGAAGTCTTTTACATACCCATCATGCACAGCTAAGATTTGCTTAGGCTTCAACCTGTCGGCAAACTCAGCAACTTTAAGTTCGTTGGTAAAAGGCGCCATGATCGGCAATAACAGTAATTCGATCCCCTCGTGACGGAACATTTTTTCCTCGAATGAATCTACCGGATGCAATACTTTGCCGTTGATGATCAATGCCGTCATTTGCGGAACAGGCGCATCAAGCAGGGGTTCATGTACTACAGAAAATGCCTGTACTTTGAACGGACCAATTGTAAAGTCGCCATCTGTAAGTAATTCTGCCTGTATTCCTTCTTCATCAAGCTGTTGGGCAACCTGCGCATTTGTATAAACAGGAGCCTTGGTTAGGCTAACGATCTTTTTGAGATTTTCTGTATCCAGGTGATCAGGGTGGTTATGGGTAATAATAATAGCTTGAACATCGCTAAACATTTCTGTTGTTACCTGTCCTTCAACAAACGAAAACATTCCGGGATCAACCAGTAATTTAAAATCCTGATCTTCAAAAACGATGCACGAATGCAGATATTTATAGATTTTCATAAACGCAGTTTATACAAGAACTGCCTTTACTTTAAAAAGTTCTGATACTTTACGGCAATAGTTAAACTGCAAATTTGATCCAGCCCTCGCCTTCGTAACCAAAAATAAATTGCTTGGGATTAATAATTTCGGCAAGTATTTCTATCGAATCTACAATGCGTGGCCCGGGGCGATTGAAGTACTGATTGCCATCGGCAATAAACAGCTTACCCTCTTTAACCGCTTTCAGGTCGTTAAAACCCGGTAGCTCTAACAGAATATTAATTTCTCTTAAGGTACGCTCAATCGGGAAACCGCAGGGCATCACCACAATAATATCAGGGTCTTGCAGCAGTATATCATTCCACTCTACATAAGGTGAATGCTTGCCTTGTTCGGCTAATATAGATTTGCCGCCTGCAATTGCTACCAGTTCCGGCACCCAATTACCCGAAACCATCAACGGGTCAAGCCATTCTACACAAGCAACAGAAGGCTTGGCTTCGATAAATTTCAATTTATGCCTGATGATATCTACCCGCTCGGTCAGGTCTTCAATTAAAGCCTCTCCCCTGTCAGGCACATTTAAAGCGGCAGCTACCTGCCTGATATTTTCAAATACGTCGTTTAATTGTGCCGGTTCCAGCGATACAATCTGCGTTTGTTTATCTAAAAATCCTGACAATGCCTGCTCTACATCTTTAAGAGATACGGCACAAACCTCGCATTGCGCCTGTGTAATTACAACATCCGGTTGAAGCTGCTTAATTTTTTCACGGTCAATGGTGTAAACAGACAATGCTTCACTTAAGATCTCTTTAACCTTGTTATCAATTTCGCGGCTGGATTGATGATTACCAACCGTTGCGCTTGAACAAACCGGCAATGATTTTATTTCTTCGGGATAATCACATTCATGCGAGCGGCCAACAAGATTTTGCTGCATACCCAGGGCACATACAATTTCTGTTGCGACAGGTAGTAAGGATATAATTCTAAGATCAGACATGGATAAAAAACTGTTTGCAAATAACGGGCAAAATCAATTCATAAAAAATAATGTTTACATAAAGTTTAAAAACCTGTGTTAACTTTATAGCCAATGATTTTTTTAACCTTCTTTATCGGCTTAATAGCAAATTTTATTGGTTACATCCCTCCGGGTAATATCAATTTAACGCTCGTTCAGATCACTATTAACCGCGGCATGAAACAGGCATTGCAGTTTATCATAGCCTTTTCGTGTATAGAGTTCTTTTTTACATTCTTTATTATGCATGCAGCCGACTGGCTTAACAGCCAGATGCACCTCTCGACTGCTATTGATATGGTGATGATTGTGCTGTTCACCACATTGGGCACTATCACCTGGCTTAACCGCAAAAAACCACCAAAAGCCAAGTATGAAAATCATGAGAGTATCAAATACGGCATTTTATTGGGATTCCTTAACCCCATGCAAATACCTTTCTGGCTTATTGCCGGTACTTATGTGATTACGCACGAATGGATACTTACCGGAAATTTTGCGTTAACCATTTTTAGCTTAGGCTCTGCAGGTGGCGCATTCTTATGCTTGTTTATATATGCAGAGTTCGCGCGCTACATCCAGTCGAAATTTACACTGAGCACCAAACTGATCAATACTTCTATTGCCTTGCTGTTCTTTTCTTTTGCGATATATCACATCGTTAAACAGATTTACTTGCTCTGCTTTAAACATTAAACTATTTTTGCAGCATGCTGCGCAGCACTATAGCAATATTCCTGGGGCTTTACTTCTTTTTGGCAAGTACATTACTGCCAAAAGGAGATTTTGCATTAATGCAGGATTTGCATGGCATGTACCAGCAATATGCATCTATTGATGATCCTAAAGAAGTGGGGGTTATCGACTTTGTTTTTGATTACCTGCTGAACGGTGAGGCTTTCTCCAATGATTCTTACAAAGGGCATCCCATCCCCTACAACACCGTTCAGTTTCAGCACAGTGCCAATTTCATGAATTATGTGGTGCTGACTGTTCCGCGGATTATTCCGCCTGTACAAACAATCTCTTACAATTACCATATTAAAAACGACTGCACTGCCATGTGCGGTTTCTCTGCCAGGCTGCTGCGCCCTCCTGTAAGCTGCTGATTTCCTAAAGGCCCTTTACGGGAAAAAAAACTTATTTATTTACAAATCAAATCAGCATGAAAAAAATTTTATGGCTGTTGCTGCTTTGTGCTAATACAGCATGGGCACAACACAGCCTTACAGGAATAGTGCGCGACAGTGCGTCGCACGAGACATTGCCCGGCGTTACCGTACAAATAAAAAACACAACTACGGGCACCGCAACAGATGCAAACGGAAAATTCGTATTAAAAAACATATCAGGTGAGCAAACGCTGGTATTTAGTTATACTGGCTATAAAGCAAAGGAGATCACAGTTTCGCCAGGAACAGATAAGGTTATCACCGTAAATCTTACAGCCACGCAGCAGGAGATTGAAGAGGTGGTAGTTTCTTCTACACGTACCAACTCAAGGATTGAAGACCTGCCCATGAAGGTGGAAGTTTTAGGGCAGGAGGAAATGGATGAGGAGAACCAGTTGAAACCAAGTAACGTAGCAAGCATACTCGGCGACCTGTCGGTGATACACGTTCAACAAACTTCGGCAGTTACGGGTAATACCACCATTCGTATGCAGGGATTGGATGGCCGCTACACTCAACTACGCCGTGATGGCTTGCCCCTGTTTGATGGCTTTTCAGGAAACTTTGGCGTGTTATCTATCCCTCCGCTTGATCTTAAACAGATAGAGATCATCAAAGGCTCATCGTCTACCCTATATGGCGGTGGTGCCATCGCAGGCCTTATCAACTTCATCTCAAAAACGCCTTCGCCCGAGCGCGACCTGTCGTTCACACTTAACCGCTCGAGCCTGAAGGAAAACAACTTCAACGGTTATTTCTCTCAACGTTTTGATAAGATAGGCTTTACCTTTCTGGCACAGCAAACTATACAGGGTGCAGCCGATGTAAATAAAGATGGTTTTTCAGACGTGGCTAAAGTCAACTCGACCCTTGTACACCCGCGCTTCTTCTATTATCCAAACAGCCGCAGCCAGTTTGATGCAGGCTACGCATTTACTTACGAAGACCGTATTGGCGGCGATATGCAGGTAATTGACGGGCACGCCGATAATATTCATCAGTATATAGAGCAGAACCTATCATACCGTAATACTTTCGATTTTCATTATCAGAATACATTGGACAGCATCAATCACTTAACCGTTAAGGGCAGTGCAAGCAATTACCGCTTGCATAGTAACGACGATGGCTTCCATTTTAACGGTAACCAGTTACTTGATTATGTAGAGGTTTCAGACCTGATCAATGCCAAAGCCAATGACATTGTGTTAGGCGCTAACTACACCGGCGAATATTTCCGCAAACAACCTTCTGACCCTACGCCGCTGACTGATTACACGTACCACACGTTAGGTGCCTTTGTACAAGACGGCTGGCATGTTACCAAACAGTTTTTAATTGAGGCAGGCCTGCGCACCGACCATCATAATGAATATGGCTGGTTTGTATTACCAAGGCTTGCTTTACTTTACAAACCTGTGCAATCATTATCTATACGACTGAGCAGCGGCTTAGGGTATAAAGCACCGAATATTTTTACGCCAGAAACGCTTTCGGGTAATTACAGCAATCTGCTGCCGGTTACCAGTTCATTATCAAGCGAACGCTCATTGGGGGTAAACTTTGATGCCAACTACCACATCAAATTGGGTGAAAAGGCCAGTATGGATATAGACCAGGCTTTGTATTATTCGCGTATCAACAACCCGCTGATACCTGTTTTTAATGCAGACAATACAGTAAGCTTAAGCAATGCCGCTTATCGTATCAACTCGGCGGGTACCGATACCTATGTGCGTTTATTAGTTGATGATTTCGAGATTTATTTTGGCTACAACCACACTATTGCCAAAGAGGCCATGACGGGCAAAACAATCTATCTGCCGTTTAGCCCGCAGAATAAAATATCAGCTACTGTAGCCTATGAAATTGAAGGCAAATGGCGAATGGGTTTAGAAGGTAGCTTTGAAACTAACCAGTATATCAATGAAAACCAGCGAGTGCGTAATACGCCTTTCGCTGCCGCCATGATAGAACGTAAGTTTGGGAAACACTTTAGCCTGGTAGCCAATTGCGAAAACCTGACCGATTTCAGGCAATCGAGATACGAGCAATTATATACGGGCACCATTACCCATCCGGTGTTTACACAACTTTGGGGACCGATTGACGGGCGCATTGTCAACCTGGCTTTACGAATAAAAATTTAACCATTAATAGCAAAGGCAACTTAGGCTGCCTTTGCTATTTCCCTGCTTTTCAGGTTCCATATTTTTTCTGCCTTACGGCCAATTAACCAGAACGAGCCGGCCAGTATGGCGAAGAACAATGTTTTGTTGGTATGCTCCCAAAAATACTCGAAGTATTTGGTATAGATGAATATCAAGAGGAACGTAATGCCAAACTCACGTGCAACAACATCTTTGGTTTTCAAACCATAAAACAGAAATCCGCCCGCAACAACCGCTGATATAATACCCCAGTAAAATAAACTGATCTGCTTAACCCGCCACCAGGTATCCAGATTGCCCAGGTTACCAAATATGCTCAGCATCCATAGCGACAAGAACAGGTATAGCAGGCCTGCAACGTAAGTCAGCTCTGTAAAGCGGGCAAACCATTCCTTTTTCTTAAGCAGGTGATATGCCGCTACCAGCAGTGCCCCAAAGGCTACAAAACGTAAAGGATAATTCATGCCCAGGAAGTAATCTGCCCAACGGGTCTGGTAACCAGTCTCGGTACCGAACCAGCTGCCAAGTGAGATGAGTGAAAATAGCCAGATCAGCCTCGATTGCAGTTTCCAGCCCAGGAAGCCATATACAAAAACAGATAGCAGGAATAAAAGCGAATAATGACCTGAGCCATTGTCGAACGTTTTGCCGAGGTAAGCAATACAAGACGCCGTAAATAGTATACCAGTAAAAAATACAGCCTCATTACTAAAAACACGTTCAGGATTGCGTTTCTCTAATCTGCGGCCCCATATAAATAAAATGGTAGCTGCTACGCCTGAAAGTATACTAATGATGACATCCGGCGTATAGTACAGATTTTTCATCAGGTTGATTACCGCATCATTAACTATGAGGTAGCAGAATGATGCCCCACCGCAAACCAAAGCTATCCAAAACGAATACTTTGCCAAACGCATCCAGTCAAAACCCTTTACCTCGTATGATTCCCGAAGTTTTTGTGCCATTTCCTGATCTATTAAAGCATCGGTCTCCCAAGCCCTGATAGTTCTGTTCAGAAACTCACTCTCCTGCTTATCAAGGTTAAGTTTAGGCATGTTTAGTTAGCGTTAATCTTTTATAAATTGATTAACAACAAGTTTAAGTTTTTCTTTTGTGCTAAACAAGTGACTTATGCACCCAATAATTTTGTAACAGCTTCTTTATCTTTCCCTAACTGAACAACAAGTTCATCAAGTGATGAAAATTTAATATCGCCGCGCACAAAATCAAGAAACTGAAGTTTAACGGTTTCGTTATAAATCTCCCGGTTAAAGTCAAAGATATTTACCTCGATATTGCGTGTCATGCCGTTGATGGTTGGCCTGGAACCTATATATGACATCCCTTTATATTCAACGCCTTTTATCAGTACTTTAGACGAATATATACCATCGGCAGGAATAAGCTTATACTGCTCAATAACCTGCAAATTAGCTGTGGGATAGCCCAACTGGCGTCCAAGCTGATCGCCTTTAATTACCATCCCGGTTAAATAAAAAGGGTAACCTAAAAAATTATTCGCTTTAGCAATATCGCCTTGTAAAAGCGCTTCGCGGATACGTGTAGAACTTACTGCCACGGCATCAATATCCTGCTCAGGTATTTCGATCACTTCAAAGCCGTACTGGGGTGCCAAACGTTGCAGATCTGCCAAGCCGCCCTGCCGATCCTTACCAAAGCGGTGATCATAGCCGATGACGATTCTTTTAGTCCCAATCTTCTTTACCAACACCTCGCGGATATATTCTTCAGCAGTTTGATTAGAAAAATCGCGCGAAAACGGAGTGATGATTAAATGGTCTACGCCTAATGCTTCCAGTAATTCGGCCTTTTCATCTATGGTGGTAATCAGCTTTAAATTCTGATCTTCCGGATGAAGGATCATCCTCGGATGCGGGAAGAAAGTTAAGATTACCGACTCACCATTGATTTCTTTAGCAAGTTCTATAATACGGCTGATGATTTCGCGGTGCCCCTGGTGTACACCATCAAATGTACCGATGGTTACAACAGCGTTTTTCAGTGGCGTAAAATCATCTATGTTGTGGTATACTTTCATAGAGAATCACCGTTTAAATTATTAGCCCCTCCTAAATCCTCCCCGGTAGGGAGGACTTTTTCCCTATCAGGTAGCGCTTCAGTTGAATCCTGAAGCCCGCCCTCCTCTGAAGAAGTCTTTGCAGACTGAGCATGGTTTGGGATGGGCTCCTTCAAACTTTTAATCTCGCCGACTAATTGCATAATTTCATGCGCATCCTCTATGCGGAAGTTTCCGCTCCGGGTACGCCTTAAGCGCGACATATATGCTCCGTTATTCAATGCTTTACCAAAATCGTTCACTAATGATCTGATGTATGTGCCTTTACTGCACACCACCCTAAAATTAACTTCCGGTAAGTTAACAGATGTCACCTCAAATTCATTTATCGTAACAGTTCGTGCTCTCAACTCCACTTCCTCGCCACGACGCGCTTTTTCATACAAGCGCTCACCATCAACCTTTATAGCTGAATGAGCAGGCGGGTATTGCTGTATTTCACCGATAAATTGGCTGGTTGCATTCTTAATATCTTCTTCTGTAATGTGGCTAATATCAAAAGTTTGATCCACTTCCGTTTCCAAGTCATAAGATGGCGTAGTAGCGCCAAGTACAAGTGTTCCGGTATATTCTTTTTCTTCTGCCTGAAACGTATCTATCTGCTTGGTCATTTTACCGGTACAAACAATCAGCAGGCCTGTAGCCAGTGGATCAAGCGTACCAGCATGACCAACTTTTAGTTTTAACGGCTTAAAAGCATTACGCAGTTTGCCTACCACATCAAAACTGGTCCAGCGGTAAGGTTTGTTAATGAGCAGCAGTTTCCCCTGCACGTATTCCTCTAAATGTTGATATTGATTTTCCAAAGCGCTCACGAAAAGCTGCAAAGGTACATAATAGATGTAATAGTGCAGATACAAGAACCACGACATTCATCTGCATTAAAAAAGGGAGATGCTGTAACAGCACCTCCCTTTGAACTATCTATCTATATATGGAGGTTAATTACGAATTTGTATTAAGCCTTTCTGCCACTAACTTCAGGATAAAGAACAGCGGGATAACTTGCCCGGTGATAAGGATGATATTTAAGGTAGAGACACAAGATTTTGTGTCTTTAAATATGAGACTGGATACATGGCAAAACACACCCCTTGTTAAAGTCCCTGATATTTCAATGTTCTACAATTCCCCTCTCGAGAGGGGAATTGTAGGCATTTTAATTTGCATTTTCGTTAAATGGGGTGTGTTAATATCAGCTAAAGACATAAAATCTTGTATCTCTACTTTTACAAGATTGCTAACATGTGTTCGAATGACAGCTTTATAGATCATGCTATCTCGGGCATAGCGGGTAGAGACACAAGATCTTGTGTCTCTACAGTTGGCCATAAAAAAAGCGCCTCTGCTTTCGCAAAGGCGCTTTAATATTTAATTCGAAATCCGAATAATTATGCTTGTTGTTTACGAATGATGTTTAGCGCACCACCTGCTTTAAACCACTCGATTTGCTGAGCATTATAAGTATGGTTAACCGGGAATGAATCCTGAGAACCATCTTTATGATGCAATACAACGGTTAACTGTTTGCCTGGGGCAAAGCTTGTTAAGCCCAGGATGTCGATTACATCATCCTCCTGTACTTTATCATAATCTGCTGTATCAGCAAAAGTGATACCCAGCATACCTTGTTTTTTAAGGTTGGTTTCGTGGATACGGGCAAATGATTTTACAAGGATAGCACGAACGCCTAAGTGACGAGGCTCCATAGCAGCATGCTCACGTGATGAACCTTCGCCGTAGTTTTCGTCGCCTACTACTACAGATCCGATACCGTTCGCTTTGTAATCGCGCTGAGTAGCCGGAACTGGTCCGTACTCGCCGGTTAATTGGTTTTTAACTGAATCCGGGCTATTGTTAAAGTAGTTGATAGCGCCGATCAACATGTTGTTAGAAATGTTATCTAAGTGGCCACGGAATTTTAACCACGGACCAGCCATTGAAATGTGGTCGGTAGTACATTTACCCTTAGCTTTAATTAACAGTTTTAAGCCGGTAATGTCGGTGCCTTCCCAAGCCGGGAACGGTGCTAATAGTTGCAAACGTGAAGATTGAGGATCAACCTTAACTTCTACGCTGCTACCGTCTTCTGCCGGTGCCTGGTATCCTGCGTCTTCAACCGCAAAACCTTGTACCGGTAATTCGATACCCAGTGGCTCGTCAAGTTTTACCTGCTCGCCATTTTCGTTGGTTAAAGTATCAGTTAAAGGGTTAAAAGTAAGGTCACCTGCAATTGCAAAAGCAGTTACAATCTCTGGCGATGCTACGAAAGCATGTGTATTAGGGTTACCATCCTGGCGTTTAGCAAAATTACGGTTAAACGAAGTGATGATAGAGTTTTTACGGGTTGGATCATCCGTATGACGCGACCACTGGCCGATACATGGGCCGCAGGCATTAGCTAATACCACACCACCAATTTGCTCGAAAGTATTTAAGTAACCATCGCGCTCTACGGTGTAACGTACTTGCTCAGAACCCGGAGTTACCGTATACTCTGCCTGAGTTTTTAACTTTTTATCGATAGCCTGTTGCGCAATAGATGCAGCACGGGTAATATCCTCGTAAGATGAGTTTGTACAAGAACCGATCAAACCAACTTCTAATTTTTCTGGCCAGCCGTTTTCTTTAACCGCTGTAGCAAATTTAGAGATAGGCCATGCCAGATCCGGAGTGAACGGACCGTTTACGTGGGGCTCAAGTTCGCTCAGGTTAATTTCAATTACCTGGTCAAAGTACTGCTCTGGAGAAGCATAAACTTCAGGGTCACCGGTTAAATGATCAGCAATAGCATCAGCCATGTCTGCAATGTCAGCACGTTTTGTGCCACGCAGGTAAGCACCTGCTTTTTCATCGTAACCGAAGATTGAAGTAGTTGCACCAATTTCGGCACCCATGTTACAGATGGTACCTTTACCTGTCGCAGAAAGTGATTTAGCACCTTCGCCAAAATACTCAACAATATAACCGGTACCACCTTTTACAGTAAGGATACCAGCCACACGCAGGATCACGTCTTTTGCTGAAGTCCAGCCAGACATTTTACCTGTTAATTTAACGCCTAATAATTTAGGGAATTTTAGTTCCCACGGTAAACCGGCCATTACGTCACAGGCATCAGCGCCACCAACACCAATAGCAACCATACCCAAACCACCTGCATTAGGTGTGTGTGAGTCGGTACCGATCATCATACCGCCCGGGAAAGCATAGTTTTCCAACACTACCTGGTGAATGATACCTGCACCTGGTTTCCAGAAACCGATACCATATTTATCTGATACAGATGAAAGGAAATCGTAAACCTCTTTATTGATATCTTTTGCGGTAGAAAGATCCTCACTTGCGCCAATTTTAGCCTGTATAAGGTGATCGCAGTGTACAGTTGAAGGCACGGCAACCTGCGGACGGCCAGCCTGCATAAATTGCAGCAATGCCATTTGCGCAGTAGCGTCTTGCATAGCAACACGGTCTGGTGCAAAGTCAACGTAATCTACACCACGGTTAAATGCTTTTTGGGCATCCCCCTCTGAAAGGTGTGCATATAAAATTTTCTCAGTGAGTGTTAAAGGTTTGCCTGTAGCTTTACGGGCAGCCTCTATACGGCTTCCATAACGCTCATAAACCTTTTTGATCATATCTAAATCAAAAGCCATTTTATTTGATTTTAAGTGAAAAGTAAAAATCCGATGTGTAAATCTTAGCAAGATTTAACGCGGCGAATGTACAAAAATTAACACTTTTAAGGTAGTATAGGTTTCGGCAAATGTTATTTAGACACATTACAAATAATGTAACTTGCCGTTTAATCGCTATCTCTTTGTTATGCATTATTAATCAACACATTATCTCTCTTATGTCATTTTGAATTTAAGCTTTGGTTAACCAATTAATTTACTTAACTTTGCGCCCGATTTGGCGATGTTGCCAAGTTCGTTATTTAAATTCATGAACAACCCATTTATTGAACTGGGAATCCGTCATGACATTGTTAATGCCATTAGCGAGTTAGGTTTCGAAAAACCAACTCCAATACAGGAAGCATCTATTCCTGTTCTATTGTCTGGCAGCAACGATTTTGTCGGATTAGCCCAAACGGGAACCGGAAAAACGGCTGCATTCGGACTGCCTCTATTAGAATTAATCGATTTCGAAGAAAATCATCCTCAGGCACTGGTACTTTGCCCAACACGCGAGTTGTGTTTGCAAATTGCAAGTGACTTAACAAAGTTTGCTAAAAACATACCCAACGCTAAAGTTGTGGCTGTGTATGGTGGCGCAAGCATTATGGATCAGCTTCGTAGTATTAAACGCGGTGTGCAAATTGTAGTAGCTACGCCTGGCCGTATGCTGGATATTATTGGCCGTAAAGCGATTGATTTTTCTGATATACGTTACGTTGTATTAGACGAAGCAGACGAAATGCTTAACATGGGGTTCCAGGATGATATCGACGAGATATTATCAACTACCCCGGAAGAGAAAAAAACCTGGTTATTCTCTGCCACTATGCCATCAGAAGTGAGGCGCATAGCTAAAAAATACATGACAGACCCGCATGAGCTTACCATGGGCAAGCAAAACACCGGGAATGCCAACATTGAGCACGAGTATTATATTGTACGTGCCCGCGACAAATACGCTGCTTTTAAACGCATCGTAGATTTTAATCCTGACATTTTTGGTATCGTATTTTGCCGTACTAAAATTGAAACCCAAGAAATTGCTGAAGCACTGATCAAAGACGGCTATAATGCTGATTCTTTACATGGTGACCTTTCGCAACAACAACGCGACAAGGTGATGAAACGTTACCGCGAGCGCAGCCTGCAGTTATTAATTGCTACAGATGTTGCCGCACGTGGTATTGACGTTAATGATGTAACACACGTTATTAACTATTCACTACCAGACGAGATTGAAAACTACACCCACCGTAGCGGCCGTACTGCACGTGCCGGTAAAACAGGTGTATCAATTGCCATTATCAACTCTAAAGAAGTTGGCAAGATCCGTCAGATCGAGCGTGTGATTGGTAAACAGTTTATTAAAGCTGAGGTACCTACAGGTTTTGACGTTTGCGAAAAACAATTATTCTCTATTATTCATAAAGTACACAACGTAACTGTGAATGATAGCCAGATTGAGCAATACATCCCACGTATTATGGATGAGTTTGCCGACCTGAGCAAAGAAGATCTTATCAAGCGTTTTGCATCTATTGAGTTTAACCGCTTTTTAGAATATTACAAAAATGCACCTGATCTTAACGCTACTGAAGACCGCCGTGATGGTGCAGGCGACCGTTTTGCACGCACTGGTACACGTGGCGACTTTACACGCTTGTTTATAAACCTTGGTTCTGTTGACGGCTTTAGCCGCGGCGACCTTTTAGGTTACATCTGCAACACAACAAAGATCAGCGGACGTACAGTTGGTAAAATTGATGTTAAAGGTGTTTACTCATTCTTTGAGGTACAAAACAGCGATAGCGACCAGGTATTTAATAGCTTTCAAAACGCTGAATTTAAAGGTCGTCCGGTAAGAATAGAAATTTCTGGCGAAACGCGTAACGAAACCCGTGGTGGTGCGTCTAATAGTTATAACCGCCGCGAAGGTGGTAACCGCAGAGATGGCGACCGTAGCGGAAGACGCGAAGGTGGCAGCGGTAACCGCGATAGAAACAGCGGTGGCGGTGGCTTCAGAGACTTCTCTGGCAAACGCCGTGAAGACAGAACAGAGCGCCGCAAAAACTATTAATTGCGGCCCCACATATTAGTTTTAGTTTAGTTTAGTTAGTTGACAAAGCCTTCTGCATTTGCAGGGGGCTTTTGTTTTTAACGGGTAAACTCAATCACCACAGAATCGGGATAAAGTAATTTAAGGTTGTGATCGTCCAGATTCTGGATCACAAATTTGGTGTAAGGCTGGTTACCCTGAAAAGAGGTGTAAATGGTATCTCCCTTTAAAAAGTAATCTTCGGCTGCATCGGCATCATCATCCTCACTAAATTTTTTATTGGTAATGTTTAAATGAGACGCACCGTCTTTAGAGCGCCACTTGCCCTGCAACTTGCTTTTTGTGCCACCCGAGCAGGCTGCAGCAAACAGAATAGAGGCACAAGCCAGGTGGATAAGGATTAATAAAGCGTTTTTCATTATGGTAAAAGGCAAGGCAGCGCTTGTGCGCTGCCTTAAATTGAATATTATTTTGTATTGCGCAGGTGAGCTTTACTTATGTAAACATGGTGGCCTCTCTTGTTAACATAGTAGTAACGAGAGTGCTTGTCGATATAAATTGTTTGACCGCCCGGGCCATATTTACCTCTGTATCTTTTATCAACAACTGCCGATTCACCTTTGGAGGCTACTTCTGAAGTTTTATGGCCTACGTCTTTAGCTGCATGGCTAACACCATGGCCTACATCTTTAGCTGCTCTTTTTACGCCACTTTGTGCAAAAGCTTGTACGGTGCAAAACATTGCCCCCGCAATCATTAGGGATTTTAATGAAGTTTTCATAGTATCTGAAATAAATTTCAGATACTAATTCAATTGTTCTGCCAAACGTTGCATTTCGACCGCAGGAATGCGTTTCTTGTACAAAATAGCATAAACGGCCTCACATATAGGCATATTAACGTTGTATTGTTTATTCACCTCGTGTAGACAATTTACTGCATAATAACCCTCAGCTATCATGTTCATTTCCAGTTGTGCCGACTTAACCGTGTAACCCTTACCAATCATGTTGCCGAACGTACGGTTACGGCTAAACTGCGAATAAGCAGTTACCAGCAAATCGCCCAGGTAGGCAGATTCTTTAATGTCGCGGTCGATAGGATGCACGGTATCTACAAACCTTTTCAGCTCGCGTATAGCATTTGATATCAATACCGACTGGAAATTATCGCCATACCCGATACCATGGCAAATACCACTGGCTACCGCATAAATATTTTTTAATACGGCAGCATATTCAGTTCCATATATATCATCTGATACGATGGTTTTTATATACCGTGTATTAATCATATTTGCAAAGCAGCTGGCCAATGCCGTATCGCGGGAAGCAATAGTTAAATAAGACAGCTTTTCAAAAGCCACTTCTTCCGCATGGCAAGGGCCACTTAAAACCAGGAAATGATCAAACGGGATTTGATAGTGCTGATGCAAAAAATCGCCGATGATCTGGTTCTCATCCGGTACAATACCTTTAATGGCAGATACCAGGTATTTACCTTTCAAGTCTTCGGCAGTAATACCCGACAAAGCATCTTTTAAAAACGCGGCAGGCACATTAAGCAAAATAAAATCGGCTTTGCTGATGATATCTTTTAAATCTGTAGAGATATTTTGCTCAGGCAGTTTTATTTCTACCGAACTCAGGTAGTTCGGATTGTGTTTAAACCGGCGGATATGCTCAACAGCTTCTTCGTTGCGCATCCACCAGAAAATCTCTTTATTAACAGTATTATCTGTAAGCATTTTGATGTTAGCTGTTGCCCAGCTACCACCACCTATAATTGCTACTTTGTTTGGTTTACTCATTAAAATAAAAAAGTCCTCCCGGGGATATAATGTTTCCCGGGAGGACAAAATAAAAAAATATTAAGCAGTTATTTATAATATTTATCGCAACTTTCTTTGTTACAGTTGTAAATATATTTACACTAACCTATTTATTGTCTCCGCTAAACAGTTTCGACTTATCCACTTTCTCCACTTCCATTTTATCTTTCAGAGTTTTAGAGATAGCAGAATACGGGCCAGACACTACTTCTTCACCACCCTTCAATCCTGATTTGATCTGGATATAGGTATCATCCTGTATACCGGTAGTTACCTGCACCTGGCTAACCTTGCCATTAGCGTACACAAACACGTATTCTTTAGTGGTTGCCCCTATTTTCTTTTTATCATTATCATCATCGCTGCTGTTGTCATTACCGTTTGCAGGCTTTTTACCTGTATCATCTTTTTTCTCTTCACGGGTAGTTACAGACTGAATAGGCACCGACAATGCTTTGGTGTGGTTGGTTTGAATATCAACTGTAGCTGTTAACCCCGGGCGGAAAGGTGAATGCTCGCCAACAGCAGTTTTATTTACCAGGTCTTTGTATGAAGATGCATCTACACGCACCTTTACTGTGAAGTTGGTTACCTGGTCGGCATTGGTACCCACTACATTTGCCGAACTGCCTATTTCATAAACTACTCCATTGAACACCCTTCCGTTGAAAGCGTCAATCGCAATTTTAGCCGAATCGCCTAAACTAACACGATTAATATCGTTTTCGTTTACGTCAACGTTTACATCCATTTTGCTCAGGTCAGATATGGTCATAATTTCTGTACCGGTCATTTGCGCTGTTCCTACCACGCGTTCGCCTTTTTCAACAGATAGTTTTGAAACTACCCCATCAACCGGCGAATAGATAGAAGTTTTAGCCAGGTTATCCTGGGCCTCTTTAACAGAAGCCTGTGACTGCGCCAAACCATATTGTGAACCTATTACATTTTGTTTAGCTGCCTCAAGGCTTGCTTTTGCGCCTTCATATTCTGCCTTCGCTGCATCAAACTCGGCTGCGGTAACAACCTTTTGGCCGTAAAGCTCTTTGGTACGGTTATATTTTGCGAGCGAATTGGCAAAATTAGCCTGCGACTGGCGCAGCATCTGGCTGGCATTACCAACACTGGCTTTTTGAGTATTGTATGAAGCCACTGCACGGTCGAAACCAGATTTCAAGATATCCGGGCGTACGCGGCACAGTAACTGGCCCTTGTGTACAACATCGCCTTCTTTAATTGGCAATTCTACAATCTCACCGGATACTTCCGAGCTAATCTTTACTTCTATTTCGGGTTTTATCTTTCCGCTGGCAGATACAGTTTCGTTAATGTCGCGCTGGGCTGCCTTATCCGTAGCTATCTGCGTTTTTTGTGGCTTACCGATAATGCCGGTTGCCTTGCCAATGATCAGCAATACTATAAGTACGCCAAGTGTAATTAAAACATATTTGGTAGTCTTTCCCATGATTGAGTGTAAAGTTGTGGGTTTAAAGCGTTATCGGGTTTCCTAAATAATAATCTATCACCTTTGCCCTGAATATCATTTCGTAGCGTGCAGAGATCATATCAAACTGCGATTTATTCAGGTTGGTTAATGACGTATTGTAATCGAGCGAGTTTACCAGCCCTACATTGTAGCGTTGCTGCACTACGTTGTAAGCATCTTTGTTAGCCTGGTAAGTTTGCAATGCCGACTGATATTTCTTTTCGGCAGCCTGCACATCAAACACGGCTTGTGAAATAGTTTTGGTAAGCGTATTCTTAGCAAGCTGTGTAGTCAATTTGGCATTCTCATAACTCAACTTGGCTTTACGCACATTGGTACGCGACTGGAAACGCCCGAAAATAGGTATCTGAAGATTTAAACCTACCGAACCGTTATAGTTGTTACCAAACTGTGATGAAAATGGATAATGCGAAGCAATAATAGGCTGTGTAACACTGGTAAATACCGGCTGATTAGTGCCGCCAACTACACCTATTTGCTGGGTTATCGTCTGACCCCCTATTACATTTTGAGAAACACTTGAATAGTTTGACCCGAAGGACCCGTAAGCAGAAAGTGTAGGGTAATATGCGCCTCTTGCTATTTTAATCTGCTGTTCATAAGTGCGCTCCTGGCTTTCGGCAAGTACCACATCCGGGTTTATTTTTAATGCAGTATTGATTACATCGTTGGCATCGTAAATTGTTTTCAGATCGGTTATCTTGCTAACATCGGGTCTGTCAATTTCTATCTCGGTGGCCGGAGTCATTTCCATGTATTGCTTTAAAGTAAGTATGGAAAGCTCCAGTTGATTTTGGGCAGTAGTATAATTAAGCTCGGCGGTAGAAAGCTGTGCCTTTGCCTGCGACATATCTGCCAGTGTAGAATTACCTACCTTAAAACTTTTATCAGTCCTGTCTAAAGTAAGCTTAGCAATGTCAATTTGCTGTTTGGATGCAGTCACCAGATCCTGGTTATTCAATACAGAAAGATAAGTGGTAACCACGTTTAAGACCAGGTCGTTCTTCACTTTCGCGGTGGCATTTTTATCCGCATCCAAAATCAGTTTATTCTGTAATATCTGGTTGTGTAACTGGCGTCCCTGAAACAAAATCACTGATGCCTGTGCCTGCCCGTTTACATAATAAAATGTTTGGTTAGTGTAGGAATAGGTAGTTAAGTTGGGGCTACGGCCAAAGTTGTATGACCCTTGTGCACTGCCGTTAAGGGTTGGCAGCAAATTAAATTTTGCCTGCTTATAATCCTCATTCGCTAATGCTTCGGTAAACTGCGATTGCTTGATTTGCAGGTTACGGTCAAGCGCATACTGAACGGCTTTTTCCAGGGAAATTTTCTCCTGTGCCTTCACTTTATTTGCTACCGTTAATGACAAAAGCGCAAAAGCTAATAACTTTGATTTGTTCAGGTTGAAAAAATGCGTCATAATTTATTTTATCTACAAAGCCTGACAATGTTTACCTTGCATGCTTTGTAATTTTTGATAACGGTTTCTAATTTATACAATGTACCTCGTTAAAACGCCCTGGCTGCTTAAAAAACTGTATTCTAAATTTATATGGAATGATGACCGTTCCCGCCGACGTATTTATATCACCTTTGACGACGGCCCTATACCAGTTGTTACACCGTTTGTATTAAAAAATTTAAAAGCGCATAAGGCAAAGGCAACTTTCTTTTGTATAGGCGACAATGTACGTAAACATCCTGATATTTTTGAGCAGATAAAAGCAGATGGCCACGCCATAGGCAACCACACTTTTCATCACCTGCGGGGCTGGAAAACAGATAATGAAACTTACTTTAATGATATGCAGCAATGCCAGCAATTAACAGGCACAAATTTGTTCCGCCCGCCATACGGAAGGATAAAACGCAAGCAGGCTGATTTGATAAATGCGGCTTACCCTGATATGAAGATCATTATGTGGGATGTGCTTAGCGGTGATTTTGATATAACTTTAGATCCTGCAAAATGCCTTGAAGCTGTATTAAAGCATACCGGGAACGGAGCTATCATTGTATTTCATGATAGCCTAAAAGCATTTCCACGATTAGAATATGTTTTGCCCCGCGCTTTGGAACACTGGAGCAAAGAAGGCTATGAGTTTGAGATGTTGGGGTAATTATCTTAATCGGTCAGCAGATCTTACCAGCTTTTCATCTTTGTTGATGGACTTAGCTGCCAGGATAAGCAATACAATACTGATACTGCTTAAGAATATACCTATCCCCATGTTATTAGTACTAAGCACAACCCCGCCTGTAGCATTTTTAACAGTTTGAGCTACCCAAAAGCTAAAACCAATAATTACCAATATGGCGCTATAGCAAAGTGCAACCTGTTGCTTACGATTACGGAATAAAAATATAATCACTAAAGGGATAAGGCCTACAAGGGCTGTAACAGCTGTAAGCGCTACAAACGATGCTTTATTAGCGACCTGTCCATTAATAGTCTGGTAGATCCCTGTAACTTTTATTGTTGATGGTATACCGTCAATCAATACATCGTGCGCAAGAGGAAACAGGTAAAGTGAAAATATTACCAGTGCGGCAAATAATAAGTAAACGGTTTGTATCCTTTGTATCATAATTGTATATAGCGCAGCAAATATAAATTTGTTTACTTAAAACATCAATTATCATTACCACCGGGTTTATTAACTTTGCGCCGTGGCCGAACAACGTTATTTTATTGAACTGGCTTTTGATGGCACCAAATACCACGGCTGGCAAACACAGCCCAATGCGGTAAGCGTGCAGGAAATGCTGAACAAGGCATTGAGCACCTTATTGCGACAGCCCGTTGAAACCACAGGCTGCGGCCGTACAGATACCGGTGTACATGCCAAACAATTGTATGCGCATTTTACCCCTCAATCCCCTGAAGGGGAAGTTGAGGCTATTTTTAGTTCCCCCTTTAGGGGATTAGGGGGCCTAAACGCGCTTCTGCCTTACGATATTGCTGCAAAAAAGATCATTCCCGTACACGCAGATGCACATGCCCGGTTTGATGCTACATCCAGATCATACGAATATCATATACATTTTCAGAAAGACCCTTTTAAAACCAATTATTCCTGGCTATTAAAAGACAAACCTGATATTAACATGATGAATGCTGCGGCGGCGATTATAATGGAGTATACTGATTTTAGCTGCTTTAGTAAATCTAACACACAGGTGTTTACCAATAATTGCAAAATCACCCGTGCTGAATGGGTAGAAACCGAGGATGGCATGGTATTTCATATCACTGCAGATCGTTTTTTGCGCAACATGGTACGCGCCATAGTAGGCACGTTAATGATGGTTGGGAAGAATGAGATTTCCCCAGAAGGTATCAGGCAAATTATAGAAAGCAAAAACCGTAGCAACGCCGGAACATCTGTGCCCGCATGTGGTTTATATTTAACAAAAATAGAATATCCTTATCCCCTTTAGGGGATAGAGCAAGAAACAAGACATATATCTTGTCTCTGTTATACTGAAAGTAAACTTAATGGCTGTTACAGGAAACGCAATAGACTGGAAATTAATGGGGCGCGTAATGCGCTATGTAAGGCCGTACCGTGTAATGTTTGCCGTTGCAGCATTCCTGACGATTTTTTTGGCGGTAATTGTATTGATACAGCCCATCCTGATACAAAAAACGCTGGATAATTATATTGTTGTGGGTAACTACAACGGGCTTGTTTTTATGGTTGGGTTAATGGTTATTCAGTTGGCTATACAAACGATGGCCCAATACTGGCAAACCTATCTTACCAATGCCTTAGGTCAGTCTGTGATCCGAGATCTTAGAGTTGACGTTTTTAACCACATCACCAGTCTGCGTTTAAAATATTTTGACCGCACCCCTATCGGTATGCTGATTACCCGTACCGTATCCGACCTGGAAACCATTGCAGATATTTTTTCTGAAGGGCTTATCTCTATTACCGGTGATTTACTGGTTGTAGTATCTATCGTAATTTATATGCTGGTGCAGGATTGGAAGCTTACGCTGATCACGCTGATACCCATGCCACTGCTGTTCTTAGCGACTTATATATTTAAGGAAGCGATTAAAGTCTCTTTTCAGGAAGTGCGTACACAGGTGGCACAGCTTAACACCTTTTTGCAAGAGCATATATCCGGCATGAGCATTACCCAATACTTTGCCCGCGAAGACCAGGAAATGCGAAAATTTAAGGCCGTCAATGTAAAATACCGCGATGCCAATATCCGCTCTAACTGGTACTACTCTATATTTTTCCCTGTAGTGGAGATTTTATTTGCCATGTGTATGGGCTTGCTGGTGTGGTATGGCTGTAAGCGCATCTTATCTGATGGTGAGCTGGCAGCAATATCTGCATCAAAAAAAGGCGTAACACCGGGATTGATTGTCGCTTTTATATCCTTGCTCAACCTGCTCTTCAGACCAATACGCCAACTTGCCGATAAGTTTAATACCCTGCAAATGGGTATGGTTGGTGCCGACCGTATCTTTAAAGTTTTAGATACCCAAGAGGTGGCAGAGAACAAGGGCACCATTAAATCTGGGGAGATCAAAGGAGAAATTGAGTTTGACCATGTTTGGTTTGCCTACAACGATGATAACTGGGTATTAAAAGATATCAATTTCCATGTTAAGCCGGGCGAAACACTTGCCCTTGTTGGTGCAACCGGTGCAGGTAAATCTTCTACTATAAACATCCTTAACAGGTTTTACGAAATTGGTAAAGGTACTGCAAGGGTAGATGGCATAGACATCCGCGAATACGAAACCAATTTTCTCCGTTCTAAAATCGCCACCGTTATTCAGGATGTTTTCCTTTTTTCTGATACCATAGCCAACAACATCAGCTTAAATAACCCAGCTATCACGCTTGATGAGATCATTAAAGCAGCCAAAGATGTTGGAGCGCATGAATTTATCGAACGCTTGCCGGGCGGCTATCGATATAACGTAATGGAGCGTGGCGCAACGCTTTCGGCAGGCCAGGCTCAGCTAATTTCGTTCATCAGGGCATTGGTTTATAACCCATCGATATTGGTACTAGACGAAGCCACTTCTTCTGTTGATACCGAAACAGAATTACTGATACAAACTGCTATTGAGAAGCTGATGCAGAATCGCACCGCTATCGTAATTGCGCACCGCTTATCTACCATCCAAAGTGCAGATAAGATCATCGTGCTCGATCACGGCGAGATCAAAGAAATAGGCAACCACCAGGATCTGTTACGTATAGAAGGCGGCTACTACCGCAAACTTTACGACCTGCAATTTAACTCGGCGGGGATAGCGAGATAAGTTTTAGTTGCGGGTATTTAGTTTTCTGTTGCGTGTAACCTGCATGCTATTTTTAATAAGTAATTTATACAGGCAACACGCAACAGACCTCTCGCAACAGATTACGGCTGCACCTTTCCTTCTTTCATGCCCTCATCCTCAGTTGGTGGGGTTTTAATCGGGTTTACAGGCTCCTCGTCTTCGCGGTGTTTTTTATTTACGTTACCAAAGTTCGCGTTATCTTCGTGATACTGCTCATCCTCGTGCTTTACCACGCTTTTGTGGCCATTATCATTTGGGCGCTCGGTAGGTGTATCTGAAGGCGATGGTTTATGTTGATTATTTGCAGATTCTGTCATGATTGTAGTAATATTGATGTTACTGATTAAACCTGTATCCTATTCAAATTGTTTAACGTTTAAACTACATAACCTTGTAAACCTTTAACTATGAAAAAGATCTTTTTCTTTCTATTAATGATCGCCCCCGCTTATTGCTTTGCGCAGGCAGATACCTTAAAGAACAAACAAAAAGAAGAATTTTGTGAGGTCTTGGTCAGGCATTACGCTTCGGGCTATGAATTAAAGATTAACAACAAAGATGAAGACTTTGATAAAATAGATTGGCTTAAAGATGCTGATAATAAAAAAAGAAAATTTAAGTCAACCGTGGGCGTGCTCAATTACATGTCGCAATACGGATGGATACCGGTAACCACATTTACAGAAGTAACCCGTGGCAACTCTGACGATATGCACTTTGTTTTTAAACGGCCATTAACGCAATAATGCAACCGTTAAAATATGTTAAATTTAAAAAGCCTTTATTTGCTAAATCATATAAATAGGTATAAAATTTTACCTTTATAACCGGAATTGTATTTTTGCAGTTCAACAGCATTACTTATGGAAGAATTTGAAGCCAGTTCGTCAGCCAAAAAAACTAAAGCCATTTATATATCTACGGTTTTCGGTATCGCAATGGTACTGTTAATGGTTGGCCTGTTGGGTTTAATCCTTGTACATGCCAACAAACTTTCGCGCTATGTGAAAGAAAACCTGGTAGTGAACGTATATGTGGACGAAACCGCCCGCGAACCGGACATCCTACAATTACAGCACGAACTGGAAGGCAACCCATATGTAAAGCAGGCTGTACACGTAACCAAAGAATTGGCTGCACGAAAGCTACAGAAAGACCTTGGCGAAGACTTTATCAAATTCTTAGGCGTTAACCCGCTTTCAGAATCTATAGACGTTTACCTGAAGGCAGAATACGCCAACAATGCCGACATCGCTAAATTTAAAGCACAACTGCTTAAAAATCCTTTGGTAAAAGAAGTAAACTACCAGGCACCACTGGTTGAGCAAATGAACCAAAACCTGGCATCAATCACGTTGGTGATCCTTGTTTTTGCGGGCATATTCGTGGTGGTATCTGTAGCGTTAATAAATAATACCATCAGGCTGGCTATTTACTCGCAGCGTTTCCTTATTAAATCAATGCAATTGGTAGGCGCTACCAAATCATTTATACGCAAACCATTTTTATTATATGGCTTGTGGCATGGCCTGTTAGGTGCGCTTATCGCCATTATTATATTAATGGGCACGCTTTTCCTGGCTTACAAGCAAATCCCTGATCTGGTGATACTGCAAAGCCCTTATGAATTTGGGGTAGTATTCCTAATTGTAATTGGGATAGGCGTTTTAATCTCGGGCCTGAGCACCACATTTGCAGTGAACCGTTTCTTACGTTTAAAAATATACGATCTATACAGATAGTTATGGCACAAAAATACACCAGCCCTTCTGCGGCTAAAACCACCAAACCTGCTGAAAGCATGCAGCCTGTTCAATTTATTTTTGACAAAAGCAATTACACTTTACTTGCTGCTGCTGTAGTGGTAGTGGCATTGGGTTTCGTGCTGATGAGCGGCAATACAGATATTTATAGTACTACCAAAATAGTTATAGCCCCTATTGTTGTTTTAGCTGGTTTTGGATTGGGCTTTTATTCCATACTAAAGAAGCCGCAAACTAAGGCATGAATTTAATACATGTTATCATTCTGGCAATTATTGAAGGATTGACAGAATTTCTTCCTGTGTCATCAACCGGGCACATGGTTATTGCCAGTTCGTTAATGAATGATGTTAATGGCAATCCTATCGGGCAAGATGAATTTGTTAAGATATTTGAAGTAGCCATTCAGTTAGGTGCCATACTTGCCGTAGTAGTTCTATATTGGAAAAAATTCTTCGATTTTAAACACTGGTCATTTTACTTAAAGCTGCTTATTGCTGTTATACCTGCATTGATCTTCGGCAAACTCCTAAACGATTTCATCGACAAAACATTAGGTAACCCTATTTTTATTGCAACGGTAATGTTTTTAGGTGGTATCGTATTGTTATTTGTTGATAAGTGGTTTCTTAACCCTAAAATCAACGACGAAAAGGACATTACAAATGGCAATGCACTTAAAATTGGTTTGTACCAGGTACTGGCTGTTGTATTCCCGGGTTTAAGCCGTAGTGCTGCGACCATTATAGGCGGTATGCAGCAAAAGCTATCAAGAAAAGCAGCGGCAGAGTTTTCTTTCTTTTTAGCAGTACCTACGATGGTTGCCGCTACAGGTTACAAATTACTGAAAGGCTATCACTACATCACAGGTTCAGGCGTTAAGTTTTTATTAATAGGTAATGCTATTGCTTTTGTGGTTGCCTTATTAGCAATACGTACTTTTATTACTTTCCTTGAAAAGCGCGGCTTTAAATTATTCGGTTGGTACCGCATTATTTTAGGCGGTGTGATATTGGCCTTGTACTTTACCGGCCACCAGATCGTAGTATCATAACAACACATAAAATATTTAAAAAGGCGCTTCAAGAGAAGCGCCTTTTTTGTTGCAGTATATTGCGATTAACCCTATATAAATACGGCACGCTATTCCACATTTTCCCGGGAAATTTCCCCAATTACCCAATAGTTAAGTTTGGCACAAATTATTAAAACAAGCTTTAAAGCTATTAGAACGCCATTAGCCCCACATCTTATACAGCCGGTACACTTGTTGCCTTATTATTTATGTCAACAATTAATTAAAACTTTAAAACTTAGAAATCATGAACAACATCACAGTAATCTTAGCTATCGCAGGTCATATTATCCCAGCTATCTTCATCGTTAAAACTATCGCTGAAAGATTAATCAAAGGAAACTACGCTATCTAATTATCTAATATTAATAACCGCCTAACACATAGAAATCATGAACAACGTTACAGTAATCTTAGCCATCGCAGGTCAAATTATCCCAGCTATCTTCATCGTTAAAACCATTGTTGAAAGACTAATCAAAGGAAACTACGTTATCTGATTATCAATAATAACCAACCAGTTAAAACTTAGGAATCATGAACACTTCAATACTATTAGTAAGCGCACTTCAGATTATTCCATTTGTGCACCTGCTGAAAAAATACAAAAGCTGATACTTGCTTTAACTATCCATCGCTCTCAATAACTATACGGCAGCCATTCCGTTAAAACAATGTCAAACCAACGCTCGTAATAACAGAACGGGCAGATAACTAAAAGCTACCTGCCCGCGAAAAAAGAGTTTCAAATATCTCAGGACTCTAAACGTTCTTTCAGAAATTTGCCTGTATAAGATTCCGGATGTTTAACCAGATTTTCTGGCAGGCCTTCAAAAACAAGTTGGCCACCATGATCGCCACCTTCAGGACCAATATCAATTACCCAGTCGGCGCTTTTTATCACGTCCATATTGTGCTCTATAACAATAATCGTATTACCCTGATCAATCAGTGCATCAAACGATTTTAGCAGTTTCTTAATATCTGCAAAGTGCAGGCCGGTTGTAGGCTCATCAAAAATGAACAGCGTTTTGCTGGTATTATTACCCTTGATCAGGAACGATGCTAACTTGATACGTTGCGCCTCGCCGCCAGACAATGTGTTTGAAGATTGCCCTAACTGCACATATCCCAAACCAACATCAACCAAAGGCTTCAGTTTATTGATGATCTTAGTTTCCTTTTTAAAGAATTCGAGCGCATCATCGATGGTCATTTCAAGCACCTCAGATACGTTTTTATCCAGATAAGTAACATCAAGAATATTTTGCTTAAAACGTTTACCGTTGCAGGCTTCGCATGGCAAAAAGATATCTGCCATAAACTGCATTTCAATTTTCACTTCCCCCTCGCCCTGGCAAACATCGCAACGGCCGCCTTCTACGTTAAATGAAAATGCCGATGGCTTTAAGCCGCCTGCCTTTGCCGCAGGTTGCGAAGCATAAAGGTTACGAATCTCGTCCCATGCTTTAACATAAGTAACCGGGTTTGAGCGCGACGACCTTCCGATTGGGTTCTGATCAACCATCTCTACCTGCTCAATTTGCTGATAGTCGCCTTCAATCGTATCATAAGCACCGGTTTGTTCGCCCGAATAATTACCCAGCACTTTCTGCAGCGCCGGATGCAATATGCGCTTCACCAAACTTGTTTTGCCAGACCCCGATACACCTGTAACAACCGTAAGTACCCCAAGCGGGAATTTCACATTAATATTTTTCAGGTTGTTTTCGCGCGCTCCTTTAATTAATATAGCATCGTGCCATTTACGGCGATGCGCGGGTATGGCAATTTCTTCCTTACGGCTTAAGTAACGGCCGGTAAGGCTGTCTTCGTCGGCAATAATCTCATCGTAAGTACCGGCAAAAATAAGGTTTCCACCATGCGTACCTGCTTCGGGGCCAATATCGATCAGGTAATCGGCCGCCTGCATAATCTCTTCCTCGTGCTCTACCACTAAAACAGTATTGCCCACATCGCGCAATGACTTTAATACGGTGATCAGTCTTTGTGTATCACGCGGATGCAGCCCGATACTTGGTTCATCGAGTACATAAACTGAACCTACCAAACTGCTGCCTAATGAGGTAGCCAGGTTGATACGTTGCGATTCGCCACCCGAAAGTGTGTTCGAAAGGCGGTTCAAAGTGAGGTAGCTTAAACCTACATCATTTAAGAATGTGATGCGATTGGTAATTTCTGTCAGCAACCGGCGGGCAATCTTTTCGTCGTGCGCATTTAGTTCAAGGCCTTTGAAAAATTCAAGTGCCTTATTTAATGGCATCAGTACAATATCGGTTATCGATTTACCATCGATTTTCACATAACTGGCATCCTGGCGTAAACGGCTGCCTTTACATTCCGGACAGGTAGTTTTACCACGGTAACGAGATAGGATTACACGATATTGTATCTTATAAGTCTGCTCTTCTAACTCTTTGAAAAAAGCATCGAGGCCGCGGAAGTATTGGTTCCCTTTCCATAGCACATCTTTCTCAGCATCATTAAGCTGGCTATACGGGCGATGAATAGGGAACTTAAATTTGCTGGCCTGTTTGATCAGTTGTTCGTTCCACTCGCGCATTTTTTCACCACGCCATGGCGCTACTGCACCATCATATATGGTTTTACTTTTATCTGGTATCACCAGATCTTCGTCAATACCAATGATCTTTCCGTAACCCTCGCAACGTTTACACGCACCGTATGGGTTGTTAAAGCTGAAAAAGTTAGGTGATGGTTCTTCAAAACGAATACCATCCAGTTCAAAACGGTCGCAAAAAAACGCTTCGGTTTCATCCTCCGGTAAACGGTAACGTACAAAACAATCGCCCTTACCTTCAAAAAAGGCGGTCTGCACAGAATCGCCCATGCGGCTCAGCGTTTCGTCTTCGGTATTTACACTGATACGGTCAACCACAATACGCACCTGATGATCGTTGGTCAGCGGCTCATTAGCTATGCTTTCGTCTTCAATTATACTTTCTATCCGATTAAGCACGCCGTTATATTCCACACGTACAAAACCTTTTTGCATTAAAACAGCAAGTTCCTCCTTTAGGGTCCGGTTATTATGCGGATGCAGCGGACACAGTATGGTGACCTGGGTATCAACCGGCAGGCCTGTCATAAAATTAATAACATCGGTAACCGTATCCCTTTTTACCCTTTTGCCCGAAACAGGAGAAATGGTATGGCCAATACGCGAGAACAGCAGCTTAAGATAGTCGTAAATTTCGGTGGAGGTACCAACTGTCGACCGTGGATTTGAAGTAATTACTTTTTGCTCAATGGCAATTGCAGGTGCAATGCCCCTGATGTAATCAACATCCGGCTTATTCATCCGGCCTAAAAACTGGCGCGCATAGCTCGAAAGGCTTTCTACATACCTGCGCTGCCCTTCGGCATAAAGCGTATCAAATGCCAGTGATGATTTGCCCGACCCCGACATACCGGTAATAACCACCAGTTTGTTTTTAGGTATAGATACATCAATGTTTTTAAGATTGTGCACGCGGGCACCTTTTATTAATATATGATGTTGGGCGTCTGTTTCTGTTGCGTTATTCATTGGTGAGTTTGCTCAATGCTTTAAAGGAGTTTGCAAAAATCCTAAAAGATTTAGCATATTCCAAATACAGGGACCGAAATTGACAGTTAACAGATTGAAAAAATATTTGTTTCTTAACTGAACTTTTGCTTTATTTGGTATACAAAATCTTTTAAAAACAAAGGAGCCCCTATAGATTAGAACTTTACTTGAACAAAACGTAATTATTTAACTAAGTTTAAAGTAGCAGTTCTATGGATTTTCAATTGAAAAGTGATCAGGAATTAATCCATCTATATATAGCAGGAGACGAGGGTGGCTTGGTGGAATTAATCCGCAGATACCAATCTAAAATATATACTTCCATTTATTTACTGGTAAAAGACGAATATCTTGCCGAAGATATCTTTCAGGATACCTTTATTAAAGTGATAAATACCCTTAAAGCTGGTAAATACAACGAGGAAGGCAAGTTTTTGCCATGGGTAACCCGTATTGGTCATAACCTTGTGATTGACCATTTCCGTCGGGAGAAGCGCACACCTTTGGTAAGCAATGGTGAAGACTTTGATATTTTTGAGGTTTTAGGCCATTATGACGAGAGCACCGAAGACCGTATGGTACGCGAGCAAACGCATAAAGACCTTAAATCGCTGATACAGCTACTACCTGCCGAGCAGAAAGAAGTACTGATTATGCGCCACTATGGCGACCTCAGCTTTAAAGAGATAGCCGACATAACCGACGTAAGCATAAACACAGCTTTGGGCCGCATGCGGTATGCCCTTAATAACCTGCGTAAAATGATGCAAACTAAAGAGTTGAGCCTGAAGAATTAGATAAAATATTTTTTATTTATCTAAAATAAACTTGTAAGCCATTGCGTTTGTATATTGTATTACAAATTTAATGAAGCTTATGGGTGAAACTTCTACAACTACTTTAAATGTAATCAATAACCAGGAAGCTATGGAAAATTTGAGTGTTATCGAAAACCTGGATGCTGATGAATTGATGTTTTATCATGCCATCCGTACCGATTTGGACAAATTAAGATTAAAGCCAAATCTGCAAACAATTCATAACATACTCGCCTATTCCAAGAGTTTACGTTAATGATTTGAAAAAAGAGCCCTTTGCATAAAGGGCTCTTTTTATCTTTGCCAAATGCTAAAGCAGGAACGCTACAAACTATTCGTTGATTATTTCTCGAAAAACCAGCCTAATGCCGTAACCGAGCTGCATTACTCTAATCCTTTTGAGCTATTGGTGGCGGTTATACTATCGGCGCAATGCACCGATAAGCGCATTAACCAGATAACCCCTGCACTATTCGAGCGCTTTCCGGATGCAGAAAGCATGGCAGCCGCTTCTGTGGAAGAGATATTTTCCTACATCCGCAGTGTAAGCTATCCTAACAATAAAGCCAAGCACCTGAGCGGTATGGCCAAAATGCTGATAGAAAAGTACAATGGCGAAGTACCTGCCAGCCACGAAGAATTGCAAAAACTGCCTGGCGTAGGCCGCAAAACTGCCAACGTTATCGTATCGGTAATTTTTGATGTCCCCGCGATAGCGGTAGATACCCACGTGTTTCGCGTGGCCAACAGAATCGGTTTAACCACTAATGCGCGTACACCACTGGCGGTTGAAAGGCAGTTGATGGAACACCTGCCGAAATCAACCTTAGGCATTGCCCATCATTGGTTGATATTGCATGGCCGTTATATTTGCCTGGCACGCCGGCCTAAATGTGAAATTTGCCCGTTAACTCATTTTTGCAGATACTATGAAAGAGCGAATACAGAATCTGCCTTGTTAAAAGCAGCAATAGCCCAACAGAAAAAACTGGAAGCTGCCAAAAAGAAAAAGCAGAATGCTGCTACGCATAAGGCATTGAAGAAACTGAGTGTGGATAAAGATTCTAATTTATAGATTTAACAGCCTTACCATCCCAAGCCACTATGCCATCATTTTGAGTTAAGATATAAAGCATGCTATTTTTAAATTGCATTTTTAAAACATTCATTGGCGAACCAACAGCATCGGGTTGACCATAGCTCCAATGAAATTGCAGATTCGTTATTTTCTCCCAGTTTTGAATCTTTGAAAGATCATCTTTGGGGTTACCACTAAACAAACCATTTTGGCTGTAAAAGTAAATTCGACCGTCCGAATTATTAAATGTTGCAGGGCCTATGTATTCACCAGCATCCATCTTTCTCACAATCTTATTTCCTTCAGAATATTCCTTCCAATGAGATTCACTACCAAATACAGTTGAATACTTTTTATCTGTTATTTTATCAATGCTTCCTGAAGTTAGCATGTGCTGCAATCCCAGGGAAAGATAAATCACTGCATTATCACTAAAAATTGACTTCACGGGCAGTACTTCTACTTTAGAAGCTTCAACTACTTTAATAAATTTATGCGTGCCTGTATTGAAGACTAACAAATTTCCGCCCCATTCGCCGTAAGCATAACCCAACCATAACTTATCATCTTTATCCATAAATACTGCAGATGGTTTACGTGCTCTGAATATTTGCTTGTTTAAAAGATATTTTCTGTCAAATGGATAAATATTTTTTGTTGCTACATCTTCTATACCTTCAGTTGTAACAGCAAATATTTTATTTTTAGAGTTACAAACTAAACTATAGATGTCTGCTTGGGCTTCTTCTATAATTTTAAATTTATGCTTTGTTAGATCATACTTCTTTATAATATTGTTTGCATCTGCTACAATAATTTGATTATGATTATTTACAGTAACTGCAATTATTGCTGTATCTGTTTTTATGTCCTTGTCTATGCAGTTGTTGCTTTTGGTATCAAATATATTTAACTCTCCGCTATCTGTTAACGCAACTAAATGATCCCCTTCAATAACAAAATCAAAATAATTTTTCTGTTGTTGACTATTTGCTTTACAACTAAGAAGCAAAACTGAAACTATTAAGATAAATGTAGCTTTCATTGTGTCGGAGCGAAAAGAATGAATTCTATTGTTGATAAAGATATTTGATTGATGCTATAATCTTAAGTAAGTTTACTAACGTAAAATTAATAATTCAAACCGTTATAAATTGAAGCCACCAAGTGCGTACTGATTAAAGCTTTTGTTAATTTCTGTACAACTTCAAAATAACTAAAAAATAATTACTAATTTTTTTAGCATTTAATTAAATAATATTATATTTGTCTCAAGATACATTAAGATGAGTAACGCAGATAAATTGAAAGCATTGCAGCTTACGCTTGATAAGCTGGAAAAGTCGTATGGCAAAGGAACCATAATGAAATTGGGCGACAACGTGATTGAACCGATGGAAGCCATTTCAACTGGTTCAATTAGTTTAGATGTTGCATTAGGAATTGGCGGCTTGCCTAAAGGCCGTATCGTAGAAATATATGGTCCGGAGTCATCCGGTAAAACAACCCTGGCTATCCATGCTATTGCAGAGTGCCAGAAAAAAGGCGGCATAGCAGCATTTATTGATGCAGAGCATGCTTTCGATCGCTTCTATGCTAAAAAACTTGGCGTAGATGTAGAGAACCTTTTAATTTCACAACCAGACAATGGTGAACAGGCATTAGAGATTGCCGATAACCTGATCCGTTCGGGCGCTATCGATATTATTGTTATCGACTCAGTTGCGGCCTTGGTTCCTAAAGGTGAGATCGAAGGTGAAATGGGCGATTCTAAAATGGGTTTACAGGCGCGTTTAATGTCTCAGGCATTGCGTAAGCTTACCGGTACCATCAACAAAACCGGCTGCTGCTGTATCTTCATCAACCAGTTACGTGAGAAGATCGGTGTAATGTTTGGTAACCCTGAAACTACTACCGGTGGTAACGCCCTTAAATTTTACGCTTCGGTACGTTTAGACGTTCGCCGTATATCACAAATTAAGGACAGCGACGAGGTTTCTGGTAACCGCGTTAAAGTGAAGATCGTTAAAAACAAAGTTGCGCCTCCGTTCCGTATTGCCGAGTTTGACATTATGTTTGGTGAAGGTATTTCTAAATCTGGCGAGATCATAGACTTAGGTGTTGATTACAACATCATTAAAAAAGCAGGCTCATGGTTCAGCTATGGCGAAACCCGCTTAGGTCAGGGCCGCGATGCTGTTAAGCAATTAATATTAGACAACCCGGAACTTGCAGAAGAACTGGAAGCTAAAATCAAAGCAACTGTTACCGGCGAAAGTCTTGCAGAAGCATAATACATTTGATTAGCATATAAAATAACGAAAGGCTGCCTCAAAAGGTGGCCTTTGTTGTTTTTACATTATTATAGAGTTGATCGTCATTGCGAAGAGCAAAGCGATGAAGCAATCACCGTTTAGCCGAGCAAAAACCTTGTAAGTTGGAATAGCATGTAGGGGATTGTTTCTCCGTATGCCGACGAATGACAAAAAAGGTTTATAGTAAGACTACTTCCCACCCGTGCGGGCGTACATATAGATTACAGCAATTAAAATTGTTGCAATAACTACAATAAGCCCTATCGTTCCCTTTTTCTTGTCCTGTTTCATTACCCATATCAGGAATACAAAAAGTGGAATGGCAAATACAATCCAGAATATCAGAGAAGCTCCGCTCATAGTAGTGTTGAGTTATTAATGAGTGAGTTACATATATAACCCAGCTCATATGGTTAATTTTCAGAAAGGCATCCTTGCAAGCGGCGCTACTTCCTGGCTTACAAATTCACCTTTTAAATATTTATGATAACCGGCAATAGCAATCATGCCGGCATTATCTGTACAGTATTGAAATGCCGGGATAAAACTTTTCCAACCCTGCTCATCTGCCAGTTGTTGTATGCCTTGCCTTAATCCTGTATTAGCCGAAACCCCACCGGCAAGCGCTATTGCATTAACACCATAGTCCTTAGCCGCTTTCTTCAACTTATTTAGTAAGATTGTTGTGATCCGTTTTTCAACAGAGGCACAAATATCAGCCATGTGCTCTTCTTTAAAATCTGGATTTAACTTTTCATTATCCCTGATAAAATAAAGGATAGCTGTTTTCAATCCGCTGAAACTAAAATCATATCCGGGTATTTGCGGCTCAGGGAAATGATAAGCATTCGGGTTGCCCAAGCGTGCATATTTATCAATGAGCGGGCCGCCGGGGTATGGCAGTCCCAACACTTTACTCGTTTTATCTAAGGCCTCCCCTGCTGCATCGTCTTGCGTCTGTCCAATGATCTCCATATCAAAATAATCCTTCACCAGTACAATTTGCGTATGGCCGCCTGATACGGTAAGGCATAAGAACGGAAATTCGGGTTTATGATCACCAATAAAATGGGCAAGCACATGGGCCTGCATGTGGTTAATATCAATAAGCGGGATATTTTGAGCCAGTGCAAAAGCCTTGGCAAATGACACGCCTACCAATAATGAACCTAAAAGTCCGGGGCCGCGTGTAAAAGCTACCGCATCAATATCATTTTTGTTTATTTTCGCGTTAAATATTGCTTGTTGTACTGCAGGAATAATATTTTGCTGATGCACGCGCGACGCAAGTTCGGGCACTACGCCACCATATTTTTCATGGATGGTTTGATTGGCAATAATATTGCTTAACATGATACCATCTGCGCAGATAGCCGCAGAAGTTTCATCACAAGAAGATTCGATTCCTAATATTACAGGCACAATTACGTTTTAAACTGCAAAGTTATTAAAAAAGTACTCAAAATAGCGATAGGTATTGTATTGGTCATCTTATTGGTGCTAAGTATAATACTGCTCATTTTTCAATACAAACCAGTACAAACCTGGGCAGCCAAAAAAGCAACAGCTTATTTATCTAAAGAGCTGCAGACAAAAGTTGATATTAAAAGCCTTTACATAAAACCGTTCTCAAGCGTAGTATTAGAAGATCTATATGTGTTAGATAAGCAACACGATACCCTTTTACGCACCCCGAAATTAACGATTGAGCTAAACAGGTTTTCTATATTCAGCAGCGTACCTGCCCGCACCATTAATTTCGAGTCTATCGTATTAGATAACGGCTCTGTTTACCTCAAAAAACTAAAGGATAGCACAAGCAACCTTAAATTCATTATAGACTATTTTAACAAAGGCCCCAAAAGCACTAAAAAGTCTAAGCCCTGGACACTTAACTTTCATCAGATTACTATTAACAACCTGCGTTTTAGATACAAAAATCAATTAAACAATACCATTCTTAAACATCAGGTAAACTTTAATGATGTTGACGTAAGTAAGCTAAGTGCAGTTTTCAGGAATCTTGATCTGAAAAACCATTTGTTTAAAGCCCGTGTATCAAACCTTACATTAAAAGAAAAAAGCGGTTTTTATATTAAGAATCTAACCGCCAGTACAACCGTTGATACCAACCAGATATTTCTGCAAAACTTCTTCATAGTAACACCCAAAACCCGCTTGCGCGATTACTTCCGGATGAAGTTTAAATCGTTTGATGACTTCGATGACTTTGAGAACAAGGTATACATGGATGCAGATTTTAAATCTTCGTTCATTTCATCTTCAGACGTTGCTTATTTTACCAGTACGCTTAATAAAACACGTTTCGATCTTGGTTTAAACGGCCGTATCAGCGGTAAGGTAAATCATCTTAAAGCCAGGCACCTTACCGTTACCGGCGGGCAGGCTACTTACCTAAGCGGCAACTTTAGCTTAAAGGGATTACCAGACTGGGAACATACCTGGCTGGATCTTAATTTCAATCAGCTGGCAACCAATAAGCGCGACTTAGACTTTTTGTTAGGTCGTTTTGCCGGTGATCCTAAAATGAAGCTACCTGAGTTTCTGTCGAAATTTGGCAACATCAACTTTACAGGCAAGCTGGAAGGGTTACAGGATAATTTTAAAACCTCAGGTACTTTTAAAACAGCCCTTGGCCGTTTTGATCCGGATGTTCAGCTTACCTTCAAAAAAGTACCAGGCTATGTAGGCAAGGTAGCCTTATATAATTTCGACTTGGGTACAATGTTAGACCAACGCTCGCTTGGCCGTACAACATTAATGGCAGATATCAATGGCAGCGGTGACGAACTGAAAAACCTGAACATCAAAGCGGATATTAAAGCCGACTACCTGGTGTTTAACAAATACCAGTACCAAAATCTTGCTGTTAACGGCTCGTTTGTGAATGACAACATAAAGGGTAAAGTTACCCTGCGTGACCGTAATGTAAAGCTTGACCTTAAAGGCGGCCTCGACCTCAATCCTAAAAACCCGGTTTATAGTGCCGAAGGGTTAATTACAGAAGCCCGTTTACGTTCGCTTGGCTTAATTAAAGATACAATTACATTAAGCACGCAGCTTAAAACACATTTTGAAGGCAGCACGCTTAAAACATTGCAAGGGTACATCAGCCTTACGCCAATCAGGATAGTAACGCCACAACACAACTACCTTGTAGATTCTATAGCCATAACAGCAAAAGGACTTGCAGATCAACGGAATATCAGCCTGCGTTCAACCTTAATGGATGCGGATCTGAAAGGCAACGCCGACCCAGCTACATTACCAGCCTACTTTAAATCTGTTGCTAAAAAATATATCCCGTCATTAAATGTTAAAATCCCAAAGTTTGGCCAGCAGAACTTTGAGTTTAGCATGCAAATCAAAAATCTGGATCCGGTGGCCGCGTTTTTTGCACCCGACTTAAAAATTCCTGAGCAGGGTACTTTTAACGGGCAGTTTAACTCTGCCAAAGAAACAGCCACCTTTAACGGCTATATTAAGACACTGAAGTATGGCAAAACCGTTTTCCATGACCTGATCATTGACGAAAATACATCAGACCAGTTTATGGGTGTCAACCTTTCGCTTAGCAAGATTGATCTTACTGATAGCTTGTTCATTAAAAACATTACGGTAACCAACTTCCTGAAAAAAGACAGCCTTAATTTCAACGTTAAGCTGTCTGATAAAAACGCGATCAACCAGTTAGACCTTTACGGTCTTGTGGAATTTGGGCGCGACACCACAGCTAAATTGAAGCTGTTACCTTCGGACGTTATCCTGGAGAACGAAAAATGGCACCTCGATGAGCAAGTGCGTATCCGTTTACTGGATGGTAAAACTCAGATTGAAAACTTTGAGCTGACCAACGGCACGCAAAAAGTTAACATCAACGGCTTTATCGCTTCAAATAATACCGATAAACTAACCATATCATTTGATAAATTCAGTATGGTAACGCTGGATCAATTAACCAGGGCTGCGGGCGTACATTTGAAAGGCACCATGAATGGCGATGTAAAGTTGGTATCTTTACTTAAAAGTCCTGGGGCAGCCGCCAACCTTAGCATTGATTCGTTAAACATGAACGGAACAGATGTTGGAAAAGTAAAAATTGCATCGACACTGGATAACTCAAAACGGGAAATTAACTCAAGCCTGAACATCTTAAGTCACGGACTGGAGACCATGAACATCGGGGGCATTTACCGCCTTGATGCAAATACGAACAACTTTGACTTTAACGTAATAATGAATCAAACACCTGCGGTGATATTTGAGCCGTTTGTCAGTGGTTTGGTATCAGGGCTTAAAGGCACGGTTTCTACTAATCTTAAACTTACCGGTTCCTTAAAAAAACCTTTGTTAAACGGAGATTTAACCCTTGCCAATACCGGCCTTACCGTTGACTATCTTAAAACATCATACATTATCAATGATAAACTTGATGTGAAAGACAACCTGATAGAAATTCAGGACATGAAACTATCAGATGGTAAAGGCGGAGTAGGCAATGCTAATGGTACTGTAAGCTTAGCAGATCTGTCTAACCCTGATATTCATGTAACGCTTACCGCACGTAAACTCATGGCTTTAAATACCACATTTAAAGATAACAGACTTTATTACGGAACGGCCTTTGCCACTGGCGACTTTGCTTTTAACGGCCCTGTTGATAACATGAAGATCGACATTAAAGCCCGTACCGAAGATGGAACAATATTCAACATCCCGCTTAATACATCTGCCACCGCAGGCGAATACGATTATATCAGGTTTGTAAGCCATAAAGATTCGGCGAAGGTTATACCAAGCGCCAACTCGTTCAACGGTGTCACTTTGAACTTTGACCTTAGTGCAGATGAAAAAACTGTAGTACGCATTACTACCGATTACGGTGCGCTTGAGGGCCGCGGAACAACACGTAACCTAAAACTGAATATCAATAGTTTAGGTGACTTTGAAATGTATGGTGACTACCTTATCTCTTCTGGTAAATTCGAGTTTACTGCCAAGAATTTTATCAGCAAAATATTCCAGGTAAACCAGGGCGGTACTATACGCTGGACAGGCGACCCGGCCAATGCAGAGATTAACATGCAGGCCATTTACGAGGTGCGTACCAACATTGCCGATCTATATACAGCCGCAGGCCTGCTTTCGCCAACGGGTAGCCGGCAGGAGCTTGTACAGGCTAAATTGATCCTGACCAATACGCTTGCTCAACCTACTATTGATTTTGACTTTACCTTCCCTACCGACCCATCTGTAAAAGATGACCTGGGAACGTATCTGACTGATTATAATAACCGCAGCCAGCAGGCATTAAGCCTGATTGTGCGCAGGCAGTTTGCATCGGGCTATGGTAATAACTTTGGCAACCAGGTAAAACAAACCGCGCAAGATGCCGTGAGCGAGTTTGCGTTTAATAAACTGAATAACCTCATTGCGCAATCAAACCTGATCAAAGGAGTGGATATTAACTTCCGGTCGGCAAGTGATGCCAGCGCATCATGGCGCTTGTTTCATGACAGGCTGATACTTAACGGAAGCCTTTACAGCAATAACCTGAGCAACAATCTGTTCGCACCCGGCGCATCGCAGAATAATCTCTTTAATGGCAATCTTAATAACTTTACCAAAGACTTTGAGATTGACTACCTGATCAGAAGCGATGGCAGGTTACGCGCCAGATATTCATACCGGGTACTCAACAGTACTACCCTAAACAGCCTTAGCGATCAATTATCTTTGCAATATGTTAATGGTATCGGTTTAATTTACCAACGCGATTTCGACAACTTCGGCGAATTCTTCAAAAGCATGTTTAGCCGTTCACGTCGTAAAAACACCACAAACAATACGGGAGATAAAGCTACCCCCGCAAGTGATGTAAATGACATGGATAAGGAAGACGAAAAAGATTAATGATTAAGCAGGATGGAATGATTCATTTTATCGCGCTTGGTCTTCAAATAACTTTCATTGTGAGGATTAGGATCAATTTCAATCGGCACATTTTCAACCACCTCAAGCCCGTAACCTACCAGGCCTGCACGTTTTTTAGGATTATTGCTCATCAATCGCATTTTAGAGATGCCTAAATCACGTAATATCTGAGCGCCGATGCCATAATCACGCTGATCCATTTTAAAGCCCAGCTGTAGATTAGCGTCAACGGTATCAAAACCGTTTTCCTGTAGCTGGTATGCTTTAAGTTTATTAACAAGGCCAATACCACGGCCTTCCTGGTTCATATATAGAATTACGCCTTTGCCTTCCTGCTGAATGATCTGCATTGCCTTGTGCAACTGAGGTCCGCAATCGCAACGGCAGGAACCAAATATATCTCCGGTAACGCATGAGCTGTGCACACGCACTAAAATTGGCTCATCTGGCTCCCATGTACCTTTAATTAGGGCAAGGTGATTTTCGCCGGTATCAGTCTGTGTGTAAGCGATCATGTCAAATTCACCCCATTCGGTAGGCATTTTAACAGCCACTTCCTTACGGATCATGGTTTCTGTAGCCAAACGGTACTCGATCAGGTCTTTTATCGAAACGATTTTAAGATCAAATCTTTTGGCTATTTCCAATAACTGAGGTAAACGCGCCATTTCGCCTTCCTCGTCCATGATTTCACAGATCACACCGGCAGGCTCAAATCCTGCAAGCACAGAAAGGTCAACGGCAGCTTCGGTATGGCCAGCACGGCGCAGTACCCCGCCATCTTTAGCAATAAGCGGGAAAATATGCCCTGGCCTGCCCAAATCTTCGGGCTTTGTAGCAGCATCAATTAAGGCTAATGTTGTTTTTGAACGGTCTGAAGCCGAGATACCTGTAGTACAACCCTGCCCTAAAAGATCTATGGATACCGTAAAATTAGTTTCATGCGAAGCCGTGTTACGGCCAACCATTGGGTCGAGCTGAAGCTCTTTAGCACGTTGAACCGTTACAGGTGCGCACACAAGGCCGCGGCCATGTTTTACCATAAAGTTAATGGTTTCGGGTGTGGCGTTACGGGCGGCCGTTAAAAAGTCGCCTTCGTTCTCACGGTCTTCATCATCAACTACAATTATTGTTTTTCCGGCTTTAATAGCCTCAATAGCTTCGGGAATAGTGTTAAGCATGGTGTGCAAAAATTAAACTGTAACACACAGTATATACAAACTTACATCAAAATGTTGCTATGCAAGTCTGCACTGTGTAAAAACATTACGTAGCTAAACGGCTTTGCGTTTAATGAAGCGTTGAAAAAATTTCTTATAAGCATCCATATCAAATAAAACAGAATCTGTAGCTGCTTTATAAGAAAGGAAAATACCGATAGGCGTTAACACTGCAATGGCTATCCACATGCCCACAAGCGGCGCAACGTGCCCTTCTTTAACAGATTTTTCGCCAATGGTGGCAATAATGTAATAAATAAGGAAGAAGATTACAGCCACTACTACAGGCAGCCCGAGACCGCCTTTACGGATGATAGCCCCTAATGGCGCCCCTATCAAGAACAAAACCAGGCAGGCAGCAGACAAGGTAAATTTTTTCTGAAATTCGATAATCGATTTCCGCATGTCTTTAGAAACAGCTTCATACCTATCGGTACGTGCTTTAAGCATGTCCTTTATTGATCTTGCTTCGCTGCTGGCGTTATTAACGATAGTAATTTTGGTCATACGGTCGCCTTTGGTAAAAGAAGGGGAATCTGTAGTGACGTATTTTAAGCCGGCCGGAGATTTATGCGGAAAATTAAAAAACTTATAGTAAGGCGCCAGAAGTTTAAAATTCGAACGTAAGCCTGTATCAATCTGCCGCGAAACCGAATCCCTGTAAAAGCGTAGCTGCTTTAAATTCATCATTTGAAATGCGCCCTTAAACTCGCTTTCGCTCGTCCGCTTCATTTTAAAGCCCGACATATCAAACTTTTGTTCCGTCTCTTTAAAACGCTGCCGGGTAAAACGCTGACGGGTATTGCCTGTTTCGCCCGGTTCTTCTACATACCTTATACCGTTTTTAAGTATCAATACCAGGTAAGCATCGTTAGGGGTACGGTACATTAACCCCTCTTTAGCAAACATCACATTGTTATTGTTTTGAGCTGCATTACGCTCATAGATCATCACATCATGCAGGGTTTGCCCATCCGGATCCTTCTTTTTCACACGGATAGAGTATCCCGGAAAGCTATTATTAAACACCCCCTCTTTGATCAGGAATGCCGCTTTTTGCTGGCGTGCATCCCACAGTAGCGAATAATATTTGAGATTAGCCACCGGCAGCATATAATCTGAAAATATAAATGCTGATATGGCCAGCCCGGTAACTACAATTACCATTGGATACATGGCGCGGCGCAAAGATATACCGGCAGATTTAATAGCAACAAGTTCGTAATTCTCGCCCAGGGTACCATACGTCATGATGGATGACAAAAGCACAGAGAGCGGCAATGCCATCGCTACGTTGGTAGCCGAAGCATACATCATTAATTCCAGAATGATATACCACTCAAATCCTTTCCCGATCAGGTCGTCGATGTATTTGAATAAAAACAGCATCAACAACACAAACATTACAATGAAAAAGGTAACGATAAAAGGCCGGATGAAGGACTTCAGTATTAAAAGGTGTATCTTTTTCACAATACAAATTTAGCGAAATTACCTGGTATCAGGCACCAAGTACGCTAATTAGGTATTCGATCTGGTTATCCCAGATCAGCCTGCGGTCGGGTATATTTTCTTCAGCAGCAAAATCGGTAATGGCCAAAGCCACATCATTGGTAAGTTCGTCCTGTACAATTTCCATTTCGAAATAACATTGCGGATCATCTTCTAACCAATGAAAACGTACACATTTATTCTCCTTGTTAACCAGCAGCCTGGCTTTTTGCTGTTCATCATCCCAGGTAAAGGTGTAAAGCTGGTCGCGTACGCTAACATTGTCGGCAAACCATTGCATTAAACCATTAGGCTCACTTATAAAGCTATACAAAATACGGGGAGAGGATTTTATTTCATATTCAATATGAAATTTCTTTTTTTCGGACATACTGTGAGACAACGGTTTACACTAATCAGGTTTAAAATTTAAGATTTTTTCTAAAGGAAACTAATTTCTGCTATATTTGCAAACCTTTTTCGGCAAGCGTTACATTAAATGTGAGCAAGTAAAAGGCAAACATATCCGGCGGGGTAGCTCAGATGGTTAGAGCGTAGGATTCATAACCCTAAGGTCGGCAGTTCGATCCTGCTCCCCGCTACTTAAAAGCTCCTTTATCAGGGGCTTTTATTATTTTCACCTTACCTTATGTTTACAGTTTACGTTTTGCACTCACCTGCTTACGACAAGATTTACGTCGGCTATACATCAGATTTAAATAACAGGATGCTATCGCATAATGAACTTGCTACTAAAGGATATACCATAAAGTACCGGCCTTGGAACTTAATTTATATTGAAGAATTTTCAACCAAGACTGAGGCCTTGATAAGAGAAAAGCAGTTAAAATCATCAAAAGGCAGGGCATTTATCCGGGAGATGACAAACTCAGAATTACACAAAAGAGCGTAGGGTTCATATCCGTCAGCCGACGGACGGCAGTTCGATCCTGCTCCCCGCTACTTAAAAGCCCCTTTATCAGGGGCTTTTCTTATTTTCACCTTTACCTTATGTTTATAGTTTACGTTTTGCACTTAATTGCTTAAAAGTCCAGAGAATACATTAAAAATCTAACAAAGAGCGGGCATTCTTACAGCAGTTTCCGATATTTAGGGCATGTTAAGGCATACCGGTGCTAAAAGAAGCTTTTCACATAATTTACGCCTGGCAATATTACTTTGCCTTAATGCCGGTTTTATTAACGCTGCAGGTTTTATTGCCTTTAGCGTACTAACCACCAATGTAACCGGGCATGCCGCTTTACTTGCTGTAAATCTGGCCGAAATGAACTTTCGCGCGGCACGCATGGTGGCGCTATGGCTTGTGCTATTCCTGTCTGGAGCATTTGCATCAAGCTGGTACATAGGCCGTACTGGCCGCGATAAGCCTTTTGCTTATACTGTTCCTATTTTGGTAATTATTACCATTGTGTTCTTAATCGCCCTGTTTGGAAGTTACTACAGACACACCTTACAGGAGACCGAATATTTTGCAGGCAGTTTACTATTCGCAATGGGGATGCAGAATGCCCTGGTTTCAGTAATATCGGGCGCTGTCGTGCGTACCACCCATTTAACCGGAATGTTCACCGATTTGGGAATTGATCTTTCTGCGGCTGCACTGCAACGCAGAAATTTACCCGTAAACCTTAAGCGCCGCATAGGGTTAAAAATAGCCATTATTGCTTCTTTTCTTTTAGGCGGCATGGCTGGCGGCATTGCATTTCTGCATTTCAGATTTCATTCTTTATTTGTCCCTGTAGCTTTACTATTTATTGCGCTTACTTATGACTATCTAAGGATAAGGGTTAAACGGGCAATTATACATCGTCAGCATAAAGAGCATTAAGTATGCTCAATCACTCGTCATTAAATTTATGAGTACTGGCTGATTCGCTTCATCATTTTTTGTAATTGCAAGCTGTAGTGATGATATACATAAATTTGCACGCCATTTATAGAAAACACCTATATTTAGTAAAATCAATTACTACCAATTAAGCATTCATAAAGCTTACACAATTATAAACCTATGTCGAAGAACAATACCTGGCTTATCGCCGCCCTGATTTTTAGTTTATATTTCTTTTCTACCCAATGTGTATTTGCGCAGACAGTATGGTTAGATCAGTTGGACCTGAGTGCGGCTACACAAGGCTATGGCATGCCCGGTAAAAACAAATCGGTTGAAAATAAGACCTTAACTATAGCAAGCAAAACATTTGAACGAGGGTTCGGTACCCATGCCGAAAGCTCGTTATTAATCAAACTTAATGGCAATGCAACCCGTTTTACTGCCCTCGTTGGTATTGACGATGAAGTGACCGGCCATGATCCGGCGGTTGAGTTTGTAGTTTTAGGCGACAAGAAAAAACTATGGTCTAGCGGCATTATGCATTTAAAAGACAGCGCCCGCTTTTGTTCTGTTCCATTAACAGGTGTGCAGACCATGGAGCTGGTAGTTACCGACGGCGGAAACGGCAATTATTACGACCATGCCGACTGGACAGATGCCAAGTTTGAAACCAGTGGCAAAGGCAACATCGCCGCTACTAACCCAATATCAAGCGAGAAATATATCCTTACACCTAAAGCTTCGCCAAAACCTAAAATCAATGGTCCCGCTGTATATGGCGTTAGGCCAGGTTCACCGTTTCAATACCTGGTACCTGCTACAGGCAACCGCCCAATGCGTTTTTCTTCAAAAGGTTTACCTGCCGGCTTAAAGCTTGATGCCCAAACAGGCATCATCACCGGTAAACTTCCAAAAGCAGGCACATTTAATGTCATATTAACAGCAAGCAACAAATTAGGAAAAGCTGCAAAAACTTTACGCATTATGTGCGGTGACAGAATTGCACTAACGCCTGCAATGGGCTGGAACAGTTGGAATTGTTTTGCCAATGAGGTGTCTGCCGATAAAATTAAACGCGCTGCTGATGCGATGGTTAAAAGCGGACTAATTAATCACGGTTGGACATATATTAACATTGACGATTTCTGGCAAAACAACCGAGATTCAAAAGATCCTGATCTGCGAGGTAAATTTCGCGATGATCGGGGCAATATTTTACCTAATAAACGTTTCGGAGAGATAAAACCGCTTGCCGATTTTGTACATAATAAAGGGCTAAAGATCGGCATTTATTCGAGCCCCGGCCCGTGGACCTGCGGTGGTTGTGCAGGAAGCTATGGCCACGAAGAGCAGGATGCCAAAGCCTATTCCGAATGGGGTATTGATTATTTAAAATATGACTGGTGTAGCTATGGTGGAGTTATAGATGGCATGCCAGAAAACGATCCTTACAAGGTTGCATCGTTTTCTCCTACAGGCGGTAGTAATTTACAAACAGCTATTAAACCTTATAAATTAATGGGCGATTATCTGCGCGCTCAGCCTCGCGATATTGTGTTTAGCCTGTGCCAGTACGGCATGTCGGACGTATGGAAATGGGGCGACTCTGTAAATGGGCAGAGCTGGCGTACCACTGGCGATATTACCGACACCTGGAACAGTGTAAAAAGTATTGCGCTGGAACAGGATAAAGCAGCAGCCTGGGCAAAACCGGGTAACTGGAACGACCCTGACATGCTGGTTATAGGCAATGTAGGTTGGGGAAACCCGCACCCAAGCAAACTTAAACCTGATGAGCAATATCTCCATTTCAGTTTATGGTGCATGTTTTCTGCCCCATTGCTTATTGGCTGCGATATGGAAAAACTGGACGATTTCACTTTAGGTCTGCTTACCAATGATGAAGTAATTGCCTTAGATCAGGATCCGTTGGGCAAACAGGCTACCTGCCAGGATACGGTAGGTGATCTGCGCATTTATGTTAAAACCCTTGCAGACGGAAGCAAAGCAGTATGTTTTTGCAACTTCGGACAGGAAAAAGTAAGTATCGCTTATAACGGCTTTAGCAAACTAAATATTAAAGGCAAGCAGCAGGTACGCGACCTGTGGAGGCAAAAGAACATTGCAGCTATTGATACCAGAACCAGCAAACTACATATAGAAGTTCCGGCACACGGTGTGGTTTTGTATAAGTTTTATCCGGGTAAGTAAGCCAATCTTAAAGTTTGGACATTCTGTTGCTCATTAATGATTTTTTGCCGGTACACTTAACCGTTATCTCACTTGCATGAACAATACCTAAAGTATTGCCGGGAGTTACTTTAAGGTAATATTTCAGGTAGCCGTCCATTACATTTTTGCACCGGTCGCGGTAAACTTCACCTGCAAAAACGTGATCCAAAATGCGATCAAAGGATTTTTCCTTTCAGAATCTTAACAAGTGGGCATAAATAAAATTGCTGATCACTCCTGATCATTCGGCCTTCAACGCACCAATAGGTTTCATAACAGCCGCTTTAACAGATTGAAAACTAAGCGTAGCTAAAGCAACAATGACGCATGTTAACCCGGTTATAGCAAACACCCACCAAGGTATACTTATGCGATAAGCAAAAGCATTAAGCCAAAGGTTCATTACGTACCATGCAATAGGTGTTGCTATTACCATTGCTATAAATATCAGCTTTACGAAATCTAAAGAAAACAATTGTACAATACTGGCTACAGATGCTCCTAATACCTTGCGTATCCCTATTTCCTTTGTGCGTAAATTAATGTTATAGGCAGTTAACCCCAATATACCCAAACAGGTGATAAAGAGTGTAAGAATAGAAAATACGGCAACAATTTTACCAAACCGCTGCTCGTTTTTGTATTGCTGGTCAAACATGTCATTCAAAAACCTGTAGGTAAGTGTATTACCTGGGCAATTTGCTTTCCATATTGCCTGCACCTTGCTTAACACTTTTTTAGGATCACTGTGCTGCAACTTTAATGAATAAAAAGCGGCATTATCATTATAGTAATGGATCATTGGTATAATAGCCTCTTTCATTGACAATTGATGATAGTCTTTTATCACCCCTTTAATGGTAACCGGCCCATTCATGTTCAGCTTTTGCCCAACGGCTTCTGCGGCGTTCTTAAATCCAAATAACCTGGCTGCAGTTTCGTTAATCAGCACCTCATCTTTATTGAGGCTGCCCTCTCTGAAATTCTCACCGGCTGCAAGATTGATCTGCATAGTTGGTACAAACCGTGCATCTATTCCATACAGATAAAAATCATAACCCAACCCCTCCTTACTTTCATAGCGACTAAGCCCTGTGCTGGAACTGATATCGTGCTGGCTAACGCCCGGCAACGCCCCCGATGCCGAAACACTGGTAACACCCGGTATCTCAGCCAAAGCATTTTTAAGCGCAATACTTTGCTGTGTACGTATAGCATCATCAACCTCGGGCGCATTAAGCACAAGTATCTGGCTGGCATCCATACCCAGGTTTTGCTTTTGCATGTATGTTAGTTGTTTGTATACAATAAAAGATGCCGAAAGCACGATTAAAGCAGTAGCAAACTGCCCCACAACCAAGGCTTTTCTAAGCATATCGCTTTGCCTTGAAGCGGTAAATACACGGTTAACTACCCTAATTGGCTTTATGGCAGCAAGGCTGATTGCGGGATACAACCCTGATAAAAGGCAATTAAAAATTAATAAGCCCAGGCACATTGACCAAAATAATGCTGTACCGAAAAAGCTGATTTGAAGCGGCCTTTCAACAAGTTGAAAATAAAATGGAAGGGCTATCCATACAATGATTAAGGCAACCGCCAAAGCAAACACATTCACAAACAATGTTTCTGATAAGAACTGAGTGACAAGCATGCCTTTTGACGACCCTAACAATTTACGCATCCCGGTTTCTTTTATCCGCCTTGCAGACCGCGCTGTAGCTAAGTTCACATAGTTTACAGACCCGATAAGCAGGATAAGTATAGCTGAAATAAGCATGAACTTCACTGACTTTGCATCGCCGTTAACTTCGGGCTCGTAACTTTTATGCGAGTGGAGGTGAATAGATTTTATAGGTTCGGCAACAAATACGTTTCCTGCAGAAAGCTTGCCCTTCAACGTAGCACGGCTAAAGGCTTTTAGTTTATCATTAAAGGCATTCAGATTAACACCAGGTACCAGCTGTAAGTAAGTATAATTGTTGTTTCCGTCCCAACTGTTTAAATTCCATCCCATCACAGGCAGGGATGAAAATGACAGCAACATATCTATTTTTAAATGTGTATTAAGTGGCGGATCTTTAATAACACCTTTAACAGCATATAAATATTTACCTATTTTAAGACTTTTACCAATGGCATCATCTGTACCGAAGATGCGCTTGCATTGCGATTGGGTAAGTACTACCTGCATCGGGTTTGTCAGCGATGTATTTTTATCGCCTCTTATCAGATCATAATCAAAAACATCAAAAATAGAGGGGTCTGACGCATAAGCATGCTCAATCTGGTAAAACTGGTTATTATAGTTAACTACCGATCCGCTTTCCATATGCTGGATTCTCACATAGTTTACTACTTCAGGAAAGTCCTTTTTTAAAAGCGGCGCTAATGGCGGATGTGTCTCGCAATCAGTAATCACATATTTAGCACCCTGGTAAATATCATAAGTAACACGGTAAATGTTGTCAGCCTTTTTATGAAACGACTCATAGCTATACTCAAAATTCACAAAGTTGATAATTAGCAGGAATACTGCTGTGGCGATAGACAACCCCAGTATGTTAATCACTGAATAAAGGCCATCTTTCTTAATATTTCTCCATGCTAATTTGATATTGCTAATCGACATAAGGCTTTATTATAGTTAATTATTAAAAGGCGCAATTGAAATACCAATACCGTAAACACGCTTTAAGCACATTAGAAGCAGTTAGGCAAAAATTCAACTGTACGGATACGAACAGAGTCGTCCATATCCGTACACCTTGTAAACGCCATTCAGATACACCAGTAATCTAAAAATCAGTTATAAATTTTACAGGTTAATAAAGTTATCCTTAAACAAAGCAAGAATATATATCGTTATTTAAAAGATTTTGATACCCTCAACAATGATTAGTTTTATGCAATTTGATAAATTTTATGACAAAGCTACGGATTGGGTTATCCGGTACGGTCCACGCTTTGTAATCGGTATAATTATACTACTCATCGGTCTTTGGGCCATAAATGTGTTTGTGAGTTGGTCGCAACGCGGCATGCAGCGCAAATCTGTTGATCCATCACTCAAACCATTTTTGGTTAGTTTGCTTGGTGTGGCCTTACGGGTATTGCTTGTGCTTGGCGTAATGCAGGTCATCGGTATCCAGATGACTTTATTTGCTACAGTAATTGGTGCATTGGGTGTGGCGGCCGGCCTTGCGTTATCCGGTACTTTACAAAACTTTGCCAGCGGTATACTCATATTGTTGTTAAAACCATTTACAGTGGGCGATAATATTATTACCCAAGGCCTTGAAGGCACAGTAAGCTCGATACAGATATTTTATACCATTGTCATCACGTTTGACAACCGGGTGGTGGTGGTACCCAACAGTAAACTATCAAACGAAGTAATTATCAATATCAGCCGCGAAGGCAAACGCAGGCTTGATATTAATATGAGGTTTCCAAACATCATTGACTTTAATGAAGTAAAAGCGGTGCTGGAAAAAACGATTGATGCATCAGAAAGCTGCCTTAAATCGCCCGAAAGACGTATCGGCATCAGCGAATTACAGGCCGACGGATATATTGTAACTGTTTATGTATGGGTAAATGCCCACGGCTACATGGACAATAAGCTAACTCTACAAGAAAAATTGCTCGAAAGCATAAAGGCATCAGGTATTAAAATGGCAGGCCTTTAAATACATAAAGCCGCCCGAAGGCAGCTTTACTATATATATTGCAGCGCTTGGCTGCGAAATTGGGGGCAAATTGTTAAATGCTTTTGTACATGAGGCGAAGTTTTCTGATCACGCAAAATGCAAGCACTGTTTTTAAGATCAGCGGCAGTACTGTGGGATCAAAGAACCGGAAACTTGCATCCCAATCATAACCGGTACGCATCATTACCGTCCAGAAGCTAATAGCTATTACAAATGCCGCACTTAAAAAGAAATCAAGTACTTTATACTTGCCGCTAATGTGTTCCAAAAAATTTGAAATAAGATCTGGTTTGTAATTGCTGCTTGTCATGGCTTTGTTATTAAATCAGTATTTAACTTAAATGAAATACATTTAAACTATTGCAAACCCTGTTCCTACCTCAATTATATTTGCTGATTTAAGTATCTATTTAAGCATTAAGCCGCTTTAAATAAGTTCAAAGCAGTTTTCTAAATAAAAATCCCTTAATTAAGTAATAGGTAAAAATCAATTACTGATGAGGGGATTTAATCTGCAATTAAAAAACACGGGGAATAATGGGGAATTCACTCCCAAAATACTTATATTATATTCTGACGCTTAATATATCATCAATTGCATGCCGGGCATTTGAAAACATAAACTGGTAACCGCCTTGCACCAGTTGTAACGGTTTAACCCATCTACTTTTTAAAATCAGTTCTGTTTCGGTACCAATCAGCCTGGCACCTATTTCAAGTAACCACGCAGGTGCAGGCAAGCCGAGCGGTATGCCGCAAGCTTTGCGTAGTGCTTTCATAAAGTCCTTGTTCTTTATTGCCACAGTTGCGGTACAATTAACAATACCATCCATTTCATTGTGCAGTAATAGCCATTCGGTACAGCGTGCCACATCCTGTTCATGGACCCATGAAATATATTGCTCGCCGTTACCTTGTTTACCGCCCAGGCCAAATTTTACCATATTTACAAGGCGCGGAAAAACGCCATCACTGCGGCCAAGTACTATACCCATGCGTAATGCAACCTTACGGGTTTGCGGCGTTTCCTGCTCAAAAAATGTTTGTTCCCATTGTTTACAAACATCAATGGAAAATCCATAACCAATTTCGCCTGTCAACTCATCCTGTGCATGGTCTTCCGCGTGGCGATATATGGTTGCAGAAGTTACATTGATCCACAGTTGCGGTGGCTGATTTAGCTGGCTGACCACTTTGCCTAATAAAGCAGTAGGTTCAACTCTCGATCTGATGATCTCATTCCGGTTTGCCTCATTGTAACGGCAATTCACGTTTTTACCGCAAAGGTTTACCAATAGCTCGGCACCTTCCAGTTCCTTTACCCAATCTCCATCGTTAACACCGTCCCAAACCAGGGTTTTAATGTTGTTGATATTTTGAGCAGGTTTACGGCTAAGGACGATCACCTCACCAGCAATGCTGTGATAATAATTGGCAAGCACCTTACCCAGGTAGCCGTTGCCACCGGCAAGTATGATTTTTTTGTACTTCATCATCCTTTAAGTTAATTGTTCATAAAAATAACTGCCAAAACAAGCATACGGTAGAAAGACCATGTTATAGTAAGCCACCAGCCCAAACCCATTAATTTACTCCGACGAATATGTTCTAAGAACATCAGCATTACTATAGCCATAAAATACATTAAATAGACAAGCGGCTGATTGCCTATATATTTATGGAATAAAAACATTGGGGATAACAATAAAGAACCGGCAAATGAAATCGTCATCATGTTACCTAAATAATCCCAGGTCTGTTGTCTAAACATAGCAGACATAATACATGCCTGAAAGATGATCTGACCACCGCAGATGAGGTATTCGCGATAACTGCTTCCTAAAGGTAAGATGCCAGTTAAGAGAGGTACATATTTTGTTAAGATAAATGCGGTAATTGCCCAGGTAAAAACAAGATACGCTAACCTGTATTTCAATTTGAATGTTGGTGCGTACTCAAAGTCGCGCTGGCCTGAAGACGGCACTATTACCCTACGGTTGTAAGATACAAATGCATATAATTTTGCCATTAACCAACCAAATGCTTTTGAAGCAAAAAGCGGCTTAAGTAATGGAAATGAATTACTGATTACTTTAAATAGGCTTTGAACACCATAAGTTACCTCGCCTGTTGATTGGTTAACCAATGCAATTTCATCAACGGCACGTTGTTTATCAATAAGCGGACAATTATTACCTCCATATTTTTGATAAGACTGCCGCCCGTTAGCATCAAGCATTCCTGACTTAACAAATGCCCGGGTATAGATATTACACATTGGGCAATCTGCATCAAATAAAATAAGGTGGTTTTTCAAAGTGTTCATTGTATTGTATTTTTTAATATAGAACTTTCAATAATTTTTGAAATTTATAGAGCTAAAAAAAGCTTATTTGATAAGCTTGATTAAAGAACCCCAGAACCAGCTTTCTTCAGCTTTCATCATGGTATCTAAAGTGCGGTCTACATTTTTTGCGAGCTTATTAATATCAGTCACAGTTTTATTGAACGTTGCGTAATCGGGGTCTTTTTTGTCACCCTCCACTTTTGATAATTCATCCAGTAATTTAATAACCGGGTCAAGTTCTCTTTTTCTACGTTCTTTAGCTACCTGGCGTGCAATGTTCCAAACATCTTTATCTGCGTAAAAAAATTCTTTGCGTTCACCTGCCTTATGTCGCTTCTCTACAAGCCCCCAGTCGATCAGATCACGCAGGTTCATGTTAGCATTACCGCGGGATATTACAAGTGCTTCCATAATTTCGTCTGCACTTAATTCGCCGGGCGTAACAATTAGCAAAGCATGCACCTGGGCCATAGTGCGGTTAATTCCCCACTCTGATCCGAGCCTACCCCATGCCTCAATAAATTTTCTTTTTGCTTCTGGTAATTGCATATACAAATGTACTTATAATTATCAAACTTTCAAAATTTATTGAAAATAAAATACAATAATCATATCCAATTAGCTCAAATGCAACTTTCTTGTGACATTAAACAACATTTTCACTTACTAATTTAGTTTGACTTTTCCACATTGAAAATGCACCTGTTACCATATTTAACATTTATCCTCACATATGTTAAAAAAATTTAAACATAAATTATTGACGGTTAATAATTTCTTAACATTAGTTTATTTATTTTGTGGTTAAAATCATTCATTTAAACCCGCAGGTATGCAAAAGTATTTACTCATTTTTTTAATGCTATTCGGGCTAACGGTGTTCAATAAGAACAGCGCAAATGCTCAGGGTGTGACCACTGCAAGCGTAAACGGTATCGTTTCCGATACCAAAGGCCCTATTCCGGGCGCTACAGTTACCATCACCCACTTACCAACCGGTACAGTTTATTCAACTGTAAGCCGTAACGATGGCCGCTACAACATTCCAAACTTACGTGTTGGTGGCCCTTACACGTTTAAAGTATCCTTTGTAGGATACAACCCGTTCATCCGCGAAAACATCACCCTATCTATTGGCCAGGACCAAAGAATTGATGCTAACATCCAGGAGAACAACACTACACTTAACGAAGTTGTGGTAACAAGCTCAGCCGGTAAGGTGATCAACTCATCACGTACAGGTGCCCGCGAAACTATCAATCGCCAGCAAATTGATGCTTTACCTACCATTAACCGTTCATTAGCAGATTTTACCAAACTTACACCATCTGCAAACGGTTTAAATTTCGGTGGCCGCAGCAGCACATTTAACAACATTACTGTTGATGGTGCTTTGTTTAACAACTCATTCGGTTTATCTGGTACATTAGGTGGCCAAACTAACTCACAACCTATTTCATTAGATGCGATTGACCAGATCCAGGTTGATCTTGCACCTTATGACGTACGTCAGGGTAACTTTACCGGTGCAGGTGTAAACACTGTTGTTAAATCTGGTACTAACCAGGTAAAAGGTACTGCTTACTATTATGTACGCGGCCCAGGCTTAACCGGTTACAAAGTAGGGCCTACCCGCGTTCCTGAAACCAAATTCACTTACCACACTCAAGGTGTAAGTGTAGGTGGGCCAATCATCAAAAACAAATTATTCTTATTTGTTTCTGGTGAGCAAGAGCGTAAAAATGAACCGCCAACTACTAACTACATTGCATCTCGCCCGGGCGTAAGCGGTGCAAACGTTTCGCAAGTACCTGCTGCAACTTTAGAGCAGATTTCAAGCTACTTAAAAAGCAAGTACAACTATGATCCAGGTGCATATGAAAACTTTAATTACCTGACATCAAGCGACAAGATTACTGCAAAACTTGACTGGAATATTGACAAGAACAACACTTTAAGTGCAAAATATTTCTATTTAAAATCTTACAGAAACCTTGCAGCAAGCAACTCTGGTGTAAATAATACAGATGGTAAAACTGCTGTAGGTATAGGTACACGCCAACCGGGTACTTTAACTCTTCCTTTTTATAATTCAGGTTACCAGATTAACAACAACTTTAATATTGGTATAGTAGAGTTAGATACCCGTATCAGCAACACTATGAGTAACAAGTTAACTTTTGGTTACTCTGCTTTACGCGATTATCGTAAAACATTAGGTGGGCAGGATATTCCAATGGTGGATATTGATAATGCTGTTACCTCAACTACTGGTGCCGTAACAACTCCTGCTACTGGTACTGCCACAAGCTTTGGTTATGAACTATATACCGCTGGTAACTTATTAAATACTAATATCATTCAGTTCTCTGACGATTTTACCATTTTCGCAGGTAAACACGAATTAACTTTTGGTACTAACGATCAGATCCAAAGCTACACTAACGGCTTTGCTCCTGCTTACAACGGTTTGTATACTTATAATTCAGCATCAGATTTCCTAAATGGCTTGCCAGCCGCAGCTTATACTTATCGTTATTCTGCATTGCCATCAGGCGAATTCCCTTATGCAAAGATCAAAGCATCTATCTTTAGCGTTTATGCGCAGGATAAATGGCATGTTACAGATAATTTCCGTTTAACCTACGGTGTACGTGCTGATTATGATGCTTTCCCAACCAGCCTTGATGCAAACCCTAACGCAGCTGCATTAACCTTCCAGCAAGGTATCCATGTTGACGTTTCTAAATTGCCTAAAAACCGTGTGCAAATTTCTCCACGTTTAGGCTTTAACTGGGATGTTAACGGTGATCAAACCACTCAGGTTCGTGGTGGTTCAGGCTTATTCGCAGGTTTAGTTCCATTTGTATGGATCTCTAACCAGGCATCAAATAACGGTTTATTATTTGGTTCATACACTGTTACAAAAGCTAACTCTCCTAATGACCCACGATTAAACTTTAACCCTAACGTTAATGCAAATCGCCCACCAGCAGGTAGCGGCGCAGCAAATACCTCTTACGAGCTTGACGTTGCTGATCCCAACTTAAAATATCCAAAAATCTGGAGAACTAACCTGGCTATTGACCAAAGATTACCATGGGGTATCTTAGGTACTATTGAAGGTGCATATACTAAAGATATAAACGCTATTTATCACCAAAATTTAGTGTTATCTGACGCTTATACTACTTTAGCAGGCCCTGAAGGGCAGATTCGTTACGCATCTAAAAACACTACTCCTGCTGCAGGTTCTCCACAAAGTGCTACAAATCCATTCATTAATGGTTTGTATTATATGACTAACACTAAAAAAGGTTATTCATATTTCATCACTGGCCAATTACAGAAAAGCTTTAGCAGCGGTTTCTACGCTAACGTTGCCTACACTTACAATGCATCTAAAGATGTGAATGATGGTGGTTCTACAGCATCTACTATCTGGAGCTCACGTGCTGTTGCAGGAAACCCTAACGGTGATGTATTATCAAACAGCTCTTATGTTCAGCCAAGCCGTGTAATTGCATCAATTGCTTATCGTAAAGAATACGGTAAAAACTATGCAACTTCGGTAGGTTTAATATTTGAAGCTGCTAATAACGGTGCTATTTCTTATGTAACATCAAATGATCCAAACAACGATGGTAACAACTCAAACGATTTGATGTACATACCAAGAAATCAGTCTGAAATTAACCTGGTACCAAACGGTACTACTGATCCCAGAAATGCCAACCAACTTTGGAACCAGCTAAATAACTTTATCAGCCAGGATAAATATCTGAACACTCACAGGGGTCAGTATGCAGAACGTAACGGTGCAATACTTCCATACTTCAAACGTGCTGACTTAAACATCACTCAGGACTTCTTCGTGAAGGCTGGTAAAACACGTAATACTATCCGTTTAACGTTGGATGTGATCAACGTTGGTAACTTCCTTAACCGTAATTGGGGCACTTATCAGGTATCTTCTATTACTGGTCTTAATAATGGTAACGTATCTGTTTTACGTTTTGTAGGCGTAGATGCTACTACAGGCCGCGCTAACTATACATTACCTTACCTGGATGCAAACAACCAGATTCCTATTACAACATCTTATAAAAACGATACCAGCATATTTTCACGCTGGCAAATGCAGTTTGGCGTCCGTTACATCTTTAACTAATCCAAACGCGTAAACATACTAAAGGCCGCTCCTTTTAGGAGCGGCCTTTTTATTTTATATGGGATTTATAGAAAGCCTTAACTTTGACCTATGACTACAGTAGATATTGAAGAAAGAATTCGTTTATCAGAAACCCGTATATTCAAAGCAGTTTTTCCAAGCACCACTAATCATTATGATACTTTGTTCGGTGGCACGGCAATGCATTTAATGGATGAAGTTGCTTTTATAGCAGCTACGAGGTTCACACGGAAACGTGTGGTTACTGTATCTTCAGATCGTATAGATTTTAATCGCCCTATACCTGCAGGTACCATTATAGAACTTGTTGGCCATGTTATACATGTAGGTAACACCAGCTTAAAAGTACTCGTGGAAATCTTCATTGAAGAAATGTATTCGGAGATACGCGAAAAAGCCATTACAGGAACTTTTACATTCGTAGCTATAGACGAACATAAAAATCCTGTAAAGGTCTTATAATCTAGCTTCTGTTACGCCCTCTTTTGTTATTTTCACCGGTTTGATAGTTCCATCAGCATTAAAATATAATCGGTCTATACATACTTCACGGTGATTACCTTCGGTTTCAGTAAGCGGGCGGCGGTGATATACGATATACCATATATCGCGTTTTTTATCATGCATTAATGAGTGATGACCAGCTCCTGTAGCAATGGCCATATCCTGCTGCAATATTTTACCAATGCGTTTAAAAGGTCCAAATGGAGAATCGGCAATGGCATAAGCTACCGAATAATCCGGACCGGTCCAGCCACCTTCAGACCACATCAAATAGTATTTGTTATCTTTTAAAATCATGTAGATACCTTCAACAAACCCTTTAGGTGTGATCTCTTTAAATGTTGTGCCATCAGCATATGGAACAAGGCCAGTAAAATCTTTATTTAGTTGAGCGATATTAGCATGGCCCCACCCACCATAAAGAATATAGTACTTACCATCTTTATCTTTGAATACAAACTGATCTATAGGCTGTGCGCCATTTACAATATCATTAATAAGTGGCTTACCAATATGATCTTTATATGGCCCGGCAGGATTGTCAGCAACCGCTACACCTATACCACCTATCTCACCCTGATGCACATCATTTGCTCCAAAAAACAAAAAGTATTGCTTGCCTTTATGCACTATAGCAGGTGCCCACATTGCACGCTTTGCCCACTTAATAGCAGCAGTATCTACAATGGACGGATGTTTGTCCCAGTGTATTAAATCTTTTGATGAGAAGGCATCTAAATGCACCTGTTGCTTATAAGGTGCTGAATAGGTAGGATAAACCCAATACGTTTTGTCAAAGATTGCTGCATCCGGATCGGCATACCAGCCAGGAAATATAGGATTACCGGAAGTCTTCTGTTTATCCTGCGCCACTGCATTTAGTGTTAATACAGTCGCTACTATTGTAAAGAATGTTTTGAATTGCATGCACTAAAATAGTAGATTATAACTAATAAAACGTTTTACCTGTATTTTTTAACTAAATTTTAGATAAGCTTCGACATCTTAACTAACATTATCCCCAGCGCTTAAACGCAAAAAAGCCTTGTTCTATAGGAACAAGGCTTTAAGTTTTGCTGCCCGATTAGGGGCATTGAGTGCCCGAAAGGGCTTTAAAAAAGGTTGGCGCCGACCTACTCTTCCACGTTTTACCGCAGTACCATCGGCTCTGGCGGGCTTAACTTCTCTGTTCGGAATGGGAAGAGGTGGACACCGCCGATATAGGCACCTGAATATTTTTAGTTATTAGTCATTGGTCATTAGTGCATTCGTCATTGACTGACTTACGGACTTTGCTGACTTTTCTGACTCATTAACTTGACATATTATTGAAAGAAGTAGTTGAAGCTGAGAGAACAACAGCTTATTTGTTGTTTTGATGGTGGTGTGACCGGAAAGGTCACACCACTTATCTGTTGCGAAGAAAGCTTCGGGCGATTAGTATTACTCGGCTATGATGTCACCACCTTTACACCTGTAACCTATCAACGTGGTAGTCTACCACAACCCTATAAGGAAGTCTCATCTCGTGGCTAGTTTCGCACTTAGATGCTTTCAGCGCTTATCTATTCCCAACGTAGCTACTCTGCAGTACAGCTGGCGCCATAACAGATTCACCAGAGGTTAGTCCAACCCGGTCCTCTCGTACTAAGGTCAGCCCCACTCAAACTTCCAACGCCCACAACAGATAGGGACCGAACTGTCTCGCGACGTTCTGAACCCAGCTCGCGTGCCACTTTAATCGGCGAACAGCCGAACCCTTGGGACCTTCTCCAGCCCCAGGATGTGACGAGCCGACATCGAGGTGCCAAACCTCCCCGTCGATATGAGCTCTTGGGGGAGATCAGCCTGTTATCCCCAGCGTACCTTTTATCCTTTGAGCGATGGCCCTTCCATGCAGAACCACCGGATCACTATATCCGTCTTTCGACCCAGCTCGGCTTGTCTGCCTCACTGTCAAGCAAGCTTTTGCTATTGCACTCCGCGTACGGTTACCAAGCGTACTGAGCTTACCTTTGAAAGCCTCCGTTACCTTTTTGGAGGCGACCACCCCAGTCAAACTACCCGCCAAACAATGTCCCCCGCTTTGCAGGGTTAGACACCAAATACAGAAAGGGTGGTATTTCAACGTTGACTAACTGACTCCTAGCGAAGCCAGATCACAGTCTCCCACCTATCCTACACATCCTGTATCCGATATCAATGTTAAGTTGTAGTGAAGGTGCATGGGGTCTTTCCGTCCCGTTGCGGGTAACCGGCGTCTTCACCGATACCACAATTTCACCGAGCTCATGGCTGAGACAGCGCCCAGATCGTTACACCATTCGTGCAGGTCGGAACTTACCCGACAAGGAATTTCGCTACCTTAGGACCGTTATAGTTACGGCCGCCGTTTACCGGGGCTTCGATTCAATGCTTCGCCTTGCGACTAACATCCCCTCTTAACCTTCCGGCACCGGGCAGGTGTCAGGCCTTATACGTCATCTTTCGATTTTGCAAAGCCATGTGTTTTTGTTAAACAGTCGCCTGGGCCTTTTCACTGCGGCTGCATTTCTGCAGCGCCCCTTCTCCCGAAGTTACAGGGCCATTTTGCCGAGTTCCTTAGCCATGATTCACTCGAGCACCTTAGGATCCTCTCCTCGACTACCTGTGTCGGTTTACGGTACGGGTTTTTATGACCTGAAGCTTAGCAGGTTTTCTTGGAAGTCTGATTACCATCACTATCCACTCCCCCGAAGGTTTGCGGTACTATCAGCTTTCAGCAGAACTCACGTACTTTACTATGTGTCCTATACCTACGGCCTTTAACGTTCTATTCCGTCAGAACGCGGATGTGTCACTACTCCGTCACTGCATCGCAGTCATAAAAAGTACTGGAATATTAACCAGTTGTCCATCGGAATCTCCACCCGGATTATCCTTAGGCCCCGACTAACCCTGATCCGATTAGCGTTGATCAGGAAACCTTAGTCTTTCGGTGGGCGGGTTTCTCTCCCGCCTTATCGTTACTTATGCCTACATTTGCTTTTCTATAACCTCCACAGCAGCTTACGCTACTGCTTCGCCGGCGATAGAATGCTCCCCTACCAGTGTATTATTCATACAATCCATAGCTTCGGTATACCATTTAATGCCCGTTTATTATCCATGCCCGGCCGCTCGACTAGTGAGCTGTTACGCACTCTTTAAATGAATGGCTGCTTCCAAGCCAACATCCTAGCTGTCTGTGCAGCCGGACCTCGTTAGTTCAACTTAATGGTAATTTGGGGACCTTAGCTGATGGTCTGGGTTCTTTCCCTCTCGGCCCTGGACCTTAGCACCCAGAGCCTCACTGCAGCGTATATTATCAAGCATTCGGAGTTTATCTGGATTTGGTAGGATTTGACTCCCCCGCACCCAATTAGTAGCTCTACCTCTTAATAACTTTACCGCCACGCTGTTCCTAAAAACATTTCGGGGAGTACGAGCTATTTCCCAGTTTGATTAGCCTTTCACCCCTACCCACAACTCATCCGGAAGCTTTTCAACGCTTATCGGTTCGGTCCTCCAGTACGTGTTACCGCACCTTCAACCTGGTCATGGGTAGATCACAAGGTTTCGCGTCTACCTCCTCTGACTGCACGCCCTATTCAGACTCGCTTTCGCTTCGGCTTCGTGCCTTAAACACTTAACCTTGCCAGAGAAGAGTAACTCGTAGGCTCATTATGCAAAAGGCACGCCGTCATCCGTTGCCAGACTCCGACCGCTTGTAAGCACACAGTTTCAGGTTCTATTTCACTCCCCTGTTCGGGGTTCTTTTCACCTTTCCTTCACAGTACTAGTTCACTATCGGTCTCTCAGTAGTATTTAGCCTTACCGGATGGTGCCGGCAGATTCCCACAAGGCGTCTCCGACCTCGCAGTACTCAGGATCCCACTAAGTCAATATTACTTACGCTTACGCAGCTCTCATGCTCTTTGGCGGGGTTTCCCACCCCCTTCAGCTTCATTTTATTGTACTATGTCGTGGTCCTACAACCCCAGGTATGCCGTAACATAACTGGTTTGGGCTCCTTCCCTTTCGCTCGCCACTACTCAGGAAATCACTATTGTTTTCTCTTCCTCCGCTTACTTAGATGTTTCAGTTCAGCGGGTTAGCGCATTTGCGATCATTCTTCAAATGATCAGGTTTCCCCATTCGGAAATCTCCGGATTAAGTCTTATTTGCAAATCCCCGGAGCTTATCGCAGCTTATCACGTCCTTCTTCGCCTCTGAGAGCCAAGGCATCCCCTGTGTGCCCTTTCTTACTTTCTTCTACGCATACCGCTTTTGCTCGGTATGGTATGTCTTTATTTGATTCTTGTTATCTGTTGTCTGTTTCCTGTTAACGGTATTGCTACCCAACTGTCAACTCGCAACTCGTAACTGTCCTCTACTGTTGTTTTCTCAGTTTATTCAATTACTTCTTCCAATATGTCAAAGAACTTTTTTAAGCTTATGTGCTGAAAGTCTAAAGCTTAAAGCTTTTAAGGGCTTTGTGCTTTTCGCTTTCTGCTTTCCGCTTAAGCGTGGAGAATAACGGATTCGAACCGTTGACCCCCTGCGTGCAAGGCAGGTGCTCTAGCCAGCTGAGCTAATTCCCCAGTTATGATGTCTGTTGCCGGTTGCCGGTTATCTGTTGCCAGTACTTTTTACTTTCAACTTTTAACTCTTTACCTTTAACTCACCCTGTAGTCTCGAGCAGATTTGAACTGCTGACCCCTACATTATCAGTGTAGTGCTCTAACCAAACTGAGCTACGAGACTTTCTTTTGCAGTTCCGAGTTGTGAGTTCCGAGTTCCGAGTCAGCTTCGCTGTGCTAACTGCTAACTCTTCTTTCTATCGCTCCAAACGCTTTGCTGCCGATCTTGTCTTGTGCCTTACTTTTTCAGTTAGTTCACATTCCCTGATGGCTTCATCTTCTGGGTTTCTCTTTTCAGAGTAGCAAGTACCAAGTATATCGTAGCAAGATCTTCTCTTGTTTCCTATCTCTTGTTTCTTGTCTCTGTCTTTTCTCTTTTATAATAAATAAGATAACATGTAACGAGGCTTTTCCTAATTCCTGTCGTTTGACTGATAGTTTGGGATACTGCTCCAGAAAGGAGGTATTCCAGCCACACCTTCCGGTACGGCTACCTTGTTACGACTTAGCCCCAGTTACCGATTTTACCCTAGGACGCTCCTTGCGGTTACGCACTTCAGGTACTCCCAGCTTCCATGGCTTGACGGGCGGTGTGTACAAGGCCCGGGAACGTATTCACCGCGTCATTGCTGATACGCGATTACTAGCGAATCCAACTTCACGGGGTCGAGTTGCAGACCCCGATCCGAACTGTGAACAGCTTTTTGAGATTGGCTTCCTGTTGCCAGGTCGCTGCCCTCTGTACTGCCCATTGTAGCACGTGTGTAGCCCCGGACGTAAGGGCCATGATGACTTGACGTCGTCCCCTCCTTCCTCTCTACTTGCGTAGGCAGTCTGTTTAGAGTCCCCACCTTAAATGCTGGCAACTAAACATAGGGGTTGCGCTCGTTGCGGGACTTAACCCAACACCTCACGGCACGAGCTGACGACAGCCATGCAGCACCTAGTTTCGTGTCCCGAAGGACTGATACGTCTCTGTATCATTCACTAACTTTCAAGCCCGGGTAAGGTTCCTCGCGTATCATCGAATTAAACCACATGCTCCTCCGCTTGTGCGGGCCCCCGTCAATTCCTTTGAGTTTCACCCTTGCGGGCGTACTCCCCAGGTGGAATACTTAACGCTTTCGCTTAGACGCTGACCGTATATCGCCAACATCGAGTATTCATCGTTTAGGGCGTGGACTACCAGGGTATCTAATCCTGTTTGATCCCCACGCTTTCGTGCCTCAGCGTCAATCGCACTTTAGTAAGCTGCCTTCGCAATCGGTGTTCTGTGACATATCTATGCATTTCACCGCTACTTGTCACATTCCGCCTACCTCAGCTGCATTCAAGCTCATCAGTATCAAAGGCACTCCGATAGTTAAGCTACCGCCTTTCACCTCTGACTTAACAAGCCGCCTACGCACCCTTTAAACCCAATAAATCCGGATAACGCTTGGATCCTCCGTATTACCGCGGCTGCTGGCACGGAGTTAGCCGATCCTTATTCTTACCGTACATTCAGCTTCTCACACGTGAAAAGGTTTATTCCGGTACAAAAGCAGTTTACAACCCGTAGGGCCGTCTTCCTGCACGCGGCATGGCTGGTTCAGACTTCCGTCCATTGACCAATATTCCTTACTGCTGCCTCCCGTAGGAGTCTGGTCCGTGTCTCAGTACCAGTGTGGGGGGCCATCCTCTCAGATCCCCTAGACATCATGGCCATGGTGAGCCGTTACCTCACCATCTAGCTAATGTCCCGCATGCCCATCTTTATCCTATAAATATTTGATCATTGAACGATGCCGTTCTGTGATTTTATGCGGTGTTAATCTCTCTTTCGAGAGGCTATCCCCCTGATAAAGGTAGGTTACATACGTGTTACGCACCCGTGCGCCACTCTCATGAAGAGCAAGCTCCTCAATCCCGTCCGACTTGCATGTATTAGGCCTGCCGCTAGCGTTCATCCTGAGCCAGGATCAAACTCTCCATTGTAAAATGTTTTGTTTGTATCCAGACCCTATTACTCAAAATAGAAATCTGTATTTGAAGGCGAAAGTTTTTGAGCTTAAAGCTTAAAGGTAATCCTTTCTGCTTTTCGCTTTTGTCTTTCAACCTTATTGTATCTTTATACAGTATCCCTATCAGTTTAGATTTAATTAAATTAAATTGACTTTCTTTTAGGTTGATAACTTGGTTACAAGTTACCCGCTTCGCTACATGTTATTATCTTATTTAAAGAACTTTGCGCCGCCGCTCACGCTTAGGCTTCTTATGTTGGGCTTCGAGCTGCCAGTTTTCAGTGGCCGGTTATCTGTTGTCCGTATGAACTTTCAACTCGTAACTTTCCGCTTTCAACTAACCGCTTTCTGCTTACTTTCTCTTTTCATTTCCGATCCGGAGTCGCTCCGTTTCGTTTGGGACTGCAAAGGTAGAAGTCTTTTTCTTTTCTCCAAAATTTATTTGAACTTTTTTTTTCAAACTTTCTTCTGGTTACTCCCCGCTTCAGCTTCCTTCAAAATCAGCCTCCACTTATTCGTTTCCGCCTTTTTTCGTTTTCTCCGCCTTAGCTTCCTTCCCGCTTTTCAATCTCTTCCCGCTCCCGTTCGGAGCGGCTGCAAAGGTGATCATTTTTTTCTATTCTCACAAGTACTTCCCAAAAGTTTTTTTTCTTTTGTTTCTTTAGCAGAAACATATCTAAAAAACATACTTTAAAAGCCACTTATTCTCTCTCACTAACACTTGCATCTTTTCAAAAAACAATCCCGCTATCTCTTTTGCGGGCTGCAAAGGTAGCCAAGTTTCCTGCTTATGCAAACCATTCTTTCGAAATTGTTTTAATTATTTTATAACAAGCTTTATATCAGACTAAAAAGTTTATAGCAATTGTAAAAAGGGGGATATTATATCTTATTCATCATTATAAGCGTTAAAAGATGTTAAATACCATACTTAGCTAAACCTATTATATATAGCATATCTATATTAGCGCCCAAATAAATAATTGACTCATTTACTATAATCAACTATCTTTGCAGGATGTTTAAACAACAACGCTTATTTACAACTGGCTTAATTATATGCACTTTACTTGCGTTAGGCAGCTGTAAAAGCAAATTTGAGAAACTTAAGGCCAGTAACGACAACGCCAAGAAGTACCAGGAGGCCATGAAGTACTATAATAAAAAGGACTATACCAAGGCACTTGATCTTTTTGACGATCTATCACAACGTTACCGCGGCCGTGATGGTGCTGAAGACCTTTTTTACTATTATGCTTATACTAACTATAAGCTGAAAGATTACACATCGGCCAGGTATCACTTTAAAAACTTTGCAGATACCTATCCTTCAAACTCACGCGCAGAGGAGTGCCGTTTTATGGCTGCATATTGTTATTATCTTGACTCGCCTATTTATTCGCTTGATCAGGAGAACACAACCAAAGCCATTGAAGCCTTACAGTTGTTTATCAACCTTTATCCTAAAAGCGAACGTGTAGCTGAAGCCGGTAAGTTGATACAAAACCTGCGCGACAAACTTGAGCAAAAAGCTTATGCCAACGCGAAACTTTATCTAACAATCGGCGATTACCAGTCGGCAGTTATTGCATTTGGTAATGTACTGCGCGACTATCCGGATACTAAGTATGCAGAAGAAATGGATTTTCTGACCATAAAGGCACAATATAAATATGCACAAAACAGCTTTGACTATAAACAGGAAGAGCGTTTTGGACAGGCCGCTTCTTATGCCGACCAGTTTATAGAGAAGTATCCGCAAAGTAAATACATGAGTAGCGCACAGTCTTTAAAGAAAGACAGCGAATATGGCATACAACATGCCAAACAGTTACTTGCACAAGCAGAGACAGACAAAAAGCTGGCTAAGAAATTAGCAAAGAAAGATACGGTTACCACACAGCCGCCATCTGAAAAGAACAACGATAATCAAAAAATGCCGTAATATAACATAGGAAGATATGAGCAACATTAGCAATACCAAACAAACAACAGTAGCAAGCAGTACTGTAACCCGCGATCTTCGCGAGTTAGACGTTGATACTGACAATCTTTATGAGTCAATCGTTATCATGTCAAAACGTGCTAACCAGATATCAAATAATATTAAAGAAGAATTACATCAAAAACTATCTGAGTTTGCATCTTCAAATGATAACCTGGAAGAAGTTTTTGAAAACCGCGAGCAAATTGAAATTTCAAAGCATTACGAAAAAATGCCTAAACCAACTTTAGTTGCCGTTCAGGAATTTTTAGAAGGTAAAGTATACCACCGTAATCCGGCAAAAGAACAGCAATAACATTACATTTGCTATTGAAGCCTCTCTGTAAGCACAGAGGGGCTTTTTTATGATTAGGGATAGTGATGTTTTAACTATCTTTAACAGCAGCTTTTTGAAACCAGCTTTAAAATAGATACACTTGCGCAATTATGCTCGAAGGTAAAAAGATTGTATTAGGCATTAGCGGCAGTATAGCCGCTTACAAATCGGCAACGCTGGTAAGGCTGCTAATTAAAGCCGGTGCAGAAGTACAGGTAATTATGACAGATAGCGCCCGGGATTTTATCACCCCGCTAACCTTATCCACCCTATCAAAAAATCCTGTACTTACTAAATACTTTGAGCAGGAAAGCGGCGAATGGAATAACCATGTAAAATTAGGGTTATGGGCAGATTTAATGATCATAGCGCCCATCAGCGCCAACACCTTGGCAAAGCTGGCCAACGGAATATGCGATAACCTGCTGGCTGCTACCTATCTTTCGGCACGTTGCCCGGTTTATTTTGCACCGGCTATGGACCTTGATATGTGGAAACATGCTGTTACACAAAGTAATGTGGCCAAACTACTTCAATACGGAAATAAACTGATTGCACCGGAACGCGGCGAACTTGCCAGTGGCTTGCATGGCGATGGCCGTATGGCCGAACCAGAGCACATCGTTGATATTTTATGCTCAACACTTAAAAAAGGTAATCAGTTAACCAATCAAACTATTGTTGTTACGGCAGGGCCAACTTATGAAGCCATTGACCCGGTAAGGTTTATTGGCAACCACTCGTCTGGAAAAATGGGCTTTGCTATTGCTGATGAATTGGCCAACAGGGGAGCAGATGTGGTACTGATTACAGGGCCAACCAGCGAAGCAACGGCGAATAGAAATATCCTTCGCATTGATGTGACATCGGCTGATGATATGCTTAAAGCCTGCCAAAAGCATTTTGAAACTGCTAAAGCATGTGTGATGAGCGCTGCCGTAGCAGATTATACGCCTGCACAGCCAGCCAAACAAAAGATAAAAAAGCAAACCGGAGACTTGAACATTGAACTGAAGAAAACGGTTGATATATTAAAAGTACTGGGCGAAGTAAAACGCAAGGACCAGGTGTTAGCAGGATTTGCGCTTGAAACTGAGAACGAAGAGCAAAACGCCATTGCCAAAATCCAGAAGAAAAACCTGGACTTTATTGTGCTTAACTCTTTAAATGATGCCGGGGCTGGCTTCAAAACCGATACTAACAAAATCACCATTATTGACCGCGACCTTAAAAAAACATCTTTTAATTTAAAAAGCAAAACGGAAGTGGCCAATGATATTTGTGATAAACTAACCAAACTGATATTACAATGAGAAAATTGTTTGTTTGCTTTGTAATGCTCATAGCTGCCTATACCGGTTATGCCCAGGATTTAAATGCCCGTGTAACGGTAGTTGCTCCAAAAGTAGCCACAACAAACAAACGTATATTTGAGTCGCTTGAAAATGCAATGAAAGACTTTCTGAACGGACGCAAGTGGAGTGTAGATCAGATATTGCCTAATGAAAGGATCGATTGTAATTTCCTGCTTAATGTCACCTCTTGGGATGGTTCAAGTTCATTTTCAGGTGAGCTGCAAGTACAATCTACACGCCCCGTTTATAATGCATCGTACAACACAACGCTTTTTACCATCAATGATAAAGACATTGACTTTAGCTATACCGAAGGCCAGACGATAGATTATAACAATCAGACCTTTTTAAATAATCTAAGCTCTATCATGGCGTATTACGCCTATATTATTTTAGGCTTTGATTATGATAGCTTCTCAAGATATGGCGGTACACCTTATTTTGCCAATGCCCAAAACATAGTAATCAACGCACAAACATCTTCTTTTAAAGGATGGCGGGGATCTGACAATAACATTAACCGTTACTGGTTGTCTGAAAACCTTGCTAATAAAACATACATTCCGTTAAGAAGCTTTTATTACGACTACCATCGCAACGGACTTGACCTGATGGCTGACAACGCAGGCCAGGCCCGTAAAAACATCCTGGCTTTATTACCCTCCTTAACACAGTTAGACAGGTTGCGCATCGGTGCTACCCTGCCTACGCTCTTCTTTTCTGCCAAAGCAAACGAACTGATCAATATTTTCAACGGGGCTGATCCGCAGCAACGTATCTCTGCTTATAACATCCTTACAGAAGCCGACCCGGCTAACGGAACTAAATATCAGTTACTCCGAAAAAATTAATTTCAAAAATCATTTGCATTTACGAAAACCATCGTAGATATTTGTACGAAGAGATTCGTATATTATGAGTGAGATAAAAGTAACCGAAAGTGAGTTAGAGATATTGCAGGTTTTATGGCAACGCGGCGAGTGCACCGTACGCGAGGTTCATGAAGAACTGGCGAAATCAAAAGACTCGGGATATACTACTACCCTTAAGCTAATGCAGATTATGCATGAGAAAGGATTGGTTGACCGTAACACATCTACCAAGACACACGTCTATAAAGCATTGGTAAGTAAAAAGGATGCACAGAAAAGTGCGCTGGACAAGATCATCAATACCGTGTTCACCGGTTCCACTGCCGACTTAGTGATACAGGCCTTGGGCACACACCGTGCCTCAAGCGATGAGATCGAATCTATAAAGAAGTATTTGAACCAGTTTGAAAACCCTGAAAAATAAAAGTTATGGAAATGTTGCTGCATAATTTAAGCGAAGTGGTTGCTGTAAGTATCATTCATTCTTTATGGCAATGCCTGCTGATCTATTTTGTACTACGCATTTTATTGGCGGGATTGTTCGGCTTTAATGCCAACACAAAATATCACATAACCAATGCAGGCCTACTTTTATCGGCAGTATGCTTTTTGTATACCTTATTTAACCAGGCATCAAACTATAGCTGGCAGCTTACATCACAGGCAGCAAATTTTAATCACCTGCCTTTATGGCTAATGATTAAACACACTATAGCATCTTCAAATAACCGTTATGAGTTAACTATAGCCCGTTATCTGCCTTACATTACCACTACCTATGCAATAGGTTTACTTTTTAATAGCCTCCGCCTGCTTACAGGTTGGTTACAGATACAACAACTGAAACAACAGTCGCAAACAGACTATGCGTTGCAGCAAACCGTAAATCGTTTATGCGCTGTGCTTAAACTGAATAAAACAGTAACCCTGCTTTGTTCAGATAAGATCAGTATTCCCTGTATCACCGGTTACCTGAAACCGCTCATATTAATGCCACTCTCTTTGGTAAACTACCTGTCTGTACAGGAAGTGGAGTCTATTTTATTGCATGAACTGGCCCATGCAAAACGCAACGACTATCTGATCAACCTGCTGCAGCAGGTAATATCGGTGGTGTTGTTTTTTAACCCGTTTGTTTATTTAATGAGCCGTATCGCTAACCGCGAACGTGAAAACAGCTGCGACGACATGGTAGTACACTTTACCGGCAAGCCGCTTATTTATGCCCAGGCTTTATTAAAGATCGAACAAAACAGTGTGCAGCAATGGCAGCTTGCACTTGCCGCCACTGGAAAAAACAAGTTTCATTTACTTAACCGAATTGAAAGAATTATGAAAACAAAAAAGCCTACAGCTAACATTAAACAAGTACTGTTAGCATTCACCATACTTGCCTTTAGCTTAAGCTGCATTGCATGGCTTAACCCATCAATTGCAAAAGGCAGGTTATCAGTAAAAAAAATAAAGCTGGATTTAGCTGCTATTGTAGCAGATACCACTCTTACAAAAAAGACAACCAAATCAGAAAGCAAGACAGCACATAATGGTAAAAGAAAAAGGACGATTCATGTCAATAATGAATTCATCACAGAAGGCATGAATGATCCGAAACTTGAACAGCTATCTGCCGATGTACAAAAACATGGTGATGCCATCAGCAAATATTTTGAGAGCGAAGACTTCAAAAAAATGCAGGCTGATATGGAAAAGGCAGGTGCTGATATGGAAGCATACTATAACAGGGATGAGATAAAAAACCTGCAGCGCAACCAGGAAAAGTTGAGTAAAGAGATCGAAGCAAGATGGGGTGACAGTGGCGAGACCCATGAAATATCTAAAAAAATGGAAGCCATAGGCAAAAACATTGAAACTTACTTTAACAGCAGTGCTTTTAAAAAGCAGGATGCTCAATTAAGACGAAAATATAATATCCCGCAGAATTACAATTACAAGAATGGCAATAACGAAAACTACCGTAAATATCAGCAAGAGCTAAATAAATATATCCCGGCAGAGATTACAGCTCAAACAAACGAACTAAAAGATCTGGGTAATAAAATTAGCAGTCATTATGAGTCTGCTGAATTTAAAGCACAAATTAACCAGGCAAAGCTGATGGGTGACAGCCTTAGAAAAGTTTTTAATAGCGACATGGTTAAAATGCAGAAAGAAAAACTGCAAAAGCTTTCTGAGCAAATGCGCAATTACCAAAACAGCCCGGCATATAAGCGCGAACAGGAGCAATTAAAAATAGCAACTGACAAACTACGCCAATACACCAACAGCGATGAATTTAAGAAGAAAGTAAAGGCATGGAAAGAGAATGAAAAGGCTATGAATCTTAATAATGACGAAGACAACCCTTCGATTATATTATCTGCTCCGCCAGAGGTAACTGCCCCGGCAGTACCTGACGTTCCGCAAGTAACTGAAAAACCTGCACCGGCACCAGAACCCGCAAATCCATAACAACCTGCAGTTTTCTAAACTGTATATTAAATATGTAATTTAGTATCCTCATAACGGGGATACTTTTTTTATGCTTAAACAGCTCACCATAAATAATTACGCATTAATTGATAACCTGCAAATCAGTTTCAATAACGGCCTGAACATACTTACAGGCGAAACAGGTGCAGGTAAATCAATTATACTTGGCGCACTGTCACTCATTTTAGGGCAGCGTGCAGAAAGCCGGTACTTTTTTAATCAGCAAAAGAAGTGCGTGATCGAAGGGCAATTCGGTATATCGGGTTTTCATTTAAAGGAGTTTTTTGAAGATAACGATCTGGACTATGAAAGTGAAACCATACTTCGCCGTGAGATTTCTGCCGATGGGAAGTCGCGTGCGTTTGTTAACGATACGCCGGTAAACCTAACTCTGCTTAAACAGTTAGGCGAAAAACTGATTGACATCCACTCGCAGCATGCCACAGCCGAAATTAATGACCCGACGTTTCAGCTATTAGTGGTAGATGCTGTTGCAAAGCATTCTGCTTTACTGGCAGATTATCAGTCGAAGTATAAAAGTTATAAAAGCAACACAGCTAAACTACAACAGCTCATAGCCGATAATGATAAGGCAAAGGCTGATCTGGATTATTACCAGTTTCAGTTTGATGAACTGGAGAAAGCCAAATTACAGCCTGATGAACAGGAAGAGCTGGAGCAGGAGTTAAATGCCTTAAATAATGCAGAAGAAATTAAGAAGAATCTTTTAGGTGCAGTTTATCTTTTGCAGGAAGGCGAATCTGCTGCTTTGTTACAGATTAAAGAAGCGTCACAGCAGCTTGGTTCAATAGAAAGATACAGCAATGCCGCTGCTGAATTACGCGAACGTTTAAATAGTGTGGTGATCGAATTGAAAGATATTGCCGCAGAAGCAGATCAGTTAGAGCAGCACACCGTGACAGACGAGGCCCGTGCCGATGAAATGAACCAACGCCTCAGCATGATTTACAACCTGCAAAAGAAGCATCGCACTGCTAATAATGCCGAACTATTACAATTGCAGGACGAGCTATCGGAAAAGATACAGCAGGCTATGTTTGGCGATGAAGCCATTGAAAATTTGCAAAAAGAAATTGAGCTGCAAAAGCATGAACTCGATGAAATTGCCGAACAACTTTCTGCCAATCGTTTAAAAGCCATTCCTGAAATAGAAGCCGAAGTAATTAATACCCTGGCAGAAATGGGCATGGGCAATTCACTGTTGAAGATACAGCATCAAACACTCAGCAACCTTACCCCTACCGGCACAGACCAGATAAAATTTATGTTCACTGCCAATAAAGGCCATGCCCTTGCAGAAATGAGCAAGGTAGCCTCTGGCGGTGAGTTATCGCGATTAATGTTAAGTATAAAATCACTGATTGCACGTAACACTGCTTTGCCTACTATCATTTTTGATGAGATTGATACTGGTGTATCAGGTGAGGTAGCCAATAAAGTTGGTCAGATCATGGAACAACTGGCTGCAAACCTGCAGGTGATTACCATTACGCACTTACCGCAGATAGCCAGTAAAGGCAATAGCCATTATTTTGTATTTAAAGACAACAATGGCGATATCACCAAAACGCAAATACGGCAGTTAAGCGAAACCGAACGTGTTACCGAAATTGCCAAGATGCTAAGCGGTGACAAACCCGGCGAAAGTGCATTACAAAATGCAAGGGAGTTGCTGAATAGTTAACCCAACCATGAATAAACTTTTAACCTTTACCTTTTTGCTTGTTACACTTTCGGGAGCAGTGTATGCACAGAAAGTTGTAAAACGCGACACGATAAATATCAGAGGTTATATTTATGATGCCGATGGCAAACCAGCAAGGGTTTATTTGCTTTCAAAAAGCTACAGCCTGTCTATCGAAGGTAAACACATTGATGCACTTAGTGATAGTACAGGGTTCTTTCATATGGAAGGCTTAAACCCAGTAGACACAATATCTATCCTGACATTTCAATACGTTCCGCCCATTATACTTAATGGCAGCAGGTACGTGCAGGTTACTTTGCCTCAATTTCGACCTAAAACTTTAAACCCAATAAATGTAGAGGCAGCAAGAACTAAGACAAGGGAATTGCAAACGTTCAACATCATAAAGCCAGAAAGTAAATATTCTTTTTTTCCTGACTTTGAGTCGCCGGTAGATTATCCAGGTGGATTAGACAAACTTCAAAAACTTGTAGCAAAGCAAATTACTTATCCTCAAAAAGCAATTGATAATAACATAGAAGGAACGATTGAAATTGCTTTTTTAATTAACAAGAAAGGCAATATGACAGATTTTAAAATTGTAAGAGGATTAGGTTACGGCTGTGATGAAGAAGTAATCAATGCCTTAAAAAAAATACCTAAATGGAAGCCCGCTGTATATTACGGGCACCCATTAAATACTCCGGGAACTGTAAGTATAAACTTTAAACTTACTGATAAATAATTTTTACCTTTACCACCCGATTAACAATCACATATTATGGCTTATAATCTATTAAAAGGCAAAAAAGGAATTATTTTCGGCGCACTTGACGAAAAATCTATCGCCTGGAAAACCGCGCAACGCTGCCACCAGGAAGGTGCCGAGCTGATATTAACCAATGCCCCTATTGCTATGCGCATGGGTGCCATTAATCAGTTAGCCGAAGAGGTTAACGCACCTGTTATTCCTGCTGATGTTACTGTAATGGCCGATATTGAAAATCTTTTCACCCAGGCAAAAGAACATTTCAATGGTGGTGTCGATTTCATTTTACATTCAATCGGCATGAGCATTAACGTACGTAAAAGCATCGCCTACACCGAGAACAACTACGACTTTACCCACAAAGGTTTTGATATATCTGCATTAAGCTTACACCGTATTTTACAGGTAGCCCTTAAACAAGACGCTATTAACGAGTGGGGTTCTGTTGTTGCCTTAAGCTACATTGCTGCACAACGTGTATTCCCTAACTACAATGACATGGCTGATAACAAAGCTGTTTTAGAAAGTATTGCCCGTAATTTTGGTTACGAATATGGTACCCGCAAGCATGTGCGTATCAATACCGTATCGCAATCACCTACCCGCACAACTGCTGGTTCTGGGGTTAAGGGCTTCGATGGTTTTATCGACTTTGCTGAGAAAATGAGCCCGCTTGGTAATGCAAGTGCAGATCAGTGTGCTGATTACTGTGTAACATTATTCTCTGACCTGACCAAAATGGTAACTATGCAAAATCTTTTCCATGATGGTGGTTTCTCTTTCACAGGTGTTACTCCTGCTGTTATAGAGCAAATGGAGAAATAAGCCAGAGCAAAAAATATTTTTAAGCTATTCTTGACAGAATGGCTTTTTTTATGATCTTTGATACATAACTAATAAATTAGTTTATGTTAAGATTTGTATTTCTCCTCATATTAACGCCTTTATTTGGCTTTGCCCAGTATGCTGTAAAAGGCAAAATAATCAACGAAAGCGATGGCAAACCCATTGCTAAAGCAAGTATATATTTGAGCAATACCACCATTGGCACCACCACCGCTGATGATGGAACATTTAGTTTAAATAATGTGAAGCAAGGCCAATATGATTTTATTGCTTCTGTTGTAGGGTTTGAGAGTGCCCAGCTTAACATCACAGTAAATACTAACTTAAACCTGGAAACCATAAAGCTAAAGCCAACTACAACGCAGCTTAACGAGGTAGTGATAAGGCCTGACAAAGAATGGGAGCAGAATTATGCCATGTTCAAAACACAGTTATTTGGCATGACAGACTTTGCAGCGAAATGCAAAATCTTAAATCCCGAAATATTAGATCTTGAAAACGACAAGCAAAAGCATTTACTTACCGGAAAATCCAATGGCTACTTGGATATTGTGAATGACGCGCTGGGCTACAAGTTGCACTATAACTTGGTTAGTTTCGAATTCGACTATCGGCATAACTCCTTTTATTACCAATGGTCGGTTCTTTATGAAGAATTAAAAGGCAGTCGTTCGCAGCAAAAGCGATGGAGCAAAAACCGGGAAAAAGCTTATTATGGTTCTGCCGAACATTATTTTAAGTCTGCACTCAACAGTCAAACAGAGCGTGAAGGCTTTAAGACACTAACATTGCTTAAAAAGCCAAATATGCTTCGCCCGCCCGACAGCCTGATTCGCGCAAAGGTCAGAATGTTTGATGCTCTGGTCAAGGCACATTCCAGCAGGCAAAACAGTGATTCATTAAATTACTGGCTGAATAAATCAAGCCTGCCCAAGATCAATCAATACCTGATCAGCAAACCGGTGCATATCGATAGCATGATCCACCGTACCGATGTTAAAGGGATTTATGCATTGGCTTTCAAAGATTATATGTACATTATCTTTAATGAAAGCATTAAGAAAGCCGATGCTTATAATTATGAAGTCTCACCAAATACTTCGGTTGCGCAAATTACCGACCCATACCTGTTTTTCGATACTAATGGCGTAATAGCCAATTTGCATGGCGTGATTTATGAAGGCGATTGGGCCAGGCGAAGAGTAGCAACGCTTTTGCCGGTAGACTATGAACCCGAACGGAAATAAAAAAAGCTTACCTTTTCAGGTAAGCTTTAATTTTAATTAGCTCGCAAATTATTTTTGCTCTTCTTCTTTTTCTGTTTTACCGGTGTCATTACTGGCTTTACCAGAAACTTTGATGGCATCTTCTTCTCTATTGTAATCCACTTCCATGGTATCACCTTCAGAAATCTCACCTTTCAAAATCTCTTCAGCAATTGGGTCTTCCAGATATTTCTGAATGGCTCGTTTTAACGGACGGGCACCAAAGTTTAAATCATAACCTTTATCGGCAATAAAGTCTTTAGCGTTGTCGGTCAATTCAATTTTGTAACCTAAGCTGTTGATACGGCCAAATAAACCTGCAAGCTCGATATCGATAATTTTGAAGATATCCTCTTTTGTTAAAGAGTTAAATACGATCACATCATCAATACGGTTCAAAAACTCAGGAGCAAAAGCACGCTTCAACGCATTTTCGATCACACCTCTTGAATGTGCATCAACCTGGTTCATTTTAGCAGCAGTGCTGAAACCAACACCCTGACCAAAATCTTTCAACTGGCGCGCACCAATGTTTGATGTCATGATGATAATGGTGTTTCTAAAGTCAACCTTACGACCAAGTGAGTCTGTTAACTGGCCTTCATCCAGCACCTGTAAAAGGATATTGAACACATCAGGGTGAGCTTTTTCTATCTCATCCAACAATACTACTGCGTATGGTTTACGGCGTACTTTTTCAGTTAACTGTCCACCTTCTTCGTAACCTACATAGCCCGGAGGCGCTCCCACCAAGCGAGACACAGCAAATTTTTCCATGTATTCGCTCATATCAATCTGGATCAAAGCATCCTCGGTGTCAAACATAAAGCGGGCAAGCTCTTTGGCAAGCTCTGTTTTACCCACACCTGTTGGGCCAAGGAATATAAATGAACCAATTGGTTTTTTAGGATCCTTTAAACCGGCACGTGTACGTTGAATAGCTTTAGTTAATTTCTTAACCGCATCATCCTGACCGATAATTTTACCCTGGATGCTGGTAGTCATGTTCAACAGTTTCTGGCTGTCGCCTTGTCCTACTTTTTGTACCGGGATACCGGTCATCATTGCTACCACTTCGGCAACATTATCCTCGCTTACAGTGTAGCGTTTAGATTTTGTTTCTGCTTCCCAAACACCTTTAGCTTGTTCAAGCTCTTCTAACAAGTGTTTTTCAGTATCACGAAGTTTTGCAGCTTCTTCATATTTCTGGCTGCGAACCACACGGTTTTTCTCAACCTTTATCTGCTCAATCTTTTGCTCAATATCCAGTATGTTTTGTGGAACATGGATATTAGTCAAGTGAACGCGAGAGCCAGCTTCGTCTAAAGCATCAATTGCTTTATCCGGTAAAAAGCGGTCGGTTATATAACGTGCAGTTAAAGTAACACAGGCTTCAATAGCTTCCGGAGTATAAGTTACGCCATGGTGCTCTTCATATTTCTCTTTAATTCTGTTAAGAATTTCGATAGTTTCTGAAGGTGAAGCTGGTTCAACCATTACTTTCTGGAAACGACGGTCTAACGCGCCATCTTTCTCAATGTACTGACGGTACTCGTCTAACGTAGTAGCGCCGATGCATTGAATTTCACCCCTTGCCAATGCCGGTTTAAACATGTTTGATGCGTCAAGAGAGCCTGAAGCACCACCTGCACCAACAATGGTATGAATTTCGTCGATGAACAGGATAACGTCCGGAGATTTTTCAAGCTCGTTCATCACCGCTTTCATACGCTCCTCAAACTGGCCGCGGTATTTAGTACCAGCAACCAATGAAGCAAGATCAAGCGTTACTACACGTTTGTTGAATAACACACGTGATACTTTACGCTGAACAATGCGCAATGCCAAACCTTCTGCAATGGCTGATTTACCTACGCCCGGCTCACCAATTAGAATCGGGTTGTTCTTTTTACGGCGTGAAAGTATCTGAGACACACGCTCAATCTCTTTTTCCCGGCCAACAATCGGATCCAAACGGCCTTCTTCAGCAGCTTTTGTCAAGTCGCGGCCAAAATTATCCAGAACCGGAGTTTTAGATTTAATGTCTGATACCTTTTTAGGCTGGCTGAATGATTCTTCTTCTTTAAAGTCATCATCACCACCTGTTGGCGAACCAGGCATTTCGTCTGTAATGTTGTTTTTGTGTGACTCCACCTCTGCTTTAAAAATTTCGTAGTTCACGTGGAACTGCATCAGCAGCTGCGAAGCAATGTTATCTTCGTCGCGAAGAATAGATAATAACAAGTGCTCTGTACCAATTACATCGCTCTTAAATATTTTCGCTTCAAGATATGTGATCTTTAATACTTTTTCTGCTTGTTTAGTTAAAGGGATGCTGCCGATATGCACATTAGTTCCTGATGTGCCTTTAACTGCATCCTCTACCGCACGGCGTAATCTGGATGTATCAACGTTTAAGCCTTTCAGCAATTTGATAGCTATCCCGTCTCCATCGCGGATCAACCCAAGCAAAAGATGTTCTGTACCTATATAATCGTGGCCAAGACGTAAAGCCTCTTCCCTGCTATAGGAAATAACATCTTTTACGCGCGGTGAAAATTTAGCTTCCATAAAATACCTTTCAAATTAAATTGTAAACGCCCTGATGCATGAGTTGTTCTGACCCGGGCGAAGTAATTATATATTTACAACAATATTGCCAACTTTTTGCTTTGCTATAAAACTTTAATACTGTGGCAGGCAATCTATTAAATATTGCTTTAAAAAGATAATTTTTGTGATTAAAAACCCTGTTCAAAAGCACATACACTATGTTTGATCATTTTAACCCCAAATGGTTTATCTTAAACTGTCGCATTGCATCATAGCTTTATTTACACAAGCAATTTCGTCATTTGTAATGACATTAAGGCATAACAAGTTTTCTACATATTAACATTGGCATCAACATACTAAGCCACTCTGATAAAAATACGATAACTCCAATGTAATGGTTTGCTGTTATCGCCGTTTAACTTATTTGCTATATTCTTATCAGTTAAGCATATTTACACCCAATTTAAAGTATTTTCCATGAAAATTAAACCAATATTATGGGTAGCCATGCCTGCAGTACTTGCTGCGGCTTGTAATACCAAACCCAAACCGCAGGACGAAACCCCTAAGCGTACTGTATTTTTTGATAAAAGTGGTATGGATACCACAGTAAAGCCCGGCGATAACTTTTTTGAATATGCCAACGGTACATGGTTAAAGAAAACCCAGATACCGGCTACCGAGCGTGGCTGGGGTTCATTTTATACTTTGTATGATGACAACCAGAAAAATTTACACCATATCTTGGATGAGATATCAAAACAGGATAACAAAAATGGCAGCAAAGAGCAAAAGGTAAGCGACCTGTACCTGAGTGGTATGGACACAGCTGCAATTGATAAAAAAGGTTGGGAGCCCGTGAAGCCTCTGCTTACAAAAATTGATGCTTTAAAAGACAACAAACAGGTACTTGAATTCTCTGCCGACCAGTTCCAAAACGGTGATGGTTATCTGTTAGGGTTTTACGTGTCTCCTGACGATAAGAACAGCACCAAGAATGTTGCTCAGTTTGGGCAATCGGGCATTACTTTACCCAACAGGGATTACTATTTCAAAACCGATCCAGAAAGTGTAAAAATCAGGGCAGAGTACCTTAAATATATTGCAAAACTGTTTACATTAACAGGTGTTGATACTGCCACTGCTGCCAAAAATGCCAAAACTGTTTTGGCTTTGGAAACAGAGATTGCTAAATCGCACGCTACTCCGGTTGAGCTGCGCGACCCGGTAAAAAACTACAACAAATTTGTAGTAGCTGATCTGCAAAAGAAATTACCAGGCATGGACCTGAACAATATCTTTTACCGGATGGGTTTCAAAACCGATACCGTTTTAGTTGGCCAGCCTAAATATTATATGGCTTTAAACGAACTGCTGAAAACACAGCCTGTTGATGCCTGGAAAACTGAATTGAAATTTGTTACCCTTACCCGTGCTGCTGGTTACATGAGCAAAGATTTCAGAAAAGCACATTTCGATTTCTTTAATACGGTCCTTTCTGGTCAGAAAAAACCAAAAGAACGCTGGCAAGATATGATCTCGACAGTTGACGGCGGCTTAGGCGAACTATTAGGCCAGCTTTATGTGGAGCGTTACTTTACTCCGGATGCAAAAAAACGCATGAAAGAACTGGTTGATAACCTGCAAAGCGTTTATGCCGACCGCATTAAGAACCTGGATTGGATGAGCGAGGATACCAAGAAAAAAGCATTGGAAAAACTGAATGCTTTCACTAAAAAGATCGGCTACCCTGACAAGTGGAAAAATTATGATGATGTAAAGATTAGCCGCGATGATTTTTACAAAAACATGGAAGCCATTAGCAAACACGACTATACCGTTCAGCTAAACAAATTAAACAAACCGGTTGATAAAACCGAATGGGGTATGACACCGCCAACCGTTAACGCTTACTATAATCCAAGCTTTAATGAGATTGTGTTCCCGGCAGGTATATTACAATTCCCATTCTTTGATAAAGATGCGGATGATGCTATTAACTATGGTGCTATCGGTGCAGTAATTGGCCACGAAATGACCCACGGATTTGACGACCAGGGTAGCCAGTACGACAAAAACGGCAACCTGAAAGTATGGTGGACTAAAGAAGACGAAGCTAAATTTAAAGCTAAAACCGCTGCTATCGCCAATCAGTACGACCAATATGTTGTATTAGGCAACTTACATGTAAATGGCAAGCTTACTTTAGGCGAGAACATTGCCGATAATGGCGGTGTTGCTATTGCCTATGAAGCATTTAAACGCACCAAGCAAGGTAAAGGCACAGACAAGATCGACGGCTTTACCCCAGATCAGCGTTTCTTCTTGTCATTTGCACAGGTGTGGCGCATAAAAGATCAGGATGCATTTTTACGTATGCGTATCAGCGTTGACCCACACTCGCCAGAAATGTACCGCACCAACGGCCCGCTTTCAAACACAGATGCTTTTTACAAAGCGTTTAATGTAAAAGGAGGCGACAAAATGTTTAAACCAGAAGCCCAGCGTACCAAGATCTGGTAATCATATGATAATCACCTGCTGATTAAAAAGGGGAGCTTTATTAAGCTCCCCTTTTTTTGATACAATTAACTAAACTTTTTTTTAGCTAAAATTTGCTTTCATAATTTATTGCTAATATCTTTAGTCAAACAAACTTCAACACTAATTCTTATGTTTAAAAAGCCCCTATCGCTTAAAGGGCGCATCAGAAGAACTGAATATGCGCTTTCATTTTTTGTTTATGCTGGCATAGCCTTGTTTGCAACGGCAGCTATTTTTGCGCATGGCTCAATGCTTTGGCTTTTAGCTTATCCATTGCTTTTATGGTTCGGTATTGCACAGAATACAAAACGGTGCCATGATGTCGGCAATTCTGGCTGGTACCAGTTTATCCCTTTTTACGTTTTAGTGCTGTTATTTGCAGGCAGCCAACCAGGCACTAATCAGTACGGGGCTAACCCCAAAGGTAAGGAAATGCCTCAACCGGCAACTGTTGCTATATAATAACAAACACAGCCGCTTATGTAAGCGGCTGTGTTGTTTAAAGTTTTTCATTACCGATAAGCATCAAATGAGTCGGAATAGGCTACATTCCTGATATCTGTTGGATGGTCGCCAAAATTAATTTTAAGCCTGTATTGATGCCCGTTTTTTGAATAGATGACAGGTATATTTTTGAACTTATAGTTAGATATGACTGGCTTTTCTTTTGTGATTGTGTTGACAATCGCAGCACGATCAGGAGCTTCTGCGTTGATATCCAATACAATCTCCCTCCATTTATTATCAAGTAACTTTTCAAGGCTTACATAATAATATAGGGTGGACTGACTGAAAATCTTGTACTTAATCAACCTATCTTTTGATGCATTTTGCTTACTAAGTATTTCAACCTTAAGAGATTGTTGCTGTGCATTGCATGAAAAAACAGCGCAGGTAAAAAAAGCAACAGCAAAAATGTTAAGCAATAGTCGATATTTATTTATCACTGCCTGCAAAAGCACTTGTATTATCACCTTTATAATCTACCATTAAAGCAACCTTTGTAAATGACTGCCTCACGCCATTTAATAAATTGAAAATTTGAGCGTTTGTTTCTATACACCCCTGTGAGGATCCTTTCTGCGAATCATGTAAATAAAAATTACTTCTGCCAAAGGTGTTTGTAATTTTATCCGGGAATAATCCGGCTCTTGTGTTGCCCCAACCAGGATATATAATGGTTTGTCCCCTTTCGTTGGTAGTAAAAGCAGGTGTTTTCTTTATTCTTTCATCTTTACCGGATAGTGATTCATCACTTTTTTTATCAGATTGATTGATCCTGTTAGGATTAGGCATTAAGAATATCCAATATTTTCCTTTGGGAACCGACCCGGCATCTTTTTGATTAGTATTATGCGATTGTTGGTAGGCAGGTAAATCAGACGAAGCTTTATATTTAGCTATCAGCATTCCCGTTTGCCCATATGAGCCTCCATAGCAATAAACAAAGGCACCATCATATTTTAACCAAACCGGAGCATTGTCCTGAAACTTGTCTTCGAGACTATATGAATGAGTGTTTGTATTAAATATTGCATTCAAGGTTGCAATTTCAGATAATGTTAAGCTTTCCATAGGTATGGGTTTATTAATCTAACGAACCGTTCACCTAATTGTTACTTAAAATTATTTACCATAAGATAAAAAAGCCCATTGTTAGCTTAACAATGGGCTTTAATTATTTTCGGATATTACTTATTAAACCAGTTTTTTATACCTGATCCTTTTGGGCTCGATATCGCCTAAACGTTTCTTGCGGTTTTCTTCATATTCGGAATAGTTACCCTCGAAGAAGTAAACCTGTGAATCGCCTTCGAAAGCGAGGATATGCGTACAGATACGGTCAAGGAACCAGCGGTCGTGGCTGATGATTACCGCACAACCTGCAAAATTCTCTAAGGCCTCTTCTAATGCACGTAAAGTATTAACGTCAATATCGTTGGTAGGCTCATCCAGCAGCAGCACGTTCGATCCTTTTTTCAAAGTAATGGCCAGATGAACACGGTTACGTTCACCACCAGAAAGTACACTTATTTTTTTCTGCTGGTCTGCACCATTGAAGTTAAACTTAGAAACGTATGCACGCGAATTAGAGCTTTTGTTACCCAGCATAATGTTATCCAGTCCGTCAGTAATGTTTTCCCATACTGATTTCTCAGGGTCAAGGTCATCATGCATCTGGTCAACATAACCTAATGCAACAGTATCACCTACACGGAAAGTACCTGCATCAGGCTGATCCTGCCCGGTAATTAAGCGGAACAGTGTTGTTTTACCTGCACCGTTAGGACCTATGATACCCACTATACCGGCAGGCGGCAACGCAAAGGTTAAGTTCTCGAACAGCACCTTATCGCCATAAGCCTTGGTCACGTTATTGGCTTCAATAACCACATTACCCAAACGCGGGCCTGGCGGAATGAAAAGCTCCAGTTTTTCTTCTTTTTCCCTACCCTCTTCAGATGCCAGCTTTTCGTAATTAGCCAAACGGGCTTTACCTTTAGCCTGGCGGGCTTTAGGAGCCATGCGCACCCACTCCAGCTCACGCTCCAATGTTTTCTGGCGTTTGCTTTCAGTTTTTTCTTCCTGCGATAAACGCTTAGCTTTTTGATCCAGCCATGATGAGTAATTACCTTTCCATGGAATACCTTCGCCACGGTCAAGCTCAAGAATCCAGCCAGCTACGTTATCAAGGAAATAACGGTCGTGGGTTACAGCGATAACTGTTCCCTCGTACTGCTTTAAGTGTTGTTCTAACCAATCAATAGATTCTGCATCCAGGTGGTTGGTAGGCTCGTCAAGCAGCAGTACATCAGGCTGTTGCAACAATAATCTGCACAACGCCACACGGCGGCGCTCGCCACCAGATAATACAGAAATTTTGGTATCAGGCTCAGGGCAGCGCAATGCATCCATTGCACGCTCCAGTTTAGTATCAATTTCCCATGCGTTAACCGCATCAATTTTATCCTGCAATTCGCCCTGGCGAGCCATCAGCTTGTCCATTGCATCTGCATCTTCATAATATTCAGGCAAACCAAATTTTTCATTGATCTCCTCGTACTCTTTCAGGATAGCAGTTATTTCAGCAACGCCTTCCTCCACCACTTCACGCACCGTTTTTTCCGGATCAAGATGTGGTTCCTGTGCCAGGTAACCAACCGTGTATCCCGGTGAAAACACCACTTCGCCCTGGAAAGATTTGTCCAGGCCGGCAATGATCTTCAGCAATGAAGATTTACCGGAACCGTTTAAACCGATAACGCCGATTTTAGCGCCGTAGAAAAAGGAGAGATATATGTTTTTAAGAACCTGTTTTTGTGGCGGGTAAATTTTACTTACACCAGCCATCGAGAATATGATCTTTTCGTCTGCCATTGTAGTTTATAAAAGAATTCAAATATCCATCTTATAAATTGGGAATACAAGCTGTTGCAAAAAGTTATCTTCATCCTTGTGTCCTATCTCCTTTTTCTTTCTGATGTCCTTTATGTTAACAATCAACTTAATGTTAACAAATAAATAATCAGGTATTTACGTTTATCTGGAAATGAATTACATACTTTTATAAACCTCACTATAAGGTTGCTGAAAATTTACCTAATACAATTTTTATGACCTGGAGAAAATTTAGCGGTGATGTACTGCAAACACCCATCCTTGAAGAAGTAGAAAAAACCATCGAGCGTGAAATCCTGCTCGGCAACAAACTGAAAGTATGTATCGGCACTGATTCGCAGGTAAAAGGCAACGTGACCGATTTTGCTACGGTCATTGTTTTTTTACGCGAGCAACGCGGCGGCTTTATGTACATCCACCAGGAACGTACTTCGCAAAAAATGAGTATTAAAGAGCGCATGCTTACCGAAGTGCAAAAATCAATCGACATTGCTTACAAACTTTGTGATTTGCTGGACATTTATGAAGTTGACCTGGAAGTACATGCCGACATCAACACTAATCCAATGTTTAAATCAAACCAGGCGCTGCACGAAGCCATGGGTTATATCTTAAGCATGGGATTTGTATTTAAGGCCAAGCCCGAAGCATTTGCCAGCTCGTACTGTGCCAACAAAATGGTACAATAATAAAGCTTGCCTTTATCAGTCAAACACTTAACAGCTGACTTTGTTAGCTGTGTGTGAAAACATATCAACTAACCTGGCAGCAAACCATGCCTATCACACTCGAAAAGGCATGGCAATTCTTTTCGTCGCCCCTTAATTTAAGCAAGATCACCCCGGCAGACATGCGGTTTACTGTTACATCCGACTTTACGGAGGATACCGTAATGTATGAAGGGATGCTGATCACCTACAAAGTATCACCCTTATTAGGTGTAAAGCTGGATTGGGTAACGGAGATCACACACATTAAGGACAAGGAATATTTCATTGATGAACAACGCTTTGGCCCATACGCCTTGTGGCACCATGAACACCACTTTAAAGAAGTTGAAGGCGGCGTACACATGACAGATAAATTAACCTATGCCATTGGATACGGACCTTTAGGCAAAGTAGCTAATGGCCTGCTGGTAAAAAATAAAGTTAAGCAGATATTTAAGTTCAGAGAAAAGGCGGTTAACGAGCTATTTGGCGTACCGACAAACTAAAATAACCCAAACTGGTCAATCATCCAGTTGCTCAGATATTCAAATAATGAAGGTGGTACCTCGTGCCCAAGATTAGGGTAAACGAATAATTTATATTTCGATTTAATTTCGTTCAACATCACAAACTCATTGTAAGGCGGGGCAAGATTATCAAGCATACTTATACCGATAAGCGAATAGCATTCAAGATTTGGCGAAAAATTTTTGAGATCGAAGTAATCAAGCGTATTAAGGATCCTGCCCATTGGTATGCGCCTTGCTCTCGAATACTTAACAAAATCGCTCATGGGCCAATCGGAATTGCCAATCAAGTTGCGGTAATCGCAAAACACGGGGTTATTGGCCGAGCATAGTTTAATGCGTTTATCAAGGCTGGCTGTAGCAATAGCCAGGTACCCTCCCATACTTCCGCCAGAAATAATGATATTTTTTGAATCCAGTTCGGGCCTTGAGAAGATAAAGTCTACCGCCCGTATACAATCCATTATAGCTCCCCTGTAAATGTATTTGTACCTGTTTTCTACACCAGTTGTAAGGTAACCATCCCTGCTTGGGTTGATCTTATCTTTACTGTTACCCTGTCCGCGTACGTTAAATGAAAATACGGCAATTTCATTAGAGCCAAAAATGGGCTTTACGCCAACACCGCCATATCCCGGCACTACCAGCCAAACAGGAAATTTATCTTTGGGCTTACGGTCATGCTTAATGGTGAGCCATCCTCTTACGGTAATATTTTCGTACGACTTCATTTCCACCAGGTAACAATCTGTACCATTACGGCTTAACTGGGGCTGTAATGTCATAGTGGCATTCATGGGCACCTTAGCGAGTGTGTCGCGAGTGTCTTGCCAGAAAGAATCGAATCCGGAAGGTTTTGGCGTATCAGACTTTATCTTTTTAGGATCAACACCAAACACCCTGCGAATGGTATCATCGTAATCGGTTACATTAATGGTAAGGTTTAGTTTATATACGCCAAACTTCTGGGCAGGCATGTGCAAAGAAAGTTCCCTTGCTTCTTTTGTTTTGAGTTTTATCGGCTCGGATCCCTGATTTAAGATTTTGTTATGAAGATCCATGATGGTGTAGCCAACAGTGCCTTCCTGCAACTCGTTGGTATTGTTGCGCACACTGATGTCATAACCTATTTTTTCATTTTGACGAAATAGCGCATCCTTTGTTTGTGCATTAGCTGCAAAAACAACATCGTCTTCAAACGCTGTTTTTATAATAGCGGTTTTCACATCATTAAAAGAATACAGAGTCACTACAATAGCACAGCAAACCGCAAATAACAATGCTTTAAAAACCTGATGTATTATTTTTCTCATACTCACTTATCACCCTCTCGTTAACACGCACAGCGATACAATTTAAAACAAACCAAACTGATCCATCATCCATTTACTCAGGTATGAATAAATCTCAGGCGGTACTTCGTGTGCAAGTTCAGGATAAACGAACAATTTATAGTTATTCTTCAAATTGCCCAGCATTACATATTCGTTATAAGCAGGTGCAAGGTTATCGAGCAATCCGATACCTATAAGCGCTTTACACTGCAGGTTGGGTGCAAAGTTTTTAAGGTCATAGTAATCAAGCGTATTAAGTATGCGGTCTAATCCCACACGCCTTTCACGCCCGTATTTAACAAAGCTTTTCATCGGCCACTCTTTACTGCCTACCAAAGAGCGGTAATCACAAAAAACAGGATTATTAGCCGAGCATAGCTTAATACGTTTATCAAGGCTGCTCACTGCAATTGAAAGATAACCACCCATACTTGCCCCAGAACACAGGATATTATCCTGGTCAAAATCCGGCCTTGAGGCAATGTAATCTACAGCACGCATGCAATCCATGATCACCCCCCGATAGATATACTTCCACTTACTCTCCACGCCGACACTTACGTATGCTTCTTCCGTGGGGTTAATTCTATCGCGGCTGTTACCTACCCCCCTTACGTTAATAGCAAGTACGGCAAGGTCAGATGTACCGTAAATTGGTTTTACCCCGCGCGGCCCATAACCTGGCAGTACCAGCCAAACGGCAAGTTTATCTTTAATTTTGTGCTCTTTAGGAATAGTCAACCAACCCCGGATCACTACGTTTCCGTAAGAATGCAATTCGACCAGATAGCAACTGATCCCATCCCGCTCCATAGAAGGCTGTAAAGTAACTTTAGCCTGCATTGGGGTGCGCGCAAGTGTATCAATGGTTGTTTGCCAAAAGCCGTCAAAATCGCCCGGCTTGGCAAAGTCAGATTTAATTTTTTTAGGGTCTACGGCAAAAACGCGGCGAATGGTATCGTCATAGTCCGTAACGTTAACCGTGATATTTAGCTTGTACATACCCGCTGATTGCGAAGGCATTCGCAAGCTGATTGACTTTTTACCGTTCTTATCAAGTTTTACATGAACCGAATCCTGTTTCAGTACCTGATCTTTCCATGAATAGATGGTGTAGCCTACATTTCCTTTTTGATCATTATTGGTATTGTTCTTTAATTCAACATCATAAACAATCCTTTCACCCGAACCAAAGATTGCCTCTTTTTTTGCTGGTTTGGCTGTAAAAACTATATCATCTTCAAAAATGGCAGTTATTCTTTTAGCTTTTCCGTCAGGAAGTGTGTGTGCTGTTACTATTGTAGAAACAAGCATTATAATTGCAAACACATATACCTTTGTAGTAATTATCCTGTTGTACATTCAGCTTAGAACTTATTAATAAATGACAAAGAAAAATTACTGCCTATACCTGTGTTACGGCCAGCCACAAACTGGTTGTAACCTACAAAAACTGAAAAGTCTTTGGTAAAAGTATGACCCGCGCTAATTGAGGCTTGAACGTAAGAGAAATCTTTATTGGCAGCCAGGTTATTATCAAACTGCTTATAATCACTATGAGAATAAACGCCGTTGCCTGAAAAAGCCAACTGGTTTTTAGGATCGAGGTTGATACCGAATGATGCTGTACCGCGTAATTGTTGCGGGCCAGTGCTTGACGAATACTGACGCCCGCCAAGCTCAACGGTATAATAAAAACTTTTGCTGGCACTTAATTTCCCGCTGCCAGAGCCTATTATCTTCACATCGGTACCAAATGCCTGATATCCTAAGTTTTTATCAGCAGTATTTGTATACAGCGGCACAACAATGGTACCCTGTACAGCCAGGTAAAATTTAAACTTAATGTTCGTAATATAAATGCGTCCGCCTATCTCTGCATCACCCAATCCGCTTACAGTCGATTTTAAACCTGAGTTAGTAAAGGTGTTGGATACATAAGGTATCGAGGTAACAATAGTTACCACACGGCTGGCGCCAAACTCGCCATATAAATACATACTCAATGAGCGGAAATAGCCGTTGTCATCATATTGCTGTTTGCGGCCATTCTCATCCCATTTCTGGTCTGCATTAAAATAAGTACCGGTTAATGATAACAGAACCTTTCCCGGACGCACAGGCCATGCCCCGGCATTAGCGTTGCTGATACCACATGAAACAACAATGAGCGTAATAATTAAAAATTTGCAATAATGGCCGAATGGGTAACTGGATGTAAATTTATGATGCATATGTTCAAATAAAACTGACCGTATATAGCTATTACGATGCCGAAAAAAGCAACTGCATTAAAGTTAACTATTTTGAGCTTTTAATTAAAAAGTTAGACTTACGTATATAATGATTAAGCGGCTCTTCAATTGTTTTAAATAGTAATACCGACAGGGCGTTTAATATGATAAAAGCATACAAAATATTCAGGCTATCGTATTCAAAAGGCGAATGCCAGTCTACCCCCCACTTGTCATACCATTCAAAAACTTTATCGTTCAGCTGGTTCATCCAGTTGTGGATATAGTGATAGATATATCCCAGGTGAATAAGATAGAATATGTACGAGCTTTTGCCCAATAATTCTACAAATGGATTGGCCAGCACCTTCTTTAAAACTGTTGTTTCTGTAAGCAGTCCGTAGAAAAACAATGCGATGGACATGGCCAGTAAATAGTTATTGGTAACAATACCAAGCGGATGTTGTAAGCCTGCATTCCATCCTTTTGGAACCGGCAACAACGACATAATGAACGGGCAAACAAATATGAATAAGAACCCGATGTAGGTTAAAGGCAGGCTATTGGTACGTGAGAAACCTTTTCTTTGTACATACAAGGCCAATTGAATGCCGGCAAAAAATTCAAAACACCGACCCAGAAATGTATACAACATCATGAAGGTAAAGTTGCCGAAGAAGCCGTACCAGTTCACATTTCGGAATATAATTACCAGCAAAGCACCGAACCCAGTGATCAACAAAGGCTGTATGTAAAACTTTTTATACTTCTTCGCAAAGAGAAATATAAAGGGGGCAGAAAAGTAAAAACATTCTTCCACCGTAAGCGACCATCCTTGTGCAATACCCGTAAATTTAAGATCATTAAAAAAACCACGAACAAAGGTGATGTTCATCAGCATTAAGGTGAAAGGATAAGGAAAATCCGCCGTGATGCTTACATCACCTGTAGAATAAAAATAAACGAATGCCCCAATGGTGATCAGGAAGTACATTGGATAAATGCGCGCAACCCTGTTTTTGAGGTATTGCCTGAACCAATCTTTAGTTAAATGAAAATTATTATAATATCTGAAAGCAATTAAAAAACCTGATAGCACAAAGAAGATGGTTACCCCAATGTGGAATTCCTGGAAAAATCTTTTCACAAAGTGGGGAAAAGATTCATCAAATGTGTAATCGTAATGGGATATAAAAACAAGATACGCCGCTAAAGCACGCACACCAGTTAAAGCGGGAATATAGTTTTGTTGTAAGCGTTGAGACAAAGCCGGTAATATGTTTACTGTTAAGTACCGAAAAGTACAAACTAAATACCAGTAATTTAAATTAATTACAATGCAGAACCTTGAACCACCCCACGCTCAATAATGCGCTTATCAATAAAATGCTGAATTTCTGATTTTTTAAGGTCCCAGTTAGGCGCAATCAGTAGTTCCCAGTCAGAAATACCGAATAACCGTTGAATTACGACATCCGGCCTTACTAAAGGCAAAAGTTCACATAGGAAATCTGCATATTCTTCCAGGCTAAACAATTTAAAAGGCTCGCGTTTGTATTTTACGCCCATTACAGAGCCTTCAACAATATGCAGGTGATGAAACTTTACAAACTTGATTTGTTCATGGCGGTTAATTTCATCAGCATATTTCAACATCATTTCTTTGGTTTCCCACGGAAAGCCGAAGATGGTATGCACACAAATATCAAGTTTGCTATTTTTTACCAGGGCAAGCGCTTTCAGCAAATCATCATGTGAGCATCCCCGATTGATCTGGTTCAGCGTATCGTTATAAATGGATTCCATCCCCATCTCCAAATCAACATCAAACCTGTCGGTATAACTTTCAAGCAGGGCAATCTTTTCGGCATCAATACAATCGGGCCTGGTACCTACCGATAGACCTACAATATGTTCAGTATTGATACTCAACGCCTCGTCATACAGCATTTTAAGGTAATGCGCAGGTGCATAAGTATTGGTATTAGGCTGAAAATAGATGATAAATTTATCGGCCTTGTTGCCTTTGCGGGCACGCTCCATACCCTGTATCACCTGCTCGCGCAGGGAAGGGTTTTTACGGGAAACAGATGGCGTAAACGAATCCACATTGCAATAGGTGCAGCCGCCATAGCCTTTTGAGCCATCGCGGTTTGGGCAGGTAAAACCACCATCAACAATAACTTTAAACACCCGCTGGCCGTTGTATTTTTGCCTTAACCAAGGGCCGTAATTGTTGTAGCCTTTCTCCCATTGCGCCGTTGCCGAATCCGTTAACATCATATTAACCACAAAGATACAGTTTTAATCCGGCTAAGGTTATCTTGCATAAACTGATTACAATTTGATTACCGCATACCGTGCTGTAACATTTACTATGCAAGCATAGTATTAACATTAGTAATTATTAGATTTGCCTTACCGGTTATAAAATTTGCATGGAAAACATCACAGTATACAAGCCTAAGCACAAGGTTCGATTTGTAACAGCTGCCTCATTGTTTGACGGCCATGATGCTACGATAAACATTATGCGACGCATCTTACAATCTTCAGGTGCAGAAGTGATACATCTTGGCCATAACCGGTCTGTTGAAGAGGTGGTGACTTGTGCTATACAGGAAGATGTGCAGGGCATAGCCATGACATCATACCAGGGCGGGCATATCGAGTATTTTAAATATATGTTCGACCTGCTAAAAGAACGCGGTGCCGGGCACATTAAAATATTTGGTGGTGGCGGTGGTGTTATCCTGCCGGATGAGATTGAAGAACTACAGCAATATGGTATTGCTAAAATATTTTCACCGGATGATGGCCGCCGTATGGGTTTGCAAGGCATGATCAACAGTATGCTGGAGCAATGCGACTTTGAAACTAAAACCAGCCTTAATGGCGAATTGAAACATCTGCCCGAGAAGGATAATAAAGCCATTGCCCAACTGATTACGCTTGCCGAAAATCATCCGGAGCAATTTAGAGCCTCATTAAAAGCTCCCTCTCTTTTGGAGAGGGCTGCGGGTGAGGCCATTCCGGTTCTGGGTATAACTGGTACGGGCGGTGCAGGTAAATCATCCTTAGTTGATGAAATTGTACGCCGCTTTTTGGCAGAGACGGATAAAACATTGGCCATTATATCAGTCGATCCTTCAAAACGTAAAACCGGCGGTGCCTTATTAGGTGACCGCATCCGCATGAATGCGATCAACAGCCCAAGGATTTACATGCGTTCCTTAGCGACAAGGCAGGCTAACCTCGCACTGTCTGGATATGTACAGGAGTCAATAGACATTTGCAAAGCAGCGGGTTTTGATCTCATAATTGTGGAGACATCGGGCATTGGCCAAAGCGATACCATGATTACGGACTACTGCGACGTGGCCTTATATGTAATGACACCGGAATTCGGCGCAGCCACTCAACTCGAGAAAATCGACATGCTCGACTTTGCAGATTTAGTAGCCATTAACAAGTTTGACAAACGCGGCGCATTAGATGCTATACGCGATGTTAGGCGGCAGTATAAACGTAACCACATGCTTTTTGATGCCAGGGATGAAGACATGCCGGTTTATGGCACCATGGCATCGCAATTTAACGACCCGGGCATGAACAGTCTTTTTGATGCACTGATGAAAGTGATCAAAGAAAAAACTGGAATTGCGTTTAACCCGGTAGTGCCGACTGATGTGGAAGAACCGGAAAAAAGTTACGTTATTCCGCCTGACCGGATCAGGTACCTGGCAGAAATTGCCGAAAGCAGTACAGCTTATAACAATTGGGTTAACGAACAATGCAAAATTGCTCAGCAGCTGTACCAGTTGCAAGGCAGCATCAGCCTTTCGCAAAACTTCTCAAAAGGAGAAGATTTTACTGCCGGGCTTCAGGACATATACAACCAACTTGAAGAACATTTGCATCCTGATTGCAAGCGTTTGTTAAAAGAATGGCCCGATACCTTGCTCAGATACAAAGCAGATAACTTTATATACAGAGTACGTGATAAAGAAATAAAACAACCGTTGTTCACCACTTCATTATCACAGTTGCGTATTCCGAAAGTGGCATTGCCAAAATACGAAGCCTGGGGAGATATTTTACGCTGGCTGTTAACAGAAAATGTCCCAGGTGAGTTTCCTTATGCGGCAGGTGTATTCCCGTTAAAACGCGATGGCGAAGACCCTACCCGTATGTTTGCCGGTGAGGGCGGACCAGAGCGTACCAATAAACGTTTTCACTATGTATCGCTTGGCCAACCCGCACACCGCTTATCCACTGCTTTTGATTCGGTTACGCTTTATGGTGAAGACCCGCATACGCGTCCAGATATTTATGGCAAGATCGGCAATTCAGGGGTAAGCATTGCCACACTTGATGATGCTAAGAAGCTTTACTCAGGCTTCGACTTGTGCAGTCCGTCAACTTCGGTATCCATGACCATTAACGGCCCTGCCCCTATGCTACTCGGCTTTTTTATGAATGCCGCGATAGACCAGCAATGCGAGAAATACATCATCGAAAACAAACTTGAACATTTGGTAGAAGCTAAGTTTAAAGAGTTGTACGATGATAATGGATTGGCAAGGCCGGGATATAGTGCCTCACCCCAGCCCTCTCCAAAGGAGAGGGAGCTAAATCAGCATTATGGATATGAAACTGCTGACTTAAAGTTTTGGGAGATACTGAAAAACAACTCCAAATTAAACCGACAAAACCCAACAGAGGCCGAAAAAACTTTGTGGGCAAATCTTAGAAATAATCAAACAGGATTTAAAATAAGACGGCAGCATGCTGTTGATGGTTATATCGCTGATTTTATTTGCTTAGGAAAAGGGCTGATTATTGAAGTTGATGGTGGTTATCACGAGTATACAAAAGAACAGGATGAGATCAGAACCAAAATTCTTAAAGAAAAAGGATTTGATGTAATCAGATTCAATAATGAAGATGTGCTTAACAATACAAAGCAGGTTGTAGAAAAAATCACAAATCAACTCAACCAGCAACCGGAAAGAAAAGTCCTCTCCTTTGGAGAGGATTTAGGTGAGGCTCTTCTTCCTGAAGGGAATAACGGGCTTGGCCTTATGTTGCTGGGCTTAACCGGCGACCAGGTACTGCCAGCTGATGTATATCAAAAAATTAAAGCTTATGCTATAAGCACCGTGCGTGGCACCGTACAGGCAGATATTTTGAAAGAAGACCAGGCGCAGAACACTTGTATATTTTCTACAGAATTTGCCTTAAGGATGATGGGCGACATCCAGCAATATTTTATCGATGAAAAAGTTCGCAACTTTTATTCTGTCTCCATTTCGGGCTATCACATTGCCGAAGCCGGTGCCAACCCTATAACACAGCTGGCATTTACGCTTGCTAATGGGTTTACTTATGTAGAATATTATTTGAGCCGGGGCATGCACATTGATGACTTTGCCCCTAACCTTTCTTTCTTTTTCTCTAATGGCATTGATCCAGAATATGCTGTCATCGGTAGGGTGGCTCGCCGTATATGGGCAAAGGCCATTAAAAATAAATATAAAGGCAACGACAGATCCCAGAAACTGAAATACCATATCCAAACAAGCGGACGGTCATTGCACGCGCAGGAAATTGATTTTAACGATATCCGCACTACGCTGCAAGCGCTTTACGCTATATATGACAACTGCAACTCGCTGCACACTAATGCCTATGATGAAGCTATTACCACACCAACCGAAGAATCGGTAAGGCGGGCAATGGCTATTCAATTAATTATTAACCGCGAATTGGGATTAGCCAAAAATGAGAACCCTATTCAAGGGGCATTTATCATTGAAGAGCTGACCGATTTGGTTGAGGAAGCTGTACTAACAGAATTTAAGCGCATTAATGACCGCGGCGGTGTTTTAGGTGCAATGGAAACCATGTACCAGCGTAGTAAAATACAAGAGGAGTCGCTTTATTATGAAACCCTTAAACATACGGGCGAATATCCGATCATTGGTGTAAACACTTTCCTTAACAAAAAAGGTTCACCAACTTTAATACCGGCCGAAGTGATACGAGCTACAGAAGAAGAAAAGCAATACCAGATTGCTGCGCTCGAAGCATTTCAACAGCGCAATGCAGATAAAGCTCCTGCTATGCTTAAAAACCTTCAACACTCGGCAACTAGTGGCGAAAACATTTTTCAACAACTGATGGAAGCTTGCAAGTACTGTTCTTTAGGGCAGATCTCACATGCCCTATACCAAGTCGGCGGGCAATACCGAAGGAATATGTAATTCAAACCTGTTTGTTAGCTTTGCTTTATGCAGATCATCGAAGATAAAAGCTTCACAAAAGTTACGGTTGAAGAGATCAGGAAACAAGGGGCGCAGTTTGAGAATTGCTCTTTTATATATTGCGATTTAAGAACTGCACATTTATCGAATCTGGTATTTATTGATTGCCATTTTAAAGATTGTTATATGGCAAGCTGCTCGCTTCAAAATACCGGCTTGCAAAACGTAAAGTTTACCGATTGCAATTTAACAGGTGCAGACTTTAGCAAAACACGCGATTTTTTGTTTGAAGCGCACTTTGATAACTGTGTACTTGATAACACCATATTTTACAGCCGGAAGAACAAAGGCGCAAAATATATTAACTGTTCATGCAAAGAGGTTGATTTTACACAAGCCGATCTTACCAATGCCGTGTTTGATAACTGCAACCTGCACCGTGCCATATTTGATAATACCAACCTAAAAGGAGCCGATTTCACAACCTCATACAATTATATCGTTGATCCGGACAGGAACATAGTCAAAAAAACTAAGTTCTCTGTACATGGCTTGCCTGGGTTACTCACCAGGTACGATATTGTAATTAAGTAAGGGCTATAAAATCTGGTAAAGTATCCAGTTATCGGTTTCAAATACCTTACGCAAGCTTACGTTACTGTTAGCTTGTTTAAACAGCACCACATACTTCACATTTAATTCTGTATAACTGTTAGCCGGGTTTTTGCCGCTTGCAATTAAAACATAACGGTCATATTTGTGGGGGGCTTCAATTGCGCTTAAATATTCGTTTTGATAAGGCAGGGTAAGTGCGCGTATATCACTAACAAAGCTGGCAATGGGGTAAGCAATAGCATCATCAACCAGTACATGTGATGTTATAGGCAGGCTGTTAATGTAATTGGCTACACTGCGTATTTCATCCTGGTTATCTATCACCTTTTTGTGCATCAAACTCGAGATAAAGTTACGTTCTTCCAAAATAGCAGAATTATTCATGATCTCATAACCTGTATAGATCGACAAAATGAAAAACACGCCTAAAACGATCTTAAACACGCCCTCATTGCGTATGCTTTGCACCTTGGTTACAATGCATAAGATGGACAGTACCAGAAACGAAAGATAATACTGCTGGGCTATAAAAATCTTTCCGTACTTTATTTTTAAAAACTCAATGAATAAAAAAGGTGTAATCAGCGTTAAAATTTGATATGTATTATCTTTAAACAGATAAAGCGCTACAAGTATCAAAGGGAAGTATATCAATACACGTACAGAGATAAGTATAGATATTTCGGGCAGGCGATGGTTCTCTGTATCCTGCAAAGTACTGTAATCTATTTTTTCGGCTAATACATTCCAGTTTGCATATGGGCTGTCCGTAAAATAGTTAAGGTCATTGGCGTGTGTAAGGTTAAGTATCTTATATATTAATACAGATGCCAACGGCAATACAAAAAGTATGATAAAAATAGCGGTAGACTTACTGATCAGCTTACGCCTTAGCGAGGGATTGTTAAAACTTAAAAACAATCTGAAAATTGATTCCTTTTCGCCCAGGTTAAGGGTATGAAGTGAAATAGATAATACCAGCGGAATAAAGAAAAGTGTAAGCCAAACAAACTTATAATCACAAAAAATAAGTATTACAAGGCAAATACTTGCAATTGAAATATGGAAGGTAGTGTTTGAATTGTAAAACTTAAATACGTTGAGAAAAAACAGGTAAAGAAAAATCATCACCATATAGGTGGACTTGCCCGAACAGGCCATGTACAATATCCCCGGATGCAGCAAAAACAAACACAGGATAGCAATAATATAAAACTCGTCGCCCGACCGTTTTAAAAGTGTGTTACAAATAATGTAAAACAAGATGGCAGTACCTATGGCCGAGGCGAGTATAGGTGCAAGCGAATAGTTAATAATGGTAAAAAAGAAAGTACCGTAAAAAGGCAGCAGCGGGGTTGTTAAACCCATTACTTTCAACCTGTTACCTACACCCTCAAATACGATTTTCCCCTTTTCAATTAAAAAAAGTTCTTCTTTATTGAAATACCCCAGCTTTACCAGATATACACTACAAATGATATAGAATGACGCCAGTACAAACGTCAGGAAAAGTAAGTATAGGTTTTTTGACCTGATCATTTCACAACATTAACCGAGTTATTTACCTTACTTAAACCATGATTGGTTTTTTCCCAGTAAAAAGGCTTAATAATTAGCTGGTATAACCCTTTATAGGCAGCAATAGAGTGCATTAACCAATATACCGGATTAGCAACTGCAAATAAGATAAGTTCGTAAAAACGGCGTTTAAACACGGCCATCATATTTACGTAGATCATTAAGATATTGCCAATTAGCAGGTTAAATATCGAGATGAACAATACCCAATCCGGAAATAATAACCTGATAGATTTAAGGTCAAATACCAGGTAGGCAATAAACACGCTTAATAAAAATGGGTATAGCAGAAATGTGGCCGGAGTTGCGCCGATAAAGAAATTAAATCCTAAAAAGCCTTTCCAACCTACTTTTTGCCATAACTTAACCGGGTTGCGCATGTGTACAAGGTACGTTTGCATATACCCCTTTATCCAACGTGAGCGCTGGCGTATCCAGTTAAATGGCTCGTTATTGGCTTCTTCGTAAGTGGTTGAATTTACAATAGCAATTTTATAACCTTTTGCGTAAGCACGCACGCCCAAATCCGCATCTTCAGTTACGTTAAACGGATCCCACGCGCCAAGTTCTACCAGGTTATCCAGTTTAAAATGGTTGCTGGTACCACCAAGCGGAATAGGAATATCCAGGGTATCAAGCCCCGGAAGCATGTAATCAAACCAGTATGAATATTCAAGTGTAAACATCCTTGTCAGGAAGTTTTCATTTCTGTTAAAGTAATTAAGCGCGCATTGGATACAAATAAAGTGTTCGGGCAGCTTATTAAACATGGCAACTACCTTTTTTAACTGGTCGGTATCCGGGATATCTTCTGCATCATAAATGGTGAGGTACTGCCCGCGCGAAAAGTGCAATCCATAATTACAGGCCTTCGGTTTGGTTTTAGGCATATGGTATGGCACCACTATCACCTCAAATATGGCCGGGAAATCCAGGTTACGCACTGCATTCAATGTCTTATCGTCATCCTCCTCAATCAACAGCTTAATATCCAGTTGCTCGCGCGGATAATCAAGGCTTTGCAGGTTCCATATCAGCTTCTTAATTAACTTATCTTCCTTATAAACCGGTAAATGGATCGTATAAATCGGCAGTTCGTCATTCTTTACTGATTTAACTTCTTCTTTAGTTACGGCCTGATGCAGCTCAAACCTGGAACCAACAAGTGCCAAAAACAATTTGAACGTAATGGCAATAAGAAATATAGAGCTTATAATTACATTGATGATGATAGACGTTAGCGTAAAACTGACGACCAGACAGGTAACCACAAAGGCGATGGTCCCAAAAATAAACATCAGTTGTGCATTGGTAAAGGTAACCAGAGCAGAACTTTCCGGGTCTCGGTTCAGCAACTCAAAAACAGCCGACTTTACATATTTAGTGCCGATAAGCTTGTGGCTCAACCAGGTAATATCCAGGTCAGACGCAACAATTATTTCAGGCTCACAATCATAAGTAAGGCGCACAAAGTCAATGAACAATTCATCACTCGGGTTAGCCATTAAGGTAACTATCTTACCGTTTTCCTTACGCAGCGGCAATGCCAGGTGTTCATCAGCAAACTTCAGGTCTACCTTGTTAAGTATCTCCATGTCATAAGCTTCTTCGCGTATTTGCTTAAAAACATGGCCTGCATGGGTTAATGAGCGTTCGTAATTTTTACGGGATATATAGCCGAAGTTGAGCAGTATCTTTACAAAAGACAAACCTGATCTTTGAGAGAAAGCATTGATCTTCTCTATATCGGCATAGGTAATAAAACCATCCTTCACCAACAGATCAGGTATAGGCCATTTATTAAACGACAGGTCTACATCCTGCTGTTCATCATAATAGCTTTTGCTATCTGTTACTTCGCTCAATTCTTCCGGCATTACCTAACGGTTTATCTTTGCTTACTCGTTAATAATTTCCTGCGACTTCTGTACTTTGAACCTTACATACAAGAATGCGATAAGTATAAGAATCAGAATACCTAATAAGATATACAGGTTATAGTTTTCCCAGAACTTTGCAAGCGAGCTTTTAGTATCAATGTACTCCAGGTTTTCGCTTGATTTGCTGATGTTAAACAGATATTTATTATTGTTTACGTCAGCAATACATACGTTACTTGACAGCGTTGATAACTGTTCGGTAATTGAACGCGAAGCAGCCAGAAACGCATTTGCCAGGTTTTTACCGGTAGCAGTTAACACCAGGCAGGCATTGTTGCTGCGGCCGTAAAATATCTGAGCCAAGCCATTTGAAACCGAATCAGAAACGGTATATACTACTTCGTTGTTATTGTTGTTATACAGCCTGAAATCATGATTAAATTTTATAGGTGCATCCGGAAATTCTTCGATCAAAGGATCATTACGAGAGAGCAGCGCAACTATATTATACTTTTTCAGGTCGCTTTTGTTATTCCGTATCTCATCAGAGTAAACAAACTCAGGGAAATTATTTGAATTGATGTTGTTGTTCAACTCATAAATAATTTCGCCCATTGCACCTGCTGCATAGCGTGCATAATCGCGGCTTACAACAATACGGGTAGAGCTCGAGTTAAATGCCTCGGGATATTGATAAAAACTCAGATCATTGGTAATAAATGGATTTTTAGATTCCAGGTATGATTTGTCTACATCAATTTCGGCAAAGAAGTTAGTAAAGCTGTTGGTACAGTTACCACTATTAGGATAAAACCTGAACTCGGCAATCAGCGTGTTATACTTATGATGCTGATAACGGTTAATGGTAACCGCAGTATTAAGTTTACCGGATGCGTCCAGCTTTTCGCTGCTGATCAGCATACCGTTAAGATAGATATTGAAATATCCGCGGTCATTTAAATTTAAGGCGCTGTAATTGGCTATAAACCTAATCTCAACCTCTTTAGGGGTAAAGCTAAAATCACTGTTCTTAAAGTTATAAACGCTTTTTAACGATCCAACACCCGATATAAAGTTGGTTAAACCACCTATCTGGCGTAGCGTAAGTTTTGACCGGTTCTCGTCAATAGTTTTAAAGAAGTTATTGGACGCGCTATTCACCAGCAGGTAATCGCCAAAGGTAGAATTAAGGATGTTCATGTTACCCAATGCGGTAACCGTTTTTTCATACCCTTGGTCATCTCCTCCGGTAATAAATAAGATCTCCTGCGGCATCTGGTGCGTTTGTATAGAACGCGTAGGCACCATTTGTCCATTTACGGTAATTAAGTTGGTTACCGTATCGGTAAGGTTAACAACAGATTTATGCAAGTAAAACAAGCCTTGTCCGCTCGCAGGGTTAATGCGGATCAGGGCGCGCCTGTTAGCCGGCAATTGGCTAATGTTACCTACCATTATATAATTGATAACAGAATCAGGAACATGGTCGGCCTGTATTACCTGGATGTTTTTTACGTCTGATTTTTTTAGACGGGCATAAGCCCATGCAACCGCTTTTAAATCATGTAATGATGGATTAACAGGATATACAATTGCTCTTTTTGATTCAAAGCAGTTTGATATGTTTACATTATTAAAGAAATTGGTATTGCTGCGGTTAAGCGCCAGATACGAATAACCTTTAATTTTCAACCACATGGCCGGATTGTCCAGATCGCGGCATTTATCATCAGATATTTGCAACAAGGTACGCACCTGTAATTTAAGGTAACGCCGATCAGGAGATAGATCATTCCTGCTAAGGTTTAGCGTTATTTTTTGAAGAGAATCTTTTGTAAGCCGGCTGCTGTAAACCGGGTTATCATTGATCAGTACATTGATGAATGATTTATCCTTAAGCAGCGCCTGTGACGGTTCGAAGTATAGCACCAGTTTACTGCCATTCATTTCCATATAAGGATCTATGCGGATATAGTAAGAACTGGAGCCGCTCATCCCGTTTATGGCGTCATCATCACGACCAAGCGATTTAAAGGTAATAACCGTTTGCTGTGCTGAAGCTGCTTTAATTAATAATACTATAAAAAACAGAAATGATAAAAATTTCTTCATCGGTTGTATTAATTGATCACGTTAAATTCTACTCTGAAATAATTGCCGTTATAATCGCTTCTGTAACTAAGCTCGCCCCCCATCTCCTGGGTCATTAATTTGGCAATGGATAAACCTAAACCAAGGCGGCTACCGGTAGCATTTTCGCTGGTGGCATCATTTAATGTCCTCAGTTTACCAAACATACCATCCAGTTCTTCCTGCCCAATAGCAATCCCCTCATCTATAATCTCAAAAACAAACTTCTGCCGTTGCAGGCTGGTTGCTATTTTTATGCTGTTGTTGGTTTGGGAAAACTTAATGGCGTTTGACATTAGGTTTTGAAAAACCTGCCCTGCAAAAACCTTATCCAACCTAACGTTTAAAGGCAGTTTCAGGATATTATCCACTAAGGTAATATTTTTCATCTGAGCTGTTTCTATCAGCCCTTTATATACATAGCGTACTTCAGCATTAATATCAAAAATTTCAAAGTTGAACTTGATCTCCGGCGATTCAATCTCCTTTACATCCATCAACTTGTTCAGCATATATTGCATCTTATCTGCCGAATCTGAAATATATTGTAAAAACTCTTTTTGATCGGTGCTGAGGCGGTATTCTTCTTCCTTAATCATACCCGTGCTCATGATCACCGATCCGATCAGGTTTTTTAAATCATGGCCGGCAATATTAATAAAGCTGTTCTTTTGCTCATCAAGCTTACGCAGTTTATCATACTGCATATCGATAATATTATTTTTCTCGATGATATCTTTATTCTGCTCCTTTAATTGCTGGTTTGATTTTTCGATAAGTATCTGCGACTTCACATCGCGTTCGGCTACCTTATACCTCGAACTTACAATTAAGCATGAAATTACGCTTGTAATAAAAAAGTACTGACCACCGTTGCTAATGAAAAGATCCAGCGTATACTGGGACGAGATGTTAAAGAACAAAGTAAGCAATACTATTGCAAAAACTACCTGTACTACAGAATTAACCGGCTCCCAGTATACCTGCAGGTTAAAAAACAAGATAATTGCAGAATAGATAAGAAAATAAACGGTTAGCTCCTGAATGTTAACAATGGTGCAAAGTATAGCCGCAGGTATGGAGAGTAATATAAATGCTATATGCAGCAAAATGCGATAATCAAACTTACGGGTTTGGAAAACACTGTACAAACCCATTATGATCAGAACAATAATGATACGTGCAATCAAAAACTGTATCCAGATATCGCCAGCATAAATAAAATCTACTATGCTTAATAAAGGATAAAGAAAGATAATTGTCCAAATGATATTGTTAGTCTGGTACCATGCTTTCTTATTGCTTTCTTTAGCAAATTCTTCTTTATTTATTTGAACAAACATTGATTAGTGGCTGGTATTATATCGATTTACAGAGCAAAATTGCGTGTTTAAGTTAAATGAAAAAAACCTATTTTAAAACATTTGCCTGTAATGGCTTTAAAGTACTCCGGTATATGGCAGTGCTTTTAATTGTCTTTCAAATAAGTGCAGGCCATACATCTGCAAAAACTAATCCAATGGCTATCGAAAGGGTCATTGCGTTTAAGCGGGCAGCGCAATTAAACAATGGGATCAGCATATCATGGCTGGAACAAACATGGAATAATAATGCTTTAAAAGCAAGGCCGGTTAATGCTTCAGATTTTGTATTACTTAAAAAGTTAGGCTTTAAAAGTATAAGGTTACCTGTTGCCTTTGAATACTACTACACTCAGAAAATAGCACTGTCAAAAGTATTTACGCAGGTAGACTGGGTGCTTAACCAATGTAAGATGCAGGGTTTAAAACTGATTATAGATTACCATTATGGCAAAATAGACGATAACAACTACATACTGGCTACAAACACTGCTGTAAGCCTATGGAAACAGATTTCATTACATTATCTTAAAGAAGATCCCAATCAATTAATGTATGAAATTTATAATGAACCGCCTCCGATGAATCCACAACTTTGGAAAGATGCCGCTTACAATATATGTATAGCAATACGGCAAATAGACAAAAGCAAAACCCTGCTTATAGGGGCATCAAATTATAATAGTATTTATGAATTGAGCCGCTTTGTACGATTGGCTGATGAGAACATTATTTATAGTTTCCATTTTTATGAACCTTTTATTTTTACACACCAGGGTGCAGAATGGGTAGGCAACCAGGTAGCAACAACAGGGGTTCCTTTTCCATATGATGGGAAAAAAATTCCCCAACTAAATTTTAAAGCAAAAGGAACATGGGGCGAAACAAACTATTATAAATATAATAAGGACGGCAATGCACAGGCCTTATTTGATAAGTTATCTATTGTAAACAACTGGGCTCAAAAATATAATGTCCCCATCATTTGTTCAGAATATGGCGTATATAACAAATATGCCGACCCTGATAGCCGTTGTAACTATATAAAGACTATGCGTACTACATTGAAATCGCTAAAAATACCCGGGATATTGTGGGATTATAACACTAATTTTTCCATCTTTGCAGGCAAACCATCTATAGCAAGTTTACCCCTATGCATGCACGAGGCTTTATTGAACAAATAATAGCAACTGAAAATAACTTTAGCAACATTAAAACTAGTACTTTTACAATCTGTTTATAGATTATGAGATTTTTTGCCGAGCAGCGAAGCGAAGTAATGAAGCATATTGAAAAATACATGCTTGAAAACATGTTTGAGTTTTTAAAGCCTGTAGAAGACATGTGGCAACCAGCCGACCTGCTTCCTGATGCGTCACGTGACTCGTTTTTTAACGAAATAAAGGAACTTCAGGATAGTGCACGAGGCCTCTCCTATGATCTTATTGCAGTATTGATCGGTGATACCATTACCGAAGAAGCTTTACCAACTTATGAATCATGGTTAACCATGGTTGAAGGCGTATCTAAAGATGAAGCCGGTGGTTGGATGAAATGGACCCGCTACTGGAGCGCTGAAGAAAATCGTCACGGGGATTTGCTTAACAAATATCTTTATCTTTCAGGACGTGTTGATATGCGCGCTATGGAAGTATCTACCCAATATCTTATTGCCGATGGCTTTGATATTGGCACGGGTACAGATCCATACCGAAACTTTATTTACACTTCCTTCCAGGAAATGGCTACCAACGTTTCGCACAGGCGTGTTGCTGCTCAGGCTAAAAAATATGGCGATACACTACTTGCAAAAATGTGTGGTGTAATTGCATCAGACGAAGCACGACATGCCAAAGCCTATAAAGCATTTATATCAAAAATATTTGAAGTTGACCCAAGCGAGGCCATGATCGCTTTTGAAGATATGATGCGCAAAAAGATTGTAATGCCTGCGCACTTTCTTCGTGAAGTAGGTTTAAAGATTGGCCAAACATTTGGGCATTTTACTGATGCAGCGCAACGCCTCGGTATCTACACTGCTATAGATTATGTTGACATCCTAAAACAGCTGATTGAAGAATGGCATATCGAAAGTATGCCTGATCTTAATGATGCCGGTGAAAAAGCAAGGGACTATATTGTAAAGCTTCCAGACCGTTTACTACGTGTTGCCGATCGTATGAAAAATCCGATGCTTGAGTATAAGTTTACCTGGATCAACAGCTAAGATTCTTCTCCGATATATTTGATTTGATCTCTTCCCGGAAACTCGAGAAACAGGTTGTTTAAAATATCTTCGAGCGTTAGCACATTTACATCATCTGTGTAATGCTCGGATTTTATTACGTTCATTTCTGTGCCCTTGATTTCAAATCTGAACAGAAAGCCGTCATACAATCCGGTGTTATATATTTCTACCCCCTCATCATTTATTCGCGTATCGAAGGCTAATTCCAACTGCCTTTGCTTTTGAAACAGTGGGTTTAACTTCTCATCAAGAAACTGTTTCAATTCTGTTAATGATACCGGCCTCGTTGTATTAATAATTTTCATACATTTTATTACAAGAGTATACAATCAATTGTTTGACGGCCTTTTAACACTTGCGATAAAACCACTATAATTGATAAACGTTTTTATCATATGCAATACAAATTATTAGGACGCTCTGGGCTTAAAGTTTCAGAGCTTTGTTTAGGTACAATGGGCTTTGGAACAGAAGGCGGCTGGGGTGCCGACCAGGAAACCAGCTTCGCCATCATGGATAAATTTACTGAAGCTGGCGGTAACTTTATAGATACGGCAAATATTTATAAGTTAGGAACCAGTGAAAAGATAATCGGTGATTATATAAGCAATCATGATCGTGACTATTTTGTTGTGGCAACAAAATATACTTTGAAAGATAACGCGACTAACCCGAATGCATCTGGCAACAATCGCAAAAACATGATGCGTAGCGTTGAGCAAAGCCTTAAACGACTAAAGACTGATTTTATAGATGTGTTGTACCTGCATATTTGGGATGACATTACACCCATCGACGAAGTATTGCGTGGGCTGGATGACCTTATAAAACAAGGAAAAGTTAATTATGCGGCTATAAGCGATACACCGGCATGGGTTGTAGCAAAAGGGAACACACTTGCAGAACCTATGGGTTGGAGCCAGTTCATTGCTTTACAGGTAGAATATAGCCTTATACAACGCACGCCAGAGCGGGAACTAATCCCGATGGCTAAACATTTCGGCATGACGGTTACTCCATGGGCACCATTGGCAGGCGGCGCACTTACTGGTAAGTATCTGCGTGGGGAACAAGGGCGGGTAAAAGCTGAAAGCAACAGACGTAATGAAAATAGCGAACGCATTACACGTGAGGTAATGACCATTGCTGAAGAATTAAACTGTACACCTGCCCATGTGGCTTTAAAATGGATGATGCAGCAAAACTTCTCCTGCATACCAATAGTCGGTGCTACTAAAGTTGATCAGTTACAAGATAATTTAAGAACGATAGATGTAACGCTATCCACAGATCAACTAAAACGTTTAGATAATGCCAGCAATATAAGCCTTGGTTTCCCCGGAGACTTTTTTAAGGAAGAAGCTGTCAGAACTAATTCCTTTGGCGGCTTTTACGATAAAGTAGAGAAACGTTAGATACATGATATAAAGCGCCCTTAAGCGCTTTTTTGTGCTCAGAGAATACAGAGAAGTTTGAAACTAACATTTTCCCCCAGTGCTTAAACGCAAAAAAGCCCTGTTCTTTAGGAACAAGGCTTTAAGTTTTGCTGCCCGATTAGGGGCATTGAGTGCCCGAAAGGGCTTTAAAAAAGGTTGGCGCCGACCTACTCTTCCACGTTTTACCGCAGTACCATCGGCTCTGGCGGGCTTAACTTCTCTGTTCGGAATGGGAAGAGGTGGACACCGCCGATATAGGCACCTGAATATTTTTAGTTATTAGTCATTGGTCATTAGTGCATTCGTCATTGACTGACTTACGGACTTTGCTGACTTTTCTGACTCATTAACTTGACATATTATTGAAAGAAGTAGTTGAAGCTGAGAGAACAACAGCTTATTTGTTGTTTTGATGGTGGTGTGACCGGAAAGGTCACACCACTTATCTGTTGCGAAGAAAGCTTCGGGCGATTAGTATTACTCGGCTATGATGTCACCACCTTTACACCTGTAACCTATCAACGTGGTAGTCTACCACAACCCTATAAGGAAGTCTCATCTCGTGGCTAGTTTCGCACTTAGATGCTTTCAGCGCTTATCTATTCCCAACGTAGCTACTCTGCAGTACAGCTGGCGCCATAACAGATTCACCAGAGGTTAGTCCAACCCGGTCCTCTCGTACTAAGGTCAGCCCCACTCAAACTTCCAACGCCCACAACAGATAGGGACCGAACTGTCTCGCGACGTTCTGAACCCAGCTCGCGTGCCACTTTAATCGGCGAACAGCCGAACCCTTGGGACCTTCTCCAGCCCCAGGATGTGACGAGCCGACATCGAGGTGCCAAACCTCCCCGTCGATATGAGCTCTTGGGGGAGATCAGCCTGTTATCCCCAGCGTACCTTTTATCCTTTGAGCGATGGCCCTTCCATGCAGAACCACCGGATCACTATATCCGTCTTTCGACCCAGCTCGGCTTGTCTGCCTCACTGTCAAGCAAGCTTTTGCTATTGCACTCCGCGTACGGTTACCAAGCGTACTGAGCTTACCTTTGAAAGCCTCCGTTACCTTTTTGGAGGCGACCACCCCAGTCAAACTACCCGCCAAACAATGTCCCCCGCTTTGCAGGGTTAGACACCAAATACAGAAAGGGTGGTATTTCAACGTTGACTAACTGACTCCTAGCGAAGCCAGATCACAGTCTCCCACCTATCCTACACATCCTGTATCCGATATCAATGTTAAGTTGTAGTGAAGGTGCATGGGGTCTTTCCGTCCCGTTGCGGGTAACCGGCGTCTTCACCGATACCACAATTTCACCGAGCTCATGGCTGAGACAGCGCCCAGATCGTTACACCATTCGTGCAGGTCGGAACTTACCCGACAAGGAATTTCGCTACCTTAGGACCGTTATAGTTACGGCCGCCGTTTACCGGGGCTTCGATTCAATGCTTCGCCTTGCGACTAACATCCCCTCTTAACCTTCCGGCACCGGGCAGGTGTCAGGCCTTATACGTCATCTTTCGATTTTGCAAAGCCATGTGTTTTTGTTAAACAGTCGCCTGGGCCTTTTCACTGCGGCTGCATTTCTGCAGCGCCCCTTCTCCCGAAGTTACAGGGCCATTTTGCCGAGTTCCTTAGCCATGATTCACTCGAGCACCTTAGGATCCTCTCCTCGACTACCTGTGTCGGTTTACGGTACGGGTTTTTATGACCTGAAGCTTAGCAGGTTTTCTTGGAAGTCTGATTACCATCACTATCCACTCCCCCGAAGGTTTGCGGTACTATCAGCTTTCAGCAGAACTCACGTACTTTACTATGTGTCCTATACCTACGGCCTTTAACGTTCTATTCCGTCAGAACGCGGATGTGTCACTACTCCGTCACTGCATCGCAGTCATAAAAAGTACTGGAATATTAACCAGTTGTCCATCGGAATCTCCACCCGGATTATCCTTAGGCCCCGACTAACCCTGATCCGATTAGCGTTGATCAGGAAACCTTAGTCTTTCGGTGGGCGGGTTTCTCTCCCGCCTTATCGTTACTTATGCCTACATTTGCTTTTCTATAACCTCCACAGCAGCTTACGCTACTGCTTCGCCGGCGATAGAATGCTCCCCTACCAGTGTATTATTCATACAATCCATAGCTTCGGTATACCATTTAATGCCCGTTTATTATCCATGCCCGGCCGCTCGACTAGTGAGCTGTTACGCACTCTTTAAATGAATGGCTGCTTCCAAGCCAACATCCTAGCTGTCTGTGCAGCCGGACCTCGTTAGTTCAACTTAATGGTAATTTGGGGACCTTAGCTGATGGTCTGGGTTCTTTCCCTCTCGGCCCTGGACCTTAGCACCCAGAGCCTCACTGCAGCGTATATTATCAAGCATTCGGAGTTTATCTGGATTTGGTAGGATTTGACTCCCCCGCACCCAATTAGTAGCTCTACCTCTTAATAACTTTACCGCCACGCTGTTCCTAAAAACATTTCGGGGAGTACGAGCTATTTCCCAGTTTGATTAGCCTTTCACCCCTACCCACAACTCATCCGGAAGCTTTTCAACGCTTATCGGTTCGGTCCTCCAGTACGTGTTACCGCACCTTCAACCTGGTCATGGGTAGATCACAAGGTTTCGCGTCTACCTCCTCTGACTGCACGCCCTATTCAGACTCGCTTTCGCTTCGGCTTCGTGCCTTAAACACTTAACCTTGCCAGAGAAGAGTAACTCGTAGGCTCATTATGCAAAAGGCACGCCGTCATCCGTTGCCAGACTCCGACCGCTTGTAAGCACACAGTTTCAGGTTCTATTTCACTCCCCTGTTCGGGGTTCTTTTCACCTTTCCTTCACAGTACTAGTTCACTATCGGTCTCTCAGTAGTATTTAGCCTTACCGGATGGTGCCGGCAGATTCCCACAAGGCGTCTCCGACCTCGCAGTACTCAGGATCCCACTAAGTCAATATTACTTACGCTTACGCAGCTCTCATGCTCTTTGGCGGGGTTTCCCACCCCCTTCAGCTTCATTTTATTGTACTATGTCGTGGTCCTACAACCCCAGGTATGCCGTAACATAACTGGTTTGGGCTCCTTCCCTTTCGCTCGCCACTACTCAGGAAATCACTATTGTTTTCTCTTCCTCCGCTTACTTAGATGTTTCAGTTCAGCGGGTTAGCGCATTTGCGATCATTCTTCAAATGATCAGGTTTCCCCATTCGGAAATCTCCGGATTAAGTCTTATTTGCAAATCCCCGGAGCTTATCGCAGCTTATCACGTCCTTCTTCGCCTCTGAGAGCCAAGGCATCCCCTGTGTGCCCTTTCTTACTTTCTTCTACGCATACCGCTTTTGCTCGGTATGGTATGTCTTTATTTGATTCTTGTTATCTGTTGTCTGTTTCCTGTTAACGGTATTGCTACCCAACTGTCAACTCGCAACTCGTAACTGTCCTCTACTGTTGTTTTCTCAGTTTATTCAATTACTTCTTCCAATATGTCAAAGAACTTTTTTAAGCTTATGTGCTGAAAGTCTAAAGCTTAAAGCTTTTAAGGGCTTTGTGCTTTTCGCTTTCTGCTTTCCGCTTAAGCGTGGAGAATAACGGATTCGAACCGTTGACCCCCTGCGTGCAAGGCAGGTGCTCTAGCCAGCTGAGCTAATTCCCCAGTTATGATGTCTGTTGCCGGTTGCCGGTTATCTGTTGCCAGTACTTTTTACTTTCAACTTTTAACTCTTTACCTTTAACTCACCCTGTAGTCTCGAGCAGATTTGAACTGCTGACCCCTACATTATCAGTGTAGTGCTCTAACCAAACTGAGCTACGAGACTTTCTTTTGCAGTTCCGAGTTGTGAGTTCCGAGTTCCGAGTCAGCTTCGCTGTGCTAACTGCTAACTCTTCTTTCTATCGCTCCAAACGCTTTGCTGCCGATCTTGTCTTGTGCCTTACTTTTTCAGTTAGTTCACATTCCCTGATGGCTTCATCTTCTGGGTTTCTCTTTTCAGAGTAGCAAGTACCAAGTATATCGTAGCAAGATCTTCTCTTGTTTCCTATCTCTTGTTTCTTGTCTCTGTCTTTTCTCTTTTATAATAAATAAGATAACATGTAACGAGGCTTTTCCTAATTCCTGTCGTTTGACTGATAGTTTGGGATACTGCTCCAGAAAGGAGGTATTCCAGCCACACCTTCCGGTACGGCTACCTTGTTACGACTTAGCCCCAGTTACCGATTTTACCCTAGGACGCTCCTTGCGGTTACGCACTTCAGGTACTCCCAGCTTCCATGGCTTGACGGGCGGTGTGTACAAGGCCCGGGAACGTATTCACCGCGTCATTGCTGATACGCGATTACTAGCGAATCCAACTTCACGGGGTCGAGTTGCAGACCCCGATCCGAACTGTGAACAGCTTTTTGAGATTGGCTTCCTGTTGCCAGGTCGCTGCCCTCTGTACTGCCCATTGTAGCACGTGTGTAGCCCCGGACGTAAGGGCCATGATGACTTGACGTCGTCCCCTCCTTCCTCTCTACTTGCGTAGGCAGTCTGTTTAGAGTCCCCACCTTAAATGCTGGCAACTAAACATAGGGGTTGCGCTCGTTGCGGGACTTAACCCAACACCTCACGGCACGAGCTGACGACAGCCATGCAGCACCTAGTTTCGTGTCCCGAAGGACTGATACGTCTCTGTATCATTCACTAACTTTCAAGCCCGGGTAAGGTTCCTCGCGTATCATCGAATTAAACCACATGCTCCTCCGCTTGTGCGGGCCCCCGTCAATTCCTTTGAGTTTCACCCTTGCGGGCGTACTCCCCAGGTGGAATACTTAACGCTTTCGCTTAGACGCTGACCGTATATCGCCAACATCGAGTATTCATCGTTTAGGGCGTGGACTACCAGGGTATCTAATCCTGTTTGATCCCCACGCTTTCGTGCCTCAGCGTCAATCGCACTTTAGTAAGCTGCCTTCGCAATCGGTGTTCTGTGACATATCTATGCATTTCACCGCTACTTGTCACATTCCGCCTACCTCAGCTGCATTCAAGCTCATCAGTATCAAAGGCACTCCGATAGTTAAGCTACCGCCTTTCACCTCTGACTTAACAAGCCGCCTACGCACCCTTTAAACCCAATAAATCCGGATAACGCTTGGATCCTCCGTATTACCGCGGCTGCTGGCACGGAGTTAGCCGATCCTTATTCTTACCGTACATTCAGCTTCTCACACGTGAAAAGGTTTATTCCGGTACAAAAGCAGTTTACAACCCGTAGGGCCGTCTTCCTGCACGCGGCATGGCTGGTTCAGACTTCCGTCCATTGACCAATATTCCTTACTGCTGCCTCCCGTAGGAGTCTGGTCCGTGTCTCAGTACCAGTGTGGGGGGCCATCCTCTCAGATCCCCTAGACATCATGGCCATGGTGAGCCGTTACCTCACCATCTAGCTAATGTCCCGCATGCCCATCTTTATCCTATAAATATTTGATCATTGAACGATGCCGTTCTGTGATTTTATGCGGTGTTAATCTCTCTTTCGAGAGGCTATCCCCCTGATAAAGGTAGGTTACATACGTGTTACGCACCCGTGCGCCACTCTCATGAAGAGCAAGCTCCTCAATCCCGTCCGACTTGCATGTATTAGGCCTGCCGCTAGCGTTCATCCTGAGCCAGGATCAAACTCTCCATTGTAAAATGTTTTGTTTGTATCCAGACCCTATTACTCAAAATAGAAATCTGTATTTGAAGGCGAAAGTTTTTGAGCTTAAAGCTTAAAGGTAATCCTTTCTGCTTTTCGCTTTTGTCTTTCAACCTTATTGTATCTTTATACAGTATCCCTATCAGTTTAGATTTAATTAAATTAAATTGACTTTCTTTTAGGTTGATAACTTGGTTACAAGTTACCCGCTTCGCTACATGTTATTATCTTATTTAAAGAACTTTGCGCCGCCGCTCACGCTTAGGCTTCTTATGTTGGGCTTCGAGCTGCCAGTTTTCAGTGGCCGGTTATCTGTTGTCCGTATGAACTTTCAACTCGTAACTTTCCGCTTTCAACTAACCGCTTTCTGCTTACTTTCTCTTTTCATTTCCGATCCGGAGTCGCTCCGTTTCGTTTGGGACTGCAAAGGTAGAAGTCTTTTTCTTTTCTCCAAAATTTATTTGAACTTTTTTTTTCAAACTTTCTTCTGGTTACTCCCAGCTTCAGCTTCCTCCAAAATCAGCCTTAACTTATTCGTTTCCGCCTTTTTTCGCTTTCTCCGCCGTAGCTTCCTTCCCGCTTTTCAATACATTCCCGCTCCCGTTCGGAGCGGCTGCAAAGGTGATCATTTTTTTCTATTCTCACAAGTACCTACAAAAGTTTTTTTTTGCTTTTGTGAGAAGCACTTTTCCCGTCTCTTCTCTATTCTTTCACCTTCGTCTTTTCAAGTAACAACCCTCATTGCTGAGGGGATACAAATGTACCAACTTTTACCCGCCCTGCAACCTTTTTCTTTACTTTTTTAAAACATTTACTTAATACGCTGGTTTCAAAGGGTTAAGCTGCAAGGGAAGGGTGTGATACGTACACTATATATAATATAATCTGCTTAATCCTTACCTTTGGATGATATGAATAGCACCAATTTTCCGCCTAATTTTATAGAAAGCCTAAGCGGAACACCCGGTTTTAATGAGGAAAATTTTATCAAATCTCATGAAAATAATCCTGCTCCTACATCAATCCGTGTAAATCCATATAAAGAAATTAAGGTGAAAAATGCACAACCAGTGCCATGGTGTAAAAATGGATACTATTTAAATGAACGCCCGTCCTTCACTTTTGATCCTTTGTTTCATGCCGGATGCTATTATGTGCAGGAGGCGTCGTCCATGTTTATTGACACCATTATTCGCCAGATCAAACAGAAAACAGAAAACAATCCGCTTAATATCCTTGATCTGTGCGCTGCGCCGGGCGGTAAAAGCACATTATTGGCATCTGCTATGTCTGCAGAAGATCTGCTGGTTGCCAATGAGATCATTAAAACCCGTGTACCTGTATTGGGCGATAACCTTACACGTTGGGGGCTTCCGAATGTGATTGTCACTAATAATGATGCAAAAGACTTTGGCCGTTTGCCGGGATTTTTTGATGTCGTACTAATAGATGCGCCCTGCTCGGGTTCGGGCATGTTCCGTAAAGACCCTGATGCCATGAGCGAATGGTCGGAAGCTAATGTGAACCTTTGCCATCAGCGGCAGGAACGTATTTTAGCGGATGCCTACCCTACCCTGAAAGAAGATGGTTATTTAATATATAGTACCTGCTCATACTCGATAGAAGAAAATGAGCAAATCCTCGACTGGCTTTGTGACACTTTCGCACTGGAAAGTATCCGGATAGCAACTAATAGTGAATGGGGAATTGTTGAAACCCAATCTGAAAAACATAAAGCATGGGGTTACCGCTTTTATCCTGACAAAGTGAAAGGTGAAGGATTATTTGCTGCCTGTCTTGTAAAGCGTGAAAGCAGCGGACAACATTCATCGCACAAAACAAAGTTCCAGAAGATTAATACGAAAGAGATTGCTCCTTTACATATATATATAAATCATCCGGAAGACTACCACTACTTCAAAGTAAACGACGAATGGTTGGTGATACCCGAACAGCATCGGGATAGCATGCTTTTACTGCAGCAATACTTATATATCAAAAAATCGGGCGTACGAATTGGCAAATTAGCGGGTAGAGAATTAATACCAGACCATGACCTGGCTTTAAGTAACATCATCAATAAAGATACTTTCACTAAAACAGCACTTAATAAGGATCAGGCTATAGCGTATTTGCGCCGCGATAATATTATCGATCTGGAAACTGCTCAAAAAGGCTGGAGCCTAATGGAATTTGAAGGGCATACATTAGGATGGGCCAAGTTGTTACCTAACAGGATTAATAACTATTATCCTAAGGAGTTGAGGATAATTGCCTCTCCCCAGCCCTCTCCAAAGGAGAAGGAGTAAGACTGCTTGTTCCAAAATATTCTTTTAAAGTCCTCCCTGTCGGGTAGGATTTGGAGGGGTTTAATACTCTCCCGTACTCAACATCACCAATGTACATGCCGAAAGGGTTTCTATCCCGCGCTCATTAGCCATGCGGCGCAATTCGCTATTGTCGGTACCCGGGTTAAAGATGATACGTTTTGGATGAGTATCTAAAATATAATCATACAATGGCGGCTGATTTTGCGGTCCAACATATAAGGTAATGGTATCTATATCGTTATGTACGGCTTCCGGCTTTTCAATTTCCACTCCGGCAACTTCCCCCTTTTTAATCCCTACATTAACAATGCTATGGCCGCTATTCACCAAACGGCTTGCAGCCAAGTATGCGTAACGGCTTGGATCGGGTGTAGCGCCGAGTATCAAAGTTTTTTTGTCAGGCATCATAATTTCTGTTTATATGATTAGTGACTCAAATATCATGCTAAAAGAGTTTTGTATCTGCCACAGCCCATGCGACTATTAAGCATTCCGAAAAAAGTAAAATATTTTAAAATGTTCTAAAACTATAATCGTCTGTATCTTTAATGCAATTGATTACAGCACATATGGCCGAAGACAAAGCTAACCATACCCTACAAACTATTAAAGCGTATGGTAAAAGCTTGTGGTCATTCATCCGTTACAGGGTAAAAAATGATGCTGATGCCGAGGACATTCTGCAGGATGTTTGGTACCAGCTAAGTGCAGCTGTAAACGCAGAGCCTATTGAACAAACCGGGGCCTGGTTATATAAGGTAGCCCGAAACAAAATCATAGACAAGCATAAAAAGAAATCGGAATCTTTAATCAACGATCTGTTTGGCAGCGATGACGAGGATGACGAAAGTTTAGGCCAGGATTACGAGTCACTTTTGTTACCAGAATTAAATACGCCTGAAAATGCTTACATGAACCAAATGGTATGGGACGAGCTTTTTGCTGCGCTTGATGAACTACCCGAAGAACAAAAACAGGTATTTATATGGCACGAGCTTGAAGACTTATCTTTTGCCGAAATGACAGATATGACAGGCGTGCCGATACAAACATTGGTTTCGCGTAAAAGGTATGCGGTCTTGCACCTGCGCAAAAGGCTTAAGCAATTGTATGACGAGATTATAAATAGTTAGATTAAAATATTAAAAAAATGAAAAAAGTATTATTTGAAGGAAAAGCACGCTTTGTGTTCATACCTATTATAGCAGCGGCAGCACTATCCGTTTTGAGTTTAGTGATTATGCAATTATGGAACTATATATTACCAGATGCCCTGCACGCAGGTACCCTTACATTTTGGCAGGCAATGGGCTTGTTTGTGCTATGCAAGATCTTATTCGGGTTTAGCAAAGGCAACAAGTTTGGCCCGGGTGGCGGCGCACCCTGGATGATGCGTAAACGAATGAAGGAGCACATGAACTCTCTGTCGCCGGAGCAGCGCGAAATATTTAAGAAGAAGATGAAAGAACGTATGTGTGATTTCAGGAACCGTGGATGGGATAATTTTGAATGGGAGCAAACTGTGAATAACCCATCAACCCCAAATCAGCCGGAATAAATCTGCGACAAGTCACTCAGCTAAAATATATCACATGAACATAATGGTATTTAAAACAAGTGTAACCAAAGCAAGGGAAGTTAGCAGGGTGAAAGCCTTGCTGACCGTACCTGCTATAAAAAACTGGAATTTTGATTTGGATGATTGCGACAGGATATTACGCGTAATCACCGATCAGTTTTCGCCGCGAGATATTGAATCTATGCTGCAAGGTGCCGGGTTTGCCTGCCAGGAATTGGAAGATTAACCAACAATAATCTCATTCAGTATAGCTATCTGTCCTGCATGGTAGATCTGGTGTTGAACGAAGCCATCTATCAGCTCTGCATAAGTGGTCACCGGTTCCGTATTACGCTCATCAATAATTGGCTGATCCCATTTTTCTGAAAGCAGGTCTTGTATTGCTTTTACCAGGTTTACATTTACCAGTTTCAGATCATCTTTATACATCTGCCATTTTTGTTCGTCAGGTGCGCCTGTCTCAGGCCAGTCGCCACTTAATGGAACGCCTGCCGGTTTTTCGTTTAACCTGTCAAGTACCTCTTCTGTCCAACTGATCATATGCAGCAAAATTTCTGCAATATTATGCGCAGCACCCGAAGGCTTTTCATAAGCAGCTTCAAAACTTACGTTATCTATGATGTGGTAAATGGCAGTGCCATACCAGGGCTGCCCTGAAAACGAATTTTCTAATTTGTATTGCAGGATTTCGGCTGTTGTTTGCATAACCTAATAACACAGTTAGTTAAACGATGTTTATTTAATCAGTTTGGCTGCGGCATTTGCACAGTTAACACCATCTATAGCAGCAGAGATAATACCACCTGCATAACCTGCACCTTCGCCGCAAGGATACAACCCTTTTATTTGCGGATGCTGTAAGGTCTCCCTGTCGCGCGGAATTTTAACCGGTGATGATGTTCTTGATTCCACACCTACTAATATGGCCTCGTTGGTATAGTAACCTTTCATTTTTCTGCCGAAAACCGGTAAAGCTTTTTGCAGGCGTTGGTGAACACGCTTTGGCAGCACATCTTTTAGCGCTACACTTTTCGTTCCCGGTAAGTAGGAGTTCATAGGCAGATCAGCTGAAACACGGCCCTCAACAAAGTCGACCATACGCTGTGCCGGAGCTACTAAATTGCCTCCGCCCGCTGTAAAAGCAAGTTGCTCTATCTGCTTCTGGAAATTCAATAACCTGAAAGGGTCCTGTTCATCGCCCGGTATATCTTCCAGGTTGATCTGTACAACAGTCCCTGAATTGGCGTAAGGGTTATTCCGTTTCGATGGGCTCCAACCATTTACTACAATCTCATTATAATCAGTAGCACATGGGGCAATGATGCCACCCGGGCACATACAAAATGAGAACACGCCCCTATCGTCCACCTGTTCAACCAGGCTGTAATAAGATGGCGGCAGATATGGGCCGCGGTCTGCACATTTGTACTGCGCCTGGTCAATAATTTCCTGCGGATGCTCTATACGTACCCCTAAAGCAAAGGGCTTGGCTTCAATCAATATGTTTTGACGGTGCAGCATCTCAAATACATCACGAGCCGAATGCCCCGTTGCCAGTATCACAGCATCAGCCTTTAGTTTTTCGCCTGATGCCAGCTCAACACCCTCGATCTGATCAAAATTGACCAGCATACCGGTCACCTTGGTATCAAAAAGCACTTCGCCACCTGCGTTCAAAATGGTTTCGCGCATGGCGGTGATAATCTGCGGCAGTTTATTGGTACCAATATGGGGACGGGCATCTATCAATATATCCTCATCCGCACCATGATCGGTAAATACTTTCAGTACTTCGTTAACATCTCCACGCTTGGTGGAGCGTGTGTATAATTTACCGTCGGAATAGGTTCCCGCTCCTCCCTCGCCAAAACAATAATTAGATTCGGGGTTTACCAATCCTTGTTTATTGATATTGGCTAAATCGCGGCGGCGCTGTTTTACGTCTTTGCCACGCTCCAGCACAATAGGCTTTAAGCCTTGTTTTATACATTGCAAAGCAGCAAATAATCCTGCCGGACCAGCGCCGACAATAATTACCGGTTTGGCATTATTAACATTAGGATAACTGACTACCTGATGTTCCCGCGGTAATGGCTCATTAATATAGGCACGTACCTGCATTCGATAAACTACCTTACGGCTACGTGCATCGATAGAACGCTTTAAAATTTTTAGTGCGGTGATATTTTTAGCTGGGGTTTTTAATGCACCTGAAGCAATTTGCTTCAAAGCCTCCATATCCTCATGCTGTTCTGGCGAACAGACGATCTCAGTTTCTTTTGTCATGGTACCTGCCGGGTTTTTATCCCGGATGATACAAAGTTAAGAAAAGGATATCTAAGTGCATTTGATGTATCAGCCAATTTATGTACGCCCATGTACGCTTACTGTACGGTAACGAACAGTATAAATTATGATTATTTAATCAACACACTGATTATCAATTATTTAATTAATTGGTTGAAATTTTGGCATAGTAGGATCATCAAACATACATTGTCATGATATCTGAAAATAGCTTAAACAGGATTTGGGAAGGTTGCAAAAATAACGACCGCAAACAGCAGGAGTTATTATATAGAGTGTTAGCGCCAAAAATGCTTGCCGTATGCATGCGCTACACTGCCGACCGTGACGAGGCACAGGATGTACTACAGGAAGGCTTTATCAAGATCTTTAAAAATATACATAATTACCGTGGCGAAGGCAGCCTTGAAGGTTGGATGCGCCGCATCATGACGCATAGCGCTATTTCACGTTACCGCAAACTAAGGCCAATGATGCTGACTGCGGAAATATCTGAAAACTGCGTACCATTTTATAGTGCCGGGCAAACCAATAACCGCCTGGAAACACAGGAACTGTTGAGCATGATACAACAATTACCGGGCAATTACCGCTCTGTATTTAATTTGTATGCCATTGAAGGTTACTCGCACCAGGAGATTGGCAGCATGTTAGGTATTACAGAATTATTATCGCGCACTACCCTGCACCGCGCACGTGGTATCCTGAAGAAGAAAGTGATTCAGCGCGACCCAAGCTACGCAGCTTAATATCTTTCGGCTACTTATTCTTACTATATAAACAACCAAAGCCCGTTATCAGCGGGCTTTGGTTTTAAATTTTAATTTAGTGAATCTTTGCGCTATTATATATCTCTTCTCAAAGATCTTCATAAGATATATATTTTTTAAAAGAATCATCATCAGACAACCCATTATACCATTTTCTTATAGCCGGCGGCAGTTTATATTTATATATTTCAGCCCATCTTAATCTTTCTCCTTCTGGAAAAGCCTCCATGCCGAACTCATTAACAATATCATTTGAGCGTTTATAATAAATTACAAGCGCGGCTCTTTCTAAATCTAAATACTCGTGTACATATTCAGGAAATAAAGCAATATTAGTACCTGCACCATCTACTTGAACACTAGGAAACAATAAACCTGGCCAATTATCATGTTTTATAAATTCAGCATAAGCCGCTGACAGTTTATATTTATATTTTGCAGTTTTCTCAACAACCCTCGAATATTCAGATGTAAGAAAATTGTCTATCATTTTTAATTGCTCTATTTTATCAGGGTATCGCAAAACCATTTCGTTGAACGTTTCAGTTCGCTTCATGACTTGGCTTTCATTGTGCTTTAAGTTTCCAGATACTTGAACAAGTTGAAGGTCTTTTTTAACGATCCATTTACCAATCACAAATGTTTCTTTATCAATTTCATTAGATGATTCTTTTAAATCACCTAATGCTTCAAACCCACACGTATAATAGGGCTCCATAAACTCACTTCTCACTGAGCCGTAAAAAGCTGTTTTACCTTCCCAACTGGCTCTGTTAAAACCACAAGATGCCGCGTTAGGATTATATGAAATTTGAGAAATTTCATTTGGAATACCACTCCCTTTACCCTGCAAATAATTACAACTTACTGCACGCGTTACAACAGTACCTTGGGGAATTACTGTAATTATTCCTACGTGTTGACTTAGTTGAGCATATAGTGACAAAATTTCATCAAGTTCTACTGTACGTAGATCAATTGCGTTAAGCTCACTTAATACCTCTTTAATTTTGTTCAAGTCAGAAAACTGCATTAATTAAATTTTTTATTAAATATAATTAAAATGCCATATATAGATGTCAATAAAGCAATCTACAGTTGACTCGACCGTTCTACTTATGACTGCTTCTCATGTAAAATACCAGTTCGCCGCCATTCATAATATCGCTGTGTTTTATAGTTAAAACATTTAGTGTCTTACCGTTTAAAGTAATCTTTTGCACGTAAATGTTTTTATCGCTCTGATTTTTGGCAATTATAGAAAACGTTTTACCATTTTCCAGATTAATAACTGCCTTGTCTATCGCCGGGCTACCAATGGAGTAATCATCCGATCCTGGCGCTACAGGATAAAAGCCAAGTGTGCTGAAAATATACCATGCGCTCATCTGCCCGGTATCATCATTACCGCCTAAACCATCCGGGGTTGGGCCATACATTTTTTTCAGGATCATGCGGATACGCTCCTGTGTTTTCCATGGCTTATCTGTCCAGTTATATAAATAAGCAACATGGTGGCTTGGCTCGTTACCATGTACATAATTACCGATAATACCGTCGCGGGTAATGTCTTCTGTCTCTGCAAAAAATTCGTCCGGCAGGTGCATGGTAAACAGCGAATCCAGGTAACGCACCACGCGTTTATTACCCCCCATTAATTCGATCAACCCTTTTGGATCCTGAGGAGCAAACAAAGTGTAGTTCCATGCATTACCCTCAATAAAGCCCTGGTTAATGGTAGTCAGCGGATCAAAGTTTTTACGGAACGTACCATCTGCCAGTTTTGGTCGCATAAAGCCAACTTTAGGGTCATACACATTCTTGTAATTTTGCGAACGCTTAATAAACTCCTGATAGATATCATCACGGCCTAATTTTTTAGCCAATTGCGCAATCGCCCAGTCGTCATAAGCATATTCCAGGGTTGACGAAACCGAGACTGCACTGCGCTCATCAGGTATGTAACCCCTGTCTATATATTCGCCTATACCTTCATAATCGCGGTGACGTGCCGTAGCAACACATGCTTCAAGGGCTTCATTTTTGTCAAAATCGCCGTTACCTTTTATAGCAGCATCAGCTAAAACAGCCACAGCATGGTAACCGCTCATGCACCAGTTTTCGTTGCCCGAATTTGACCAAACCGGTAACATGTGCTCAGGGCTTTGCTCATAATGTTTCAGCATTGATTTAACCATGTCTGCATTGCGTTTGGTTTCTATGATATTAAACAGCGGATGCAAAGCGCGGTAAGTATCCCACAAAGAGAAAGTAGTGTAATTTGTAAATCCCTCGGCATGATGTACGTTCTGGTCAAGGCCTTTATAATCACCGTTGACATCCATATATATAGTAGGGTTGATCATAGCGTGGTACATACCGGTATAAAAGTTCTCCTTTTCAGCGCGACTTTTTGATTGTATCACAATACGGTGCAATTGCTCTTCCCATTGTTGTTGTCCTGCTTCCCTGATCTTATTAAAATCCCAGCCCGGTGCTTCAGCTTTCATATTAGCCAAAGCATTTTCCATACTCACAGGCGATAATGCCACTTTCAAATCGATCTTCTCTCCTTCGGCCGTATTGAAATCAAACCATGCCTTGATCTGCTTTCCGGCAGTTTCCGGGAAGTTTTTGGTCTGGTTAAACTTACCCCAGAACCCGCGGTAAACGCTTCCGCTGGTAAAGTTCTTGAAACCATGCGCAATAAATGGTTTTGAGAATGATAAAGCAAAATATAAGCTACGTGTACGTGCCCATCCGTTAGTCTGGCGATAGCCAATAACGGTACTGTCATTCAGCACACGCAGGTAGGTCCAAACATTTTTTTCCGGATAATTATAAATGCCGGCTACCATATCTAATATGATATGCGCCTGGTTAGATTTCGGAAAAGTGTACTGGTGCATACCAACACGTGTGGTGGTAGTTAGCTCCGCAGTAATATTATTTTTGTCAAGTTTTACCTTGTAATAATTAGCTTCTGCTATTTCGTTCTGATGCGAAAAGGTAGAACGGTAACCACCGGCAGGATTTGATGCCGTCCCCGGGTTTAACTGTAATTTCCCGACAGTGGGCATTATCAAAATATCGCCTAAGTCAGAGTGTCCGGTACCGCTAAAATGCGTGTGGCTGAAGCCGACAATCGTTTTATCATCATACTGGTAACCTGCGCAATACTTATACACATCAGGATTGTATTTACCATTTTGATCATAGGTGATGGTATCGGTTTCAGGGCTTAGTTGTACCATACCGAAAGGCACTGTAGCACCCGGATAGGTATGCCCCATACGTTGCGTACCAATTATTGGTTTAACGTATGGTGTCAGTTTGTCATTTTTAGCGGATTGTGCAAAGGCGGTTGCGCCATAAAATAGCAACGTTATAGGCAGAAACTTATTAATCATGCCCAAATATAGCGTATAGGGCTTATGAAGCGAATAGTTTTATTGCCAAGATCTTATTACATTTACGATAATGTAACAACGGTATGCAATTTGTATCTAATTGCTAAATTCAACTAAATATAACAGTTAATAAAATGAAAAGACTATTCACAGCAATATTGGTAGTGGTGGCAGCCATGTCATTAAGTTCATGCAGCTATAACGGCATTGTACGTATGGATGAAGATACTAAAGCCAAATGGGGAACCGTACAAAGCCAGTATCAGCGCCGTGCCGACCTTATCCCTAACCTTGTTGCTACTGTAAAAGGCGTAGCTAATTTTGAAAAAAGTACGCTAACGGCAGTAACCGAAGCCCGCGCAAAAGCAACTTCTATACAGGTTGACCCAACCAAGCTAACACCTGAAACTGTACAAAAATACCAACAGGCACAAGGCCAGCTAAGTACAGCTTTGGGCCGATTACTGGTAGCATCAGAAAACTATCCTAACCTAAAAGCTAATGAAAACTTTACAGCTTTACAGGCACAATTAGAAGGTACTGAAAACCGCATTAGCGTAGCACGTATGGATTTCAACAATTCGGTACAGGCATACAACAGCAAGATCCGAGAGTTCCCGGCTAACCTTACTGCCAAAATGTTCGGCTTTGCACCAAAAGGTTACTTCCAGGCAGAGGCTAACGCACAGAACGCACCGAAAGTAGAATTCTAAAAATAACAATTACTGAATGAGTGAATTAGTGAGGGACTGAATATAAGTTCTTTTATTAATTCATCATTCAGTAATTCACTCACTCAAAATTACCTCAAGGTATGGCAGTTTTTAATGACGAAGAACAGCTTCAGATACGCAGTGCCGTTGAAGCAGCTGAAAAAAATACATCGGGCGAACTCAGGGTATGTATTGAAAAAACATGCAGCGAAGATGTGCTTGACCGTGCCGCTAAATATTTCTTTGAGCTGGATATGGAAAAAACCAAACAGCGCAATGGTGTATTGATTTACCTGGCTACTGTCGACCGTAAGTTTGCCATTATTGGCGATGCGGGTATTAACTCCGTTGTACCCGCCGATTTTTGGGATGCAACCAAAGAAGCCATGCTGAACCACTTTAAAAAAGGCGACCTTGTTGAAGGTATTGTTACCGGGCTTACTTTAGCCGGGCAACAGCTTAAAAAATATTTCCCATACCAAAGCGATGACACAAACGAACTTTCGGACGATATCGCCTTTATGGATGGCAACTAACCCTATTACTATGTTCAAAAAATTATTGCTGGTTTTTGGCCTGCTGCTCACCTGCACCTTTGCATGGTCTCAGGACTTCCCTCCAAAACCAAACACTTTAGTAGCCGACTTTACCAATACTTTATCAGACGGAGACAAACAGCAGTTGGAAAATAAGCTGGTTGCCTTTAATGATTCAACCTCTACACAAATAGCGGTAGTACTTATTAAATCTGTCGGCGATTATGATATTGACGAATACGGAACCATGCTTGGCCGTAACTGGGGCATTGGCCAAAAAGGTAAAAACAACGGTATACTTGTACTGGTAGCCCTTAACGATCGCAAGGTAACTATACAAACCGGCTACGGTGCAGAAGGCGCATTGCCTGATGCGATTACGCAGCAGATCATACAACAGGATATCAAGCCTAATTTTAAACAGCAGGATTACTATGCAGGTTTGGATAAGGCAACTGATGATATAATGAAGTACATGAAAGGCGAGTACAAGGCCGACCCTACTGCTAAAAAGAAAAAACAGAAAGATGGGGGCAGCGCCGGTGTGATTATTATCATTATTATCGTAGTGCTTGTCCTGATTTTCCGCAAAGGCGGTGGTGGTGGCGGTGGCCATATTATTGGCAGCCGCGGAGGAGCCAGTCCACTATGGTGGTTTTTAGCCGGCAACATGCTTGGCCGTGGCGGTAGTGGCGGGCGTGACTGGGGAGGATTCTCTGGTGGCGGAGGTGGCAGCTCTGGCGGAGGCGGTTTCGGAGGCTTCGGCGGTGGTAGCTTCGGCGGTGGCGGCAGCAGCGGAAGCTGGTAGTTAAGCCAATAAAATATTGAATGCTGAATAAAGAATATCGAATTAATATCTATTCTTATTCAGCATTTTTTTATTGATCATTAAACAGACCTTTTCGATATTCATTATTCTACATTCTGTATTCTAAATTCTATGAGAGATTTAACCTGGAAAAAACTATCATCTACATACGTTTATAAAAGTGCATGGGCAACTTTACGCCGTGATATTTGCGAAATGCCCGATGGCCGCATCAAAAACGACTATTATGTATTAGAATATCCTAACTGGGTAAATGCCGTTGCCATAACCGAAGAAGGTAAAGTAGTGATGGTACGCCAATATCGTCATGCGGCAGAGATTGTTTCATTGGAAATACCCGGCGGTGTAATAGATGGCGATGAAGCACCCGAACATGCTATTAAACGTGAACTGTTAGAAGAAACAGGTTACGAATTTGACAATATAGAATTACTTACTGCTATATATGCCAATCCATCCACAGGTAATAACGTTACTTATTGCTACCTGGCACAAGGCGGTAAAAAAGTAGCAGGCCAATCACTGGATGAGCATGAGGAGATCATCATCGAAGAATACACCATTGATGAATTAAAACAACTGTTACTTAGCCACCAAATACCGCAGGCCTTACATTGCACTACGATTTTTTATGCGTTGTTAAAGTTGGGGGTATTGTAATAATTTGATTAATCAAAACATTGTGATTATTTTAGGATGTACTAAACCAATCACATGATGGATTTTAAAGATCAAATATTGCAGCTGGCAGCACGTGCCGAAAAAATGCTGCCACAAATTCAAACTGAGGAAGCAACCAAGAATGCATTAATTATGCCTTTTATTCAAATAATGGGATATGATGTGTTTAATCCTTTTGAGGTTAATCCAGAATTTATTGCTGACATAGGAATAAAGAAGGGCGAAAAAGTTGATTATGCTATTATGAAAGATGGCGAGCCTGCTATCTTAATAGAGTGCAAGCACCACTTAGAAAACTTAGATCCACATAATTCACAGCTATTCCGATATTTTCACACGACTTCTGCTAAGTTTGGCTTACTGTCAAATGGCATGGTGTATCGTTTCTATACCGATTTAGTGGATAAGAATAAAATGGATTCGACACCATTTTTTGAATTTAAACTTTCCGAGATTAAAGACACTGAGATATTGGAACTAAAGAAGTTTCATAAATCTTATTTTGATGTTGAGAACATTACTAATACTGCAAGTGAATTAAAGTACCTTAATGAATTAAAAGCCCTGCTCACAAGAGAAATAAATGCGCCGTCAGAAAACTTTGTCGCTTTTTTCACTAAGCAAGTATATCCAGGAGCAATTACAGCAAAAGTTAAAGAGCAATTTACACCAATCATTAAAAAATCTTTTAACCAGCTAATAAGCGAAACTATTAGTGATAGACTAAAATCTGCCTTAAATCAAGAAAAAGAGAAAGATGAGCAGGAGGCAGTTAAAATTGAGGAGAATCCTGAAAGCTCATTAGCTAATATCGTTACCACCGATGAAGAGTTAGAAGGATTTCTAATTGTAAAATCAATTTTGAGGCAATTTGTTGATCACAGGAGAATTGTTTATAGAGATGCCCAATCCTATTTTGCTATTCTCTTAGATGACAACAACCGCAAAACCATTTGCCGACTTTATCTCAACAATAAAAAGTACTTGGTTGTACTTGACGAAAATAAAAAAGAAGTAAAATATGAAATACAATCAATTGACGAGATTTTTAACTATTCAGAACCTTTGATTGATTCTATTAAAAGGCTTGAAAAAAAAGCTTAAATAAAATTTTAACTGATACTATTACGAACTAAAAGCCACGCATTGCAAAGTACTAAGCAATCTCATATAACAATGCATTATGGGGATTGCTTCTTCGTTCTGATTTATCAGAACATCATCGCAATAACAACATGAAATCTCTATTAAACTAAAAAGCCCCGCAATTGCGGGGCTCTCTGTTTGGCTTATAATTGATTAAGACATTTTCAGTTTCTTTTGGATATCAGCTACGTAGCCTTTAAATTTCTTATCGGTATCAATAAGGTCTTCTACTGTTTGGCAGGCGTAGATTACGGTTGAGTGGTCGCGGCCGCCAAAGAAATGGCCTATTGTTTTAAGCGAACTTTTTGTATGTGCTTTTGCCAGGTACATTGATATTTGACGGGCCTGTACAATCTCGCGTTTACGGGTTTGTGATTTCAGCATATCAATCGGCACCTCAAAGTATTCGCAAACCAGGCTTTGTATATACTCCATGGAAATCTCTTTGGTAGAGTTTTTCACGAAGTTCTTCAGCATCTGCTTAGCCAGGTTCAGGTCAATCTCCTTACGGTTAAGGGTTGACTGTGCCAGCAATGATACCATAGCACCTTCCAGCTCGCGTACGTTGTTATCTATATTATGAGCAACGTATTCAATTACATCATTTGATAACTCGATACCATCCTGGTAGATTTTGTTTTTGAGGATAGCCATACGTGTCTCCAGATCAGGGATCTGCAAATCTGCAGAAAGCCCCCATTTGAAACGGGATAACAGACGCTCCTCTAAACCAGCTAAATCTTTAGGCGCTTTATCAGATGTAATGATCAGCTGCCTGCCCGACTGGTGCAGGTGATTGAAGATATGGAAGAAGAAGTCCTGTGTTTTCTCTTTACCTGCAAAGTTGTGTACATCATCCATGATCAGTACATCAATAGCCTGGTAAAAATTAACAAAGTCATTTATATTATTATGCTTTAAAGCATCAACAAATTGCTGTGTAAACTTCTCGCACGATACATATAATACCAACTTATCAGGCAGGGTGCGTTTAATCTCGTTACCAATGGCCTGTGCCAGGTGGGTTTTACCCAAACCTACGCCGCCGTATATCATTAACGGATTGAAGGAAGTACCACCCGGTTTTGCGGCCACCGCATAACCTGCAGAGCGGGCAAGACGGTTGCAATCACCCTCTACAAAGTTTTCGAAGGTATAATTCTGGTTCAACTGCGGATCAACATGCAGTTTCTTTAAACCAGGTATTACAAACGGGTTCTTAATGTCCTTATTTATGGAAATCGGGATCGGCATTGACTGATTCTTTGCTTCAGCGCCGTTACCATTTGATGGCATGTTAGTGGTATACGGCTTACTTGAAGACGATTGTTCTACAACAATATTATATTCTAAACGTCCGTCTTCACCCAATTGTTTTTTAATGGTTTTACGCAGCAACCCAACATAGTGCTCTTCAAGCCACTCATAAAAGAATAAACTGGGTACCTGTATGGTTAATACACTCCCCTCAATCCTTAAAGCTTTTATAGGCTCGAACCATGTTTTATAGCTCTGTGCCGGTATATTGTCTTTAATGATCTGAAGACAGTTATTCCACACGTTAGTACAAGTTTTTTCCATACAGTTTCTACTAATATATTGATTTATAGCTTAAAGCAAATCTTACTTTCAGCCCGCTACGGAACATCGAATATTCGCAAAAAAAACGAATAAAAAAATTAAAATTTAAATTTGCTTAACATCATTTTTATGTTATAAAGAACTAAAAAATGTGACTTTATAAGCACTAAAAGCACTTTTTGAACCGAATTAAAAAACAGTATTTAATTGTAACGCTCAATATTTTACTTTAATGACATCTTTAAGGTGATTTCACGTTGTTATTAACAATTAACAGTTGTTAATAACTTACGTTAATAAAAACAGCTCATTTTTCGATGGATAAACCGCTGTAAAAGGAAAGTGTTTTGGAGTAAAAATCAGTTAGTTTTTAAGTGCTTATTTTACAGTCAGAAAAAAAATAATTAAAATCGCTATTTACTTTTAAGCAAATTATTGTAAGCAATATGCACATGGTTTCGCTTTCCAAAATCATCAATATTCGCCGAAAACTTCACGCATTACGTCTGAAATTTCGCCAAGCGTTGCATAGCTTTCTACCGCCGTTAAGATGTATGGCATCAGATTTATAGATCCTTGCGCAGCTTGTTTTAAATTACTTAATGCAACTGCTACTTGATAGTTGTCTCTTTGTTCGCGCAGTTGCCTTAACTTTTCGATCTGATGCGCTCGGATACTATCATCAACCCTGAAAACTTCAGCAAGCGGTTCTTCCTTTTCGGTAAACTTATTTACACCAACCAGAATGCGCTCACCTTTTTCAATCTCGTTTTGATAAAGATAGGCCGAAGCTGCAATCTCCTGCTGCATATAATCCTGTTCAATGGCTTTTACCGAACCGCCCATGGCGTCAATCTTATCTATATATAATTGTGCGGCGGCTTCCAGCTCGTCAGTTAAAGCCTCTATAAAATAAGACCCTGCCAATGGATCAACAGTATCTGTTACCCCGCTTTCAAAAGCAATGATCTGCTGGGTACGCAAAGCTATTTTAGCGGCTTGCTGCGTTGGTAAAGAAAGCGCCTCGTCATAACCATTGGTATGTAATGATTGCGTACCGCCTAATACAGCTGCCAGCGCCTGGTTACTTACCCTCACAATATTATTGAGCGGCTGCTGTGCCGTTAAGGTAGATCCGCCGGTTTGGGTATGGAATCTCAGCTTTTGCGCAGAAGGGTCAGTAGCGCCAAGCGACTTGGTAATGTTTGCCCACATACGGCGGGCAGCCCTGAACTTGGCTATCTCTTCAAAAAAGTTGTTATGGCAATTAAAAAAGAACGAAAGCCTTTTTGCAAATACATTTATATCCAAACCCTTGCTTAAAGCTGCCTGTAAATAGGCTTTGCCATTGGCAAGTGTAAAGGCCAGCTCCTGCACGGCGGTTGATCCTGCTTCACGTATGTGATAGCCAGATATAGATATGGTGTTCCACTTGGGTACTTCGGTACTACAATACTCAAATATGTCGGTTATCAACCGCATAGATGGTCCCGGCGGATAGATATATGTGCCGCGTGCGGCGTATTCCTTTAATATATCGTTTTGTATAGTGCCAGATATCTGCTTAATATCTGCGCCCTGCTTTTTTGCCAAAGCAATATACATGGCTAACAAAATACTTGCCGTGGCATTAATAGTCATGGAAGTGGTAATATCCTGCAGCTTAATGCCGTCAAACAATATTTCCATGTCTTTTAGCGAGTCAATAGCTACACCAACTTTACCCACTTCTCCTTCTGCCAGTTCATGATCCGAATCATAACCAATTTGCGTAGGCAGGTCAAACGCTACGGATAAACCCGTAGTGCCCTGGCTTAACAGGAAATGATAACGTTTATTTGACTCTTCGGCTGTAGAAAACCCCGCGTATTGGCGCATGGTCCAAAGCTTACCCCGGTACATGTCGGGCTGTATCCCCCTCGTATAAGGAAACTGGCCTGGTGCTTCACTTCCTTCGCCTTCGTAAACAGGCTTGATCTCTATACCCGATGTGGTAAACCTTTTATCCCCCATAGTTAAAATAACTTTTCAAGGTCCTTCTTGATCATGTTTGATGCAATATCATAAGGATTATCCTCAAGCCCGCCCAGATGAGCGAGCATCATTTTGCTCGCATCCAATCCCGATGCATCAGCTGGCAGGCTTTTAAATACATTATTTATCAGCGTAATGGTATCATCTTTAATTTTTTTGGCAACAACCCAGGCTTCAGGACTTACATAAATCTGTTGTGTTATATTATGCTGAAACTCGTTTCTAACCTCAGCTAAAACAAGTACATGTAGTTCAGCAGCTGTATAGCCGGATGCACTCAATCTTATTAACAGATTCGCAGGGTTAATGCGGTCAATCAATAAGATCAGCCGCTCATAAGCCTGCAGGCGCAAAGGCAAGGTTTGTGTACTGGTTGCTTTTTTAAATTCGAGCAATTGTAAGCTTTCAGACCTTTCCAGATATGGCTTTAATAAATAAAATGCTACCCAAACAACGCCAATACCGGCTATAGTCAATTTAATAATATCTAAAATGTAATTAAGCGAAAGCATTAGTGTTATATAAAGGTCATTTGTATGGAACGGATAACAAAAATCTGCATTTTAAGTTATATTTGTGTAGGTAATTAAAATTAAAAGATGAGTACTGTTGTTGAAACTGCCATTGCCCCTGTAACCTTTACCGAAGGTGCAGTAAAAGAAATTAACAAATTGATTGATCAGCAAGAAATTGCCGACGACTTCGGATTACGTGTAGGCGTTGAAGGCGGCGGCTGCGCTGGCATGAACTATATATTAGGTTTTGACCAGAAAAAAGACGGCGACCAGGAATATATAATCAATGGTGTAAAGGTGTATATGCATAAAGCACATGGCTTGTACCTTGCCGGTATGCAGATTGATTTCCAGGACGGATTAAACGCCCGTGGTTTCACGTTTAATAACCCTAATGCTGCCAGCACTTGCGGCTGCGGCACATCATTCTCTGTATAAAAGATATTGCTTTTAGTTTATGCAACGGCTGCGCAGTGTTACTGTGCAGCCGTTGTCGTATTAACAGTAACAGGTGAAGCTAATGCCTCATTTATTGTTTTCTTTATCCAGCCGGGATTTGCCGGACTGCCACCCTGGCTTGAGTAAGCAACCTTTCCATCGCGGTTAATTACCACATTAGTAGGATATAGATTTACACCATACTTTTGAGCCAGGTAACGGCCGCTGCTTAATAGGTGGTAGCTTAGTGGGTTTTGCTTTATAAAATCTTTAACATCGTAGCCTTCATCCAAAGCAATGGCTACAAATATTACATCCTTGTTGTCTTTATATTGTGTAGCTATCCTGTCAAGATCAGGGATTTCGGCACGGCATGGCGGGCAACCGATGAACCAAAAATTAAGCACAATTACTTTACCGGCCCAAAATTTCAGATCGATTTTTTCGCCATTAAGGTCCCTGTCTTTAAAAGGATAGAACTTGTCTCCTTCTTTAAACTGTTCGCTCCGTACAGGCTTAGGCAAGCGAGCCAACCATTCTTCTTTCTCCTTTTCAGACATTTTAACAATAAAGTACTTTTTAATAGCAGCATCATCTGATTTGGCAAACATCAATTTATAATCGCCTGAGCTTAATAACTTTCTCCAGGCTAATGCCGGATATACCATTCCCGAAGAATCAACAACAGTAATATTATCATTAGTTTTTGCCTGAGTTACCTGTTGAGCCGAAGCATTTAATACAAACAGGAATAAAGCAATTGAAAAGAAAAGCTTTTTCATTGGATAAGATTTGGTTTCAGTAAAATAAGTCAGTTAGTAGTTTACTTTTATACGTAATTAGATTTTAATAAGTTTCTTTAAAGAATATACCCAAACCTGTGTAACAAAGCGAAACATACCGGTGTCTAAATCCCAAATATTTTTAACTTTATAGCATGCCTGTACAAACCAGTTTCAAAGAAAATGTGGCTATTGCCCTGCAATCTATCAGCGGGAACCGGTTGCGTACATCGCTCACTGCACTTATTATAGCGATAGGCATTATGGCCCTGGTGGGTATACTTACCGCTATAGAGGGTATTAAACAATATACTAATGATGCCTTTGCCAGTATGGGTGCCAATTCTTTCACCATCCGTAACCGCGGTTCGGGCATTGTATTTGGCAACGGTGGTCAGCGTAAATATTACAAGGCTATACGTTATGACGAAGCTGTCCGCTTTAAAAACACCTTTAAATTACCTGTTTTAATCTCTATTAATTCATACGCTTCTTTTGCGGCCATTGCCAAATATGGCGATGTAAAAACCAACCCCAATATATCTGTATTGGGCGCTGACGAGAATTACCTGCTAACCGGGGGTTATAAATTAGCAGCAGGCCGTAACTTTTCATCATCAGAGGTTGAGCACGGATCAAACGTGGTGATCATTGGCGACGAGATCAAACAACGCCTTTTTAAAAACAGCGATCCCATAAATAAGCTGGTGCTTATTGGTTCAAATAAATACCGTATTGTAGGTTTGCTTACGCCCAAAGGCTCAAGCGCAGGTTTTGGTGGCGACAAGGTTTGTATCATTCCGGTATTTAAAGCCAAGCAGATTACCACCAACCCTAATCCCTCTTTTACCATCGGCGTAATGGTGAATAACCCGGGCGCATTAGAAGGTACTATAGGCGAGGCTACCGCTGCATTCCGCAATATCAGGGGACTGCGCATAGGCCAGGATGACAACTTTGAAATCACCCGCAGCGATTCTATACAGCAGCAGTTAGCTGGTCAGCTGGCCGGTATAACCGTTGCAGGATTTGCCGTAGGCATTATTACGCTTTTAGGTGCAGCTATTGGCTTAATGAATATTATGCTGGTTTCTGTTACCGAACGTACCCGCGAGATAGGTGTACGTAAAGCCATAGGCGCTACACCGGCTATTATACGTAAACAGTTTTTGATAGAAGCTATCGTGATTTGTATTATTGGCTGTATAGGCGGTATTATATTAGGTATGGCAGTAGGTAACCTCATAGCCATTCAAATCAGCGGGCATTTTGTGGTGCCGTGGTTATGGCTAATGGTGGCACTCTTCATCTGTACCTTTATCGGACTGGCATCCGGTTTTTACCCGGCGAAAAAAGCATCACGGCTTGATCCGGTTGAGGCCTTACGATACGAATAATTATATAAATAAGAAGGGCAGCGAAAAGCTGCCCTTCTTATTTATAGCTCAAACAATGTCTTGTTTTTTAATACCCCGCTTTTTACAAGCTTTTTAAAATAAGGCTCGCGTAAAGCCTTCTCAAAAGCGTGTGCATGGCGTGGGTGGTGCATGTCACTCGAGATCAGGTCTACCAGGCCTGCATCAATCAATTTCTCGGCAGCCTGTTTAATATGTGCGCCGTAATAACCTGTAAGGGATATCGTGTTAAGCTGCAACAGGCATCCCCATTCGCGGATGTTGGCAGCTTCTTCAATACTCAGATAGCTATAACGTTCAGGATGCGCCAGAATTGGTTTATAACCCGCAACTGTCATTTTTTGAATAATCTCAATAACATTAGGCGGCTTGTTAGCAAATGAAAGCTCGAAAAGCACATAATCATCGCCCATCGTTAAAAACTGACGGTTGGCAATACGGTCTTCAAAACTTTCGTCAAAGTAATGCTCTGCAGCTGCAAAGACATCTATGCTGATCTGCTCTTGTTTTAGTTTTTCTTTCAGCAGGTTAAGCGCACCATTAACACTTTCGGGTGTGTTACGGTAGTAATCGATCATGACATGTGGGGTGGCAATAATTTTTTTTATTCCCAGCTCCATCATCTTCCTGATCAGTACAATAGAATCTTCTACAGTTTCTGCACCGTCATCAATGCCGGGCAGTACATGCGAGTGCATATCAACTACAATTTCGCTGTAGTCAAACTCTATTTCCCCAACTTCTTTCTTTTCCTTCTTCTTAAAAAAACCAAACATAACTACCTGTTAGCATACTGCTCCTGGTAATATTGCTGATAATGGCCGGATGTTACATCATTAAGCCATTCTTCATTTGCTAAAAACCAGTCTACAGTCTTCTCCAAACCCTCTTCAAATGTTACGCTTGGTGTCCAGCCTAACTCATTCTTTAATTTTGTAGCGTCGATGGCGTATCTCAGATCATGCCCTGCACGGTCGGTAACAAAAGTGATCAGTTTTGCTGATTCACCTTCTGCACGTCCCAGCTTTTTATCAAGTATACTGCAAAGCAAACGGATCAGGTCAATATTTTTCCACTCATTATGGCCGCCAATATTATAAGTAGTGCCAGCTTCTGCTTTGTGGAAAATTAACTCTATGGCCCTTGCATGATCCTCTACCCACAACCAATCACGTACGTTCTCACCTTTACCGTATACGGGAACTGGTTTATTTTGTTTTATATTGTGGATAGCCAGCGGAATTAATTTCTCAGGAAAATGAAATGATCCGTAATTGTTTGAGCAATTAGAAATAACCGTATTCATTCCGTAAGTATCCTGGTAGGCTCTTACAAAGTGATCTGAGCTTGCCTTAGAGGCTGAATATGGAGAATGCGGATCATAAGCAGTTTCTTCGGTAAACATGCCTTCCTCACCCAAAGTACCGTAAACCTCATCGGTTGAAACATGATAAAAACGGGTTTGATCATATTTACCCTTCCAGGTATTGCGGGCTGCGTTCAGTAAATTAACCGTACCAATTACATTAGTCATTACAAACTCCAGTGGGTTTACAATAGAACGGTCAACGTGAGATTCGGCTGCCAGGTGAATTACGGCATCCGGCTGCTCAGTATCAAAAAGATTCTGAATAAAGGCAGCGTCAACAATATCTCCTTTTACAAATTTATAATTAGGCTCGTTCTCAATATCTTTCAGGTTAGCCAGGTTACCTGCATAAGTCAGTTTATCCAGGTTGATAATCTGGTATTCTGGATGATTTTTAACAAAGCGGCGCACCACATGCGAACCGATAAAACCAGCGCCACCTGTTATGATGATCTTCTTCATAGCAATAGATAATTATAAGGGATTCTGGCTAATATATTTCTGCCATTCCCAGGCAGAAGCCATCATTGAATTAATGTCAAGTTCAGCTGTCCAGCCAAGTACTTCTGTTGATTTGGTCACATCGCCCCATACCTGTTCAACATCGCCAGCGCGTGCAGGGCCAATTACATAAGGTAACTTAACACCGGTAGTTTCTTCAAAAGCATGAATCACTTCTAACACAGAATTGCCTTTTCCTGTACCTAAGTTAAACACATCGTATCCTGAAAATTCATCTTTCTCCATTAGTTTAAGTGCAGCAACGTGCGCTTTGGCCAAATCTACTACGTGTATATAATCGCGGATGGCACTACCATCGGGTGTGTTATAAGTATCGCCATAAACAGTAACCTTTTCGCGCATGCCAATTGCTGTTTGCGTGATATATGGCACCAGATTTTGAGGCACCCCTAATGGCAATTCACCAATTAAAGCTGTCTCGTGCGCACCAACGGGGTTAAAGTAGCGTAACGAGATCACTTTATATTTACTACCCGATGCCACCATATCGCGCAAAATTTCTTCGGCAACCTGCTTGGTGTTACCATAAGGTGATTCTGCGGGTTTAACCGGTGCATTTTCCGTAACCGGCAACTGGTCTGGCTGGCCATAAACCGTACAGCTTGATGAAAACACAAAATTTAACGGCTTACCATAATAAGCATTGAGTATATTAATAAGCGAGTAAAAATTGTTACGGTAATATTTCAAAGGAAGTTCAACTGATTCGCCTACTGCTTTTGATGCAGCAAAATGAATGATCCCCATAACATCCGGCTCAGAAGCAGCCAGGCTGGTTACATCACTTTCTATGCAAAGATCAAGCTCATGAAATATCGGCCTACGGCCAATGATATGGGTTAGCTGATCTAAAATTTTAATGTTCGAGTTTGATAGGTTATCCACTATCACAGGCTCATAACCGGCATTCACCAGTTCTACAACGGTATGCGAGCCAATAAAACCCAAACCGCCGGTTACCAGAATCTTTTTCATTATAATTGTTATGACAGGTAAACTTGTAGCAATTGAATTGTATCAATTATTACTTTTGCTTGCGAAGATAAGTAATTCATTTTAATGCTGCTCTTATATAACACCGCCATACAATTATACTTTTTAGCTATCCGTCTGGTTGCCAATTTTAACAAAAAAGCGGCCTTGTGGATAGCCGGCAGGAAGCAACAGCTTATCCAAAACCAAGATAACAGCATATGGTTTCATTTTGCATCGCTTGGCGAATTTGAGCAGGGAAGGCCGGTAGTGGAAGCGATAAAAAAGCGCAAACCCGGTGTGCCTGTTGTGATTACTTTTTTCTCTCCATCGGGGTATGAGATCAGGAAAAACACACCGCTTGCCGATGCTGTTTACTACCTCCCGCTTGACACCGCTACAAATGCTGCTGAATTCATCAATACGATAAAGCCGCAAATGGCCATATTTACCAAGTATGAGTACTGGTATCATTTCTTCAATGTGCTGCATAAAAAAGATATTCCTGTATATATGATCTCCAGTATTTTCAGACAGGATCAGATATTTTTTAAATGGTACGGCAGCCTGTACAGGCAAATGCTCGGCATGGTCAACCATTTTTTTGTGCAGGACGAAAACTCAAAATCATTACTGGGCAGCATAGGCTTTAATAATGTAACTGTAAATGGAGATACACGCTTTGATCGTGTGTGGGCGAACGCTAACCATCCGAATGAATTACCGCTTATTCATTTATTTAAAAATAATTACCCGGTGTTTATTGCAGGTAGTACCTGGCCTCAGGATGAACAATTACTCGCCGCTTTAATTAATAGATATCCGCAATGGAAATTCATCTTTGCTCCGCATGAAGTTGGTGAGGATAAAATAGAATCCCTTATAAAACTGCTGCCATCAGATCGAACCATACGCTTTTCAACGTTATCTGCTAACGAGCAGTTGGCCAGCAAAAACCAGGTGTTGGTAATAGATAATATTGGTATGCTATCTTCTTTGTATCAATACGGAGAGATTGCCTATATAGGTGGCGGCTTTGGCGTAGGTATACATAATACGCTCGAAGCAGCAGCTTTTGGCCTGCCCGTTATTTTCGGACCAAAATACCAGAAGTTTAAAGAAGCCCGCGATCTTATAGCGCTTAAAGCTGGCATCAGCATCAACAATCAGGAAGCACTTAATAACGCAGCAGATCTTTTCATCAACGACACTACTTACCGCGAGCTTGCCTCAAAAAAGATCAAACAATACGTGCAGGAAAATACCGGCGCTACGGCTGCTATTTTAAATAAGATTGGTTAGCTGCTTATTTATTGATTACCAGGTCCTCTAAAAGGTCGATAAACAAAGGCGAATCGTTAAGGCTTTCCACCAGTTGTACATGCTCGCCACCCAGATGTTTAAACTCGCTGCCATATTCTTCTGTAACCTCATAAACGGTTTCAAGGCAATCAGCAACAAACGCAGGGCAAAATACCAATAGTCTCTTTTTGCCTTCGGCAGCGAGCTTAGTAATGATCTCGCTGGTGTAAGGTTGCACCCAGGGATCGTTACCTAAACGCGACTGGAAACAGATGGTATATTTTTCTTTTGGTAAGCCTAATTCTTTAGCTATCAGGTGTGCCGTATCATGTGATTGAGCCGAGTAGCAGAATTTATTGACATCGTTTAAGGTATTGCAGCAGCCTTCCACTTTTTGGCAATACTTGCCCGTATGGTCGCATTTGATCAGTTGGCGCTGTGGCAAGCCGTGAAAGCTGAACAGCACATGGTCATAATTCTCGTGCCCATACTTTTTGCTGTTCTCGGCAAAGTTTTTAATCATCAAAGGATGATTGTGGAATGAGTTTACAAACGATATATCAGGTATGGTTTGCCACTCCTTAACCAGGTTCATTACCTTTTCAATAACCGAACCTGTACTTGCTGAGGCATACTGAGGGAAAAGCGGTATCACCTGTATGCTTTCAACCAAACCTTTTTTCAATCTGTCTAATGCTTCTTCTATTGAGGGGCTTTGGTAACGCATAGCCAGTTCGACATGGTAACCGTTGCCAAGTTTTTCCTGCAAAAGTTTTTGCTGAAGAATACTGTAGTATAACAAGGGCGAACCTGTTTGCTCAGACCAGATCTCTTTATAAAGCTTGGCTGATTTAGGGCTGCGGAAAGGGACGATGATACCCTTAACCAAAAAAGTGCGTAATACCGGGTTAACATCAATCACCCGCCCATCCATTAAAAATTCGCCTAAATATTTACGTACATCAGCCGTTGAGGGGCTGTCTGGTGTGCCTAAGTTTACCAGTAATATTCCTTTTTTAGCCATAATTGAAGTGCAAAAATAATATAAAGTATTGTGGTTTAAAGCGCGGGAGTATCAATCGAGTGTAATTACTCCATCACATTATTTTCTATTACCTCTTGATCCTGATTTTTGACTCTTGAACCTTCCCTTTACTTCATTCTCCACAACCTCCACCACGGGGTACCCGGCGAGGCATGATGTTCATAATGATAGCCAAAGAAGTAGCAGCTGAAAAATGCCGCTAAATGGTTCTTACTTTGCGTGCGCGACTGATGCAGGTTATCGTGCTCACCTTTATGCGGCTGGTAAGTACCAAAATAAAATAGTTGCAGCGTACTTAGCAATGATGGTGCTACCCAAAATAGCAACAGGTTTTGCTGCGGAACCCATATCTTAAGCACATTAAATAAAGCGGCCATAAACACCACCTGCCATATAGAAAGATAATTACGTATAAACCTGATATACCATGACCAGAATTTACCTTCATGATAATCCGGGTCATCGGCAGTATGTACATGCCTGTGGTGCATGTGATGCTTTTTTAACAGTTTAGGATACCAGAACGCTGCATAAAGAAATGTAGTAATATAACCTATAGCTTTGTTTACGGCTGGATTTGGTGATACCGTGCCATGCATGGCATCATGCGCAGTGATAAATAACCCGGTATACAAGTGCATCTGCAATAATATACACAGATATACCAGTGGATTAGACCAGCTAAAATGCCAGCGCATTAGCAATATAGTAGATACCATCCAACAGCCGATCACAATAATTGCAACGATTACCCCTGATGATTTAAATGATGAAGGCCTTACCTGATAATTTATATCACTCATACCAATTAAAAGACAGTAAATTGCAGCGTAAATTTTATTTATTTAGGGGGGAGACTAGCCGCTAATACTTTTCTAAAGCATCTTTAACGTTTTGCATTAGCCACATTGGTGTTGATGTTGCCCCTGCAATGCCTACAGTATCGTTAGGGCTAAACATTTCCGGATGCAATTCTTCTACTGACGAAATGAAATAGGTATTGGGGTTATGCTTCTTACAAACTTCAAATAATACCTTACCGTTAGAGGATTTTTTGCCCGACACAAAGACGATCTTATCAAACTGGACAACAAATTTATTGAGGTCCTTATCACGGTTTGATACCTGGCGGCAGATGGTATCATTTGCTTTTACCTCGTAGCCCCGGCCTAACAGTTCATTCTTAATAGCGTAAAATTTATCGGTGCTTTTGGTGGTCTGGCTATAGAGCGTAAACTTAGACGGCAATTCAACACCATCTAACTCGGCTAAATCCTGGAATACCAATGCTTCGTTGTTGGTTTGACCTTGTAAGCCTATTACTTCAGCGTGGCCATGCTTACCGAAAATTAATATCTTCTCCTGACCATCATGCGATGTTTTAATACGGTTTTGCAGTTTTAGCACTACCGGGCATGAAGCATCGATCAGCATAATATTATTTTCAAGTGCCATCCTGTAAGTTTCCGGCGCTTCACCGTGGGCACGAATCAACACCTTTTCGTTGCGCAGTTCCTTCAGTTGCTCATGATCTATAATGCGCAAACCTTTTGCTTTAAGGCGCTCCACTTCTTCATCGTTATGCACAATATCGCCCAGGCAATATAAATAGCCTTGTTCTCCAAGTATTTCTTCGGCCATGTCAATTGCATAAACAACACCAAAGCAAAAACCAGAATCCTGGTCTATAGTCACTTGCAAATTATATTCGCCCATAATGCAAAGTTACTGCAAAAGTTGATAATTGTATTACATGGCTACGTCAGTATTAGCCAGTATCAGAAAAAATAAAAACTGTACTGCCAATAACAGCGGAGCTACCCAGATTTGTTTTTTAAATTTAAACTGCTCGAACAGAAATAGCATCAAGGCACCTACTGCAAACCAGCCCAGGTAGTTTTTAAGAGGAACGATATTATCTAACCATTGCCAGTAATCAAACCGCATGGCTACCGGTTCGATCAAAAAATCGAGCAGCACCAATAAGATTGAACCCAGAATGATACGCAGCCATTTATTTTTTAAGGTGCTATATTGCATGGTAACCCCTGCTGCATAAACCAGCATAAACCAATTAAGCCCAATAGTTAAAGGGATATCCCACAACTTTACGCCCAATGTTTTACCATAATTATAATTGCCAAAGATCCAGTTTTTATGCACGCCAACCCATTCTGCAATAAAACCAAGCAGATAAACAATTAACGCAAAGCTTATAAATTTGGCATTAGGGCTATCATGACTTAATAGAATCACCACGAACATCAGCAATAAGTGAAATGGAACTATCCTCAAAAAAGACGATTGGAATGCAGGCATCATTAGCCCGAACAACCCTACTGCATGAAATAATACGATAATTGCTATTGCAATATTTTTATTTAAACGCGCCGGCCTTTCCATGTATTGGTTTTAGTAAGTTGTTTTTGTATAGCGCTAACGGCAATAACCACGAGGCTTAACATTTGCAGCGGATGCAGGAAGGTATTAATCCTGTCGCTTTGCCCTGATAAAAATGAGATCATGGTACGGCCTAAAACAATAATACCGCACATAAAAAATATTAATTGCAGATTCAAAGTAGCAATTACAATCAAAGGGCCACCTATCAGCAACAGTATATAAAGCATAAAGCCAGGGATGCTGTAATTAAACGGTGCCAGAAAGTTTTTGCTAAAGCCTTCAATGGCTTCATTGTAGCTATTGTACATGCGGCAACTGATCATGCCATTGGCTAAAATTGCTTCGCCTTTTAACCTATTGGTTTTTACCTGCCGCATAATTTCGATATCTTCTACCACCTTGTCTTTAACCATTTCGTGCCATTGGCGATGGTGATATTCCGCAGCATCAAACATCATGAATTGTCCACTTGCAGCAGAAAATGCAGGATTTTTAGATAAATAAATCAGCCGTATTGGTAACAGGTTAAGCAGTATATAATGCATTAACGGCACTACCACTTTCTCGCCAAAGGTTACCATTACCTGGTCGGTGAATAAGCTAAGCAAAGCCAGGTTATTTACGTGCATGCGGTGTACAGAACTATTGATAAGTCCGTTTTCAATTTCTTCGTCAGCATCCAGAAACAACAAATACTTACCTGTTGCCAGTCTTGCTAACTGGTAGCAGGCGTAGTTTTTCCCAAGCCAGCCTTTAGGAAGCTGCTGCCCTTTGATAACTCTAAACTTCTCATGGCTCGCTGCAAAATCATTGCACAATTCATAAGTATGATCCTCCGAATTGTCATCAAGAATGATCACCTCGTAATTGCTGTATTCCTGTTCTGCTATAGATTCCAGCAGGTTTAATATTCTTCCTGCCTCATTACGTGCGGGGATTAAGATGGAAACTTTGTCATCATACCTTTTGGTAACACGGCGCAGCTTTGGATTTGATACAAAGTTGAATAGTGTAACCGCGAAACGGAGGATGATGAAAAAGAAGATGACAGAAAGAAGAATAACCACCTTTATACAACGATTTTACCTTGTGCAAGTTTGCACTGACTATAATACTCCTGAAAACTTTTCTTTAAAGTTTCCATGTCCATAACGTGATCTGCATGCAGCTGCAAGTTAATATTTACCAAAGGCTTTTTGTACTGTAATGTTTCCATAAAGCTTACAGCAAAAAGGGTTTGAAATGCACCCGCTGCCTGTTTTATTACCCGCGATAATCCATTTTGAAATTTAATATCATCCGTAAAATTTGAATACAATGTCCCCTGTGGAAAGATGAGCACCAGGTTTTGGGGGTCTTGTAAAAGCTTTGCGGTGTATTCAAGTGAGGTAATTACATCTTTTGAGCCTTTATTGACCGTATAAGCCCCCAGATATTTCATAAAAAAGAATTTTTTACCTGTTTGCTCCAGTATCATCACATGGAACTTCTTTTTTAAGTACACCGCGTTTAAATAATATATCAAAAAGCCGTCCCACCAGCTATAATGATTAGGCAGCAAAAGCACCGACTTGTCCGCATTAATATTCACCTGATTAAAATTAACAGCCTGAAAGTTTTTTTTAACGATACGCAGTATATAGCGGTGAAAAAACGAAGCAATCAGAGTGTTTTTCTTAGGCTCAATCATGGAGAGGCAAGATAAGGCTTAGATGCAAAAAATAAGAATTGAAATATAAGATTCTCATCACTGGTTTCTCGTCTCTGGCCTCTCATTTCTGGACTCTGTTATACCCATTCACTCACAATTTTTGCCGAGAGCAATGCCAGAGGTATTCCGCCTCCGGGATGGACACTCCCCCCACAGAAATAAAGGTTTTTAACTTTGTTCGACCGGTTTGCATGGCGTAAAAATGCCGCGAACCTATTGTTTGAGCTGGTACCATAAAGCGAACCCTGGTACGATGATGTTTTTCCCTCTATGCTTCGCGGATCCAATATACTTTCGCAGGTTATCAATGCAGCTACATCTTCCTTTAACAAACGGCTTAGCTTACTGATGATATTTTGCCTGGCTTCTTCAATCAAAACGTCCCAATCCTGTCCGCTGTTTGCAGGAACGTTAATCATGACGAACCAATTTTCTTGTCCTTCGGGTGCATCGTCTTGTTTATATTTAGAACTGATGTTCACATATACCGTAGGGTCATTACCAATTGTTTTTTGCTGCCAGATCTGACTAAACTCTTCCCGATAGTCTGCACTGAAGAAGATGTTATGAAGATCGAGTTTCGGGAAGCTTTTTTTAATTCCCCAGTAAAATATTAATGCAGAGCTGCTTCGCTCCTGCTGTAATATTTTGCGCGGATGAAGCTTTTGCTGATTACTTAACAGCTTTTTGTACGTGAACCAAACATCCATGTTAGATACCAAAATGTCTCCCTTCATAATCTCGCCATTCACTTGAACACCAACTGCTCGCCTACCTTTAAGCAATATTTCCTCTACCGGCGATTGGTAATGAAACTTTACGCCTAAAGATTCGGCCAGGCTAACCAGGCTATCAGTAATCGCCTGCATACCGCCTTGCGGAAACCATGCACCATAATGCTGCTCCAAATGAGGAATTACGTTTAGGGTTGCCGGGGCTCTATATGGGTTTGACCCATTATAGGTTGCATACCGATTAAAGAACTGCACCATACGCTTATCCTTGAAAAAGCTTTGATTGGCGTTGTTCATGGTGCGCAAGGCATCAATCTGGAAAAGCCTTAATACCGATAAGGAAGTTTTAAGATTGAAATAGGTTCTTAAACGATGTAATGATTTTTCAAGAAATACGTGATTGGTCACATCGTAAATTCGTTTGCTGTATTGCAGAAAGCGTCGAATACTATTTTCTGGTTCTGAGGTAGCATCAGCTACAGATTTTGCTAATTGATCTTCTTCGGCATAAGCAGTTAAGCTTGTACCATCCTCGTAAAAATACTGACAAACCGTCTCCAGTTTTTGGTAATTGAAATGCGCCCGTGGATCTTTACCGGCTAACTTGAATAGCTCATCAACATACTGTGGCATGGTAAATAAGCTTGGGCCGGCATCAAACCGGTAACCGTCTTGCTCAAAAGAAGTGAGCTTACCACCTGGGTAAGTATTAGCCTCAAAAACTTCAACCCGGTAGCCTTTTAGCACAAGCCGAATGGAAGTTGCAATTCCGGCTATACCGGCACCAATAATTAAGGCTTTTTGTTGAGGCATGTGCAAAGATAGGAAGGAAGAAGAATATCGAACACCGAATATTAAATCATGAACATCGAATATTAATTACTCCAAAGTTCTTAATTGGAAATTCAGTGTTCGATATTTTTAGTGGGGCAATTACTCAGCATGCACACCCTCTGCAATTTCTTCAATCATTTTCTGATTAAAGGCAGGGATATCATCCGGTTTGCGGCTTGTTACCAAACCATTATCTGTAACCACTTCCTGATCAACCCAGTTTGCACCTGCGTTTACCAGATCGGTATGTAATGATGGGAAAGATGTTAAAGTGCGGCCTTTGATCAAACCTGTTTCAATCAGCATTTGCGGGCCGTGGCAAATAGCCGCCACCGGTTTGCCTTCTTCTAAAAATGTGGCTACAAATGATACTGCTTCTTTATCCTGGCGCAATTTATCAGGGTTTAATACACCGCCCGGTAACATCAATGCATCATAATCATCAGGGTTAACATCGCTTAGTTGTTTATCAACGGTGATCTCAATGCCCCAGTGATCTTTATCCCATGCTTTAATGCTGCCTGTTTTAGGCGAAATAACATGTACTGTTGCACCAGCTTCTTCCAGCGCTTTTTTTGGCTCGGTTAATTCAACCTGCTCAAATCCTTCTTCGGTAAGTATTGCTACTTTCTTGTTCTCTAAACGTGCCATTGTATTAGCTTTTAACTGTTAATTATCTGTTTAACTTGATAATTAAACTACAGCACCAACTGGCTAATGTTTTAGATTTTTGAAGCTTTTTGATAATCCAGCGCATAGTCAATAAAATTGCTGGTAAGGCCGTAATCTTCTGTGCCTTTGCGGCGAATGAAATAGAAATCGCGGGTAATTTTTAGGCCTTCTACAGGCACCTCAACCAAATCACCTTCTGCAAGCTGCCGGGTGATAGAAGGCCTTGGCATAAAGCCCAGGCATTGGTCGGCTAACAGAAAGTTCTTTAATGCCTCTGTACCACCTAAGCGTATTTTGATAGATAGATCGGCAGGCATAATATGATGGCCAGCCAATGCTTTCAGTAAAGCGTTAAGCGTTCCGGAGCCGCGCTCGCGTAGCGCTAATGGCGTTTTTTGCAGTTGCTTCAATGTAAGCTGTTTACCAGCCAGCGGACTGTTAGACGAACATACCGGTATTACCTCATCACTCATAAAAGGATAATAAGAAACTGTAGTCAGCTTGTTATCAACCTCTATGATACCCAAATCAACCTCGTGCGTAAGCAATGCATTTAGCACATACTCCGAATTGCGGTTAACCAGTTGCACATCTACATGCTGGTACTTTTGCTGAAATCCTGACAATATGCGTGGCAATATATACAAGGCGATGGTGGTACTGGCCCCTAAACGCAAACTGCCCGAAGCATGAGAAAGGTTGCTTAATACAGACAGATCGTATTCTATTTTACGTTCGATCTCCGTTGCCTGTAACAGATATTCGTATAACTTTTTCCCGGCATCGGTAAGTATAATGCTGTTGCCCTTACGTTCAAACAGCGGCAATTTATACTGATCTTCCATAGCCTTGACATGCTTGCTGATAGCAGGCTGCGTAACAAAAAGCACTTGCGCTGCTTTTGAAAAGCTCAGGTTGGCAGCTACTTCCAGAAATACACGGTGACTGAAGGAGATCATTTACAAACGTGTTATATTCAAAACGTCATTGCAATTCACAAAGCAATCACAAATTTACAGATATATTCTGCTTATAAGAGATTGCTTCGTACCTCGCAATGACGTTACTTATTTTTTTATTTATTCTAAGTCCGAAATCGAAACTCCGATTCTTCGACAAGCTCAGAATGGCAATACGCTCAACTACGCTTCTACAGTCTGCCCAACCAAGTGGTTAGCCACCAGGTATTCTGCAATTTGCACAGCATTAGTAGCCGCACCTTTACGCAGGTTATCAGATACGATCCATGCGTTTAAAGTATTAGGCTGGCTTTCATCGCGGCGAAGCCGTCCAACAAAAACTTCGTCTTTATCGTGTGCATCAAGCGGCATCGGATATTTTAAATTAGCAACATCGTCAACCACAACCACTCCCGGAGCTTTGCTTAAAATATCACGTAGTTCCGCAAGGTCAAAATCCTGCTCAAACTCAATATTTACTGATTCTGAATGGCCGCCCATTACCGGGATACGTACCGTAGTAGCCGTAACACGGATGTTGTCGTCACCCATAATTTTGTTGGTTTCCTTCACCATCTTCATCTCTTCTTTAGTATAGCCGTTCTCGGTAAATACGTCGATTTGTGGCAATACGTTCAAGTCAATTTGATATGGATATGCTTTAGGCCCTTCAATGCCTTTACGTTCGTTAAATAACTGGTCAACCGCTTTTACACCAGTACCAGTTACCGACTGGTAAGTTGATACTACCACACGTTTGATTTTATAACGATCATGCAGTGGTTTTAAAGCAACCACCATTTGTATAGTAGAACAGTTAGGATTGGCAATAATTTTATCCTCTGGAGTTAATACATTCGCATTCACTTCGGGCACAACCAGCTTTTTAGTTGGGTCCATACGCCATGCCGATGAATTATCAATAACGGTTGTACCTACCTCAGCAAATTTAGGGGCCTGCTCTAAAGAAGTGCTTCCGCCGGCAGAGAAAATAGCAATATCAGGCTTTTGCTTAATCGCGTCCTCAACAGAAACAATCTTATATTGCTTACCCTTATAAGTAACTTCTTTACCTACACTTTTTTCTGAAGCAACCGGAATCAATTCTGTAACTGGGAAGTTGCGTTCTGATAGAACCTGCAACATTTTGGTGCCTACTAATCCTGTAGCACCTACAACTGCGACTTTCATTTTTAAATTATTTTTAAATAAAACCTGAATTCCAAAGATGCAAAATTTCATTGAAAATCACGACTATATAAGTAGGTAATCAAGCCATTATAGCTCGATATGAAAATTTCAAACGCATATTCAGCTTTTGCACTTAATTTTTAAATTTGCACCATCAACATATTGCATGGGCAAAAATATTTTAGTGATAGGCGCTAACGGCCAGATCGGTACTGAACTGGTTATGGCATTAAGGGATATTCACGGAGCAGAACAAGTTATTGCTTCGGATATTAATAACGCAACAGAAGCCATCAGGGATTCAGGTCCGTTCGAGATAGTGAACGTACTTGACCCGGCAAACCTGCGCCAGGTCTTCGAAAAATATCAGCCCGACCAGGTTTACCTTTTAGCTGCCATCCTATCGGCAGTAGGCGAGCAAAAACCAAAACTTGCCTGGGACCTGAACATGAACGGACTTATTTCCGTACTCGACCTCGCAGTTGAATTTAAAACAAGCAAAGTTTTCTGGCCAAGCTCTATTGCTGTGTTCGGCCCGCACTCGCCGCAGCAAAATACGCCTCAGTATTGTGTAATGGACCCTAACACGGTTTATGGTTTTAGTAAACTGGCAGGCGAACGCTGGTGCGAATATTATCATGCAAAACACGGCCTTGATGTGCGCAGCATACGTTACCCGGGGCTGATCAGCTGGAAAGCTGCACCCGGCGGTGGTACTACCGACTATGCGGTACATATATTCCACGAGGCTTTGAAGCATAAAACCTACACGAGTTTCTTATCGGCACAAACCGCATTGCCAATGATGTATATGGATGATGCTATACGTGCAACCCTTAGCCTGATGGATGCTCCTGCCGAAAATATTACCATCCGCTCCAGCTATAACCTGGGTGGTATCAGTTTCACTCCTGAACAACTGGCGGCAGAAATAAAAAAACATATCCCTGAATTTACGATTAACTACAGCGATAACGACCCGCGGCAGGCCATTGCCGATAGCTGGCCTAAATCAATAGATGACAGCTACGCTCAAAAAGACTGGAATTGGCAGCTGGAATACAATCTTGAAAAAATGGTTGATGCCATGCTGAACAATTTAGCCGTTCTGAAGTAGTTATTTGCGATTAAGTTATTGACTTATAAAATACACTGAGTAATATTGTAGTCCGGTTTATTAGCAGGCTTAGTAAGCCTGTTTTTATTGTTGAACCGGTATAATCATCAATAATCAGTGTTATCACGATAAATTACTATGGGAAGAGCATTTGAATTCCGTAAAGAAAGAAAGTTTAAGCGCTGGGCTAAAATGGCCGTACAATTCACCCGCTTAGGGAAAGAGATTGTAATGGCTGTTAAAGACGGCGGGCCAAATCCTGAAGCTAACTCGCGCCTGCGTACGGCTATGCAAAACGCCAAAGCGGTAAACATGCCTAAAGACCGTGTTGAAGCTGCCATTAAGCGTGCATCAAGCAAGGACGAAAAGGATTACGAAGAACTGGTATACGAAGGTTATGCGCCGCATGGTGTAGCCATATTGGTTGAAACTGCTACAGATAACACCAACCGTACAGTGGCCAACGTGCGCAGCTACTTTACAAAAGTTGGCGGCACATTAGGTAAAACAGGTTCGCTTGATTTTATTTTCAGCCGTAAATCAATCTTCCGTTTTGATCCGGGTGAACGTGATCTGGAAGAACTGGAGTTTGAATTGATAGACGCCGGTTTGGAAGATCTTTTTTTAGAAAGCGACGAGGAAGGAAAAGACGTTGCAGTTATTCACGCCGCATTTGAGGATTTCGGCAAAATGCAGAAAACTCTTGAAGAGATGGGTATCGAAGTAAAATCAGCAAAATTGGAGCGTATCCCGCTTTCAACTGTTGATGTAACTGAAGAGCAGGCTGCAGATGCCCTTAAGCTAATTGATAGACTGGAGGAGGACGATGACGTTCAGGCAGTTTATCATAACATGGCGGAGTAAGCACCCGAACAAGAATTAAGCAGGAGTCAAGATAAACGATAGATTGTCATTGCTGGCGAAGCGTGGCAATCTTTTCTTATTCGGATCAAATCCGAAATTTTGTAAATCCGAAACCCGAAATCAAATGCCACTATTTACCTCACGTAAGCAACAGCAAAACATTAAGGTCTCCTTTCAGGATGATATGCTGCTTGTTGAGCATCCGGATAGTAAACAGCAGGTATTTCCGCTCGCATTCTTTCCTGCACTACGCGATGCGAATGAAGATGAGCGTAATGACTGGACGCAAACCGCAAATGGCATCCGGTGGAACAAACTTGGGTTTGATTTGTCAATTTAGTTAATTTGCCATTATTGAACAGTATTAGCAAATTGAAGTATTAGCTAATCAACTGATTGCCTCATGACTTTCGAAGAGTTTTTAAAAAAGAAAAAGATTAGCCTTGATGCCCTTTCAAAAGGCGACAGCGGCCTTTTTGCCGAATTTAAAGAACATTACGAGTTAATGGGCGAAAAAAGCTTTGACCATACCAAAAAATACTGGTTCAATAGCCTTAGGCGTTTATACCCACTTCCGCCTGAAGTTAAAGCTGAAAAAGTGGTTATAGAAAATCAATTGGCAGAACAAGCCGTTGCCGAATCATTAGCCGACCCTATTTTAGATAAAGAAAAGAAAGCCGGGTTTACATCCCGTTTTCGTGCAGGCGCAACAATTGCCAAGCCGCAAGCAGAAACACCAAAAGAAGAAATTACTGCTCCTGAAGAGAAGCCAGTAAATGATACTCCGCCTACTGCTGCACCTAAAGGGTTTACTCCGCGATTTAAAGCCGGAGTTACTTCATCAAAAAAAGAAGAAACTGCAAAAACAGAGGAAAAGCCTGCAGAAGAGCCGACAGCTGAAAAACCTACCGAAGCACCAAAAGCACCCACTGGTTTTAAGCCCAGGTTTAAGGCTGGCGTTACAAAATCGCCAAACGTTCCTCCGCATGAGTTAGGTATAAAAGACAGCGCTACAGTTACACCCGATGTAAACCAGGCAGCAACTGAACAAGCAGATATCTTGAAACAGAATCCTGATGCAGACATTAACCAGGTAAAACCTGAATTTGAAAAAGAGAAAGAACAAACACAGGAAGATGTTGGCAGCCCCGAGCGTACAGATCAGCATTTTACACCACAAGAGATTGTTGAAAGTAAAAAGCAAGATAAGAGTAGAGAAGAGGAAGGCCTCCCTGCTCCTGCCAAATTAGGTTTCAAGCCGAGGTTCAAAGCAGGTGTTACCACTACTAAAAAAGACGAGCAAGAACCTATTGAAAACAAACAGGAATCTTCTTCAGGTAACGCTCCGGAAGCCAAAGATAGAGACCAATCATCACCAGAACCACCTGTTGCACCTAAGCTTGGTTTTAAGCCTCGGTTTAAGCCGCCGCAGTCCTAACTACCTGATTGTTAATATTTGTTAAATCCGTTACAGTTAACTTTCATATGCCTATTTTAGGTCATGAAACTGACCTCCATCACTTTATTTCTGGTACTACCTTTACAGCTATTTGCGCAAAGGTTTAGTGCTGTTGTTGTGAATTCTGCAACTAAACTGCCCGTACCGGAAGCACTGGTTGTTTATCCCAACTCGGCAAGATATACTGATGTTAACGGCAGGTTTTCTATATCAAATATTCATAAGGGAGACACAGCGGTAATATCGCATGATGGCTATAAATCCTACAAGCTTGCATTCAGCAGCATGCTACCTGACACAATAAGACTCCAGCCGCTATCAGTGGTATTGAACGAAGTCACGGTAAAAGCAACGCGTAATTATGCCGCAGATTCCATCAGCAACCGTAAGGCTTTTGCGCGTGTTTTTAATTACCGGGGCAGTACAGTAAGCGACATGTTTATACCGAAGGCTAGTACTAAGTACATCCCGTATAATTATGCAAATACATTTAACAATACCACAGCGTTGGCAAGTATAAATTTATTGCAGGTGGCAAGCCTATTATCGAGTAAAAAGCAAAATACTACGCACCTGCAAAAAGTGCTGCTTAAAAATGAGGAAACCGACTATGTAGACCACCTGTTTACAAAGCAGCGGATTACATTCCTTGTTCCACTTAAAGGTGATTCTCTGCAACAATTTATGGACAGGTATCGCCCTACTTACAAAAACATTAAAAAGATGAACGAGTACGATCTTAACACATACATCAAATCTTCGTACGCAATATTTAAGAAACAGCCGAAGAACTAATCAACACGCAGGTCTTTAGGCATGCGGCCGGTTAACAGGAACTGTGCCCAGTTGTTATTACCATTGCTGCGAGCTACGGATGATGCACGGTTCCAATCATACGCTACGTTTATCTGCTCGATGTTGACATGTTCGCCATCTACTTTTACAATAGCATACTTTGCATGCGGCGTCATAGATTCCATGGCAAAACGGTACTGGTATTTTTCAGAACCCAAATAGGCTGGCAGGCCTACGCTTCCGGGGTTAAGGATTATTTTATTGTTGGTAAGATATACAAGCCTGTTTACATGCGAGTGCCCACATAAGATGATGCGCTCTTTAATACTTTTCGTTTTCTCTATCAGGTCATCGTCATTGTAAACAAACACACCTTTATCATTTACCAGCTCAAGTAAATATTCGTTGTCGCTTTCGGGTGTGCCGTGGCATGCGAAAAAAACATCATCTATGGTAGTAGTATTGGGCAAGGTTTTAAGCCATTCGATACTGCGGGCTTGCAATTCGCCTTTTACACGCTCCATTTCCGGCTTATGCGACTTCATGCCGTCGCGTTCAAGGCTTTCTAAAATGGCACGGTCTGTATTACCGCTAATGCAGATCATCGGGTTTTCACGAATGATCTCCGCAACGCCTTCCGGTTCCATAGGACCGTAAAAATGGTCGCCCAGGTTAATAATAGTTTCAATCTCCCTTGTCTTGATATCCTTCATTACCGCAAGCAGCGCCTGCAGATTACCGTGGATATCAGATATAATGGCATACGTTTTTTTCATGGTCTAAGTATTGTTGTCATTGCGAGCGTCAGCGTGGCAATCGCACACCTTAGGTTTATTACTTGAGATTGCCACGTCGCCTTAAAGGCTCCTCGCAATGACATTTAATTATTACTTAGTAATCAAATTATACAACTCGTCTAACTTAGGTGTTAACACAATTTCGATACGCCTGTTTTTGGCCAGCGCATCAGGTGTAGTACCCGGATCAATTGGCTGAAACTGTCCTTTACCTGTTGCCGTTAAACGTTTCGGATCCACATTTTCAGTCTCGGTTAAATAACGTGTTACCGATGTAGCACGTAAAACGCTCAGGTCCCAGTTATCTTTGATCTGGCCTAAATTAATTACCTTTTTAGTGTCTGTATGTCCTTCTACGGCAATGTTAATGTCAGGCTCTTTATTTAATACCAAAGCCAGTTGTTTTAAGGCTGCTTTACCTTTGTCGTCAATATTGATACTGCCGGAAGGGAAAAGCAGTTTATCCGCAAGCGACACATATACTTTACCATTTCTGATATCTACCGTTAAGCCACTTTGCTGAAAGCCCAACAAAGCCTGCTGCAATTTTGCCTTTAAAGCGTTTGTTGCCTCGTCACGGCGTTTCAATATATCTTCCACTTCTTTTAAGCGGGCTTCGCGTTTCTGCAGATCGCTTGAAAGTTCGCTTACGCGCGAGTTAGTTTTATCCAGTTTTTTATTAGCCTGGGCATAGTTATCATTCAGGGCATTGTATTGTCCCTTCAGATCGGCTATTGCGCGGTGAATACGTGCCGTATCTGCTTGCAGCTGCGCAACCTGCGCCTCTAAGCTGGTAGTACGGGTTGATAAAGAATCTCGTTCTGCAACAAGCGCATTATAGGCCTTGTTTGATAATACTTTACATGAACTAACGCCTGCAATTAATAACACGGCGACGATCAGATATTTGATTTTCATTTGGAATTAGTAATTAAGCAATAGCGTTGTTAAGAAATACGTTCAGCGGGTATATTTTAGCAAGGATGCCAGCCACTGTTTTGTGGCTATCTGCTTTAAGCAGATCAGCATCTTTAAGATCGCGCATGGCCACAAAGTCTTTCAGTTTTAGCAATGCGATATCTTCATGATCACCGCTGTAGCCTTTAGGCAGTACTTTAAGGCTGTTTCCGTTTCTGAAATCACCGAACAGTTTTACAAATGCCTTATCATCCACAATCCCTTTCAACTCGGCACCATTGTAGTCAATCTCTTGCCTTATGGCTTTAATATGTTCGGGCAATGGCTGCCAGTAACCGCCTCCGGCAAAAGAGCCACCATCAGGTTTAATATGCACATAGTAACCGGTGGTATCTGTACTGGCACCTACGGGTGAAAGGCCAATACCGAAATGATCTTTATAAGGTGTTTTGTCTTTGCTGAAACGGATATCGCGGTAAATGCGCTTAACTGCCTTTTTAGGATCAATAGCTGTAACACCCGCATCGGTTTTGCCAAGCTCATTGATCATAGCGGCTGTAAATTCAATTACATTTTCACGGGCCTGTTCATATCGCTGTTTGTTATCCTGAAACCAATCGCGGTTATTATTCAGGGTAACATCTTTAATAAAATCAAGAGTGTGTTGGACTATCATCGGTATCCAGATGTGGCTGATAATGTACTTTTGGCGAGAGCCAATATAACAATATAATACGTGAGTATCGGTAATTAAAGGGGGCCAGTAAAAAGCATCCGCCTAAAATAACGATCAGATAAAGCCAGGGTGAAGTAGTGTTGCCTGTTAAAATATAGGTAGCCAATCCTAACGTAACCGACTCGGCAACGTTAAGCGCATAACTTACATACATGGCTGCATAAAAATAGCCCGGCTCAATTTCAAAATGAAAGCCGCAATGTGGGCAGCTATCATTCATTTTATTGGTACCTATGCCATATACCTGACCGACAAACATTCTGCCACGGCGACAACGCGGGCACTTGCCTTGTACTAATGCTTTAAATTGAGGCGTTTGTGCCATAAGATAAGTATTGTTTGCAGCTCACGCTGCTTCATTAATTCAGGTGTATCTTTTCGTTGCGCATATTCAGCTCAACGTCTTTACGGCGGTATTTTTTATACCAGATGTATCCGCCAACTGCTACTGCCAGGTACGGGGCAGCCAATAAAAACAGAATGCCGTTATTAAGGCCATTCGTTTTGTTTTCATTGCTTTTTGAGTTAGCATCAACGGTTGCAGTACACATGGCACATTGCGCTTTTGCCTGCTTAACCTGTAACAGGCTTAAACCTACAAACAGCAAAACAATAAATAATTTCAGGTGCTTCATGATACAAATTACTTAAAAATTATAGTAAGGCGAAATTAGCAGATACACAATAACGCCGGTCACAGTAACGTAAAACCATATAGGGAACGTCCATCTTACCAATTTCTTATGCTTGGCTACCTGCATTTGTAAGCCACGGTAAAAACTAAGTAGTATTAAAGGTAAAACACCTGCGGCAAGTATAATGTGCGAGGTGAGTATAATTAAATAAATAGTACGCACATTGCCTACCGCAGCCAATTCCATTGCAGATAATTTACCGTTGTGGTCAAGGTCACCATAAATGGTTTCAGGAGCTATCCAGTGAAAGAAGATATAAGAAACCAGGAACAGTGCAGACAAACAAAACGTTAAAATATTTATCCGCTTGTGCATAGTGACATTCCCTTTACGGATGAAGTAAAGCGAAATCAAAAGCAATACGCTACAAGTTCCGTTAAGGATGGCGTTAAGCTTCGGAAAAAAGTAAATAAACGAAGGTATAGCAGCTGGTGCCGGAATGATATGCCGGTTAAGTAATACCACTACCGCAAATACAAATATCGAAATGGCTGCTACCAGCCTGAAAATGAGTTTATCGTTCATGTTATAATTCAGGGGCTTTAATTTTTCTCAGTTCTTCGGCTATCTGAACTTTTATCTCATCATTCAGGCGGGTCATGTCTGCAACTGACGAGCCCGAATAATATCCTCTTATCCGCTTTTCCTGATCTATCAATACCAGCTTATCATCAAGCACAAATTGATTGTTACCCATGTGCACTGCATTAAGCATGAAACCTTTAGAGGCCAGATTGTAAATGGTTGAAGTATCCCCGGTTAAAAACTGCCATTTGGCCGTTGATGCAAATTTGCCGGCATAAGCTTTTAGCACTGCAGGTGAATCGCGCTCCGGATCAATGGTAATGGACACAAAGTGAACCATCCGGTTTTTAGCATAGCCTTTTACAAGCGTATCCAGGTTAGCATTCACTTTACTGCAAAGGTCAGGACAGTGCGAATAGAAAAATCCTGCTACAAAAATGGTATTGTCGAAACTTTTAAGCGTAACTTCCTTACCATCCTGATCAGTCAGTTTAAAATCTGGAATCTTGTGATATATGGTATCAGGAATGTACTTACCATGAAACTTGTGTCCGGTTTGAGCTACCACTTTAGGCCCGAAAAAGGGCAATGGTTTGTACCTGTTTTTACCGCCTACGGTAAGTAAATAATATAAAAATCCCGGTACTGCTAATATGAGTACCAGGATCAAAATTTTTTTTATAATGCTTGTAGCTTTGCTCATTAGATTATTCTCAGATCAACCCAGTGGTGGCTCTCATTAGTAAGCACCAGGATCAAGCCGACAATAAAAATCACGGGAACTACAATTGAATATACTAAACCTACTTTTTCGAACTTTAAGTGCATAAAGTAAGCTACGATATAAAATGCCTTAGCTAAAGTTAAAACGATATATATAGGGTTAGCTACATGTAATGGAATTACGTTATGTGGTACCAGTACTAAAGCTACCATAAATTCTACAGCGGTAATCAGCGTTAAAATTAACGCTACCTGCCATATTTTTTTCTTGGTCATTGAAGCATGTTCTTCGCCATGTTCATGAGCGTGTGTCGGTTCTGCTGACATATATATTTAATCAGTTATAAGGTTAAACTAAATAGAAGAAGGTAAATACGAATACCCATACAAGGTCTACAAAGTGCCAGTAAAGGCCTACTTTTTCAACCATCAGATAGCTGCCACGTTTCTCATAAGTACCTTTAAGTACGTTTACAAGAATAATGATATTGATGATCACACCACTGAATACGTGGAAACCGTGGAAACCTGTAATGGTAAAGAACAGGTTGGCAAACTGTTGTGTATAAGTAGCTGATACTTCTTTACCATGGAAATATTCACCAAGTTCTTTAGGGATACTTCCCCACCAGAAACCTTCGCTGTGTAAGTGCGTCCACTCTAAAGCCTGGCAACCCAGGAACATGAAACCGCCAATAACAGTAGCAACAAGCCAGCCAGCTACAGCCTTTCTATCGCCTCGATGGCCTGCTTCAACACCAAGCACCATAGTTACAGAGCTGGCAATGAGGATAAATGTCATGATACCTACAAACACCAGTGGCGCACCATGTGAAATAGATGTACCTGGTACTGATTGGAAAATCAGATCAGCCGCCGGCCATACGTTTGAGCTAAAACGTAATGCGCCATAAGCAATTAATAATGACGAAAAGGTAAATGCGTCAGATAGCAGGAAAAACCACATCATTATTTTACCATATTCAACCGAAAATGGTGAACGGCCTCCGGCCCAAGGCGTGGTTTTTACTTCGTCAATTTGTGTTACTGCTGTACTCATGTGTACTAATTAGAGATTGTTATTAACGTTGGTTCAAAAGTAAAAAAACATAGAGATAAATCCATATAATATCGACAAAATGCCAAAATATAGAAGAGATATCCATACTATATACATTCATTACCTGCGGTGTGCTTCTGTAGCTTTTGCGCAGGCTGTTTATCAATAACACCAAACCCGCAAAAATGTGTAGCAAATGTGCGCCTGTCATTACATAAACAAAGCTGATAGAAGCGTTAGGGTTAATCAAAAATGCCCTCATGTCTACCAATTGTCCCCATGCAAACACCTGCAATACAAAAAATATAACGCCTAAAATCATGGTTGCCCATAAAAAAGCGCGTTGTTTTGTAAACTGTAATCCCTTAGCGGCTTTAGTAGCCATAAACATGGTTGCGCTGCTAAGCAGGATAACTGCTGTGCTGTAAATAAACAGGTTTGGTAATTGTATATTTAATTCGTGTCCCTTGCCCATACCGGTGTATACAATGAAACCACTGGTAAAAGCCATAAAAAGCATAAACGATGTGAACAGGAATATCCACAGGTTAAACTTTTTAGGTGCAAGGTTAAGTCTTTCTTTTTCTTGTTGTAATTGCGCCATCATTTCACTTTTCCGATAAAATCAAACAAAAACATTAACTGCACTATCGGCAGGTATAAAAACGAGCCAAACATTAGCTGGCGTGCGGCAGGTATTTCGCGTGTACGCATCAGGTTAAATGCCTGGAATAAGAACAACAGACTGCAAACCAATGATACACCACCCACATAGTAGCCGCCGTAATGATAAATAGTTGGCAACAGGCTAACCGGTAATAATATTAATGTACATACAAAGGTAACAATTGCACTTATTAAATCACGTTTTCCGGTAGGTAAAAGCCTGAAACCCGCTAACTTATAATCATCATCAAGCACCCAGGCTATTGCCCAGAAATGCGGCAGCTGCCACATAAATTGTATCCCGAATAAGATCAAAGCAATTTCATCTATACGCGGGTGTGCTGCCACATAACCAATTAATGGTGGCAATGCGCCAGGTATTGCCCCTACTAAAACGGCTATAGGCGATTTACGCTTCAGCGGCGTATATGCAAAGGCATAAAGTATAATAGAGAATACGGAGAGGAAACCTGTAAGCAGGTTAAGCTTGCCTAACAGATAGGTACCGCATATTCCCATAAACAGGCCAATTACCAGCGCCTGTCCGCTCGTCATGCGACCTGATGGTAAAGGCCGGTCTGATGTACGTTTCATCATACGGTCCAAATCGCGCTCTATAATCTCGTTAAATGTATTTGCAGCCCCGGTAACCAGAAAACCACCGATGATCAGCATCACCCAGTTAATCCAGTTGATGCTGCCGTTTACCTTGCTGCCTATTAAAAAAGAGATAGAGGCAGACAGTACCACCATGAAGTTAAGCCTGAGTTTAACCAGTTGTACAAAATCCTTAAACTTCAAAACTCGAGCCCTCCTTTAATGTAAACGAACGATGGATATTAAGCAGCAGGTAAAACTGTGCACCGAACACCAGGCTTGCAATTAAGATATGCGCCCCCTGTGCTATCGGCGGTAAAGCCCAATAGGTTAAAACAATACCTGTAACTATTTGCAGCATAATCATCAGGAACGTAAAACTCATTAATTGTTGCTGCTTTGAGTGCCTGTCGTAATTCTTACGGATCAAACCATACAACATTACGTTAAGCACTACCACTGCTATAGCCAGCGTACGGTGTATATCTAATGATACGCCAGCGTTATTGATCCAGTCTTCACGATAACCTTGTAGGCGATTAGCTGCTGCATCTACATTTTCCCGTACTTCGGTACCAATGACAATCTGGATAATACTTACAATCAGTGATAGCAGCGTGAGTACATTGATGATGCCTTTCGGCTTAGCCGGTAACCTGCCAAACGTAAGTGCCAGGTGATAGGTATACATACTGATGGCCAATATGGCTAATGCAACGAGCATATGCACGGTAACAACCCAACTTGTTAAATTAGTTGATACCACTAAAGAACCTAACCATGCCTGATAAACGATCAGCAGTAAATTGAATATACTTAAGATCGGGATACGCCTAACATCGCTCCAATAGCTGAATGAAAACCATACGGCGAGTAGCATAAGTATTCCTGATACCACTCCAACCAGCCTGTTAATATATTCAGTCCAGGTGTTTACGGCATTAAAATCCTCAGCAACCAAAATGGATTTGTCTTCGCGTATGCGTTGCGCTTCGGCATGGTAGCCTAAAGCATCAAGTGTTTTGGCAAAGCGTTGGTTCTTTTTAATACGTCTCTCTACGTATTTCTGCTTGAAATCTTTAGGCAGTTGAGAAGCATCGGTTGGTGGTATATACCTGCCAAAACACTTAGGCCAATCGGGGCATCCCATTCCGGATCCCGAACTGCGCACTACGCCTCCGGCTAATATGACAAGAAAAAGCGAAATAATGGCAAGGCGGTTGATTCTTTTAAAAGTTTTCCGTTGCGACAATTTGCTCATTAACTTATTTTAAAAACTTAGGGTATCCGTCCGGTAAATGTTTACGGAGCAGATACCCTAATTATATTAGACTATTTAAGTCGGTTATTATTTTACTTCTTCGTTTGTTTTTTGAGTAGCTAACCACTCTTTATGTGCCAGTAAACCAGCATCGTTATCTTCAAAGTCATGAGGTACGTTTGAGCTCATGGTTTGAGAATAAGGAGTAGTTTGCGGAATGAAGTCTGTATCATGACCAGGTTTGCTATAGTCATATGGCCAACGGTATACAGTTGGGATTTCGCCCGGCCAGTTACCGTGGATACGCTCAATAGGTGTAGTCCACTCTAATGTTGTAGCATCCCAAGGGTTTTGAGTAGCCTTTTTACCGAAGAAGATCGAGTAAATAAAGTTGAACAGAAATGCTACCTGAGCAACTGCAGCCATAATAGCAGCCCATGTGATAAATGTATTTACAGATACCCAACGTTTAAGCGACTCAATTTCAGTGAATGAGTAGTAACGACGAGGCACACCATCAAGACCCATAAAGTGCATTGGGAAGAACACCAGGTAAGCACCGATAAATGTTAACCAGAAGTGCAGGTAACCCAATTTAGGATCCATCATACGGCCAAACATTTTAGGGAACCAGTGATAAACACCTGCAAGCATACCGAAGATAGCTGCAGAACCCATTACCAGGTGGAAGTGAGCTACTACGAAATAAGTATCGTGCAAGTTGATGTCAAGCGCTGCGTTACCTAAGAAGATACCAGTGATACCACCTGAGATGAAGAATGATACTAAACCAATAGCAAACATCATTGCCGGCGTAAAACGAATATTACCTCGCCACAATGTAGCCAACCAGTTAAATGTTTTTACTGCCGATGGTACCGCAATAATCAACGTCGTGATCATGAACACCCCGCCCAGGAACGGATTCATACCCGTCACAAACATGTGGTGTCCCCATACGATGAATGATAGTACAGTAATACCGATCAGTGAATAAACCATTGCGTGGTAACCGAAGATAGGTTTACGGCTGTTTACTGCCATAACTTCTGATGCGATACCCATCGCAGGCATAATTACGATGTATACTTCCGGGTGACCAAGGAACCAGAATAAGTGCTGGAATAATATCGGGCTACCGCCTTCGTAGCTCATTACCTGTCCTTGTACAACAATTTCAGATAAGTAGAAGCTTGTACCGAAGCTACGGTCAAAAATCAATAATACCACACCTGCAACTAATACAGGGAATGCAAGAATACCAAGGATAGCGGTAAGGAAGAATGCCCAGATAGTTAAAGGCATTTTCCAAAGGTCCATACCTTTAGTACGCATGTTTAATATTGTACTTACATAGTTGATACCACCCATTAACTGAGAGGCTACGAAAAGTACCATACTGGTTAACCATAAGGTCATACCCATACCAGAACCCGGCATTGCTTTAGGCAATGCAGATAGCGGCGGGTAGATTGTCCAACCCGGACCAGCAGGGCCCTTTTCAACCATAAACGAACCTAACATGATTACGCTGGCAATAAAGAATAACCAGTAAGAAAGCATGTTCATAAATGGTGAGGCCATATCACGTACACCTAACTGTAATGGAATAAGCAGGTTACTGAAAGTACCGCTCAAGCCTGCAGTTAGTACGAAGAATACCATGATGGTACCATGAATGGTTACTAACGAAAGATAGAAGTTAGAATCTAAACGTCCGCCCGGTGCAAAACGGCCTAAAAGAGTTTCCAGAAAAGGGAAGCTTTTATCCGGATATGCAAGCTGAATACGGAAAAGGATAGATAAGATCATCGCGATAACTGCCATAACAATACCTGTGATCAGGAATTGTTTAGCGATCATCTTGTGATCCTGGCTAAATACGTATTTCGTTAAAAAAGTTTCTTTATGGTGGTGTCCGTGATCGTGGTCATGGTGTTCTACCCCGTGATGATCGTGAACTGCTAATGTTGACATAATAGCTCCTGAATTAATTATTTAATGCTAACCTATTTTCTTTTCCGCCTTTTTGCTGACCTGCATCTGCAAATTTCAACTCTTTTTTAAGTTGATCATTCAGATATGGTTTTTGCTGAGACAGCCAATCCTGATATTCTGCTTCAGTTACAACGCGTACTACTTTCTGCATATTGTAGTGACCGCCACCACAAATTTTGTTGCAATACAAGCGATACTCAAAAGTTGCATCGTCAAGTTTATTGCGCATTTCAGCAGTTGTAATTGTAGGTTTAAACTTAAAGTAAGTTGGCATCCCTGGTACTGCGTTCATTTGCAGACGGAAGTTTGGCATATAAACGCTATGAATAACGTCCTGCGCAATGATATTAAGTTTAATAGATTTATTAACCGGTAATACCAAAGTATCAGCAGTTAAATCATCCATACTGTTACGATCTTTAAAATCAACACCAAGCTTGTTGCTGCCGCTAACAAGTCTGTAATTTTTGATACCTAACTTACCATCTTTTCCAGGGTAACGGATTTCCCATGCAAACTGATGGCCTGTAAGATCAACATTGATAGAAGCAACCTCGCCTTTAGCATCAACTGTATTAGTAATTTTTCTCCAGGTAAAGAAACCGAAGATTACCAGTACTGTAAGTACGATAGCCGGTGCAACTGTCCATATTTTTTCAATGGTGTTGTCATGCGGAATATAGTATGCTTTACGTTTCTCAGACTGGCGATAAACGAAAGCAAAAGTGAATAACAGGATCTGAGTACTGATAAAAACTACTACAGTAATACCAAATGTAGTCCAGAACATGGTATCAAGTGTTTTACCGTGCTCAGATGCAGCTTCTGGTAAAATCATGCTGCCTTGTACAGTAAACGAATAATATACACCTGCTAAACCTGCTATCAGGAATACCAGGAACATTATTGCCATGATCTGGTTCCAGTTGATGCCTTTTTTGCGTTGCATTTGCAGGGTAAGGTCATATACACGAAGTATTTTACCTATGATACCCACCACAAAACATGCTACCAAAAACAGCAACACGTAGTAACCCACAGAGGTCCACATGCCTGCCTGCTGCGCCGAACTGTCGCCATTGGCAGTAGCTGTACTGTTTGAGCTGGTAGCCTGCGCCATCACCATTGAGGTTCCGGATAGCATCAGCATGCTGAACAGTGATAGTACTTTATTATTTTTTATCAGATTTATGAATCGCATTTTATAGATCGATTTGGTATTCCCAATTGAGTTACAAATTTAACAATATTATATGTGATGATGAAGGCTCTCTTCCAGGAATGGGTGTTTGGTAGGCACCAGAGACTTAGCTTTGCTTAAAGCAGTAAGCATCAGGAAGCTGAACAAACCAGCGAAACCAAGGAATATAGCAATTTCTTCAACACCGAAAGGAAATGCAGTATCATGCGGAGGAATAGTTCCAGGCATAATCATCAGGTAGTAATCTAACCAGTGGCCGATGATGATGATGATACAAGCCACCTTCATTGTTTTGAAGTAACGTTTTGAATCGCGGGACATCAATACAAATAATGGAGCAACAAAGTTAAGTACGATGTTTAACCAGAACCACCATTTATATTCAGGCTCCCAGCGTTTGTAGAAGTAAGCAGCCTCTTCCGGGATATTTGCATACCAGGTTAAGAAGAACTGTGCAAACCAAACATAAGTCCAGAAGATAGAGAAACCGAAGATCAGTTTACCTAACGTGTGAACGTGGTTTTCGTTAACCCAGCCAAAGTTGCCTTTTTCAATTAAAAATATTAATGTTAAAGCGATAACTGCTAAACCAGACACGTGTAACGCAGCAAGGTTATACCAGCCAAACATGGTTGAGAACCAGTGTGCCTCTAATGACATGATGCCATCGAAAGCAAATATTGGGAACGTGAAACCAAAAATGGCGATGAATACACAAGATGCATTGAAGTTTCTTTTGTAGTTACGCATACCGCCAACCACGTCTTCAGCTTCTGAGTTCTTAACCAGCATACGGCCTACAATTGTATAAGCTGCCAATAAAACAACTACTACAAGGAAATAAGCGCTTGGGTTGAGTAAAGATGACTTACCGGCAATGATAGGGTCATAGTTTTCGCTGCCCACGGTAGTTAAACCTTTAGTGGCCCAGTGTGCATATAAATAAGGTGCTTCAACAGTATGGCCTTCTTCAACTACTTTATGTGTAGTGAATAAACCGGCAGCAGCTACTAAAACAAATATTACTGCAGCTACAGGAAGCACTTTGATAAATGCCTGTGGAATTCTTGATATACCAGCCTGCCAGCCAGCTTGAGCAAGATAATTATAAGCTATAAAGAATGCGCCGCAAATACATACACACACAAAGTAATAGCTCATTAAAAGCAAGTTTGAGAAGGTACGTTGTACGCCCAGATCACCATGGTCAAGGAAAAAGCCGTATAGTATGCCAATTACACCTATAACTATAGCGATGAGGCTCCAGGTTTTTGCCCTACCTGCAAACTCGAAACGTTCGTCAAAACTATATTCAGTTTTCATTAATCTAAAATCTTATAAGGTTTGTAAATGGTGAATATATAAAACGACCTTCCAGCGTTCTTCAGGAGCTAATTGTGATGCGTATGAACCCATCGCGTTTACACCGTAAGTAATAGTATGGTATATTTTACCGTCTGTAAGATCTTTCATTGCACCACCACGAGATGATTGTCCTTTAGAGTATGATGGCGGCGGTGGGTAACCGTGCTGGGTAACTAAACCATCACCCTGGCCGTTTTCGCCGTGGCATGGTGAACAGAAGTGCAGGAATAATACCTTGCCCTCTTCAAAGTTCGCTTTATTATTTGCCAGCGGGTTAGCTACTTCGGCACCTGCCTGTGTGTAACCATCTTTAGTGTTTGGATAGTCAAAACGGGTAAAACCAACCGGGATAGTACCTGCAGGAGGAACCTGAGCGGTTTTGCCGTCTTTAAAGTTTGGATTTTTTTGATCCGGGTCGTAAGCGATATGTTCGTACATATTAGGTGCATACTCCCATCCGGTACTCGCTTTATCTTTACACGAGGTAACGCAAATGGCAGCAACAATAGCTATCGCCGAAGCACCTAATACTCTAAATTTATTCATAGCTAACATATTTTCTGTCGTTATGCTTAATTTCTACTGCACCAGCCTCTTGTAAGATTCTGGTAATGTCATCATGAGGCACGTTGCCTTTTGCGTCAATTGCCACTACAAAGCGGTCGTCGGTTGCACGCAGGTCCATCACACGTGGTGTACGGCCGGGGAAAAGGTGCGATGCAAAGAAGAAGGAAAGTGTCATACCAAACGCTGTCCAAAGGATGGTCCATTCGAAAGTGAAAGGAACAAAGTCAGGAATAGCGAAGTGTGGTTTGCCACCTATATTCATCGGCCAGTCATGTACTAACGTATAGTAAACCAAACTGAAGATGATGCTTCCGCCTAAACATCCAAAGCAAAATGCTGCGTAGCCTAAACGTGATTCTTTAACACCTAATTTATCCTCAATACCGTGGATAGGCATAGGAGTATACACATCATAGATCGGCACACTGTTTTTTTGCAGTAGATCTATCCCGTGCATCATTTCATCCGGGTCATCAAACAGACCCAATATCATTTTAGTGCTGCTCATGGTTATACTTTATCGTAGTCGGCAAGCTCAACGCTGTCGAATTTAGTTAATGATTGTTTATAGAACTCTACTTGTTCAGGATCAAGGTGACCATGCTCAATTTGTTCTTTCTTAGCCTGCTCGCTTGATGATTTAAGCAATAGTTTCACCTCAGCGATAGCCACTGATGGCAATACACGGATGAACAATAAGAACAAGGTAAAGAAGATACCGATTGAACCGATGAACACTGATACGTCAACCCAGGTTGGGTAGAACATAGCCCAGCTTGAAGGAACGAAGTCGCGGTGAAGAGAAGTAACGATAATTACAAAACGCTCGAACCACATACCGATGTTCACGATGATTGACAACGCCCATGAGATCGGGATGTTTATCCTAACTTTTCTGAACCACATCAGCTGCGTCATCAGGATGTTACAGCCATACATCATACAACCTGCCCACCAGTATGGACCGATGAAACGGTTTAAGAAAGTATACTGCTCATATTCGCCTCCAGAGTACCATGCGATAAAGAACTCGGTTAAATAAGCCACACCTACAATTGAACCGGTAACAAGGATAATCTTGTTCATGGCTTCAATGTGGAACATGGTAATGTAATTCTCTAAACCTAATACCTTGCGTACAACCAGTAACAGGGTTTGTACCATTGCGAAACCTGAGAAGATCGCACCCGCAACGAAGTATGGCGGGAAGATGGTAGTGTGCCATCCTGGTTCTAATGAGGTAGCAAAGTCAAATGATACAATGGTGTGTACCGAAAGTACCAGCGGAGTAGAGATACCTGCTAATATTAATGATACAGTTTCAAAACGCTGCCAGGTTTTTACTGAACCTGTCCAGCCGAATGAAAGTACAGAGTAAATTTTTTGGCGAAGGCCTTTAGCACGGTCACGGATAGCTGCGATATCTGGTAATAAACCGGTATACCAGAAAACTAATGATACCGAGAAGTAAGTAGAGATCGCGAACACGTCCATCATCAGTGCCGAGTTCCAGTTTACCCATAAAGAACCATACTGGTTTGGAAGAGGTAAACAGTAATAAGCTAACCACGGACGGCCCATGTGCGCTACGATGTAGGTTGCTGCACAGATAACCGCAAAGATGGTCATCGCTTCTGCTGCACGGTTAATTGAGTTACGCCAGTTTTGACGGAACAGTAACAATACCGCAGAGATCAGCGTACCGGCGTGACCGATACCTACCCACCATACGAAGCCGGTGATATCCCATGCCCAGCCCACTGTTTTATTCAAACCCCACTCGCCAAGGCCATACCAGAATGTCATGCTGATGGCGAACAGCCATAAACATGCGCCGATTGAGGCTACAGTAAAGCCGATCCACCAGGCTTTGTTGGGTTTGTTTTCTACCGGGAACAAAACCTCGTTAGTAACACGGCCGTAAGTGATGTTCTTACCCGTTACTAACGGTTCCCTGATTATTGATTCACTGTGAGATGCCATATATAATTATATCTCTGTTGTAAAAATTAAGCCTCTAATTCAGTTGTATTTCTAATTCTTGCCTGATAACCGATACCTGGCTGAGTGTTAAGCTCTTCAAGTACGTAGTAAGTTCTGTCGCTCTTTAATGCTTTTGACACTGCAGAGTTTGGATCATTTAAGTTACCGAATACAATGGCATTAGTTGGGCAAGACTGCTCACAAGCCATTTTGATCTCGCCGTCAACTACAGGGCGTTTCTCTAATTTGGCTTTTAATTTACCAGCCTGGATACGCTGAGCACACATGCTGCATTTCTCCATTACACCACGGAAACGGGTAGTAACATCTGGATTTAATACAAGCTCAGTGTATTCATTTTGCATGTAGTTTTCAAAACGATAGTCGTTCCAGTAGTTGAACCAGTTAAAGCGGCGCACTTTGTACGGACAGTTGTTAGCACAATAACGTGTACCAACGCAACGGTTATAAGTCATTTGGTTTAAACCCTCTGATGAGTGGGTTGTTGCCAATACCGGACATACAGTTTCGCAAGGTGCGTGGTCGCAATGCTGGCAAAGCATTGGTTGGTAAGTAACTGCAACCTGATCGAAATCTTCTAACTTGTTGATTTCGTGTTCTTCGGTTACAACTTTACCTTTATCATTAAAGCTATAGTAACGGTCTATACGGATCCAGTGCATTTCACGACGGTTACGAACCTCATCGCGGCCTACAACCGGAACGTTGTTTTCAGCTGTACAAGCCACAACGCAGCTACCGCAACCGGTACAAGCGTTAAGGTCGATAGCCATTACCCAGTTATAAGCAGGGCGTTGGTACTCGTCCCAAAGGCTGTAAACTTCTTTACCTTCACCTTTACCAACTACTGACTCAGGATTTTTAGCGTATTGCTTTAAAGTAGCTTCTTTAATTACGCTGTTACGTCCTTCGTATGAGTGGTGAGTTTGTGTTTGTGCAAATTGGTAACGCAGTGTGCTGGTTTTAGCAACATCAGCAACCATTGCAGACTGGAATGTCCCGTTACGGAAGATCTGGAATGGATAAGCGTTTTTACCTACGTTATCCCCTACCTTACCAGCTTTACTACGACCGTAACCTAAAGCTACAGAGATAGTACCCTGTGCCTGGCCTGGCTGTAACAATACAGGTAATTCGATAGTGTACCCGTTTGCAGTGATATTGATCCAGTCACCTTCTTCTAAACCTAATTCTTCAGCAGTTTTGATAGCAATAGCTGCGAAGTTATCCCAGGTAACTTTTGATACCGGGTCAGGCAATTCCTGTAACCAAGGGTTGTTTGCTTTTTTACCGTTACCGATGTTAGGGCTTTCATAAATACAAAGCTCTAATTTACCTTTGCCGGAAGCAGCCATTTGTCCGCTTTGGCTCACAATGGTTTGCACCACTGCATTAAGATCGCGGCCGAAAGTATAAGTGCCTGCTGGTTTAGCAGCCCCTTTCACAAAACCGGTTTGCAGTAAGGTTTCCCAACCGCTTGTACCAGTTAAGCCTGCTTTAGGTAAAATATTTTTCTCCCAGTTGTTACGTACATAAGTGTAGTAGCTTTTTACAGCATTGTCGCTCCAGTTAAGCAAAGTTTGCTCTGGCTGACGGGTGTTGTAAACCGGGTTAATAGTTGGCTGTACAATGGTGTAATAACCTTCGGCAGCATTTTCATCACCCCATGATTCAAGGTAATGGCTTGCCGGAGCAACGATATTACACAATGAAGCAGTTTCGTCCTGATATGGTGCGAAAGATATACGCAGGCTTACGTTGTGAAGCGCGTCTTTAAACTCTTTTGCATTGAAGTAATCGTAAGCAGGGTTAGTATCCCAGAAAATTACTGCACCAACTTCGCCGCGTTTCATTTCACCAATGAAATCAACAAACTCTGCATCGTTACCTGCATACTGGTATGACGGGTTATCAAGATCGATAGTAGTACCGTAGCTACCTAAAATAGAGTTGATCGCGTTAACTAAGATCTGAGTAGCAACATCGTTTGAACCACAAACTACCAGAGCACGGCCTTTAGCAGCCATTAACTCTTTAGCAGCAAGTGTAATTGCTTTATCAAGATTGCTGTCGCTTACTTTTTTAGAACCCGGTAAAGTAGTGCCTGTTAAAGCATTATATAAGCTGATCAAAGCTAAACCTTCTTCAGATGGTTTAACCGGCATACGAACGTCGGCATTACTACCTGTCATGCTCAGGCCAGCCTCAAACTGAATATGGCGAGACATCTTTTTAGACTCAAGCGACTTGCCTGCACGGTTAACTACATACTGGCGGTTAAACTCGGTATGTGAAATCCATGAGCCAAGGAAATCAGCGCCAAAACTTACAATTACATCAGCTTTATCAAAGTTGTAGTGCGGCAATACTGCTTTACCAAAACTGTTTTGATTAGCCTGGATAATGCCGGTGTAAGAAATGGCATCATAATTAATATGTTTTGTAGTAGGATACTGTGCAGTAAACTCAGCTAACAAAGCAATTGTAGAAGGACTGTTGATGCTTGATGAAACAATGCGGATTTTTTTACCGCTTGCTTTAATAGCAGCAAGTTGGCCTTTAACGTAAGCGTCAAGCTGGTTCCAGCCAGTTTCGCTGCCATCCTGCATTGGGTTCTTTAAGCGGCTTGAATCATAAAGATCAAGCACTGAAGCCTGTGCAGAAGATGAGCTGCCACCTTTACCAAAAATATCGTTAGGGTTACCTTCAATCTTAATCGGGCGGCCTTCGCGGGTTTTAACCAGGATAGCGCTACCCTCGTAGCTTGATACGTAGAAGTTAGCTACCCCAGGTGTAACTTCTTCTGGTTTGATCAGATATGGGATTGATTTGTGTACCGGTACTTTCTGGCAGGCAGCAAGTGATACGGCACCCACACCAAAGCCCAACGCCTTCAAAAAGTCGCGGCGCGGAGTTTTGGATTTTAAGCCATCTCCCTCTAAAATATCTTCAAGAGGAATAGGTTCAGGAAACTCGTTTTTGTTTTTCTCAACAAACTCGGGTGTTTTGTTCAGTTCTTCTAAACCTTTCCAGTATTTTTTATTGCTTTCCATTTAAGCTATATAAACTGTAATTGCTAAGTTTTAATTTATTAATAGTGGCACTTGCCGCACTCTAAACCACCAAGGGCTGCTTCGGTTACTTTCTCGCCGTTTTTAATACGGTCGTGAACCTCAATCATCTTATCATAATAAGCGCTGCCCTTGTAGTTAACCTCGGTACGTTTGTGACACTGGATACACCATTTCATTGTAAGTGGTGAATACTGGTAAACCTGTTTCATGGTTTGGATAGGACCGTGACAAACCTGGCACTGAATACCAGCAACTTTAGTGTGTTGCGAGTGGTTAAAGTATGCAAAGTCTGGCAGGTTGTGTATACGCACCCACTGAATTGGTTTAGCTTTAGTGCTGTCATATTTCTGAGTGGCTGGATCATAACCCAATGCGTCATAAATCTTGTGGATCTCTGGCGACTCGGTCTTAACCACCTTGTGACAGTTCATACAGATGTTAAGCGACGGTATAGAAGCATTCTTGCTTTTGTAAGCACCGCTGTGGCAGTACTGGCAATTGATCTTCATTACACCGGCGTGTAACTCGTGCGAATATTTGATAGGCTGCTCTGGCTGGTAGCCCTGGTGAACGTTAGTGTTCCACATGGTAACCCAGCTTAACGCACCTAATGCAATAGTACCGCAAACCACCACGAAGAAAACAAGCTTTTTGTTTTTGATCAGCTTTTTAGCTAAGGCTAAACGGTCAACAGTTGCAGTTGGCTCTTCCTCAGCTTCTTCTTCAATTGGCTCTGCTTGTTTTTTAAGTAATAATTTCTCAAGCGTACCGATAGCCCTGTTTAATACAAGGATTACAATAAACGCGATAACAATTACTGCAACAAGCGCGTAGATCATTACGCTGCTCGGGCCATTGTCTGCTGCTGCAGCACCATTAGCGCCACCAGCCGCAGGGGCAGCCTGCAATTTTTTGTAATCGTCGCGTACGTAAGCAATAATATTAGCTACATCACCATCGCTTAATTCGGTGAACACGCTCATACCTTGCTGGTTGTTGTCGTTGTAAACCTTTAAAGCTTTAGGGTCTTTAGCTGCAATAAGCGCCTGGTTGTTCTGAATCCACTTGGTTAGCCATTTATCATCAGTTTCTGACGAGATAGCAGGGCCCAAAGCCGGACCAACTAATTTTTGATCGACTTTGTGACAGGCAGTACACTTCGCTTTGAATATCGCCTCGCCTTTGGCTACGTCTGCCTGCGCATGGGCCGTGAAACCCATAGCAGCGAAACCCGCAACCAGCAAAACCGTCCTTGAAAATTGTTTAAAAATCAATGAGATATTTCTCATACAGTGTATTTGTGCTAAATAATTTCTATTTTATTTGTGTAATGCGCTTATAGATGTAGCTGACAAGCTTTTTTACAGTCCACAAAAGTATAACTTATTACAGTATCGCTGACAAATTAATGACAGTAAACTCTAATTTATAATCGTTCTAAACAAATCACAAAAAAGCCCTCAAAGTACAATAAGAGGGCTTTTATTATATATCTGTTAAAGAAATTGCATAATGTGTAACTATTACAATTTGCATTATCGCATTATTGTTTTAGTACCCAGGCAAAAATTAATGGCGCTACGATAGTTGCATCGCTTTCAACAATAAACTTAGGCGTATTTACGTCAAGCTTACCCCAGGTAATCTTTTCATTTGGCACAGCGCCTGAGTATGAACCATATGAGGTTGTTGAATCAGATATCTGGCAGAAATAACTCCAGAACGGAATGTTTTCCATTTCCATATCCTGGTAAAGCATCGGCACAACACAGATGGGAAAATCGCCTGCTATACCGCCACCAATCTGGAAAAAGCCTATTCCCTTGCCTTCAGAGTTCTTTACATACCAGTCGGCAAGCCATGCCATGTATTCGATACCGCTTTTCATGGTGGTAGCTTTTATCTGACCTTTGATAACGTATGATGCAAAGATGTTACCCATGGTAGAGTCCTCCCAGCCTGGTACAACAATTGGCAAATTACGTTCAGCAGCTGCAAGCATCCATGAGTTTTTCGGGTCGATCTCATAATATTGCTCAAGCTCGCCGCTTAATAATATCTTGTACATAAACTCGTGCGGGAAATAACGCTCGCCACTGTCGTCGGCATCTTTCCATATCTTATGGATGTGTTTTTGCAAACGGCGGAAAGCCTCTTCTTCAGGGATACAGGTATCCGTTACACGGTTGTAATGGTTTTCTAACAAATCCCATTCATCCTGCGGGCTTAAGTCGCGGTAGTTAGGCACGCGTTTGTAATGCGAGTGCGCAACCAGGTTCATGATATCCTCTTCAAGGTTGGCACCTGTACATGAGATAATATCAATTTTACCCTGACGGATCATTTCAGCAAGTGAAATACCCAGTTCGGCAGTACTCATGGCACCGGCAAGGGTAACCATCATTTTACCGCCTTCCAGCAGGTGGGTTTCGTATCCTTTAGCTGCATCAACTAATGCAGCAGCATTAAAATGCAAATAATTTCTCTCAATAAACTGAGATATCGGGCCTCTTGTAGTACTCATTTTCAACTAAATATATTGCGGGGGCAAAGGTATAGAGAATTTCGGATTTCGGGTGTTCAATTTCGGATTTTATGCTGCATGCTGCGTCTACACAATGTCAGGTGTTGCCAACTTAAATAATAATGTGCCTCGCAAGTCAACAAAAACCTTTTCTTTGCGTTCGTCAACCGTTACATGAAGAAAATACTTACACTTTTACTGCTGCTGATAGTCGCTGTACCCTCAATGGCGCAAATGAAGTTTTTGCCGGGCTTTATACGCCGCATGCTTTTTGAAAAGGACAGTACACACCGACCAAGCTTTTTCCTGCTGCCTGTACTTAGCTCTGCTCCTGAAACAGGCTTAGAGGTTGGCGGCTCGGCACTTTATTCTTTTTATACCGACACTTTGCATCCGGGAACGCGTGTATCTAACGTTTTCGGTTATGCTACAATTACTACTAAAGGACAAGAACGCGCCAGCTTAAGCACCAGCTACTGGACACCGCAAAACCAATGGCACTACATAGCTGCCGCAAGCTTTATTAACTTCCCTGCAAATTTCTATGGCATTGGGAATAATACCCTAAAAGCCAATGAGGATAAATTAGGGCAGAAACGTTTTAAATTAAACTTTGAAGCCGACAAAAACCTGGGCAATAATATTTATCTGGGAGTGGTAGCCGGAGGTTTTAATTATACCTTTCACGACCATGATCCCGGTGGCATCTTTACAACTGAGCCAAGGTTGGAAGACCCGAAAGGTGGCGGCAGTATTTTTGTAGGGCCAAGCTTTATTTATGATTCGCGTAATAACAATACGTACACTACAAAAGGTATGATCATTACCAGTTACTTTAACTGGATGCAGGGCTTGTTTGGCAATAACAGTTATCGTGGTGGATTTCTGAATATCGAATATTCCCAATTTTTTCAGTTAAGCAAACGCTTTGTATTGGGAGTTGATATACAGGATCAGAATCTTACAGGCTCGCGCTCGCCTTTTTACCTGCTCCCAGCTTTGGGCAGCGACGAAATGATGCGCGGATATTATAACGGCCGTTATCGAGACCGCAACTTGATTGCCGGACAAACCGAATTACGTTTCCGCTTAAGCGACCGCATTGGTATTGTAGGCTTTGCAGGCACCGGCACTGTGTTTAACAATAGCTTTAGTTTTAACGACCTTAAACCTAATTACGGCGGCGGACTGCGCTATTTCTTTGATGTACAAAAAGGCCTGTCAATGCGCGTAGATTATGGATGGGGAGAAAAGCGCCCCGGCGAGAACAGACAGAGCGGCTTATATCTAAGCCTTGGGGAATCGTTTTAAATTGAATAAGCGGCAATTTTAAGATTTAAAAATGCCGCTTATTCCCCTTGGTGGATCGAGACATATTTATTTCCGTTCCAATATATTATTTGACCAGCAACTTCATCTCCATCTTCTATGTTATAAATGCTAATAGCTGGATTTTTTAAAATTATCTTTTTGTTCCCTATTATATCTCCATCGGCGTTAAACATTGGTTTATAAGCATATTTACTTTTAAATATTCTCCAACCAGTAATCCAATTTGTGTCAGAAAAGATTTCATCGGCAAACTTTTTTCCACAACCAAAAACGGAGTAATTATTTTGTCCACCATCAATAATTATAATACCCTTCTTTTTACTTTTTAAATCAATTACCTGTACAGCTATATCATTTTGTTTATCTCCATTAAAATCGGCTTCAAGAAATACTGGCTTACTTGACTCAATGATTCTAAACTGCTTCTCTAATTTTAAAAAAGTAAATGTTTGTAAAAACCATTTTGGTATGGTACTATTTCCAGCATAACAGTTCGAACTAAGTACGATAATTAATAAAGCTGCTCTAATTACTTTCATCCTCTAATTCCAAATCACTCTAAAACTTGATTTTAAAATCTTCCTTCGGCTTTCCATTTCTGAAAAAAACTAACCCTATCCAAAAAAGATCGACAGTAATACTCACCTGCGGGTGCGCTTTGATGATCTCCCAGGCTTCTTTCATGCCCTTGCTCCAGTAGATATCATCAAATATCATCAATGTGCCTTCGTGTATTTTAGGCAAACTCCAGTTAAAATAGTCGAGCGTGGCCTGTTTGGTATGGTTACCGTCGATAAACACAAAGTCAAGCTGCGGCAGCTCATTGATCAACCCCGGCAAGGTATCATTAAAGTTGCCTGTAATCAGATTGATATCCTTCTCACCCGCTTCTTCAAAGCCTTGCTTTGCTACTTTCGCGGTTTCGGGGCATCCCTCTAACGTATATAGTTTAGCTTGTGGTGCCGCCTTTTGCAAATACAAAGATGTTATACCCAGGCAAGTGCCCAGCTCTATCATATTACGGGGTTGCAGGTCGGCCACCAGCCGATGCAGCAGTTGTGCTAATTTAGGTGGTTTTAAAGCATTGCGTGCAATCTGGCTTATTTGCTTTTGCTTGTTATTGTTCACATGCGAGCCGGCGCCAAGGTCGGTAACGGTAATGCTTCTATCGTCAGCCAAAAGTTGTTTTCTCAGATTCTCAACTTCAGGATATACTTTTTTTGGCTTGAAATCGTAAATTACATCATCTACCAAACGGTAAACGAAAGGAGAATGCAAACCGTGCCTGGTTTTTGCAGTTATACGGTGTTGCAGGTAATCTTTAGCAAATTGCCATTTAAACATGGTGGTAAAAATAGATAAAGGGAGACAACAATGATCGATCCATCAGAAATTAACTATTTAATAAAACTTTTAGACGATCCCGATCAGGAGATTTTCAACCACGTACACGACAAATTGTTTTCATTAGGCAGCGAAGCAATAGACTATTTAGAGAATGCCTTTGGCGAAGCCTTTGATCCGCTGTTGCAAGAACGTATTGCCGATCTGGTACATGAGATACAATTCACTAATGTTAAAAACGACTTAAAGCTATGGTACCAGGGTGGTGCATTTGATCTATTGCAAGGTGCCCTCACTATCAACAAATACCAATACCCTGACCTGGACGAGCAAAAGATCATTAATCAGATAGAGGACATTAAACGCGATGTATGGCTGCAAATGCAATACCAGGGTAGCCCGGTTGAACAGGTGAAACTGATTAACCATATATTTTACAACATACATGGTTTTAGTGGAAACACCACCAGTCACCAGGATCCGCAAAACAGTTACATCAGTCAGGTGCTGGAGTCAAAAAAGGGCAATCAGATCTCTTTAGCTATTATTTATTCTACCGTTGCGCAAAAGCTGGATATCCCGGTTTACGGCGTTAACCTGCCCCAGCATTTTATATTGGCTTATGTTGATGAAACCAGAGAAAGCGAATTTGAAAGCGGTATCCTATTTTATATCAACGCCTTTAACAAAGGGCTGATCTTTGGCCGCAGGGATGTAGACATGTTTTTAAAACAGCTTGGCCTAAAAGCCGAAAGCCAGTTTTACGAACCTTGCTCAAACCAGGATATTATTCGCCGCATATTACGCAACCTGATCAGTGCCTATGAACAATTAGGCTCAACAGATAAGGTGCGTGAATTAAATGAGTTGTTAGAGATCGTAAGCGAGTGATCCTGTGCTGATAGCCAACCTGTCATTTTGAGTGATAACGAAAAATCTTATTGAAATAGATTTCTCACTTTGCTCGAAATGACAAAGAGGCACATTACTTCTAAACTACTTTACCCAGCCGTTAAGTTTCATCCATTCGGTTAAGCTTGCAAACCAGTCTTGTTTTTCACGGGGGTTGTTTAGCCCAAAGCCATGTCCGCCCGATTGGTAAATATGCATTTCGGCTTTTACTTTATTTTTCAGCAATGCATCGTAAAACATCAGCGTGTTTTGCACCGGCACCACATCATCATCCTGCGCATGGATAATAAATACAGGTGGGGTATTAGCCGTAATTTGCTTTTCATTTGAATAAAGGTCAACCTGTTGCCGGCTGGCACTTTTTCCTACCAGGTTTTCTTTTGACCCCTGATGAGTATATTCGCCGAAGGTAATAACAGGATAAATAAGCGCCATAAAATCAGGGCGAACGCTGATATTGGCTTTATTCTCAATCACCACTTTATCAAAGTGCGTTCCTGCTGTTGATGCTAAATGACCGCCAGCCGAAAAACCGATAATACCGATCTTGTTGGGATCAACATTCCACTTAGCTGCATTTTCACGCACTATTTGAATAGCGCGCTGTGCATCCTGCAATGGACCGATACTCCTGTCCTGCATAATCAAATCACTTGGCAGGCGGTACTTTAACAAAAAAGCAGTTACCCCAATCTCATTAAAGCGTTGGGCAATCTTCATTCCCTCTTTTACGTACGACAAACCTGCATAACCCCCACCCGGGCAAATGACAATAGCCGTACCATTGGCTTTATCTTTAGTCGGCAAAAACGGCGTAAGCTGCGGCGTACTTACCAAAGTAACCCAATCGCCATTTTCCATTTTCTCTTTGTAAATAGCTGGTGTTGGCTTACTGTTAGGTATTCCGTTAGGATATAAATTTATTGGCTCTGCTTGCTGGGCGAATAGTTTTGAAAATAGCATTGCAGCAAATAGCGTTAACAAAAAGCGATTTCTCATGAGGGTATTGGTAATAATTGAGTTATCTTATAAAAGTAAGGCTTGTAATTTAAATTACAAGCCTTTTAAATCTATCCTCTTCCCCCACCAAATTCCATCAGGTAAGCTTTCAGGAATTCATCAATTTCACCATCGAGCACTGCCTGCGCATTTGATGTTTCGTAATCCGTACGTAAGTCTTTCACCAGCTTATAAGGATGTAATACATAATTACGTATTTGCGACCCCCATTCTATCTTTTTCTTAGCACCTTCAATAGCATTGCTGGTTTCCATGCGTTTACGCATTTCAATTTCATACAACTGCGATTTCAACAAGCGGATGGCGTTCTCTTTGTTTTGCAGTTGCGAGCGCGACTCCTGGTTTTTGATAATGATACCAGAAGGTTTGTGGTATAAGCGAACGGCGGTTTCCACCTTGTTCACATTCTGGCCACCTGCACCACCCGAACGGAAGGTCTCAAACTCGATATCGGCGGGGTTAACTTCAATTTCAATCGTATCGTCAACCAATGGGTAAACATACACCGAAGCAAATGAGGTATGGCGTTTGGCATTGGCATCAAAAGGGGAAACACGCACTAAGCGGTGTACGCCGTTTTCGCCTTTCAGGTAGCCGTATGCAAACTCGCCCTCCAGCTGAAGAGTAACGGTTTTAATACCGGCTACATCACCTTCCTGGTAATCCTGCTCGGTAACCTTGTAGCCGTTTTTTTCGCCCCACATAATATACATTCTCATCAGCATGCTCGCCCAGTCGCAGCTTTCTGTACCACCGGCACCTGCTGTAATTTGTAACACCGCGTTCAGCTGATCTTCTTCTGCCGAGAGCATGTTTTTAAATTCCAGTTCCTCCATGGCTTTTGTTGCCTGGTTAAACTGTTCCTGCATTTCAGCTTCGGTGGCATCGCCACTTTGGTAAAATTCAAATAAAACGCCGGTATCGTCTATAATGGATGCCACTTTTTGGTAAGCATCTGTCCATACTTTTTTAGTTTTGATAGATGCTAATACCTTTTCGGCATCTTTAGGATGGTCCCAAAAGTTGGGGCCTATGGTTATTTCCTGTTCTTTTTGCAATTCATCGAGCTTCTTGTCGATGTCAAAGATGCCTCCTCAGGGAAGCTGTTCTATCCCTCAAATCCTGGATCTGTTCTTTAGTCATAAAAGCAAAGATATAAAAGGCATACTATTTAACGGTAAGCATCTCGCATGAAATCTAAGTAATATCGTTTAGTTCATTCAGTATTGCTTTTAGCTCTTTAAGCGGTCTTCCATACTTACTTTTCAGGTGCAGTTCTGTAAACAAGTAGGTAAGCACAAAAGAGATCAGTAAAGCAGCCAATACATAACTTAAGTTAAATATCGCGTTTTGTGAATTTAGAGCTACAGATAAAAAAGCTATAGCCCATTTTCCGCATAAAAGTATAACAGCTATCATCAAGGCAAATGGCGTAACGCATAAATTGTAGGCGCGGTATAACTCCATATTTAGTTTCAGATCAAAAACTACACGTTCCACACTTTCTTTGGTGCTTACATCAAACCTCGCTATTGAATTATAGAAAATATAAAACCGTGTAAAGTAATACGTATTCAGTATCAGCAGCACAAAAACGGTTATCAGTGTGAGATTAAAGAACAATGGTGATTGTTGATTCCTGAATAAAAACCATAACATAATTGCGTAGGTGATAATTGTGACAATGAATTCCATACGCATATTGCTCCTTATTCTTTCTATGGGCGAAATACTTTTACCCATCACCATTTCTTTAAATGACGTCTCACGTGAAGGCTCATCGTTTTTCCAGGCACCTTTTAAATCATCTATATTCATGGTTCATGTTATTTATAATTTCTTTGATCTTAATTTTAGCTCTGTTTAACCTTACGCGCGCATTCCCTTCGCTTATTCCCAGGTTGTGCGCAATCTCCTGGTAAGGCTGATCTTCCATGTATAAAAAGATCAAAGCCTTGTCTATTTTGCCAAGCTGCTTTAAGGCAGCATAAAAAAGTTTCATCTGTACTTCCTTATCATTATCATATAAATCATCTTCAACATCATCAATTTGTTCAGGCATTGGCGAAGTATCAGGCCTGCGTTTTTGCTGTTTGTAAAACACAATAGCCGTATTTAATGCCACTTTGTACATCCAGGAAGTAATTTTACTTTTACCCTGAAATGAATCGAAAGCCTTCCATAGCTGCAACACCATTTCCTGCATCAGGTCTTCACGGTCAGCCTCATCATCCTGATATATGCGGCAAACTTTAAAAAGCATCCCTTTATGCTTATTAATCAATTGCAGAAATAATGCTTCCTTGTTATCCACTATATCATTAGTTACAGCTAATTAGTAGCTGCTTATAAATAATGTTACAAAAAATTACAATTGATTTTAATAGTGCTTGCAGAAGATTACTTTTACCATTAAACTTTTGGCGCACTTTCTACTCTATCTTATATAAACCTTCAACCATGACCAAACCTTTTAAACTTGTATTTGTGGCTGTGGCAGCCATACTACTAACCTCTTGCGCTATGATACGTACAGCTCAAGACCAGTCATCACCGGTCGACTTATCTGGTGTGCGTTTAGGAATGACGAAAGCAGAAGCGCAGGAAGCCATAAAGAAAAAGCCGGATAATACCATTGCCGCTGAACATTACGATGATAATACTACGGTTGAAATTGTACAATACAGCCAATGGGATTGGAACGAAAATGACCCAAGCAGAACCAAACGCAGAATTGACAGTTACTGGCTATATTTTGTAAATGATAAACTTGATCATTGGCATAAAGTAAGGCCAGACGAGCAAAGGCCCACTGATTTACGCCATTACAATGGCAGATGATTTAAATAAAAAATGCCCTTCGGTTGAAGGGCATTTTTTATTTAGTTACTCTACAAATTTGACCTGGTATAAATGCTGCCATTTTTTACCGGTGATAAAAATGCGGTTACCTGCTTTATCGTAAGCTATACCATTTAATACATCAGCCGGTGCAATGCGCGGTTCGGGATATAAGGTACCCAAATCAATTTTTTGTTCAACCGCCCCGGTTTTAGGGTTGATTACAATAATGAAATTGGTTTGCCAAACGTTGGCATACAACTTTCCGTTGATAAGTTCCAGCTCGTTTAAATTACTAACAGGGCCTTTATCATCATATACATCTATATCGCCTGTTTTTTGAAGGTTGTCTTTATTTAAGATCAGTATCTGGTTAGTACCTTCTCCACTACCCGAGCCTACAGTTGCATAAAGTTGCTTACCATCATTACATAATCCCCAACCTTCGGGTGCAGCGTTAAATGGAAGGGTTGCTAATAGTTTCATTGATGCCAGGTCATACCTGTAAGCCACCTTTTCATGGTAGGTAAGTTGAATGATCTTACCATCTAATATGGTGATACCTTCTGCAAATACTTTAGGGTCAATATCAATTTTTTGCACAGGCTTACCGGTAGTTATATTAACTTTTCGCAGGCTTGATTGCCCCTCGTCACTCACATAACCGCCATCACTTTCATACAGAAAGCCATCATGATATTCTAAACCTTCGGTAAATGATGTAGTATCATGCGGGAAGGTTTTGACTACTTCGTAGGTTAACAGATCAGGGGCTTTTGCGGCAACTATGACTACATTGGTTGAGGCTTCGTCCATATTACCCTGCGCGTATACCCTGGCAGTAATTACCTTTACACCCAATTTCATGGTGTCGGTTTTTAACTTAACCACTGCAGAATCTTTCTGAACAGCCACACGTGCCGAATCCATAAGATATACTACCGAATCGGGCTTAACATCTTTTCCATAGCCGGCTTTAACTACCAGCTCAGTACCGGCATTATAGGTTGTTCCGGCATCGGGACTGATGGTAACATTTAATCCCTGGTTTTTATTTTTACAGCTAAAAATGAATAGTGCTGCTGCAAGGGGTACAAAAATTTTGTATGCTTTCATTTGTGTATAATCAGGCCGTTGGCCAAAATGCGTCTTCGATATGTTTTATTGTATAACTGGTATCACCTTTAAATAGTACGGAGATAATATCAAAGCGTACCTCGCCCTGGTGATTCATGAGGTAAATATATTCATCTGCCGCTTCGGCTAATAATTTTTGTTTACGATTATCAACAAAATCTTCTGGCTGGCCAAAACCGGTGCCCGTGCGCGACTTAACCTCAGTGAAAATGATGACGCTGTCTTTCCAGGCGATGAGATCAATTTCGGCTTTTCCATGCACCCAGTTCTCGTCAATGATCTCATAACCCAGACTTTCAAGATGCGCTTTTGCAAGGCTTTCGCCGCGACGGCCCAGATCATTATGCTTAGCCATTATTTAAGGATCACTGAGCCCAGGTAATCTGATATATGTTTTTCCACCTTTTTCAGTTGCATATAACGTGTCATCAATATTTCCTGGTCGGTTTCATTAGTAGAGTTCTGAAGCTCTTTACGCAGGTCTTCTAAAATTTCCCCCACCTTTTGTTTTTTAAGATGGAATATAGCGCCAAGCACGGTCGCACGCATATTCATCTGCTCATCAGGTACAAATATGTTATGCATTTCGTACCAGTTTTCGCTAAGCGTATACTTTGTGGTCAGCATATCGACGGCAATATCCACTATGGCTTTATTTTCATGATGGATGAAAAACTGGTCGTCTGGCAACACCCCGTTTTCCACCTGCTGCCGGTAAATGTCAGTAAACAGTTTACACGTCGGGTCTTCAAAGGTAACGTCGCTTAATTCGGCAATTACAAACGGGCCAATGTAAGTATTGGCAATACCGTCCCAGTCAATCATGCGGCTGCCATACAACAATAGCAAACGCACTACTTCACGTTCCTGGTAAAGGCCGTTGTTTACTTCCTTAGTTAACTGTGCTTGTTCTTCAAACGGAGGTTCTTCCGGATAGGCTTCTATACGTTCTGCCTGCTGGCCGTTCTTTTTGGCTTTACTAAGCCGCATTTTATTCAGCTCAGAAAGCAGCACACGCTCTTCGATCTGCATCTGGTAGCTACATTCCTTTATAAATACCGATGCCTTGATAGAATCTGGTATTTTAGCAATGCTTTCCACTACCTCGCGAATTACTTCTGCTTTCCTTATCGGATCATTACCGGCATCCTTTAACAGGATACTGGTTTTATAGATAATAAAGTCTTTCTTATTCTGATCAATATACTGCTTAAAGGCACTGCTGCCTACCTGCCGTACATACGAGTCGGGGTCGTGCCCATCGGGGAATAACACAACCTTTACGTTAAGCCCCTCCTCCAGTATCAGGTCCAATCCGCGTAATGACGCTTTGATCCCTGCCGCATCACCATCGTAAAGGATAGTGATGTTCTTCGTCAAACGGCCAATTAAACGGATTTGCTCTACAGTAAGCGATGTACCCGACGATGCCACCACGTTTTCAATACCGGCCTGAAAAACGGAAAGCACATCGGCATAACCCTCTACCAGGTAACAGTTATCCAGATCACGGATAGCCTTTTTGGCAAAGTACAATCCGTATAATACGTTCGATTTATGGTAGATCTCCGACTCGGGCGAGTTAACATATTTCGGAACGTTCTTATCATTTTTTAACGTACGCCCGCCAAAGGCAATTACCCTGCCGGTAAAGCTATGAATGGGGAACATTACCCGGCCGCGGTAACGGTCATACATCGAACCATTATCGCGCTTTACAGATAAACCACTTTCTTCGAGAAATTCGGGCTGATAACCCGCTTTGATGGCTGCGCTTGTAAAAGCTTCCCATTGGTCGGGCGAGTAACCCAACTCAAATTTTTTGATGATCTCGGGTGTAAAGCCGCGTTCTTTAAAATAGCTAAGGCCGATGTTGGTTCCCTCTTCGGTTTCCCACATGGCTTCCTGGAAAAACTTGGCAGCATAGCTGCTGACCACCATCAGGCTTTCGCGACGGCTGTCAGCTTCCTTATTTTCTTTGCTTTCCTCCGTTTCCTCTATCTCAATGCCGTATTTTTTAGCCAGCCATTTTAAGGCTTCGGGATAGGTAAACTTTTCCAACTCCATTAAAAAGGTAATGGCCGAGCCGCCTTTGCCCGAAGAGAAGTCTTTAAAAATACCCTTAGATGGGGAAACTGTAAATGATGGCGTTTTCTCGTTTACGAATGGCGAAAGCCCTACGTAATTGGCGCCACGTTTTTTTAATTGCACAAACTCACCGATCACCTCCACAATGTCGGTAGCCTCCATAATTTTATCTATGGTGAGTTTGGTGATCATAGCCTGCAAAGATACAGACAAGCCGGGCTTGTGCTGTTTATAAATTTAAACTATTTATGACTACCTCAAACTTAATCAGCCTAATTAAATCCAAATCGGTGCAATCACTTGCTTTAAATCTGTTGAAATCAACACTTAAAATCTTAAATTTGCCACTCAATTTATTTGGAAATGAGCCAGAGAACAAAAATTAAAGCACTATTAGAGCATACCGAAACAGGTATCGAAGTTATTGTTAAAGGATGGGTACGTACCTTCCGTAATAATCAGTTTATCGCTTTAAACGACGGTTCAACCAATAATAATATCCAGGTAGTTGTTGATTTTGAAAACACCGACGAGGCTTTGCTTAAACGCATTACCACAGGTGCTGCCATTAGTGTTAAAGGCCAGTTAATAGAATCATTAGGTAAAGGACAAAAAGTAGAAGTTAAAGCTACCGAGATTGAAATTTTAGGTGATAGTGATCCTGAAAAATATCCGCTGCAACCTAAAAAGCACAGCCTTGAGTTTTTACGCGAGATTGCTCACCTGCGTTTCCGTACCAACACCTTTGGAGCTATATTTCGTGTGCGTAACAGCCTGGCATTTGCGGTGCATAAGTTTTTTCAGGAACGTGGTTTTGTATACCTGCATACTCCTGTAATTACTGCATCTGATGCGGAGGGTGCCGGTGAAACTTTCCGCGTAACCAATTTCGATATAGCTAACCCGCCACGTACCGAGAACGGCGAGGTTGATTTTAAACAGGACTTTTTCGGCAAGGCTACTAATCTTACCGTATCAGGCCAGTTAGAGGGCGAGCTTGGTGCAATGGCATTAAGCGATATTTATACCTTCGGACCAACCTTCCGTGCGGAAAATTCAAATACTACACGCCACCTTGCCGAGTTCTGGATGATTGAACCTGAAATGGCTTTTTATGATCTGGACGATAACATGGATCTGGCAGAAGGCTTGCTGAAATATGTGATCAACTATGCTTTGGAGCAAAACCGTGACGACATTGAGTTTTTAACGCAGCGTTTGCAGGAAGAAGAGAAATCAAAACCACAGAACGAGCGCAGCGAAATGAGCCTGATCGATAAGCTGCAGTTCTGTTTAGATAACGATTTTCAACGCCTTACTTATACCGAGGCTATCGATATCCTGAAAGATTCGACGCCTAATAAGAAGAAAAAGTTCCAGTACCTGATAGAAGGCTGGGGGGCCGATCTGCAATCTGAGCATGAGCGTTACCTGGTTGAAAAACACTTTAAAAAACCGGTTATCCTTACCGATTACCCGAAAGAGATCAAAGCGTTTTACATGCGCCAGAACGAAGATGGTAAAACCGTACGTGCGATGGATATCCTGTTCCCGGGAATTGGTGAAATTGTAGGCGGATCGCAACGTGAAGAGCGTTTAGATAAATTGGAGCAACGCATGAATGAAATGGGCATACCTACCGAAGAACTTTGGTGGTACCTGGACACCCGCCGCTTTGGCGCTTGTCCGCATGCTGGTTTTGGTTTAGGTTTCGAGCGTTTGGTATTGTTTGTTACCGGCATGGGCAACATCCGCGACGTGATCCCTTTCCCTCGTTATCCTAAGAATGCAGAGTTTTAATTGAAGCAGGGCGATTGCCCCGATTAAATAAATAGATTACACAGAAAAAGCCGCTTTATGCGGCTTTTGTGTTTTATAAAGTTACATTGTCATTGCGGGGCGTAGCGTGGCATATATACAGAATTGCTTATTGGGGATTGCTTCGTTCCTTGCAATGATGTTTTGTTCTTATATTTATCATATAAACCTCAATATCATGCTCAACACCTTTCCCCTCCATGCCTTTATCCCAACCTTAAACCCTACCCGCGCTAAAGAGTTTTATGGCGAAACGCTTGGTTTACCGCAGATATCAGAAACCCCATTTGCTTTAGAGTTTAATGCCAACGGTACTTTGCTGCGCTTAACAACCGTGCAGGCCTTAACTCCGCAGCCGTTTACTGTTTTAGGCTGGGGCGTAGATCATATTGAAGACATGATTGGCCAGCTAATTGCCAAAGGAATTTATTTTGAATTGTTCGGCTTTTTTGAGCAGGATGATTTAGGTATTTGGTTAGCACCTGACGGCACTAAAGTAGCCTGGTTTAAAGATCCGGACGGTAATTTGTTGTCTATAGCTGAAGGCGTAGCGTAATGTTATTAGCAGTGGTAATAGTTAGGAATCCGTCGTTCCCTGGCAATATTGATGTGAGAGTTGGAACTTGTCTTGATTCCTGATTCTCGATTCTTGCCTCTATTCCCTACTCCTTCTTATAATCCTTATGCAGGATCAGGAAGGCAGCCCGCTCTTCTTTATGGAAAGGCACGTTCCAGTTGCCCTGGTAGCTGATCTTAGTAGGTAATAATTCACCGTTGAAGCGGTTAAGCTCAATGTTCATCTGTACATTAAAGTCGAACAGCATATTGCTGTACTTCATGTCGATGTACCGCCCCAGAATTTGAAAGGTGCGTGTATCAAAAATGGTGGTCATTTCCCTGATCATGACATCATCATCGCTGGTGCTTGGCTTACGGATCACCTTAAACCGGTAAACCGGGATGCTATCCATATACGTACCGCGCGCAAATTGGTACAGGTAATAATCTTTCATATCCTTACCAAAAATCTCAGTTTTGCTGCTAATGAAAGGGATGCCGGTCACTTTGGTACCAGGGCGAAAAATCAGTGTTTTAAGCTTGTCTTTATAGCCTTCGTTTTTACCGCCTTTGTCACCGGGCAAAGCATCGCCTTTTACAAAGTCGGAGTTATAGGCATTCTGGAAGATGTAATCAAACATTTCAACCGTGTACAACTGGTATTTACCATTCTTTTTGTACAAGCTGCCACTATCGCGCTTAGCTAAGGTTTCTATAAAATGTTTTCCATTGCGATCGCCGTGGTGGAGCTTCCGATATATCTTTCCGTCAACCTTATTCTTTTTGTCGAAAGTAAAAATGCGGTTCTCGGCAATAAAATCGTAACCTTTCATATTATGAAAGGCCTTATAAAAGCTGGTATCTGTTACTACGGCATCAATAAAATCCTGCACGTTTAAGCGGTGGGCTTTAATGTTTACTATGGCAGTATCAATCACTACCGACTTTAAAGTATCCGGATCAAAGCGTTGTATTTTTTGGGCACGGGCTAAGCCGGTTAACGATAGAGCGGCTGCAACTACCAGCAAAAATTTATTCATGTATTCCTTATTAGTTGCCCAACTGGCGCAATGCTATGTACGCCATAAGGCCTGTGCTGCCCAGCAATGCCGACTCTTCAATATCAAACGTAGGTGTATGCACAGATGAAGTAATGCCGCGGCTTTCGTTACGGGTGCCTAAACGGTAGAAACAGCTATCGGCTGCATGCGAGAAATAAGCAAAGTCTTCACCTGCCATCCAGATATCCAGGTCAAGCACGTTTTCTTTACCTAAGTATTCCTCGGCAAAGCCTTTGGTACGATAGGTCAACTTCTCTTCGTTGATCAGGTAAGGATAACCCTTCATAATGTTAAACTCGCATTTAGCCCCCATGCTTTCAGCAATCCCTTCCGCCATTTTTTTCATGCGGATGTGTGCATCGGCACGCCACTTTTCATCCATCGTACGGAAAGTACCTTCCAGGTAAACCTCGTTAGGAATAACGTTGGTAGCACCATTGGCAATTACTTTACCAAACGACAATACCGATGGATTTTTAGGATCAGCAAAGCGGCTTATCACCTGCTGTAATGCAGTTAAGATATGTGCTGTAATAATAACCGGGTCAATGTTTTGTTGTGGTTGCGCACCATGCCCGCCCCTGCCTATTACCTTAACATAGATCTCATCAGTAGAGGCCATATATTTACCGGCACGGAAACCCACTTTACCTGCATCAATAAAAGGCATTACGTGTTGACCTATTACTGCCTGCGGCTTTGGGTTTTCCAGTACGCCTTCCTGAATCATCAGGTTAGCGCCGCCGGGTAGTTTTTCTTCGGCTGGCTGAAAAATCAGCTTTATCGTACCTGCAAAATCATCTTTGATGCGGGAAAGAATTTTTGCAGTACCCAATAGTGATGATGTATGCGCATCATGTCCACACGCATGCATTACGCCATTGTTCTGGGATTTATAAGGCACATCGTTTGCCTCTATAATAGGCAATGCATCCATATCGGCACGCAAAGCTACCACCTGGTCAGATGGCTTGCTACCTTTGATCAGTCCAACAAGACCATTATCAGCCATGCGTACATAAGGTATCTCTAATTCATCAAGCTTTGAAGCTACGAATGCAGAAGTAGCTACTTCGTGAAAAGAAAGTTCGGGGTTAGCGTGAAGATGGCGGCGATTGCTCACCACATCATTATAAATCTCTTCAGCAATAAGCTGTATACGGTCTTTAATCATGGCTGCGTATCTGTATCCAGTTTGGGTGGATTGATCTTTTCTGAAATGATAAACATCAGCGGGAACCATTGCCTTAGCTCCTGCATCATCTTAGTGGCTTCGAGCCGGGTACGAAAATCACCTACCCTTACCTTAAAATTGGGTTCGCGGTAAGTAATGTATGTACGAATGTTAGGGTATTGATCCTGAAATTTTGCCTGTGCAATATAAGCATCAGAACGATTGCTACCGTTGTAGATCTGCACCCGGTACCCTAATGAAGAATAAGTGCTGTTTGTATTACCCGCTCCTCTTGTGGGTGCAAACCTGCGGGCAATCAACGTATCTATGCGAGGGTCTTTTATTATTTCTACAGTTCCGCGCTGTGCAAAGCTGCTTAAACTTAAAAGCATAAAAAAACAGCACCCTGCTATACTTATAAGTGTTTTGTATAAAGGTGCTGTTTTATTCATTGATATATCATTTACATTATACTCGTCATTGCGATGAGTGTAGCGAAGAAGCAATCCCCGACTTAATAGATAATGCTAAGTTTAAGATTGCTTCGTTCCTCGCAATGACGCGATTATATTTTAGTACTGAGTAATATCGGTACCTATTTCTTAATTCTGGCCTACGCCGTGGCAGTTTTTAAACTTTTTACCACTGCCGCACGGACAAGGATCATTCCTGCCTATCTTTTGCTCAACGCGAACCGGAGTTGCTTTTATCTCTGGCATATCAGCTAATTCTACGCTGCCGCCGTCTGGTGCAAGCTCTGGTTTCGATGTACGCATCTGGCGCATATCGGTACGTGGCTCAGGGCGTGCTTCCTCAATTTCTTCAGGTGCCTGTTGAATTGGGATACCCCCTCTGAAAAGGAAGCTCACAATTTCTTTATTCACATTAGCCAGCATACCGCGGAACAATTCAAATGCCTCGAATTTGTAAACCAGTAACGGGTCTTTTTGTTCATAAACCGCGTTTTGTACCGATTGCTTTAACTCATCCATTTCGCGCAGATGCTCTTTCCAGGCATCATCGATCAAGGCAAGCGTTACGTTTTTCTCAAACGATTTAAACACTTCCAGTCCGTGATTGTCTACTGCTTTTTTAAGCGGAACAGCTACCTGTATGCCGTGGATACCATCTGTAAACGGAACAACAATATTCTCTACATACTGGCCACGTGTTCCGTAAACATCCTTAATTACCGGGAAAGCCTGTTCTGCAATTGCTTCCTGCTTGCGATGGTAGAACTCAGTGATCTCATGATAAAGCCTATCAGTTAAAACGCTAACGTTCGAACCTGCAAACTCATCCTGGCTCAGTTCGATATCTACAGAGAATAAACGGATCACTTCCAGTTTAAGGCCTTCATAGTTGTTTGATTCTTTGTATTCGGTAACCACATCTTCGATTACATCAAAAATGGTGTTATTCAAATCCACATCTAAACGCTCGCCGAACAACGCATTTTTACGTTTTGCATAAATAACGGTACGCTGAGAGTTCATTACGTCGTCATACTCAAGCAAACGCTTACGGATACCAAAGTTATTTTCTTCTACTTTCTTCTGTGCACGCTCAATTGATTTGGTGATCATGGAGTGCTGGATCACCTCCCCTTCTTCGATACCCATGCGCACCATCAGGTTAGAGATACGCTCTGAACCGAATAAACGCATCAGGTTATCTTCAAGCGATACGAAGAACTGAGAAGAACCCGGGTCACCCTGACGGCCTGCACGACCACGTAACTGACGGTCTACACGGCGCGATTCGTGACGTTCTGTACCTACAATTGCTAAACCACCGGCTTCCTTAACGCCAGGGCCAAGCTTGATATCCGTACCACGGCCTGCCATGTTGGTAGCAATGGTTACGGTACCTGCCTTACCAGCTTCAGCAACAACGTCGGCCTCTTTCTGGTGCATTTTAGCATTCAGTACGTTATGTTTAATACCGCGCAGCTTAAGCATACGGCTCAATAATTCTGAGATCTCTACCGAGGTTGTACCTACCAGTACCGGGCGGCCAGCTTGTGTAAGCTTTCCAATTTCGTCAGCAACGGCATTGTATTTCTCTCTTATCGTACGATACACCAAATCCTGGCGGTCGTCGCGCTGGATACCGCGGTTAGTCGGGATCTCAACAACGTCCAGTTTATAAATTTCCCAAAACTCACCTGCTTCCGTAACCGCAGTACCGGTCATACCGCAAAGCTTGTGATACATCCTGAAGTAATTTTGCAGCGTAATAGTAGCAAAGGTTTGAGTTGCATCTTCAACCTTTACATTCTCTTTAGCTTCAATAGCCTGGTGTAAACCATCAGAGTAACGGCGGCCATCTAATACACGGCCGGTCTGCTCGTCTACAATTTTAACTTTACCTTCATCAAGGATGTACTCAACATCTTTCTCAAATAAAGTATATGCTTTTAATAATTGGTTAACCGAGTGGATACGCTCAGATTTGATAGAGAAATCGCGCATCAGTTCATCCTTACGTGCAACTTTATCTTCGCTGCTCAGGTCTGATTTTTCGATCTCGGCAACTTCGCTGCCCACATCAGGCATCACGAAGAAATGAGGGTCTTCGCCAGATGCAGTGATCAGCTCAATACCTTTTTCAGTTAACTCAACCGAGTTATTTTTTTCATCAATCACAAAGAACAGTTCTGCATCAACCTTTGGCATTTCCTTGCCCTGGTCTTGCATGTAATAATTTTCTGTTTTTTGTAATACGGTTTTATTAGCGCCTTCGCTTAGAAATTTGATAAGCGCCTTACTTTTAGGTAAACCACGGTGAGCGCGCAATAAGGCTAAACCACCTTCATCTGAACCGGTCTTACCTTCATTAATTTGTTTCTTAGCTTCGTTTAAAGCTGTATTGATATAAGCACGCTGTGCTTCAACCAAACGCTGAATACGTGGTTTCAGTTGATAAAACTCATGCTCATCGCCACGCGGGATTGGGCCTGAAATGATCAACGGTGTACGGGCATCGTCAATTAATACCGAGTCAACCTCATCCACCATTGCAAAATGCAGTTTGCGCTGCACCAGTTCTTCTGGCGTACGGGTCATGTTATCACGCAGGTAATCGAAACCGAACTCGTTGTTGGTACCGAAAGTAATATCTGCAAGATAAGCTTTGCGGCGCTCTTCAGAGTTTGGCTCATGCTTATCGATACAATCAACTGTAAGACCGTGAAATTCATACAACGGGCCCATCCACTCAGAGTCACGACGTGCAAGGTAATCGTTCACCGTTACAAGGTGTACACCCTGGCCTGCAAGCGCATTAAGATATGCTGGCAAGGTAGCCACAAGGGTTTTACCCTCACCTGTAGCCATCTCGGCAATTTTACCCTGGTGCAATACAATACCACCAATCAGCTGCACATCATAGTGTACCATATCCCAGGTAACTTCATTACCCGCAGCAAGCCACTTATTAGCGTGTATGGCTTTGTCGCCTTTAATTACCACGTTTGATTTGCGTGCCGCCAATTCGCGGTCGCTATCCCAGGCAGTAACTTCAAGCGTAGCATTTTCTTTAAAACGACTGGCTGTTTCTTTAACCACAGCAAAAGCTTCAGGAAGTATTTCTAACAGGATAACTTCCAGTTGTTTATTGCGGTCTTTCTCCAGCTTATCTATATTGGTGTAAATAGCCACTTTTTCATTCACGTCCATGTCCGGATTGTTTTCAATCTGTTCACGGGCTGACTGAATGTCATTATCTATTTCGGCAAGTCCCTGTTTGATGCGTTCTTTAAAGTCAAGTGTTTTGCCGCGCAGTTCGTCATTGCTTAAACTTTCAAGCTTTGCAAACTCCGCTTTTGTCTTCTCAACTAAAGGCTGTATGCTTTTTAAGTCCCTTTCCGATTTGTTACCGAAAAGTTTACTGATAAATCCTAACATGCTTCTCTATAATATAATTCAAACCCTTTCAACAATTACGCCAGCACAATTGCCATAGCCATAATGGCAGCCACGAAGTTAATAATTTTATTTTAGTTGCCAGTTGCCGGTTGCGTGTTTTCGGTATTAAGAACGCTAAATCAATAGATTATCAGTTAGCCCAAATACAATTTCTCGCAACTGAAAACAGATAACTGGCAACTAAAATCCTATCTTTGCCGGTATATGAATATCCTGCTCATTGGTTCGGGTGGAAGGGAAAGCGCCTTCGCCTGGAAACTATCACAAAGCCCGTTATGCAGTCAGTTGTTTATTGCTCCGGGTAACCCAGGCACTGCTGCTTATGGCACCAACGTTAACTTAAAAGTTACAGACTTTGAAGGTATTAAGGCCTTTGCTTTAGCCAATGCAGTTAATATGGTATTAGTTGGGCCTGAAGAACCTTTGGTGAAAGGTATTCATGATTTTTTCCTGAACGACGAGCAGATCAAACACATCCCGGTGATAGGCCCGCAGCAGGAAGGCGCGCAGCTTGAAGGAAGCAAAGACTTCTCTAAGCAGTTTATGAACCGTCACAATATTCCTACGGCTAAGTCGCAAACTTTTACAAGCGAGACTTTACAGGATGGACTTACTTACCTGGCCGGGGCTGGCTTACCTGTGGTACTTAAAGCCGACGGATTGGCAGCCGGTAAAGGTGTTTTAATTTGCCTTACCCTACAGGAAGCACAAACTGAACTGGTAGAAATGCTGACCAATGCCAAATTCGGCGCTGCCAGCTCTAAAGTAGTTGTTGAGCAGTTTTTACAAGGTATAGAGCTTTCTGTATTTGTATTAACCGATGGCAACAGCTATAAAATATTACCCGAAGCAAAAGATTATAAACGTATAGGCGAAGGTGACACCGGCCTTAATACCGGTGGCATGGGTTCTGTTTCTCCTGTCCCGTTTGCAGATGCCGCTTTTATGCAAAAGGTTGAAGAACGTGTAATTATCCCTACTATTAATGGGTTAAAGCAGGATAGTATCCCTTATAAAGGTTTTGTATTTATCGGGCTGATGAATTGCGATGGCGAACCATACGTAATTGAGTATAATTGCCGCATGGGCGACCCTGAAACCGAAAGTGTAATGCCACGTATCGAATCAGACTTTGCTGATTTACTTAAAGGCGTAGCCGAAGGCACTCTTGCCGAAAAAGAACTGGTAATTTCAGATAAAGTTGCGGCTACCGTAGTTTGCGTAGCAGGTGGTTATCCGGGCGAATACCTGAAAGACAAAACCATCAGCGGCTTAGAGAATGTAAGAGGCTCTATCGCTTTTCATGCAGGTACTTATGCCGATGGCGAAGAGATCAAAACATCAGGCGGCCGTGTATTAGCTATTACTTCTTTGCAGAACGATATGTTCACAGCTTTACAGCAAGCCACGCTTGATGCCAGCCGTATTTACTATGATGGCAAATACTTTAGAAAAGATATTGGGTTTGATCTAATCTAGTATATAAGTATCAGGTAACTGGTATCGAGATTGTATTAAATAAACAAAGAAGCCTGCTGAATCCAGCAGGCTTTCTTTGTATCATTAAACCGATTGCTTACTCGGTTTTATCTTTTTTCTGGCCGAATACTTCGCCCAATTTGGCAGCAAGGTCTTCGCCTCTCAGGTTTTTACCAATGATGTGGCCTTCCGGATCAAGCAGAAAGTTTTGAGGAATAGCTTGTACACCATAAAGTTTGGCTGCCTCATTATCCCAGAATTTAAGGTCTGATACATGATTCCAGGCAAGGCCATCTTTGTGGATAGCGGCTAACCATTTGTCTTTAGCACCCGGGCGGTCAAGAGAAACGCTCAGAATAGTGAAGTTTTTATCTTTATACTGGTTAAATGCCTTTACCACATTAGGGTTTTCTGCACGGCAAGGACCGCACCATGATGCCCAGAAATCAACCAATACATATTTACCACGGAATGAAGACAATTTAACCATGTTGCCATTGGTATCAGCCTGTGCAAATTCAGGTGCTACTGCGCCGTAAGCAACGGTTTTAAGTTTTTCTAACTGATCAGCATATTTTTTACCTGATGCTGAGTTTTGAACATCGGCAGTCAAATGATGAAACAACGGCTCTACATCTTTATAGTCTGAGCTGTAAGTAAGGCTACGCAGCGCGCTTAAACTTACTACCGATGAAGGATTCTCCTGGATGAATTTTTTAGTAATTGCTTTTTCGTGGTTGTCAATTGCTTTTTCTTCAGCTGCGAATTGTTTTTTCAATTCTTCTGAAGGATTATCGCCTGCAGCTCTTTCTTTTTTATCCTGAGCCTCATACTCCGCATTAACTGCTTTTAAAGCTGCTTTATATTTTTCGTTTTCTTCGTTAATCTTTGTTCCGCCAACTTTAGCGTGTTTAGCAGAATCGGCAGCGGTAACGGTTGTAACTCCCGGTGCTACATACAGGTTTATATAATCATAAGGCGCATGTATGCCGTCGCCTTTCGCATTTACAAACAAGTTTGCAGATGAAGCTTCGGATATGTTACCTTTAAATTCAAAGGTTCCGTTTTTTAAAACTACAGAATCTGTTACACCTTTACCATTAACGCCATAACTTAAATAAGCTTTTGCGGGGGCATTATAACTGCCAATTTTTCCTTTAACTGTGAAATTAGGAGTGGTTTGGGCTATGCCGGCTGCCGGTATGGCAAGTAATGCCGCATATAATAATTTTTTCATGCTCAAGTTTTGTGTGATGTTTTTCAAATGTAATGATCAACACCTTTATTTTCAATTACCTAAAAGTCATTTTAATTTGACGGTTTAAGTGCCGACACAATCTCGTCAAGGGTTTGATCAATCGGCTTAAACTCAATACCGATGGCTTTTTTAATTTTGGAGTTATCGTAGTTCTGTACTTCAGATGCTGATCGTGCAGCAATTTTATCAATAGCCGGTGGTTTACCTGTGATTCCCCCCCATAACGCGGCCGAGCGCCATGCCATTTCCAGCATCCACGGTTTAGCTTCTTTAGCTGGTGGTTTTACACCAAATTTTTGAGCGATGTATGTTGTCAGCCTTTTATATTCCCAGTTTTCGGAGTTGATAATATAGCGCTCATCTGAGATATCGGTATCCATTAAGGCGATCATACACCTGGCCACATCTTCCACGTCCACTAAACCGCAGCTGCCACGTGTATAATAGCTTAGTCCTTTACGTACCGTTTCAAATAACTGTCCGCTGCCATCAGTGCCGGCAGAGGCACCTATAATTAATGACGGATTTACAACTACTGCATCAAGGCCTTCGGCAACACCGCGCCATACCTCCATCTCGCTTTCCAGCTTTGATATGGCATAAACATTATCGGCAGGGGTCTCCTCAATATAATGTTTCTCCGTGATCAGTTCGTTTTCCTTAGCTTGTCCAATGGCTGCTATCGAACTTACATGCACCAGCCTTGCCTGTTGCTGAAGGCACAGGTTAACTACATTGGCCGTACCATTTACATTGGTGTAGATCATCGGCTCCTTATCAGCCTGCCTGAAGGATACCCACGCCGCGCAATGATACACCTGCTCAATATCCTGCATGGCATCCTCCATACTGATAATGTCAGTAATGTCAGCATCAACCCAATCAATCAGGCTTGCATAAGCTTGCAGCGATTGGGGTATTACAGAAGTAGTCCGCTTTATACAGCGCAATGGCTTGCCATGTGCTGCAAGCTGCTTTACCAGCTCAGCACCCAAAAAACCTGTTGCACCGGTCACCAGTATCATGCGCAGTAATTTTTTAGAAAACAATGCAAATTAATTGAATTAAATTGATATTTGGACTTTTGTAAGCAACCCTTATGTCATTAGCCGATTTTCTGACGCCCGTTGATCTGAGTAAGATTACACCTCAACAGGAGTTTAATAGCAGCCAGTTTGGGCGTAAGCTTACTGTTTATACGCATGATTTTCCCGATCTGGAATCAGAGGAATTTGATATTGCGATTATCGGTGTAATGGAAGACCGCCATTCCGTTAACAATATAGGCTGTGGCGACGCCCCTAACTTTATCCGTGAAAAGCTATATCAGCTACACGAAGGAGATTTTAATCTGCGTATTGCCGATTTGGGAAATATCCGTCGCGGAGCTGCCATTACCGACACTTACGTTGCCTTAAAAACCGTGGTTAATGAATTGGTACGTATGGATGTGTTGCCTATTATTTTAGGCGGCGGACAGGACTTGACCTACGCACAATTTATGGCCTATGAAGATTTGGAGCAAAAGGTTGACTTAGTAGTTATAGATCAGGCTTTTGACCTTGATGATGATTTTGAGCGTAGCCAGATTGAAACAACCTCTACATCTTTTTTAAGCAAAATCCTTTTACACGAACCTAATTACTTGTTTAACTTCAGTAACCTTGGCTACCAAACTTACTTCACCAGCCAGGAAAGCCTGCGGGTAATGGATAAGCTGCTATTTGATGTACACCGCCTGGGTGAACTTAGCGGGCAGATACAGGTTTCAGAACCTGTTATCCGTAATGCCAGCATGCTTAGCTTTGATGTAGGCGCTATCCGTTCTGCTGATGCAATGGGTAATGCTAACGCTACGCCTAATGGTTTTTACGGAGAAGAAGCCTGCCAGATGTGCCGCTATGCAGGATATAATGATAAGCTAACTTCTATCGGCTTTTATGAATACAACCCTGCATACGATGTAAATGGCCAAACTGCGATGCTGTTGGCACAGATGATCTGGTATTTTATCGAGGGATTTTACAACCGCAAAAGCGACTTTCCGCTTAACCCTAAATCTCAATACCTTATTTATAAAACCACGCTGCGGCATGAAGACCATGAAGTGGTGTTTGTAAAAAGCAAAAAGTCCGATCGCTGGTGGATGCAGGTACCCTACCCAACCGGTGGCTCGTTGAATGAGCGTTACCATTTGGTACCATGCGGATATTCAGACTATCAGACAGCGGTATCTGGCGAAATGCCCGACCTGTGGTGGCGCACTTATCAAAAATTAAGCTAACAATACCTTTTTATCCCCTTTTCCGTTTAAGGAATTTTATATAACAGATTATGAAGCGATTGATTATTGGTGCATTAAGCATTTTACCAATTTTAGCCTTTGGGCAAACTCCAGAAAATTTTAACCTCAAAGCTAATGTAGCTAACGTAAACGCACCAGCCAAAGCCTATCTTGTTTACAAGCTCGGCGCCAATAATGTGATAGATTCGGCGATCATTAATCAAGGCGCATTCCAGTTTAGTGGCGAGGTACTTTATCCTACCAATGCCATTTTAGTCATAGATCATAAAGCAGTAGGTTTCTCAAGGCTCGACCGTTCGGCTGATGCATTAAGTTTCTATCTTGAAAAAGGCGATATTAACGTTAATGGCAAAGATTCGATAGCTACAGCACAGATCACCGGCTCACAGATCAATGATGATAACAAAAAGCTGATGTCGCAAATGTCGGCCGCAAATGCCAAGGCTAAAAAGATCTATGACGAAGCACAAGCTGCTACCCCTGCCCAAAAACAATCGCCTGATTTTCAAAATAATCTCCAAACCCGCTTTAAGTCAATACAGATTGAACGGGAGAACGATTTAAAGTCATTTATACAAAGCAACCCAAAAAGCTTTTTAAGCCTGTTGGCGCTAAGTTCGCTGGGCGGCCCATCTGCTGATCCTGCCATGCTGGACAAACTGTATTCTTCCCTTGACCCTACTGTAAAAGAAACAGAACCGGGTAAAGTATTAGGTAAAACTATTGAAGGTTTAAAGGTAACTGCTATCGGTTCAACAGCCCCTGATTTTGAATTGCCAGACGTTAACGGTAAGCCGGTAAAGCTTTCGTCCTTTAAAGGTAAATATGTACTGCTTGATTTCTGGGCATCGTGGTGCCCTCCGTGCAGACAGGAAAACCCGAACGTTGTTAAAGCTTTTAATCGGTATAAAACGAAAAACTTTACCATCGTAGGTGTTTCTTTAGATAAGCCGGGAGATAAAGCAAACTGGCAGGCTGCAATTAAAAATGATGGCCTTACCTGGACACAGGTTTCAGACCTTAAATTCTGGGATAGTGCCGCTGCACAACTTTATCAGATCACCTCTATCCCGCAAAATTACCTGATAGACCCGCAAGGAAAAATCATAGCCAAAAACTTGCGTGGCAGTGATCTGGAAAGCAAGCTTGCCGAACTATTCGGAAAGATTTAATAATTCAAATTTATAACAAGGAAAGCCGGTACTACAAATACCGGCTTTCTTGTTTCATTACTTTTCATCAACCGGGCCTTGTTGCTTATCCATCATGGAAGCAACAGCACTGTCGGGCATCATATTACTCATGCCAATCTGTACTTTATTTTTAAAGCCGGATATTACTTTATCATCATTATTCATCAAAGCTTCGTAGCCATCTTTGGCTACATCAGCCGGATCACTCAAGCCGCCGGCCTGTACTATTTTAGAATCCTGCATCTCGGCTTTGTTAAAGAAATCAGTATCGGTAGCACCAGGCAATAAAGCGGTAACAGTAATGTTGGTGTCTTTCAGTTCGGTGCGGATGGCTTCTGTGAATGATAGCACAAATGCTTTGGTACCATGATATACAGATTGCCAAGGGCCGGGCACCTTACTTGCTATGGAGGCCAGCTGCAATATTTTACCCTCGTTACGTGCAACCATATCTTTTAAAAAGCATTTGGTTAGCACCACTAATGAAGAGATGTTTAACTGAATAATATCCAGCTCGCGGTTAATGTCGGTATCTTTAAATTCACCGAATTGTCCCTGACCGGCATCATTTACTAAAACATCTACCTGTACACCGCGCTGATTAACTTCTTCGTAAAGTTCAAAAGCAGCTTCCCGCTTAAACAGGTCTTTAGCAATAGGCATCACTTCTACACCATACTGGCTGCTCAGTTCATTTGCTTTTTGCTCAAGCTCGGCCTGGTTACGTGATACAATAATCAGGTTATAATGATCTTTGGCAAATAGCTTTGCCAGCTCATAGCCTATACCACTGGTAGCACCGGTGATAAGCGCGTATTTATTCTGCATGTTTGACATAGGTCTTAATTTTAGTATTTTAACTAAAAATTAAACCACATAACCAAACGCAGGTTTTAATAAATTAAAATTTAATATTGAGCACGCCTTAGTATTTCGTCACGGATCACTGCACACTTCTCATATTCTTCGGTAATAATATACTTTTCAATGAGTGAATGCAATTCATCCGTGGTTTTACACACGTATTCTAAAAGTATAGTGTTCAGTTTAGAGATGGTTTGAAAATAACCGTCAGGGCTCATAAATCCCCATGAAGGTGCGTTACTTGTTTGCTCTGAGTTCATATCAATAAAATTAGTTTGTAAGGGCAATTCAAGTTAAGCAATTTTCAATAAAACAAAAAAATATTTGAAACATTTTCAATAAATATTACAAATTCATATAATCTTCACGATTAGGGCTAAAAATATCTATCAATTTACAATCTGTGATTGCCCTACCGCTATGCCAGGCATTTGATGGGATTAAAGCATACGAGCCCTTGTCTAATACATTAGCCGCACCTTCTATAGTAAGTTCGAATTGTCCTTGCAATACAAATGACATCTGCTCGTGTATATGTTGATGGTTTTGTACAGTGCAGCCCGCCTTTACCTCGATAAAATTAACGGTGTTGGTATCTGTGTGTATCAGCTTCGACATAAAGCCGGGTGCTATTTCTTTAACTGCGATATCATTAAAGCTGTAGATATATTTCTCGTCCATTTCATGTTCTCCTTTACCAAATATAATATCGCTTAGAGTGCAAACAGTGTGTACCCAAATTTTTACAAACCTGGCCAGCATTCATCAGTTATAATTTTCATTGAAACAAGAACTAAACATGAAGACGACCAGAAACATTTTTGCGATTGTCATGATAGCAATTGCAGCCATTTTTGCCGATAGTAATTCAGTAAAGGCATCAACAACAGATCACTACCAAGTGATCGTGAGAACACGTGTTGGCCCTGGCCACCGCGTATATCATCGCCGCTATTATCACAGGCCTTACCACAGGGCTTATTACCGCAGGACCTACTATCACAGGCCATACCATCGCCCTTATCGCCGTGTGGTGGTACACCGCCGTGTTGTGAGAAGATATTAAATAGAAAGAGCCTCCGAAATTGGAGGCTCTTTCTATTTAGGCCTGTATTTAGATTGGTTCAGTATCTTCTGCGCATCATCATCGGCCATTAACTGCGGCAACGTCACATCCGGATTTTCATCCATGTATTGCTTCACTATCTGCCACCCCGTCCATACACCCAATCTCGGAGCCGAGTTATTGTTCTCGCCTAAGCCTGGCGTAAAGGGCGCATCATTAAAGTATTGTTGTATTTTCTGATAATCGCTTTGATACAATAAGTTTTCTTCCAGAAAGTAACCCCATATCTGCGATTTAAATTCCTGGCACCATTTCAATTGCTCGCCTGTATACCTTATTTTCACACTATCTGTAACATCGGGCAGCAATTGATCCATCAGGTACATGATCTTGCCATTGTAGATCATTTTTTGCAGAAAGGTTTTATCGTTATCCTTTTCAAGATACATATCTTCTCTTATCAAAGCCTCGACCACCCGTGGTGCAATATTTTGCGGTGTAAAATGCCTTGAAATATAATGCGGAAAATTTTCGATCAAAGCCGGGTAAAATCTTGAATCCGCTCCCAGAAACAAATCGAGCCCTATACCCACATATCCGTTGCCTATAGTAGTCTGCGCCTGGAAGCCTGAGAAGTAAGCATATACTTTTGGCAGCTGCTTTTTAGGGAAGTAATACTTTATCCGGCGGAAAGCATCGGTCAGTTCTTCATTTTGCTTATTCAGGTTAGGATAAACTGAATCAACATCGTGCTTTAAATCAAGGTATGATTTATTGGAGAACACCTTACGCAGGGTATTAAAGTAGCCTGTGTCGCGGGTGCTTCCGGCTGGCAAAATACGTTCGATATAATCTTTGTAAAATGGCCCGTACTTTTGTTGCAGCACCGCAGCCTGAGCGCTCATGTTACCGGTGCGCATCTTGTCAAAATCGTGATCAAAGCGCTCAATATTAACATTAACCGGTATATTGCTTACATCAACTTTGCTATGCCTGTTACAGCTGCAAAACAGCGCCAGTGTTATGAAAATTAAGTAAAATTGTTTTGCTTTGCTAAGGGTAGCACTCATTGCCTATTCTTTGAACAAAATTAACGCTTTTTGAGTTGCAATAATAAGCAACTATTTTACACTACACCATGAAGATTGCACTTGCCCAGTTAAATTATCACATCGGGAATTTTGATGCCAATACCGCACGCATTATAAATACCATACATAAAGCAAAAGAAAACGGCGCCGATCTTGTTGTTTTCAGCGAGTTGTGTATATGCGGCTATCCGTCACGGGATTTTTTAGAATTTAAAGAGTTTATAGGCCTGTGCGAACAATCTGCACAAAAAGTAGCCGAGGCTTGCAGCGATATTGCCTGTATCATTGGCATCCCTACTTATAATAATAAGCCAGAAGGAAAGGATCTAAATAACTCGGCCTATTTTATTGCCGATGGCAAAGTACAATCTGTTGTAAACAAAGCATTGCTGCCTAACTACGATGTATTTGATGAATACCGCTACTTTGAACCTGAAACTGAATTTCACTGCATCGATTACAAAGGCCACCGCATAGCACTTACTATTTGCGAAGACTTGTGGAATACCATTGAAAATCCGCTATACGTTACCCGCCCAATGGACAAGCTGATTGAGCAAAACCCTGACGTAATGATCAATATTGCGGCATCGCCTTTTGCCTACAATCACGACGAAGAGCGTATTGCTATTTTAAGCGATAATGCCAGCCGTTACAAGCTTCCTCTGTTTTATGTAAACCATGTAGGTGCCCATACCGAGCTTATTTTCGATGGCGGGTCGCTGGTATTTGATAATACCGGAAAACTGGTTGATGAGCTGCCCTACTTTGAAGAAAAAATAGCTTACTACACCTTAAACAGTGATGCGAGTGTAGAGCCGGAGCAGGAAGTTACCTTACGCACCGACCGCCAAAGCGATATTGAACAGATCTATCTTGGCCTTAAATTGGGTATCAAAGATTATTTCACTAAATCAGGTTTTAGCCGTGCCATACTTGGCTTATCGGGCGGTATAGATTCGGCTGTGGTTTGTGCACTTGCTGCAGAGGCATTAGGACCCGAAAATGTAATGGCGGTGATGCTACCTTCTAAATTCTCAACCGACCACTCTTTAAAAGATGCGCAGGACCTGATCGATAATTTAGGTTGCAAATCTGAAAAGATTGCGATAAAAAGCATTACTGAAGCTTTTGAAGCTGCATTAGAACCACAGTTTAAAGGCTTACCATTTAACATTGCCGAAGAAAACATACAGGCTCGCAGCCGGGCTGTGTTACTAATGGCCATGAGCAATAAATTTGGCTATATCTTATTGAACACCTCAAACAAGAGCGAGGCGGCCGTTGGTTATGGTACTTTATACGGTGATATGTGCGGCGGCATTTCAGTTTTAGGAGATGTTTACAAATCGCAGGTTTTTCAATTGGCAAGATACATTAACCGCGAGCGTGAGATCATCCCGGAAAATACGATTGTTAAACCACCATCAGCAGAATTGAGGCCTGATCAGAAAGACAGCGACTCGTTACCAGATTATGATGTGCTGGATAAAATACTGGCTGAGTATATAGAACACCGCTGTTCATCTGCTGAAATTGTTAAGATGGGTTATGATGAGGAATTAGTGAGAAGGGTATTAAGGTTGGTGAATATTTCGGAGCATAAACGCTACCAGACACCGCCTATTCTGAGGGTTTCGCCGAAAGCTTTTGGCATGGGACGCAGAATGCCTTTGGTAGGAAAATATCTTTCTTAAAAACTCACAAAAAATTCATCCAGTGGTTAAACCTTTGTAAACGTAACTGTCTAATAGATACATTAATAAAACTTATGAAAAGGGTAATATATTTATCGCTGATAGCATTGGGTGTAATGCTAAGTTCAGCCTGTTCAACTTACAATTATTACAAAGCCGGCGCAAGTACCCTTAACGTTTCGAGGTATAAGTCTTTCGCCTGGATGGCAGATCCAAAAGAAGGCGAGATTCGACCGCTTAGAAACGGAAAAATTTATGCAGGCAATGTTTATTACAACAACCCTCAAGCTGTTGAAGCCATAAAATCTGCAACTATTTTATCGCTTCAAAGCAAAGGCCTGAGACAACAGAATGATGATCCGGATTTACTGGTACATTTTAGTTCTACAGTGGGCCGCGGTACCCGTTTAGATTATTATTCTACTTACCCATATTGGGGTTGGGGTGGCGGTTGGTATCGCCCTTACTGGGGATGGGGCTTCGGTTATGGCTGGGGTGGTTACGGTGGTTGGGGCGCAACCTATGCTGTGCCTGAGAACTACAAACAAGGCACCATCGTTATTGACCTGATTGACAGCAAAACCCGTAAAATTGTATGGCGTGGTTTCGGTGTAGGCGAACTGCATCACAACCCACAAAAAACAATTAATGAGTTACCAAAAGTTATTGACGGTATCTTTAAACAGCTTCCGGCTGCTATGTAATAATCATAAGTTTCACAGTAAAAGCCCGCTTCCTTATCAGAAGCGGGCTTTTGTATTTTAATAAACTGCCTTATCCAAAGTCAGGTCCTTCCTGGTCACCTTGCCCGGGTAAACTTCTACAGGATTTAATATACCATTACGGTCCGACTGATTAGCGAACAAGCTTTCGCCATCTTTAATAAACACCGAGTATTTACCCGGCTTCAGCATTAATTTGTAATGACCTGTACTATCGCTTGTAGCAGTGCCAACCAAGCTGGTATTTACCTTACTGAATGCCGGGCTTGTGCCTGTAACTTGTTGCAGCGTTGCCGGTGCGTAAACCAATACCTGGCAACTTATGGTTTTACCTTTGCTGGCGGTACTACCCGGACCGGGCATCTGGTTACCTGATTTAAGATAAACATATCCATCTACTCCCTGTCCGCCGCCAAGCGGTTGCTTCACTGTGTTACAAGCCATAAGGCTTAAACATACTATGCCGAAAAAAACTTTCATTTACAGTTATTTATCTATTCAATTTTTAAGCTAATACTCTAACTTTAACAAAGTTATTTACAATTTCTTTTAACCATCAATTATTCAAGTTATAGAAAACTTTTTTACTCATCCTTTACCATGACTAAACGCTACCTTATTCTGTTTTTGTATATACTTATATTTTCCTCTACAACAGTTTATGCACAGCAAACATTAGTAAGCGATAGTAAAAAGGCAGAGCTTAGCGCATTGGCCAGCCAATATGACCAGGCATATCAGGCACAAAAAGCAAAGATCACACAATCGGCAAAGGCATTTAACTGGCAGCTTTTGCGCAAACAAAAAAACGGCGGCATTATATCCCTCCACAGAATCAATAGCCTTGGGTTCCCTGTATTTATAAAAACAGATAATAATACCACGGCAGCGGCAACCACCCGCACAAATCTTGTACAGCCTGGCGGTAGTTTAAACCTCAATCTTAACGGCTCAAGTACATTTTTAAACGGCAAACTGGCCATGTGGGATGGCGGTTCTGTTTTAGCCAATCACCAGGAATTTTCCGGAAAAACAATTTTAATTAAAGATGCTTCGGCAAGCGTATCTGAGCATAGTACCCACGTAGCGGGCACCATGATTGCCAAAGGTGTATATGCACCCGCAAAGGGCATGTCATTCGGGGCAACTACCCTATCATCTTATGATTTTGATAACGATGTAACCGAAATGACGGCTGCCGCCCCTAACCTGCTGCTATCAAATCACTCGTATGGTGAATTAGCAGGCTGGAACTACGACGACAGTAATTCGCGCTGGGAATGGTACGGGTTGCCTGGAGACAGTGTTGATTACAATTTCGGTTTTTATGATACACAGGCACAAGCATGGGACAAGATTGCCTACAACGCGCCTTATTATCTTATTGTAGAATCTTCGGGCAATAGCCGCAGTTATAACGGGCCTGCTATTGGCGGCGATTATTGGGGTTATCGAAGCAAAACCGATCAGACATTAGTTGATAAAGGCGCTCGCCCTGCAGGCATCAGTAACAATGATGGCTATGATATTATTCCTGATTTTGCCAATGCAAAAAATATATTAACGGTAGGTGCCGTAAACCCGTTACCACAAGGGCCTACCAACCGCAATGATGTGTCCATCGCTTTTTTTAGTAGCTGGGGGCCAACGGATGATGGCCGTGTAAAACCTGATATATGCGGCATGGGGGTTAATGTGCTTTCAACAGGCAGTTCTACCTCTACATCCTATGTTACGTTATCAGGCACATCTATGGCAGCGCCTAACGTTACAGGCTCTTTACAGCTTTTGCAGGAATATTATGCACAGAAGAATAACGGTGCTTTCATGAAGTCGGCCACGCTGAAAGGCTTAGCCTGCCATACCGCGTTTGACGCCGGTAACGTTGGCCCCGACTACATTTACGGCTGGGGCTTGCTTGATATGCAAAAGGCGGCACAGGCTATTACTGACAATGGTACCAAGAGCTTAATCAAAGAAAACACCTTAGCACAGAGTGCAACGCAAACGTTCAACGTCATATCATCAGGTAACGGACCGCTTATTGCATCCATTAGTTGGACAGACCCACAAGGCACCGTAAGTGCTGATGGTACCATAAACGACCGTACACCTAAACTGGTCAACGATCTTGATATCCGTGTTTCAGATGGCAGCAACAACTACCTGCCCTGGACATTAAATCCGGCACAGCCAGCACTTGCTGCAATAAAAGGTGACAACATCAGGGATAATATTGAACAGATTTATATTGATGGCGCTATCCCCGGAAAATCATATACGATAACCGTTAGCCATAAAGGCACTTTACAATCCGGCAGCCAGGCTTATTCACTTATTGTTACGGGTGTTGGCGGTGCTGCTTATTGTGCATCGGCACCAACGTCAAGCGCCGATTCAAAAATCAACAACTTTACACTTTCAAACATTAACAATACTTCACCCGCAGGCTGTACCACCTATAACGATTACACCAACCAAACTATCTTATTAGAGCAAGCGCGCGTTTATCCGCTAAGTTTAACACTTGGTACCTGCGGCACCAATTTTAATAAGATTGCCAAGGTTTATGCAGACTGGAATGGCGACGGCGACTTTGATGATGCCAACGAGCTTATTTCCACAACGGGCGTAATTAATGGTACAGGCACTTACTCTACCAATATTGCAGTTCCGCAGGATGTGATTGTAGGTAATTATTCACGGCTGCGGGTTGTGTTAACCGAGACTACCGACGCAAATGCTGTTTTACCTTGTGGCACTTATGACAAAGGCGAAACGCAGGATTATCGCATACAGTTTACTCAACCCTCGGTAGATGCAGGCTTAACTGCCATTAACGGCAGTACCGCTGCCGGAGCATGCTCTGGCCCGACAAACATTACAGTAACCATAAAAAACTATGGCAGTACTGCTATAAGCAATGTCCCGGTTACTGTTAATATTACGTCACCTGCCAATATTGTCACCGCTTTAAACGATACCTACACAGGTACCATAGCCGCAGGTGAACAGGCCGATTTTACGCTTTCGCAAACTTTTAATGCATCGGCAGGTGCCACCTATTCCATATCAGGAAGCACCAATGTGGCTAATGATCCTATATCTGTAAACAACCAGGCAACAGCTACACTTGTAGTAGCGCCGCAACCAGTACCTGATAATTTATCAGCTTATTATTGCCTTAATACTAAAGCTTACCAGCTTTCAGGGACAGCTTCGGGTACTTTGCTATGGTATCAGAATGCCAACGATAATATTCCGGTTGCAGCGGGAAGCACAACCACTACAACCGCAGCTCCAGTTAACAATACTTACTACGCCGGAGTGAATGATTTTTCGGCAACAGTCGGCCCGCCAAGCAAAAGCACCTTTACAGGCGGCGGTTATAACCAGTTTACGCCAGGTGTTAAAATCTACACAGCAATTCCGATAGTTATTAATAGCGCAAGGCTGTACATCGGTAATTCGGGCAGCATTACATTTACCGCTACAGACTCTACAGGGCAGATAGTGGCTACTACAACCATTAATGCTGTAGCAACCCGAACCACACCTGCGGCAGGCGAATCGGCAGATGACCCGGCAGATCAGGGTAAGGTTTATGATCTTAACCTTGTTTTACCTAATGCAGGCACTTATGTTATATCTGTAGCATTTAACGATAATGCCACCATTTACCGCAGCAATGCCGGTGTAACCGGCTATCCTTTCAGTGCAGGTAATATCTTTAGTATTACAGGAAATAATGCCACTCCAAACTCTACCAACTATTACTACTATTTCTACAATATGCAGGTAAGTAGTTATGGCTGCGCGTCGGTCTCACGAAAGGCTGTTACCCTTGTAAAACCAGTAATCACACAAAATGGAACTGTTTTGAGCTCAAACTATACATCGGGCAATCAATGGTATTTTAACGGAACACCTATTAGCGGTGCCACAGGGCAAACCTTTTCCCCTGTTGAAAGCGGTAATTACCAGGTTGCTGTAAGTGTAAGTACTGGCTGTACAAGTATTTCAGATAGCGTTCGCTTTGCGCTTGTAGCATTACATCCCGACAATTCTGATATTGGTTTAGCACTTTTCCCGAACCCGGCATCAAGCACATTAAACGTTGTGTTTGTAGCTAAAGCCAATGCAGATGCAACATTTTCGTTCATCAACAGCATTGGGCAGGTAATGCGCACTGAGAAGCGCACCGTAACTACAGGCAACTACAGCACGGCACTTAATGTATCAACCCTGAAACCGGGCACCTATATTTTAAGGCTAACCCTTGGCAGTAAGGTTTACGCCAGTAAGATTGTTATTATACCATAATCAGAAAGTGTATTTAAGTCCGAGTGCGGGAGCAACGTCAAACACTGTTCCCGTGGCCAGTTCAAGACGCGGGTCAAGATCAACACTGATGCTGATAGGCGTTTGAGGCAATATATATTCAACGCCAACAACACCATCGAAACCAAATTTCAATCTGCGGTTATCGTAATAAGTACGGCCATCGTTATAATAACCTTTATCAATACCACCAATATGCACACCGCCGCCATAAAACAATTTCAATTTGTCTACATTAAAAATAGGCACGTGCATTTCATATAACCCGGTAACAACTGCACCTTTATTCCTGAAACCTAATATGGCTTCAACCGCCTGCTTTTCGTCGAAGAAGTATTTTACAGAAGGACCGATCTCATAAGGGCCAAATTTCACACCTACCCCTGTACGATAATCCTGCGCCTTAGCATTTAAACCCGTTATTGCCAGTATGCCTATTGTTAATAGTGTGTAAATTCCTTTTTTCATAATAGTTGTAGTTTGCTATAGTTAACGGCCAATACTTGTTTTTATGACACCTACATCAATTTCCAAGTCTATTTGGCTGATTTTAAGACGAAAAAAATTAAAAAGAGTTTACCAAAAAAGAACTTGAGAAAGTAATTGTACAAAAATGCGGATTGCCATAAACAACAAAGCCGACTGATTTTTCAGTCGGCTTTACAAAGTATAATTTAAAACAGATTATCCGTTTGATAATGCAGCTGCACCACTTACAATCTCGGTAAGCTCGGTTGTAATTGCAGCCTGGCGTGCCTGGTTGTATGAAAGTTTCAGGCTCTTTAACAGATCACCGGCATTTTCAGTTGCCTTGTCCATAGCTGTCATACGTGCACCATGTTCAGAAGCATTTGAATCAAGTACCGCACGGTAAAGCTGGATCTTGATGTTCTTAGGAATTAATTGAGAAACAATTTCTTCCTGAGATGGCTCAAGGATATAATCAACCTGCGGAGCTTTTGAACTTTCGCCAGCTTCTGATTTTGGAACAGGTAATAACTGCTCGGTAGTTAAGATTTGTACCGCTGCATTTCTGAAGTGGTTATAAACCAGTTCTACACGATCATATTTACCGTTAACAAAGCCTTCCATAATGTCTTCAGTAATTTTTGAGACATTGATGAAATTCAGATCGCTGTAAACCTCGTTATTGTTACCAATTACATTGTATTTACGGCGTTCGTAAAACTCCTGTGCTTTTTTACCGATAGCAACAATTGATACATTGCCTGCCCTGTATTGCGTAGCATACTTTTCGGCAATAAGTGCGTTAGCAGTTTTAATGGCATTGGCATTAAATGCACCTGCCAAACCACGGTTAGAGGTAACAACCACTACCAGCACACGTACCGGCTCGCGCTCTTGCAGGTAAGGTGATGAACCATCCTCAAGGCTTGCCGAAAGGTTAGCCAGCATTTCCTTTAGCTTGGTAGCATAAGGGCGTAGTTGGACAATAGCATTGGTTGCACGTTTCAACTTAGCCGCCGAAACCATTTTCATGGCCTTGGTAATCTGCTGAGTTGAGTTTACAGATGCAATACGATTTCTTACTTCCTTTAAATTAGCCATCTATCTTTTTGGTATCAAGTATTTGGTACCAAGTATCAAGTAATGATGACGCCTGGTCTTGCTACTCGATACTTGCTACCTGATACTAAATATTAATATTTACCTGCCAGCTCTTTAGCTACAGTTTCAAGCACACCTGTGATCTGGTCGTCAAACTTACCTGCTTTAAGGGCAGCTAAAGTTTCAGGGTGACGCATTTCCAGTTGGCTGGTGTATTCACTTTCGAATTCTTTGATTTTGTTTACAGGCACCTGGCGCATTAAGTTTTTAGTACCAGCGTAGATAATTGCAATTTGCTTTTCTACAGATACCGGCGCATACTGGCCTTGTTTCAATACCTCTACGTTACGTGCACCTTTGTCGATTACGTTTTTAGTAGCAGCATCAAGGTCTGAACCGAATTTAGAGAAAGCCTCTAACTCGCGGTATTGTGCCTGGTCAAGTTTTAAGGTACCTGCAACCTTTTTCATTGATTTGATCTGCGCGTTACCACCTACACGTGATACAGAGATACCTACGTTGATAGCCGGACGGATACCTGCGTTGAAAAGGTTCGACTCTAAGAATATCTGGCCATCAGTAATTGAAATTACGTTGGTTGGGATATAAGCAGATACGTCACCAGCTTGTGTCTCAATGATTGGAAGTGCAGTTAATGAACCACCACCTTTTACAATGCCTTTCAATGATTCTGGCAAGTCATTCATCTGGCGTGCAATCTCATCGTTAGCGTTGATCTTAGCAGCACGCTCTAATAAACGGCTGTGAAGATAGAACACGTCACCAGGATAAGCCTCACGGCCCGGTGGGCGACGAAGTAATAAAGATACTTCACGGTAAGCAACAGCCTGTTTTGACAGATCATCATAAACGATCAATGCCGGGCGGCCGGTATCACGGAAGTACTCGCCAACTGCTGCACCTGCAAACGGAGCGAAGAACTGCATTGGAGCAGGGTCAGAAGCGTTAGCTGCAACAACAATTGAATAAGGCATAGCGCCTTTTTCTTCAAGCGTACGAACGATGTTAGCTACAGTAGAAGCTTTTTGTCCGCAAGCAACATATATACAGATAACTGGTTTACCAGCTTCGTAAAATTCTTTTTGGTTGATGATAGTATCGATACAAACCGCAGTTTTGCCAACCTGGCGGTCACCAATTACAAGCTCACGCTGGCCACGGCCAATCGGGATCATTGCATCGATAGCTTTGATACCTGTTTGCAGCGGCTCGTTTACCGGCTGACGGTAAATTACACCTGGCGCTTTACGCTCAAGCGGCATTTCGTAAGTTTCACCAGCGATAGGGCCTTTACCATCAATTGGCTGGCCTAATGTATTAACAACGCGGCCAAGCATGCCTTCACCTACACGGATAGAAGCAATTTTTTTGGTACGTTTAATTGTATCACCTTCTTTAACACCCTCTGTAGCACCCAACAATACGATACCCACGTTATCTTCTTCAAGGTTAAGAACGATACCTTGCAGGCCGTTCTCAAACTCAACCAGCTCGCCTGATTGTACTTGTGTTAAACCATAAACGCGTGCAATACCGTCGCCAATCTGCAATACGGTACCCACTTCTTCTAATTCAGTTTCCGACTTAAAGCCCGACAATTGCTGACGCAAAATTGCTGATACTTCGTCTGGTCTTACTTCTGCCATTTTTTTATCTGTTTAGCGTTTGCTTATACTTTTAATTATTGAATTACCCTTTGGCTGAAATCTTTTTTCAACCTTAAAAGGCTACCGTTAACGCTGGCATCAATCTGCCTGTCACCGATGTTTAAAATAAATCCGCCAATAAGGGCAGGATCTACTTTCTCGCTCAAAATAACATCACCACCTGCAACGCGTTTAACTTCGGCAATAATCTCATTACGATTAGCTTCAGAAAGCGGGGCAGCAGATATCACTGATGCACGAACGATGTGTTTTATAGTATCATACTGGTTGATAAACTCCTGTGCAGTAGCATATAAAATCTCTGCACGGCTTTTATTCACCATTATTTTAAAGAACGAAAGGGTTGCCTTAGTTACCTTATCACCGAAGATACCTTCAAGTATCTTAACCTTTTTATCATGTTGGATAATCGGGTTACGCAATACGGCCTGAAGCTCTGTGTTAGCTTTTAAAGTTTGTACAAAAAAGCCCATATCTGCACGTACTTCCTCAAGCGAGTTTTGCTCCTGAGCTAAGTCGATCAGCGATTTGGCGTACCTTATTGCAACTGTTATTTCAGACATTTTCTTTTTATAGTTTTCAGTTATCAGTTATCAGCTGCCGGTTTACAGATGTACTGAAACTCGCAACTGGCAACAAAAACTAATTTACTTTAACATCTCTAAGCAAGTCTGCAACAAGTGCATCCTGTTCTGTTTTATTTTGAAACTGCTTACGTAATACTTTTTCAGCAATTTCGATAGAAAGTTCGGCAACCTGGCTTTTTACAGCAGCAAGCGCAACCGCTTTCTGGCTGTTAATTTCAAGGCGGGCTTTCTCAATCATACGCGCACCTTCTTCCTGTGCTGCGTCTTTAGCCTCGTTAACGATCTGATCTTTCATTTGGCGTGCCTCACGCAAAATCAAATCGCGCTCTGCACGTGCTTCTTTTAAAAGCTGCTCGTTCTCGTTGGTTAAGCGTGCCATTTCTTCTTTAGCAGCTTCTGCTTTTAACAAAGCATCTTCAATAGAACGCTCTCTTTCGGTAATGGCTGCCATAATTGGTTTCCAGGCAAACTTACCTAACAAGATCAGTAATAACACAAAAGCAACTGTAGACCAAACTACAAAGCCCAAATGATCATTTAATAAACCGTCGAATAATTCTTCCATTATCTTATAAAAATCTTTATTAACTTTTAATAAAGTAAAGCCGGCAGCCAATCGCTGCCTGGCTTTACTTTCTCGGCAAAAATTATTTGCCTAACAATGCTACTACCACACCGAAAAGAGCAACACCTTCTACAAGGGCTGCAGCGATGATCATAGCAGTTTGGATTTTTGAAGAAGCTTCAGGTTGACGAGCAATACCTTCCATGGCTTTGCCACCTACCTGACCGATACCGATACCTGCACCGATAACCGCTAAACCTGCACCTAACGCAGCAATACTTCCAGTCATGTTTGTTGAATTTAAAAGTTAAATATAGTGTATATAATTATTTTTCAATTGATTAATGATGATGCTCTTCAACCGCTGTACCGATAAATAATGCGGTAAGCATGGTGAAAATAAATGCCTGTAAGAAAGCAACCAGCAACTCTAGCACATCCATAAATAATACGAAGGCGATAGAAACCGGTGCAATAAACAGCGATTTAAATATGAAGATCAAAGAGATCAAACTTAATACGATAATGTGGCCTGCTGAGATGTTAGCATACAAACGGATCATTAACGCAAACGGGCGTGAAATGATACCGATCAGCTCCACAGGGATCATGATAGGATATAACCAAAGTGGTACATCCGGTAAAAAGATGTGTTTCCAATAGTATTTGTTAGCGCTGAAATTAACAACCAATAATACAATAGTTGCTAATACAAAAGTTAACAGGATATTACCGGTTACGTTAGCACCTCCCGGGAAAACCGGAATTAAACCTAACATGTTATTGATCCATATAAAGAAGAATATGGTCAGCAATATCGGCATGTAACGCTGATAGCGATAACCGATATTAGGTCTTGCGATCTCATCACGAACAAAAAGAATCACCGGCTCAATTAACGACTGCAGGCCTTTAGGTGCTTTACCTGTACGTTTTTTGTAAGACGAGGCTACGCTAAAGAAGATAATGAAAAGCAGGATACCTGCAATCCACAACGCAATAACGTTTTTGGTAATTGAAAAATCGTAGATCTTTTTAGAAGTAACCTTATCCAAATTACCATTAGCATCAACGGCTTTAATTTTATCGTCAATCAGCTTGTAAGCATAGTACTTACCCTGGTAAACCTGACCACCATGTTCCAGCTTGTCAGCAGAAAACATTTCAGTGCCTTTGTCTGTGAATAAAATCACAGGCAATGCAATGTAAGCATGGCCGCCTAAATGCCAGTAGTGCGAGTCGCCGATGTGTTCTAAAATCGCAGTAGTTGGATTAAAAGCCTCCTGTTCTGCATTTTTAGCCTTACCAGGCTCATTTTCGCTTTGTATAGCAAAACTTTTACATGCGAATACAGAAAGAAAAACGCTTAAAATAACGCTTAAAGCAAGTTTTTTTGAGTTCAAAATGTGGCTAAAATCCATTTACAGGGAGATTTTTACTTTTTATTTTGGACGCGCAAGTTACTTAATAAGGTGTATATTTCAAAGACAGTATTTAATAAATACAGATAAAAAAAACTAAGCATAAAAGTAATAGGCTTTACAGGCATTTTTTCGACATAAATGAGCGCAAACACCATACATGAAAGCAGCTTAACAATTGTAGCGATCAAAAATAATTGTACACCTAATTTACTTCCGTTTTGCTGCCCTAAAACTACTATGGAACAAGTGATGTAGGTAACAATAAAAAAGAAGGCGAACATACTCCAGAAACCTGGTGCAATTAGGTGGTCAAGTCCGGTACTGGCTAATATGAAAGGGGGGACAGCAATAAGTGCTGTACAGATAATGAATATAATGGATAAACGGATCAATCCTTTAATGATTTTATAACGATGTACAAAGATATAAAAACACCGGTTAGGGATAACACGGCGGTTACCCATTGCGTATGATGTTGATAATGTTTATCAATTTCATATCCCGCAAAAGACATTACACCAATAATAATGATCATTTGAAAGGCAATGCCCGTAAACTTGGCGTAGTTGCCAAGCGATTTACTTGCACCGTTATTTTCTTTTTGTTCGTTAGGCATACACAAATGTATCAAAGCGTTGTAGTATTTATTAAATTAGCAAAGCTTTTGTAAACGTAATAATTCAACATTTGAAGCCTTTAACAGCTTATCATAAATACTATATACTCGGTTTTATCGGCATTAGTTTGCTTGTAGCCTGTTCGCTCGAAAAAAAGAGTGCCATAAACAGGGGATTGCAAAATCTTACTGCACGCTATAATATTCTTTTTAATGCCAATGAACTGTTAAGGCAGAAACAAGAGATCTATGCCGCCAGCTTTGTAGATGATTACTCGGAAATACTGCGTGTATACCAGGATACCACTGCGCACAATGGCCAGCCGGATAGAGAATTAGATGGCGTACTTGGCCGTGGCCACAACATCATTAATATAAAGGAGCAAAGCCATTACATTGGCGATGCTTATATGCTGCTGGCAAAAGCCAGTTACCTATATGGCGACTATTTCAATGCCAATGAGTATTGCAATTATGTAGTACATAGTTATCCTAATGATCCACGCTTAGTAATGGAAGCGCGTAATTGGCAGGTGCGAACCTTACTTAACTTACATCAACTGTCTGCGGCTAAAGCTGTATCCGATTCGGCGTTGTACGCACTTACGGTTGCAAAAAAGAAATACAACAATGCAGGTGTGTATGCCGCGCGCCTGCAATATGACATTGATGCCGGTGATCTGAAAGAAGGCGAAGCAATGGCAAAGGCAGCCATAAAAGAGGAAGACGATGTTCCCCAACGCCGCCGTGAGGTATTTATTTTAGCTCAGCTACAGGAGCGCATGAATAAACCTGCCGAGGCTTATGCCAATTACAGCCGAATAGTTAAAAGTAATGCGGTGTTTGAAATGGCCTTCAATGCCGAGCTAAATCGTATCCGGATAGAAGACACGCAGAACAACCGCAGGCTTAGCCACCTCGACCGCCTGCGTAACCTATTGCGTAACGAGAATAACAAAGACTTTATTGACCAGATCTACTTCCAGATAGGCGAACAGGATATGGCCGAAGGCAAAACCGAAGAAGCCATAAAAAACTATCGGATGGCAATAAACCACAGCACTAAAAACCAAAATCAGAAAGGGCTTGCTTACCTGCGACTGGCAGATATCAACTTTAAAATTAAAACTGATTATGTAACAGCCAAAAGATATTATGACAGCACCCTGCTTAATTTGCTGCCTACCTATCCCGGTTATCATGCCATACAGTTAAAGGCTAATAATTTACAGATACTGGCAGAGCAGCTTCGCATTATTGCGCATGAAGATACCTTACAGCAACTGGCTAAGCTTGACGAAAATGCCCGTAATGCCCGCATTGATGAACTGACTAAACAGCATGTAACACAACTACAGATTGCTTCTGCCGCGGCTGCACCACCCCTGCCCAATAATTATAGCGGTCAAACGGTTGTAACGCCTCCGGCAACAACTTCCACCGATGCCAGTACATTCTATTTTTATAATACCAATGCCTTAAGCCAGGGCTTTACAGATTTTAAGCGCCGCTGGGGTAACCGTAAACTGGAAGATAACTGGCGCCGAAGCACCCGCTCAAACAGCGACATTACCATTAACACGCAAAATCCAACGCAAAACATAGATAACAGCGTACTTACAGCGCAACAGCAAAAATCTAAAGAAGAAATTGCCGCGGATAATTTTAAGCAACAACTGGTACAAAACTTGCCGCTTACCGCGCAGGCAATGGCAAACTCTAATAACCGTGTGTATGCTGCCTACTTTAACATAGGCAATTTTTACCGCGATATTCTGGAAGACCCGAAAGAAGCTATCGGCGCTTATGAAACGTTATTGACGCGTTTCCCTAATAATGATGACAAGGCTGCTATATATTATAATTTATATAGGCTGTACAGTAACATCAACATAGAAAAGTCCGACTATTATAAAAATCTGTTATTAAAGGATTACCCTGCTACGGCATTTGCGAAGATCATTCTCGATCCGTCCTACGCGCAAAAACTAAATGACCAGGATGCTGAATTTAATGCCTCTTATAATGATCTGTACAACTTATATGCACACAAGCAGTATACAGATGTAATCAACCAGGCAGATCAGGTACTTACCCGCTATCCGAGTAATAAATTTGCTGCACAGATTGCCTACCTGAAAGCCGTAGCGCAGGGCCACCAGGAAAAGCTTGCTCCTTTCCAGGCAGAACTGATCAGGATAGCTGCGCAATATCCCGAAGACCGTTTGATCACCCCGCTGATAAATCAGCATTTGGCTTACATACAGGCTAACCAGGCCGAGCTAGCCGCCCGCCCTGTTGTACTTGTAGATAATGATTTCACCATAAACGAATTTATACCTGCACCGGTGGTACAGCAACAAGTGGCACAACAGCCTGCGCCAAATAAACAACCTGTCGCCACGCCTGCCACAAAACAGCCAGAACAGCAACAACCTGCGCCTGCAAATAGGGCACAAAAACCAACTGCTGCACCTGTTAAACAAGCGCCGCAATTATTCTCCTTACGCGATAGTTCGAGGTACTATTTTGTAATTAATGTTAGTACAGGTACAACTAATTTATCATCTTCGCGTTTTGGTATCGGGCAGTTTAACCGTGCAAACTATGATCCATCAGCAGGTGTAACCCACCAGCTGACTACCGCCGGGCCCGACAACCAACTGATCTACGTGGGCGTGTTTCCAAGCCTTGCGGCTGTTAAAAATTATGCCCGTGCCATTATCCCGCTTTTGCCGGATATAATGAAGGTGCCAAAAGATAAATACAGCTTCTTTATTATCACCCGGGAAAATCTGGATAAATTAGCCGACAAAAAAATGTTGGATAATTATATCGACTTTTATCAAAAAAACTATTGAGATGTTCGTAAAACTAACACCCCAGGAAATTAAACGCTATAACCGTAACCTGTGGGGTTTTATAATTGGCTGCTTCAGTTTCTTTGTACTGCTGCTGCTGTGTATCAATTTTGGCTTATTCGGTGCCTTACCGTCTTTCCGCGACCTGGAAAATCCGAAAAGCAACCTTGCTTCTGAAATTTTTTCAGAAGACAAGCAGGTACTTGGAAAATATTACGTGCAGAACCGTTCAAATGTAACCTACAGCCAGATCTCACCAAACGTGATCCATGCGCTTGTTGCAACCGAGGATAACCGTTTTTTCCAGCATTCGGGTATTGATTTTGGACGTACTTTCACTATTGTTTTTTATAACCTGATCGGGCATAAACAAGGTGGCAGTACGATCACACAGCAATTAGCGCTTAACCTGTTCTCTGGTCGCGAACGCTCGCACAACCCGGTTAAACGTATCATTCAAAAATTACAAGAGTGGATCATCGCTGTACGTATAGAACGTAACTATACTAAAGAAGAGATCCTTACCATGTATTTAAATACAGTGGATTTTGGTGCTTATAATACTTTTGGAATCAGCTCTGCTGCAAATACTTATTTTCATAAATCACCATCAGACCTTACACCTGATCAGGCAGCATTGCTGGTACGTATGGTGAATGCACCAAGTTTATACAATCCTGTACGACACCCGGACAATGCCACAACAGGCCGCAACTTTGTACTTTACCGCATGAAGGAAGAAGGTTTCATTACTGATGGCCAGTACGAGGAATATAAAGCCAAGCCACTTGGTATCAACTTCCACCCTACCGATCATACCGAGGGACTTGCCACTTATTTCCGCCAGGTGCTAAAGAAAGATATTCAGAAGATATTTGAAGAGAAGTCAATCAGCAAACCTGATGGTACCCCTTGGGACTTAGACCGTGACGGACTTCGGATTTACACTACCATTAATTACGATATGCAGCAATACGCCGAGCAAGCTCAGCGTGAGTACATGAAACAGCTGCAAGCTCAATTTAACGATCACTGGAAAGGATATAATCTTCGCAAAACCATTCAGAATTATAATTTGCTGATTGATCAGGGCATGAAACGTTCTGACCGTTACCGTGCATTAAAACTGCAAGGCAAATCAGATGATGAAATTCGTGAGGATTTTAACACCCCGGCATCGCTTGAGCTATTTACATGGCATGGCGTAATTGACACTACCATGAGGCCTATTGATTCCATCGTTTACAGCAAGTTTACCTTGCGTAACGCGGTAATGAGCATGGACCCTACAACAGGAAATATAAAAGCATGGGTAGGTGGTATAGATTTTAAACACTTTAAATATGACCAGGTGCGCATGGGTACACGCCAGGTGGGTTCAACAGCCAAACCGTTTACTTATGCAGTCGCCATAGCAAATGGCTATTCGCCATGTATGCAGGTTAATAATGTGCCTGATACTATTACCGTTCCGGGTAGCCCGCCATGGTGCCCGCGTTCGTCCCCAAGCGAAACCATTCCGGGGATGCTAACACTGCGTTCGGCACTGGCACATTCACAGAACTGGATTACGGCACACATTATGAAAGAAGTTACACCGGGCCCCGTTGTTACCTTGATTAAAAAGATGGGTATTACTTCACCGGTACCAGAAGTACCTTCTATTTGTTTAGGTACGTTTAATGCCTCGGTATTTGACATGACCGGCGCTTACAGCGTATTTGCAAACCGTGGCTTGTGGACAGAACCGACATATTTGCTACGTATAGAAGATAAGAATGGCAACGTACTTTACGAAAACAAACCGCGTGTTGTACAGGCTATGGAAGAACAAGCTGCTTATGTAATGACCTACATGTTAAAAGGTGTAGTACAGGAAGGTACAGGTGCGCGTATGGGTTACAAGTACGGCTTACATAACCCGATAGGTGGTAAAACAGGTACAACAAATGATAACTCGGACGGTTGGTTTATTGGTATTACACCACAACTGGTAACCGGTGTATGGACTGGCTGCGAAGATCGTGACATACATTTCCGCAGTACACGTTTGGGTGAAGGTGCCAATACGGCGTTACCCATCTTTGCGATATACATGAAAAAGATTTATGCTAACACTGGTCTGGGTTACAAAAAGAACATTGATTTTGCGCCGCCTGCAAACGGTGTAACTACAGTGCTTGATTGTAACCAGTATAACCAGCAACAGCAGGGAACAGATGAGGTGGATAAAAAATTAGGATTTTAGGATGCCCTTATTAATAAAGGCTGTGAATTGAAATTTTCATGAACACAACTATCTTATCCGAGTTTTATTTAAAGCCCTCTCTTCTGGAGAGGGTTGGAAGAGGCAATGTTTGATTACAGGGAAGCGTTAAAACAAATACCACACAAGCCCGGTGTTTACCAATATTGGGATGAAAACAACGAGCTGATCTATATTGGCAAAGCGAAAGATCTGCGCAACCGCGTATCGTCTTACTTTGTTAAGGATCTTAATGTAAATGCTAAAACAAGGGTTTTAGTATCTAAAATACGAAAGATCACTTTTACCATTGTTGATACCGAGGTCGATGCCTGGCTGCTGGAAAACAGCATGATCAAAAAGCATCAGCCACGTTACAACGTGATGCTGAAAGATGATAAGACCTATCCCTGGATTATCATCAAAAACGAGCCTTTTCCACGCATATTCTGGACACGCCGTATTGTAAAAGACGGTTCTAAATACCTTGGCCCTTATGCATCTGTAAGTATGATGCACACCATTTTGGGTCTGATAAGGGAAACTTATCCCCTGCGCACTTGTAATCTTGCGTTAACTAAACAAAATATCGACGCAGGTAAGTTCAAAGTTTGCCTCGAATATCAGTTAGGCAATTGCAAAGGCCCTTGCCAGAACTACCAGTCGTTGGAAGATTATGAACATAATCTGGACGAGATTAAGGATATACTCAACGGCAAAACCGGCGCGGTAATCAAAAGCCTTAAAGCAGAGATGGATCAAGCGGCCATGAACCTTGATTTTGAACTGGCGCATAAGTTGAAACGAAAGTTCGACCTTTTAGAGAACTACCAGAGCAAATCAACAGTGGTTAATTCTTCCATCACCGAAGTGGATGTGTTCAGTATAGCTTCAGAGGAAAAATATGCCTTTGTAAATTACCTGAAGGTAATGAATGGCACCATTATCCAAACGCAAACCATTGAGTTAAAGAAACGCCTTGATGAAAGCGACGAAGAACTGCTTACCCTCGCCATCACCGAATTCAGGAGCCGCTACAACAGCACATCCAAAGAGATCATTGTTCCGTTTGATATTGACCTGGAAGATTCATCAATCAGGTTTACCGTCCCCAAATTAGGAGAGAAAAAGAAACTGCTTGATCTATCTGCCAAGAACGTTTCCTTCTTCAAAAGAGAAAAGATAGAACAGTACGAAAAGCTGAACCCGGATGTGAAGACAGAACGCTTGCTTACGCAGATGATGAAAGACCTGCGCATGAACCAGCTTCCTAAACACATCGAGTGTTTTGATAACTCTAACTTCCAAGGTAAGTACCCGGTTTCGGCTATAGTGGTGTTCAGGGATGCCAAGCCATCAAAAAAGGATTACCGCTTTTTCAATGTTAAAACCGTAGAAGGCCCTAATGATTTTGCCACCATGGAAGAAGCGGTACACCGCCGCTACCGCCGTATGTTAGAAGAAGGACAGGATTTGCCGCAGTTAATTATTATTGACGGTGGCAAAGGGCAACTGTCTTCAGCATTAAAAAGCTTACGCCTGTTAGGTATTGATAAGCAGGTAACCGTTATTGGCATTGCCAAACGCTTGGAAGAGCTTTACTATCCGGGCGACCAGTATCCGCTCTATTTAGATAAGAAATCAGAAACGCTGAAAATCATCCAGCAATTACGTGATGAGGCACACCGCTTTGGTATTACAGCTCACCGTAAAAAACGCGATAAAGGCACATTAGTAACCGAGCTTGAACTGATAGCGGGTATCGGCAAAACAACCTCAGAGAAGCTCTTAAAATATTTCAAGTCTGTTAAAAAGATCCGCGAAGCATCGCTCAGCGAATTGCAGGAAGTAGTAAATCTTAAGCAGGCCAATGCGGTTCACCAATATTTTGCGCAAAAAAATACCCCGGCAAGCTAAGCTTCCGGGGTATTTAATATTGTTACTTATCTCTTAGTACTGCCATAAGTTAAGCTCCCAATCCATCAGGGACTTCTTCACTCTTTCAGACTCGTAAAGTTTATCAATACCTTGAGCGTAGTCTTTAATACGTTCGTCTTTCTCGTTAGACACCTTAACGATGTAGCTTGAGAAAAGACGTTTCATAAACACGTCGTCGTAGCTTAAGCCGGTTGCATCGTTGTTACGGTTTACAACTTCCTTAGTAGCTAACACCTGGCGTGCTTCAGGGAAATACACCCAGAAGATTGGAATATAATCTGCATCAGCGCCACCAACTTTTGGTTTCATCATTGGTGCAATACCGATGATGCGTGGTTCAAATACTGAACGCTGTTTGTCGAAAATCCAGTCTTCTTTAATACGGAACTTCACAACGCTATCCGGATTAAACTCGCCGGCCTGCAATGCAGAACCAACTTTCTCGCCTGTGTTTTTATCAATTTTATCAATTACAACGCTATCAGCCAAACGGGCTTTAGCCTGGCCTGGAGTAAGCGGATGACCGAAAGCATCTCCGTTTATGTCATCTTTTGTTGGGGTCGGGTCGTAAGCTGTTAATTCGCCGTTGGCAATAGCATCAACTAAAATAGTAATCAGCGCTGCCTTAGGAGAAGACATATACCTGTTCATTTTTTCGCGGGTATCCACTTCGCGCCAAACACGTTTCTCAAACATCACATCAGATTCGCGAAGGTTGGCCATAGGGGCAACTCTTGCGTTGATGATATTCGTCTTTTTGAAATAACCGTCGAGTGGGCGTTCAAAAGGTTTCATTGCAGCCTTTTTTGAAGTATCTGCCATTGGCTGCGTACTCATGGTAGTACTTTGGGCGGCTACATTTTGCGGCTGCACGCTTGCAGGTGCAGTTTTCTTAGCGGGGGTACGCCTTTTTGTGGTGGTACGTTTTTTCTTTTGTGCAAAAGAACTACTTACAGCCAACAAGCAAAAAACAACAACTATAATCTTCTTCATATGCTTAATTTGCGCTTAGTACAATATCATCAAGTCCGCGCTGTGTGCCATCGGGGCCTACAGCTACAATATTTGTAAAAAATACTTTGGTACCCGGGCCAATTGATGCCAATGCCGAACGCATAGCACTGCTCAGCTCTGATCCTGAGGTTGTCAACTGAATAGGGTCCTGACGCGGTTTAAATACCCACATACTAAAGTGGGTTACATTAAATTTAGCGTCGAAATCAAAATTCTCAAGTCTTGCAAAAACCTTGTCCTGTGCCTTTAGGTTACCTGCAGCAACAGAACCACTGCTTTTACCTGCAAACTGTGCTTTAGGATCGGGGATACGTTTAACACGGAACTCCGTAGTACCTAAAACCTGTGTTTTACCTGGTGCAAGCTCACCCGATACAGTTACTTTAGCTGTACCTGCAGAACTTACGTTAGCCGTATAGTGCCCTCCTGAACCGCTTAACGATCCTCCTGAAATAGATACTTTTAATTTCTCTTTAGCAATACCCGGTGCCGAAACTGATATAGGATTTGGTACACCAATGTAAAGCACATTCATTTTATCAGGCGATACCACAGCCGATGGCTTAGCTACCTGATAAGTTTGAGGCGAAGTATGATATGTTTTAGTGGTACCGTCAGCTTGTTTAACGGTAATCTGACCGATCCATGTATATACGCCTTCTTTTCCTGTACCAACAGAATATAAACCTTGTCCTTCTTTAACTGGTAATGACGAACCATTAACCGAAATGGACGGATTAGATTTAGAATCATACGCGGTTAAGAAAACCTGTGCAGTGTAAGGCTGACCAGCGATAACATAGCTGCTTGGCGCCACAGCAACAGCACTAAATTTATCCAAATTAACCTGTGCCTGGTCTACTTTACCTAAAATACGTTTTACAACTTCGCTTTCTGCATTGCGAGCATCAGCCTGTAATTTTGTTAAAGCAGTAATAGAAGCGCCCATCGGGATACCTTCGCCAAAAGTAGCTTCTTCCCAGCTTTTGCTGGCAATACCGCTTTTAGGCGGGTCCTGTACAGCAAGCGCTACGTTAGTGGTTGTTTTATCTTTAGCATCAAGCAAATTGATTAAAGCTTCGCGGGTAACATCAACTTTTTTACGAAGCTGAGTGGCTACTTTCTTGCCAACCAACTCACGTGCTGACACGTCCTGATCTGCCCGGCCTTTGTAGTCATGCGTTTGTTCGTCAATACCGCCTGTTTCAGTAATCAGATCGTTCTTGATTTTTTCAACGTAATTATTAAAGTCGTCAGCAATCTGGCTTGCCTGTTTTGCTTTAGCATAAGGCTCTTTTGCCCTTTCAGGCTCATCCTTTAACTTAGTTTTTTCGAAGGCTTCAAATGTGTTAGCAATGCCGTTCTGCACATTTGATTTTGATTGCGAAAGACTGTCTGTGATATTTTTAAAGGCATCCAGTAAACTATCCGGTATTTGTAAGGCCACTAAGCCTAACAATACCAGGTACAGGATACCCATCATTCGCTGCCTTGGGGTTTCTTTACCTCCAGCCATTATTTATATCTTAATTTAAATTGATCAGTAAACAATTCAGTTAATTAAGCACGCGGCTGGTTCATTGCTGATAGCATGTTACCATAGATCGCATTTAATGAAGCAAGGTTTTTAGATAAACGGCCCACTTCTTCTTTAAACTGTTTGCTGTCGTCTAATGACTCATTAAAGTTTTGCATGGTTGAAGACAAGCTTGAATAAAATTTATTCATGGCCTTCAGATGTGCGCTTGAATCTTGCAACTCAAGCTCATATACTGCATTTAATGCAGAAAGATTTTTAGCCAGGTTATTTACCTGCTCATGGTAAGCTTTTGAATCAACATTGGTGCTTGCCATTTCGTTGATGTTAGCAGTAGCTTTAGCAAAAGCAGCACTCAGGTTATCATAGCTTGCGCCTGCTGATTTTAATTTGCTTGCAAACTCGTTAGTAGCAGCGCCTGCATCAGCAACGGTAGAAATGTTAGCAACCTTATCACCAAAAGTTCTAAGGCCGTCGCCTAATTTACCGATCAGATCAGGGCTGATGTTGGCATCAGCAAGCATCTTATCTAATGCCGCGGTATGGCCGGTTGAAACCTGCTGCGGCTGTGAACGTACAACTGGTCCGCCAGTATAAGCGGGATCTAATTCAGGATAAGCCTTTGTCCAGTCCACTTCTTCGTTTTCGCGTTGAAAACCCAAAATAAAAAACAAAATAGCTTCGGTAGTTAAACCTGCAGTGATCCAATATTCGCCTCCTGGTTTATGAAGGATCTTCATCATCAAACCAATGATTACAATAGTTGCACCCCATGAAACTACGTTGCTGATGCCGTAAGGTTTCTTTTTAGTAAGAGCCATAAATTACTTTGTAGATTTTTAAGAGTTAGTATAGATAGAATCTTTAGTTAGCGTTTATCACGTATATCGCGTCCCATAAAATTGGTCACGCACCTAAACCCGATATAAGATTTAGCACTATCCTGGTATTCATAAGTGCGGGTTGAATTTTGAAGGAAGTAACCTACATCTTTCCATGAACCGCCTCTTACCACTTTACGTTTCATCACTTCGGGATCAGTTGCTTTTGCCTCGTATACATAACTTGGCTGCATATCATGTACAAATGATGATGCTGACTCGTCATAGGCAGATGAGGTCCACTCAGCTACGTTACCAGCCATATTGTAAAGGCCGTAATCATTCGGAAAGTAAGAACGTACGTTTACCGTATAAGCTCCACCGTCATCGGTGTAATTACCACGGCCCGGCTTAAAATTAGCCAGCAAACAGCCTTTTGCATTTTTAATGTAAGGGCCGCCCCAAGGGTAATCGGTACCAATTCTGCCACCGCGTGCCGCATATTCAAATTGCGCTTCATCAGGCAGGTTATATGGTGCACGGTGAGGCAATCTGTGTGCATCTTTATATGATTCGTTGTAACGGGTGCGCCACACAGTAAATGCGCGTGCCTGGCGCCAGTTTACACCCACTACCGGGTAATTTCTGAAAGCTGGGTGTGAGAAATAGCTTTGCACCATTGGCTCGTTTGCAGCATAAGCAAAATCTTCAAGCCAAACTAAAGTGTCAGGATAAACAGGTACGGTATCGCGGAAAATGAAATCCGAACGTTTTTTGGTTTTATCGTTATGATGATCTGCCGCATCACGCAACACCATTAAGGCATAGTTATACTTTAATAAACGTACGTCAACCTCGTTACGGTCAAAAATACGATCGTCGCCCTGATAATAAATCCCCTGAAGCTTTTGTGAATTATCATTTTTGCCTTTGCCAGAAGCAAAAACAGGATGGGTCCTTACATAATCCCAGTTAATGATCTTACGGCCATTGTTATTTGCATTGTCATTACCCTTTGGTTTAAGGTAATACTTATCATCATTGATATAATTGGTAATAGCAATTGAATCGCGTACCCAGTTTACAAACTGCTTATACTGGCTGTTGGTAAGCTCTGTCTGGTCCATGAAAAATGGGGCAATAGTTACCTGTTTGTTCTGTGCGATCTGTGCAAAAGTAACATCCTGATCGGTCTGGCCCATTAAAAAAGACCCTCCCGGTATATAAACCATACCGTATGGAACTTCGGCACGGAAAGATTTTTGCGCTACCCCTCTTACTTCACCACGGTCCCCACTACGGCTACAACTACTTAAAACTCCAACTGCAAGTAAACTAAACAAATAGTATATCTTTTTCATTCGTTTTTATGAGGTACTTAATATCAATTTTTTACTTAAAAAAGTAATGATTTTCGGTATCTAAAGTACAAAAACTTTTCAATAAGAAACAACAGCTCAACCTTTAAGCAACAAATTTTTCAATTTTTGAAATAGTAAACTGAAAATTGTGTAAAAATAAGCGCAGTTACTTACAAACAACACCTTTTACGGCAAAATGTAAGAAAGGGTTATGCGAAAATTATATTTATTTATTTACCTGCTTAACGTACTGTTCAATAGCCATGGTCATTGAAGGCGCACTTGGAGTAGGCGCCGGAATATCCAGTATCAAACCTGCATCAAGTATAGCCTTATGGGTAGTGGCACCAAAAGCTGCCAAACGGGTATTGTTCTGTTTAAAATCAGGAAAGTTTTTAAACAGGGACTGTACGCTGCTTGGGCTAAAGAAAGCAATTACATCATAAAACACCTCGGCCAGGTCAGACAGATCACTGCATACCGTGCGGAATAAAACAGCAGGGGTGAAATTGTAGCCATTATCAAGCAGGAACTTCTGCGTTTCTTCGGCCGCAACATCAGAGCAAGGGTATAGGAAACGTTCGCCCGAATGCTTTTTAAGCACTTCGGCAAGGTCTGCCGCAGTTTGTTTACCAAAAAAGATCTTGCGCTTACGGTATTGAATATATTTTTGGAGATACAACGCAATAGTTTCTGACAAACAGAAATATTTCATGTCAACCGGTACTTCAAAACGCATTTCTTCACAAATGCGGAAAAAGTGATCGGCCGAGTTGCGGCTGGTAAAAATCACAGCAGTAAAATCAGCCAGGTTAATCTTTTCTTTACGAAAATCTTTTGCAGGCACACCCTCTACGTGGATAAAAGAGCGGAAGTCGATTTTCAGACTATGCTTTTTTGCAAGCTCAGCGTACGGGTTCTTGTCGTTCTCCGGTTTTGGCAAAGTAACTAAGATACTTTTTACCTTTTTCTTTCTGTCTTCCAATGTGTTTAGCTAACTCCTATGTCCTAATATTCAGTGCCTTTAACAATATTAAAATTGGGCAAATTTCGAGGGCACAAAGATAGATAAATAAATAAAATTTAGGAAATTGAAAGTTAGAAATAATGCTAATGCTGCTGCGCAGGTACTGCCATATAAAAATAATGGCTGCAATTAGCAGGGCAACGGTTAACATATACGGGATGTATTTGGCGGCAAGCAAACTGAAACAAACCGATACCGGTAAAAAGACAAAAGCTATATTAAAATAAGTAAGATAAAGCGTGGTAATATACTCGCCTACCACTTTGCCTATATTAAATACAAAACCTATAAACCTTAATATTAATAGTTTAACAGCAAATAATATAATGATCAATAAGGTTAAGAACAGAAACAACCTGATACCGCTTATTGCGTAAAATATCTCGTAAAAAGCGGATACCTGGTACAAAAACAGCCCAAAGGTAAGCCCGAATAACAAAAACATTCCTACAAACGACCATGAACTTAGCAGCGCATCCTCCTTACTTAATTGCGACAGGATCCGCTTGTCATAAAATGCCTGCATTACATTAAAAATATCTTTACTTACTGCACGATTAAGCAAAGCCGAATAGGTTATCAGTGCAATAATGATGATGATAATCTGCGGGTCGCGTTTACGGCGGTAATGCCCTTCGCGTAATATACTGCGCTGCGAAGAAGGCATTTGCATAAAGTTACCATGATAAACCTGCGTTTTCAGCATCAGGTCTACAAACTTGTTGGGCCGGTTAGGGTTGGGCGCTTTAATATACTGCTTTGCAATAGAGTCGGCAATGTATACTGAACGCATTTTTTGAGCATTGGCCACCGAATCAAGCAGCAACTGCGCTGCAGTAGGCGGCGGGCGGCGATGCACTACTACTGTATCTGGCTTATAATCGGTGCTATCCAGCTCTTGCGAAAAGCCAGGCAGATATAAACCAATTAATAATAACAATAAAAGTATCGCGCGCATAAAAGCAATTAGCCCACAAATTTAATCGAATAATCTGTTTATTAACGTAGTGATGATGAAACTGCTTATAAACGGTGTAAATATTTACGACCTGTTTGCCCCAGTGGACAGCATATTGTTTATCCCTTAAATCGTCATGACATTAAAATTCCAACCTATAATATTCACCTTATTCTCTATCAGTAAACAACATTTATTCAATGCTAATTAACACGATTAGAATTAATTCCATTGCCTTAAAAAATGATGAACAGCATAAGCATCCTGAATTTTTTCCTGAAGTTCATCAGTAAGTGTACCTGCGGCTACTAATTGCGCTTCATCAGCTGTAAATGGATAAACAATATCCGACGGCAAAAGCTTAACTTCTTCTTTTCTTTCATATTTATCGTACATGTCTGTTAGAGCAAAGGCACCTGTGGTGGATAAAATGTAACTAAAAGTTTTATGCCCCCAGGCGTAATCAGCCAATAATGAATTGCAAACTACTTTGAAGAAATTGTTTCCTGGTGCACAAGCCATGAAAGCGGTGCCTATAATTTTCTCCTTATTATATTGTTCACAATGCTCAATTGGTTCTAAAGAAAATACGCATTCAGCATCGTTTATAAGCGGATAGATACTTTCAAAACATTCAAAATCTATATCAATAAAAAGGCCGCCTATTTTATATAATATAAAATATCTCACAGCGTCTACTCGCTGTATATCATATGGATAGGATTCAAACTGCAATAAAAATGCAGGAAAATATCTTTTAATAAACTCATGGTTCATTGCATCCGTCCATAAAATATATGTCCAATCCTGATGAAATACTTTCCAGGTTTCAGAAAGTGAACGCAAATAATCCGGCGGAGAATTATCTTTCCATGTTTGATGAATTATTTTAGGAATTTTATGTTTATCAAGGTTCAATAACCCCTCAATTGTATCAATTATATAAGGTGACGATAGCGTTTTACGTGGATGATGCAAGCCCTTATGAATATTACTGAACGGAACTGGCAATTTCCAGGTGATAGTTCTGCTACAAACCGGATTTGGAACCGGATCAAAGCCGAGCATAGCAGCAATAGTGCCAAACCTAAGTTCACCAATCATTCCTCTGTATATTGGTTTTATAATTTCTTCACAAATTGCTTTCATGGCTTTTTCAGAGACCAGAATGCCGCAAAACGGAACTACTCCTGTGGCAAACATCCTTGCCTTAACAGGTAAATTAATTATGCTATTGAACCAGGGCCAGTCATCTCTCTCAGGGTATACAACTGATGAGGCTACAACGTCACAATCCCAAACATGCTTATAATATTCCTTTAAATTCATATTGCACCAACAATCCCATTCCAATAATAAATACCTCTCAGATTGTAAGTTATCACAGTTTTCTTTGTACCATAAGTATATAGCCAAATCAGTACTTAACCAAGCTTCCCGTAGATTATCAAACGGGTTCATAATAGTAATTACGTTTACTCCGGGATTGTACTCGATTAAACTTTTCCGGTTTTCTTCGAAGCATGCAATTTTATCGGGATTGGTTTCTTCAAACCAGACAATAAGAATGGTAAGTTCGGCTTTCATGATAAGGAGGTTTTATGGTATTAATATTATTGTGAATATGATTGGACAAAAACTGAAGGATTGCTACTTATAGAATTTGGGTAGTGTATCCTGCCGGTTGTGCCAATAAGGATATATGGGTGTTACCTTGCTGGCAGAGTCAAGAAATTTAATTTGATTTACAGTTAAATTCCATCCTAACACACCTAAGTTTTCTATTAATTGCTGCTCATTTCTTGCTCCTATTACTATGCTGCTTACTGTTGGCCTTTGAAGCAACCAGTTTAGTGCCACTTGGGCAACAGTTTTATTTACCTCTTCAGCAACGGCATCTAAAGCATCAATAATTTGAAACAAACGTCTTGAATCTACCGGCGGCCCAAATTGCCCGCCTTGACACAATCTCGAATCTTGTGGTGGTGGTTCACCTTTTCTGAACTTTCCGCTCAAGAGTCCGCCTGATAGCGGGCTCCAAACCATTGTGCCAACATTTTGGTCAATGCCCAAAGGCATTAATTCCCACTCAAACTCCCGGCTCAAAAGTGAATAATATGCCTGCTGGCCTATATACCTGCTCCAACCGTAGGTTTTAGATACGGCCAATGATTTCATTAAGTGCCAACCGGGAAAATTGGAACAGGCAATATAACGCACTTTACCACTTGTGACCAAATCATCTAAAGCTCTAAGCGTTTCCTCAACAGGTGTACTGCCATCCATATTGTGCAGGTGATAGATATCAATATGATCAGTATTCAATCTTTTCAAACTGGCATTACAGGCTTCTATGATGTGAAAACGAGATGCGCCATTGTCATTAGGGCCATCGCCGGTTGCTTCAAATACTTTAGTAGATATTAATGACTTGTGGCGTAAATTTCCTAATGCTTTACCTAAGATCTCTTCTGAAATACCATTTGAATAACTATTCGCAGTATCAAAAAGGTTAACACCGGCATCCAGACAAATATTAATTAATCTCTTAGCATCTTGTAAATTGGTATCACCCCAAGCTTTAAAAAAATTGTTGCCTCCACCAAAGGTAGCAGTCCCGAAGCTTAGCACAGAAACATTTAATCCTGATGCGCCCAGTTGCCTGTATTCCATAAACTGGCTTATTGTTAGTTGTATTACAAGATAGATAAAATGCGCTCTGTTTGCAAAACAGCCTGAAAGTATTATTAACCAACATTACACAAGTTAAATATTAGTTATTAAAGCATTTCGTAATTTGATACATTATTCACTCTTGCCTTTTTACACTAATCGTATAATATTGTATCTTTAATTATGTCCATAAGTAACATAAGTGTTAATTATTAGCAAAACATGCTTAATTACGCTCAGGTTACAAGCCGCATTAACTATTAAATTATATTACCTTGAACAAGCCTAACCGTATTACAACCTACATTATTACACCTGATGATCAACCTGAAACTGGAAGTGTATCAGCTACATTTGCCGGTCACGAAGAGTTTTCTTTAAATATTATTTCACGCATACCTCATGATAATAAGATAATCAGCCTAAAGAACACCGTTAAGGAAATTGTCAGGCTGGCTGTAAAAAGTGATGAAGAATATATTTTGATTTGTAACAATGAGCATCAATTCTCTGATAAGTATTCAACGGAAATATTATTTGAAGCTATTAAAAATGCAAAAGAACTAAATGCTGATATTTTATGTGGCGGTATAAACTTGTTTTGGAGTGCTGTCAGAATTTCTGAAACCCTTTTTTGGGTAGAGGATTTCACCGGGCTTCGCTTTGTACTTCTTTTTAAATCATATTATAAAAGCATTTTGGAAAACGAAAGCAAAGTTTTGCCTTATACAAATGCTAAATTTTTTATTTATCCATTTTTATCCATTCAAAAAAAGGCAACTAATGAAAGTTCGCCGATAGATCCAGGCAGCAAATTATCAGATGACTGTTCAGCGCAGGTTAAAATATTAGATTCAGTTTCAATCTTTTACAAAAGGCTTGACCACAGAATGTTTCATTTGAATGAAAATACTTATAACGATGTATCTATTCCTACTTACATTATCAATCTTGCTGAAAGAACTGACAGACTTGCACACATAAAAGATCAGTTTCATGGTAGAAACGAGTTCGACATTCAAATAGTCGAGGCCTTCAAACATCGCATTGGGGCAGTTGGATTGTGGGAAAGCATGCGTCAAATAATTAAAAAAGCAATTGTTGCCGGCCATGAATATATACTTATCTGTGAAGATGACCATGAATTTACAGCCCATTATTCAAAATCACTTTTAGTAAGAAATATTATGGAAGCGCAGCATCAGAAAGCGGAAATGCTTGCTGGTGGCATATGTGAATTTCATATGGCTGTTCCAATTACTGATGAGCGCGTGTGGGTAGACACCTCTTTTTGCACTCAGTTTATAATCATATTTAAATCTGTATTCGAAAAGATCATAAACCAACCCTTTGATGATTCAGTTACCGCAGATTCGATGCTTTCTTATTTACTTAATAATAAAATGGTTTTTTATCCATTTATTTCAACCCAAAAGCACTTCGGATACTCTGATGTAACACAGCAAAATAATGAAGATAAGGAACTGCTTACACAGTCATTTGCCCGTGAAAATGCACGATTGAAAAGATTGTATGCAGCAAAAGCAGCCTATGAAAGATTATAAATTTAAAAGCGCTGAAATTCGTCTTAATTTCAGCGCTTTTAATTACAGACCCACTTAAATGTGCCTCCCAATAAATTTAATTATATTTTATATTAAATCCTGATGCTCAAGCAGTATCTCCAGATCATCTTTTAAAGGCACTAAGTATTTAATGATCTGATTCCAATCTTCCACTGTTCTATCCCATTCCTTTTTGTTATCAAGCTGAATTTTATGCAAATCTTTAGGTAATATTCCTTGCCCAAGCAATATATGATCAATGCCATATAAATCAAACAGGTTATCCTTTACCATCGTTTTAATAACATTTTTCACAGTAGTGTCCTGCTTAGTTAAGAAACCTATTTCCTTATATAAATTAATAAATGTTTCAAACCCCGACGAATCAACCCGATCTCTGCATGCTTTCCAGTAGGCAGTATCAAATTTTCTGTTAAACTTAAAATGTATTGATAAAAAGTATCTTAAATAATCCCAATGATCATTCATATTTTTATTTAAAACAGTTCTTAGTGTGGGGTTACCCTTAAGATTTATGAAGTTATTTAACAGCATAATGATTTCTTCAATAATCATATGCACACCTGTAGATTCTAATGGCTCTACAAAAGCATAAGAATTACCTATTCCGGCAACATTCCCTTTAATAAACTCTGTATGCCTGCCAGATCTAAAGCGGATAACTCTTGTGTCCTTGCTCATTGTGGGATTTTTAAGCAACATCTCTTCATAAGCCTCATCATCTGAGCAAAAATCTGAAGAAAAAACATATCCCCTGTGATCTTCATGTCGCAGTGGAATGTTCCAGCACCATCCATTATTCATTGATTCTGCCGTTGTATAGCATTTAATATTCCCGAAGTTGGGCACTTCTGAAACAATAGCACTATCATTATAAAGGCTGCTTTTATAGCTCACATATGCTGTCCCCATCTTTTTCTCCAGCAACTGAGATTTAAATCCTGAACAATCAATATAAAAATCAAACTTAAAATGCTGGCCGCCTTCACTTATCAAACATTCAATATCACCAGTTTCAGAATTTATTTTTGCGTCCGCAATATTTTCATCTAAAAATATCACGCCTGCGTCCATGGCTTCTTCCTTTAAATAAGCAATGAATTTTTTATTGTCGAGATGATAAGCATATTTCAATGATTTTGACAGCGAATGATATTTGCTTTTTTCCCCATCAGTAATCTTCGCAACAAAGCTGGCATCATTTGACATCATCATTGAATTTAGCGAACTATGATTTATGTCCTGGTTATGAACCATGGCCGATAAAATATCTTTGCCGTCAAAGGGATAATTGAAATAGTAATCTCCCGGCAGTCCCCAAAAAAACTTGATACCCAGTTTCCAGGTAGGCTCTACTTTGTCGTAAAATTTTGCTTTATCAAGACCTAAACTATCAAATAAGTAATCTTGCATAATTGGCGTTGTGGCTTCGCCAACACCAATAGGTGGAATCTTACTTGATTCGATTACAGTAACGGGTAAATTAAAAAATTTCTTAAAAGCAATTGCTGTAAGATAACCGGCAAGCCCCCCGCCTAATATTCCAATACTCTTATATAATCTATCATCCTCAAGTTGCAGATTCCAGTAAAATGGCTCATACTGATCCATCTTAAGTTTTGACTCCTTAAAGTTTTTTAATAGCGAAAGATATTCATGTTCCATATAAATATTATTTAATAAGTAAAACACCGGCTGTAATTAGGTACACTACACATTGAAAGAAATGTATTTGAAAGTCTTCGAGGTTTTGTAGCTCAACAATTTCCAAAGCTTTATCAACAGCCTTAGAATAGGTAGCTTCTGTTGAAAATGCATACAGAACAATTTCATTAAATTTTGTCAGTTCAAGTTCTATCAGGCTTTTAGTTGTAACATCTATTAAAATCAGCGTTTCTTTTGCGCATGCCGGAACACTCTCTTTTTTAAAAGATCTGTGATCAACCCAATTCCATTTTGTTGAAATAACTCTTGAAAATTTGTTCACCTCAAACCTAAAGCTGTTTATATCAGGCTGAGAGATATCATAGATTTTTTTTATAGATTCAGCCGCGATATTTTCAAGATATTCGAGGTATTCATCATCAGGGGAATTAATTGCAAGGTAGTATCTTGTTTTTTCCAAATTAAAAACATCCTCTATCCGCGCCCGGTCAATCCCTTCAAGCTCTTGTAAAATCCTGTCAAAATCGCTAATAAAAAACTCAATATTATTGTAAGTTTTTAGATATTGACCTGTAAGAGTTTCATACAAAAAGATGGTTCGGTCAAATATTTTTCTGCAACTCAGATTATTAACTTTATGCTTCAGTGTATTGAATTTATTATCTTCTTCAATTTGAACTTCTGCAAATGCAGGCTGCAAAACATTTGACTGCCTTTTATTTTTAGCACCCTCATGTGTAAAATATTCTTTAATCCTGTAATAATATTCAGGGTAATCGATCAAAAGCCTTTTAGCTGCCAAGCTGCATGAGAATACCGCTTTTTTGTTAGCGCCAAGCAGATGCACATATTGCCGGCCAAATGGCGATATGCCAAAATGATCTAAACTAAAATAAGTGAAGGGAGTTGGGTTGTCTGATGACCATAAAGCGTGAACATCCACATTTTGAAGCCGTTCTTCTTTGTTATTATTTTCAAATACTTCAAGTGGCCCAACTACATAATTTGTAGTAAACAACCCCATGTGATCAATTTCCTGTTCTTTCAGCAGTATCGATGCTAATACCTGTTCAGCAATAAATGTTGCATAAGAAGGATTTCGCATATTATTTATTAAAGCACTGTGATTGTCAAAAAAGTCAAATGCCAGCTCACCCAGTTTTTTAAAATAAGCAATATTATTACCGCCAAGCACCCCTGCGTTTAATGCTTCAATATTATTTAAAGATGCATTTTGAATCCATTTAGGTAGTTTGGACTTATCTTCAGATAGCGCAAGGACTTCAAGGAATATTTTTTTGTAAAATTCATTACTACCCGATTCTATCTCCTTGTTCTGGTAGACCAGGCCGTGATCTAACCGTTTTTTATTGAATGGACTAAAAATAAAAATGTCTCCATCAACATGAAGAAAAGGGTCTTCCTGAAGGCTATAAGACAATAACTTAGGTGCTGACCATAGCTTACTTGAATAATTAAAATCATCAAGTGTCAAATGCACCTTCGTATAGGGAAGTTTAAAAATATCTATCAAAAGATGCTTACCAAGTTGATCGGTATAAAGCTCAACATCATTATAAAACTTTCTTAATTGAAGACAGCTTAATGCCCAGGAGAAAAAATGAAATTGTTTATCAATCCAGCCTGCGTCGAGCCCCGGTTTAGTCCACAATGTTTGAATAATTTTCATATTTATAAGCGCAGTAAATACAAATCATTAAGGTTAATAAACGGATGCCCTTGCAGTATTGAGCTGACTTTCAAATAAAGAGTAATAGCTGCCTTTTAGATTTAACAAATCATCATGAGCACCTTTTTCAACTATTTTACCATCTTCTAAAAGAATAATTTCATCAAAATCTTTAATGGAGCTCAATCGATGGCTAATTGACAGGATAATTTTATCATTAAAATGTTCGCGAAGATTTCGCAAGATATTATCCTCTTTAAAAGAATCAATTGCCGATGTTGCTTCATCGAGTATCAACATTTTAGATTTTTTTAACAAAGCCCGGGCTAAAGCAACTTGCTGTAACTGGCCGCCTGACAGATTAATACCTCCTTCACCAATTAAGGTATCAAGTTGTAAAGGCATTTTCTTTATGAAATCTGCAAGCTGTACAAATTTAAGCACACTCCAAAGGTCATCTTCACTTGCATCAGGATTACCATATAAAAGATTATCTTTTACAGTTTCAATTAAAATAAGAGGTTCTTGATGAACAATTGTGACGCTTTCATTCCAACTAAAATTGCTTATATCATTGATTTTTAAACTATCATTAACTATGATACTCCCTTTTTCTACATCATAAAACTTTCCAAGCAACTTTATCAATGTACTTTTCCCAGAACCACTTAAGCCAACGAAACCATACCTCATCCCCCGTCTCAGTTCTATATTGAACCCTTCTATAACTTTGTTTTCATCATAACCAAAGCTTACATTATTAAAAGAAATGGTATCAATTTCACTGAGTGTTATATGGTGCTGATTTTGCGTATTTTCAGTTACCTCTAACAGATCCTGAATTCTGTTCATAGACACCTTAGCTTTTACATATTCTAAATAAAGTGAAACCATATCATTTGATGGAGAATACACTCTGTTCATATACTGAATAAAAGCAACTACTGAACCTATTGACAGCAGCCCTGAAATAACAAGATGACCACCATAAGCCAGCACTATAATTGGGCCTAAAGCAACAAAAAAGGTTGCTGCATTACCGCTGATTGAGGAGTAGAGAGATGTTTTAAGGTATAAAGAGAAAATATTGTTTAACTCGGTTGTAAGTAAACGCATTTCATTGTTCAGCGCATTAAAACCTTTGATAAGTTTTATGTTTTTGATTCTGTCAATGTAGAAGCTGTATATATCCCCCTCCTTCTTACAGGACTTTTCTATGAAGTATTTTACTTTTTTATTTGAATACCTGTTTATGAAAATAGAAAATGGAAAAATCAATATAGAAACAAAAAAAAGCCTGTAGTTAAGAATGCATAACATTACAGATATGCCTATAATTGAGAAAACATTATTTAAAAGCCGGATGAGGCTATTGGTTAGAAAGTACTGAACTTTATGTATCTCATTATTTACTTTCTGAACTATATCACCCGGTTTATTCTCATCAAAATAGGCATATGGCTTATTAATTAAATTTTTAAATAATGTGATTTTAATATCATTTACTATCCGATTACTAAGCCAGGTATTTAAATAATCTGAACAGCAGCTCATGCTAAGCCTGATAATATATACAAATACTAACCCTAAGAGAATAAGTATCAACGACCGATAATCCTTTTGCGGAATTACCTTATCAATAATAATTTTCAAGCAATAAGGCGAAGCCAAACTTGCCGCAGTTCCGCCTATTATTAATAAAAACAATCCAACTTCCTTATACCAGTATGGGTATAGATATGACAAGAATATTCTGATTGTTTTTCTTTCCATAACTACATCAAAACATTACTTTCCGTGGTAAAAAATTCAACCACTTCTTCTTTTATTTTAAGATCGATTTCAGGATCATCAAAAAACAATAAGCATCCGGTTTCTTCTTTCAGCGCCTCCATTTGTTCAGACGAAATATTGTCACACCTCTCCATAAATAAAATGCATAAAACCTGGGCTTGGGTATAGCACTTTATCACTTTTATATTATTTATAATAGCTTCATAGGTATCAGTTGCATAAACTGATACAATTAAACCATCTGGTTGGGTCCCGCACAAAAAATCAATCAGCTCACCCCAATTCCCATTTGAATTAATAGTATTAGGAATTACACTTGTTACACTACCGGTGATCACAATATCAGGGCTTTTAAAGGCTTGGATTGCTTTAAGCAGGTATTTTAAAAATCTTACTTTTTGATCTGACTTTAAGTCTACCATATTGGTATGCATAAGCGGGTAAGAGAAACATGCTCCGGTAAGTTCCCCTTCTGGAACAGGTGCTATATACTCCACTGCATAGCCTGCGCTTTTTAATATCTTATATATATAACATTGAACAGAAACCACCTCTTGTATACCGACTCCAACAACTGAAATGAGTGGTGTTTTGAATGACTGCAGGTACTTGAATTTCTCAAAGTCATTCAATGTTTTTCTATTGATTTCAGGGTAGTAAATTTCAATACTTGCTGCTAATTCCTTTTTGATAGCAGACAATACATCAAATGTAGTATCGTCAAACACCATGAAATTTTTTCCGCTTTTTACCAATTCCTTTATCTCATCTATAATATCTCTCTCATTATACAGGCTAATCTTACTATTAATATGGCCAAATGCTACGGTATCAAATATTTGCCACTCCTGTTTGTTTGAAAGGCATTTAGGGATATGGTATTGCTCAAAACTTTCTTCGTGCTGTAATATGGAAAATGTATTATTTAAATAATCAAGGTCAACTTTTTCAAGAAATTTAAAATTCCTGCCATACAGCGGCACAACCAAAAGACTTGAGATCGGCTTAAATTTTAATTCCTTATGAAAATATTTATTATCAAGCCATAGCAGGTTTTCTTTATCAAACTCAGACATGGTTTGATAGGCATATTCCTTACGGATAAACAACTTCGATAAAGAGCCTTTTTCAGCTTGTTTTATTAACTTCTTCTTGATCTCTTCTATGCTGAGCTTTCCATTTTTGTGAAGAATATTTAAAACTTCTCCGGTTATTTTAGGACAGGCAAAACTACTTCCATGAAAGTGCATGTTACCCATGTCAAATTCTCCATTTATGAAAAAATCAATCGGAGAACCTTTTATATATTTTAATTTATTAGCATATGAGTTTTCCCAATCTCCAACCCCCAAAACCTTTGGATAATAGGCAGGAAAAGAAACTTTATTATCATTATGGCTAGCCGCAACAATGGGAATATTCATGCTATATGCCATATCACAGGCATTTATTAATTCATCACTAATTACTTCTGATTGTATGCCCAGGCTTACGTTAATAGCGTCAACTTTTTCGTCAAGGCACCTTTTAATAGCTTGTGTTAAAATCTCCTCGTCTGCAAACGGAGCCTTATCAAAAATTTTAACAATAAATAATTCTGTGTCTCTTAAATACGAGTAAATTATTTTAGCGCAAACAGTACCATGATTAAGGTAATCATTAAGATCTTCATCAGAATATATAAGATTGCCTGCATTATCTTTTGAAATGCAGATCCCTGTAGGTGGGTATCCATTATATTCTAATTCAGAAGTATTAATTCCACTATCTATGATACCAACCTTCAGCATGTTTCAACACTACCAGTACGGGATGCTATAATTTTTTCGGTTTCATCTGTAGAAAAGCTTTGTTCATAAATAGCAACAATCCTTTCATCCATAAAATATTTCCACCCAGAGCAAACTTTACTTTCTGCGTTTGAGACAAAACGCATGTTACAACTTTCCTCACATATTGGTAAAACTTTGCAAGTCCTACAATCTGCTGCTTTAGTCTTATCAAACTTTTTATAATGATCCATCCCCGACCCATACGGATCAAAATCGGTAACATGCTGCGTTCTATGACTTTTATCGTTAATGGTATTATAGCATTTATGAAGATATCCTCCGTCATCTACAGATATGGAGTTAGGGCTTTCAACTGTTCCGCAATAAAACTCTGCAAAACTTGGATAAGCCACCCTCAGCTTTTTGTTTTTAAACCCATTTTTATTGGCCCATTCGTTGTACTTTTTCAACTTCAAAAGGGCAAAATCTTCTTTTGACTTTTGGTATTGATAACTGGTATAATAAACATCCTTATCCTGGTTATAACCCAGGAAATTGTAAAACTTGGGCGCCCACTCATAATTAATTTCGTTTGCACGCTGTGGCCAAAGCCCGTTCTCTTCAAAATCGTTGAACATTTCATCCAGATTATCAAAAACTGCCTTATCACCATTAATACGGATGGTAACTTTAAATTTATCAGGCGGCATTAAAGCAAGATTTTCCATAATCTTATCATAGGTACCTTTCCCACTAATATAAAATCTCAAAGAGTCATGCATTTTTTTACTTCCATCTATTGTTATTTGGATGTTTTCAACTTTGCATTTTTCAAGGATCTCATAGGTTTTGGCATCCAGTAACGTACCATTTGTTATAATACTGGCTCTATAATCGATATTATTCGCTGTTGCCAGGTTGATAACAAAATCAGAGAACTCTTCAATTACTTTTTTTCTGATCAAAGGCTCCCCACCAAACCACTCTATCCTTATTTTAGTTATTGGCGTTGCGTGCGGTTCATAAACTACCTTTGCAATCATTTTCTTTAAAGCCTCCATATTTTCTTCACCGAGATATTTGGTATCAGAATTTGTAGGGGTCTTATCACCCTGATAACAGTACGGACAATTCATGTTGCAGGTATTTGTTGGTGATATGACCATAAAAAGAGTGTCCGACTGCTCACATATCTCTCTGTTTGAATTTGCCCTTTCAGCCACGGCATCAAATTCATCAATGTTTTTGGATATGATCATTCCGTTATAAATCAACGTATCAATCACATTGGTATCCAAATAATGAATTTCCATGCTATTGAGCTTTGAAAGCATTAATCCTGTTTCCCAATCAAGCTCTATCATGGCATTTGAGAATGAGTTATATATGATATAAATATTTCTCGACGGGTATGGGATGGCGAAATTGTAATAGCTGAGTTTAAGATCCGGAAGCATGCTAATTGATTTAAATTTGTGACAGGTAGTAAGTACAAGCTAAGAAGTCATTACAGAGCTTTCTGTAATGACTTCGATTTAATTTCTAAAATAGCACGTCATCTTCTGGTGTAGGGGTGCTTACACACCATGCATTGCTAGAATAGCCAGAAGCACAACTTGTAGTTTGTCCAGATGAATAACCACTACCACAATATGGTACTACCAGGCTTTGATTTAAACCACCATTCAACTCATTTTGATCAACTCTTTGTGGTTTGATCAACTCGCGTACTTTTTTTTGCTCGTTCATGATTTTTAAAATTTAAGGGTTAAATAATTAATTATATATATACATGCATGATATATCAAGGGTAAGTGGCCTTTTGACCTGCTTCGGCTATCCTAAGCGCCATCTGCATCACTTTATCTTCATAGGGATATAAATCCTTATAACTATAAAAAGGAACATATACATCAGGTTCAAGGCCTTTAAACTCTATACTATTTTCTTCTCCCGGTGGGTAAAATTTATTAAGCACATTGGTTTTAAAAACAATGTTATAAGGCAAATAAAAATATTCACCACTTGCATAAGCCCCTGATGTACGTTCATTGCCTACTATTAACGCATGACAGTTATTCTTCATAACGCTGATAAAAATCTCTGATGCACAAGCCGTTTTATTATCTATTAAAATTATAACAGGCTTTTTTGAAAGGTTGAGATAGGCATTTGGCAGAGCTATATTTGAACCATGAACTGATTTTGAATCATCAAAAGCATACATACTATGCGTAACAGTTGTCGATCTTTCTAAAAAGCAAGAAAATATTTTGTAAGCCTCTACTTCTAAACCACCACTATTCCCTCTTAAATCAAAAATTACCCCTTTACTTTTTTTCAGTTGATCTCTGTGATTGTAAAAGGTAATCCAATCTCCTGCGCCCCATACGTTCAATCTGTAATAAGCCCAGTTATTGTAGATTTTGAAATCCTGATCAACCGGTTTGAAATTAGATGGAATAACTACTTTTTTATTGTAAAACCACTTCGCACTTTTTTCTTTACCCTGATCAGTTACAGTAATAAGCGTAGAGTCTGAAACTGTTTTATAAAGCAGCCTTGATATCACCTGGTTACGGCGATCTGTAGATTGTCCATAATGGCGCAAGCGCATTAATGAGTCAATCAATTTATTAACCGGTACATTGTCAACCTTTGTAACTATAGCACCCAGATTTAATTGTTCTTTTAGTTTCGGATCTAAAACTCCTGTAATTAATAGCTCTCCGCCGATTTCTTTAATAAATACAGGCCCTGATAAAACCGGGATCTGTTTTTTTTCAAAATAAAAGTGTCCGTCAGAGAAATTATTAACAAGGCTGTCAATATATGCGAGCTTTTGATTAAACCCATGCTTTGACGAAATGACGCTATCCAAACAATGATCTATCTGGTCTTTATTTATTCGTCTTTCATTGTAGTACGGATACTTACTTATGATGAATTTTATAAGCTGTAGCGTCTGATCTTTTAGCTTATCATCTTCTTTGGTTTTAGGAATGAAACTAAATGCCTGTGAATTTAAATCACGAAATATGGTAAAACTTAATATTGGATATGAGTTTCCAACATTGTCAGTAGTATAGTTATTTGCCTTATTTTGATCATTTCCTGTTACCTGGTAAAAGAAGTACCCCCTGGCAGGAACATCCATCACCGAATCTTTTAAAAATGCACACTCTCCGATCGTGAATTTTGCGCTGCGTTTAGCATCTCTCTTAGTTAATGTAAACGTAAGTTTCTCAAATTGTAAATAATCAGAATTGGGGAAACTCTTAATTTCATCCGTAGATAGCTTACGGAAATCTGAAAGAAGATTTTGTACAGGTACTTGATAACCATCATCAGCTATTGTATACTCCTTATTATATTTATGCCCGGTTTTATCTTCTATAGATATATTATAAGCCTTTATATTATCTGTACAGATGTTTAAGTAAACAGCATCTGTTTTAATATTTACAACAGGTATATTTTTTAACAAAAATGCTTTTTGTAAAACACCGGTAGCGGGTTTAGTTACCTCTTTATCGCCAAGCTCAAGACCTTTAGATACAATATTTTCATTTAAAGTTGCGGTTGGGCCAAAAAAAGTATAACCACCAGTAAACTCAGCTGGGCGATAAGCTGATAAAACATCATAGATTACCTTTTTTTCAAACTTTTTTGTGAATATTTCCCATTGCGCAAAGGCGTTAAGAAATAACAATGAAAAAGCCGTGCAAAGAAAAAACTTTTTGGAATTTAGGGTCATTGTTCATAAGGTAAAGGTGGTATATATCTCTGTTAGAGTATATAACTAAAGGTACTGTATTTAAAATTTAAATACCTAATAATATTTAGCAAATACGCTAAATATTAATTAAATGATTAATTTTCAGGCAATTATTTTTTAATGAATTACCATAAAAAAAACCCGATATATGATTTTTACTTAAAAAGCTATCGGGTTGATTTAAAAATATCCGCTCAAGAAATTATTGATTTACTATTATGAAATGACCGGCTATAAACTCTAATATCTGCAAAACAAAGATCTTCTGCTTGCCATTTATGAGAAGAAAACCTAAAACGGCTATAGAACCTCCAAAGGCATACTAAATACCATTATAATACACCTTACAGCAGTATCATCCTATTCCTATTCAGGCATATGGAATAATATATTATAAATACTAAGTTATGGGAACTTCAGTATCTGAATAATGCAAACAGGCTGATTGAGTTAAATTGATAAATCACCTTTCCTTAATAAATGCTTATCTGCTGCTTGGATCAAAACAATACAAATAATGATGAATATCAGATTTAAAGCATGAACCTTGACAGATAGAAAAATCTGCATTAACAATGAATTATTTATAAATGATAATGCTGCAAAAAAAACGCCTCCCCCGCTTAATATAATTAATGAAACTGATACATAATAACTAACTATATTTTTTCTTGCCTGCCTGGCTAATACCAGTTTTGCCAAATCATCGGCCAAATTGAAATCAAGAACCATTGGTTCAGCAGACAATCCGTTGAACAATTCGGAATATAATTCTACAGCGTGCTTATCAAAAGTTCCATCATTTTTTTGATTTGCCTTTAATGAGTTTTCTACATATTGTTGAATATCCTCTTCAAAATCTTTGCTCATTATAATTTATTTAAATACGTTTCTAATTGATCCTTTATCTGTTTTCGTGCCCTGAACAAATAGTTTTTAACTGTCCCTTCAGGCATACCTGTAATTTCATATATCTCTTGATAACTAAACTCATTCAGATGGTAGAGTGTTAAAACAGTACGATAGTTTACAGGTAATTTATTTATCTCTTGTTGAATAAAGTTTGACTGATTTTTTTTCAATAATAAAGTTTCAGGATTTTCTTCTGTTTGATGTAAGTTTTCAAAATTTGAAATATCATCTGTTAAACCTCTTTTCCCCGAAACCTTTTTCACATAATTAATAGCAGTGAAGTAAGCAATACGGGCTATCCAGGTAGAGAGCTTTGACTCAAATTTAAACTGGCTTATATTGCTATAAACCTTTATAAATACCTCCTGAGATAAATCTTTAACATCTTCATTATTTTGAATAATTCTGCTTATAATGAACACCACGAGTTTTTCATGCTGAATTACCAGGATTTTAAAGGCTTTAACATCTTGATTTATAATTCGTGAAATTAACTCTTTCTCGTTTTCCATTCAGGCGATTAGACAAGAAGTTGTTTTTAAATGTTGCAAAAAATTAACTGCAACATTTAAAAACAACTTCTTGTCTAATGTAGCAAATCGTTAAAAATATGGAACAAAATTTTGCAGTGGCTATAATGTTTACAGTAATTGTTGTAGCGATAACCACACTAATTGTAGCTGTATTAAATTACAGGATAAAAACCCGGATGATTAAATCGGGCTTAATAGATGAGTCTACCGCTAAAGCATTCAGCAACTCCTTTACCAATTTTCAGTTTGACACTTTAAAATGGGGTATAATTCTTTTTTTTGGTGCGGTTGGTTTAATCCTACTCAACTATATTCCTTACAAATCAGACTCAACACTGCCGTATGGTATAGAAATGGCTTTCTTATCCGCAGGTTTTATTACTTACTACTATATCTCCAAGAAAGAAATGAAAAACTGAGTATAAAGCAATAAACCACATCACCAGTTTTACCTACCTAACTTATCACATGCTATGAAAAAAATTTATTTATTGCTTGCTTGTTTATTGTCGTGCCTAATTGTTAATGCACAAAATAAATCAGGGAACCACACCATTAAGGGCTTTCTTGTTGATTCGGTTACCAATAAGCCTTTACCTTATGCCACGGTGTTGTTAACAGATTCTGCCTCGAAGCAATCAATTAACACTTTAAGTACCAGTAACGGTTCATTTAACATTCGTGCCGATATAGATAAGGATTATGTATTGTCTTTTACATTTATCGGATACAACAAAAAGACGCTGTTATTTAAAAGTAATAAACAAACAGACCTTGGCACTATAAAGTTATCCCCCTTAAACAATCAACTAAAAGAGGTATCTGTAATTAGTGTCAAACCTGTGATTACTCAGGAAGTTGACCGAATAAACTATAATGTCCAGAATGACCCTGAAAATAAGATACTCAATGTTTTAGACATGTTTCGTAAGGTTCCATTTATCAGCATCGACGCAAACAATAACATTCTGTTCAAGGGTAATACCAAATTCAAAATACTGATCAACGGCAGAACGTCTTCCCTTTTTGCAAACAATCCATCTGATGTATTAAGAACTATGCAATCAAGTAACATCAAAAGGATAGAAGTAATAACAACACCACCTTCAAAATATGACGCAGAAGGATTAACCGGGATTATAAATATTATCCTTAAAAAACAAATTGACCAAGGTTATAATGCCAGTGTTAATTTACATGAGAATACAGTTAACGGACCTGCAGCTGGAGTATCATTAACTTTAAAAGAGGGGAAATTAGGGCTCCTGCTCAATACCGGAGCTAAGGATCAGATTGATAGACGTGGGAATTCAACTAATACCTTGCAAACATTTAGTCCACAGCAATCGCTTTTCACACAAGCAGGTGACCAGGTAACTAATGGGCGTAGTATGTATTCATCCTTTGAGTTAAGTTATGAGATAGATAGCTTGAATTTGATAACAGGGATAATTGACTACTCAAATGGAAAAAATAAATTCAACAGTAATTTAACGTCTCTGTTTTTTAATAGCAATAACGATTTGATTCAGTCCTATCAGCAAAGCAACAGCACAGAATCAAAATATCGCAGCACAGACTTTACGCTTAATTATCAGCTGGGATTTAAAAAAAATAAGGACCAGATCTTAACCGCATCTTACAAGTATTCTACAAGCCCTACAAATAATAAAAACAGCGTTAGCTTTAATGATATATTCAATTTTAACCAGCCAGGTTACAATCAGCAAAACAATGCTGGCACAAAAGAAAACACGCTCCAATTAGATTATTTTCATCCACTAAAGAAATTAAACATAGAAGGCGGTCTCAAAGCAATTCTAAGAAATAACACCAGTGATTTTGACACGCAAACACTTGACTCACTAAATAATTATATTAACAATCTGCAAAATTCAAATCATTTTAAATATGAGCAAAACGTTTATAGCATGTATAACTCTTACCAATTAAATCTAAACGATTGGGGATTTAAAGCAGGTATCCGTGTCGAACAAACGTCTGTAAATGCAAATTTTTTATCAAACAATACAACCTTAACTCAAAATTATAACAATGTAATTCCATCAATTTCCATACTAAGAAAACTGAAAAACAACGTCAATCTTAACATTGGATTTACAAATCGCATTGAAAGACCTGGTATTTATGAATTAAATCCGTTTACCAATCTTCAAAATCCGAGATTTGTTTATACAGGAAATCCGAATTTAAGGCCTGTAATGAACCATAATATTGACTTCGGTTTTAGCAAATACGGTAAAGGTTCATTCAATTTGACTTTAAGTTACTCGTTTGCCAATAATACTATTCAAAATGTAACTAAACTACAAGATTCGATCACCTATACAACTTATCAAAATATTGGAAGTAATAAAGTGGTAAGAGGTAACGCCAGTTTCAATTATCCTTTAACTAAAAAGTTACGCTTTAGCATAAACGGTGAGGTGTCTTATGTTAAGCTTAAAGGGTATTTCAACAACAACCTATACCAAAACAGTGGAATACAAGGATTCGGTTTTTCTGAACTTGGCTATCAAGTTACAGATACGTGGCGTACCGGGCTAAACGGTGCATGGTATAGCTCAAATGTATTGCTACAAGGGAAATCCAATGATTACTTTTTCACTTCGATCAATACCACTAAAGACATCCTAAAAAGAAAAGTAACCGTGTTCTTTTACATAAATAATATCTTACAAAAAAACAGAGATGCTATAAGTTATGTAAAAGACCCAACATTTTATAACCGGAACGTATCTGTTAATCCATACAGAACTATTGGTTTCGGTTTTTACTATCATTTTGGCAAATTAAACAAAGAAGTTAAAAGGAACCGCAGGGGCATTAATAATGATGACATTAAGAAGAGAGATAAAAATACAGAAGTACGGTAGTTACTATTTTTAACTTACTTTAGTTACGATATGAATGTATCTCACAATTAATCAACCTGCCTAATTCAATGAAGAAATCTGCTGTTTATTTATTTTATCTGCTATTATTCACAGTTTTTATAATTTCTTCATACTGGGTAATACAACAGGGTACCCTATTACAATCTTCACAAATTAAAATAAATGTACCCCGGCTTGCTAATGATCATTGGACAGAGATCCGGTCTATTCTAAGAGATAATATTGACCGGCCATTACCTGTCATTTTACTTCAGATATTAATGATCCTGGTAACGGCAAGGTTTTTCGGATTTTTATGCAATAAGATGGGGCAACCAACCGTAATTGGAGAAATCATTGCAGGCATATTTCTTGGACCTTCTTTTTTAGGCATATATTTTCCAAAGGTTTTCTCTTTCATTTTCCCGTTATCATCCTTAAATAACTTACAATATCTGAGTCAGATTGGACTCATACTCTTCATGTTTGTTATCGGCATGGAACTGGATTTCAAATTATTAAAAAGCAAATCACAAAATGCAGTAGTCATAAGCCATGCAAGTATTCTAATTCCTTTCGGCCTGGGGCTGGTACTCGCTTATTATTTATATGCAAACTACGCTCCGGCAGGTATCAGTTTTATTTCATTTTCCTTATTTATAGGGATTGCCATGAGCATAACTGCTTTTCCTGTATTGGCCAGAATAGTTCACCAACGAGGACTTTCGAAAACACCAATTGGCACACTGGTTATTACATGCGCTGCTGCTGATGATGTTACAGCCTGGTGTATGCTTGCAGCCGTTATAGCAATAGTTAAAACCGGTTCTATTATAAGTTTAACTATAACCTTAATTATGGCCTTATGCTATGTTTTAATTATGATTAAAGTTATTGGCCCCTTATTATCAAAAGCAGGTGATAAGATGAAAAACTCGGAAACACTCAATAAGCCTATGATCGCCATATTTTTTATATTATTGATATTATCATCTTACGTTACTGAAATAATAGGGATCCATGCGCTCTTTGGCGCCTTTATGGCCGGAATTATTATGCCAAGTGATGCAAGTTTCAGGAAAAATTTCATTTACAAAATAGAAGATATAGCACTTGTATTATTACTGCCATTATTTTTTGTATTTACCGGGTTAAAAACACATATCAATCTCTTAAACTCTTTGCCCTTGTGGGAAGTAACCACCATTATCATTATCGTTGCTTTTATTGGCAAGTTTTTAGGAAGTGCATTTACAGCGCGTTTTGTAGGGCAATCATGGAAGGATAGCTTAATAATTGGCGCACTAATGAATACACGTGGCTTAGTTGAGCTGGTTGTATTAAATATAGGTTATGACCTTCATATTTTATCGTCTACCATGTTTTCCATGCTTGTGATCATGGCATTATTTACAACCTTTATGACCGGCCCTATACTTGATCTAATTAATAGGTTAATGCCGGAAAAAAAGAGCTGAACAAACTTCGGTTTTAGTTTTACCAAATAATTTCAATTTATAAACCAGGGCACCGGGGCTACGGATTTATAAAGTATAGCCATGCGCTATAAACGGTGTAAATATTTACGACCTTTGCGTCCATGGCCGGAATTTACATTCATATCCCCTTTTGCAAACAGGCTTGCCATTATTGCGACTTCCATTTCAGTACTTCTTTAAAGTATAAAGACGAGATGATTGCTGCTTTGATAGCCGAGATAGCCTTGCAAAAAGATTATTTAGGCCAGGAAAGTATTAGCACTATATATTTTGGCGGAGGTACCCCTTCCTTGCTGGATATCAAAGAAATCAATCAGATCATAGATCAGATCGGTAAATTCTTCCATATCGAATCCGGTGCAGAAGTGACCTTAGAAGCAAACCCGGATGATCTAAATACAGCAAAGGTTAGTGCTTTAAAACAAACTGCTGTCAACCGCTTTAGCATTGGCATACAGTCGTTTTTTGATGACGATTTGATCTGGATGAACCGCGCACACCGGGCAAATGAAGCCGAAGCCTCCGTAAAGCGCGCGCAGGATGCCGGGTTTGAGAATATTACCGTCGACCTGATATTTGGCTATCCCCTGCTTACCGATGCAAAGTGGAAGCATAACATGGATACGGTTTTTAACCTGCAGATACCGCACGTATCTGCTTACAGCATGACGGTTGAACCGAAAACCGCGCTTGCAGCATTCATCAGGAAAAAGTATTATCCCCCACTTAACGATCAGCAAAGCGCCGAACAGTTTTTGCAATTGGCTGATGCTATGCAACAACACGGCTTTGAGCATTACGAAATCTCTAATTATGCATTGCCGGGACACCATTCGCGGCATAACACTAATTACTGGCGGGGTGTAAAATACCTGGGCATAGGGCCATCCGCACACTCCTTTAACGGAGAAACAAGGCAATGGGACTTAGCCAATAATGCGGTTTATATGAAAGAGATTGGCTTAGGCAAAGTACCCGCAGAAACAGAAGTGCTTACAGAAACCGACCGATTAAACGAGTACATCATGACCTCATTGCGTACTATGTGGGGGCTTGATCTTGAAAAGCTTAACGTCATTGCAAAAGGATCATCCGATGATTTATTGAAAGAAGCCGAAGAGCCGTTAGAGAAAGGGCTTATTAAACTTGAAAATAATATCATAACCCTTACCAGGGAAGGTCAATTATACGCCGACCAGGTGGCTGCAGATCTGTTCTTTTAGAAAGACAAATCATATTAATTACCTAATTATCAATAATATAAATTCTTTCACAGGCGCATATATACTACAAAAAAGCGCGTTTGGTTTTCGTATTTCTCACTCTAAAAACTACTGCGAAATACACTGCAATAAACAATCCGTATAGTTTTTCATCCCGTAATTGGGTTAAAATAAACTTTATAAACATGAAAAATTTATTTGTTGCGGTGTTTGCTTTAGTAGCTTTAGCAATTGCCCCTAAAACTTACGCTCAGAAAACCAAAATGGTTGGTGGAGCAGCAATGTATCCAACTAAAAACATTGTAGAAAATGCAGTAAACTCTAAAGACCATACTACCCTTGTTGCTGCAGTTAAAGCAGCTGGCTTAGTGGAAACATTAGAAGGCCCAGGCCCTTTCACTGTTTTTGCACCAACCAACGAGGCCTTTGACAAATTACCACAAGGCACAGTTGCAACCCTGCTTAAACCAGAAAACAAAGCCACGCTTACTAAAATTTTAACCTACCATGTGGTAGCAGGTCGCTTAAGCGCTGCAGACCTTATGGCTAAAGTTAAAGCAGGTAATGGTAAAGCAGAACTATCAACCGTTAGCGGTGGCAAGCTTTGGGCCATGTTGCAAGGCAAAAAACTTTACCTTGTTGATGAAAAAGGCGGCAAATCATGGGTAACCATTGCCGACGTATTTCAAAGTAATGGTGTAATACACGTTGTTAACACTGTATTAATGCCAAACTAATTTAATATTAAGTTAGTATATATTTAAATTGAAGCCTGACGATAAACATCGTTAGGCTTTTTTGTTATAGTACAGTAATAAAAAATAAATTTAAGTGCCGAAACCTTGTTTTAGCTAAATTTGCCTGTTAATCATTTGTGAACATGGGTTTGATACTATCGCAAATCGACAGAGTTGATCATATCAGCAAAGAAGATTTCATTAACAATTATTTAATTCCGCGAAAACCATTGGTAATACGCAAGGCTACCGAAACCTGGCCTGCTTTACAAAAATGGACTTTCGAATATTTAAAGGAAGTGGTAGGCGACCAGATTGTTCCTCTCTATGATAGCTCAAAAGCCGATCCATCAAAGGCGATCAATGCCTCGGCTGCAGAAATGAAATTTGGCGATTATATCGATCTTATTCAAAAAGAACCAACCGATCTTCGGATATTTTTATTTGACCCTATAAAACATGCGCCAAGCCTATTAGATGACTATCGCTCGCCTAAAGATCTAATGGGCGGCTTTTTGGACAAATACCCTAACATGTTTTTCGGTGGTGCTGGCTCAGTTACATTTTTGCACTATGATATAGACCTGGCACACATCTTCCATACCCATTTTAACGGCCGTAAGCATGTGATGCTGTTTGAGTATAAATGGCGCGAACGTTTATACTGTATCCCCTTTGCCACTTACGCATTGGAAGACTATGATATAGAGAACCCGGATTTCAGCAAATTTCCGGCTTTAGACGGTATCGAAGGCCAGGAAGCTATTCTTGAGCATGGTGATACTTTATTTATGCCTACAGGATACTGGCACTGGATGAAATATCTTGATGGTTCTTTCTCAATCTCACTTCGTGCATGGGATAAATCATGGGCTGTTAAAGCAAAAAGCCTGTACAACCTAACTATACAGCGTAACTTTGATAGTTTCCTGAAAAAGAAATTCAAGAAACAATACATGGACTGGAAGGAAAAACTCGCCGTTAAACGCGCTAACAAAGCCCTTGCAAACGGCGAACCCGGTAAGTAATTTGTTTGTAACCTTTTGATGTTAACAGAAATATAATCTCACCATTATGCTACATGTTAAATTATTGCGTTAACTTTAAACTTCCGGGTATTAAGTTAAATTTAAATAAACGCTTTAACCTCATTAACGGAACATCTGAAGTTATATGAGTTTTATTCTAAGTGCCGTTGATACGGTTGATACCATTAGCCAACAAGATTTTGCCGCTAATTATTTAAAACCCCGTCGCCCGCTGGTAATTAAAGGGCTAACCCATGATTGGCCTGCACGCGAAAAGTGGACTGCTGATTACCTAAAACAAACCGTTGGCAACAAGGAAGTACCATTGTATGATAATGCAAAGGCTGATCCGTCAAAGCCAATTAATGCAGCAGCAGCGCATATGCCCTTTGATGAATATATTGATCTTATAAAATCGCAGCCTACCGAACTAAGGATATTTTTCTTTAATATATTTAAGCAGGCCCCCGAGCTTTTGAATGATATTGTAGTACCTAAAAGCCTCATGGGCGGCTTTATAGAAAGTATGCCTGCAATGTTTTTCGGTGGGTCAAACTCGGTTACGTTTTTGCATTATGATATAGACCTTCCCCATATTTTCCATACGCATTTTGGTGGGCGCAAGCATGTAATCTTATTTGAAAATAAATGGAAAGACAGGCTATACTGCTTACCTAATGCGACGTACGCACTTGAAGATTATGACGTACTAAATCCCGACTTTGAGCAATTCCCTGCCTTAAACGGCGTTGAGGGCCAGGAAGTAATTTTAGAGCACGGAGATACCTTGTTTATGCCTACCGGTTACTGGCACTGGATGAAGTACCTGGATGGTTCTTTTTCTTTAAGCCTGCGCGCATGGGATGCATCACTAAGCCGCAAGGCAGCCAGCATTTACAATCTTGCTGTAAAAGGAGGATTAGATAGCCTGATGAAAATGGCATTAAAGGCTAATTATGCGAAATACCGCGAAAAAGTAGCTATTAAACGGGCTAACAAAGCTTTTGCAGCAGGCAGGCCTAAATAATAATTTAATAAAGATTATCGTCAGCTCAAGTTACCATACGTTTCCACCATCAGGAAGTGTGATCAACTACGATTTTCCATTGGCCGTTGATTTTCCTGAACAGTAAGGTATAATAGCCGCCTATAGGTTTTTTGGCGCGTTTTAAATTCCAGCCGCCTATTACAAAGGCATTATTTTTATCTAAAACATCTATCTTAATGATCTTGAAAGTTAAGGTTCCCATTGCGGCCTTATCAGGATAATGTTTTTTGTAGTTCTCTAAAGTAGTTTGCCAGCCATAAACCGGTCCGGTTTTACCAATAAATGCCAGTGAATCCGATTTCCAGTAGCTTTGCATAAAAGCATCGATATCGCCGCGGTTCCACGCCTGGCGCTGGCCATCCATTACTTTGGCAATGGCTTGCTTATCCTGCGCAAACAACACACAGGTAAATAACATCATCAGGCAGCTAAGTAAAAGTTTCTTCATAATTCTAAAAGTAAACATTTTATCGCTCAAAACCTTTTAGCTTAGCAGTTACGAAACTAACTATGACAAAAAAAATATTATGCTTTGGCGAAGTATTATGGGATACTTTCGGCAATGAAAAAATTGCAGGTGGTGCACCCATGAATGTTGCCTGGCATTTAAAACAGCAGGGAGCAAATGTCCATTTTGCAAGCCGTATAGGTACAGACCAATCGGGGCATGAGCTTGACGACTTCTTGCATACGCATGGTTTGCATTCATCGCTGATACAACACGATGATAATCTACCAACCTGCGAAGTAACTGTTCAGTTAGATGCCAACCAGCATGCTACCTATATTATACCGGAACCGGTATCATGGGATAACATACAACCTGAAGATCATTTGATCTCTGCAGCTAAACAGGCATCAGCTGTCATATTCGGCAGCCTGGCTTGCCGCGGACAGATAACCAGGCAAACGCTTTTCGACATGCTCGACGAAACTACCGCGCTAACTGCATTCGACGTTAACCTGCGCGCACCGCATTATGAATTAAGCACCATACAAACGCTTGCAGCCAAGGCAAAGCTGATCAAGATGAATGAGGATGAGGCCGACCTGCTGATCGGCACAAACCATGACGATCTGAAACAAAAGATCGTGCTTTTTCAGAAATCATACCACGCCGAAACCATTTGCGTAACCCGTGGCGATAAGGGAGCGCTGTTATTGCACAACAACAAATTTTATGAGCATGATGGCGTGCCTGTTGAAGTAGTTGACACCGTAGGTGCTGGTGATGCTTTTTTCGCAACTTTAATTAAAGGCATGGTAGATAATGTTAATCCGCAAACGGTTTTAGAGAATGCCTGCAAAATAGGCGCATTTGTGGCAGGCAAACGCGGAGCGACACCAACGTATTAAGGGCAAATGGTTGATGGCTAATAGATATAGGGGTGCCACAATTAACTATGATCTATTAACTATTACCTACAATCACGACACAGTCATTATTTAAAGTATCATACAACTGGAAGTCGTTTAATTAAACTTTTCAGATATTTTATCCGTTACTTTACTTATAAGAAAGGCAAAACATGCGAGGATTTGGGTTTTCCAAATATGTGCCCAACGAAGTCCCTAAGGGCGGATTCGACGAATTATTAAAATTATTCCTCGAATTACTGAACTACACATCAGGTGATGCGGGCGAAGCTTTAGCATGGATGAATGAACTTGACAAGCAGTATAACATCACTAATGATGAATACGGCATGGGCGATTTCATTGACGATCTAAAGCAAAAAGGCTACCTGACAGAAGATAATCAAAGCGGACAATTTAATATCACAGCCAAAGCAGAACAAGGCATTCGCCAGTCGGCATTGGATGAAATTTTCGGCAAGCTGAAAAAGTCGGGCCGGGGCAATCACCGTTCGCCACAGTCTGGCCAGGGTGATGAGAAAAATGCCGAACGCCGCGAGTTTGAATTTGGCGACAGCCTGGATCAGATCGATATTACACAGTCTATCCACAATGCCCAGATCAACCACGGTATCGGGGATTTCAAAATGACCGAACGCGACCTGGAAGTAGAGGAAATGGATTATAAAACACTTACTTCAACCGTGTTGATGATTGACATTTCCCACTCTATGATCCTGTATGGTGAAGACCGTATCACCCCTGCTAAAAAAGTGGCAATGGCACTGGCTGAATTAATCAAAACTAAATATCCTAAAGATACACTGGATATCGTTGTGTTCGGAAATGATGCCTGGCCTATTAGTTTAAAAGATCTGCCGTACTTACAGGTTGGACCTTACCACACGAATACGTATGCAGGATTAGAGTTGGCTACTGATATGTTACGCCGCCGTAAAACGCACAACAAACAAATTTTTATGATCACCGATGGTAAGCCTACCTGTCTAAAGGAAGGTACTAAATACTATAAGAATAGTATAGGGCTGGACCGTAAGGTGGTTAACAAGACGCTGAATATGGCCGCGCAATGCAAAAGGTTAAAAATACCGATCACTACCTTTATGATTGCCCGCGACCCTTACCTGCAACAGTTTGTACGCAAGTTTACAGAAACTAATGGCGGCCGTGCGTTTTACAGCTCGCTAACCGGTTTAGGCGAATACATTTTTGAAGATTATATCAAAAACCGCAGAAAAACAGTAAGATAGGTATCAGTCCGGAAGTCCGCGAGTCGGGAAGTCCGGAAGTTGCCTTGATAACAAAGCCCACTTTAGGGCATTTATAAAACATAAATAATCACGTTCGGTCTTACGGACTTTCGGACTAGAGCTAAGAACTAATGAGCAAAATATTAAATATTAAAACCCTCGGCGAGCTAAAAAAAACTGATTATCGCAGCCGTTCGGTTAAAGAAGAACTAAGAGAAAACCTGATTAAGCAGCTTCAAAATAAAGATGACGGTTTTGAAGGCATTATCGGTTACGAGGATACCGTTATCCCCGACCTGCAAACTGCTATCTTGTCGCGTCATAACACGTTATTGTTAGGGCTACGCGGACAGGCTAAAACACGTATTGCCCGTTTGCTGGTTAACCTGCTTGATGAGTATATACCATACATTGCTGGTTCAGAAATTTTTGATGATCCGCTGGAACCGATTTCATGGTTTGGGCGTAATGATATAGCTACTAAAGGCGATGATACGCCTATTGCATGGGTTCATCGCAGTGAACGCTACACTGAAAAACTGGCCACACCTGATGTGACCGTTGCCGATTTGATTGGTGACGTTGATCCTATCAAGGCAGCTACTTTAAAATTAACTTATGCCGATGAACGCGTAATCCATTTCGGATTAATCCCGCGTGCGCACCGTGGCATATTTGTGATCAATGAGCTTCCGGATTTGCAGGCACGTATACAGGTATCTTTATTTAATATCCTTCAGGAAAAAGATATCCAGATCCGTGGTTTTAAATTGCGATTGCCTTTAGACATACAATTTGTGTTTACAGCCAACCCTGAAGATTATACCAATCGCGGTTCAATTGTAACACCGTTGAAAGACCGTATCGAAAGCCAGATACTAACACACTATCCACGTTCACTGGATATTTCACGCCGTATTACTCAGCAGGAAGCACAGCTTACCGCAGAGCAACGCGAGAAAGTAGAAGCAGATGGCCTGGTGAAAGATTTAATTGAGCAAATTGCCTTTGAAGCGCGCGACTCAGAATATATCGATAAAAAATCAGGTGTATCTGCGCGTTTAACCATCTCAGCTTATGAAAACCTGATCAGCAATGCCGAACGCCGCATGCTGATTAACGGTGAGAAAAATACGTTTGTGCGTATCTCTGACTTTTTAGGTGTTATCCCTGCTATTACCGGTAAGATTGAGCTAGTTTATGAAGGTGAGCTGGAAGGCCCTGCCAAAGTGGCCAACATCCTTGTAGGTAAAGCAGTTAAAACTTTACTGCTGCAATATTTCCCTGATCCTGAAAAGGCTAAAAAATCTAAAAAAGGCAACCCTTATGAAAGTGTGATCAGCTGGTTTAGCGAGGGCAATACCTTGTCTCTAATTGACGACCTTTCTTTAGAAGAATATAAAAAGGCCTTAAACTCAGTTACCGGACTTAAAGAACTGGTTAAACAGTTCCACCCTCGCTTGGTAGAAAATCAGCAGTTGTTGCTGATGGAATTTATACTTCATGGCCTTGCCGAGTTTTCTCAACTGAATAAAGGTTACCTGGATAAAGGCTTCGCATTTTCAGATATGTTCGACAGCTTATTTAATCTGGAAGAAGATGATGATTTTGAGGATGATCGTTACTAAATTTGCGCAATGACGCGACAGACGATCACTCTTGTTTTTATTTCAGCACTTCTTTTATTAGCTGATCTATATATTATCAAAGGTTTAAAAAGCGCCGTAAAGTGGCGCTTTTTGCATACCAAATGGTTTACAAAAACCTACTGGACGGTATCCGTTGCACTGATTGTAGGCATGTTCCTCAGCATATTTTTTAAGCTGGGCATGGGAATAAGGGCGGCTATATTGCTTAGCTTCTTTTTATTGCTAATAGGCAAAGCCATTGTACTTGTATTCCTTTTTATTGACGATTTACGCAGAACTGGTAAATGGGCGCTTACAAAAAAGCAACCTGATGAAAGTGGGAAGTTGAAGCCCGCAAACCCAACTGATATATCCCGTTCTGAATTTTTGGTAAAGGCGGGCCTGCTTGCAGGTGCTTTACCGGTAGGCGCGCTAACCTGGGGTATTATAGATGGTGTATATGATTACAAGGTAATCCGCCAAACGCTATACCTGCCCAACCTGCCTAAAAAGTTTGATGGCATTAAACTTGGACAGATTTCTGACGTACACTCAGGCAGCTTTTACAACAAGAAAGCAGTTGCAGGCGGTGTTGACCTGCTCATGCGCGAGAAGCCTGATTTCATTTTCTTCACCGGTGATCTCGTAAACGATCTGGCAACCGAAATGCGCGACTATCAGGACATATTCGGCAAGATAAAAGCACCGTTAGGTGTTTATTCTTCTTTAGGAAACCATGATTATGGCGATTACTCTTGGTGGCCTAATGAAGCAGCCAAGCAAAAAAATCATCAGGACCTGATGGATACGCATAAACGCCTGGGCTGGGACTTACTATTAAACGAAAACCGACGTTTGAAAGTAGAAGGCGAAGAAATTGGCATTTTAGGCGTTGAAAACTGGGGACTGATCAGCCGTTTCCCTAAACGCGGCCGGCTTGACCTGGCAACCAAAAACACAGACGATCTTCCTGTAAAACTGTTGCTGTCACACGATCCGTCACACTGGCGAGCCAAGGTATTACCTGGCTATCCGCAAATTGATGTTATGTTCTCCGGCCATACGCATGGTATGCAGGCAGGTATCCGTACCAAAGAATTTCAATGGAGCCCTATTGAATATATTTACAAAGAGTGGGCTGGCCTTTACCAGGAAGGCAAGCAACAGCTATATGTAAATGTTGGTTATGGATTTTTAGGGTACCCTGGTCGGGTTGGAATATTACCGGAGATTACGATATTTGAATTAAAGTCCTCGGCGCAACCTGCGTAAGCTTTTTGACCGGGACCTGCCCTATTGAATGAAGAAACTCCTGAAGCCCGCCTTTGATTTTTTGCTGTTCAGCAATATATTTATGGCCTTATGTGCCGTGGCGCAAGGTTTGGTTACTTTTCATTTAATAGGCTCAAAGCCCGACTATGCGGTATTAAGCCTGCTGTTTGTATCTACATTGGGCTTATACAACTTCAGTATATTATTCCCCAAGCCAAAGCACCCCGAACTTTCACCTTACGTACGTGTGCATTGGTTCTTTGCACGTTACAGGCTAATGGTAAGCTTTACCATTGTAGCATTACTCATGCTTGTACCGCTGTTCTTTTTCATGTCGCTGCAGTCTAAACTACTATTGGTGTTTATGTCTGTACTTTCATTCGGTTACGGGCTACCACTGTTTAGAGTAGGCGAACAGAAATTCGGGCTGAGGCATATCCCTGGCTTAAAGCCATTTTTAATCACATTGGTATGGACACTCAGCTGTGTTCTGCTACCAGTACTGGAAGCGCTTGACGCACATACCACAACCATATCCATGCGGGACACCACCATACTTATAGCCAAACGCTTTTTATTTATCGGTGCATTGACTGTGCCGTTTGATATCCGCGATCTGTTTCAGGACCGTAAAAACAACCTCAAAACAATTGCGGTAGCCTGGGGCGAAAAAAATGCGTACCTGTTTTGTCAGATCTTACTGGCAGGCTATGTGGTGCTGATGTTCATGTTCCGCGACAATGGTTTTAGCCTTGATTTTTTTGCGCTGACCATAGTAGCCATACTTACAGGATGGCTCATTTTTAAATCAAAATGGGAGAAAAATGAATACTACTATTTCTTTTACCTTGATGGTGTTCTCATTCTGCAGTACGTATTTTTGATGGGCTTTAACATTGCTGCTAAATATATATAAACATGCCCTCCAACTACGACCATACCGCCTGGTTTTATGATTCGCTGTCGAAAGTAGTTTTTGGGCAAACCATAAAACAGGCACAAATTGCCTTACTTAAAACCATACCCGCCCACAGTGATATATTAATTGTGGGCGGCGGAACAGGTTGGATACTTGAAGAAATTGGCAAGGTACATCTGTCCGGTTTGCTGATTACATATGTGGAGGTATCTTCACAAATGAACCGGCTTTCTAAAAAACGGAACGTGGCAGATAATAAAGTGGTATTTATTACCGATGCTATTGAAAGGGTTAATATCACCGAGCCTTTTGATATAATTATTACTCCGTTTCTGTTTGATAATTTCACACCGCAGCAACTGCCCCTTATGTTTAAGCTGATGGATAAAGCGCTTAAGCCCGGCGGGTTATGGTTGTTTACTGATTTCCAGATAGCGGGACGATGGTGGCATAAACCGATGTCGAAAATGATGTATGGTTTTTTCAAACTATTCAGGGCTGTTGAAGGCCGGCAGATTCCGGATACACTGGCTTTTTTTAAGCAACATGGCTATCAGGAAATATATAAAGAAACATTTTATGGAGATTTCATAGTTTCAGGCGTTTTCAAAAAAGGCAATTGATCTTCAAACATTAATTTATTTACCTATGCTTACAGACACCTTAAAAACACTTTTTATCAGGGACCTTGAGAAACTAAAAGAAGAACTTGAGTTATACAGCAATGAAGGTAACATCTGGATAGTAGATAAAGCTATACCTAACTCTGCGGGAAACCTGACCCTTCACTTAGTTGGCAACCTGAACACTTACATTGGTGCCGTACTTGGCAATACCGGTTATATACGAAACCGGCCGGAGGAGTTCTCTTTAAAGTACATCCCGAGGCAAGAGCTGATTAGTAAACTGGAAAGTACAATAAGCATGATTGGCACTGTTTTAAGCAACATTACCGAAGAACAGATTACAGCGGAATACCCTCAGTTGATTAACGATCAGAAAGTATCTACAGAATATTTTCTAACTCATTTGGCTACGCATCTGAGCTACCATTTAGGGCAGGTTAATTATCACAGGCGGTTGTTGGATAATTAAATATAAATGTAAACTATGTTATTTGTAAACCTACTCGTGGGATCCCGAAATAAATTCGGGGATGACGGCATGGATGGATATGTTTAAGATATATTAGTATTAGCTAATTAAACTCCCCTCTTGCGTTGTGGCCGCGCGTAGGGAGGGGTGTGTTAATGTGCTCAATAAGATCACTCTTATAATTGTAATAAGAGACGAACCTAATCAGCAGGTCTATTACACAAGAAAGCCGCAAATAATATTTGCGGCTTTCTTGTGTAGTGTATCTTGTCTCTTGATTCTTTTTAATGTATTCCCCTGAAAATTCTGCTCCAGCGGATCTTATGCAGGAATGACGCATTGTCGTCCCAGCTCATCCAGATAAATAATGCTTTACCCACAATGTGATCTTCGGGTACAAAGCCCCAAAAGCGGGAGTCAAGTGAATTATGCCGATTATCACCCATCATCCAGTAATAGTTCATTTTAAAAGTATACTGATTGGTTTTAGTACCGTTAATAAATATATCATTACCCTTTGTTTCCAGCTTATTGCCTTCATAAACGGTAATGGCACGGCGATAGATAGGCAGGGTTAAAGTATCCAGCTTAACTGTCCAGCCTTTTTTAGGGATAATGATTGGGCCGTAGTTATCTACATTCCAGCGATAATGCGGATCATGCGGAAAAACTTCCGGATCATACACCCCTTTAATTGAATTATTAGGCTTTACCACTTTAATATTTGAATATGATTTCAGCGTGGCAGCGGCTTGCTTGGTCATATTCATCATATAATCTGTATTGGTAAGTTGCTGCACATCTGACAAGTGCAGATCGGTAACTATCTGTGGATTGATCTCAGACCCATCGGTTTGTACCATGTACGAAGTTTCGCCCATTTCTGGTGTTATGGCAGCTTTGCCATTAACATATACCTGCGCATCTGTAAGGCTTAGCGTATCGCCTGGTGTGCCCTGGCAGCGTTTAATATAATTTTCACGCTTATCAACCGGCCTGTAAAATGGCGAGTCGGCTTCCATGGGGTAATTAAACACTACTACATCGCCCTTTTTCACATCGCTTAGTCCCGGCAAGCGGTAGTATGGCAATTTTATGCCATCCCAATAAGCTTTGGTACCAATTAACGGCATGGTATGATGCGCAAAAGGGAAAGCAACGGGCGTCATGGGTGTACGTGCACCGTAATTTACCTTGCTCACAAAAAGAAAGTCGCCAACCAGTAACGAGCTTTCCATTGAAGGGGTAGGTATGGTATATGCCTCAATAAATAATGTACGTATCAGCGTAGCAGCAATTACAGCAAAAACAATGGCATCAACCCATTCGCGGGTAGCGCTTTTTTTCTTTTTGCCTTCTTTATTTTTTCTATTCCAAAATTTCCAGTTCATCTTCTAAAGTACCGGGCGGTAAGTTAAATATTATAAATTAAATTGAAACATATCCTGAGCCGAATAAAAACCTGTTCTGCCTTGCAGCCATTCTGCAGCAAGTACAGCACCTAATGCAAACCCGTTACGGTTATGCGCAGTATGTTTAAATTCAATACTGTCCACTTCCGAATCATAGGTAACGGTATGCGTACCGGGTACGTTTTCAATTCGTAATGATTCAATTAATACTTCGTTGCTTTTTATTACTTCGGTAGCTGTGCCGCTATCTTCTGTAAGCACATTTTTCCATTCGGATTTGGTATCAAGGTTTTCAATAATACCCTCGGCAATGGTAATGGCTGTACCGCTTGGAGCATCCAGCTTTTGGGTATGGTGTATCTCCTCAACCTGTACCTCGTAATACGGGTAATTATTCATGATACGGGCCAGCACCTTATTAACATGAAAAAATATATTCACGCCTACACTAAAGTTTGACGCCCATAATAATGCGTTTCCATTGGTTTCGCATTTTTCCTGCAACTCTGGCATATGGTCATACCAGCCGGTGGTACCCACCACTATGGGCACATTGGCATCAAGGCATTTATGTATGTTTTCTAAAACAGAATGCGGGGTGCTGAAATCGATCACAACGTCTGCCTTTTGCAGGTTTTCGGCTGTCATTTCATCCAGGTTGTTATGATCTATAATTAAAACAATCTCATGCTTACGGTCAGTAGCGATCTTTTCAATGATCTTACCCATTTTACCGTAACCTGATAAGGCAATTTTCATGTTGATTTACTTGGTTATTTGAACGCTAATGTAAGCTTTAAAGACGGAATATAATTACCCGCGCTGTTATAAGCATACATATTAGGCTGCTGTATCATTGCAGGTGATAGCCTGAAGGAAAGGTTATTATCTATGGAATAGGAATGAATAAACTTGGCATCGATATAGGCATCAATACAGTTAATGCCCCAAAAGCCTGCAAAACCAAGTATACATAACTGAAAATTACGCTGACTGGCATTGGCTGCATCATAAAATACCTGATAACTTCCTGACACATTTTTGTAGGGTCCTGTGCTTACACCACCGTTTTGCCTTATCCGGGCTTCCTTAACGTATACTTTGTAATTATTGTAGTTCCAAATGGCTATCCCTCCTAAAGTTCCTAAGCCGCCGTAAACCAAAGGAACTTTCCACCAGCGGTGATTATAAAGCTGCCCCCAGCCTGGCACCATCAGTGATCTCAGAAAAGCTTTGTGAGGGCTATGCGTACTATCCGGTAAGCCCGACTTAGTTACACGTGCGCTTGGTATAAACGGCTTTGACTTGATAGAATCGCGCGAACGGACAATGCTGTCCTTTTTACTCTTTACCTGAACTGTGTCCGGAGTTTGTGCCAGCGCATTAATTGAAATGAGGGCAAACGCCAGAAAAACAATACATATACGCATATTACCAATCCAGCATTTCTAATATCCGGTGCAGGTCATCTGCCGAGAGAAAAGGAATTTCTATAGCACCTTTACCCTGCTGGTTAACTTTAACCTGCACACGGGTACTGAATTTTGATGCCAGGTCGTCCTGTATCTTTTGCATCTGGAATGACAGTGCGCTATCCTTTTGCTTTGTATCCTTTTTATCCGGTGTTTTTTGCACTATACGGGCAAGCTCTTCCACCTTACGTACAGATAACCCCTGTTCTATAATTTGCTGGTGGATATATAACTGCCTTGCCGGATCATTTATTGTGATAAGCGCACGTGCATGCCCCATACTGATCTGCCCGTCGCGGATGGAGGCCTGTATGGCAGGCGGCAATTTTAACAGACGAAGATAATTGGTAACAGTAGAGCGGTTCTTGCTTACACGGTCGCCAAGCTCTTCCTGTTTAAGGTTACACTCATCGATCATTCGCTGAAAACTTAAAGCTACCTCAATAGCATTCAGGTTTTCACGTTGAATATTTTCGATAAGCGCCATTTCCAGCATTTGCTGATCGTTGGCGGTACGCACATAGGCCGGTATATTTTTTAAACCTGCCAGCTTAGAAGCACGGAAACGGCGTTCGCCCGAGATCAGCTGGTAATGATGTGCGCTTACCTTACGTACGGTAATCGGCTGAATTAACCCCTGCAGCTTGATAGAATCAGAAAGCTCTTGTAACGCTTCCTGATCAAAATCAGTCCGCGGCTGAAAAGGATTAACCTCTATCTCATTTAAATTTATTTCACTTATAGAACCTACGCCAACAGCTGCATCGCTGTCAGATACCATTGATCTGTTTTGTTGTTTTTGCGGTAATACGTCAGCACTATCATTAAGCAGGGCGCTCAATCCTTTACCCAGTACCCTTTTTTTATCTGCGCTCATTCTTATAATTAAACAGTTTCTGATGTAACCTGCGTTTGCCTTGTTGCAATTCCGTTTTTACGGAGTATCTCGCGTGCTAAGTTTAAATAGTTAATAGCCCCTTTACAATTGGCATCGTGCATAATAACCGAAACGCCGAAGCTTGGCGCCTCGCTTAAACGGGTGTTACGTTGTATAATGGTTTCAAAAACCAGGTCTTCAAAATGCGTACGCACTTCTTCAACCACCTGGTTTGACAGGCGAAGGCGTACATCATACATGGTCAGTAATATACCTTCGATCTCCAGTTCTGGATTAAGGCGGTTTTGTACAATTTTTATGGTATTTAACAGCTTACCCAAACCCTCTAATGCAAAATACTCGCATTGCACCGGTATAATTACCGAATCGGCAGCGGTAAGCGAGTTAATAGTAATAAGACCCAGAGAAGGAGAGCAATCAATGATAATGAAATCATACTCGCTTTTTATTTTACCAAGCACTTCTTTCATTTTGTACTCGCGGTTCTCCAAATTGATCATCTCAATTTCGGCACCTACAAGGTCTATGTGTGCAGGCAGCAGGTCCAGATTAGGCGTATCTGTTTTCTGGATAGCCTCATGCGGATCTACATGGTTAATGATACATTCGTAAATGCTGTTTTTTATAGTACGCGGGTCATAACCGATTCCCGATGTTGAGTTAGCCTGAGGATCGGCATCAACCAATAATGTTTTATACTCAAGCACAGCTAAGCTTGCTGCAAGGTTTATTGATGACGTAGTTTTCCCTACACCACCTTTCTGGTTGGCTAAAGCGATTATCTTACTCATTCTCAATACTCAAATTTTACAATAAATGCGTTGGGGCCGTTTAACAGGAAAAGCAAATTATTTATAATTTCGCACTGTTTTAACCGGGTATAAAGATACAAATATAAACAATTCAGTATCCAATCGGGTTTCCACAACTTACAAACAATCTGTACATGATAACCATTGTTGCGTCAACAAACCGGCCAGGAAGTTCAACGTTAAAAATAGCTAAGTATTATCAGCGGCAGCTGGCAAAGCGTGGCGTAGAAGCCAATGTATTATCATTAATGGATTTGCCAAGGGAAATTGCTTTTTCAGATCTGTATGGCAACCGCAGCGCCGAATTTGAACCCGTGCAACAACTGGTTACGGCTACAGACAGATTCATTTTTATTATACCCGAATACAATGGCAGTTTTCCGGGCATTTTAAAGGTTTTTATAGATGCCTGCAACTTCCCGGAAAGCTTTTATGATAAGAAAGCGGCACTGGTGGGCATATCATCCGGCAAATATGGGAATATTCGTGGTGTAGAGCATTTTACGGGTGTTTGCCATTACGTCAACCTGCATGTACATCCTATGCGCTTACATATCCCTGCCATTAACAAAGATATTGATGCCGAAGGTAACCCTCAATCTGAAGACACCATTAAATTCATCAACCAGCAGCTGGACAGATTTATAAAAATGTAATAGTAATGAAACTGCTATTCTTACTGTTTACCGCAATAGTGTCTGACGACTCTGATAATATGATAGGGCCGGATCAGTTTGCGGTAAAATAATTTAACACGTTTTGTCAATTTATGTATAACCGTAAACATTGCAGGTTATAAAAATGTATATGCTTAATAAGCTGTCTGAATAGATAACTGCATTCAGCTTTTATTTGCATATAGTACCCCCGAATTGACGCATCAGCATGAAACCAAAAAATAGTTCTATCATAATTGCTTTACTCTCTTTTGCCTTATTAATAAGTTTTTCCTGCGGGCCTAAACAGGCTTATAACAGCCCTGCAGGTTATGACCTCAATCAGCCCGAAAAATTTAACATGCCCGATGACCTTACCGAAATATCCGGTATCGCATTTAACAAAGGGAATGCAGCCACGCTTTATAGCGAAGAAGATGAAGACGGACGAGTATACCATCTAAAGCTTGGGGATAAAAGCGCCAAGTTTACAAGGTTCAAAAAAAGCGGCGACTTTGAAGATATTGCCATTTGCAATGGGCAGGTTGTTATGCTGCAAAGCAAAGGCAGGCTTTACACATTTCCGGTTACGGCAACAGACAGCGACGAGATCAGCAACGTAAAAAAGTTTGAGAACCTGCTTACCGAGGGCGAGTATGAAGGCATTGCTGCCGACGAAAAGAACAACAACATTTATGTACTGTGTAAGCACTGCAACATTGATAAAACCAGCAAAAACACAAGCGGCTTCATATTTAAACTATTGCCGGATGGTTCGCTGCAAAACAGTGGCCGCTTTGAGATTAATGTAAAGCATATTACCGAGCAGGCAAATGAAGAAAAAATCAACTTCCATCCTTCGGCCATAGCGCTTAATCCACGCACAAACGAATGGTACGTATTATCTTCGGTGAATAAGTTATTGGTTGTCCTAAATGACAACTTTAAGGTTAAACAGGTATTCCATCTTAATCCGCGGTATTTTCCACAACCCGAAGGCATGACGTTTGACAATCAGAACAATCTTTATATATCCAACGAAGGGGATAAAATTGAGCCGGGCAATGTCTTAAAGTTTAAGTATTCGGGCAAATAATAAGTATAGCATGAAAAAGCTGCTATACCTGTTGCTTACTATCCTCCCGGGCTTAGCATTTAGTCAAGGCACTATTACGCATCGTATCATTTACATTGGCGATGCCGGTGAAACAGATACACAGCAGGGCGGCGTTATTTCGCATGCGCAAGACAAAATTCTGCAGGGCAAAACCACGGTAATCTATCTTGGCGATAATATTTACCCAACGGGTATAGGCTTACCCGGCAGCAAGGAAGAAGACCACACTAAAGAGATTCTGCAATCGCAGTTTAAACCCATGCGCGCCAAAGGCGCCCCCGTTTATTTTATCCCCGGTAACCACGACTGGGACCGCATGGGGCCGCTTGGTTTGGCAAAAATGAAACGCCAGTGGGAGTACATTGATGAGCAAAAAGATTCGCTACTGAAAGTAGTGCCTAAAAATGGCTGCCCCGATCCGTACGAGATCAAGATCAACGACGACTTTGTGGTGATTGCGTTCGACTCTGAATGGTGGCTGTACGTCTATAGTAAAGAAAACCCGGATGCCGACTGCGACTGTAAAACCGAAGACGAAATTATACGGCGCTTCCGCGAATTGCTGCTAAAAAATCACGATAAGGTGATCATGCTGGCAGATCATCACCCATTTTGGTCATACGGGCACCACGGTGGATATTACAACATTGCCGATTACTTTTTCCCGCTAACATCCGTTCAGAAAAACCTTTATATACCGTTTCCGGGCATTGGGGCGCTTTACCCGCTGGTGCGGGGTACGTTTTCGTTAGCTGAAGACCAGGCCCATCCGCTTTACAAAACCATGATCTCGAAAATTGATAATGTCTTTAAAGAATTTCCTAATCTGATACATGTCTCCGGGCACGAACATGGTTTGCAATTCATAAAAGATGGCGAGCAGATACAGGTGGTAAGCGGTTCTGGTGCAAAAGAGGCTTTTGTTAAAAAAGGCAAGCATGCTTTATATGCTGAAACAACCCCAGGTTTTGTAACTGCCGATCTCATGGCAGATAAAAGCATCCGCTTTACTTACTATGCAGGCAAGGATACAAGCTTTAAGCAGGTATATGCTTATACAAAACCGTATCGTTCTGTTAAGCCTGTTACTATACCAACATCAAAGCCTGTTACCCAAGACAGTATTCTCATCAAAGCCAATCCAAACTTTGATAAGGTAAGCGGCTTTCACCGCAAGCTATTTGGCGAAAACTATAGAAAAGAATGGGCTGCGGCAGTAAAGTTGCCCGTAATAAAAATAAGCAGCTTTAAAGGCGGACTTACACCCGTTAAATATGGCGGTGCGCACCAAACTTTGGCTTTAAGACTGATAGATAAAGAAGGTAAAGAGTGGCTGCTGCGCAGTATTGAAAAATACCCGGAGATCAAACTTCCGCAAGCACGCCGGGAAACCTTTGCCACTTCGTGGAAATGGGATGCCATATCGGCGCAGCACCCCTATGCATCTTTAGTAGCGCCAGTACTGGCCAAAGCGGTTAAGGTATCGCATACCAACCCTATAGTAGGCTGGGTATCGCCAGACAGGGCTCTTGGTATTTATGAGAACGACTTTGCCAAAACCATCTGTATCCTTGAACCAAGCTTAGGCGAAGGCAGGTCTGACAATACTGGCATCATGATGAAATCGCTTGACCGTGATAACAGTAACCGGATTGATACTCTGGAGTTTCTAAGGGCACGCTTGTTAGATTGGTTCATCGGCGATTGGGACCAGCAGCAGGATCAATGGCATTGGAAAAACCGAACCAACGGAAAAAATAAATATTACAGCGCTGTACCACGAGACCGTGATCAGGCATTTTTTGTGAATGAAGGCTTGATACCACGAATGGCCGCTGTAAAATGGCGTTCACCTTTTCTGAAAGGATATCAATCAGACCAACGCGACATCAACGACTTTTACTTTAATGGCCGCGAACTGGATGTCAGGTTTTTATCGGGAATTAGCTACAATACCTGGAAGCAAACCGCCAAAACATTTGCAGCCGCATTAACAGATGATGTACTAAATGATGCATTGAACCATATGCCCACGGCTGCCAACAACATCAGGCATCAGGAACTATTAAAATTAATGCAGCGTCGCAGAGCCACTATGGTTAGTGATGCCGACAGGTTTTACCGCTTTTTCAACCGCATTGTTGATGTAAAGGCAACTGATGTAAATGAGTTATTGGTCGTTAAAGACACGGCCGGCAATAACATCAATGTATCTGTTTACAAGCGGCTTGATGATGGCAGTATCAGCTACCCGCTGTTCTCAAAAGTATTTGACCACAACATTACCAAAGAGATCAGAATTTATGCAGGTAAAGGGCAAGACAGTATCATTATTAATGATCGTAATACTTTGATTAAAGTACGTGTAATTGGCGGGCAGGGGCAAAAAAGCTTAAACATCGTATCAGCTAATAACCATACAAAATATTATGGTAAAGAAAGCAAGGCTACGTTTATCGGCACTGATTCTGTTAAAATTAGCAAGCATTTCTCAAACGATACCACCACGGTAGCTTACGTTCCGGTTAACCAGTATTTCAACTCAACTATTCCGGATGTGAGCATGGGATTTAATCCCGATGATGGTTACTGGATTAACGCAGGAGTTATATTCACAAGCCAGGGCTTCCGTAAAGCACCCGGAAGTATTCAGCAATTCAATCTTTTACATAGCTTTGGTAATGGCGCTAATAAATTTAACTATGTTGGCCAATGGTTTAACGCCGTCAAACACTCGGCAGATATAGAGGTGCAAGCCAGGTTTGATTTCCCGAATACCATTAATTTCTTTGGCAAGGGCAACGAAACAGACTTTGATAAAAACGGCCATTTTAAAACCTATTACCGCGCAAAATTCGATCTTGCCGAGGTAACCGGCTCATTAAGGTTTCATAACAGTACAGGGTCGGTTAACCTGCGCATAGGGCCTACTTTTCAATATTATCGCTTCAACAGCGATGATAATGATCGGCTAATCTATCACCCCAACTTGTTCAACAACTACGACAGCTTAACCTATACAAAAAACAAGCTGTACGCAGGTTTAACCATGACGTATATTGACGACAAGCGTAACAGTCCGCTGATGGCTTCTTATGGGGTATACATCAGCTTAAAGTTTCAACAACTGTTTGGCCTTAACAGTTACTCAAACACATTCTTCCAGTTTACACCGCAGGCAGAGCTATATAAAAGCGTAACCGCAAATTCGTCAATAGTCATCAGCTATAAGCTGGGTGGCGGTATAACGTTCGGGCAGCCCGCGTTTTATCAGTCTGTATTTTTAGGAGGCCCCGAAAGCCTGCCGGGTTTACGGCAATACCGCTATGCAGGGCAGCAGGCTTTTTATAATGTTTTACAGGGCAGGTTTAAACTCAGCAACTTTACTTCTTACATTTTACCCGGCCAGATAGGCCTTACCGCATTATATGGCATAGGCCGTGTATGGGACAAAAACCAGCCATCAAAGGTGTGGCATAACAGCGTTGGCGGCGGTATCTACTTTATGCCTGCCGATATGATGTTATTAAATTTACAAGGTGCGTACTCCGCCGATGGCTTTTATCCGTATATCACCTTAAAACTTAATCTGTAGCCTCTGGTTTAACAGTACTACTACTAACTATACACGGAAATATGCAAGTCAATATTTTTAACATTGATGACTATTTGAACAGTAACGAACTGGTTGATTATGCCTTTTCGTTCCGTGTTTTTATTGAAGATCTAAAACAACGCATAGATAACGGTAAAACCTTTAAAGCAGAATTTTATCGCTTTATTTTGGCAAGGCTCGAAAAAAATGAAGCCATACAAAAAACGCTTTCAGTTGAAGAGGCTATGCAGCATGTTGATGCGCTGGAGCTAATCTATACGGTACTCTCTCCACCTATTGCCGACGAAACGGAGTTTTATTGGGGAATAGGCACGCCTATACCCGGCAGTGTATTATATGGTACCGATGCTTATAAGGAATTTACAGAAAGCTATCTTAAGGATAAAGATGCCATTGTATACCAGGGAGGTAACCATTTTACCAGCCGACTTAAAAACTACGTTTACCGGCTAGTGTTGCAAAAGCTGTATCACATTTCTTTTGATGCCAATAACGACACATTATATACAGATGCCTCGGCTGCTAACGGACTGGAACGTTATTACCAGATACATCTGGATACAACCTATGTGGAGATCATCGCTAAGTCAAAGCTACCGGAGTTGAAACCCGAACTTATTGAGCAGTTTCTGCACCAGGGAGCAGGCTGTGAGGTATTTGAGGAATTAATGCCTTTAGAAATGTTCAGGATAGAAGGCTTTTCGGTAATTACGGTTGAGGAAATTACCATAGAGCAATCTATAAATAACATTAGGCTGGCTTTGGTAAATGATGCCCAGGATCAGAACGAGCTTTACGAAAAGGTGACCCATGCACTACAAACCCTTACCGGCAACAGCGATATCGAATTTGGCTTACTGCCGTTTTTACGCGTTAACGGTAATTTGGTTTATGATACAAAAGAATGCTTTAGCAGTGTGCTCGTTAAATCATCTATACAGCAAAGTATTGCTGAAGAAACTTACAATGCGCTGGTAACACAGTACATGAAAAACCCGCGCGCCATATTTTTTAATGAAATAAACGATTATAACGTTGAAAGCCATTTTTACCTGAAAGCGTTAAAACAGGCAGGTATTGTTTCATACGCCATACTACCCGTTTATTACAACCGCAAACTGGCCGGGGTAATGGAAATTTATTCGAAAAAGGCGGCTATCCCTTTTGAAAAACTGATCTCCAAACTCGAGGCGGCAGTTCCGTTGTTATCTCAACTGTTACATAATAGCGCCGAAAGATTTAACAACCGTATAGAGACCGTTATTAAAGATAAGTTTACCACCCTGCAAAACTCGGTAGAGTGGAAGTTTAACGAAGCCGCATGGAACTATATTAAAAGCAGGCACAATAACGAGAATAGGATCATTGACACGGTTGGCTTTAAAGACGTATACCCGCTTTATGGTGCCATAGATATCCGCAACTCAACCAACGAGCGCAACCTCGCCTTAAAAAACGACCTTACTTATCTGCTGAACAAGCTGATAGAAACGCTTAGGCAAACAGACGGGCTTAATAAAGATGCACCTCATGTTAAGCTGATCACGCAGTGTAACGATTGGATCTCAAAACTCGAAAAGCAGGTTTCGGATAATGACGAAACAAGCATTAAAACCTTTTTACAAGCTAAAGTATATCCCACTTTTGATTACCTGAAAGAAAATTTCGAACAAACTGGCCCTATTATTAAGGCATACTTTGATGAGGCTGATGAAAATAAAGGTGAAGGCTTTTTATACCGTCGTAACCTGGAGCAATCCATAACCCTGATCAACACGGCGCTGAACAATTACTTTGAGAAGGCGCAATATGATTTGCAGGAAATTTATCCTTGCTACTTTGAAAAATTCAGGACGGATGGTGTGGAGTATGATATTTTTACCGGGCAGGCTTTAGCACCCGAAAAGCCTTTTGACGAAGCCATGCTGCAGCTGTTCAGAAAATGGCAGTTAAGCTCAATGATTGATATTGTGCGCATTACCAGCAAACTTACCGGCATTATGAAATGTGTGCTGCAAACTACGCAGCTCATATTTATACATTCGGGCCAGATAGATATTTGTTTCCGTAAAGACGAGCGCCGTTTTGATGTGGAGGGTGCTTACAACATCCGTTACGAGGTGGTAAAAAAGCGCATCGACAAAGTACATATCAAAGACACCGATGAACGCCTTACACAACCTGGCAAAATAGCACTTGTATATTCAACTGAAAGTGAAGCTGATTACTTTTTAGAAAGCATCCGTGAGTTTCAGAGCAAGGGCTTATTAGCTAAGGAAATTGAGCGTTACGATTTGGAAGAATTACAAGGAGTTACAGGGCTTAAGGCCATACGGCTAAGTGTAATTACTTAGGGATGAGGAACGGTTAGCCCTACCCTGCTCCTGCGCAAAAATAATTTTTGCAGCTTCCAGGTAAGGTAAGATGTGCCTGTGCCAACTATCATTCCGCCGAGTACATCGGTTGGGTAATGTGCACCGCGATACATACGCGAATATGCCGTGGCAGCCGCAAATCCATAAGCAGGCACCGCTACATACCATTTTTTGTTAAATGACAGCGTTAATGATGTGGCCAGCGCAAAAGCATTTGAGGTATGCCCCGATGGGAACGAATAACCTGCCGCCGTACCTTGCAATGTTATCATACCCGGATAAGCGTTAAAAGGCCGGGTACGCTGAAAGGAGTTTTTCATGCCGGTTGTTACCAGGGCATTAATCAGCAGGGCTTCGCCGGTTCTGAAAGCATTTTGTTTAAGATCAGCATCTTTAGTAATTAAAGCAACAGTAAGCATAGTTACCGGGGCAGCCACCGATAAGGGCTGAATACTATTTGAAACAAAGTCCCAGGTGGGGTTAACGTGGGTAGTGTTTGGGTTAAGCTTGTTCAGCAATTTGGCATCCATACTTTGCGAATGCACATGAGCCGACAATAACAACAAAAAAGGTAATACTAATACCCGCAGTTTAAAATAAACAGGTTTAATCATTAAATAAAATTCTGATCTTAAATTAATTAGATATCAAGAGCCGGATAACGCAATTTGCTGATAAAAGGTTATATTCAAAGCTGATAATATCATCACCCAATCTCACAAAAAATTTGCGGCGTTGCCTGGCGGGGTATTAACAAATCAACGCGTGGTAGCACAAATTTTCATAATTGCTGTTGTGGTATCATTAATCTGTACAGAGTAATTACTTGCTGTTAAATGCACCTAAAAAACAATCTCAGAAAAATCTGTTTAGCCTTAACGGCAATAACCATCAATTCATTGTGTGTAAACGCACAAAAAATTACAGGTGATAGTATTACTGTTGCAGTTGAACCGGAATACAACCATGTAACCAAAGCACACAGGGTACTTTTCGGCGAGAATTACCGCAAGCTTTGGGACACACCTGTTAAGCTAAAAATATTCCACATCAGCACCGAGCAGGGCGGCCTTAAAATAGTAGGGCTTGGCGGCGGCAAACAAACGCGCTCTTTAAAACTGGTTGATGCAGCAGGTAATAATTTTGCGTTGCGAACTGTACAGAAATACCCTGAAAGGGCATTGCCTGCTAACCTGCGCAAAACTATAGTAAAAGACATTTTGCAGGACGAGGTTTCCACGTCGCATCCATTTTCTGCATTGGTGGTCCCCCCACTTGCACAAGCATTAAGCATTCCGCATAGTATACCACAGATTGTTTACGTTGCCGATGACCCGGCACTTGGCCAATACAGAAAAGAGTTTGCCAACAAGGTTTATCTTTTTGAGCAGCGCGACCCACTTGATGTTGATGATACCGACAACACTGAAAAAACCGAGAAAAAACTGGAAGACGATAACGATAATAAAGTTCTACAAAAGCTGGTACTGCGTGCCCGCCTGCTGGATATGGTTATTGGCGACTGGGACAGGCACGAAGACCAATGGCGTTGGGTGAAAGATAAAAGCGATACCGGTATTACGTATACGCCTATTCCGCGCGACCGTGATAAGGTATTTTATTCAACCTCGGGTATATTCCCTTGGTTTTTATCGCATCAGTTTTTAAAATCACAGTTACAACCTTACCGTGGCGAGATACGGGATATTGACGGCTGGAATTTCAACGCCAGGTATTTCGACAGGTATTTCCTTAACCAGTTAAGCATAGACGACTGGAAAGAGCAGATTGCAGACGTTCAGCAAAAACTAACTGACAGCCTTTTTGTAGCAGCCATGAAACGTATGCCACCTGTAATTTACAGGATGTCGGCAGCGCCTATTATTGCAGCATTTAAACAACGTCGCGACGATTTAAGCAAGTACGCTTTAACATACTATGCTTTCCTGTCGCACATGGTTGATGTACCTGCAACTAACAAACAGGAAGATTTCACCATTAACGAAAGCGATAGCGGTAAAGTAGCCATCACCATAAGAAAGATCAAAAAAAGCGGTGAGATTGATAAGGTGATCTATCAGCGCACATTTGATCCGAAGGTAACAGAAGAAGTACGCCTTTATGGCTTAAAGGGCAAAGATGTTTTTCATGTAAGCGGCAATACGCCTTCGCCAATTAAAGTTAGAATGATAGGCGGGCCTGGTGTGGATAGTTTTTATGTGGATAAGCAGCTGAACAACCGCAATAATATATATGTCTATGACCGGTCTGACCAACAAAACGGGTTCCCTTCAAAAGCCGATGCCAAACTGCGCCTGGGTAAAGATACCTCTGTCAATTACTTTAACCGTACGGCATTTAAATATAATAACACATCGCCATTGGTATCATTAGGCTATAACACGGATAATGGCGTTACACTAATTGGCGGTTTACTTATCGAAAAGCAGGGCTTCCGTAAAGAACCATATGCTTCGCACCAAACTATTCTGGCAGGATATACTGTTGAACGGAATGCCTTTTCTTTTGCCTATGTAGGCGACTTTAAAAAAGCTTTAGGCAACAACGACTTGAACGTCAACATTACATCGCGCGGCCCTCACAATGTGAGCAACTTCTTCGGCATAGGCAACGAGACAGTTTTCATTAACAAAGACCCTTACGATATCAATTACTATCGTAATCGCTACAACACGCTCGATGCAGATGTCAGGATGTTCCATACTAACCATGATCTTCAGTTGAGTATTGGCGCAACAGGTCAATTCTACTATGCATCTGCAACCGAAAACAATAACCACTTTTTAAGAGATTACGAACAGGCTCACCCGGACCAGAACGTATTTAAAAAACGTTTTTATGCCGGCGTAATTGGCGGCTTAAGATATGATACCCGTAATAACCTTACCAACCCTACATCGGGCGTATACTGGAACACGACACTTAACGGGGTAACCGGCATCAGTGATTATGCAAAATCTTACGCTAAACTGCAAACCGAATTTAACTTTTATTTTAACCCCGATCAGGATTCTGTATTGGTTATTGCCAACCGTATTGGCGGCGGTACTATTTTAGGCCATGCCGAATATTTTCAGCAAATGGCCATAGGCGGCCCATCAACCCTACGCGGTTTTCACACCTTTCGCTTTGCGGGCAGAACATCTGTTTACAACAATTTCGAAGTACGCTTAAAGCTGTTCAACTTCAACTCATATCTATTCCCCGGCACCGTTGGGTTAATTGGGTTTAATGATATGGGACGTGTTTGGGTACCAGGCGAATCGTCAAACAAATGGCATGACGGCTACGGCGGGGGCATATACCTGATACCTGCACAAGCGCTTATTGCACAGGTTGCCGTGGGCGGCTCAACAGAGGGTGCGCTTACTTACTTAACATTGGGCTACCGTTTTTAAATAAAGCTTAGGGGTTCTGCTGGTTTTGCTTTACTTTGTTAAGGCAAAACTCAAACCATGAACCGCATTGACCGTATTTCAGCTATTCTGATACAACTGCAATCGCGCAGAACTGTAAAAGCGTCTGAAATTGCAGAGCGGTTCAATATCAGCCTGCGCACCGTATACCGTGATATTAAAACGCTGGAAGAAGCCGGTGTACCATTGATAGGCGAAGCTGGAATCGGTTATTCATTGGTGGAAGGTTACCGCCTGCCGCCTGTTATGTTTACCCGCGATGAAGTAGCTTCTTTTATCACCGCCGAAAAAATGGCAGAAAAGCTAACTGATAACATTAACGGGGCAAGCTATCGTTCGGCCATGTTTAAAATACGGTCTGTACTGCGTAATACCGATAAAGATTATCTCGAAAGCATAGAGAACCGCATAGCCGTTGTACAAGGCCGGAGGCCACAATTACTTAAAGTAAACCCGCTTCAGGATATTTTACAAGCCATTGCCGAAAAGCGTGTGCTTTGTATCAGCTACCGCGCAGCATATAACAAAACCCTTACCGAGCGTTTCGTTGAACCCATTGGTGTATTTTTCCTGGAAGGTAACTGGCACCTTATTGCCTGGTGCCAGCTACGTGAAGATTACCGCGATTTTAGATTCGACAGGATGGAAGATTTGTTATGCACAGACGGTACATTTGATCAGGTCCATCCACCATTAAGTGAACACCTTAAAGATCTTTACAAAGAAGCCGATGTGATCAATATCGTTATACTGGTGAATCACAAGGCAGCCCCTTATATCGGAGAGCAGCGCTATTATAACGGCTTTACTCATGAAATTGAATACCCGGATAATGTGGAAATGCATTTTATGACACGCTCGCTGGAAGGTTTTGCCCGCTGGCTGCTCATGTTTGGCGATCAGGCAACAATAGTACACCCACCCGAACTGAAAGAAAAACTGAAAGTCTTGATAAAAGATATCTCACAAAACTTGTAAAGATTAAAAAATGCTGTGACATAACCTGCACTGCTCTCGTCTATAGTTTATAAAATATGATGAGATGAGTACAAGTTCTACAACCAACACCCTACAGGATTTTAAGATCAATGTAAAGCTTAAACTATCAGCGCTGTGGACAGCGGTAATGTTCTGTTATATCTATGGTGATTTCTTTTCCTTATTTGTACCGGGGCGCATTAAGGGTTTAATGAACGGGCACACTGGTGCAGGCGAAACCACACCATTAGTATTGCTCATGTACGCGATTCTTCTATCTATACCGCCTTTTATGATATTCTTGTCGTTAATGCTGAAGGCTGCGATTAACCGGCTGGTCAACCTGGCAATAGGGGCATTATTCACCGTAGTCATGCTGTTAGTTGTTAGTGCATCGATTGATCAATGGATGATCTTTTATATCTACTTAGGAATAATAGAGGTGATCATTACTTGTATGATTATTCGTCAGGCATGGCTTTGGCCTAAAGTTGAAGGCGATAAGCTTCAATAATTTTTCAAATAATTGTAAGGCTAAAAACTTGTTGACATAGGGCTGTCATTGGCGTATGGTTTCTTTGAATCACAAACCAAAAACAATACAATGATGTCACTAATTGAAATCTTCAAAAAAGAGTTGGAAGCCGAAGCTGTAGTAACCCGTAAAATGCTAGAGCGTGTACCTACAGAACTGTTCGACTGGCAACCACACGAAAAAAGCATGACCATGCGCCGCCTGGCAACGCACATTGCCGACTTGCCCAACTGGACTACGATGGGCCTAACCACTGATGGGCTTGATTTTCAAAGCAACAACTGGAAAGAAGAAGTTGTAAATAACACCGCAGAGTTGCTTGATTACTTTGAACGTAGCCTTAACAGCGCGCGCAAAAGCCTGAACGAGGCATCAGAAGATGTATTAGACCAGGAATGGGTTTTGCGTAACGGCGACCAGATATTGTATACATCCACTAAAGCAGAAACGGTAAGGATGTCTTTCAATCAAACGGTACATCACCGCGCACAATTAGGTGTTTACCTGCGACTTAATAATATTCCTATTCCTGCTACTTATGGTCCAAGCGCCGACGAGCATTAATAAACTTAAACAGGCGGGCTTGTTGCCTGCCTGTTTTACAATATATCTGTTAAGTTGTATTTACGTCCGTTGAAATCGAACTGATCTCCCTTTGTTTTCCCCTTTAACCGCAACCCGATTGGCGAAGCTACAGAGATGGCAATATAGGTTTTACCTTCAATAACAATATTACCTGCGCCAACGGCCATATAAAAACTACCCTGATCGGTAATTACCAGGCTGCCTGTATCTGCTACACCCGATGTATTTGCAGTAGTGCCGATCTGATTTAAAGCGGCCATTTGCTTTTTGGCTTCAAGTAATAACGCGGTATTACGGTCGTTTTCCTGCTGCATCATGGCGCGGCCGGTTTCGTACTTGTCGCCCGCACTGCTTTTGGTTTCGTTTTCAGATGCCTGCTTCGCTTCGTCAATTCCCTGCTGTGCGTTAGCTATACGCTGCTGTATAGCATTTACGCATTGCGCATGCAATAATTCTTTAATGGTATTCATAAAATTAATGAGCAAAGATATACTAGCCGGGTTACACGGCTACATCTTTATCATGGCGAGGGTCTTCTGGCAAAATTTCCAGTTGCGGAAAATCTATATAATTGGCATACCATTGTATGGCAGCAACTACATCAAGTGCATCGTCAGGGGTAATATTAATGGTTTCAAAGGCGTAAAGCTTCTGATTAGCATAACCATAAAGTTGTATCTCATTCGGGTCCGGAGAAAAATCTTCTTCAGATAAGCAAAAAACTTTTACCCTAAGCTCTGTGTCTCTGGAATGAACCACGTCATGACATGGATCTTTAGGGTCGGTTGCTAATAAAAATACGTTATGATCCATAATATAAAAATAACACGATGCTTTGAAATAAGTTTCAGTGGTAAGTTACAATTATCTATTGTAAATCAACCAGAACAAACATATTAGCAAATTGTCTTTAAGATATGAAAGCTTATGTTTTAATATCAGCCATATTATTAGCAACCCTTACCGGATGCCACGAAAACCCCAATAACAAATTTGGCGGCCCCTCTAATGCCAAAGACACAGCAGCCAGTAAACGCGATACTTCATCATCGAGCACACGCGCCGGCGATTACGGCAAATAATTAGTTTTTCTTTTTTAAGGCTGCCTGCCCAAACTTAAGCAGTTCATTGGCATCAATATAGCCTACGGCATAAAGCACAGGCTTGCCTTGCTCGTCAAATACATATAATGTTGGGTAAGCCTGTAGTTGCCAGGCCTGCGCCAGTTGTGGCCCCTGCCCTTTTTCCATATCAAGGGCTGCATTAATAAAGTTTTTATTGAAAAATTCAATCACCCGTTTATCTTTAAACGTGGTTGACCGCATCATTTTACATGGGCCGCACCAAGTGGCATAAGCATCAACAAAAATATATTTATGTTTAACAGAAGCCTGTTTCAAAGCTTCCGGCCATGAATTTTCTATAAAAATTAAACCCGGCGCTGCTGATTTACGCGATGCATTTTTACTGATAGCATAAAACGCAATACCGGCAACAATCACAAACACTGCTATTGATCTCAGAAAAATTTTCATGGATATAAAAATAGCACATAACCGGCAATTATCAGCTATGTGCTATTCATTTATATCAGCTGCAAATTAAGGACGTTCAGGCCTTTCGCGCTGATCCCTTTGATGCTGCTGTGGTTGCGGCTGCGGCTGTTGTTGTTGTTGTTGTTGTTGTTGTTGCTGCTGACGTTGCTGTTGCATCTGTTGCTGGCGTTGTTGCTGCATCTGCTGTTGACGCTGCTGATCCTGTTGCTGCATCTGCTGTTGGCGTTGTTGCTGCATTTGCTGCTGGCGCTGCTGGTCCTGTTGCTGCATCTGCTGTTGACGTTGTTGCTGCATTTGTTGCTGACGCTGCTGTTCTTGCTGCTGCATCTGCTGTTGACGTTGTTGCTGCATTTGCTGCTGGCGCTGCTGGTCTTGCTGCTGCATCTGCTGTTGGCGTTGTTGCTGCATTTGTTGCTGACGCTGCTGTTCTTGCTGTTGCATCTGCTGTTGGCGTTGTTGCTGCATTTGTTGCTGACGCTGCTGTTCTTGCTGTTGCATCTGCTGTTGACGTTGCTGGTCTTGCTGCTGATTTCGTTGATCACGTCTTTGCTGCCATTGCTGAACTTGTGGCTGTGGCTGCTGTTGTGGTTGTTGGCCCTGCTGGTTATCTTGCAATACACGTTGTTGGCGTTGCTGTTCTAACTGCTGGTTACGCTGCGCATTCTGATCGTTTTGTTGCTGATTACGTCTTTGCTGCCACTGTTGTCCTTGCTGCGGCTGGCCTTGTTGTTGCTGCTGTTGCGCGCGGTTAGCATCTGGCCTGCCCACGTTATTAGGGATATTGCCACGGCTCTGCCTGTTATTGTTCTGGTTATTTTGCTGCGCATTACGGGCTTCCTGTGCTAAACGCTCGGCATTTTGGCGGTTAATGTAACCGTCGCGGCTTGGTACGGCAATCCTGTTATTAGGGTTACGGCTGCGGTAATCGTTAGCATTAATAATGTTTGCAGGGCGCGCATTAGGCTGGCGGCCAACGCTTGGCCTGTAAATAGTTACAGCATTATTACCTAAGGCTGGTCGGCCTGGCCTGCCTGCATCATTAACACGATAAACATTTATTGGCCTGCCTACCCTGCGCTGTATATCATCACGGCGTGGGCCTGCTATATAGCGGTAGTTGTTATTAACGTAAACGTTACGGATATAAGTAGTATTACGGATAATGTTTACCACACGTGTACGCGGCACATAGTAATTATAAATTGAAGGACTGGTTATATATGCTGATGGAGCGAAGGTCCAGTAAAAATCTGGCGCGTTATACCCAAAGCTTGCTTCAACATCAATACCCGGAGATAATGGTGCCCAGCCATAATAGTCGTTACTGCTGCGCCAGCTCACCCATGCCGGTGCCCATTCGTAACCTGGTATCCATTCCCAGCCGTAATAATCGTCGAAACGCCAGCGGCCATAGTGGAACGGCGCCCAGCCCCATTCATAGTCTGATACCCAAGTATTACCATATTCTGTAAGCACCCAATGCCCGTTAGTGGCATAAGGCCTGAAATCTTCGTCTACATCAGGTATCCATACATCACCATAGTCAGGATCATCAACCCAGGTACCGTATGGTTGTAACTGGTCGTAAAAATCCTGAAAAGTGATAGCGCCTCCCTGGGCCCTACTTTTTTCGGGCATTATCAGCAATGCGCCAAACAGCAGCATGCTAAGGCAAAATATTTGAGTTAATCTTTTCATGTTATATTTTGTTATCAGGGGCATCTGTAATCATTGACTGCAATAAACCCTAAGCGTTTAATTAATTATATTGTTTGCTCATTTTTAAACATCCTGCTGACGAAACAAAATATTAGTCGGATGTTTGTAACTCTAATAATAGTAAATTTACAATTATGAGTACAGTAAATATTCCGAGGCTCGACCTGAATACCTATGTAAATGGTACGCCAAAAGAGCGCAAAAAGTTTTCTGATGAGATTGGCCGTGCCTTTAACGAGACCGGCTTTGTCACTATTACCAATCATGGTTTAAGCAAAGAACTTATTGACGATTTATATGCACAGGTTAAAGCGCTTTTTGCTTTGCCCGAAGATGTAAAATTAAAGTATGAAAAGCCAGAACTGGCCGGCCAGCGCGGCTATACCAGCAAAGGCAAAGAAACTGCCAAAGGCTTTAAAGTACCCGACTTAAAAGAGTTTTGGCAAATTGGCCAAACCGTTACTGATAACGACCCGGTTAAGGATATTTATCCGGAAAATGTAATTGTTGACGAGTTGCCTAAGTTTAACACCGTAACCCGCGAGGTTTACCAGAAGCTGGAAAGCGCAGGTAAATATTTACTCCGTGCCATTGCAGTTTACCTTGGCTTGGACGAAAATTACTTCGATGATAAGGTACACAACGGCAATTCTATCTTGCGTACATTGCATTACTTCCCTATTGAAGATCCGGATGCATTGGCACCTGATGCCGTACGTGCAGGCGCGCATGAAGACATTAACCTGATCACCCTGTTAATTGGCGCAAGTGCAGATGGCCTTGAGTTGTTTACCCGTGAGAACACCTGGTTCCCGGTAAAAGCACATGGCGAAGACGTAGTAGTTAACGTAGGTGATATGCTGCAACGTTTAACCAACGGTAAGCTAAAATCGACTACCCACCGCGTAGTTAACCCGCCACGCGAACTGATGGGCCAGTCGCGTTTTTCGGTGCCTTTCTTTTTGCACCCTAAATCAGATATGGATTTAACCAGCTTACCATCAACCATTGATGCAGCGCATCCAAAACAATTTAGCGACATGACCGCCGGTGAATATCTGGACGAGCGTTTACGCGAAATTGGGTTGAAGAAATAACACCCCTCCTAACCTCCCCTAGAGGGGGAGGAATTAAGAATAACAAGCAAGCCCTTCAAGTTTTTTGAAGGGCTTGCTTGTTTTAAAAACATTCGCAATTTAACAACTGTTAAAAAGCGATGATCTCTGTAAGAAAAAGAAAGTTGATGTTTTTGGTCATTGGTATTATCTGCCTAGGCTTTACGATACTTAGCATTTATGTAGCTTATAACTCTACAGATAGTTTTGACGAGAGCTTTTCGCGCCATATACAGGCACACCAAAATCCAACGCTTGATACTGTTATGCAGATCATTAGCTGGTTTGGTTATTCACCGGGATCTATTATTATGGTAACAACAGCTCCACTTATTTTCCTGATCTTTAAATACAAGCGCGAAGCCTTATTTATGCTGCTTACTTCGCTTTCCGGGTTGGTGAGCACGATATTAAAGATCATTGTAAACAGGCCGAGGCCGTCTGAACCGCTGGTACATGTATTCAGAAAAGCTACTGAACAAAGCTTCCCCAGCGGGCATGTGTTGTTCTACGTCGTTTATTTTGGTTTTTTGGTTTTGCTGATGGTGCAGCTAAAAACCATTCCATTTATAATCAGGTCTGTGGTGTTTACCATTTCGGTATTCCTGATATTTACCGTACCGTTCTCTCGCATATACCTTGGAGCGCACTGGTTTACCGATGTTTTAGGCGGCGCATTGGTGGGCGTGATCTTACTTAACCTGCTGAGTTACTTGTACGAATCCGGCGCAACCAAACAATAAAAAAAGAGGCGCAAATCCTGCGCCTCTCTACTATATCTTATACCTGATACTCGATACTATAAGATGTGTTATCTCACAATATAGTTCCAGCCGAAAGTATCTTTTACGTTACCGCAGCGGATATCATCTAAAGTTTTTAAAACCTTTTGTGAAAATTCGCGGGTTGACGGGTCACTTAACGTATAATCTTCGCCTTTGTAATGGAACGAGCCAACCGGTGCAATAGTAGCTGCTGTACCTGCGCCAAAAGCGTCGGTAAGTTTACCATTTTTGGCACCTTCTACCACCTCGGCAATAGATACGCGGCGTTCTTCAACCGGCATACCCCATGATTTTGCAAGTGCAATTACCGTATCGCGGGTAACGCCATCTAAAATAGTGTCGCGGGTTGATGGCGTAACCAGTTTACCATCCAGTACAAACATTACGTTTGCCGCGCCCATTTCCTCTACGTATAAATGCTCTTTGGCATCTGTCCAGATCAGCTGGTCAAAGCCTTCTTCAGCCGCTTTTTTAAATGGCAGCATTGAACCACCGTAGTTACCGGCAGCCTTTGCATAACCAAAACCGCCTTCGGCAGCACGCGTGTAGTACTCCTCAAATTTAACACGCAACGGTTTACTGAAATACGGGCCTACGGGGCAGGTAAGTAATACGAATTTATACGTTTTAGATGGGGTAACACCTAAAAACGCATCGGTAGCAAACATTACCGGGCGAATGTATAACGAATGGTTAGGCTTAGCCGGGATCCAGTCGCGATCAATATCTACTAATGCAGATACGCTTTGCAAAAACAGGTCTTCTGGTAGCTCTGCCATACATAAACGTTCTGCTGATTTATTAAAACGCTGCGCATTCTTTTCCGGACGGAACACCGAAATAGTGCCGTCTTCGTGCTTATACGCTTTTAGTCCTTCAAAAAATGCCTGTCCGTAATGCAGTGCAGAAATAGCCGGGCTAAGCGCAATTTCGCCGTAAGGCAAAATCTCGAAGTTTTTCCACTCGCCGTCTTCGTAATCTGCTACCAGCATATGGTCAGAAAAAGTACGGCCAAAAACCAGGTTCTCAAAGTCCGTTTGTGCTAAACGGCTATTGGTTGTTTTTGTGATTTTGATGTCCAGTGTGTCTGTCATGGCCTTGTATATTAAGAGTTTGGCAATTTAGGCGTTTTAGGGCAGATATAATATATTCTGTCCAAGATTTTATTTAGCAACATCGGCCAATGCATCCTCTACCCAGCCCTTTCCCCAGTTATCTATTTGTTCTGCCGTCCATAGTTCCGGGTAAAATATCCGTTTCTGAAAACGCGGAGGCAGGTATTTTTGCCAGTTGGTACCGCCCGTTGCTTTGATCTCTTCAGGTTCGCGGTGCAGGTAACGCACCGCTGATTTATAATGCGCCAGCGGCCAGTTCACATTTACATGTATATCCAGCTTACGCAACTCTTCTTCCAGTTCGGCGGTAGGCTCACCGCTTTGCTGCAGCTTTTTAATTAATGTATTAAAATTACAGTCGTGACACTTTTCACCAAGCTCGATAAAAGTTTTAGCATACTTTTTCTCAAACTGCTTTAGGGTAAGTGTCTTTTTACCGGTAGATAGTTCTGTGGCGCCAAACTTCCAGTAAATGTATTCGAACTGTTCCTGTACACTTGCATTACGCAGCTCTTCTCGTTTATCTTTAGCAACCAGGTTGATGAAATCAGTTGCATGGATCTCAATCATGCGGTACTGGCCCGATTGAAAACCACTGGCAGGTAAAAGCGACATCCTGAATTTAAGAAACTGCTCTTTTTCCATACCCTGCACCATTACTTCGAACGAGTTTACCAGCGCATTAAAATAACTGTTGATACGTTTTACACGTGCGGTAAAAAAAGCTACATCCAGATCAGGCTTTGCGGCAATCTGCTTGCACTCATGCAGGGTAAGCTTAAAATATAGTTCGGTGATCTGGTGATACATAATGAATATCTCCTCGTCAGGAAAGGGAGTCTTTGGGCTTTGTAGGCTCAGTAAGGTATCCAAATGAATATAGTCCCAATAGGTAAGGAAATCGGCATACAACAAACCATCCAGGTACGATGCCATATCCTGGCCCATAGCCTCATACTTTTGCTGCAATTGTTCAAGCCGGTTGGTGATTTCAGGCGTTAAGTTCATGTACAAAACTAATAAAAGAAAAAGTGCAAGTTAAGCTATTGCAGCAAAAGGTTTTTTACCACATATTTGCATTATAACGAAGGGCGATGGTGCTCCGCCTATTTGAACCGCTGCAAAGCTGATGGCGCCTACACAAATAAGTTTAATTATTTGCTTGCAGGCGTATGTTTAAAAAATTCTTTTCCAATCAATTTAGTTTAATTGCTTACAGCTTCCGCTGGACACTTATTGTTTTACCCACCGCCATTGCTATTGGCAGTACGGTAGCTTTTTTTCTGTGGTTGCTCAATTGGGCTATCCATTATCGTTTTACGCATACATGGCTACTGTATCTGTTACCTGTAGCAGGTGTAGCTATTCATTTTTTATATAAGCTTTACGGAAGGTCTGCCGAGCGCGGCAACAACCTGATTATTGACGAGATACATCAACCCGGCGGTGGTGTACCCAAACGCATGGCCCCGCTGATATTAATTACTACCGTTATTACGCATTTGTTTGGTGGTTCGGCAGGGCGCGAAGGTACGGCAGTACAAATAGGGGGCAGCCTTGCCAATTTGTTCAGCAGGTTGTTCAAGCTAAATGAATTAGACACCCGTTTGCTGCTTACAGCTGGTATTGCCGCAGGTTTTGGAGCGGTATTTGGCACTCCGCTTACCGGGACAGTTTTTGCTATTGAAGTTTTAACCGTTGGCCGGATACAATACACAGCCCTGCTACCCTGCCTGGTAGCAGGATTTGTTGGCGATGCCACGGTATCTGCCTGGGGTGTGCACCATACCATGTATCATATTGATGTGCTTAAAACATCCGCCGAATATTATCATCACCACTTACCACTTGATCTGGTATTGCTGCTAAAAGTAATTGTAGCTTCAGCTGTTTTTGGGTTGATCAGCATGGCTTTTGCCAACACAACCCACTTAGTAAAAGACTATGCTGTAAAGTGGATAAAAACTGACTGGCTGATACCTGTTTGCGGTGGTTTAGCCATTATAGCGCTCACATTTGCTATTGGTAAGCCCGACTATTTAAGCCTCGGTGTGGAAGGGGAATATCCAGGTGCAGTAACTATTGTTTCGGCATTTCATCAAAATGGCGCCGACTTTTTCAGCTGGTTATGGAAACTAATTTATACCGCCATTACATTGGGCACCGGCTTTAAGGGTGGCGAGGTAACACCATTGTTTTATATGGGCGCAACGGCAGGCAACACCCTTGCCACAATTTTAAACGCACCTGTAAGCCTTTTTGCTGCCCTGGGTTTTATTGCCGTTTTTGCCGGAGCCACCAAAACCCCATTAGCTTGCACCATTATGGGTATTGAACTGTTTGGCACCGAGCATACCTTACTATTTGCCATAGCTTGTTTTACTGCTTATTATTTTAGCGGCGACGCAGGTATTTACAGTGCACAAAGAAGAAATAAGGACGGGGATGTGAGTGTATGAGGTTTGCTGCGAGTTTCTGAGGTGAGGGTGTCCGAGATGCGCATATTTTAGGAACTAGGTTAAGTTAATAGTCAAAATTGTTGGTTATAGAATTTGATTATTGGTTTTGCTGCTTATCGTCTTTTTTAAGCCGCTTAGTGTAACGTCTTTTAGGCTTGGGCTGGGGTGTCTCAATAAAGAAATACATCACACAACCAACCATTAAACCGGCTAATAAACCGCCGATATGTGCAGCATTATCAATGCCGCCGGTAAGTCCAGCTATAAGGGTTATTCCAATAAATACAGCATTATTAAACAGCAGAAACACTTTTATATTTTTATCAGTTTTCTTGGTCAGCAATAAAGCGGTAAGCACACCATATAATCCCATGATAGCCCCCGACGCCCCAACACTTATTGTTGCCGGATGCCAATATATACTTGCCAGGCTTGCAAGTACACCACATAAAATGTAAGCAATTACATATTTAACTCTGCCTAAAATGGGCTCAATAAATATAGAAACCCAAAGCAAGCCGTAAATGTTAAATAAAATATGCATGAAGCCTGCATGCAAAAACACATTGGTCAGTAACCGCCACCATTGCCCTTCAAGTACGGCCGGCCGGAAGTTAGCACCCCATGCATACAAATCCTGCGAATTGAATGATATAAAGCCTAACCCGGCAAATACCATAACAACAAAAACCAAAACATTTAAAGCAATAATGATGAAGAATGCAGGAGACTTCTTATTGATCTTTATGGATGAAAAAAATGCCAGAGCTGTGTTAAACTGATCTTTAAAACTATATTCCGGAAGTTTTTTTAATTGTTTTTTATCAATAGCCGGGAATAACAGCATCACAAACCAAATCCCTGCGCCAATAGCAAAGGATTTAAACACCCAGCCCAGTTTATTGCCGTTTCTTGCTGCAAATGGCTCATTTTTGGCCTCTAAAATTATAGCGATATAGTTCTTATATTGAGGCGAGGACTTAATAGCGGCAGCATAACCTCTTCGTTTATCATTGTTTCCAATACGGTCTAAGTAAATAAACTGATCAAGATTTTGCTTATTAAAGCTCTCATTAGCTTCCGTATTTAACTGCTTATAGGCAGCTTCCTTTTCTGCATCAGTGCTACGATTACTGACCTGTTTTTCGTATTCAGTTCCCAGCCATGCAGGCGGAGCATTTAATTTCAGTGTGCTATCATTTTTTCCGGTTGGTAATTTGTTTAAAATTGGAGAAGCAACATATATATGAAAAGTCAGATATTCATCGTGCCTGCCACTTACCTCTGTTTGCTGATACACCGCAGCATGTTGCTTATCTATATAATGGTTTGAAATAACATAATATTTTGTGAGCGGCTTTTGAGTAATTTCTTCAATATTGTTCAGTTTGGTTAACTTTCCTGTAGCGGTAATCAGATAGTTTTGCAAAACAATAGTAGGCGCACTTATAGCTAAACAGGCGGCAAAATAATACACAAAAGAGAGGTTGCTGTTTGTATCGGGAAACAGCAATTTAATTCTGGGCTTAAGCCAAATATGTCCCGGGGGGGCGGGTAAGAAAAACGGCAACCAGAAACTAATCAGATCCTCACTTAAGGGTAGCAGTTCAAACCGGTACACCATCAGCCAGATAAAAAAAGAATAAGAGGCAATGAAGCCGATCGCTATCATTAGAAATTGCAGATAGATTAGCCTGATCTTGATGATTAACTGGGACATTGAACCTGATGGCTACTGTGAATGTTAAATATATTAATTAATCCTATCAGTCCCTTTCAATATCAAAAAACTCACAAACCGTTCATCGTATAATTCAAACATATTTTATTTTAAGTGCTTATCTTTATCAGTACTAACATCAACCATTATGATAACCTTCAAAAAAATATTAATAGGTGTTGACAACAGCAAATTTGCTGATTATGCCGCCAAAGCCGGCTTTGAACTGGCGCAGAAATTTGAAGCGCATGTAGGCCTTGTACACATTGTAGAGCCTGCTTATATACCTGCTCCGGTAGCTGATTCAACTATCGGGATGCCGATAGAGCCTGCTATTAACCCTGCTATTGAAATGGAGATTATGAATGCCCAGGATAAAGTTTCTGATGATATTTTAGCAAACACCATAAGTAAGTATGCGGGCAACCTTGAGGTGACCAATTTTACAGATTATGGCTCTACCGCTGATGGCATTTTAAACTGTGCCAAAGAATTTGAAGCGGACCTGATTGTAGTAGGTACCCACAGCCGCAGCGGATTAGACCGTTTGTTTATGGGCAGCGTAGCTGAAAACGTAGTACGCCACTCGCCTGTGCCGGTATTGGTTGTACCGCTTAATGAAAGTGAATAATTGCGATCTGGCGAATTAATGATTTACTTATTCACTAACTCATTAATTCGCTAATTCAAAAATAATAGTGAGCTAATGAGTTAATTAAGCATATTCAATAACTCAGTAATTCACTCATTCAAAATTAATATAGCAGCCTGAATTTGATGGTATGGTCAATGGCTTTCAGTTGCTCTAATACTTCTGCACCGTAGCCTGCATCAACGTCTGTAATTACATAACCGATCTGCGGATTAGTTACCAGGAACTCACCAACGATATTGATATTATGCTTCGCGAAAACTTCGTTGATCTGAGCTAAAATACCCGGAACGTTTTTGTGGATGTGAATTAGCCGGTGGGCATTGCTTACACGCGGCGGCTGCAGATCAGGGAAATTACAGCTGGTGTGCGTTTTACCCTCGTTCATAAAAGCAATTACACGTTTGGGTATAAAGTCGGCGCTGCGTGGGTTATCCTTTGGATCATCAAAAATAATCACGCCACTCTCACAAGCTACATCAGCTAATTTTCGGCCAGCTACTTTTCCAAAAACACCGATAACCTTCAGGCGTGGCGCATTTTGTATTTGCTCGGGCGTTGGCTGCACATCTTCGCTGCAAAGTAAAACACCCGCTTCTTCCAGGTATTTATTTTCGATGCTTTCGCGTTGGCGGATATTGTAGCCTTCCTTTTGCATTTGTGCAATGGCTTCTTCTTCCACATTACCGGCTATTAAACACTTAATGCGGTTTTTCGGATAAGATATAGCACGCGGCAAACGATTGATGTATAAAAACTCGTCGAAGCTTGGCGTAATATGGTCGGCCTTTTCAGTTACCGATTTACGCTCAATGTTTTCGGTATAGGCAAAGAATTTTTTGATCAGGCCCGATTCCTTTAACTGGAAATCAGAATACCCATCGCCAATACCAAAAATATCGCCCTGTAAGTTAAGTTGCTTTAGCAGCTTTACCTTACCACCTTCCTGCGAAAGCGGGTTGGTGCGATCATAACCTACAATGTGATCATGTTCATCAAAGATGAACGTATTAGCATAAATATTCTCCCTTTTGATGTGGTATTCGGTAACAACCGGGGTAATAAATTCTTTAAATCCGCCTGAAACAATCAATACTTCGTCCTGGTGATTTTTAAAGAAGATATTATTCCTTGAAAAAGAAGTAGAAACCTTTTTGCGCAGGTGCTTAACCAGCAGCTTTAAATGCTCGCGGTTGGCTTGCAGCAACTTTATCCTGCCCTCGAGACTGTCGGTGAAGGATAGCTTGCCTTCCATGGCCGCATTGGTAAGGTCTTCTATTTTTTTATAGATCTCTTCGCGGTCGGGGCGGTCTTTAAGCGAAATACGCGCCAGTTCATCTAAAGCTTCAACCTGTGTAAACGTGCTGTCGAAATCAATGATATAATACTGGCTCATAATGATATGCTTTGTGCGCAAAAATGCAATTGTTACCCTTTAATTGAAAGAAAAAGTTTCAATTAGGATAAAGGTGCTACAATATGACATTAAACCCTGCATAAAAATTACGCAGAGGCGCAGCATTGTAGTACCTGTTACCAACGGCGTTAAGATCATTACCGAGGCTATACTTCTGGTTTAACAGATTATCGGCACCGGCATATATTTCAAGCCTGGTGTTGCGGGAGAGCATACACATCCACGATGCTTTTGCCTGTACCAAATGGTATCTCCTGGCAAAAACACTGTTTGCATCGTTTAATGGCAGGCTTGAGGTATAATTATATTGGGTATATAGACTCAATTGTTGTGGAAACAGGATTTGCAAACCTGTAACACTAACCTGACCGGGCACACCTGTCAGCTTGTTACCGCTGTAATTGTTACCAGAAACGTTATAATTATCAAAGGTAAATTTGCTTAACGTTAACGACTCGTTTAATTGCAATCCGCGTATAAAGCTTGTATTATTTTGCTTTATTAACCAGGCTGTACCATATAGTTCAAATCCCGGTTGTTTGGTGCCGCCTGCATTAATGTAGTATTCGGTTTCGTCCGGATGTAAGCGGCGCACTATCGCGTTGCGCAACTTATAATAGAATACGGAAGCATCCAGCATGAAGAGCTGATAATTATCCCTTATCCTAAAACCTGTTTCATAATTTACACCGTCCTGTGCATTTAATGCCGTGTTGATCACATTATCAGTAGGCCTTACTTCGGCAGTAGTTGGTGTAGAGTAGCCCCTGCTTACAGATGCGCGCCAAATAAAATTACCGGTGATCTGGTAAGATAAAGCCAGCCTTGGCATCAGCTGCGGCGTAAAGCTGCGCCTGGCAAATGCAGTTTGTGCTAATGGATAAACGTTCTTAAAATCATATCCGTACCAGTTTAAACTTGCAGCCGCCTCTATGTGTAGCCGTTTAACAATATCAGCCACATAACGTACAAAAACAAAATGCTGATTAGTATGGATTTGATCTGCGGTTTGGGTTGTATCCTTTACACCCGCCTTGTTACCATAGTTATTGATCTGCGAATTGGTCTGCTGCCACTCTAACCCTACGTTTACCTTCCAATTAAAGTTTTTATGCGGTACGGCCGACCATTCAAAATAAGTGCGCAAGCCGTAAGTATTTTCGTTCCGCTGCTCATAATTGGTGATAAACGGATTACTGAAATCAACATGGTTGCCGAAAACCGCCAATACGTTACGCAGTTGAGGTGTGAGTTGTGCTTCATTCACCAGTCCACCAAATAATACTTTTGTACTTATGCCTATTTGTTGTTGTATGGCGCTGGGCAGGGTTACCGTAGCAGGCCGGGCCGCTTGCGGGTTAGCGTTGAATTGGGCAAGCGTCAACCCGCCGGGTGTTTGATAGCTCAGGTCGCTGTAAAAAGCATAGGCACGTAGCTCGTCCTTAGCAGATGCCCGCCAGCGGTCAACCGCCTGAATATAGTGCCGCTGCATATAGCTATGATCACGGTAACCATCATAACTTTGGTAAGCCTGGTTAATATTTAACTGGTTATTATTGAAGCTATGCTGTAAACCTGCCTGCTCATGTACCAGCCCATAAGACCCTGCATTTAAACCAACCTGAACGCTATTGCTATCAGCATAGCGGTTAACAGGACTGATAATTACTACGCCGCCGCTGTTTGCACCAAAAAGGCTGCCGTCGGGGCCTTTAAGTACTTCAATACCCTTTACACTGTTAAAATCTATGGCATTTAAGTACGTATTGCCACCAGCATCGGTAAGCGGAATATCATCCATATACACTTTAACATCCCGCACACCAAATGGCGAGCGCAGCAAACTGCCGCGAATAGATAAACGGTAACTCCCCGGCGTACGTTCTTCCATACGCACCCCAGGAACGGTGTTCATTGTACTTACAAGCGAATTTTCTGGTTGAAGCTTAATCTGTTCAGGCGTTAATACACTTACCGAAGCCGGAACACTTAAAGCCGGTTGCTGAGACAGATAACCGCGTACAACCACCGAATGCAGAATATGTGTGGTATCGCGATTTGCTGTATCGCTCCTACGCTTTTGCGCAAATGATGCGATTGATAATACAGAAAGCAGAACTATTAAAGTGTAGAATTTTATCATAGACAAATTGTGCCCCAAAGCTAAGGCTTTCTATTAAAGCCTTATATGCACAACGTAATCTACATGCTGGCGTTTGCTTATATTGATGTAACTATTCAGCTACCTCAGACGTTAATTACTATTTCTGCCTGAAATAGTTGTTATCCGCAAACCAATCGGTTAAACGCCCCGGCCAGTTCTTAAGCTCCTGTATTTTGCTGCGGTAGCCCATGTTAAAAGCATGGTTGCCTTTTGCATAAATATGCAGTTCAGCAGGTACTTTAGCCTCGCGGTATTTTTGAAGCAATGTAATGATAGGCAGCGAGCAGCATTCATCGTCATTTGCGGCAACCATAAAAATTGGCGGGGCGGCAGCAGGCACCTTTTCGGGCACACCTAACGGACCGGGATAAACTTCTATAGCAAAGTTGGGCATAGCGTTTAGTTGATCTACAGGGTCTTTAGCATTCAACTCCTCTTTTGACTGATCAAACAATACCCAGTTAACCACCTCGCCTCCTGCTGAAAAGCCCATGATGCCAATACGGTTTGTATCAATACCCCATTGCCAAGCATTGTTTCTGATTATCCGCATGGCGCGGTTAGCATCCTGTTTGGCATGCGTTACTAATTTATACGGCGAGTTGGTATCGCGTGCAAGGCGGTATTTTAACACAATAGCTGCAATGCCTAAACTGTTAAGATAATGAGCAGGATCATATCCTTCCGACTTCATGACCAGTATCCTGTGCCCACCGCCCGGGCAAACAAGCACTGCTGCACCCGTGGCTTTTTCTTTTGGCGGCAGAAAAACCGTTATACTGGGATTGTTGACATTGCTAATATATTGCGGTCCTTTCTCAGGTACGTTACGCAGCTTTTCAAATCCGGGTGCACCATTTTTCCATAACGGAATTACAGTGGAATCTGCCTGAGCCGAAGACAGTAAAGGCAATAAGATCAACAGGATGCATAAAAGCTTTCTAAACAGATACATACAACAGGTTATGATGGTTAAGTGCAAATTACATTTTTGCGGCTATATGCAGCACTATAATTAGTCCTATTATAGAAATAAACAGCCAAAGCAATACCCCTTGTAAGAATGGCCTTGCACCAACAGAGCTAATCATTTTTCGTGATAGCCCAGCCCCTATTAAAAACAGCGTAAGCGTTAGTCCGCTTTTGGCAATAAGCATTAGATATTGATTAATTACATGCAATTTCGTTACGTAAGTATTTAATAGTAAAGCAATAACAAACAAGCCGATAAAATAAGGAACTGCTATTTTGCTGCTTTTATTCTTAAATATTATGGAGGAGATAATTGCCACTGGCATAATCCACAAAGCACGTGCAAGTTTTACCGTTGTTGCAATAGCCAAAGCCTGAGCCCCATACTTGCCTGAAGCAGCAACAACCGAGCTGGTATCATGTATGGCTATGGCGCACCATAGCCCAAACTGAGTTTGTGTAAGCTTAAAGTAATGTCCCACAGCTGGAAATATAAAAAGCGCAGCAGCATTTAATATAAATACGCACCCTAACGCAACTGATATGTGCTTTTCTTCGGCTTTAATTACCGGTGATATAGCCGCAATGGCGCTACCACCGCATATGGCAGTTCCGGAAGTGATCAGATAAGCAATCTTTTTTTCGATTCCTAACCACTTACCTAATAAAATGCCAACAATAAAAGTACATGCTATAGTGATGATGGTTATCACTACGCCTTGCTTTCCGGCTTGCATAACACTATGCAGGTTCATGCCGAAACCTAACCCTACCACAGAAGCTTGTAACAGCCAATGTGTTGCCTTATGGTTTAAGTGCGCGTAAGGATGCCCTATTACCTGCGCTATAAGCAATCCGCATAGTAAAGCTATCGCAGGACTTGCGAGTGGACTAAGACAAAAAACAATTGCAACAAAAAAGATAAATTTTTGCCCGGTTGGACTTAATTTTAAAAACGTAGTCTTTGCTGATAGATGAGATATTGTAGCCATATAATTTTCTATTTATAGCTACAAAAATCAACCGTATCAATATAATATTTTCATTCTAAAACCGGATAAGCAATAACCAGAAGTTATTAAATTAAAACTTATTATTTGCTAAAGCAAACTTAGTAAATACCTTCGCCAGCGACAAAGGCTGTCCATGTAGCTGGATAATAGAAAACGGGCGGGTAATGCTTAATCCTTTAACATCTATTATACGACATTCAGAATTGCGTAATTCTTTCAAAATAGCATGCACAGATAAAAATGCCATACAATTACTGTTAAATAGATAGTTTTTAATGCTCTCTGTGCTTTCAAGCTGCATTTCAATTTTAAGATCAGATAGTTTGATATGGTGTTTTTTCAAAGAATCGGCAATTACTTCTAAAGTACCCGAACCTTGTTCGCGCAGCAGCAGCGGAATAGCTTTTAAATCATCAGGCTTTATTGTTTCTTTTTTAAATGAATTGCCTGTACTGGCCACCAGTACTAATTCGTCATCTAAAAAATGCTGATAGCTGATTTCCAAATGATGAGACAATCCTTCCGTAAAGCCAATATCAATCTTTTTATCAATGAGTGCCTGCTCTATTTGTTCTGTATTCCCGGTCAGAAAACTTATCTTAACCTCTTTAAACTTTTGACGGAATTGCGCCAGTATAACAGGCATAATATATTGGGCAGCCGTAGTACTTGCTCCCAGCCTTAACACACCTTTGTAATGTTCAGATAATAAATTCAGGTCCGACTCCAGTTCACGGTAAGCACTGGCAACCTTTTCTGCATAAGCCAGCAAAAGTTGCCCCGCAGGCGTAAGACTGATTTTGCTGTTTCCACTGCGCTCGAATAATTTAGTGTTAAAGTGCGCTTCCAGTTCCCTGATGTGTTTAGTAACAGCAGGTTGGCTTATAAATAATTCTGCAGCAGCTTTTGTAAAATTGAGCTTTTGAGCTACAGTGTAAAAAACATTTAATCTGAAATCGAGCATAAACTTATCAAAGCCGAATGTAATAATTCAATACGTTAATACTGAACTGTCCTTTTTTATAGAAGCTACTTAATCCTGAAAGCACCAATACTATAGCTTACACCTACGGCTACGCCAGCCGAACGTAAGTCTACTTTACCGTAACCTATCTGAGTAATCGGCAATTTATAGAAGGGCTGTACCAGTAACCCGAATTTAGAATTAACCTGGTGCTGATAAGTGGCATTCAAATTCAATACGCCAAGAATATGCCTGTTTTCGTTACTGATTTGAAGATTGTATGATTTACTGTTGGTATAATCAAATCTGTAGTCTTCGCGCAACATAAAATAAGATGACAAGCCTGTACCTATTGACCATGATGTAGCACCTCTGTGATAAACCTGGTAATTAACATTTAAAGGAATGTCAAGCACTTTACAATTGGCATATACGTTTGACGGCAAATTACCATTTTGCCATTGCGAAATGTCAAATTTGTAACTTGCAAAATTTCCCTGATATGGCTTAATAGCATAGGCGGCGCCGGTTGTTACACTTAACTTACGCGTGATATTGATAGTGGCATGCACTCCGAAGTTGCCACCAATCTGGCCGTTGTTAAAACCATTTACTCCATTCACATCAGGCGCAGCAAGTATGCTTAATGATAAACGTGGCATACCGGCCAGTGTAACTTTTGATACTGCCTTTTTAGGTAACTGCGGAAATTTGGCTTTAATTACGTCAGACATTTCTTGTGGCTGGTTGTTAGCCGGTGATGAAATACTAACTTCAGGTTCGACAGCGGCCAATTGTGAGTATGCAGAATTACTGTCTAATGGGGTTTTTCCTGAAGAAGCTAATTGATTTTGCCCGGTACCATTATTTGTAATTACCTCCGGATGATAAGTACGTTGACTATCTCCCTTCTGATCATATGGCGAAGCGCTTTTTAAATTATTTGCATAATTATGTTTAGGCTGCTGTCCGTTTGCCACCCCATCTTTAAGCACAGGTGAAAACGTTTTGCCCTTGATTGCCTCGTTATCTTTAGATTCCTTACCGGCAGCAGTTTTTAAACCGTTATCAGATGGCGAATTTGCAACCGTTAAACTATCACTGCCGGTTGACTTTTTATCAATTGTGATTTTGTTCTTAGCAATGTTATCACCTTTGTTTGACTTGTCTTTCCCATTAAAAAAGAACAATGCCAGCGCGATTAAAAGTAACGCTGCAATACCCGAAACAATACTAACTATCCTGAATATAACTGCTTTTTTAGAAGGCTTGTTATCCAGCATCCTTTCCATAGCAGTCCAATCCTCATCACGAAAAGCGATATGGTCTTCAGGGCCGGCAAGTCCGTCCTTAAAGAGTTTATCAATTTTATTTTCGTCCTTCGGCTTCATCTTAAAATATTGTTGATCAGCATGGTAATGCCAATACTCACTGCGCTAACTGTTAATATATGCTGGTGGCCGTCATTATCTCTTCTTATATCAGATACGTTATCAGCCTTAGCAATCATGTTCTTAAGTTTCTCCCTTGCCTTAAACAAGTTTGATTTTGAAGTGCCGCTACTTATTCCCAACATTTCACCAATCTCTTCGTGTGTATATCCTTCAATGGCGTATAAGTTAAAAACCGTACGATATGCCTGTGGCAGCTTTTGCACCATAGCCAAAAGATCTTCGTAGCGTAGTTTCCTATCGGGAAGTTCATCGTTACCTATATCAGCAGCAGTCTCAATATCTTCAGTATAAGCCATTTTTAAATTACTCCGATAATAGTCTATCGAAGTATTCATCATGATACGCCCCAACCAAGCTTTAAAAGGCTTAGCCGCATCATACTTGTCTAGGTTTTTAAACACTTTGTAAAAGCCCTGATTCATAATTTCAGAGGCCTCATACCTGTTACCCGCGTAGCGCAAACAAATACCCATAGCAAAACCATAAAACGCCTTGTACAGCATTTTTTGGTCGATGCGGTTCTGCTCCAAACAGCCCGTTATCAGCTTTTGTACTTCTGCTTCGCCCATAAGGGGATGTGCTTGCTATAAAGTTTAATACCTGTTGTTGCCCTTTACACGAAAGCGCACACCAAAAGGTTGCTTCAACTGAAAAATAAATTTATAAAAAATCAAAGAACGGAATATCCATATTATTTTTCAGTCATTGGCATCAGGATATACGCTATTAAGCAAACTTCAGTTTACAACCCCCATTTAAAGAACTATGCGTTTTCCCTCTTTTACAGAGCGCTTGGCTGCATCCAGTATCTGCATTACAATCATGTTATATTTTAAAGATGCCTGGTCGTTTTCTCCATCAATCTGGTGGTGCAACACCGCGGCAAGATATACAAGCGGATCATTTATGGGCTGTGGCAGGGCAGCTACAATTTTATCACTGCGGCGGTTTTCTCGCATGCGTATATCAATCGCATTAGCATCTTTTGCATGGTAATAACCATGATCGCCAAATATTTCAAGATCCTTTATAGAAAAAGGCCAGTTCCATGATGCTTCGATCTGACCGGTAGCACCGGGATATTCGACCAGAATAGTGGCATCATCTTCAACCTTAGGATAAACAGCAGGCTTATAATGGCGGGCAATAGCGGTAACGGCGATGGGTTTCTGGCCTTTCATGAACCAGGTCATCAGATCCGCACCGTAACAGCCAAAATCATTTAACGCACCGGCACCGTTAAGTACAGGGTCGGTAAGCCACGCCAAGAAATCACTGCTGCAACCAATTTCCTTCGGCCCCTGGTGACCGTCATGCACTACCATTTTTCTGATTGAACCGATGCTGTCCTGCCTAACCATTGTAAAAACTTCCTGGTAGGATGGGTACCATGTAGTTTCATAATTGGTTAGCACCTGAATGTTATATTGCTTAGCCAGCTGCTCAATCCTTTTTGCCTGCTGTAAAGTAGCAGCAAGTGGTTTTTCTACCATTACAGGAACATGCAAGGGTGCACAAATTTCAACAACATTTACATGCTCCCCTACCGGATTATAGCCTAAAACAGCATCAGGCTTTTTAAGCAGGATCAGTTTTTTAAGGTCGGGGTAAAAGATAGAGTCAGGCAGATGATATGATTTACCAAATCTTTGCCAAAGCTTTTTATCAGGCTCGGCAATGCCCACAATTTCTACATGGCCTTCTTTATATTGATGCAGGATATTATGCACATGATCATGGTTGAGCCCTGCCACTACAACACGCAACAATTTTTGCTGTGCTGATACCTTGTGCGATAAGAAAATAGCAATTGAAGCAAAAATGAAAGTCAGGCGCATATTTTTCATAAAAAATGATTTGGCAGTAAATCTGCGCCTAATATCACTATTGAAAAGAGATTATGACCAATCAGCGCTGTAACAATTGCGATAAAATGAACTCCGTTTGTTATTAAATTAATAATTTCAAGACAATAAATAAAGGCACTAGGGGCTTTCCAGCGCTACTTTGTGATAAATTATTCACCACATGTACTGCCAAATAAAATTTATTTTACACAAAATCAGCGCATTAAAAAAATAATGAAAAATTATTTTGCAAAATAAAAGCAAACCCCTATGTTTGCAGTCCCAAAACAATGGGAACATTGCCAAGCAAATAACAACAAAGCCGACGATTAATCGGAGTTATTGCAAAAGCAAATCCACATATATGATGGGAGCATAGCTCAGCTGGTTCAGAGCATCTGCCTTACAAGCAGAGGGTCACAGGTTCGAATCCTGTTGCTCCCACAACAAGAAAGCCTTTAGATTAAAATCTGAAGGCTTTTTTGCTTATATATGGTTCTGCAAGTTTCCTTTATTGGTTTATAATGTTTGTTCATTGTTTGTGCCACATACAAGGTAACCATAACATCTCAATTTATGGTTTATAGCAATTATTTCTCTACATGCACCTTTTGCTCAACTTGCAGTAGTACTTCAAACAATAAAATTGTAAGTTTAGTAATTTAAATTGCATTAGCTGATATATGAAGATAATTGATGTAAAAATTCGAAATTTTAGAAAACTTATTAATATTGAGTTTACGTGTAAAGAAAGCATTAATACTATTGTTGGCCCAAACGGTGTTGGTAAAAGTTCTATAATCGATGCAGTTAGATTGACTAAGTCAATTCTATTACAATCTCAGGATAATGAGGCGCAAGCCGCATTACAAAATATGGGTATCTTTTCTCCACAAAACAATTCTGTCTTATTTAATACAATTTGCAATGATGAAAGCAAAGAAATCACAATTAAGTTAAGTATAAAGTTATCCAAAGAGGAACTTGATTTAGTTAGTGATAAAATTCACGATTTTGCCATACTTAGATTACAAAACCAATTAGGGCAAATACCCGGCAACAGGTTAAATCTTATTGCTTACTTGTCAACTCCAGCTGGGAAACAGCAACATTTACAAATAATTGAAGATACAAAAGCACTGCTTGATAAGTTTAGCCTCGAGAAAGATCTCGCACACATCGAACTAACAGCTTCAAACACTCAAATTTCTGGAAAAAACGGATTTGATCAGGAATTGGTAAGCTTTGTTTTAAGGAGTATTTCATTAAATCAAACTTTATTTTCTGTGTTTCCTGCTGACAGAAACTTCCCAACAGGCGAGGTAAATATACAACTTGGTCAGGGCGATTTGCTGCAGCAGATTCAGTCCTATAGCATTCAACCTAATCTAAAATTTCATCGGCTAAAAAATACCATTATTAATTATTTATTAATGAATAATAATGACATCTCTTCGATTCAGAATGACTTCAAATTAATTTTTGAAAATCTCATTCCAGGTAAAGAGCTTTTTGGAATTCGAATTGAAGATGCCACAAACAGACTTTCTGTTTTAATTAGAGAAACGAGTACTCAAGCTATATACGATATTGATTTTTTAAGTAGCGGAGAAAAAGGCTTATTACTTACATTGTTTTTACTTATTAGGACAGTTGCAAAAGGCGGAATAGTTATCATTGATGAACCTGAGCTACATTTAAATCCTGCTGTTTGCAAAAACATTATAAGCTTCCTATACAATAATATTGTTAGCAAGCAAGACGTACAAATAATAATGACGACACATTCAGCAGAAATTCTTACTGCAACTAAAGAAGACGATAGGTTTCAACTATTGCACTTAATAGGTTCAAATATAATTTCACCAATATTTAAAAATGACAATAATGAAGCATCTGAAGCAATTAAGGCTTTAGGTATTTCAACTGCAGATTTACTTTTTAATAAAGGAGTTATATATCTAGAAGGCACTACTGATGAAGAGTATATCAATGAAATCCTAAAAAGCTATACTGTTAATTTCAAGATTCAGTCTTTGGGTGGAAGGAGTATTATCGAAACTGAGATAAAAACTCTTCAAGAAAGTGATAGAAAAGGAAAGCTTAAAGGATTGCACATTTTTATTCTGGACTTTGATAACAAACCTACTGAACTTAAAGATACTGAAAATGTTAAAATTATTCAGTGGGATAGGTATTCTTTTGAGAATTACTTGTTAAATACTGATGTTATGTATGGAATAGTTAGAGATCGTAACCCGAAACATTTTCCATCTAGCAGAACAGAATTTACAAGAGAGGTTAAAAATCTCGCTTTTAAACAAATTGATGCCGTTGCAATTGCTGATGTTTCTAAAAGCTTTATACCACAAACAATCGGACTAAGCAAAAAAGATTTAGGTACTTCCACCAGTCCAATTGAGGTAGCAGAATTACTAACTGAAAAAATTTTAAATTTAAAGAGCACTCTAGATGCCTTTATCCCTGAAAGTTGGAGTAACACTTTTATTGACGCGGTTAATGCTAAAACGATTCAATTGAAAGAAGAATGGGAGGAAAATTGGAAAAAGTATTGTAAGGGTAAAGAGCTGTTAGTAAGTATTTATCAAACATTCGGGCTTTCCAATTATAAAGATTTCATAAAAGCCTTGATCGCACAAAACAAGGATAATAAAACAGAAGAATGGCAAGTTATTAAGAACAAAATTGAATATATAATACAAAAATAATATCCTTATTTCTCCTTAAAGCTAGCTCACAGTATCCAAAACAAAAATTCTTTAGATTAATATCTAAAGGCTTTTTGTTTATTTATATCTTAAAATTAAATTCCTTACTTTAGTAAGTTTATTTAAACAAATCTTTCTTGTACTCCTCGATATTACAGCCGCCAAAATCTATGATGCCGTTCATGCTATCCCAATAACAGGTTTTAGATAGATGTGCATTGTCCATCACGATCAGCATATCATAATCCGGGGCAAAAAATATGTAACGGTGCAAAGGTTTAAGGTTCCAGTAATTCAATAGAGCAATTACCGTTCTACACTGTGTGACACAAACCTATAATTTTTCTGAAATGCCGAACGGTGGCGCTTAATAAACTCCGAAGGCTTCATGCCAAACTGCCTGGTAAAGTGTTCCCTGAAATATTTAATATCACTGTACCCAACCCTGAAAGCGGCCTCGTTTACGTTGCAATTGGTGTTAATTAAGATCTCTGCTGCCTTGCGAAGCCGGACAAAACGAATAAAGTTATTTACAGAATAACCGGTAACTGATTTAATGCGCTTAAACAGGCTGGAATAGCTCATACCAAGTTCTTCTGCTATGGTTTTCATTTCAAACGATGGCTCATTCAGCAAACCCTCAATTACCTCTATACATTTGTACAAGAACAGCTTGTTTTCTTCAGAAATATCCTTGCTCTTGCCCTGTAAAGTAATTTCTTTATAAAAGTAATGCTGAAGTTCTTTTTTGTTTTTAATGACCCCTCTTACCCTGGCCACTAACAGATTTTTGTCAAACGGTTTTTGGATAAAGTCAACAGCACCTTCCTCTATACCTCTAAGTCGGAGATCATCGGCCGACTCACCAGTAAGCAGAATGATTGGGATATGGCTGATGGTTGAATCATTTTTTACGATCTGGCAAAGTTCCATACCGCTAAGGCCGGGCATTACAATATCGCTGATCACAATATCCGGCACATACTGCCTGATCATTTTTAAACCGGTATCTCCGTCTGCCGCCAGGTAAACCGTAAACTCAGAAGAAAAAATGGATCTGATGTAGCTACTGATCTCCACATTGTCATCAATAATAAGCATCGATTTAGCATCAGATATCAACAGTTCCAGGTGGTTAATATCTTCATTAACCGTATGATCATCATGCTCCTCATTGCTGATGACCGGTAAAATTTCGCTGACGGTTTTATCTTCATAAGAGGGCTGCTGTAGGTTAACGTTGCGATTAAGTTTTGGCAGACACAGCGTGAATACGGTACCATTTCCGGGCTTACTTTCATAGCTCACGGTACCCTCATGATTTTCTATAAAAGTTTTAACAAGATAAAGCCCTATACCAAAGCCTATTTTAAAAGATCTTTCATCTTTGACCTGATAGTACTTTTCAAACAACCGCTCGCCAACCTGGCTTTCTATACCAATCCCACTATCTGCCACCTGAAAATATACCGAGTCTGCTTCTTCATTTACTGTAAGGTGTATTTCGCCGCCATCCGGGGTGAATTTAACGGCATTAGAAATCAAATTAAACAGCGCAATTTCAATTTTAACGCGGTCTATACACATCATTATCTGCCCGGGTGTAGCCGTGTACGTATATTTGATATGCCTTATTTTTGCCTGCTGAACAAAGCATTGATATACATCGCGGGAGCACTCTACAAAGTCTACCCTTGACAGGGTGAGCGCGGTATTTTCACTTTCTGTTTTTCTGAATAAAAGCAAATGGTCAACTAAGCCTAAAAGCCGCCTGGCATTACGATAAATTAAGTTTAACTCCTCATCTTCATTACGTTTGCTTTTAAGCAAGTCTTTAATAGGGTTAATGATCAACGTTAACGGCGTACGGAACTCATGGGCAATATTTGTGAAAAATGAGAGCTTTCGTTCATTCAATTCTTTCTCTTTTTCTACTTTAAGATTGGCTATCTCTACCTCATAAGCCAGCTTCAGCTTTTGTTTCCGGTAGGCCCAAAAACGGTGGATCAGTAACCCCGCTAAAATCAAATAGCACATAAAGGCCCACCATGTTCTGTACCATGGCGGTAATACCACAATCCTGACCGTAAGTGGCGAAGCTTCCCACCCGCCCTCGCTGTTTGTAGCTTTGATTTTCAGCATATAACTACCCTCGTTCAGGCGGCTGTAATAGGCTGTTTTGGCCTTATCCACAAAGTTCCAGCCGTGGTCCCAACCCTCCAGGTAATAAGCATAACTTATTTTTTCGGGAAAAGAATATTCTAAAGCAGTGAAACCAATGGCCAGCGTTGCCTGGCTAAACGGGATGCGGATTTCTTTAATCTCGTTCAGCGGGTTTCCTTTAGCATATGGTGTATTGGAGAGCGGAATATTGTTGATACTAAAATCAGTAAGCCGCAGAGGAGGCTGATGAACAGATATGGAAACACTATCCGGGTTAAAGCGGTTAAAGCCTTTTATCCCGCCAAAGATCATATCGCCCGATTGTAATTTAATTGCAGCATTATACAGAAACTGGTTACTCTGCAACCCGTCAGAAACCGAATAATTATGAAACTTACGCGTTTTCTGATTAAAGTTGGTTAACCCGTTGTAGGTACTGCACCATAAGTTATTCAGGCTGTCGGTTAAAATATTTAGCACCGCATTGTTAGGCAGGCCGTCTTTTTGGGTGTACCTGCGAAACTTACGCCGGCTTTGATCAAATATCAGCAACCCGCCCCCCTCAGTGCCTATGCATAACTGCCCATTGGCATCTTCTGCAATTGCCCTTATGGGCTGGCCAATGTAATAGTAATAATGCCGTTTATTTTTAACATCTATATGCACTAAATGTACATAGTCGCCACCCCACAAAACGCCGTTATGATCTTCGTAAAGCGTATGCATATCCATTAAGCGGCGGTCAAATATTTCAAATTTGTCTTGCCCGCGATTGTACAGGTACAATGCACCTCCCCAAGTGCTTGCAGCCCATAGCCTATGGTCGTGATCTTCAAAAAGCTTCCAGAAGTTCTTTTCTTCAGTTTTTGTTCCTGCTTTATAACAGGTATAATGTTTAAACTTTTTCTCGGCCGGATCAAAGGCATCTATACCCCCATTAAATGATGCGGTCCAAATCTGGTTACGATGATCTTTAATAATGCTTACCACATAATTACTGCTGACATATCCTCTTCCAGCCTGATGATAATAGTTCTGAAAACGATTACTTTGGGTATCCCAGTAACTAACACCGCTGCCGTCGGTGCCAATCCATAAATTATGCTTTTCATCCTCGCAAAATGACCGTACAAAGTTACCCGCAAGACTGTTAGGGTTTGAAACGCTATGGCTGTAGCCTTTAAAGATGTCCCGCTTTATATCAATCACATTAACACCACCCCAGAGGGTAGCAATCCACTTTCTGTGCTCGTTATCTTCAAACACAGATGCCACAGCCCCGCTTTGCAGATTATAGCCTGACTCGCCGGGTAAAAGGTACCTTAATGTTTGCTTGAGGGGGTTCCAGATATTAATCCCCGCCCCGTTGGTTGATATCCACATTTCGCCTGCCGACGTGAACAGTAAGCTGGATATGTTGCTGGCGCTTAATTTTCGCTGCTTATTTTCAAAAGCGCTTACCCGGTGCTTAATCTTATCATAAATAAATAAGCCACTGTTATTTCCAATCCAGATATTACCATCCTGATCGGGCATCAGGCAATTTCCGGAAATGATTTCCTGGCTTTGTATCGCGATCCGATTTGTTTTTGCGTGATATATGCCAAGCCCTTTTCCATTGATAAAAACCCATAAATGCGCTTGGGCATCCAGCATAATGGACTGCACACCATTTTTTTTAATATCGTCGCAATAGCCAATTTTGCGGGCAATGGTATCGCCGTTTTTAAAATAAAGCAAACCTAATCTGTTGGTAGCAGCATACACATTACCGGCTTTATCGGCAAGCATCTGATTAATGTTGCAATCTATCTTCACGATCTCATTTCCGCGCTTGTGATAAAGGGCATGAAATCTGGAATCTTTGTAGTTAAAATAAACCGCTCCTTTTTCGGTGCCTACAAAAAGACGGTATCCAACAGCTGCAATAGTTTTAATTTTATTGTTGACGATAGATTGCGGGTTACCCCACACATTTCTGAAGGTTTTAAACTGATAGCCATCATAACGGTTTAACCCGTCATAGGTGCCTATCCATATAAAACCGTATTTGTCTTGTGTGATACAAGTGGCCGAACTGTTTGACAGCCCCTGTTCGGTGCCTAACGAACTTACAGGAACTTCATTAGCCAATAAAGGAAAACAATGCAGTAAACTGCACCATATAATAGCAGCTATTAATAAACGTGGAGCACCAGAAAGTATCAACTTGTATTATAATTGTTACTTCAAATGTAACAATTTACGGTATCGGTGCCTATGTGCTAATTGACAATTAATTCTTTAAAATTAACTTAATGATCAGTTGATGGCTTGGGTTTGAAGAACATTTTCTTAACAATCGTTACAATACCTACCGCAATTGACCCGATGATTAACCCTAATGAAAACTCTTTGACTACAAGTGGCAACTGTTCTAACAAGTGATGAAAGTAGGGGATATTATGTACAAATATGCCTCCTGAAACCAGCAGCAGGGCTATTACGCCAACAACGCTTAACACTTTAATGATAACTGGCAGCGCCTTTACTAACACATGGCCCACTTTATAAGAGAAACTGCTTTCGGCCTCGCCTTTTATAAGCTTATAGCCCAGGTCATCCGTACGGACGATGAGGGCGACGATACCGTACACACCTACGGTAGCCAGTATGGCCACTATAGCCACCGCCACAATTTGGGTGGTCAAATCCTTTTCGGCGACGGCACCCAAAGCGATAATTACAATTTCTATCGACAGGATAAAATCTGTAGTTACTGCCGATTTTACCTTTTCTTTCTCTTTAGCCAGGTTGTTATCTGCTTTCTCCTTTGCCTTATCAGCTTCTTTCGGGTGTTTGCGATGGAAGAGAAATTCGAATATTTTTTCGGCACCCTCGTAAGCCAGATAGATGCCGCCTAAAATGAGTATGAATTTAATTGCCGCCGGGAACAATGCATTAAGCAGCAACGCGATAGGCACAATGATCAGTTTATTAAGCAGCGAGCCTTTGGTGATTGACCATAACACGGGCAGTTCCCTGTCTGACAGGAAACCGGTAGCCTTTTCGGCATTAACGGCCAGGTCATCGCCTAAAATACCGGCGGTTTTACGTGTTGCCACTTTGGTTGCCACAGCAACGTCATCCATCAAAAAGGCGATATCATCCAGTACTGCAAAAAAACCTGATGCCATAATTTATAGTTACAGCATTAACCCGCCGGGTATACAAATAGTTTGACCGCAGGGTTATAAACGGATTACTTTTATGCCTGGCGTAACAACGTAAAACTGGCAGAATAATAATACCTTGCTGCAAGTAATATTAGATACAACATGAGCGAGAAAAACATTATAGGATTTTCATACAAGGTTGAAGGCGTTACCCTTGAAGCTATAGACGACAGCCTGCGCACCACCAAAAGCTTTGAAACACGCGCCGTAACCGACCATATTAACGAAAAGCTGAAACCGCAGAACTTTAAGGTAGACGAAAGCACCCTGCGCGTTAAATACACAGACGACCAGCTTTATTTAGAAGGCTTTGCCGTAGAAATTAAAGAACCTAAAACGGTGGGATTCTTGTCGGGGAGGTAGAAAACAACTACCTAACTTTGGTTCAACTATAGTAGCATCGGCTCTTAAAAATTCTCTATCCAGGAAAAACTTTTTTGAATAATATCTGATTTATTGGTTCTTACATAATCCAGGTAATGTAAAGCCAATGGGGAAAGCTTTTTGTTTTTGAGCCAGATCAGCCGCCATTCAGACCTAATGGGAAAGCCCGAAACGGGTACGATCTGCAGTTCGCCGTTCTGAATTTCATTGCGTATACCAATCAGCGGCATAATAGAATACCCTAAACCTGCTATAACAGCCTGTTTCACAGCCTCGTTAGAGGTAAGCTGCATTTTTTTCTTCACGATAATTTTAGTACGCTCAAAAAAGCCTTCCATAATTAATCGTGTTGCCGATCCTTCTTCGCGGTAGATCATCGGCAATTGGTTAAAGATATCCTTTGTTTCCTTTTTTGTTTTCGGTACATGGTCCTTATTACCTACCAGGTATAGCTTGTTGACTACCAGTAACTCCTCATCAACCTTCAACTTGTCAGGTAATACGGATACCAGCCCGAAATCTACCTCATTGTCCTCGAGGCTTTGTATCACTTTTGATTTGTTGTTCACGTCTATTGTCAGGTCCACACCAGGGTGGACCTTTAAAAAGTCTGAAAGGAAATAAGGCATTACGTACTTACCGGTAGAAGCGCTGGATATTTTCAACCTGCCCGAAAGTATGCCTTTGAAAGCAGCGGTACGATAGTCTATCGCATGCACTTTATCCAGGATCTCTACAGCGAGTGTCGCTATTTCTTTCCCAAACTCAGTTACATAAAGCTGCCTGCCAATTACTTCGGTAAGCGGTATATCAAACTGTTCCTGAAAATTACGCATCTGTATAGACACACCCGGCTGTGTTAAAAATAGCTCCTCGGCTGCTTTAGTAACACTTTGCGTTTGAACCACTTTTACAAAAACCTGAAGCTGATGAAGGGTATAATTCATAAAAAAAGTTTATGGATTGTATAGCAAGTATAAATAAAAATAAATGAAAAGCGCGCCATATGTTTGTCGCAACAAAATTGATAAGCATGAAAAAAATTACTGTAGCAAAAGGGGACGGTATCGGTCCGGAAATTATGGATGCCACGCTTAACATCATCATGGCGGCTGGCGCCCAAATTGAAATTGAAGAAATTGAGGTAGGTGAACAGGTTTACCTTTCGGGCAATACTTCGGGCATTGCCAAAGAATCATGGGATAACATCCGCCGCAACAAGATATTTCTCAAAGCGCCAATCACCACGCCACAAGGCGGCGGTTACAAAAGTTTAAATGTGACTACCCGTAAAATGCTTGGCCTTTTTGCTAATGTAAGGCCTTGCAGCAGCCTGTATCCTTTTGTTCCTACCAAGCACCCCAACCTTGATATGGTGATCATCCGCGAGAATGAAGAAGACCTATACGCAGGTATAGAGCATCAGCAAACCGACGAGGTAATCCAATGCCTGAAACTGGTAAGCAGGCCAGGGTGTGAAAAAATCATCCGTTATGCTTTCGAGTACGCTAAGGCAAATGGCCGTAAAAAAGTAACCTGCTTTACTAAAGACAATATCATGAAGCAGACCGACGGGCTGTTCCATAAGGTGTTTGACGAAATTGGCGAAGAATATCCAGACATTGTAAAAGAACACTGGATCATTGATATAGGAGCAGCTAAGATGGCCGATACCCCCGAGATATTCGACGTGATTGTAACTCTTAACCTTTACGGCGACGTATTATCAGACGTGGCGGCGCAGATAGCAGGTTCTGTAGGCCTTGCCGGTTCGGCAAATATTGGTGAAGAATATGCTATGTTCGAGGCCATACACGGGTCAGCCCCACGCATTGCCGGACAGAATAAAGCCAATCCTTCGGGCCTGTTGCACGGCGCTATCATGATGCTTAACCACATTGGCCAAAGCCATGTTGCTGAGAAGATACACAATGCCTGGTTAAAAACGCTTGAGGATGGTATCCATACCTATGACATTTACCGCGAGGGCGTAAGCAAGCAAAAGGTAAGTACCAGCGAATTTGCTGAAGCTATCATTGAGCGCTTAGGGCAGGTACCGTCGCAACTGAAAGCCGTTAAATATGAGCAAAAAAGCCAGATCAGCTTACCTGCCTACCAGCGCAAAAAACCAGCTGAAAAGGCATTGCAGGGCGTAGATATTTTTGTGCACTGGCAGGGCCATGATGCTAACGAACTGGGCCAGTTGTTGAACGACTTGAAAACCGAGCACTTACAGCTGACCATGATCTCGAACCGTGGCATTAAGGTATGGCCCGAAGGCTTTAAAGAAACCTTCTGTACAGATCACTGGCGTTGCCGTTTCTCAGCCGATGGCGGTTCTGTCCCTTCTAAAGAAGAGGTTATCAAACTACAGGAACTGGCGCATCATAAAAACGTGGATGTAATTAAAACGGAAAACCTTTACCAGTTTGACGGTAAAGCAGCTTACTCATTAGGACAAGGTCAATAACATAAAAAGGAAATGAATATACAACTAATTAAAGGAAGCTTTGAAGCCAAAGATGCTTCTGAACTACTGAACCAGCTTTTTAAAAACAAAATTCAGTTTCACGAAAATAAAATCAGCGATACGCTTAATGAAGAGGATATAAAAATGCGTGAGCGGAGAATAATTGAGCTACAGAACGAACGAAATAATGCTTTGCAGCAAATTAAGCAGCTCAAACATGCAGTTACACTTGATGCCGTGCTACAGATCTCGGGAAACTGAGTTACTGCACTTAAATAATCAACATACTACTGAAAACTAACAAGATGAACACTGACCAGTAGCTGGTATACTTCCGGCTACTGTACTAACCCAGTATGGAAATGAAAACTACGAAAGAATTTAATCTGATACACGGAGATTTTAAACCGGCCGACGCAGAATCATTGATTAAAACCTTCTATAACGAAAAGATACGCCATCATAATTGCCAGTTACTGCACATGATGGAATCAGATAAGGGAGACCAGCACCCTGTACTGTCAAAAATTGCCGAATTGGAATGCACCAGCAGGCAAATCCGCGAATTTCTTCAACACAGCTCAAGCAATGGTAATACGGTACACGTAACGGGAAATATCTTAATTACAGTTAATGATTAATAACTGGCCGATCTATCTATAGATTCCCTTTATATGAGAAAAGGCTCTCCATTAGGCATATAACCTAACCGAGAGCCTTTTATATGACAACCAGTATCGCTGATTATATGTAACGATTGATCAGGTTTTCAAGATATTCCTGCTTACCGCTTATAGTTGCCGGTTCGCCGTTTTCAATGGCGTAGCTGCGCAGATCTTCAAGCGATAGTTTGCCTTCTTCAAATTCTTTACCTTTACCGCTATCGAAAGAAGCATATCTGTCGGTACGAATCTTTTTATAATCAGACTTTTGCAGGATGTTGTCAGCAATAACAAGTGCGCGGGCAAACATATCTACACCTCCAATATGTGCATAGAATAAGTCAGCCGGATCAGTTGAGTTACGACGGATTTTCGCATCGAAATTGATACCACCACCCTGGAAACCACCAGCCTCAAGAATGATCAGCATGTATTCTGCAACCTCTTCCAGGTTATTAGGAAACTGGTCTGTATCCCAGCCGTTTTGTGCATCGCCACGGTTAGCATCAATGGAGCCTAATAAACCGGCATCAGCAGCTACCTGCAACTCGTGCTGAAAGGTATGCCCTGCCAAAGTAGCATGGTTTACTTCCAGGTTCAGTTTGAAATCGTTCAGCAGGTCGTACTTCTGCAAAAAGCCGAGTACGGTAGCCGCATCATAATCATACTGGTGCTTGGTTGGCTCGCATGGTTTAGGCTCAATAAAGAAAGTACCTTTAAAGCCTTGTTTACGCGCATAATCTTTTGATGCATGTAAAAATTTAGCCAGGTGTTCCTGCTCGCGTTTCATGTTGGTATTCAGCAGACTCATATAGCCTTCACGGCCACCCCAGAACACATAATTTTCGCCACCTAATGCAATTGTTGCATCCAATGCCGCTTTAACCTGTGCAGCACCATGTGCCAATACATGGAAATCAGGATTGGTAGAAGCGCCATTCATGTAACGGCGGTGCGAGAATAGGTTAGCGGTACCCCAAAGTAATTTCACGCCGCTGGCAGCTTGCTTTTGTTTAGCATAATCAACCATTGCCTGCAGGCGACGGTCGTTTTCATTAATATCGTTACCGTAATCAACAACATCCACATCATGGAAGCAATAATATGGCAAACCAAGTTTGGTAAAAAACTCGAACGCAGCATCCATTTTATCCTTAGCACGCTCTACAGCATCACTTTTTGTATCCCATGGAAAAATATGCGTAGGGCCGCCAAACGGATCGGCGCCATTACCGCAGAACGAATGCCAGTAAGCCACTGCAAAGCGCAGATGCTCTTTCATGGTTTTACCTGCTACCACTTTATTTTCGTCATACCAGCGGTATGCTAACGGATTGTCACTTTGCGGGCCTTCATAGGCTATAGCGCCTATTCCTTTGAAAAATTCTTTTTCCCCTGTAATAATATTCGACATAGTATTTGTTTGATAATTGAGCTTTACTTATAACTGCTAATGATTTAGATTAATTGTTCTACAACGAGTTGTTTCTCTAACAATGCCTTCCATTCTTCATAAACATATTCCAGATTGCCGTTTGGTTCAATCAGCTGAATAGGTTTGGCGTTGGCAAATGCTTCTGCCGGTGCTTTAAAGAATGCTGCACCAATGCCGGCACCTAATGCGGCGCCAACACTGCCGTCGTTGTCATATAATTCAACCGGCACGCCTGTAAGGTTTACAAAGCTTTGCGCGAATACATCGCTCAAAAACAGGTTGGCTTTACCCGCGCGGATAATAGAAGGCGACATGCCATTTTCGCGCATAATATCAAGTCCGTATCTAAAGGCAGAAGCAATACCTTCCTGCACCGCCCTGAAAATATGTGCCTGTGTATGTAAGTTAAGATCGATATTTTGGAAATGAACGCCTACCAGTTGATTGTTAAGCATACGTTCGGCACCATTGCCAAATGGTAATACACGCAGGCCATTACTGCCCGGGCGGATGGAGGCCGCCATGTCGTTCATTTCTTTGTAGCTGTACGATGCACCGAAAAGATTTTTAGCCCAGCGGTTTAAACTTCCGGTACCATTGATACAAAGTAACACGCCCAGGTGCTTATCATCTGGTGCATAGTTAACGTGGGCAAATGTGTTTACTCTCGACTGCGGATCATAAGTCAGGCTATCGCTTACGCCATAGATCACACCCGATGTTCCGGCTGTTGCGGCAACCTCGCCGGGTTTAAGCACATTTAGCGACAATGCATTATTAGGCTGATCGCCTGCCTTAAACGCAACAGGAATACCTGCCTTCAGACCTAATTGCGCTGATATTTCAGGTTGTGTTTTTCCGTGTTCCGAAAAAACAGGGCGTATTTCAGGAAAGAATCGCTTTTCAAACCCGAAATAATTGACCACATCTTCAGAAATATCATCTGTTATAAAATCATAAAACACACCTTCTGATAAAGCAGATACCGATGTTGTTATTTCACCCGTCAGTTTCATGGCAATAAAATCGCCGGGTAACATGATCTTGTCAATCTTATCGTAAATCTCCGGCTCATTGGCTTTTACCCAAGCCAGTTTTGACGCCGTAAAATTTCCCGGTGAATTTAGCAGATGCTCCAGGCAGCGATCGTGTCCAATAGCATCGAAAGCCTTGTTTCCATAAGGAACAGCACGGCTATCGCACCAGATAATACTATCGCGAAGCAACTGCTGATCTTTATCAACCAACACCAAACCATGCATTTGATAAGCAATACCAATTGCTGCTATATCCGAAGGGTTATATTTTTTTGTTTGATTACAAAGCAAAATAGCTTTTTGGGCTTGCTCCCACCACATTTGCGGCGATTGCTCTGCCCAGCCAACCTCTAATGATTTGATGGGCGATTCCTGATCCGGGTATTGTGAAGATGCAATCGATTTTTGAGTTTCTGCATCAATTACAGAAACCTTTACCGACGATGTACCAATGTCTATGCCTAACAGCAACATACTTACGCGATGATTTTATTAAAATTAGGTCTACACAACGAAGTTAACTTTATTTTTAAAACTGCAATCGATTGTTGAGATTTATTTTTACCATTTTTGTTTTTTAACGATGAAAGAAAAAAAGAGAACTACCATTTATGACATTGCTAAAAAGCTGAATGTCACCCCCTCTTCCGTATCACGTGCTTTAAACAATAGCAACTATGTTAACGAAGCCACCAAAAAGCTGATTATTAAAACAGCGGAGGAGATGAATTATCAACGTAATTCTCTTGCATCCAACTTGCGAAGGGGGCAAACAAAAACACTTGGGGTGGTAGTTCCGAAAATCAACCAAAATTTTTTCGCAAACATTATTGCCGGTATCGAGGAAGCCTCCTACCACAGGGGCTATAACCTGATCATTTGCCAGTCGAATGAATCTTATGAAAAAGAAGTGCAAAGCATTAATACGTTGATCAATCAGCATGTTGATTGTATTATCATTTCTATTTCGGTAGATACCCAAAACTATAAGCACCTCGAGAATGTGATTAACCATCACATCCCGCTTATCCAGTTTGACCGTGTTGCAGAAGAACTGGAAACGCTTAAAGTAATTAACGACAATGAGCAGGCATCTTTCGAGGCGGTAAGCCACATGATTGAAAAAGGTTATCATCGTATTGCTTTATTAGAAGGCCCGCAAAACCTGGCTATTTTCAGGCAGCGTAAAAACGGTTATTTGCAGGCGCTTAGTAAACATAAGTTGCCGGTTATTGAAGAGCTGATCATCGAGAATGCCTGGACCAAAGAGCTGGGTGCCGAAGCCACACGCAAACTATTAAGCTTGGCAGAACCACCCGATGCTATATTTGCCTCTACTTCAGATTTCTCTGCCTTAGGCGTGCTTGAGGTTGCCAATTCACTGAATATTAAAGTACCTGCCGAATTAGGCATTTGCGGATATTCTAATGAGAATTTTGCCGAAATAACCAGCCCCTCAATTACCACGGTAGATCAGTTTAGTATTTACATGGGTAAAACCATTGCCAACCTGTTTTTCCAGGAGCATGAGAACAAGCATACAGAAACCATCCCAAAAGTAATCAGCATTAAACCCAAACTTATTAAACGCGCATCAACAGACCGCAACTCAAAATAACGTTGCTATTGCTGCGGCGGCCCTAAGTAACTTGGCTTTAAGCCCCCTAAATTAACTACCAGCCTTTGCAATACTACTGCCGGGTCAACCATCCAGTATTTGACAGTGTGCGCTCCTTCCTTAGTGATACGATGTTTGGTTACCAGTTTCCTGACGTTATCGCTCACCGCTGCCGACCATTCCCTGCCCTCTACCTTGGTGGCAATATTTACTAATTGCGGTGCCTCATCGTCTATAGATACCGCGTAAAACAGGCCATCCTTATTTCTGAAATCCAGGGTTGGCGATACAAAAGCAGTTACTTCTACATTACCGGTATCCTTTGCCGTAATTTGATACTCAAGACAAGGCATGCCCTTTGCAGGTTTAACTCTTTCTGCCGTCACCGGCCACGGTGTAATGCCTGATAAAGTTCGCCCATAATCAGGAATAACTTTCCAGCTAACTTTTGCAGAGTTTACAGCCCGGGTAAAGTACTCTGCTTCCATAGCTACATAACCATCCATTTCAGTGAATACGCCGTTTACCGGCTTTGCAATTGGCTTGCTTATCAATGGTTTAAACTCAGGCAGGTTTTCAGCACTGGCACTTTTCACACTATCGGGCACTACTTTCAGCGCCGGCATTTTATTGGTGCGTGGCTCCTGCCAATAAGTGTAACCGATGTGGGTTTGATCCATCATGTGGTGCCATTTGCCACCGGCTAATTCATTATTATAATAGTCTGTAATTTTCTTGTCGCTCTCGTACAAATCCTTAACTCGCTGCGCAGCGGCATTAGCTTTTTGCGCATCTCCATGATCTGCATAATACCTGTTTTTAGCTGTTTCAAAATACAGTTCATTAAGATTTGCGCATGCCTGTATAGGATGTAAAACTAACTGGTAAAAACTATCGTGGTATTCCTTTGGTAGAACCTTATCCATTTTCTCTGCTTTTTCAAGCAGCGCGTTATAATCACCTACAACGGTAGCAAACTCATTATAATCTGTAAGGCTGTAGGTGTTCTGATCAAGCAGCTCAGGTTTTCTGCGTGCATTATACTTTGTGTATAGCGTTAACATTTGGGCTATCTCGGTGGCATGTTTCGGGCCAAACTGCTGCGTTGCCCACTGCACTACATAATCAGGCAATTTATTAGCAGTCCACCTGTTAGGGTTCCAGGCATAATCCATAAAAAAGCTGATCGGGAACTCCAAAGGCTTTAAGTCGCCAACGTTTACAACCCATAGCTGTCTGGCATTGTATTCGTAAGCCAGGTGCATTTGCTCCCAGGCTTTTGCAATCTGGTTTGTGTTTAACCACTTATAATTACGCGGGCCGCCAACATAGTCAAAGTGATAATAGATACCATAGCCACCTTTACGGGGTTTTGCATTAAGCGCTGGCTGCTTACGGATATTGCCCCAGTTGTCATCGCAAAGCAAAAGTGTAACATCGTCGGGCACACGCATGCCTTTATCATAATAATCCTGCACTTCCTTATACAAAGCCCACATCTGTGGTGTTTGCGAAGCATCTTTTCCGGTTACTTCTTGTATAATTTTGCGCTGGTCTTTTACGATGGTTTCCAGCAACGAAATATTGCTTCCCTCTGTCATTGGCATATCTCCGTCGCCCCGCATACCCATTGTTACAATGGTTTCTTTGCTCCCCATGTTTTCGATACCTTTGCGCCAAAAATCCTGCAATGCCTGTTTATTGGCCTCGTAATTCCACTCGCCCGAACCATACCGTTTCCATTCCTGCTGTGAGCGATCCATTGGCTCGTGATGCGAAGTACCCATTACCACACCATACTCATCAGCAATAACGGGGTTTAACTTATCATCGTCATTAAAGGCATTGCCCCACATGGCGGGCCATAAATAGTTAGCCTTTAAACGCAGTATCAGGTCAAATACCTTTTCGTAAACCTTATGATTTAATCCGCCGAATTTTTCCCTGGCCCAACCTGAGAATGCAGGTGCTTCGTCGTTGATGAAAATGCCGCGGTATTTAACAGCGGGCTCTCCGTCTGTATAGCGGCCGGGCTTTACATATATCGCTTTCTTCTTTTTAACAGGCACATCTGCCCACCAATACCAGGGCGATACCCCAATCTGTGATGACAGGTCATATATACCAAAGATAGTACCACGCTTATCGCTTCCGGCAATTACCAATGCGCTTTCAACTCCGGGAAATGGCTTTTTAACCACTTGTATCAGGTAAGTTTCCCATTTATTTTTAATCCCGGAAACATTAAGTTTTTTCTGTGCGATTAAGTTATCTACTACCTGGCTTTTACCTATGGTGCCAATTATAACGGCTTGCTTACCGGCTGCTTTAGTATCATTAAACATTACAGGTTTTGTGCCAGTAACAGCCTCGATATCACCTGACAGATTCTCAGCAGCATGCTTTACGCCTGGGTAATCTGTGTCTCCTACATAAAGCTTAGCCACATTGCTGCCAGCAAACAGCGGGAAGAACCCCGATCCGTTTTTTTCAGATACATAAGCTGTATGACCGGGCGACTGCGCAATAGCGAAGCGCGACAATAAGAATAACGCCAATAAAATTGTGATTCTTTTCATAATCATCAGGTTAAAAGTTTACCACTTTCCAGTAAGCAGGTTTAGGTTTTAGTTGCTGATCAAAAAGCAATGGATAATTTTTACGTCCGGCCACAGGATAGTTATCCAGCCAGGTATACTTATCAGACACGTTCCAGAAGGTTACGCCTGTAATATTTTTACGGTATTTCCTGAAGACCTCAAATACCATCTGGTATTTATCACTTTGTTTCTGCATACGCTCGGGCGAATAAGAAGTATCCTCGCCGGGTTTAAGCTGCCTGTCATTTTTTTCCCAGTGATAAACCGAAATATCCAGCTCGGTAATTTGCACCTGTAAGCCAAGCGAAGCAAATTGTTGTATCGTTGTTTCCAATTCATTACGGCTTGGCTCATATAAAGACCAATGTGCCTGAAGCCCGATACCGTTTACAGGTATATGAGCATCTTTAAGCTTTTTCAGCAAACGGTAAATCCGTGCCCGCTTTTCGGGTCGCTCGGTGTTATAATCGTTATAAAATAATACGGCTTTAGGGTCTGCCTCGTGTGCATATTCAAATGCTTTATACACAAAGTCCTCGCCGCAGATCTGGTACCATAGCGAGTTACGCAAAAACTTCGTACTGTCGTCATCTATTGCCTCATTCACCACATCCCAGGCATAGATCTTCCCTTTATAGCGGCCAACTACTTTAAAAATATGATCTTTCAATCTTTGTAAAAGCACATCCTTGCTCACTAACTGACCGGATTTGTCATAAAACATCCAGCGTGCCGTTTGCTGGTGCCAGCACAGGTTGTGCCCCCTTACCCGCATACCGTGCGCCTGTGCAAAAGCTACAATCGAATCTGCATCCTTCCAGTTATAATAGTTTTCTGCCGGGTGTATGTAGCCCATCTTCATGGCATTCTCGGGCGTAAGGCTATTGAATTGTTTTATGATCAATGCAGATTGCTGCGGATCCTTAAGCACGCGCGGAGATACGGCAACACCTATTGGGAAATACTTTTTGTAATAATCTTTTAATCCTTTAGTAGTATCTAAAGTTTGTGCGTTGGCTGTAAAGGATGCCATCAAATACATAAGCCCAATAAGGCCTAAGCAACTACTTTTAACAAGGTTAGCCATAGAATAAGATTATGGAGGTAATAAATGGTTAGCACAAGGTAAGATTTAAATTTCAACATGCAATCGATTGTAGATATGTAATTTTTATTTTACAATGTCGGTCGCAACATCAAATAACATTTAAATGTGGTTAAGAGGTCTAAATCACGCTGAATGGGGCAAATTCATTTGGATATAATAAATTAAAATGCAATCGATTGCAAATTATATCATGTTTATATATATTGCCATACAATTATAAACCAGCCCGGCTTTACGTTTGCGCTATTAAATGAATAAAACGGGATTTTAAATCAAGCATAAATGTTATACAATGAAGAATAAGGCCTTAAAGCTGTTTGGCTTACTAATGCTGGCATCTGTAGCACTACATGCAGAGGTGCGGTTACCCAAGGTGATCAGCAACGGTATGGTATTGCAACGTGATAAAAAAGTAAAAGTATGGGGCTGGGCAGCACCCGGAGAAAGGGTAACGGTAAGCTTTAAAAACAAATCTTTTAAAACTACCGCATCAGGCGGCGGCGACTGGCAGGTGCTATTACCGGCAATGAAAGCCGGTGGGCCTTATACCATGACTATACAAGGCAGCAACCGGATAGAACTTGACGATATTTTAATTGGCGATGTATGGATCTGCTCGGGACAGTCGAACATGGTACATCAAATGGAGCTGCACAATGTACGCTACGCTAAAGATGTTGCAGAGGCTAACAATAATGCGATCAGGCATTTTTGGGTAGCTAATGTAGCCAATATGCAGGATGTACAACAAGACGTGCCAGGTGGTTCGTGGAAGAAAGCTGACCCTGAAAATATCGGCGAGTTTTCGGCAGTCGCCTATTTCTTTGCCGAAGCTTTATATCAAAAATACCACGTGCCTATAGGCCTGATTAATTCAAGCTGGGGTGGCTCTCCTATTGAAGCCTGGATGAGTAATGAAAGCTTAAAAGATTTCCCGGAATTAGCCAAAATTGCTGAAAAGAATAGGGATACCGCTTATATTAACAAAATGCAAAGAATGGGCGGAGTCAACCGTGCTTCTGCCGTAGCTGAAGACAAGGGCATGAAGGAAAAATGGTTTGACCCGGCTTATCAACCTAAGGAATGGAGAAGGATTGCCATACCCGGGTATTGGGAAGATCAGGGTATCAGAAACCTTGACGGTGTAGTTTGGTACCGCCGGGAGATTGACGTGCCGCAAGCCATGCCTAACTCGCCCGCAAAGGTTTTCATGGGTCGTATAGTTGATGCCGATGTGATGTACATCAACGGTAAACAAATAGGTAACACAGGTTACATGTACCCGCAAAGGCGTTACACCATACCTGCAGGTGTGTTAAAAGCCGGTAAAAATCTGTTTGTAATACGTGTTACCAACAACGCCGGAAAGGGTGGCTTTGTACCGGATAAACCTTACCAGCTTATTGCCGGTGCAGATACCATTGATTTAACAGGCTATTGGCAATACAAAGTAGGGTTAGTAAATGTGCCTAAACGTGGTGCATGGCAGGGCGGCGGCATAGCTGCACAAAACCTGCCAACAGCGTTATACAATTCCATGATCTACCCATTGTTGAATTATGGCATAAAGGGCTTTTTATGGTACCAGGGCGAATCAAATACCGGCAATCCAAACCTGTATGCAAAACTGCAACCTGCCATGATCAAAGACTGGCGTGCTAAATGGCAAACGCCGGACGCACCTTTTTTATATGTGCAATTACCTGGATTTATGGAGATGAATTACCTGCCTTCCGAAAGCCAGTGGGCAGCATTCCGTGAGGCACAGGCAAGTTCACTGGATATGCCAAACACGGGTATGGCTGTTGCCATTGATCTTGGGGAATGGAACGATATACATCCCGAGCGTAAAAAAGAAGTAGGCCAGCGCCTGGCTTTAATTGCTGAAAAGATAGCCTACCATGAGAAAGATATTGTGGCTACGGGACCGGTGTTTCAATCAGCAACTGTTGATGGCAACAACATCACGGTAAGCTTTAGCTCAGTTGGCAATGGGCTTACAACCCAAGATGGAGAAGAACCAGAAGAATTTGCCATAGCAGGAGCGGATAAAGTTTTTGTATGGGCTAAAGCTAAAATAGAAGGTAACAAAATTATCCTAAGCAGCGACGAAGTACCTCACCCTATGTATGTGCGGTATGCCTGGGCAGATGATCCGGTAAATCCAAACCTGATCAATAAAGAAGGCTTACCTGCAGCACCTTTCAGAACCGACAAACCTTAACCATATCAAAAAGGCTTGCCATAAATGGCAAGCCTTTATCTTTTCATTAACTCTGCACCTGCCTACTCCACATCTGCTGTTTCCAGGCTTGATTTATATTCTTTACGTTTAACGGTTAAGTATTCTGAAGGCGACATGTTGTATTTGGCCTTAAACAATTTCGAGAAGTAGCTTGGTGTCCCAAACCCTGTCATGAAAGCAATTTCCCTTATGGTGTATTGGCTTTTTGCCAGCAATACGGCTGCTTTCTTTAACTTGATCGACCTCACATACTCCATTGGCGGCAGGCCGGTTAGCTCAAATATTTTGTTATAAAGCGAGCTTCTGCTCATAGCCATATACTTACTCAACTCTTCAATAGAAAATTCCGGATCGTTCAGTTTTTCATCTACAAATTGCGCAACTTTAGTCAGCAGCTTTTCTTCTGCAGATTCTATCTGCACTTCTGGCTGTATAATTTGGATTTGTTTAGAGAATGCTGTTTTTAAGTGCTGATTAAGCTTAATCAAATTGGCCACCTTTGCACTTAAAACACTAAAGTTAAACGGCTTGTTTAAGTAATCATTAGCTCCTGTTTCCAACCCTCTCAGCTGATCCTGCTCTCCGGTAAGTGCGGTAAGCAAAATTACCGGGATAAAACTGGTGCGCTTATCGCCTTTTAACTTTTTGCATAGATCAATACCATTCATATGCGGCATGCTGATGTCGGTAACAATAAGATCAGGGTGGCAGGATAAGGCTTTTTGCCAGCCTTCTTTACCATTGGCAGCTTCTAAAATTCGGTACTGATTTTTTAAAGCTTCCTTCAAATAGAACCTGAAATCGTCATTATCCTCTACCAATAAAACGGTTTCTTTGTCATGGTCAGCAGCTTCATCAGATAAACGTTCTCCACCATCAGATTCATTAAGCAAATCATCATCGCTATCAGATATTATATCCGCAAGTGGTTTAAACGGAAATAGTAAATGGATCTGTGTGCCTTTACCTGGTTCGCTTTGAAGGTTGATTTGTCCGCCGTGTAATTCTACAAACTCTTTTGTGATCGATAGACCTATGCCCGTGCCCTGGTTTAGGATCTCATTTGTATTACTGTGCTGATAAAATCTCTCAAATATCTTTTGCTGCCCATCTTCAGGGATACCAATTCCTGTGTCGGATACTACAATTTCAAACAGGTAATCTTCACTGGCGGTTGATTGTGGCGGCACCAAAATAGCTACACTGATCTTACCACCTGCGTGCGTAAACTTGAAGGCATTTGATAAAAGATTGAAAATGATCCGCTCTAATTTATCGCTATCGAAATTTGTAAAGTAAGCCGGTGTATGACTGTTAAAAACAAGCTGAATATCCTTTCGCTCAGACAAATCTTTAAACGAATCAACCGTTTCCCGTATAAAAGCAATTACATCGCCTTCGGCAAGGTTAAGTTTCAACTCCTGCTCTTCCATTTTCCTGAAATCCAGCAGTTGATTAACCAGCACCAGTAAACGCCTTGCGTTTCTGTTGATCATATTTACCTCTTTAGCCACGTTTTGATCGGTCTGCATAGATAACAGCTTATCAACAGGCGCCATGATCAATGATATTGGTGTGCGGAACTCGTGACTAAGATTTGTCAGGAAGTTAATCTTAGAAAGATCGAGTTCATGCAGTCTTCTTGACTCTCTTTTTTCTTCTTCGAGCGCAAGCTCATTTTTAATTTTTTTGATCCCCTTGTGGCGGATGTAAAACAGTATACCCACCCCTGCAAGCAAGTAAAACAAGCAGGCATAAATAGTGCGCCACCATGGGGGTAAAATCTTTACCGTAATTGCTGTTGGTTTAAGGCTCCATGTGCCCGAGCTGTTGCTGGCGCGAACTAAAAAGGTATAAGTACCCGGATCGATATTGGTGTAATAAGCAGTTGCAGACCTGCCCACATAGTTCCAGTTTTTATCAAAACCCTTTAGCATATATGAGTATTGATCCTGGTGTGGGTTGGTATAATTTACAGCCGCGTAACTTATCGCAAAATTTTGCCCATAAGCCAGTTTTATTTCTTTAGCAAGGCCAATCTGTTCCTTCAAAGGCCCCTTGTCAGTTGGCGAAACTTTATTGTTAGCAACCCGCAAATCAGTAAGTAATACCTGCGGAATTTCTTTAAAATTAGGTAGCCCTGCCGGATTGAAATAATTAAACCCATCTATACCGCCAAAAAACAAAAGGCCGCCTGCTGTTTTTATTCCCGAACCGTTAATGAAAGGGCCGTCTTGCACACCATTCTGATGAGAAAAAGTATTGAATTTCCGGGTACGGGGATCGTAATTATTGATCCCTTTATTCGTTGTAATCCAAAGCAGGCCATTATTGTCTTCTAATATTTTATGAACAACGTTATTTGTGAGGCCATCTTTTTCAGAATAATAAGCAATGTGCTTTTGGTCTTTGTCAATCATGGCAAAACCCGCGTTTGTACCAAGCCACATATTATCTTTATGGTCGCGTAAAATGGATAGCACCACATTACTGTTAAGCTTACTGTTCCACTCATTTAGCAAGGTTACTTTACCGCTGTTAAGATTTAAGATTGTAACGCCACCACCACTTGTACCTACCCACATATCGCCATTATTGCCAACAGCCATAGAGCGGATAAAATCATTGATGTTTAATTGCTTCGCTACCTGTTTACCAAATATGCTGCGGTAATTAGTGAATTGCCTTGTAACCGGATCATAAATATCAACGCCTTTGCCATTGGTACCAACCCAAATTCTGCCTTTTTCATCTTCTTCAATGGCAAACACATCATTTTGTGATATGCTGCCCCTGCCCGATAAAATATGCTGATAATTTCCGCTAACGGGATCAACGATAAATACCCCCTGTCGATAAGTGCCTACCCAGAGTTTTCCGCTTTTGGTATACTTTAACGCCAATACAGATAATTTGCCGTCCCCATCAGGTGCTGTGTTTAACTGATAAGTTTTAAAAAGGCCGGTGGCGCTGTTGTACAATTGCAGTCCGCCGTTATCTGTACCAACAAAAATGTGCTGGCTATCAAGCTGTGCAAAAGAAGTTACAGATGATGATTTTAACCCCTGGCTATCAAAAGCATTGCTTGTTTTGTGATTGAATAGGGTAAGGTTTTTATCATACTTATTAATGCCTCCCTGAAAAGTACCTATCCAGTATATGCCTTTTTTATCGATCAATATATTCCTTACCGACTTATCAGAAATACTGAACATTTCCCTGGGTTGCGGAGTGATGACGCGTGCATGGTAATTATTGGTGTTTAGTATCACCAGGCCGTCTTCGGTGCCTAACCAAAGGTCTGCCTTGTCTGCCGCAATTGCATAAACGATGCTATGATTGACTTTCGAGTCTGCCGTGCCGATTATAATATGATTGAAAGAAGCGCCATCAGCCGCTAACTGATCCAACCCGTTAGCAGTACCGATCCATAACTTACCATCATTATCTTTCCCTAAAGCCTTTACAATATCAGCACTGATGGTTTTAGGGTTGCGGTCATCATGCAGGTAACGGGTAAAAGTTCCGCTTGCCTCGTTATAACGCAGCAAACCCGCGGAAGTGCCAATCCACATTACGTTGTTTTTATCTTCCAGAAGGCTAAGCGCCGTCATGGTACCCTTATCCGGATACATGGAATTGAGCACAAAGAAAGTTGTTTTATGCTTGTTAAAATCAATGATACTTAAGCCTGTATAGCTTGAAACCCACAAACGGCCCAGATGATCTTCACTTATAGCGCGTATGGTTTCGCCTCTTTGTCCCTTGCCAAATCCATATTGATGAAATGATTTAAATGAATCATGTACACGGTCATACAATACAAGCGACCCTTCGGCCGTACCAACCCATAACCTGCCCGATTTATCCTCATAAAGGCACATGATTTCATTGGCTGGAAAACTGGTGCTGTCATTATCCCGATGCCGGTAGGCAGTAAAGGTTGTACCGTCATACCTGTTAAGGCCATCAGCAGTTGCAAACCACATCAGCCCCCATTTATCTTTAAGTATAGCATTAACAGTGTTAGACGATAAACCGCTTTTTGTACTGATATTGGTAAAGTTTAAATCCTGCTGAGCAAAGCCCGCATCAGTAAACAATAACAGCAATGCAATTACAAAGACATACCTGTTAAAATAGTAAAATCTTGACATTCAAACTTGCATTAGGTGCAGGCCGCCGTTCGCAAAAGTTCAGGCATTTGTTACGAATTTTTGGGCCTTATAATTGGTATTACAAATATAACCTTTAACTAAAACAACATATGGCATGTAAGCTGACAAATGCACAAATGCCTCATTTAATACTGATTTGTTTTATACGTGTAGTTTGTAACCGGTTAATACTGGTTCAGTAATAATAACAAAATATTGGGCATAAACCAACTGTTAATTTAAGTAATATACGAGTTATACGACTTGTATATAAAAGTGTTACTTCTACCGGTAGCATTTTACAAATACAACATCATTTTAAACATCTGTTGCACCAAAAAAACGATATGAACAAGTCCGTAGAGGTATGCCGCTTTAATTTAGGTTCCTAATGAAAATCTATCAGCCAACTAAAATGCATCTGGTAAAACGTTATTCTAAGGTGCCCGGATCACTAAAAATCAATGTTCGATTTATTGATGAATTAAGTAAACGATACATCATTCCTTTTTTAAGCTTCCTGTTGCTAATGCCAGCCTTTGCAGGTGCCCAGGTGCAACATGCAGACTCATCTGCTTACTACAATTCGGTTAAAACATTTGTTAACCCGGTACTACCCGGCGACCACCCCGACCCTACGTTGTTAAAGGTTGGTGATGACTTTTACCACTGCGGTTCAAGCTTCCATTTTAACCCATATTTGCCCATCTACCATTCAAAGGATTTGGTGCATTGGGAGATCATTAGCCGGGTGGTAACTAACCAGCATGCCGGCATGGTTGCCGACCGCCCTTCGGGTGGTATTTGGCAGGGGGCTATCACTTACTTCTATGGCTCTTACTGGATCTATTTCTCATCTAACGGCCAATGGTTTTGCAAAGCGCCTTCGCCACGCGGGCCGTGGTCTGCCCCGGTAGAAGTTAAAGTACCGGCAGCAACAGGCCCATTAGGTTACGACAATTCTATTTTTATTGACGATGACGGCAAACCGTATATGGTAATCAAAAACGGGCAACACGTTAACCGCATACAAGCCATTGGGCGAGATGGCCAGCTGACTGATTCAGTAATCAATCTCGACTGGATCAACGGCCATTTGCAATACAGCTGGGCAGAAGGGCCTGTAATGTGTAAACGCAATGGCTATTATTATTACTTCCCTGCCGGGGACGTTACAGGCGGGCAGTATGTATTACGGTCAAAAGCATTAACCAGCGACTCAACCAAATGGGAGCGCTTAGGTAATTTCTTCAGGCCTATTACAGACCCAAAAGCAGCCTTCAGAAGCCCTAATCACATTTCTGCGCCTTTACAATTAGCCGATGGCACCTGGTGGACGCTTGGCCAGAGTTACCAGAAAAATGGAGGCGACGATTGGTCGGGTATGGGCAGGCAGACAGCCTTATACCGGGTAGAATGGGATGGCGACCGCCCGTGGGGTTCTGCACCAACCAGCAAACCTTTAGAGCGCCCAAATCTTCCGCAGTCAGGCATTAAATGGCGAAGCGCACAATCAGATTATTTTGATGCCCCATCGCTAAGCCTTGCATGGCATTTTCTCAACCGGGCAGCATCTGTTAACTATTCACTCGCTGATCGTAAAGGATGGCTAAGGCTGATGCCTAAAGCAGGCCGGACACACATTGTTCAAAAGGAAACCGACCATTTCTATTCTGCAGTTACCAAGGTTGACATGCAGGCAAAAGACACTTCAAAAGCAGGCATCTATCTTACCAACGGCAATCAAAAAGTTAATGTAAGATTGTATACTACTTTTGATAACGGTGCAAAAGTTATTTTCCGCCTTGATAGCGCTATCCGCGAAACTCCGTTGACATTTAAAGGCCCTGTTTGGCTTAAACTGACCAGGTTTGAACATGAGTTAACAGCTTATTACAGCAGTGACCGTAAAAATTGGATTAAAGTTGGCGCCCAGATTGATGCCCGTCCGCTCGACCGTGTACAACCTAATTTTAACTCGTGGGTAGGTACAAGCGTTGGTTTATTTGTCGAAGGTAAACCTGCCGATTTTGATTGTTTTATTATTAAAGACGGTTTTACAGAAATGCCGGCACAGGGTTACAGCAATTACTATGGGATAGAAACATCATCTAATCATGGTGAAGCAGTAACTAATACATCTGACCATGGCGGCTGGTTCATGATCTCAGGTGTTGACCTTGGCGAGAAAAACAGCCCGGCTAATCAGATAGAACTGACCAACATGGCTACAAAAGACACCAAACTGGAGGTGTGGATCAATGACCTGAGTAACCAAAATGGAAAGATGATCGCCTCGTTTATAGTTAAAGCAGGAAAACCGGGGACATGGCAAAAAACAATTAAAACGATCACTCCTGTTTCAGGACATCAGGATATCTTTATTAAATACCCATCGGGCAGTCATGGTTCAGCATATATAAAAAGCATTCGTTTTAATACTAAGTAAGATGAGGAAACAACTATTTAAAACAGCAATCTGCGCGGCATTACTGATGGTAAGTATCAGTAGTAGCAAAGCACAAAACACAATTCAACATTCGCCGCAGGGTTTTGACTCGCTTCGTACCAATATACCTCACGGTAAAATTGATACGATTTTGTATCAGTCTAACACTACGGATACAATAAGGCGTGCATTAGTCTATACTCCACCGGGATATAATAAGCATAAAAAGTACCCGGTGCTGTACCTGCTGCATGGCATTGGCGGCGACGAATATGAATGGCTGCACAACGGGCACCCGGAAGTGATATTAGATAATTTATACGCCGAAGGTAAAGTTGTACCTATGATTGTGGTATTACCAAACGGACGCGCCATGAAAAACGACCGCGCCACCGGCAACATTATGGCTGCCGATAAAGTACAGGCTTTTGCAACGTTTGAGCAAGATTTGCTTGGATCACTAATCCCTTACATTCAGAAAAGATATCCGGTTTATACAGACCGCGAGCACCGCGCCATCGCCGGTTTATCTATGGGTGGCGGCCAGTCGTTAAATTTTGGACTGGGTAATCTGGATAAATTTGCATGGATAGGCGGCTTCTCTTCGGCACCAAATACAAAAACACCCGAAGCATTAGTACCAGATGTTGAACTGGCTAAGAAGAAAATTAAACTGCTTTGGATCTCTTGCGGAGATAGAGACAATTTAATCTCATTCAGTCAGCGTACACACGACTTTCTTGAAAAGAATAACATACCGCATATCTTTTATGTAGAACCCGGCGTACATGATTTCAAAGTTTGGAAAAATGACTTATACCTATTCTCGCAACGTATATTTAAACCAACCAATTCACAGTAGATTTTAAATCTTAATTATGTTAAAAAAAGCCTTAAGTCTTTCCTTATTCATCATTACGATCGTTGCATTACAGAAGCCTGCTTTAGGGCAGGGGCTGCATAGTGATAACGGAAATGGCACGTATACCAACCCGGTTATTTCGGCAGACTTTCCTGATCCTGATGTGATCCGCGTTAATGATACGTATTACATGGTTACTACCACCATGTACATATTCCCGGGGGTAACTATTCTTAAATCGAAGGATCTGGTGAACTGGGCGTATTGCAGCAATGCCATTCCTCGTTTTGACTTTGGCGATTGTTACAATCTGGATGGCTGCAACCGTTATGGACACGGACAATGGGCAACCAGCATGAAATATCACAACGGTAAATTTTACCTGTTGTTTATTACTTTAAACGAGGGTGGATTTATGTGTACGGCAACAAATCCTGAAGGACCATGGGAGTTGAAAAAACTACCTAAAGGTTTCTATGACCCGGGCTTGTTTTTTGATGATAACGGCAAAATTTATGTAGCGCAAGGTTATAGCAAAATTTCAATCACCGAGGTTGATGCCAACCTTGCCCCTATTTCAAAAGATTCACTGGTGTATAACGGCGACATCAGGCCAGGTCTTGAAGGGACGCACGTTTATAAGATTAATGGTTATTATTACCTGTACTCTACTTACGGAGGACGCGATGGCATACAGGTAGCGCTTCGCTCTAAGAACATTTATGGCCCGTACGAGCAAAAGGTTGTGTTACGCGACACCACAAAGGGTATTACCTTCGGCACGCATCAGGGGGCATTAATCCAAACGCAAACCGGCGAATGGTGGACCATGCTTTTTGTAGATGCAGGCCCGTTAGGGCGTTTTCCCTCTTTACAGCCTGTTACATGGGTTGATGGCTGGCCAATGGTGGGTGTAAATGGCAAGGCGGTAATTACTTATCGCAAACCTAATGTGGGCAAAACTTATCCTATCAAAACGTTCCCAACTTCTGATGAATTTAACACACGTGCGCTTGGTATGCAATGGGGCTGGAATCACAACCCCGATCCTGAACATTGGTCGCTAAGTGCAAGGCCTGGTTTTTTAAGGCTGACAACCAGCCGGTCTGTTACTAATTTAATGGAAGCAAGGAATACATTAACACAACGCCCCTTTGCTAAGTATGATCAAAACATTCCTACAGCTGGCACAACACGCATAGATGTAAGCCACATGAAAGATGGTGATATAGCCGGTATCGGCGTTTTCCAAAACCCTTATGCTTATTTAGCCGTTAAACAAACCAACGGTAACAGGTACATTGTTATGGTAAACAACGGCACAGAAACAGATTCTGTAAAGATCAGTACAACGCAAGTTTACCTGCGTGCACAGGTTTCTAACGCCAGCCAGAAAGCTAAATTCGAGTATAGCCTCGACAATACCACATTTAAGGCATTAGGCAATGAGCTAACAATGGTATTTAACCTCAAACTGTTTACCGGCAATAAATTCTGCTTGTTTAATTACGCTACTCAACAGCCGGGCGGCTTTGTAGATTTCGACTGGTTTAGGGTGAAATAAAATTCTATTTATAAAGATTGAATGCCTCGGCTGTTATTGGTCGGGGCATTTTGCATTTAATGAGCCTCCACTACATGAACAGATAATTAGGCTGTTAAATTCGATCTTACTGATATTACCAACATTTGAAAAACTCATAAATGAAAAAGGCTGCCCTCTCGGGCAGCCTGATTAACCAACTATAAACAAAGTATTAATATCCCGGATTTTGATAAGCTGCTTTATCTGCCGCGCTCATGTCCAACGCATCAATCTGTCCTTGAGGGATAGGCCGCAGGTACAGGTGATTATCAATGGTACGGGTTACTTTCACAGGATTGTGATCGTTAAACGTAGCACCGCAAATCGTATAGCTTCCTGCCAGCTCTGCCCATTTTTGAGTTCTCACTAAATCATACCAACGGTTACCTTCAGCAAAAAACTCTCTTGAGCGTTCTGCCAAAACATAATTGATATCAATAGTTGCCGGTGTAGCAGCGATCATTGCCTGGCTATCGTCCTCTACTTTGGTAGTATTACCATTGTTGCTGAAACGCCATTTACCTGCACGGGCACGTAAAACATTGATCAGGTCACGGGCGCCTCTTCCGGCTGTTGGGGCAGCCCCCTTAACAACAGCTTCGGCCGCAATCAGGTATAATTCAGAAAGCTTAGCAATCGGGAACGGGCGTGTGCTACCAGCGTTTGGCTGTCCAAGTCCGGTACCGCTATCTGTACGGTAAGGGCCCAGTTTCCATATACCCGGATACGCAATACGGCTAATGTTGCTTGGGTTTACCACATAGTCTGCTCTGCCTGGTAATATACCACCACCCGCATTAGCATAACCAGTACCGCTTGCAGCATAAGTTACAGCAGGGTTATCATTATCAAGGAAGGTATATACTGCATCGCCAGGTACAATTTTTAATCCGTTAGCACCATTAATGCTGGCATTCGGTGTATTTCCTTTCGGCCAGTTTGCACGATAGGTGGTAGTGAAGGTACCATCGTAACGCGAGTCGTTCACTTTATCGGCAAAGGTATTTTTAATCGCCTCAATGGTTGGCGCCATACGTACCCAAGGGCGGCCTAAATGCTGATCTGATTCACGCTGAACCGGATTGATACCACCAACGCTGATATTAGGATAGTTCCAGGTAAGCATCCAGCTTGCAAAGTTATCAGGCGCACCACCGCTGCCATAAGTCAAGCTTGATGCATTGTACTTTTCACTTGTCTGGGTATGGTCTGCATAAAGCAGCATTTCGCTGTTACGGTCATTTGTTGCAACGTTTACATCATAAAATGTAGGCTGCAAAGCATAACCACCCAAGCTTGCATTATCGATAGCGCTGGTTGCAGTATCGTAAGCTTTTTGGAAATAGTAGGAAGCATCATGGCCTCCCGGATCTGTACGGTTTGCAGATGGGTAAGTAGGGATACCATTAGGGTTCTGCAGCCACCATGCGTATGTTAAATATGCTTTAGCTAAATAAAAACGCGCTACGGTTTTGGTTACACCGCCGGTAACACGCGGTTTATCCGGCAGGTCATTCACCGCCTGCAACAGATCAGGCAATATTGCCTGGCTATATACCTCAGGCACGGTATTACGCTTAGAGGTGCGTACAGCGTTGGTATTAAATTTCAGTACACCAGCGCCCAGGTCAAGCGGAACACCACCATAGGTTTGAACCAGTAAAAAATAATCGAATGCCCTAAAGAAGCGAGCTTCTGCCACCAGTGACGGAGCAACACCTGCAGCGCTGGCATTTTCAATTACACCGCTGGCAGTATTGATGTCAGGAAAACACTCGCCCCAGGGTATGCTTGGCGGAAAGCTGGTTGAAAGTATTACACCCACACCAGAACAATCCATGTCTTTGAAGTTACCATCGGCGCTTTGTCCCCAGGTAGCCTCATCGGTACCTGTAACTCCGGAATTATAATAATAACCCTGGCCGTAAATATTGCGTAAGTGATAGTACATGGCTGTAAGGCCGCCGTTAACACCTTGCGTAGTTTTAAAGTAGTCTGGTGTAAAAATACTTCGCGGAGTTTCGTCCAGTACTTTTTTGCATCCGAATGACGAAACAGCCAGTAATGCAGTTAATGTTATGCCTTTAATTGTTAAATTCTTCATGATAGTTTCGTTAAAAATTCAGACTTAATCCCATAATGTAGTTGCGGGTTGCAGGCGCATTGGTACCGATGGTCAGGAAACGGCGTTGCTGATAGGATAGCGGCACTGCGGCATTCTGGTTACCATAAGAGTTGGTTTCAGGATCCATTCCAGACTCCTTTTTGTAAGGCGAGAACAGTACAAATGCGTTTTGCAATGTAAAGTATGCACGAAGCCTTGTTGAACCGCGTTTGGATATTAACTTGCTGAAATCGTAACCCAATGTCATGGTGCGAATTTTCAGGTATGAAGCGTCGAAATACCCCAGGGTGCTTCCGTATTTAGGGTTATCACCGCTAAGGATACCGCCTGGTTTCGGATAACTTGCCCCTGTATTGGTCGGGGTCCAATAATCAACGTTAACGTTATTGTTACGGCCTGTTAACTGGTCAAGGTAACCTGCAGAACCATAAAGCGTGCTGATTAATACACCACCATCTTTATATACACCTACTACGCTAAAGTCGAAGTTTTTGTAAGATACGCGTGTATTGAAACCACCTTCAAACTTAGGGTCAACGTCTATGATCTGACGGTCTGCCGCACCAATTGGCCGGGTTGGCGTACCATCAGCATTATAAGTGCCTGTGTAAAGTACTTTAATCATACCCACATTACCACCTGGCTCCAGAATGTTTAAGTAAGGATCACCCTGTTGCCATAAACCGATCTTTTTGTAATCATAAATAGCGTTGATGTTATGGCCTACAAACCATGAGTTTCCTTCGTCGCGGGTTTGGCCGTTAGCAAGGGCAACTAACTTGTTGCGGTTGCCATAGATGTTAAAGCCCAGATCCCAGGTCCAGCCGTTGCTGTTGATGATCGTACCATCTAAGCTAAGCTCTAAACCACGGTTTTGAGTTTGACCAACGTTTGCAGTATAGCTGCTTACACCAGATGTTGGCGGAAGGCCCACACTTAGCAAAAGGTCTTTGGTACGGGTAGAATAGTATTCCAACTTACCAGACAAGCGGTGATTAAGCAAAGAGAAATCGATACCGTAGTTCCATGTCTGTGAATACTCCCATCCTAAGTTTGCGTTTGGCAGTTGGGTAACATAGTAACCGGTAGCATAGTTGGTGTCACCAAAGTTTTGGTTACGTGAAGTTAACGCACCCAATGTTTGGTAGGCACCTACAGCCTGGTTTGAAGTCTGACCGTAACCTACACGTAGTTTTAACAGATCAAAAGTTTTAACGTTTTTCATGAAAGACTCGTTCATCAGGTTCCAGCCAAGTGATGCAGCCGGATAAGTATGCCATTTATGGCCCGGGGCCAAAACCGAAGAAGCATCTGAACGAACGGTTGCCTGTAAGAAGAAGCGGTCATCATAAGAATAGATCGCACGCGCCATGTACGACATCAGCCCGCTTTGGCTGTAATTACCTTGTCCAAGTGTTACCTCGCCGGTTGCAGCACCCAGATTATAAAACTGGAATGCATCTGCCGGGATATCTTTTGCTGATGAACTTGAGCTGTTAAAACGGCTTTGCTCAGTAGAATATAATGCAACAACGTTCAGGTTGTGTTTACGCGCAAATGTGCGATCGTAACTCATTAAGTTTTCAATTACCCAGTGGTAAGTTGCCGAATTTGAAATACCGGCAGTTGATGATGTTGTTGGAGTAGTACTTAATATACCTACACCTGTGTAGTTACCATTATTGCTTTGGATATAATCGCCACCCACGTTTACGCGGTATTTTAAGCCCTCTACCCATGGAATTTTAACCTCGCCATAAGCAGAGTTGTAGCTGGCGAAACCACGTGTTTGGTTAAGCCATTGATCTTTGATGTTATTGATCACATCTTTTGTTAGAACATAGCTTGTAGTAAGCGGCGTATTGATGTTCCTTTTTAAAGTACCATCTGCATTGTAAGGATTAGCCAATGGCGAAATGCCTAATACACTACCTACTGATACCTGGTTACCTGTTGTTAAGTTATAATTCTGGTTAAGGGTAAAGCCAATTTTCACATATTTACCTACGTTTTGATCTACCGAACCACGAATTGAATAACGTGTATATTGTTGTGTTGGAATCAGTCCTTTGTTGGTATAATATCCACCACCTACGTTATAACTACCGGTTGCACTACCGCCTGATACAGCTATATCATGGCTATCGATAGCACCCGTCTGGTAAAATAATTTTTGCCAGTCGGTATTTACGTTATCAGCTTCGTCTGATGCATTGTTATATAAGCCGGCTGCTTTTCTTAAAGCTAAGAACTGAGGGCCGTTCATTAACGGGTAACGCGCAAAAAGGGTTTGTATACCATAATAAGCGTTGTAGCTGATACGCGCATTTGCGCCCATTTGCCCCCTGTTTGTTGTTACTAAAATAACACCGTTAGCACCACGCGAACCATAAATAGCAGTTGCAGATGCATCTTTAAGAATGTCGATGCTTTTAATATCAGTAGGATTGATATCACCGATGTTGCCTACAAACGGAATTCCGTCTAACACAACAAGCGGTGCATTACTTGCAGTAAGTGAACGCTGTCCACGGATCAGTATCTGTGTAGTAGCACCGGGCTGGCTTGAAGTCTGCTGAATGTCTACACCTGGTAAACGGCCTTGTAGCGCCTGGCTGATGTTTGGTGAAGGAACGTCTCTTGTACGTTCGCCGCTGATAGAAGAAACAGATCCGGTAACAGCTTCGCGCCTTTGCGAACCGTAACCGATAACTACCACCTCGCTGATATCTCTTGAACTCTTTATTAAAGTAATAGCTCCTAATTCGGGTTTGCCTGTCGATATGGCTTTTACCTGCTCTACATAACCCACAAAGCTGATGGTGATGGCTTTGGTGGCGGCAGGCACACTTAGTTTAAATTCACCGTTAACACCTGTTTGCGTACCTGTGCTGGTTCCTGCAATACGAACTGTCGCGCCGGGAAGCGGCTCGCCTTTCTCATCAAGTATTTTACCGTGTAATGAGATAGATTGGGCGTGTGCAGATATGGATATGATGGTTAATAAGGCTATTGACAGACTTATTCTCCAGCGTTTTAAATTAGAAAGTCGAAGTTTTCTCATGTTCTTGGTTTTGTTTTTAAAGTATAGGATTGGTTTTTAACCACCTGTCCTTGACAGGGGCTTACATTAAGCCTATTAAGTTTTCATATGCTTCTTCTCTTTAGGTTGTTATCCTTCAGAAGGCATCGCTGCGGCTTATGATATGATTACCAAGATGCAATCGATTTCATAATATGCGCCAATGAACGTACTTTCTGTTGGAGCGCTTTGGTTTATAATTTTGGTATTGGTTTATAATGCGCCGGGCTTATGTAATGAAGATGTTAGCCGGCTGCAATGATGCTAATTTCAGATGTTTAAAAGATTTTGTATGCAAATTTTGATTAAAAACATACTACAAATGTTCAAAATTAAGGCAAAAACATTTTTTGATGATAATATTTGATGGGTATAAACTTTGGTGACTCATATTTTGGGTAGTACTTTGTATTTAAAGATTTATACGTTGTACATGGGTCGAAATGTTTAGCCTGCGAAGTATCCGATTTAAGAAAATCACTGTATTGCACAATCGAAGAGGTTTAAAATGCCACTATTCCGCAATCGATTGTATGCCTTGCCTTATTCAATAACAATTGGCTATGGAGAACCATAAACAAAGCTGCCTGCATCAAATATCATGTACTTGATGCAGGCAGCTTTATTTCGAAACTAATTACAGTATAGAAATTACTTTAGTCACTGTTTTATGATTTAAAGCAGTTTTCTCATCAGGCTGGCTACCACCTACCGTAATGTCCACCTTGCCGCTAAGCTCTTGCAGCTTCCCGTCTGATGCTGTAACAGAAAGATCTTCAGGCGAAAGCTTAAACATAACATCCTTTGTTTGCCCTGCTTTAATTAATGTACGCTCAAAGCCTTTTAAAACTCTGATAGGTGCTGGCTGTGCAAGCCCTTTGTGTGTTAAGTATAGCTCTGTAACTTCTTCGCCATCCATTTTGCTGTTGTTAGTCACGTTCACATGCACCAATAGTTCTTTGCCTTTAACAACAGTACCTTGTACACGTAAATTGCTGTACTTAAACTGCGAGTAGCTTAATCCATAGCCAAATCCGTAAAGTGGCTTGCCTTTAAAGTAACGATAGGTACGGTTACGCATAGAATAGTCGGTAAAAGATGGCAGATCATTATCGCTTGCATAAAATGTCACGGGTAATCTGCCTGCCGGGTTATAATCGCCAAATAAAATATCAGCAAGTGCTGTACCTGCCGCCTGACCGCCATACCATGCATTAACTATTGCCGAGATATTTTGCGATTCCCACGGAATAGCAATTGCTGATCCGGTCATCATTACAAAAACAACAGGCTTACCTGTAGCCTTTAACGCTTTAAGCAAATCTGTTTGCACCTGCGGCAGCATAATAGAGGTACGGTCGCCACCATGAAACCCTGGTGTATTAACCTTCATCTCCTCCCCCTCTAACCGCGGAGAAATGCCGCCAACAAACACAATTGCATCAGCATCTTTCACTTTATTGATAAGTGCGATAAAATCATTATGATTAGTTGAATCGCCTACATAGTTAACCGCTTTATCATAAACTACTTCCGTACCGCTGCCAAGTTTTGTCTTGATACCTTCAAGCGCAGTTACAATATGCGATGGCCTGCCGTTGTAATTACCCAATACAGTTTCTTCATTATCAGCATTAGGCCCTAAAACTGCTATCTTTTTTAGATTTTTACTTAGCGGCAGGGTGTTATGCTCATTACGCAACAGCACCATCGACTGATGCGCCATTTTTAGTGAAAGGGCTTTATGCTCCGGAGCTTCCAGCACTTCCTTACCTATTTTGTTATATTTAACTAACTCGGGCGAGTCAAACATACCCAGGCGAAACCGTATAGTGAACAGCCTCTTCAACGATATATCCAGTTGCTTTTCGGTAAGCCTGCCATCCTTTACTGCTTGCACCAAAGATTTATAGGTAACATTTCCACACTCCACATCTGTACCATGCAATACAGCATCAGCAGCTGCGCTTTCTGCGTCCGTATGCGTTTTATGCTGCTGATAAAAATCGTCTATAGCGCCGCAATCTGATGTTACATAGCCTTTAAACTTCCATTCATCGCGCAGTATACTGTTCATCAACAAGTCGTTACCACAACAAGGCTGTCCCTTGAATGCATTATAAGCACACATTACACCCGCTACTTTGGCATTAACAACCAGTTTTTTAAAAGCAGGCAGGTAAGTATCGCGCAGGTCATACTCGCTAATGTCTGTATCAAATTTATGGCGTATATCTTCCGGTCCGCTATGAACAGCATAGTGTTTTGCACAGCCAGCGGCTTTTAGATATGTAGGGTCGTTACCTTGTAAGCCGGTTACAAATGATCGCCCCATTTCGCCTGTCAAAAACGGATCTTCACCGTAGGTTTCCTGACCCCGACCCCAACGCGGATCGCGAAAGATGTTAATATTGGGTGTCCAGTAAGTCAGGCCGAGGTAAATGTCATGTTTACCGTTCTTCATACTCTCATTATAAATGGCACGGCCTTCATCTGCTGTATAATTACCCATGTTATGAATAGAAGCCTTATCCCATGTTGCAGCCATGGCAATAGCCTGCGGATAAACTGTCACCTTAAACGGCGTACGCGCAACGCCATGCAAACACTCGTTCCACCAGTTGTATGCAGGAATGCCCAACCTTTCAATTGCGGGTGCAGTATTAAGCATCTGCCCAACTTTTTCCTCAAGAGTCATTTTGGAGATCAGGTCGTCAACGCGATCACTAATACTTAACTGAGGGTTTTGGAAACGATACTGATAATGCTTATCAGGCGATTTAAAAGCAATACAAAAACAGGTAGCAATGGCTATAGCAGCTATGCTAAGGGTTAGTGTTTTTCTCATGGTGGTTAATTTAGGTTAGCAATCTTCAGGTTTAAATGAATGCTGTACTTGTTAAAAATAAATAAACCTGCATATATTTACAATCGATTGCATAAATTTACTGTATTGATAATTTGCTCCGTCTCCTGTTGCAATTATCGATGAAAAGTTCTTCTTCTAACCATAAACCAATTAGTACCCATATTATATGTTGAACAACATTGCTATCAAAAAAATTGCTGTTGCAGGTATTGCAGCAGGCTTACTATCTGTACAAGCAGGTTTTGCACAGGGCAAACGCCACTATTTATCTGAACCGCTGATTAAATCCATTTATACTGCCGACCCATCAGCGCATGTATTTAATGGAAAGATCTACATTTATCCATCGCATGATATCGATGCCGGGATACCTGAGAACGATAATGGCGATCATTTTGCCATGCGCGACTATCACATCCTTTCTTTAGACAGAATTGGCGGGCCGGTTACAGATCATGGTGTTGCGCTGGACATTAAAGATATTCCCTGGGCGGGCAGGCAATTGTGGGCGCCGGATGCCGCTTATAAAAACGGCACTTATTACCTGTACTTCCCGGTAAAAGACAAGCAAGACGTATTTCGCATTGGCGTTGCTACCTCGAAAAATCCTGCCGGCCCATTCAAGGCAGAGCCTAAGCCAATACCTGGCAGTTTCAGCATTGACCCTGCTGTATTTACTGATACCAACGGTAAAAGCTATATGTACTTTGGCGGCATATGGGGAGGCCAGCTGCAACGCTGGGCAACGGGCCAATACCAGCCTGACGGTTCTAAAACAGATTTACACCAGGATAATGCACCTGCGCTTAGCTGCAAGGTGGCTATGCTTGCACCTGACATGAAACACTTTGCAGGCAAAGTAAGAGATGTGGTAATTGTTGACGAAAAAGGCAAGCCACTGCTGGGCAAAGACCACGACCGCCGCTTTTTTGAAGGCTCATGGATGCATAAATACCATGGCAAATATTATTTCACCTATTCAACAGGTGACACCCACTTTTTATGCTACGCTATAGGTAATAACCCCTACGGCCCGTTTACTTATAAAGGCGTTTTCATGAAACCTGTAGAGGGCTGGACCACCCACCATTCAATAGTTGAATTTAAAGGCAAGTGGTATATTTTTTATCACGATACTCAGCTATCAGGTAAAACACACCTGCGCAACGTTAAGGTAACTGAACTTTATCATAACGCTGATGGCAGTATCCGCATGATTGATCCATTCAAAAGCTAAATGCCTTACTGTATGAAAAGCATTTTCCGACATTTAACTACCTGCCTGTTTGTAGCCGCTGGCTGTATAACAACTGCCTTTGCGCAAAATCCTATAATACAAACCAACTATACTGCCGACCCGGCTCCGCTGGTGTATAATGGCAAAGTTTATCTGTACACCAGCCATGACGAGGATAACTCGACATGGTTTGTAATGAATAACTGGAAGCTGTACACCACCGAGGATATGGTGAACTGGACAGACCACGGACAGGTTGCCGGATATAAAACATTTGATTGGTCAAACGGCGATGCCTGGGCCATACAGGTGGTGCAACGCAATGGCAAGTTTTATTTATATGCCCCGGTTAAATCAAAGGATAAACACCGGTCGGCTATTGGGGTGGCTGTATCAGATAGCCCCTACGGCCCTTTTTATGATCCGCTTGGCAAACCGTTGGTGAGTGTAAGCAATGGCGACATCGACCCAACTGTATATATCGATGACGATGGGCAGGCTTATTTGTACTGGGGCAACCCGGATTGCTATTATGCAAAGTTAAATGATGACATGATCTCGGTTAAAGGCGAACCGGTGCCCGTACCGATGACAGAGGCTTCATTTGGTAAAAGAGATGGCGTTGCCAATAGGCCGACCCTTTACGAAGAGGGTCCCTGGCTTTACAAAAGGAACAGTTTGTATTACCTGATCTGGGCAGGCGGCCCGCTGCCTGAACATATTGGCTATTCGACCAGTAAAAGCCCGCTTGGCCCGTGGAAAAATCAGGGCACATTAATGGCTACCGAGGGTAGAAGTTTCACCAACCACCCGGGCATAGCTGATTATAAGGGCAAAACCTATTTCTTCTACCATAACGGTTCTTTGCCTGGCGGCAGTGGCTTCAACCGTTCGGTATGTGTCCAGGAGGCCGCTTTTAATAAAGACGGAACATTTAAACCAATGAAAATGGAACCCGGAATTACCAAAAGCCTGAAGCCTTTAAACCCCTATGAGAAAGTGGAAGCAGAAACCATTGCCTGGTCTGAAAATGTTAAGGCATCTCAAAATGCCGAAGTAGGCGTGTTTGTTACCGCTAAAAAGAATGGGGCATATACCGAAGTAAAAAGTGTAGATTTTGGAAAAGATGGTGCTTCGTCATTTTATGCCCGCGTAGGCAGCACTCATAACGGCGACGTATCAATGGAAGTGCATGCTGATGGCATCGACGGGCAATTATTGGGCACAGTAAAAGTACCGCTTACAGGTGGTAACGACCGCTGGGCGGTGGTATCTACAGCAGCACAGAAAATCACAGGCGTACATGATATTTACTTTGTATTTAAGGGCAAAGCCGAAACAGATATTTTGTTTTTCGATTACTGGAGATTTGCGAAGTAAGAATTTTAAATAAATAAAAGCCGACAGCCTGAAATATCCATGATCTCAGATTGTCGGCGTCTTTAACTTACAGCTTCACCACCATAGCCTTCCCTTTATATATCAGCGTTTTATCAAACTTAGTAGCAGATTCGCTGTCTGCGCCATGCATACCATTAACAATTACGATATTCAATTTGCGCTGCTTAAGCATCCCATTAAAGTTTCCTTTGGTATCTGTAATACTTAATTGTTTTAGTTTATCATTCCATTTAAGGGTAAAGGTGGCGTATTTACCTTTTTCGTAATTGTAGTTATCGTTCTCGTCTTCGTAAAACTGAAACCGGCCATCTGCTCCCGGATATATCCTAAGCTCGATCACATTTGCCGGTTTCTCGGTAGCGTATTGCATTACCGGCCCCATCGGTATAATAGAACCTGCCTTAACATATAATGGCATGGTTTCAACAGGCACATTAACATTTAAGGTTTGCCCTCCTTCATATTTTTTCCCTGTCCAGAAATCATACCAGCTCGTACCCACTGGCAGGTATACCTTGCGGGTATGTCTACCAAGCAAAGCGTCATCTCCTGTGTATAATTGTTCGGTAACAGGATTCACCATAAATGCAGGGCCAAACATGTACTGATCCGGAATATCGTAAACCTTGGCATCATCCCTAAAATCAAAGGCCAGCGAACGCATGATGGTATAGTTTTGCATGGTTACCCTGCCCGAAAGTGAATAGATATAAGGCAGCAAACGGTAACGCAGCCTATCATATTTTAACAGGATGCTTCGGGTTGCTTCGTCCCAGTTGCTTGAAAATATAGCCCGTTCGCCTTTACCATGTATCCTGAATATGGGGCTAAACGTTCCAAACTGGAACCAGCGCGTAAACAACTCCCTGAACTCGGGTTTAGACCAATCAGGCGCTTTCCAGTTGTAATGGTACCCGCCAATGTCTGATGTCCAGTAAGGGATGCCCGAAACGCAGGCGTTTATTCCCTGCGGTACCTGTGACTTTAAAGCCGCAAACGAGCAGCTGATATCTGAAGACCATAAGGTAGCCGCATTTCGTTGTTCGCCTGCGAAAGACTGACGGATCAGGAAGAATGCCCGCTTACCCGGAATATCCCTTCTCCAGCCTTTATATAAACCTTTGGAGTGTTCTAATGAATAGGTGTTAAAATAATCTATCCCCTTGCCTACCGAAAAATCAGCCTTGCGGCGTTCGTCAAGCAAAGCGCCGTTATCGGGTTCGCATTGGTCAACCCACCAGGCATCCCAGCCATAACGCTTAACCAGGCTGTCGCGCGCCTGGTCCCAGTAAAGTTCTCGCGCTTTAGGGTTATGTGCATCATAGTACGTGTCAAAAGTATGGGTAACCACATTATCCCATGTAATACTGGTTAAGCCACCCATTTTGTCCAATGCATCATAATTTGGAGTGCCCTTACCAAATACCGGCCATATCGAGATCATGCCATGTATGTTGGCTTTGTGCAGTTCATCTACCATTGCTTTGGGATTAGGGTAACGCTCCGGCTTCATTACATGCGAACCGATGGGCAGCGGATCCCAGTAATACCAGTCCTGCACAATCACATCAACCGGAATATTGGCATTGCGGTACCTGTTCTTTACGCTGATGATCTCCTGCTGGCTCATATACCTGTCTTGCGACTGGAACAGGCCAAAGCTCCATTTAGGAAACATTGGCGCTTTACCTGTGGTTGTGCGGTACAGATCAATGATATGATCAAACGATGGCCCGTAGAAAAAATAATAGTTCACCTGCTTACCGCTTTCAGATACATACTTAAACTTGGTATTGGAATCTTCGGCGCCGTAAAAATTTGAAGCTGAATAATTATCCCACATTAACCCATAGCCTTTGGTAGACAACAACACCGGGATGGCACCGGTCATATACTTGATGGCCATATCCTGGTTGCGGCCCTTATAATTGATGGAAAGTGTATCTGTAGGATGGCAACCCAGGCCAAATAAGGCTTCATTAGACGGTGAGATAAATTGGGTAGAGCAGTTGTAAGTGCTTATACCTGCTACAGTATCTGCTTGCATGGCCTTACCATTAGCACCATCTTCGCCGGTTATTAGCTGGCCGCCTTTTGTAAAATACCGGATGGCATTGGTCTGCTTATTTACCTGCACTTTGAGCCGGGCTGTAGTAATTACTATTTCATCACCCAAGGTTTCGACCTTGAAAGGAGTTTTTGTATTCCATTGATTATTTACCACCAATGAATTAAATGCCGGGAAGGATTTTAAGAGGGTATACTTAACCTGGATGATATCGTCTGCACACACCTTTACCATCATCAGCCCTTTGTCTAAAACAAATGTTACGCCGTCTTTATCCCGATGGTAATTGACTACAGCAGCATTTGCAGGTCTTGCAAATACCAATAAAGCTACTGCAAGCAGTAGTAAGGCTGCTTTTTGAGTGATGGTTTTAAAGGTCATAATGGTTGTGCCCGCTAATTAAGGATACTTAGCCGGACAACAACTAATTTACAGTTAATTACCTATTGTGCGAATTAATTTTTACAGGAGCTATCCCTTTATGAGTAGGTATTACCTGGTTGATCATTCCGTTGGCATCAAAAGTTAGCTTATCAATACAAACTTCGCGGTTCCAGCCTGCGGCATCACCCATCTGAATACCTTTAGGATAATTAAAGCGGTGATAAACCAAATACCATTCATCCTTACCCGGAATTTGCAATACCGAGTTATGCCCCGTACCGTATATGCCTGCATCCTTATCCTTAGCGATAACAAGGTTTTTAGCAGGAACCATGATCTTACTTAAAGGCCCATCGGCAATACCATACCTTACCTTATAGTTTTCGCTGCGTGTATCATCTTCAGACCATGTGAAATAATATTTACCATTACGATAAAACACATAAGTACCTTCGCGGTAAGTATCATCAGGGGTTAGAATTTTAGTGGTACCGGCTTTAATGGAAGTCATGTCATCGTTTAGTTCGGCACCTGCCATATAGCCGTTGCCCCAATACAAATAACTTTTACCCGTTTGCGGATCAGTAAACACATCAGGGTCTATCTGCTGGCCGCCGCGTACACCTTCAGGCAGTTTATCAATTAATGGTTTACCCGAATCTTTAAATGGCCCAAGCGGATCATCGGCTACGGCAACACCTACTCTTTGTGCCGCGCAGAAGTAATAAAAGTATTTGTATTTACCGTTGATCTTTTTCTCGATGATGCAGGGTGCCCAGGCATTGCGTTTTGCCCAGCTTACATCTTTAGCCAGATCTAATATCACGCCGTTATCTTTCCAATGCACCAGGTCAGGTGAAGAGAACGCTTTAAAATAAGTGCCCGACCAACCTGTAAAACCATCAGAAGTGGGATAGATATAAAACTTGCCTGTTTTTTCGGCATATAATATTTCGGGATCGGCATAATAGCCAGCCAATACCGGGTTATGATTTTCTACAGTAATTAGTTTATAGTCTACAGGTTGGTGTCCGGTTATGGTTACCCTGTAACTTACAGGCCCTTTCGAAAAGTCAGCAACACCTGTCAATGGCTTTACAGTTACACCAGGCAGTTTGGCAAATGTTGGTTTTAGAGCTTTTAAATTAGCTCCAGGAATTATGGGCAGATATAATTTGGCAGCAGCCGTATCTAACTTGATATTATTGATCTTAACACCCTTTGCCTGCATGGTTTGAAACACATCTGCAGGTGACAACCACTTACTCACCAAGCTTTGCGCCTCTGATGAAGTGATAGGCATCACCGTACCATGCCTTGGGTGAAAGTTCATGCTTACCTCGTTATCCACTGCTTTGAAGTTCTTTAAATCAGTAGTTTTTGTAAACTGGTAACGGCCACTGGTATACATATCATACATCAATATATAACCGCTTCCATCATTTAACTTAAACGTCCCGGCACCTTCAACCGGTAAGTTGGTTTGCTGTACGTAATCTTCACTTTGCATTTTATAACCTCCGGTTAGGCGGTCTGAAACAGCAATTTTAATCCCCGGCTGGCGGTCTTCAGTTTTAAAGAAAAGGTAATATTTACCACCTTTCTCAACAATGTCGCCATCTATACAGGCGGCATTATCGGGGCTATAAAATAATTGCTGGGGTTTGGTTTCCAATGCAGTAAAATCGTTATTAGCATAGGCATAGTAGATCTTGTCGGGCTGACTGCCATACTTCAACGAGAAGTAGATCATGTATTTTTTCGCAACCGGATCATAGATAGTTTGTGGCGCCCAAACACGTAAAAGGCTATCCTGGCCTGCATATGATTTCTGGATATTAATGGCAGTAGATTTCCAGTGAATCAAATCCGTTGACTTTAACAATACCATACCGCGATTAGAGCTCCAGCCTTTGGCAGATACCATATCCGTAGCCACCATATAGAAAGTTTTACCATCCTGCCCGCGTAGGATATGCGGATCGCGGATACCTCCTGTTTCACTGATGGTTGCGCTGTTAAGAATGGGCTTATCCTGATTTAACGCCCAGTAATGATAACCATCAGCACTGATAGCATAGTGTACCGCTTCCTGGTTTTTATCATTACCTGTAAAATAAACGAACAAGTAAGCTTTATACGGCGATGAAGTTTTACCTGCATTTTGAGCTTTTAACAGCGTACTTGAACACAAGAACAACAAGAGCAGCAACACTGATAACCGGGTCTTGCTGAATGAGTTTATTTTATTAAAATCAGGAATGTATCGCATGCTAATATGATCAGAGAAATGTTCTTAAAGATTATTATATGGGCAGATTAATTAGCCATTTTAAGCCTTAAAATATTAAATGAATATGGTTTTAATTCTAACGACAGCTCTTTACCTGAAACTTTCATGTTGCGGGTTACAGGCTTAATAGCCTCCGGCTTGCTGATCGAGTTTTGGATATCCAGATCATCACTTTGCAGTGTGGTAAGTAAGCCTTCACTTTTAAAACCGTTTACGCCTGTAATATCAAAAGAGGCGGTTGATTTATCTTTACTGGTATTAATCACTTTAATCACCAGTTCGTTCGTCTTTTTATCAAGCACGGCTGATGCAAATTGCCCCTGCTGACCGGTTACTGCCTGCCCGCCAAGGGTAATAGGAACAACATCAGTTCCTTTGTTTACCGAATAAAGCTGCTGCACATAATAGTTAGGTGTACCGTATGAGGTAAGGTTATCAAACCAGATCAAATCCGGTGTCCATTGCCAGGCATCTACCTTTGCAAGCAAAGGTGCGTAAGATGCCATTATCACAACATCGGCATTACGCTCTAACCCTGTCATGAAAGCCGCTTCTGACATGGCGCATTCCCAGTTATTTTTATTTTTAGGACTGCCTATATCACCGCTCTGCGCCGCGTATTCACCGGCAAATATTTTTGATCCTTTGCGGTCGTAATCATCATAGCGTTTAACGTTTTTCAGGAACCATTCCGGGTTACGGTAATAGTGTTCATCCAAAATATCCGCATTAAAACCACGTAGTGTAGCATTCAGGTAATCGAATTTAGGCCCAGATGGATCTGGCCCTGCACTTGATACCAACTGCATGTAAGGATATTTCTGTTTAATGGCTTTCTCAAACACCTTCCATCTCTCAATATACTGCTCGCCCCACTGCTCGTTTCCAACACCCATTAGTTTCAGGTTGAATGGTTTCGGATGCCCGAGTGATATACGCAACCTTCCCCATTTGGTATCCGCTGATCCGTTTGCAAATTCTATCAAGTCTAGGGCATCCTGAATATAAGGATCGATCTGATTAAGCGGTACCAGCTGGCCGGTATTGTACTGACATGCCATGCCGCAATTCAAGATAGGCAGCGGTGAGGCACCAATATCTTCTGCAAGCATAAAGTACTCCATAAAACCTAAGCCGAATGTTTGATAGTAGTCGGGAGTTAAGCGGTGCTTAAATTCAACATTCCAACGGTTAATAATATTTTCACGCTTATCAACGTCTCCTATCGTTTTTTTCCATTGGTAACGGTTGGCCAGATCTCGCCCCTCTACGATACATCCACCCGGGAACCTTAAAAAGCCCGGATGAAGGTCATAAAGCTTTTGCACCAGATCGGCTCTAAGCCCACCCGGACGGTTTTTCCAGGTATGCTGCGGGAAAAGCGAAACCATATCCAGGTCAATGCTTCCTTTATGGCTGCACCACAGATACAATTGCGCTTTTAAAGTGGTAGCTGTTGCCTTAAAACTTACATGGTAACGCTTCCATTCTTTACCCACAGGATTAAGGCTAGCCCTGCCAATAACAACGCCGGTAGAATCATGCAGCTCTATCGCTAATTTTACCGGATTAGTTATGTCATGCTGGTGGGCAAAAACTGAAAAGTTATAAGTTTCGTCTGCTTTGATCCCCATTCCGCGGAAACCTTCATTAGATAAGCCAAAGTATCCTGAGTTTGTATTAACTGCAAGCGTGATATAATGCGGGTTTTCCGGGCGCTCTTTCGCACGGTCAACAACAGTAACTGTACCATTACCGCCATTTTTCTTTTGCTTTGCCCAGCCCATCAGGTTATCATTAAACTCGAAAGACCGGTTCTTTACCAACTCTGCATAAACGCCGCCATCTGCCGCCATGTTGATGTCTTCAAAAAAGATACCGTACATAGTTGGCTGTACATGCGCTTTTATACTGTCTGCTTTAATCACATAATTCAGTTTGTTAACCGGCTGGGCTTTTGTAAAGCTGATGCCTGATAACAATAACAGTGCAGATAGAGAAAGAAATTTCATTTTAATACAACAGGTTTAATTAAGTGTAAGTACAACTACTGAAATTGCAGGCAAAGTAACCTCTAATGTATTGCCCTTCAAAACTGCATTATTAAATGCTACAGTTTTAATCTTTTCAGGATCGTTAAAAGTATTGCAATCGCCCACTTTTGCCGAAGTCAGGATCCTGCCGCTTACTCCTTTAAAGTTTTGTCCATCTAAGGTAAGTGTCACTTTCTGCTTTTTAGCCGGGTCGATATTTGTTAACGAGATATGCACCACACCTGCTTTATCTTTAGAAGCAGATGCAGATACGGCAGGTAATTTATCTTTTCCGAAAGTGTATTCGGTTTCGCTTACGTGGGTTGGTATCAGCGTAGCATCCTGGTGTACGTTATACATTTCCATAACATAATACGTAGGCGTCAGGATCATCTTTTGCTTATTAGTAAGGATAACAGCCTGCAGCACATTTACACATTGTGCGAGGTTAGCCATACGCACACGGTCGGCATGGTTGTTAAAAATATTGAGCGTAGTACCTGCTATCATGGCATCGCGCATGGTGTTTTGCTGATACAGAAATCCGGGATTGGTGCCAGGTTCTACGTCATACCAACCGCCCCATTCGTCCACAACAAGGGCGATCTGCTTTTTAGCATCATACTTGTCCATAATACGCGCATGTTTGGTCACCAGTGAATCCATTTGCAGCGCGCGTTGCATGGTAGTAAAATACTGCTGCTCGTTAAAGCCCGTTGCCGGACCTTTACTATTCCAGCCGATAACCGCGTAATGATGCACAGCTACGCCCTCAATTAATCCATGAGGGATGTTTTTCATCAAGGTTTCAGTCCAGTTGTAATCATCATCGCTGGCGCCAGATGCCACCCTGAATATTTTGGTTTTCCCTTCAGAGCTACCCATAAAGGTGGAATACTTTCTAAACTCGTTCGAATAGTATTCTGGTGTCATATTACCGCCGCAGCCCCAGGCCTCGTTACCTACCCCCCAGAATTTAACGCTCCAGGGCTTTTCGCGGCCGTTAGCTTTGCGCAAATCCGACATTGGGTTTTTATTATCTGAACTGGTGTATTGGATCCAATCTGCAAGTTCCTGAACGGTACCGCTGCCAACATTGCCAGATACATAAGGCTCTGCACCTAAAAGCTCGCACATATTCAGGAAGTCGTGCGTACCAAAACTATTGTCTTCCACTACACCGCCCCACCATTTATTAACGATAGCCGGCCTTTGATTTTTAGGCCCTATTCCATCGCGCCAATGATAGGTATCGGCAAAACAACCGCCCGGCCATCTTAACGACGGGATCTTCATTTTTTTCAAGGCTGCAATGACATCATTACGTACCCCATTGGTGTTAGGTATTTTCGATGTATCGCCTACATAAAAGCCATCATAAATACCACGCCCTAAATGCTCGGCAAAATGGCTATAGATATACTTACTGATGGTGGGATTAGCCGAGGCATTATTTAGGTCTACCTTAATAGTAGTTTGCGCCTTTATCAGCGATGAGCTTAACAACAATACGCTAAGCGCTTTCAGTAAATGTGTTTTCATTTAATGCGTTTGAAAGATTATTTGCTTACTGAAAATTTATAGATAGTAGTCGTATGATAAGTTTGGCCCGGGTTAAGCGTAGTGCTTGGGAAAGACGGCTTATTAGGCGAATCAGGAAAATGCTGTGTTTCCAGGCATAAAGCAGAACGATGACCGTAAGCAACACCGCCTTTACCATCAGTATCTTTCCCAGTCAGGAAATTACCACTGTAAAACTGAATCCCTGGTTCTTCGGTATAAACGTCCAGCACAATACCGGTTGAAGGGCTTTTAACCGTAGCAATAGATGTACTCAGGGTATGCTTGTTCAATACGAAATTGTGATCATAACCCTTTCCATTTTTCAGCTGCTCATCCTGCTTATCAATATCCTGGCCAATAGTTTTAAACTTAGTAAAGTCGAACGGCGTTCCTTTAACATCTTTTAGCTCACCGGTTGGAATCAAGGTATTATCTACCGGTGTAAATTTATCAGCGTCAATTTTTAATGAATCGTCAAGGATGGTTTTGTTGCCAGCACCATTAAGGTTGAAATAGCTGTGGTTGGTAAGATTTACCACCGTCGGCTGATCTGCCGTTGCGCTGTAATCAATTTTCAGTGAGTTATCATCCTGTAGGGTATAAGTCACTTTAACATTTAAATTACCCGGATAGCCGCCCTCACCGTCTTTTGAAGTGTAAGAAAGCTGCAGCGTATGATTGTCTGATTGCTTAGCATCCCAAACCTGCGCGTTAAATCCTTTAAAGCCCCCATGCAAGGTATTCAGGCTGTCATTTACATCAAGCTGATACTGCTTCCCGTTCAATGTGAATTTGCCTTTACCAATACGGTTACCGTATCTGCCTATCAGCGCACCAAAAAACGGTTCTTTTTTCTTTTGGTATGACTTTACATTATCATATCCTAAAACCACATCCTTAAATGCACCGCTTTTATCAGGCACCAATAAACTTACTACCCTGCCGCCATAATTGGTAATGGCTGCCTTTACACCATTTTTATTGGTCAATAAATACAAATGCGTTTTTTTACCATCTACCGTGCTGTTAAAATTGGCAGAGTCTGGTATGGCAGCCTCAATAGCAGCGGTATCCTTACTATCTTTTTTTTGCGCAGGTCCCTTGCACGATTGATTGACTAAGGCAATTACTGCTATAAAAGCAGGCAAAAGTTTTGTTGCAGGTGTTCTCATAAAATTATTCAAGTTTGTGATACAGCATAATACTGATCTGGTATTTAGGGCTAATTGGTTTTTTGGTGGTTACTCCAAAACTTGTACAATATAAGAAGATTTTTAATTGTTATAATAACACTTTAAATTTAATAGCATTATAAGCCTTTTAGGATTTATATTATTAAATCATACAATAAAGGCAATGACCGGTTGCTTTAAGTGTTGATTTTACAGCAAAAAAGGATCTGCCATATTATGACAGATCCTTTTCGTTATACCTTACTAAAGGCTTTTAGTTATTTAACTTGTCTAAAATTGGCTTATCAACAGCAGTTAAGGTACTTTGAGATTTAAGCAGGTCAAAAACAACTACTTCGTTAATGCCTTTCTTTAACCACTCGGCCGGAACATATAAGGTTTGCTGCGGGCCTACACGCCAGTAGCGCCCAAGGTTATGTCCGTTGATCCATACTACGCCTTTGCCCCAGTTACTCATGTCAAAGTAGGTATCTTTCACAGTGTTTAAAGAGAAAGTGCCTTTTTGTAACATTGGCACCCCAGACGCTTTAGCCACACCACCAAATTTCACCTGGTTTACAGCAGCAAATGGCAACTTGTACATTTGCCAGCCTTTAATTTCTGCCTGGTTAAATGACACTGATCCCGTGATACCTTTTTTATTATCAAGCAGGTATTTACCAAAATTGATACGGCCCAGATTCTCCACCAAAATATCAAGCGTTACCGTACCTGCAGGTAATGTAACGTTCATGCTATCCTGTTTAAGCCGTCTGTCAAGCGTACCTACCGTTTTTCCGTTAACCATTATTACGGCATAATCCCTTAGCCCTTTAATTAACAACTGCCCCTTACGGCTGCCTTTAATTTTTGTGCGATAAAGTACATAGCCATAGTCTTGTTGTAAATCTTCAAAAGTTAACGGCGTTTTATTACTGATTGCCACGGGCAAATTTTGTAAAAGTGGCGCAGCGTGGTTAAGTTTTATTGCAGGTATAGCCATTGCTGGTTTAGCAGCCGGAACGGCAGGCAATTTTACACCCGGAGCCAAATGCTTTTCTATCACCTCCCTGAAAGCCATAAATTTGGGCGTTGCGTTACCTGCCTCGTCCAAAGGTGCATCATAGTCGTAGCTGCTTACCTGAGGCTCGTAAGGGGTATCATCTTTGTAATTGGCCCCATTCATAAAAGCACGGGTTGTGCCGCCATGAAACATATACATGTTGATGGATATACCCGCTGCCAGTACCGAATCTAAATGGCCTGCATATTGTTCGGCAGGAACAGTATGGTGTTTAGTTCCCCACCAATCAAACCAAGCCGGATACCATTCGGCAATATAAAACGGCCCTTTACCATTGTGATTTTCACGGATCAGCTGTTTTACCTTTTTAGGATTATCCAAGCCGTTTACTGCGGGTAACAAGCCCGGCAAATGTCCTTTTACCAGATCCGGTGCAGGGTCGCAGGTGTAAAGCAAGCCATCGAAACCGGCATCTTTAAACATCTTCTGGTTGATGGCCAGGTAATCTTTGTCGCTCCCGTAAGATCCGTATTCGTTCTCGATCTGAACCATCAGGATGTTACCACCGTGATTGATCTGAAGCGGTGCCAATTTCTTTCCTACTTCTTTGATGTAGGTCTCATACTCTTTAAGGTATTGCGCCTCTTTACTACGCACTACCAAGCCTTTTTCGTTTTGCAACCAGTAAGGATAACCGCCAAATTCCCACTCGGCGCATACATAAGGGCTTGGGCGCAATATTACCCAAAGGCCTTCTTCCTTCGCTATTTTCACAAATTCGGCAATATCATTATTGCCCTGAAAATCAAACTTGCCTTTCTGCGGCTCGTGCAGGTTCCAGAAAACGTAGGTGCCAATAGTATTTAACCCCATAGCTTTAGCCATTTTCATCCTTGCGCGCCATGCCTCGCGCGGGATGCGCGGGTAATGCATTTCGCCGCTGATCATCTGGAAAGGTTTTCCATCCAGCAAAAAGACCGAGTCGGCAAGTGCAAATGTATGCTGTAGTTTCTGGGCCTGAATGTTGCCGGCGAATACGAACAACATTAAAATGAACAGGTATTTTATTTTTCTCATGAGCAATAGTGGCTTTTTGTTTTATTTTGTTTTGAGTTTGATTAGAGCAGGGCGGATACCGGCCGAAGAAATACTAACCTGCACATCGCCGGGCTTGCCATTGGTTTCGATATAGGCTAATAGTTTGCCATGCAGCGCCTTCCGTTTAGGCGACTGATAACTTTCGTGACTTGATGTACTGCCGCTTTCCAGCCCAAGTAGCCTGGCATTACCAGATACCTCCACGTTAATTTCGTTATCAGCACTATAAACCGGAATGCCATTTTTGTCCGTCACCTGTATCTCTACCTGGCTAAGGTGTTTTCCGGGTCCGCTAAACGCTAAATGATCGGCAGTCGCAGCTATAGCCGAAGGTTCTCCGGCAGTTTTCAGCACAAATGCCGATACCTGTTTCCCATCGTTATATCCTTTAACCAGCAATTCGCCAGCCTGATAATCTACATTCCAGGCAGGCATCTGGTTATTTGCCGTATCACGCAACTGTTTCCCCAACGATTTACCGTTAAGGAACAATTCGGCTGCCTGGCAATTGGTAAAGCATTCTATTCTTAATTTGGCACCTGCATCCCAGTTCCACGTTGGCTGTACACTGCGGTGACTCCAGATACCGTTATCCTGGTTTTGTTTAAGTTCTCTTGCAGCTACATATACCATTGGTTTTGCAGCCCACAGGCTTTGCCTGTAAAAATATTCCGGCTTTTTGAAACCAGCCAGATCCAGCAAACCCGCGCCATTGCTACGTTGCGGCCACTTTCCCGCCTCTCCAAGGTAATCTATACCGGTCCACAGGTATTGAGCAGAAATGTATTTGTTTGAATCAACCGCATTCCACGCCTTCTTGGCCATGCCATTCTCGCTGCCGTAAATAATGCGGTTAGAATATTTTTTATGATCTTCTGCATAGCGGTACTCCTGGTAGTTATAACCAACAACATCTAACTCCTCCGGGTAACCCACCTCGTTAGACATTACCACTCCAGCTAAGGCCGCCGTAACAGGCCTTGTGCGGTCAACCTCTTTAACTACTTTGACCAGATCTTTAGCTATGGTCTTAAGTGCTGCCGCTGAAGGATGATCGGGAAGATAGCCCTTTCCATACATCTGGGGATTTCTGCCCGTATTCAGCACTTCATGCGTATAGGGGTCATTAGGATAATCAATTTCATTGCCGATACTCCATAATATAATCGATGGATGGTTACGGCTTCTTTTTACCATGTCGGCAAGGTCGCGGTGCGCCCATTCTTTAAAATATTCGTGATAACCATCTTTTGATGGCGTACCTACGTTCCAGCCTTTTACCCATTTATTTTTACCGATCTCCCATTCGTCAAAAGCCTCATCCATGACCAGGAAACCCATCTTGTCACACAGATCATACAGGTAACCGGCATGCGGGTTATGGCTTAACCTTAAAGAGTTAACGCCCCCTTCTTTTAAAATGGCAAGGCGCCTTTCCCAAACTTCACGAGGCACGGCTACACCAAGCGCACCGGCATCATCATGGATACAAACACCTTTAAGCTTCATGTTTGCGCCATTCAGGAAAAAACCGTTATCCTTATCGAAACGAATACTGCGTATCCCTACCATCTGGTTAACTTCATTTACGACCTTACCGTTGCGCATTACCTGCAATTGCAAACGGTACAATTGCGGGTGGTCAACACTCCATAATTGCGGCGATTGCAGTTGTTGGCTGAATACTATTGCGTTTTTACCCGGCCTGGCGTTTACGCTAATTGTTTTTGTAGCAGCAACACCTTTTGCATTCAGAAGGTTAATTTTTACCGAAACACGCGCAGGTGCCTTCAGCGTATTATTAACCTCTGCATTAACTTTAATAATTGCTTTTTCAGCAGTTACATCGGGAGTAGAAAACGCCACATCCCAGGGATGGATATTTACCGAATCTTTTACAATCAGGTAAACATTGCGGTAAATACCGCTACCTGTATACCAGCGTGAATCTGCAAACTCCGAATGGTCTGCTTTAACAATGATGGAGTTGGGTTTATTATAGTTAATATAAGGTGTCAGATCATACTCAAACGGAATAAATCCGTTAGGTCGTTTACCCAGATAATGGCCATTGATCCATACTTCGCTGTTTTTATAAACCCCGTCAAAATAGATACTTACTTTTTTTGATTGCCAGCTGGCATCGGCAGAAAAACTTTTCTTATACCAGCCAATTCCGCCGGGTAAATAACCGGTAGCGCTTGCCCATTCTTCGCTGAAGGGGCCTTCAATACTCCAGTCATGTGGCAGCTCTACTGTGCGCCATAAAGTTTTGTTAATTGCCGTATCACCAGAATGGAACTTCCAGTTATCATTAAACAACTTACCGCCATCCATTTTCTGTGCCCGCAGTTTTGCAGGAGCGTAAAGAATTAACAAGGCTATGATGGCTGCGTATTTTTTAAGTTTCATATACATTTAAGTCAGCTGCATGGGTATGCCATGCAGGCTGCTGGTATAAAAGGTTTTACAGGAACAGACATGAGCATTAGCAATTAAATACATAAGCTGAACATATGCACAATATCGCATCGGTTAACCGGTGCGGCTCTTTTATCTCTATCCCGGGTTTTATTGCAATTGGTGCAGCCATTAGTGGCTTTTAATATCTAAGGTAAAAAAGAAATGCATAACTGTTATAATAACACTTAAAAAAAATCACACCACCTGTTCAACGTTTGTAAAAGATATCACTCCGCGCTTCATTGCATAATAAGTAATATATTATCAGCTAAAAGTGTTATTTTTACAGTATATCACTTACTATTATTTAATGACTGGTTATAGCGAGGAAGCGCGTATTGTACAGGCGATCGATTGTCTTGTTTTTGGCTTTGATGGCGAAACTTTGAAAATATTACTGATTAAGCGCGGCTTTCAACCAGAGAAAGGCAAGTGGAGTTTAATGGGCGGTTTTGCCAAAAGCAATGAAAGCCTTGAACAGGCATCGAACAGGGTTTTAAAACAACTGACCGGGCTTGACGGCATGTATCTTGAACAACTGCATACCTTTAGTGACCCTAACCGCGACCCGCTTGAACGTACCATATCAACGGCTTACTTTGCCTTAATTGATATTCATAAATATGAGCAACAGTTAAATGATGATTACCATGCAGAATGGTTTTCATTAAAAAGAATGCCCAAGCTTATTTTTGACCAGCAGGAAATGGTTGAAATGGCTTTGAAACGCATACGTTATAAGGCTGCTCTACACCCATTATTATTTGAGCTACTGCCAAGCAGATTCACCATACCGCAATTGCAGATACTTTACGAGAGCGTATATAACACCACTATTGATAAGCGAAATTTCAGCAAGCGGGTATTATCAACGGGGCTTTTAATTAAGCAGGGCGAAAAAGACAAATCAAGTTCAAAACGCGGTGCTTTTTACTATCACCTTAATATGCAGAACTACTACGCCAAGTTTCAGGCTTTTTTAAATTTCATACCTAATCCTACTAATCTGATCAGTTAAGGATTTTACTTAACAGTACCGGGCTGACATTCTAACACCTGCACGGGCTGGGGTGCTAAGTTTGCCTTACCCTCTCCGTCAACCTGGATGTTTTTTTGCACAAACAGATCTAATACTTGCTTCTGTTTCCACAATTGGGTGTCGTAAGTGGGTTCCCACGAACCTACCGAAGTATTTGTCAGATCGCTGACTTGCCATTTTCCCTTACTGAGATCATGACTAACAGCTATGGATACTTTGTCATCCCGTTCATCATCCCTGAAAATTAATGCGGCTGCCAAACTGCTTCCTTTTTTCCAGGCTACAATCTGCGGGCGTGAGATCGGTATACTTTTGGTGCCTGAACCACTTAAACTAAATGCCGTTTTTCTAAAGCCAAGATCGGCAACATGCCACTTATCCGCAGTTTTATATACAATATGATATTGTGGAATTTTTGAGTCCTGTTCGCGCCAGTAAGTGGCAATGTAAGGCTGGCCCCCTGCATCGGCAAACATGGATGTTTGATTAATAAGCTCGCTGTTTTGTGGTATTTTACAAGCATACTCGGCTGTAGCTGCTGTAATAGGTAACTGGTATTTTTCGCCGGTAGATTTTTGCCAGGTAAGGCCGCCGTCTTTTGAGAGCGCGTAGCACAGATCGTGGTTACTGGCTACGTCAGGCGATTCCCGCCACACCCACGATAAATGAATAATGCCTTTATCAACCGCTATTTGCCAGTAAGCATTTCGCTGGCCTTCGCCGTCAATCAATTTATCCTGAATACGTTTCCAGCTGTGTGTTTTGAGGTTGTAAGCATCGAGGATCAGGCTACCATTTCCCGACTGGCCATCACGATAAAAGAAAAGCAGGTTGCCATTGGCCATCCGGTAAAATTCGGGATAGGTCACTTTGCTTTCATTGGCACCGGTCATTGATCGTTTCGGACCCAGTTCAATACCTCCCGGGCGAATGCTCATGCAATAATTCAATGGTTCATTATGATGCCCCCATGCTACATGCAGGTAACCTTCGCCATCAACCATAATGCTGATGCTTTTATGCGCGTCGGTAGCATCGCCTTTATAGTTACTGCGCTTACCTATCCAGTTGGTGCTACCTGATTTCCTTTTGGCAATAACCACATAAGCATCGGCATCGTAAAATGCAGCATATTGCGTATTGCCAAAGCTAACCAATGCGTTTTTTCGGAAGATAACCGTATTAACCGAATTTTGTGCCCAGCCATTATTGGCAATGGTGCTTGTTTGTGCATACACTATACAACTGCATAGCAAGGGTATTAAAAACAATACTTTAATCACCAGCTTACAAAATCTATTAATTACGGATACCATGCTGTTAAATAAAGAGCGGCAGTAATTAACTGCCGCTTCCAAGATTAAGCTAAAATATAATTGTATCGGCTATGTATTAAAAGAGTTACTACCAGAAAATGGTATAGATAGCTACCAAAATACCTGCAACTATTAACGAACCTGCAGTAAATGCCCTTGATGTTTTAAACATGCTGGTATCAACTTCAAGCCCGTTAGGCACCTTGCCATTGGCCGTTTCAATTTTAGAAATAATGTACATCCCGATAACGCATATGATAAATACAAAGCCCATACGGTCAAGAAATGGTATTTCATACAAGTTTTCGGCATTAAGTTTTGAGAAGCCATAAGGCGCTAAAAACTTAAGATCGGCAAACCGCGGCAGAAACTTGAAAAACACAGAGAACACAAAACCACCGATTGTTGAAAACAACGCTGCGTTAGAAGTAGCCTTTTTCCAGAAAAAGCCTAACAGGAACATGGCCAGGATACCCGGCGACACAAAGCCTGTGTATTCCTGGATGTACTGAAAGCCTTGTTTACCTTCGCCCATCAACTGCTCGCCGATAAGTAATGACATTACCACACCTAACAGCATAGCCACAACAACTGATAATTTACCCAGTGTTACCAACTGGCGGTCGTTTGCATCAGGCTTAATTGCCTTTTTATAAATATCAAGCGTAAAGATGGTAGCAATACTATTTGCCTTACCTGCCAATGATGCTACAATTGCCGCAGTAAGCGCTGCAAATGACAAACCTTTTAAGCCGGCTGGTAACAGATCAAGTAATGACGGATAAGCCTTATTTACATCCAGTACGCCTTTTGAGCTTAACATTTCCTGGTGGAACATGCCTTTTTGGTAAAGTACATAAGCTGCAATACCCGGAATAACCACAATTACCGGCATCAGGATTTTCAAGAATGCACCAAATAATAAACCACCGCGCGCAGTTTTCAGGTTAGCGCCCAGGGCACGTTGGGTAATGTATTGGTTACAACCCCAGTAGTTTAGGTTCACAATCCACATACCACCGATCAGCACAGATAAGCCCGGCAGATCCAGATAGTTAGGATTGTCTTTTTTAAATATCATATGGAAGTGATCGCTGGCATGGCTTTTCAAAATAGCAAGGCCATTAAGTATACCCGAGGTGCCTGATTTTTCACTTAACAAATTAAGCGCGATATAACTTGCAACCAAACCACCCAGTACCAGGAAGAACACCTGGATAACATCGGTATAACCGATTACCTTCATACCACCCAATGTGATGATGATGGAGAATATGGCCAGGAAGCCTATACAAACATTAATATCAATGCCTGATATACCACTGATAGCCAGGGCGCCCAGATACAAGATTGACATCAGGTTAACAACGATGTACAACAGCAGCCAAAACACGGCCATAATCATCGCTACAGTGCCGTTATAACGCTCGTGCAGAAACTGTGGCATAGTGAATATCTTGTTGCGCAGGTAAACAGGGATAAAAAATATCCCTACGATTACCAGCGTTAACGCACCCATTAACTCATAGGTTGATATCGCTAAACCCATCTTGAAGCCCGACCCGCTCATGCCGATCATCTGTTCTGCAGATATGTTTGATGCTATTAATGATGCCCCGATAGCCCACCAGGTTAATGAGCCTTCGGCCAGGAAATAATCCTTTGATGTGGCATCTGCATTCCGCTTTCTGCGGTATACCCACAAACCGTACAAGGCAACAATAATGAAATACACCAGGAACACGGTGTAATCGGCTGAACTTAATTTATTCATTGTGATTCTTCTCTAATTGATCGGCAATTATTGGTCTATTGCGCTATTTTAAATGGTTTTATAATAATTGTCATTCCACCTAAGCTCATTCTGTAAGTGCGAAAGTTTGGTATCCTTACCTATGCGGATGAATTCAAGGCCTGCCATATCAGCAAAGTCCTGCATGTGCTCGGCAGTAAGGTTTTGGCTGTAAACAGTGTGGTGGGCACCACCTGCATAGATCCATGCAGCGCAACCTGTTTTCATATCAGGATATGGTTTCCATAATACACGTGCAACAGGCAGGTTTGGAAGGTCTTCAATTGGTTCAATGGCTTCAACTTCGTTAAGTATTAAACGGAAGCGGTTACCCATATCCACAATAGAAGCGTTAAACGCAGGTCCACCGGCAACATTGAATACCAAACGTGCAGGGTCGGCTTTACCGCCAATACCTAATGGATGCACTTCAAGACTTGCCTTGCCATTACTTAAAGAGGCATCAACCTCCAGCATGTGCGAGCCTAATACCAATGAGTTGTTCGGATCGAAGTGGTAAGTGTAATCTTCCATAAAGGCATTGCCGCCTTTAAGCCCGGCACCCATTACCTTGCAAGCACGCACCAGCGCTGCTGTTTTCCAGTCGCCTTCACCGGCAAAGCCATAGCCATCTGCCATTAGGCGTTGTGCCGCAATACCAGGAAGCTGTACCATACCATGCAAATCTTCAAACGTATCTGTAAATCCCTTGAAATTACCGTCGGTTAAAAACTTACGCAGGCCTAACTCTATACGTGCAGCTTCATAAACTGATGAATGTTTTTCACCGCCTTTACGTAAAGCAGCATCCATAGTATAAAGCTCTTCGTATTCAGTAACCAGTGCATCAATTTCGGCCTCACTTACTTCATTGATCACTTTAACCAGGTCGCCAACACCATAAGTATTTACAGAATAGCCAAACTTGATCTCCGCTTCAACTTTATCACCTTCGGTAACGGCAACATAACGCATGTTATCGCCAAAACGGGCAAATTTAGCGCCTTGCCAATCATGCCAACCGGCAGCAGCACGGCTCCAGGCCTCAATTTGCGCAACCACCTCTGGGTCTTGCCAGTGGCCTACAACTACTTTACGGTTTTTGCGAAGGCGCGATACCATAAAACCAAACTCACGGTCGCCGTGGGCGCTTTGGTTCAGGTTCATGAAATCCATATCGATAGAATTCCATGGAATATCGCGGTTGTATTGCGTATGCAAATGCAACATTGGTTTTTGCAGGATATTTAAGCCGCGTACCCACATTTTAGCAGGCGAAAACGTATGCATCCAGGTAATGATACCGATACAATTTTCAGCAGTATTAGCTTCTAAAAGGGTATTATAAATTTCTTCCGGAGTTTTTACAACCGGCTTGTAAACAACAGTCACAGGTACTTTCGCGTCCTTGTTTAAACCGTCGGCAATGTGTTGCGAATGTTCTGCTACCAGTCTTAAAGTTTCTTCTCCGTATAAGTGCTGGCTACCGGTGATAAACCACACTTCAAAGCTTTTTAAATCGATCATGATTATTATAATTTTATGATTATCGGTTGATTGCGGACAGCCTGAAAAGCGCTGCACCGTGTTTATTTATTTTTTGCTGATAAGTATTCTCGTAGCTACCCATGTTTTTCTTTGCCCATAAATCGCGTACGGTAACTTTACCTTTTAAACCTAATGCAAGCAGGTTAAGGGATACGTCGCTGTCTTCGTTCTTCAGGTTGAATACAGCTGCATAAATGTCTTTTGATCCGGGCACCTGCGAGTACCAAACCATGCTTTCGTCATTATGGTAAAGTTCTTTAGGATTCTGACCTGTTTGGTTAACCGCCAATACCTCGTTGTTGCTTAACAGTTTCAGGTCGTAAGGGCGGTTCTCGGGCATATTACCGCCCATCATTAAAGGTGATCGGTAGATGCACCAGAACGTCATGTGGGTAAGCAGCTCATTATCTGTAAATTTGCTATAACGCTCTGGGCCAACCGGGCCGCGTTTCGATAGCTTACCTATTTGCAGCATATCACAATCTGGCCAATGACCGGGGCCACCCATGCCCTGCCAGTTACGTGCATAGTTAAACATATGCAGCAGCTCTTTCCAGTTATCCCAGAAATCATCTGCCATGCGCCACTGGTTGGCGTATTTTTTAACATGGTCGCCATCTTTTAGCGGGGTTTCACCAGGTGAAATACTCAGCACAATTGGCCTTTTGGTATGTACAATAGCTTTGTGGTAACCTTCAATTTCGGCAGTATGATAAGGACGCGAAATATCGTCTACCTTTATAAAGTCAACTCCCCATGAGGCGTACAGGTCAAGAATCGAGTTCAGGTATTTTTGCGCGCCTGGCTTGCTCATATCGAGGCCGTACATGTGATTCATCCAATCGCATTTGGATGTAGTATCGGCAATCATATCTGCTGTTATGCCTTTAGTACCCAATACCGGCGATTTTGCCCATACTGCCTGGCGTGGAATGCCACGCATAACATGGATACCAAACTTTAAGCCTAAGCTGTGTACATAATCGCCAAGTGGTTTAAAGCCTTTACCGCCAAACGCCGAAGGGAACTTAGTAGGTTGTGGCAATAAACGCCCCCATTTATCCATAGTAAGCCACGGAATAAAGGAACCGTCCTGCAGGTTTTTCTGGAAGGGGTTACCAATATTACTTCCCGGCGGGTTATCGTACGACCATAAAAAATCGACCACCACATATTGCCAGCCATAAGGTTTCAAATATTTGGCAAGATAACGGGCATTGGCTTTTACTTCATCTTCATGCACAGCCGAACCGTAGCAATTGTAGCTGTTCCAACCCATTGGCGGTGTTGCCGCTATTTGCTGTGCCGATGTACGGCCAATAATTACAGCAGCAAAAAACGCTATACAGGCAAGCCTTAATAATGATTTATTGACCATAATAAGAATCGGGACCGTGTTTGCGTTGAAAATGTTTATTGATCAGCGCATCTTTTAAGCGTGGCGCCTGTGCATTTATCTGCTCGGTTAAATAGGCCATTTGGGCTATTGATTCCAGCACGGCACTGTTATAAACGGCTTTATCCGCTGTTTTACCCCAGGTAAAAGGCGCATGGTTACCTACCAGTACCATTTCCACCTCCTTGTGGTCTAAACCGTTTTCTGTGAAATGATTTAGAATCTGATGGCCGGTCTGGTGCTCATAATTACCTTTTATTAATTCGTCGCTCATTGGCGGCGCACACGGAATGTCGGTGGTTAAGTGATCGGCATGAGTGGTTCCAAATATCGGAATGCAGCGTTGTGATTGTGCCCATGCCGTTGCGTAAGTAGAATGGGTATGCACAATACCGTTTATACCATCCCAATGCTTATAAAGCACAGCATGTGTAAGGGTATCTGAAGATGGCCTTAACTCGCCTTCAATGGTTTTACCCTCAAAGTCAACTATGACCATCTTTTCAGGCGACAGGTCTTTATACGGAACGCCGCTTGGCTTTATGGCAAAAACACCAAGTTCGCGGTCGGCAGCGCTTACATTACCGAAGGTAAAGAGCACTAAGCCAAGCTGAGGCAATTGCATATTAGCCTCATAAGCAATTTCCTTAATATGTTGATACTTGCTCATTATTGTATTAATTATCAGCTAAAACACTTTTCGATTCAGCAACCTGCGACGCTACAAATTCGCCGAGGCTTAAGTATTGCTGGTAGCGTTTTGCATAAATTTCTTTGTTAGCTTCATTTGGTTCATACGACACGTCAAAGCCACGGCCCATCGCATTCATTGCATCCTCAACATTTGGATAAATACCGGCTACAACTGCTGCAAACATAGCGGCACCTAAAGCACAGGTATGTTTAAACTGGTGAATGCGGATAGGCATGCCTAATACATCGGCCATGGTTTGCATTACAAATGCAGATTTTTTAGCCACACCGCCTATACCGATGATTCCTTTTACAGGGATACCTTCTCCAATAAAACGGTCGACAATGCTTTTTGCACCGAAGCAGGTAGCCTCTACCAGCGCACGGAATACGCGCGGCGCATCAGAACCCAGGCTTAACCCGGTAATTGCACCTTTTAGCAGTTGGTTTGCATCAGGTGTACGGCGGCCGTTAAACCAATCTACAGCCAACTCGTTCACATCATCAATGGGTAACAATGCTGCCTGCCTGCTTAGTTCAGGGATTATTTCTTCGGATAATTCGACTTTCAAAGCTTCTGCTATTTCAGGGCTGATTACCTTAGAATGATCGAGCAGGTTATTTAAAGGCCATGAGATGATATTTTTAAACCATGCATAGGTATCGCCAAAAGCCGATTGACCAGCTTCGAGGCCAACCATGCCAGGTATTACAGAGCCGTTTACCTGCCCGCAGATGCCTTTAACTAAAGTATCCTGAATATCCTGTGTTGGTGCAACCAATATGTCGCAGGTAGATGTTCCCATCACCTTGCTCAGGTGATAAGGTTCAATCTGTCCGCCTACGGCACCCATGTGTGCATCAAAAGCGCCTACGCCAACTTTCACATCAGCTGGCAGGCCAAGCCTTTGCGCCCATTCTGCACTGATTACTCCGGCAGCTACGTCAGAGGTATAGGTATCTTTAAATAACCTTTCTGTGAAACCTTTTAAAAGTGGGTCCAGGCTTGAGAAAAATTCATCCGGTGGCAAACCGCCGAAGGTTTCAGACCATAATGCCTTATGCCCTGCTGCGCAACGGCTGCGTTTCATATCAGCAACGTTTGTTCCGCCGGTTAACAAGAAAGGGATCCAGTCGCAATGCTCAACCCATGAGTAACAGGCTTGTTTCACCTGCTCATCTGCCCTTAGCACATGCAGTAACTTAGCCCAAAACCATTCTGAAGAGTAAATACCGCCTACATATTGTAAATAGTTAGTAGTAAAACGGGTAGCATGTTCGTTAATCTCGGCAGCTTCCTTTACCGATGTATGGTCTTTCCATAAAACAAACATGGCGTTCGGGTTGCTTTCAAACTCAGGCAGCAACGCAAGCGGTGTACCTGTTTTGTCAACCGCTACAGGCGATGACCCGGTTGTATCCACCGCAATGCCTTTAATGTTGCGGGCAATAGCATCCCCGCCTGCAATTTTGATACACTCTTTTACAGTGATCTCTAAACCTTCGATATAATCAAGCGGGTGCTGCCTGAACTGGTTTGCAGCGGGCTTGCAGAAAAGGCCTTTTTTCCAGCGGGTATATTCGTGTACAGAAGAAGCAAGCTCCTTACCGTTTGAAGCGTCGACGATTACGGAACGAACCGAGTCTGATCCATAGTCGATCCCAATCACATACTGATTCGAATCCATAATTTATTTATTGTTATAATAACACTTATTTTACGACGATCTGGTTTTATGGCTGGTAATGAACACCTAAACCCGATCTTAATTTTACAATTGGTCTATACGTACCCAAGCCATGCCTGCAGCTTTAGCAGCAGTAACCCCGGGTTCAGCATCTTCAAATACGATACAATCTTCAGGCGCAATGCCTAATTCGGCAGCAGCCTTTAAAAACGGATCAGGAAATGGCTTGCCGTGCAGGGTTTCTCCAGCACATACAATGACCTCAACCAGCCCCCTTATTTTTAAAATATTCAACGTTTTCTCAACAGCTTCGCGGCTACCTCCAGATACAACCCCAATCTTCACCTTACCTGCATGTGACTTTAAATGATCAACAACGGTTGTTACAGGTTGGGTTAAATCAATGTACTCATCCAAAAACAAGCGGTATTTAAGCTCATTGAATTTTTCCGGGTCGAGATTGGTATGATGCCGCCTGTTAATTTCTTCTACCACTTTTACAGTAGGCCATCCGGCAAGCTCGTAAACAATATCCCCGGTTATTTCAAGTCCATGATCCGCAGCCACTTTTACATAAGTAAGGCGATGCGCTTCCATATTATCGGCCAGCGTACCATCACAGTCGTAAAGAAATGCCTTATAATTCCGGCTGATGTCTGTTAATTTTTCCAGCGCATCCATTTCAGTTTGTTGCATAATTATTTGCAGTTATAGTTAAACTGCTATCCATACTTCAGCCTGGATTTATTTGTTGGTTATAATTGCCGGAACTGCATTACTGCTTACTCCGTATCACAAATATAATTTTTATTTTATAATTGTAAATAGCACACTTATAAATATTCTAATAATTCCATTTTAAGAATAGATAGCTCATCTACTACAACGATATGAAGAAAATTTAATTTCCATTTCATGTCACCTTCAGTTGCTTGAAAGAATTTTGAGTCATTAAATGCTAACAAGTAAAAAATAGTGATATGAAAAATGGATTAAAATTTTTAACGCTTACAGCAGCAGTTCTGCTTACAGCGTATCATGTAAATGCACAGCCACCTGTAAATGGCCAACCACCCGTTGCTCCGCCACCGCCGCCAGCAGCACCAGCCCCACAACCAGGACTTGCGCCAAGTTTACCGGGTGCTCCAGGCCCGCAAGCTGTACAAGCGCTTACTAACATTAGCGGCCGCATTGTTGAATACAGCGTTAACGACCGTTACGAATATGATGGCTTTGCACTGAGAACAGCCGATAAAACAGTCGCCGTAAAGTTCCCTGCTCATTTGGGTTCACAATTAATGAAAGCAGCCGCAAAAGGCAGCCAGGTTTATGTAAGTGGCACTTACGATGAAACACCTGAAGGCACAGCGTTCAGATTATATAGTTTAAAAGCGGGTGGCAATACCATTACAGATACTGCGCCGCCGGTAGACCAAACCCCACCAGTTGAACAAATCAGGAACTTCGCAGGAACCATCTCTGATCTGAATCACGATCAGCGCGGCATGATCAACGGCGTAGTGCTTAACTCAAAAACTTTTGTGTCGCTGCCGCCACCCGCAGTTAAACAGCTTGCCGGTTATTTAAAGGTGGGAACATCGCTATCAGGTACTGGAATACAAAGGCCTGTACCAAGTGGTGTAGTGGTTGCTAAAAGCTACGATCTGACAGATGCCAGGACATTGTCTATCGCCGGGCAAACTTATTTGATACACTGATTGTTAAGCGCTACCATTTACCCCCTATGAAAACAATAACAGCAAGCTCAACAAAGCCGAACGGAATTTACAGGGCGCTAAACGCACTTAATTTCTTTATGGCCGATATGCAGGCAGGCATCGGGCCATTCCTCGGCATATTTTTATTAGCTAACGGCTGGAAAAGCGGCCCCATCGGTACAGTGATGACCATTGGCGGTGTAGCCGGAATGTTGATGACCGCCCCAGCAGGGGCGGTCATTGATGAAACCACCCACAAACGAAGGTTTGTCATCATACCCGGCGTGTGTACGGTTCTAGCCTCTGCACTTATCCTGATTTCTCAAAAGTTTTTTGTGGTTACACTATCCCAGGTGGCTACAGCAATAGCAGGTGCAGCCATAGTGCCGGCTGTTGTGGGCATCACCCTGGGTATTGTTAAGCAAAAAGGCTTTAACAAGCAAAACGGCCACAACCAAGCCTTCAACCACGCGGGCAACGTTACAGGAGCGGCGCTATCGGGCTACCTGGGCATGAAATGGGGGATGCCTGCCATCTTTGTACTTTCCGCCTTATTCGGGATTTTATCTATCATTAGCGTACTCCAAATTCCTGCTGATAGCATTGATGACCGCGCTGCCAGGGGCATGAAAGAAAGCGAGAAAAATGATGAGAAAGCATCCGGCTTTAGAGTACTGCTGAGCTGCAAATCGTTAATCATACTGGCCGTTGCGCTTGCCTGTTTCCATTTAGGCAATGGAGCGCTGTTGCCACTTTACGGCATGGCAGCGGCTACCAAAAGCCAGGGCAATCCATATATGTTCGTAGCGCTGACGATTGTTATTGCGCAGGTGGTAATGATAGGTGCATCTATAGTTGCCATGAAAATGGCCGAGGGAAAAGGTTATTGGCTGGTAATGCTGCTATCCTTTATTGCTTTGCCCATACGTGGTTTCATCGCATCGCATATGATTAGCCATACCGGGTTATATCCCGTTCAGATACTTGACGGCATAGGCGCCGGTTTACAAAGTGTTGCCGTACCCGGACTTGTAGCCCATATATTAAATGGTACAGGCCGTATTAACGTAGGGCAAGGCGCGGTAATGACCGTTCAGGGGTTGGGTGCCGCACTTAGTCCGGCTATAGGCGGATGGATTGCACAAGGCATTGGCTACAATCATGCATTTCTGATACTTGGGAGCTTTGCCCTGGTATCTATAGCCGTGTGGGTGATCTACTCAAAAACACTGAAAAAAGATTGTGATATAACTACGAATTAACATCCGATTTATGTTTACCGAAAAACAAAAACCACTGCTTTTTGCACATATCGGCGATTTACATATTACCGATGCAAAGCAGCAAAACTATAAAGACTTTTTAAGCATTACCGCCCAGATTGCAGCCGGATTTGTAGACCAACTGGATTTTGTATTCCTTCCCGGTGATAATGCCGATAACGGACTTGTTGAACAATACCGCCTTATAGCGCCTGCCTTAAAAATGCTGGATATACCTGCTTATATCATTACTGGCGACCATGATATGGAGCAAGGCAGCCTTGATAACTTTTACAGCACGCTTAAAGCACCCAAATTACCTTTCAGAAAAAAAATAAAAGGTGTGAATTGCCTTTTTCTTGATGTGTGCGGCCCAGGAGCAGGTGGCCCTGACTTCCGTTTTGGCAGCGAGCAATTGCAAAACCTGGAAGAAGTATTAAATGAATGCAGCAGTGAAAATGGCCCTTGCGCTATTTTTATGCACACTTACCCTGATGATTTAAAAGACAGCGCCGAAAAGCAACAGCTATTGCAACTGATCAATAATCACAAGGTTGCACTCATTACAATGGGGCATACTCATTATAATGAAATCTCAAACAACAGAAACACCATTTATACAGCAACACGTTCAACAGGCCAGATAGAGGAAGGCCCGGTAGGCTACTCGATCACCAGTATAGATAATGGTGTAATTTCATGGCGCTTTAAATTGCTGGAAGACCCGCTGCCTTTCGTTATGATAACCAGCCCGGCAGATCACCGGCTTTATCGCACAGTTAACCGCATAGAAGGGAACGAAGCAGTGGTAAGAGCTACCATACTGGGACAAGATGCCATAAAACAGGTATCTTGCCTGCTTGAAAACGGACAAATCTATTCCATGAGTTTCGATAACGAACGTAACGACTGGTTCACTACAATTCCTTTAAATAATCAGCCAACCATGAGGTTATCTGTAGAAGCGGTTACCGTTAACGGCAGGCCCGGCAGGCATACTATAGAAATGGCTACGCCATTGTTTAACCCGGCTGCTGATGGCCGCGACGGAAGTGACGAGTTGACCATAGGCGCCTGGACGGAAAATGGCATATTGGGCACACAACTTGGCCCTAACAGAAATGCAAAACCACCTAAGAAAAGAGAATCCTAAAATATGAATGCTACAATAGCCATTTACTTAATTTCAATAGTGGCCACAGCCGGTGTAATTATCCGGCCTTTTAAAGTTCCCGAATTTGTATGGGCATTAGCTGGTGCCGCACTTTTGCTGATTTTAGGATTGATCTCCTTTTCAACCGCGTGGACAGGTATATTAAAAGGGACAGATGTATACCTATTCCTTACCGGCATGATGTTGCTATCTGAATCGGCACGACAGGAAGGTTTATTTGACTGGCTGGCCTGCCACGCTACCCGTTTTGCAGGCGGCTCACCCGTTAAACTTTTTTTGCTGATCTACCTTGTGGGTGTAGTGGTTACCACCTTTATGTCGAACGATGCAACAGCCGTGGTATTAACACCTGCCGTTGCAGCTGCAGTACAAAGCGCAAAAGTAAAGCAGCCTTTGCCTTACCTTTTTATATGTGCTTTTATTGCCAATGCAGCTTCGTTTGTGTTGCCGATATCAAACCCTGCAAACCTTGTAATTTATGGCGCACACATGCCATCATTGCTGTTATGGCTTAAATCATACTTATTACCATCTGTGTTTTCGATAGTGATAACATTAGTCATGCTTTATTTAACCCAACGCAAAGACCTGCGCGAGCCAATCGAAAAAGATGTGGAAACGCCAACATTATCACACGGAGGAAAGATTGCATTGGCGGGCATCCTGTTAACTATTGTTACCTTGATCTTTGCTTCGGCAAAAGACTGGCAGCTTGGCTTACCTACAGCCATTGCCGGTATTTTTACAGCCATTATTGTGGTGATTACCGCAAAGCGCAACCCGCTAAAAGTGATTGGCAATATTTCATGGGCGGTACTGCCGTTGGTAGCAGGCCTTTTCATCCTGGTGGAAGCGCTTGGCAAAGTTGGACTGGTAGAAACCATTAGTAACTTTATAAAAGCACATGCCGAAAGCAATGCTGATGCTACTGCGTTTTTAGGCGGAACTGCAATTGCATTTGCCTGTAACCTGGTAAACAACTTACCTGCGGGGCTTATTGCAGGCAGCGCCGTTACAGCAACACATATCCCGGATATTGTAAAAAGCGGCATTTTGATCGGTGTGGACTTAGGACCAAACCTTTCAGTAACAGGATCACTGGCTACCATACTATGGCTTACCGAGTTAAGGCGTAACGGACAATCTGTAGGTGCATGGCAATTTTTAAAATTAGGCGCGCTTGTAATGATCCCTGCTTTATGCGCCGCGTTATTAGCATTATGGATTTAAGCAGCATAAACTTAATTTTATACTTAACGATGAAGTAAAAATGTCCGACAGACCTATGAAATCCTATTCGGCTTTAACAATCATACTTATGGTATGCATTATTGTGCTGTTATCAGTAATTGGGTTTCTATTGTACAAGATCAACTTATCTGGTCCGCCGGGGCCACCGTTACCTGGTCCGCCACCTTTAGCTGCCGGGCCTCCCGGCGATGAGCTTAAAATTGTAGCCGGTAAAATTGAGGGCTACACCAACAATGTACACCTTGATATTAATGGTGTAAAGCTGCAAAAGGATGGCGACGGCATTTTAACCTTTGAGTTTCGTCCGCATACAGCCAGCGCGGTTTTATCAGCTGCCAAACCGGGAGATGAAGTTGAGATCAGTTACAGCACCCAACCTAATGATGAGGCTATTGTATATCAATTACACCGCATTAAAAACACACGGACAGGAAAGAATATTGATATTGACCAGCTCTCCCCCCCTCCGCGTATCCCGGAAGGCCAGCAATCATCCTTATTTCAGCTACAAAACCCTACTATTATTACCGATGGCTATGGCGGTGTAGCTGCATTACAATCTCCGGGGAAATTGTTCCACTTTAAACCCGAACAGGTGGAGGATATACAATCGCTAATTAAAACCGGACATAACTTTAAGTTGCTTGCGGTAAAGCGCGGCGACGACCAAGGCTTTGTAAATATTCACCACGACCAGGTGTATATCGTCATTAGCATTACTATTGATAATAAAACTTTTATGATACGATGAAGATACTGGTGATAGAAGATGAGCCGAAACTTGGAAGTTTTATTTGTGCAGGCCTAACGCAAAACGGCCATGTCTGCGACCATATTACTGATGGCGCAAGCGGGCTGGAAGCATTAATGGTAAATAGTTATGACCTGGTGTTGTTAGACCTGATGCTGCCCGGCATGAACGGCTTTGACGTGCTGAAAAACCTGCAAAGCTTTGGCAAGCAGGTACCGGTAATTATCCTTAGTGCGTTGAGCGATACGGAAAACGTGATTAAAGGCCTTGATCTTGGTGCGATAGACTACCTCCGTAAACCATTTGAACTGGACGAATTACTGGCGCGGGTACGTACCGTACAAAGGCGCAACAGCGGGCAGCAAACTGCCAAACTAAGGTTTGAAGATCTGGAAATGGACCTGTACACCCGCGAAGTTACCCGTGCGGGCAAAGCGATTGCCTTAAGTAACCGCGAATTTGCTTTGTTAGAATTTCTATTGAACAACGCTAACCGTGTAGTTACCAAAACGCAGATACTGGAAAAAGTATGGGACATAAATTTCGATCCTGGAAGCAATGTAATCGAGGTACATCTTTACCAGTTGCGTAAAAAGATCGACAAAGATTCAGACAACCCGCTTATCCATACCGTTATTGGCAGAGGATATACCGTTAAAGGGCAATTGCATTAGTATGAAATTTAGCAGGCACCCGGGTATACGTTTAAAAATCACCGCAGCGTTTGCGCTGGTATTTACCTTGTTAAGTGTGGTGCTTAATATATACAGTTACCATAAAATACGCCGCTTAATTATTGCCGATAATAACCGTTACCTATTATCACAGGCAAAATCACTGCTCGATAAAACAGAGGTTAACCCGGTGATTATTCCGCTGCCCCAGAAAAATACTTTTTTAAAAATATTCGCCCGTAATTATAATGGCAGCAAAACCTTACTGTTCCAGTCGCCGGGGGCTATTCAAAAAATCTCATTGCCAAAACGCACTGGTGTATCCGACACGCTGGGCTTCCGTGTAGCTTATGTCAGTAATACAAGCGATGATAACCCGGCAGAATTAATGTTGGCGGTAAACGCAGCTTCGCTGCAAGCTACCCTGCGATATCTGCTGCTGCTTTTGTTACTGTCTACCTTAATTAGCGTGCTTATTTCAGGAGTGATCTCGTTCTGGCTGGCCAGGTTCTTTTTAAAACCATTACAGCAGATCATCCATAAAACTAACAGTATCACTGCCGGGCATTTAAAAGAAAGGGTACCTGTTAAACAAAGCAACGACGAATTGCAGGAGCTTGCAGAAACCATTAATGATATGCTGCAACGCATTGATCAGGCACTGCAACAACAGCAAAACTTTTTTGCCTCAGCCTCGCACGAACTCAAAACGCCGCTTGCCGTAATGCGTGCCGAGCTCGAGGTTAATTTGAGGCGAAATGAAACCAGCGAGCAAATGACTAACCTGCTCAACAGCCAGATGGATGAAATTAACCGCTTGCAAAAAATTGTAGAGGAGTTTTTAGTCATCAGCCAGATTAAAGCCGGTCGCTTATCATTAAATCCCGATAAGTTTGACCTGTCTGACTTATGCTTAAAAACAGGCCATCAATTAAGGGCATTAGCTACAGCAAAGAATTTGAAAACGGTGATCAGGTTTGATGAAGAAACTGAAGACTTCACCATTTTTGCTGACAAAGAGAAAATGCGGATCGTGATTTCCAATCTGTTGGTCAACGCCATTAAATATAGCACTAACGGCTCGGTCATTAATTGCACGGTAGGCTACAATGCTGAAAAACAGCAAATGGTTTTAGAGGTTGAAAACAGCATACCCGAAGAATCACTTGATACAGCAAACCTAACCACAGCTTTTTACAGAAAGAGCGTTTTAGATATTGGTGCGGGTGTAGGGTTATGGCTTTGCCGCGAAATTATTGAAGCACATGGCGGCCAGCTTAATTTACACAGTTCCAATTATCATTTTGTAACTTCTGTTTTACTCCCTGTTAAGTTTGCGGTTTAGACGAATAGCATCTTAACCCTTAAAACACACAGCAAGTTCCAGGCAGGTTCTGTAAAGGGCAGCAAGGTAGCGTAGCGGGCCAAGCTGTTGATATATACCTTTATAACAGGTGCTGACTGGAACTGACCTTTGTGAATGCGGCAAGATGTTAATTCGCTACATCATTATTTTCAATAGACCTCCGGCTTTTATTCACACCATCATTCAGCCCTCCAAACTTGTAATTCAGGCTGATGCCAAATGACCGGAAATAATCGCGAGAGGTGTACAACTGGTTAAAATCGGGGCCAAATGTGCGGGTAATATTATTACGGTAACCGGTAAACGGGTTATTTACACGTACCGCGAATCCTAATTTATTTTTGATCAGTTCTTTATTCACACTAAAAGCAGTACTCACAAAACTATTAGAATAGCCCTGCAAGCCGGTAGGGTTACGGCTAACCACATTCAGATCGGCATTTGCTGCCCACCCGTTATTGAAACGCAACCCGTTGGAAAGCGAAAAGGAATACATTAACCTATCGTTCCGCACAACCTTGCCGTCTGCACTGCCCTGTAGCCACAGGTACATCACGTTGCCATTCACGCTTAAATTATAAACTTTGCTAAACGGATAGGAAACGGATAAATTACCGCCAAAACTGCTTGATTTTCCTGTATTGGCATAGCTGGTACGGGTAATTTGTGTTGCTGGGTCAAAGTCGGCCACCTGCAAATCAAGATTATTCATAAAGGAATAATCCAGTCCTATGTTTAAAGACAACTTTTTATTGCTGCTAAACCCGGCTTGCACATCGTTTAATAATACAGGGCGCAGGTTAGGGTTTCCGGTGACCTCGAAGTTAGGGTTAGAGCGATCAATGTAGGGATTAAGTCTGTTAATACCAGGCCTGCGGATCCGTTGTGAAAATCCAAAGTTAAGCGCGGTTTGATCATTAAAGTTTTTACCCACTGCGATAGATGGCAACACATTTAAATAGTTTTGATCTGCGGCGGTTGCAGTACTGATAAAGTCTGCCCTGATCACAGTTCCCTCTACCCTTAAGCCAGCATTAATGTTCCAGCTTTTTAAATTGATCTGGTAAGAATTGTAAGCGCTGAACACATTTTGCTTGTTAGTGTATTGGTTAGACAATGCCGCATCCGCATCAAACTGGCCGGTAGCACTGTTGAAACTATTGTACCCATAGTTGCTGTTACTGTTGCGCAGTATTCCCTTTATACCAGCCTCAATGTTTACTTTTTTAACCGGCGTTACAAAATCAACCTGGAAAGTATGCTCATTGAATTTTTGCCTGTCATTTTGGTTATAGTCCGGCGTATTGAAATTTACAGGATTAGTTATGGTTACGTCCCCGTTGCGGTTATTCCTATTATCAGCATACTGATAGGAGAAGGTTAGCAACCTATTTTTAACCTGTTTAAAACCGATCTGATAGTTAACTGCGGCATCCCAACCGTATCCTGTTCCCTTATTATTATTCTGCAGGTTATAAGACTGGGCAAGCCCATTGGTGCCACTTAGACCGGATACCTGAGTCATATGGTCAGTCGCACGGCTGCCATTCAGGTTCAACTGCCCGGATAGCAGGTGAAGAGAATCAATTTCGTAGCTCATTTCAGTACCGAAATAGGCCGTTTTATTATTTGACCGGCGATCTCCCGTTTGCAGCAGGCTGCTTGCGCTGGTGCCAAAAGTCTCCCTGCTATTTGTAAAAACGGTTTTAGGCGTATTCGCGATGCTGGCGCTGCCGATAGCTGCAACAACAAATTTGCCGCTTTTAGCGGTGATAGAACCACCAGCGCCCGGGCCGCCAACCGGAAAGCTTTCATTGGCATTCAATAATCCGCTGTAGCCGTTATTCAGTTTCTTTATCGTGATAATGTTGATGATGCCGGCCAGGCCTTCACCATCATATTTAGACGGCGGAATGGTGATCACCTCTATTCGCTGGATAGTGGAGGCAGGTATGCTTTTTAATATCGCATTCAAATTGTTTTCCATACTGGGAGAAGGTCTTCCGTTAACAAGCACTTTAAAGCTGGAATTACCTTTCAGCAGAATGTTGTCCTGGCCATCCAATGTGATGTAAGGGATCTTGTGCATCATCCCTAAAACACTGTTAGATTTACTTTCGGGATCTGCCTGCAGGTCGTAAATGATACGATCTGCCTTTTGTTTAATGATGGGCCGCAGGCCTGTTACTGATACTTCTTTTAAGCTGTTAATCTGCTGTGTAAGTAAGATTGTTCCGATATCTGTGTCCTTCTTCAGGTCAAGTAAAAATGTTTTAGGTGCGTAACCCAGGGTCACAACAACCATGTGATAAGTTGATGGTGCCAGCATCGAAAAGGCAAACGAGCCGTCTTCCTTGCTTATACCAGCCCTGATCGTTTCGCCGTTATTGTCATTCAGTTTTACCGTTGCAAAGGCTAATTTAGTACTGGTGGCCGAATCAATTATAGTGCCTTTGATGATTAATTTGCCACTATTTACCTGGCCGAATATACTGGCGGTTTGCAGTAACAAAAGCGCAAAAAATAATATTGCGCTAAAGAGGTGATATTGGGTTTTCATGATTTTTAAAGATTTATAGGTTGAAAATTTGAGCAAAGCAATCCCAGTAAAGACCAATAGGCTTTAAAAAATTGGCAGTATTACAGGGATTGTTTTAAGGGTGAATTACCCTATGTTTTAATTAAAGCGATTGCTTATTGCGGTGATTACGGATAAAAAGATAATAAAGGAAGAAGCCTGCAGCTACAAATAATATCTCTACGCCGTAAGGTACCGGCGATTCTTGAGCACTATAAGGGATAAACTGCATAACGATCAGCCCCAGGCCGGTAGTTGAAAGAATGATGGCCCATTTCATAGATTCGGTGCCAAAGCCGGAAAGCTCCTGTAAAAATTTCAGCCCGGTTTCATCTAAGGGACCGGCATCAATAATCCGTTTCTTTAAACGGTAATTATATAGCGCAAGAATGAATATAGCAATAAGTATAAAGAATATGATGACGACGATAAAGGGCATTAACTGTTTCATGATGTTGTGATTTAAATGATTTTGATACAGTAGTCTTTAAAAATAACATAACGGTTGCAAATATTTTTCTTTAATATTTGCAACCGTTACCATGCCGTTACAGACTACTATAATATGTTTGATGAAAAGGAAATTGTATCCAAAATATTAAAGGGAGATTTCCGGGCTTTTGAACGATTGGTTAAACAATATGAGAAGCTGGTTTTCTTTGTAGTAAATCGCCTTGTGTATAACCAGCAGGATAAGGAAGACATTTGCCAGGATGTTTTTATTAAAGTACACCATAGCCTGCCTAAATTTCAATTTCAGTCTAAACTATCCACCTGGGTTGCCCGCATTGCTTATCTCACAACTGTTGATCACATCAAAAAAAGCAAACAAAACCAACAGGCTGATTTCCCGGATGATATAGATAACTATCATTTTACGGCGATTAGTCCCGAGTCTGAACTGGTGAAGAAAGACACTACTGCCTATATAAACCTGCTTATTGAACAGATGCCGTTGCAATATCGCACCGTTATCACCCTGTACCATTTAAATGAATTTACCTGCCCGGAAATAGAACAGATCACCGGCATACCGGAAGGCACGGTTAAAAGCCACCTTTTCAGGGCCCGCAAGTTATTGAAAGAAAAAATTGAACACGATCTTAAAGACTAAACCATGAAAAAGCTAACCGATGAGCAGATCCAGGCAATGCTGGACAATGAATTGATGAACCCCGCTGATATGCTATCCGCCTCGGAAGACGAGCAGGTGCAACGCTATAAGTCTTTATTTCAAAAGTTAAATCAGGAGCCGGAACAGGGCTTGCCATTTAATTTTTCTTCAAAAGTTACCGGCCAGCTCAAATTAAAATTGAAGAAACGAAGCGATATTCGATTTAATCTGCTCGCTATATTAGGCATAGTCGTTGGCCTGATTATGGTTTACGGGTTACTAACTATGGTTGATCTTAGCGCCGGAAACCAATTTTTAATAGCCGTGCTTAAATTTAAATGGCTGCTTATTATGGGGGCAATTATGTTGTTAGGCAATTTGATTTTCGAGCAGAGAGTTATTGATACGAATAAAAACTCTTTATATTAAAAGAATATCTGCAAAGGCATTAGAATTGCTTTTAAGTAAATAACGCTTAATTAACATAAAGTCAACAGGTAATTAATCATTCAAATTACTAACTTTAGGATTTAGATTATTGAGCAGTACTAAAGTTTAGCAGATGAGCGATCAGCAATTGTGGGCATCATTTTTACAAGGAGACCAACAAGCCTATCAAAACATCTATGCACTTTATTACCAAAACCTGTACAGCTACGGGCTCAGAAAAACCAACGAGCCTGAACTTGTGCGCGATTGTATCCAAGATCTGTTTGTTAACTTATGGACAAGCCGCAAAAATCTGAACCCTACCGATAATATTAAATATTATTTACTGGCTTCGTTAAAAAACTTGTTAATAAGGGCAAGCACCAATAACGTCCGCTGGCAGGGTGTCTCTGCCGAATCGCTAAACCAGTTTCAGTTAGAGTTTAATTTAGAGTCTGATTACATCCGTAAGGAAAACATAAGTTTGCAGGCCAAAATGCTGATGGATGCATTGGATCAGTTAACTCCCCGGCAAAAAGAGGTGCTTTACCTGCGCTATTTTGAAGAACTAAGCTTTGAAGAAATTGCTGACCTGCTGGATATATCTGTTAGAGCAGTTTATAAATTGGGTTATCGGGCAATTGATGCGCTCAAAATAATTTTAAATCTCCCTAAAGCCAATATTTTATTACTACTGGCTACTTGTCGCATAGAAATTTTCCAGTCTACAGGGCACTTTTTAAGATAATATTAAATTATTTTGAATTTTTCTGTTTTTCATGGGTCAAAATGAACAGGAAAATGCTTTGTACTATTAATAACACCTCAAAGTGCTTAATTATACATGCAGAAATTTAACGAATACTCGTTTGACGACTTTTTAGAAGACCTTTCATTCATCAGATTTGTAAAAAAAGGTCCGCAAGGCCCTGATGATGTTTGGCAGCAATGGGTTGTCAGCAACCCGCCTAATCATTCAGCTTATCGTCAGGCGCTGGTATACGTTTTAACTGCTGTAAGTATTAACCCGGTTAGCGATACAGAAGATAACAAAGCTGATGTATGGGCTAAGATCAACCAACGCATTACCCGCGAAACCAAAGTAACAACCTTTAGAAAAAGGATAAAGATCTGGAGTTATTCTGCTGCTGCGGCATTGCTGTTGTTTGCCTGCGGTTATTGGTATGTTACCTCACAAATTATTATACAAACCGGCTTTGGCGAGCAGCGTACTGTTACACTCCCCGATAACAGTATCGTGAAGCTGAATGCCAATTCGAGCCTGCATTATTACCGTGCCTGGAAATGGCATGGCATGCGGGAAGTATGGTTAAATGGCGAGGCTTATTTCAAAATCCAACACTTGAACAAACAACCGCAGCAGGTTAAACCTTCAGAGCGCTTTATGGCACATGCAGGAGATGTACAGGTACAGGTATTAGGTACCGAATTTAACATTAAAAATCGCCGCAATCATGTCATTGTATCACTGATGAAAGGTAAGATCGGTATCGGCACAAAGCAATCTGCGCAGCTTATCCTGCAACCGGGTGAAGCCATCAGGTATCAGGATCAGAAAATGATGCGCACGGTAATTACACGCATGAACAACCAGCCGCTGGCATGGATCAAAAACCAGATGGTTGTTAGTGGTATAACAGTAGCAGGTATCATTGAAAACTATGAGGATACTTATGGCGGTCATATTATTCTGGAAAACCCGGCGTTGGGTAACAAACGCATAGACGGTACAATTTCAATGATCAGTAAGGATGCCACGCTTTATATGCTGGCCAACTTACTGAATGGCACCATTGAACAACGCGACAATAACACTTACTACATTAAACAAAACCATGTAAAATAATTAACTAATAACCCTCCAACTACTTTAAACTATTGATTATGCACAAAACCATTACCCGCTTAGCGGGATGCCTGTTGCTTGCCTTGTTTTTAGGCTGCTATTTCAGCGCTTCCGCACAGAAGACACCTTCACAAATACCCCTTAGTGAGGCTGTTAAAGAAATTGAAACCAAGTTTAAAACCCAGTTCGCTTATGAACATGGCTTACTTGATAACAAGTTTACCACCCGTACACAATTAAAGGGAAAATCACTCGAAGACGTATTAAAGAATGTGTTATACCCCAATAACCTTATCTTTTTATACGTGAGTGAAAACACGTACTCTATTGTAGCACGCAACAGCGCTTTTTTTACAGGCATGGCCCCCGGAAACCCAGTTGCTACCACTGCGCCTAAATATGCTACAGGCGATGATACACGCACCTTACGGGGTAGAGTTACCGACGAAAATGGTACGCCTATAGCCTATGCCAGTGTTTGGGTTAAAGGCACCAACCAGGCTAATAAAACCAATGATGAAGGCGATTTCCTTTTACCAGCTGTTAAAAGCAGCAGCATAATTTCAATTAGCATGGTTGGTTACAACAGCCAGGAAATTATGGTTGGTGATCAGTTTAAGCTTACGGTAAAGCTACTGGGTGGTAAAACAATGCTTAACGAGGTAAATATCATCAGCAATGGCTACCAAACTTTACCTAAAGAACGTTCAACAGGTTCGGCAGCTGTTATAGGCAGCAAGGACATCGAACTGCATCCGCAAACCAACCTGTTAGACCGTATCGAAGGTTTGGTTCCGGGTGTGCAGATCAACGTTTTATCGGGCGACCGTGGCTTTTTCTATCAAAGCGGATCAAGCACTGCAACAACTCAAGTTGGCCTTAGAGCAGGTACCAGAACAGTTGGTATCAATGATTATAGTGCAACTATACGTGGTAAAAGCACATTAACAGGTGAGGCCACCCCGTTAATTGTACTTGATGGCGCCATCACAGAATTAGACCTTTCTACAATTAACCCCAACGATGTTGAAAACATCACCTTTTTGAAAGATGCAGCAGCAGCCTCTATATGGGGTGTGCGAGCAGCTAACGGTGTAATTGTAGTAACAACTAAAAAGGGCAAAAAGAACCAAACCCCGGCAGTAAACTTCTCTACTACTTTCACATTCGGTGAAAAACCAAATATCAATTACTATAAAACCATGACCTCCGCACAGGAGCTTGGCTATGAGAAAGAGTTGGTTAACCGCGGATTTTTGAGTGCAATACCCGGTACAGACTATTATTCGGCAAGTTACTTAGTAAGCCCGGGGACTTATCTTGCCCAGCAACTGGCAGCAGGCACCATCAGCCAATCGCAATACAATGCACAGGTGGCATCATTAAGCGCAATTGACAACCGCGCGCAAATTTCTAAATACTTTTACCAGGGAGAGCAAAGCCAGCAATACAATTTTTCTATCAATGGTGGCAGCGAAAACTCTAACTATTATTACGGCGTATCATACAGCCGCGAAAGGCCTACAGAAGTGAGGGATAATGGCAAACGTTTGACAGCTACTTTCAATAATAGCTGGAAACTGTTTAACTGGGCTACCTTATCAACCAGTTTAAAAGGATCTTTCTTTAACCTGGTAAACAATGGTATGAACCTGTACTCTTTGTACACGCCATCAAGCGCTACACTTATGCCGTATGAACAGATAGCAGATGCCAACGGTAACGGAATATCTTACGACCGTTTAAACCCGGCATACACTTCCACTTTATCGTCTAAATACAAAAACTGGCAGTATAATTATTTGAATGAGCTTGGGTATAACGACAATACAGAGAAAGACAATAACTATATCTTCAATATCAACCTAAAGGTTCCGATATATAAAGGCTTGTCTGCCAGCGGTACCTATGCTAACGAACGCACATTCAGCGCAATAAGAACCTATCAAAGCCCTGATAGTTATTACATGCGCAATATTTTGAACTATTTTACTTATCCTACAGCAATCAGCAACAGTTTAGGCATTAGTAATGGCGGATATTTAAACGAGGTAAACACCAACCAAAATAATTACAGCGTTCGCGCACAACTCGATTACAACAACACCTTTGGCAAACATCAGATCACCGCTCTTGCCGGTACAGAAATGCGCGAAACAAATGCCGGCCAAAATTCTTTAGGCCTATGGGGATACAATACCCAAACTGGCACCACTAATAGTAACATCAACTTTAGTTCTACACCAACCTACACTTATATTGCAGGCTTTAGCCCTACTGACGTTACCGGTTTTTATTATGGTGGCTATCCATCTGCTACCGATATGAAAAGGCGTTTCTTGTCTTACTTTGGTAACGCTGCTTATACTTACAATAACAAATACATTATTTCCGGCAGCGTACGTTATGACGATTATAATAACTTCGGGCTCGACCGTAAATACCGCGCTACACCCCTTTGGTCTTCTGGCTTAAAATGGAACATTAACCAGGAAGAGTTTTTGAAAGATGCAAGATGGATTGACCAGTTAGCATTTCGTGCATCTTACGGTGTTAATGGCAACCTGTCACTTTCCACTTATCCATATACCTACATTTCTTTAGGTGGCAGCGCAGACCCTACTACAGGACAGACCTACGCCTCACTTATTGCGCCTGCCAACCCGCAGCTACGTTGGGAAAAAACTTATGTAACCAACGTTGGCGTTGACTTTGGATTATTTGGCAATCGTTTAAACGGAAGCGTAGATATCTATAACAAAAAAGGTAACGATTTGCTGTATTCATTCCCGACAGGTTCGGCATATTTAGGTAATACCAGCCCATTCTTAACCCGCAACGCAGCATCAATGAAAAACCACGGTATTGATGTTGGCCTTAACGGTACAATCTTTAAAAATAAAGACTGGGATTTAGGTGCAGGCGCAACCTTTGCATACAACACTAATAAAGTAACTAACAGCTATTTTAACCAGTCGTTATATGTTAACTATTATGGTTATTACCCGGCAGGCATATCTTATTTAACAGGATACCCTACTGATAAACTATTTGTGTACCGTAATGCAGGATTAGATGCCAATGGCCTTACACAGATTTATGACCATAATGGTAATATCGTAAAAGCATCTCAAACAACGCTCAGTTCACTCTCTGATTTGAAATATGCAGGGCGTACAACAGCCCCTTATTATGGCGGTTTTAATACTAATTTCCGCTACAAAAGATTTTCACTTTTCAGCCAGTTTACCTATCAGTTTGGCAACGTGTTTCTTAAACCAAGTATCCAAAACTATATAACATCTGCTTACAGTGCAAAGTATGACCTTAGTGCAGACATTGCCAAACGCTGGCAAGCACCCGGCGATGAAGCTAAGACAGTTGTACCGGGCTTAAACGGAACCCCTACCCAGGTTAATTACAGCTTGTACAGGTATCAGTATTCAGATATAAACGTGCTGAAAGGCGATTACATCCGTATGCGCCAGTTAACACTTAACTACCAATTAGCAGGTGCATGGATGTCTAAATTTAAAATTAAGTCGGCACAGATAGGCGCAACTGCAAATAATCTTGGCCTGATATGGACAGCAAACAAAGAAGGTTACGACCCTGACTTTACCGGCTATGTTGGTGGCCAACGTGGGTTACCGGCAGCCCGTTCTTACACTCTTAACATTAATCTTAACTTCTAAAGCGCGCGTCATGAAATCAAAATATTTTCTCTTAGTATTATTAGCGGCTGGTATGTCGTCATGCCGTAAATATGTTGATATAAAAACCCAGGGTATACTTGTGCCAAAAGAAACAAGTAATTACCGTTACCTGCTTAATTACACCTATGCTTATGAACAAGGGCCAAAGTTAGATGACATTGCCTCTGACGATGTGCAGCTGGTTGATGGCAGTAGCCAATTTAAAGCACTAAACGGATCTGATTATTATGGCTGGTTTCCGAAAGCTTACGTATGGAACCCGGTTGTATTTCCGATTGGCAACTATCAAACCGACGATGCCTGGAACGGCATGTATAACACCATTCTTTATTGCAATACGGTAATTGAAGAGGTTCCGGCAAGTACCGGTGGTACCGCTACTGATAAAGCCGAACTGATTGCAGAAGCCAAGGTACACCGTGCAGATGCTTACCTGATGCTGATGAACACGTATGCAAAGCCATACAATGCAGCAACAGCAGGCAGTGATTTGGGTGTGCCTTTGATATTAGTTGAAACTACACAGCAGTCACTTGCCCGCCCAAGTTCGCAATCTGTATATACTCAAATCATTGCTGATCTTAACCAGGCACTGCCTAACCTGCTGCCTCAGCAAAGCTTTAATACCATCCCGTCAAAGGCATCAGCATATGGCGAACTGGCAAGATGTTATTTATACATGAACGATTACACCAATGCTAATAAATATGCGGACAGTGCATTGTTAACAAGAAGTACGCTTAATGATTATAGTACTTCATCAACTTTCCCTTTGCGTAAAAGCGACCCCGAAATACTTTTATCAAAGGTAGCTGTTAGCGGTGTTGGCTATCAGCCAACCATTATGCGTTTGAGTGATGACCTGCTTAACCTGCTTGGTACAACCGACCAGCGTTATCAATTATTTACTAAAGATGCAAAAACCTTTGCATCAGCTTATGCTGATGCTGGCGGTAGATTCTTTTCGCGCGACAGGATCAACAATGAATCTCGCAACATCGGCCCTAACGTGCCTGAAATGTTATTAATAAAAGCAGAGTATTATGCCCGCAATAACGATATATCCAATGCACTTTTATGGGTAAACAAACTAAGGCAGAAACGCTTTAAACCGGCAGACTATACTCAGGCTACAGCCAATACAGCTGCAGATGCACTTAAAACTGTGATTGACGAAAGGCACCGCGAGTTCTTTTGCCGTATGCTGCGCTGGTGGGATATGCGCAGGCTAAAAAGCGAACCGGCATTTCAAAAAACGTACACCCGTGTTTTTGGTGGCGTAACTTATACGCTTGATCCGCAGAGTAACCGTTATGTATTCCAGATACCGCCTTATCAAATTCAGCTAAACCCTGAAATGCAGCAAAATCCATAATAACGAAACAGAAAAACATGTTAAAAAAACTTAGCGTATTAATCATACTGTCACTTACAGGGCTATATAGCCTTGTAAGTGCACAGGATAAGCATTTTACTTTTGAGCCGGTAACGCCCAAACCCGGCGAAACGGTTCAGATCACCTATGACCCGGCGGGTACGCCTTTGGCTGGAAAGAAAGACATTAAAGGGATTGTTTACAGTTACAATAACTACCATTGGCAAACGTATGATCTGCCAATGCAACAATCCGGCAATGTTTACAAAGCATCGTTTACGCTGGATAAAGAATGCGGCCTTGCTGCTTTTAAATTCAAGGCGGGCGACAGCACCGATACAGACAATGAAAAGGGCTATGCGATAATGACCATAGATCCGGAACATCCTGGCGTGAATGCCGCAGGCGCCTATGCAGGCTGGGGCTTATTAAGATCACAAAGCCGTGGCTATGGTGTACCAGGCTATTACAAAAATCTGGCAATCAGCGATACTGCCTTTTATTATTGGATGAATAATGAAGTAAAATGGCATCCGCAGGAAGCCAGCCAGGTTTTGGCTGTACCATTTGCACAATCTTTATACGCTTATCAAAAAGACAAAGGTGTGCCACGTATCGACCGTGTTATTGCTTATTTATACAAAGTTGGTGGCGAAGATAACCTGATGCGCATCAGGCAAATTTACATGGGTACTTTAAACCGTAAGCAATCAGCCGATTCACTTAGCGATATCATACTGGCAAAATACCCGAAAGGCAGTTTGGCACGGTTAAAGGCATACCGTGCTTTTACCAGTGAGCGTAAGCCGGATCAGATGATGATTAAGGCTACCGGGTTTCTGAAAGAATTCCCGCAAACTACCGATGCTGAGTTTGACATCCAAAATAACCTGAGCTATACGAACGCTTACCAGGCCATTATCCTGATTTCGGCAATGAAAGGCGACTATAGCCCGATAGAAAAGTATGTTCCTGATTTACCGATTTCAGCATTAATTAACATCTATTATAAGCTTATACAGATTCCGCATGACCGTAAGGATTTGCCGGATACCAAGCTGCTGCCTTATGCAAAAATGCTGGTAAGCCGCATGGAATCAGTAAAGAACACAGTACCTGCCGACTATTGGTACCTTTCACCATCTGAATGGCATGAACAGTATGAGCATTTTCTGGTAACAAGTGTATGGCCTACCCATATTAACCTGTTACGTAAAACGGAGAATTATAATGAGGCTTTGGCATATGCCGAACGCGCAGAAAAAAGTTTAAACTATAAAAAGGCTTCGGTTAATGATGATTATGCATGGCTTTTGAACAATGCCAAGCAATATCAGAAATTGAACGAAGTGCTGGTTAAAAGTATCTATCTAAATCAGAGCTCGCCCGAAATGCTGGAACTGCTTAAAGAAGATTATGTACGCAATAACAAATCTGACCAGGGCTTTGACAAATATCTTAATACGTTGAAAAATCCTGAACTGGCAGCAAAAAGCGCAGAGGAGATCAAAGCGATGAAACGGAATGATGATGTTCCGGACTGGCAAATGACCGGGCTTGACGGCAAGGTGGTAAAATTCAGCCAATTGCGCGGCAAAACTGTTGTACTTGATTTTTGGGCCACATGGTGTGTTCCCTGCAAGGCATCATTTCCGGGTATGAAACTGGCTGTAGAACATTACAAAAACGACCCTAACGTAGCTTTTTATTTTGTTGATACCGAAGAGCGCGGAGAAGCGTACAAACAGCAGGTAGCGCAGTTTATAAAAGACAACGATTATCCATTTCATATTCTGTTCGACAATAAAAAATCCGGGACAAAACAGAATGATGAGGTGTATGAACGTATCTGCAAAGCCTACAGCATATCAGGCATCCCTATGAAATTGATTATTGCACCTAATGGTAAGCTTCGCTTTTTAAGCGATGGCTACAAAGGCAGCGCTACTGCTTTAGCTGATGAAATAATTGAAATGGTTGAATTTGCAAGGAAAGTCCAATAACAATAAATGCTCAGTAAGTTAGTTAAGACGGTGATAGCAGGCTGCTTTGCGGCCTGCGCATCACTAAATGCAGCAAATTGCCAAACAAGCGGCAATGGACCCGTACCCTACAAAGCAGACAGTATCATTTTTAATGGTAAACAAACCGGGCTGCATTACGGGGCAACCATTACCATCCCAAACAATGGCAAACACCATACTGCTGTTGTTATCGTTTCAGGTACCGGCGCGCAAGACCGCGATGGCACGATGGCAGGGCACAAAATGTTTGCCGATATTGCAGATTACCTTACACGCAAGGGCATTGTGGTGCTTCGTGTTGATGATCGCGGCGTTGGCAAATCTGATGGTAACTATGCCAAATCTACAACAGGCGATTTTGCAGCAGATGTATTGGAAGCCTTCCATTATCTGCAAACAAGGACCGAAGTAAACCCTAAACATATTGGCTTAATAGGCCATAGCGAAGGTGGCATGAGCATGGCTATTGCAGCATCTAAAGAACCTAAAGTTGCTTTCCTGATCAGTCTTGCAGGTTTGTGTATGGATGGCTATGATGCCTTGATTATACAAAACCGCGACCTGGTTAACGCAGCGCCCATCAGTAACGACGAGAAAAACCGCTACTACCAGATCAACGAGATCATGTTTAAAACGGCACGCCAATATGCAGACTCTGCCGATATGGATAAAGCACTTAATGCCCGTTATGCAGAATGGAAGAAGGGCGACGATGAATGGGTTAAAGCACACAATATCCAGTATGATCATTTCCGGTTCCCGATATGGAGCTATGTAAACCAGGCAACCAGCCCCTGGTACCGCTTCTTTATCAAGTATGACCCGGCACCTGTACTGGCAAAAGTGAATATCCCGATACTGGCCATGAATGGCGACAAGGACCTGATGGTAGCTTATAAAGAAAACCTAGCCAACTGGAAAAAACTTCCAGCAGCGGGGCAAGACAAAGACGTAACAACAATTGTACTATCGGGCCTTAACCACCTTTTTTTACCTTGCCAAACTTGTACCTTGCAGGAGTATTCGTCCATTAAATCTCCCTTCTCCCCTGAAGCTTTAAAAATAATGGGAGATTGGATCAGTAAACGCTTTCAATGAATATCAAAAGACATTTAAGATCGGGGCTTGCAATTGCAGGCCTTATCTTTTCACAGTACGCCCAGGCACAAACTCCAAAGGCCAACGTAGAGAAAATATTTACCGCTCTGCAACAAAAGGATAGCCTGCAATTGCGCGGGTTATTGCCCGCAGATTATACAATTGCAGGCCTGGATAGCAAAACAAGTAAAGCCATCTTATCTAATATTGTTAAAGGCTTTCCGGGCTTTAACAGCTTTAGTATTGCCAAAGACAGTCTGGAAGGGACAAATCATCGCTTTAAAGTTTTATTGAACTATACAAACGGCAAAACCGGCCGCCCTGATGTATTAACAGATGCAACCGGCAAAATATTAGAATTGAATATCATCAGGGATCCAAAAGTAACGAATGCAAGCCCTAATGTATGGCCTGCCCATGTTGAACTACCTGCACAGATGGTAAATAATTGCCTTTATGTAAAAGGAACATTGAACGGTAAAAACGGCCTGTTTATGATAGACAACGGGGCTTTCGGGCTGATTGTAAATCCCTCGATTGCACAATCTAATACTGCTGATACAACTAACTATGCTGACCAGCTTGGTGTAAGCGGTGTTAACGGCAAAGTAGAAGATGTGAAGCCGGTAAAAGTTAGTGAGATAACGGTAGGCGATATCAAACTGCATAATATCACACTAATGTCTATGCCAATGGAAGCTACCATCAACACCGAGACTAATCTTGGGTTACTGGGCTACGCCTTTTTGAAAGCATACAAAACCACTTTAAATTACCGAAAAGCTACTGTCACTTTTAACAAATCAGATAGCTTAAAGCGCAGCAGTAATTTAAAAAGTATTGCATTTGATATGCAGCACCACCTACCTGTTGTTACTGCTTTAATTAATGGCAAAACTTATCACTTGGCTTTAGACTGCGGTGCCTCGCATAACATCCTTTTTTCAGATTACGATAAAGAATGGCAATCGGCAGCGCCGAAAACGCAGACAGAAACAATGTCGGGCATTGAAGGCAAGATTACTAACGTAACTGTTGCCAATATCGCAAAAGTCCACATTGGCGGGATAACCTTTATAAACATGGCTACCGCGTTTACTAAGAATAACATGTACAGTAAATCTGAAGCCGCAGCATTAAAGATAGACGGCATTTTAGGCGCCCCATTTTTTAGCACTTATTTGCTTACGCTCGACTATCAAAACAAGGTTGTGCTTGTAGACAAATACAGCGAATAATAAAGTCCTAATAAATAATGCCGGTTAAGCCGGCATTATTTATTTAAGCAATATCTCAACCTAATTACTTCTCCCCTTTTCATCGCTGTCACCATTGCTATGGTCTTGCGTTTGCCGCACCTTTTGGTTACCAAAGCGCCAGTTAAAGGCTAACGACACCCGCCTGCTTTCCACCACCTGATTCTCCGTATAATTCAAAGTACCGAAGTTAACACGGGTAAAATTTCTTGTGGTATTAAAAATATCGCTCATGCCAAGCCTTACTGATACCTTATCGCCTTTAAACTTTTTACCCAAACTGGCGCTCACCGTACCACTGCCGGCCTGCTGGTAAATCAGGTCGCGGTGTGCAGAGTTATATCGCCCGGTAACCTGAAATAGAAACTGCTTAGGCAATGTGATACGTTGCGAAGAAAATACGCTCCATCTCCATTGCTCGGCGTCAAGCATCCCCTGAAATAATTGCCCTCTGAAATGATCGTTGGCTACATTTACTTTGTTTAGCATATTCCACCATTTATTAATGCGAAGCGGATAATTAAGATCGAAACTAAAGCTGCTCACACGGCCAGCATTACCTGTAGTTTGGGTCAGTATATTTCCTGTTTGTATCACCACCGGATTAAAATAATCGGCACTCTGGCGGTATGCCGCCACCGCAGAAATACGGTCGTCATAAATATAGCTAAACTCGGCGGCATCATTACGTTGCGTACGCAGATACGGATTACCTGCCTGATAATCCAGCGGATTAATTTGATAAGTAAATGGTGCCAGGTCGCTGTAATCAGGCCGCTGCATGCGCCTTGATATGGCCAACCGAAACTGGTGCCTTTGCGATGCACTGTAATTAATAAATAAAGATGGAAGTAAATTAAAGTAAGTCGAATCTGGCGCTGTTACAGATTGCTGGTTACTGCCTTTTGCAATACCGAGGGCATCGGTAAGCTCGGCGCGTAAACCCACTTGCCAGCTCCATTTGTTTGCATTATAGCCGAGGCCGGTATAAGCTGCATAAATATTTTCGCGATAACTGAATTTATCATCATTAAGCTGCTGGCTGCTTTTAATATTAGCCAGTTTAGCGCCTGTTTCTATCTTCAAAAGTTTACTAAACTGGCGCATGGCATCCGCTTTAAGGGTTGTAATATCAATGGTATTATATCTCTGGTAATTAACATCAGCAGCACCCTGATTCATGATTGCAGTATTACCATCACGGTTAAAATAAGCCTTATCCAGATCGATATTCAAAACATCATTATGCTGGTAATTTAAATTGTAAGTATCCCAGTGGCGCATGTAGGGTTCGCGCCCATTGGTCAATTCTGAGAAGCCGGGATCTGTTATAGAAACGGTCTGATAAGTTGTCGTATTAGTGCTTGCCTCACGTTCAAATATGGCACCTATCACATGCCCCTTTGCAATTTGATAATCGGCGGCAAGCCTGATCACCGGGTCGCTCCATCGCTCTAAATTATTAGTCTGCTGATTAAGGATGCCATCCTGAAGGAATCTGTCCCGGTTGCTCCTCACAAAGTAACCACCCCTGTGCCAAGCCAGGTAACTGCTGATAGCCAGCTTTTCGGTACCATAATTTAAAACGCCGGAAATATCGCTCCAGTTGTAGCGGCTTTGCGATGTATTGGCATCAACATTACCTGTTATACCTTTTAAAGGAGCTGTGCGTACATTAATAATACCTGTTTGGCCATCGGTTTCGTAGCGTGCAGGTGGTTCCTTCATCAGTTCAACGGATTTGAGACTGCCTGTTGGTAATGATTTTAAGTATTTGACCAAGTCTGTCATGGTCATTTGCACAGGCTTATCGTTAATCATTACCTGAATATTCTTTTTACCGCTCATGCTAATGGCGTTTTCCTGCGGAGAGATATCAATCCCTGGAGCCAGTGCAATTACTTCAAGCGCATTATCAGCCAGCTTTTTCACCTGCTCATTTATGGCAATAACCGTACGATCGGCCTGCTGGCGTATTATTGGGGCCTGACCTTTGATCTTTACCTCGTCAAGTACTTTTACATAGGGCTGCAATTTTATCAGCATACCAGTTTTTAAGGGACTAATGGTATCTGTGCAGTATCCTGCAAAACTTATTACAACAAATGCAGCAGGCTTGGTAAAGTAAAATTGACCATTCTGGTCGGTTATTTTAGCTGCCTGTCCATCGGGTTTAACAATAGCTCCAGGGATAGGTTGCTGGCGTTCGTCGATAACTGCACCAGAAAACTGGGCCTTAACACAAACAGAAATAAGTAATAGCAGGGAGGTAAACAGGGCTTTCATGTGATATTTTTTGAAGCAAAACTGCGGCAATTGAATACCCTGTTCGCTTCAATACATGATTTGACCCACCTAAATATTCAGGTGTTCGCGCGGTATGGTGCCTGTTACTTTACGAAACGCCCTGTTGAAGGTAGACTTTGAATTGAAACCCGCATCAAATGCAATAGCCAGCAAACTAAAGTTTTTACAGGCCGGGTCGTTCATTAATCTTATGGCTTCGCTCACGCGAAAGCTGTTGATATAATCGTTAAAATTTTGTCCGTAACCGCTATTGATCACCTTGCTTAACAATGAGGCATTGGTTCCAATTTTACGCGCAAGCTCGGTTAATGTAAGCTCGGGATTTAGGTATGCCTTGTCTTTCATGGCGTACTCCAGCTTTTCTTTCCAGGGAAGCAGCCAGCTTTGATCGCCTTCAACTATAATAGTTTCTTCCGGTTCCTGGTAGGCATGCAAACGCTCGGGTTCAAAGTTTAGCTTAGGCTCGGGTACAGGACTGCTGCCATAGGCGCTGATGGCCATATAGTAGCATATCAAAGCAAAAGCGAAGAAATAATACCATGATCTGATGTAATGCAGCTCTATGAATAATGAAAGGATATGCTCGCCTAAAAAAAGCAGGGTCAACAGCCCGAATACATACAGAAAATTGCGCAACCACCTGAAGCCCGCCGACTCGGCAAAAGAATACTCTAAGTTAGTAAAAGTTAAGTATTGCCTGTAATAGCGTAATGTAAGCAGCAGATAAATGAGCACACTTATTACCCATACCCAGCTGTACCAGGTGTCAAAATCCGGGTCAGAGACACCGTTCATCAGATAATATCTTTTTAAAATCAGCTTGTCTACCACAAACACAATGGCTGCCCATAAAAGGTAAAGCGTACCCGGTAAAAAATGCAGCCATTCTTTACGGCTAATGCGGTAGCTCGCATTAGTTAATGATTTGATATATAAGTATAATAAAGGCCCGAAAAATAATGGCTGTAGCAGTGGTGTGTAGAATAGAAAATCGCGGTAAGGCTGCATATCATACCAACCGCCAAAACCGGTCATCCAGGGGGCAATAAACAATGCGCCCAAGCAAAAAAAGACACCTATTAAGCGATCGGAAAGTCGTTCCTGCTGGTAGCCCCGTTTTATAAACAAGCAGCCATATACCAATAAATGGACAAAGAAGATCAACAATAATGAACTGCGCAACCCAAAAGCAAAGTACATGAACGAATATACATTTAAAGCTCATGATCAAGGTGTCAAATCATAATATGAAACACATTCACCCCGTTGATTAATCGCTAATAACTGTCAGATGTATCTGCTGACCTGATATTTTCCACCATAATGCAGATGATCACGATTAGGCAAATAACTAAAACAATATGGGTGCAGTAATAAATAAGGCTTTCCATCATTAATGAGTTAGGTTGGTTTAAAATCATGTGGTTGGCTAATGGTGCCTGCATCATTTATAAAGGATGTAAAACAAGTCCATCCCCTTTAAAACAAGGATAAAATATTTCTCCCTAAACAAGGCCATCAGGTTAAACCTGTCTGCTGATAATGTTACTCTTTTCATTGTAGTTAGTTTTTAAACATATACCACAACAGATGCACGAGTTATACCAAAATCACAACTACTTGATTTCCATAATTTTAAATCAAATAAGTATTTTATAAAAATACGTTATTTCGTTTATTTTCGATTTCAACCAACTTAAAAAGATTTATAAAGCGTAACTGGCAGGTAAGCATTCATTTTACAGCGAGCTGCTGCGTCAGATTTTATGCACGTCTTCCAGCAATTTAGGGAATCTCACTTTAAGCCTAACCCCTGCCGGACTGGTAATAGTAATATTCCCGTCCAATTGTGCGCTTAAGCCACGCATTAACACCATACCCAAAGTATCACTTTGTTCCGGGTCAAAATCAGCCCGTAAGCCAATACCGTTGTCTGCTATCTGCAGTTCATACAGGTGGTCGTCAATCGCTTTAAGACAGAGTGACATTTCACCACTTGTTGCCGCCGGGAAAGCATATTTAATAATGTTTGTAATGGCTTCGTTAATAATCAGCCCCAGCGGAATGGCCTGCGCTATACCCAGTTTAAAATCTTCTATCTCGTATTTAAAATTGATTTTGTCCTGAAAATGAAATGTGTCATCCAGGAATTTTACCAGTTCAATAATATATGGCCGCACCTCAACAAAAGCTACCTGTTCTGTCTGCAGCAGTTTTTGATGAATAAGCGATATAGAATACAGCCGGGTTTGGCTATCGGTAAGTGCCGATATGACCTGCGAGTTATCAACGTACTGCATCTGCGTGTTCAGCAGGCTCATCACCACCTGGAGGTTATTCTTAACCCGGTGATGAATTTCTTTGATTAACCATTCTTTATCTTCGATCAGCCTTTTTTGTTTGCTGATGAGGTTTTCGAGCGAAATATTTTTTTCTGTAATTTCCTTTTGCTGCAGGGCGAGCAAATTTTCAGATCTTTTTTTATTCCGGATATAGGCATAGATCAGCACCAGTATAAAGAGAAGAACGATGATGCCCGTTACCGTGATGCGCGAAAGCAGCTTTACTTTTTGTAATTGTGCTTTTTGCAGTTGGGTTTGTTTCCTTAAAATATCATTATCCTTTTCCTTTTGCCCCACATCATACCTGATCAGCAGTTCTTGTATTTGCCGGCTTTTAGCCTGATTGAAGATCGAGTCGTTCAACTGCCTGAATTTTTTATAATGCTGTAGGGCGGCAGCAAAATCTTTTTTTGCCGAATCTGACCGGGCCAGGTTAAGGTATACATCTTTGAGCCGGGATAACGGGAAGGTATTTGGCGGCAGTGTCAGAATGTGCTTTAAATAATAATCTGCCTGCACAAACTTACGCTGCTGCAGGTAAAAATTAGCAATGGTAAGGTAGGCATCTGCTGTGTTGTAAGTATGCAGACTATTTAGCGATTCCCATTTTATCATTTCCAGATACGCCCTTTCGGCAGCATCATATTTTTTATCATGGGCATAAGCATTACCCTTTATAGCGGCTACCAGCTGCTTGTCAAGTTCGGTAAAAGTGTTCCTGTTGTCAACACTGTTAAGCAAGTCTATTATTTTCTTTGCATCGCCACGTTGTATAAAATACTCTGAAAGCTTTTTTAGCGAAAAGAAAAGCAGTTCAGAATTATGCCTGTGTAAAAGCTGAACAGTTTTCATATACCATTTAATGCTTTCCTGCTCATGAAAAAGGTCGCCATATATCTGTGCAACTTCATTATAAAAATAAGCATCGCTTATATCCGAACCTGTCTTTTCAGAAAGGTCAACTGCTGTGAGCGCATATTCCAGCGCCTCATTCAAATTACCTTTGTTACGGCTAATTACAGATAGCAGAAAGTAGGTATCCTGCAAATTTTTGTAACCGTTATCCTTATACCATTTCAGTACCTGTTTTTCCTCCTTTTCGCTGAGATCGAGCTGGCCGGTATTAAGATGGATATCGCCAATGGCTTTTAAAAGATTGTTTTCGGCAGCCTTATTGCCTGCTTTGGCATAGATCGCTTTTGCGAGCGAATAATATTTTAACTTTTCTGAGGCATCACTAAAAGGGACGTGGTCGCCCCAGCGTGAGTAGCTTTCAGCAGCATGATAAAGATCCCCCTGTTTTTGGGCCCGTACTGCAACCTGAAGAAATTTGGTTTTCGAAAGCACGATCTCTCCTCTTTCATAAAGGAGGTCGCTTAATAAATAGTCTGCTTCATTTACATTAAATGTGTCATGCCGCTTAATGCCCAATTTTTTTACTGAGTTGAAGTAGCTTTCTGCACTATCCAGGTGTTCTTTTTGCTCGCCCGAACGGTACAGATAATATTTACCTATAACCAGGCCTAAGGCTATATGCAAATCGCCGCCGCTTTGATTATACATTGCAATTGCATCGGTAGTGTGACCGCTACGCAACTGTGCTGCTGCCAGCTCTTTATTAGCCTTAACCAGCAAAGCAGTATCTTTTAACCTGGCAGAAAGCTTTGCGGCCTTTTGCGCATAATACAGTGCGCTATCTGCGTTTTCCGGGCTACTAATTTTGTTATTATAATAGAAGCTGGCTATGTTAACAAGCGTATTAACCTGTTCTTTTGTATTAACGGGACTGTTGACCTTTTTGAGCAAATCATTCAGGGTATATTTTAATATTTCCTGTGCGTTGGTAGTGGCAGTTGTAAAAACAATCAGTAAAAAAAGCAATACGATCCTGATCCATTTCGCTCTTATCATGGGTACTAAGATTGAAAAATAAGATGATAGTGTTACCATGAGGTTTAATATTTGGCAAAAGCCCAGATTATTTCACCGGGCCGCCATTATTGTGATATCATAAATCAACGTTATTTCGTAAATACAGCATTAGTAACAATTTATAATATATTGAATATTAATAGTTTAATATTGGTTTTCTTTTTGGCATATCAGCTTAAAAAGAAACTATGGAAACCAATAACACTTTTGATCCAAACAATTTCCTGATTGTTCCGGCCCGTACCTTTGAACAGCTGGAGGTGGGGGAAATTTTCAGGGCACCCAGCCGTACACTAACCGATGCACATTCGGCAGCATTTCAAACCGTATCCTGCGATAACCATCCGGTGCATTATGACGAGGTTTGGGCTAAAAAGCATGGCCACAAGGCACCCGTAGTGCATGGCCTGCAGGTACTTGCATTTACTGCTCCGGGCGCAACAATGTTCCCGCATGTGATAGGCGAGGTGTTTATTGCCTTTACAGAATTAACCTGCAAGTTTTTAAAAGAAGTTAACGCCGGAGATACGCTGTACCCTGCACTCGAGATTATTGCTTTAACCCCGCAGGGTGAGACAGGTATTGTAGAAACAGCCGCTACCGTACATAATCAGCGCGGCGAACTGGTGCTTGCCGGCACTCACAAATATTTATTAAAAACAACACCTGAAGCATAACATAATGGAAAACACACTAACAGACATTACCGGAAGCGATACGCTTTTTGTACTGGTACACGGTGCCTGGGCGGCACCCTTTGCATGGAAGCAAGTACAAGACATCCTTACTGAAAAAAGCTATCAGTCAATTACCCCTCAGCTGCCGGGGCATGGCAGCGACAATACTGCTCCTGGAAATTTACACATGGAATCATACATAGCCTATGTAACCGAAGCTATAAAGCAAACCGGCAAAAAGGTGATCCTGGTTGGGCATAGCATGGCCGGCATGGTAGTAGCCGGAGTGGCAGAACAGATACCCCAGCTAATTGATAAGCTTATTTTTGTAGCTGCTTATCTACCGCAAAATGGGCAATCGGCTTTTGCTATATCAGCAGCAGATACCCAGTCACTATTGGGGGCTTCGTTAATTGTATCTGACGATAAGTTAACGTTTGACGTAAAACTGGAAAATGCACTGAACATCTTTTGCCAGGATGCGCCTGAAAATGTGCAAAAAATAGTTCTGGAAAATTACAAGCCCGAACCTGCAGCACCATTTTCTGACACAGTGAGCCTAAGCGATGCAAACTTTGGCCAGGTAACAAAATATTATATTGAAACCTTACAGGATAATGGGATAGGTAACATTCTGCAAAAGCAGATGATGGCAACATCAACCCTTGCAGACAGTTATGATTTAAACACAGGGCACTGCCCCATGCTTTCGCAGCCGCAACAGCTCAGCGAGATCCTGATTGAAATAGCATTACAAGAAAAGTAACAGATAAATCACTTATAAAACCAACAGTAAAATGGAAGATAATCAGATTTTAAATCACATTAAGAACCTGACAGCACACGAAGAAAAACTTTGGGGGAAAACGGACCTTACTGATGAGGAGGTAACCAAACTGCACCAAATTAAGCTGGAACTTGATCAATGCTGGGACCTGTTAAGGCAAAGGCGGGCATTACGCGATGCGCACGAAAACCCAAACAAAGCTGAAGCAAGGGATATCGATACGATTGAAAATTATAAGCGATAATTGCTTCCATACTCTTCCCTAATCAGTTATTACCACACTGCAAGGGAAGAGTTTTTTGTTTGTGAAGTATTATTGAAAATATTAAAGCGCCGACTACAAAAATCACATTAACCTTTCTGGAATACTACCTAAAGGACTAATCTGAAATTTAAATCAAAGAGAACCTTCTTCATTTCCCGGCACATGATTATAGATCAGTCAGGAACTATTGCAGACAGCGTTGTACAAAAACAAGGATCTGCATTGGTATACTCAAAACTCAATGAACTTCTTAATAAGTAACTTTTAATCGTCCCACATAAACAGATTAACCCCTCCCAATTTATTGAAAAACTGGAAGGGGTTTGGATTGATCACGTTCAGATAGCAGGAAAAGCTTACTTGCCGTTAGCTGCTGCTTCAATTACTGCGGCAACTGCTTTGGGCTGTGTCATAAAAAGCGTATGCCCGCCGGTAACATGCGTTACTTTAGCATTAGCGCGCTTATACATGGTATCTTCTAAGCCCATATCTATAGTTTCATCATTTGATGGTTTAATTGCATAAACAGGCTTGCTTTTCCAGGCTGCGTCGGTTACTTTATCAGTAAATGCCTTTACAGTTAAAGGGATCTGCGAATCATACATAAAGTCTGATTTCTCTTTGCTCTGGCCATTAGCAAAGGTTTCCTGAAAGGTTGATTTACCCAGGTACACATTCCCCTTTGCATCAGGTGGCAAAATACCTTTTGGCTGGTCTTTTACCGTTTGTACTAAATCAAGGGTAGATTCGCCAACCGCCGGAATAAAGGCCGCAACATATACAAGGCTTTTAACTTTATCTGAGTTACCGGCTTGTGTTATTACTGTACCACCCCATGAGTGGCCTACCAAAACTACCGGTCCATCCTGGCGATCGAGCGCAAAGTTGGTAGCGGCAACATCATCAGCTAATGAGCTGGTTGGATTTTGAACCAGGGTAACATGGTAGCCATCTTTTACCAAGATTTTGTAAACGGCCTCCCAGCCAGAGGCATCGGCGAATGCGCCATGCACTATTACAATGTTTTTGATAGGGGCTGTTTGCGCTACGCTTTTTAAAGGGTTAATTACCGACACTAAAATGGCCGCTGCTGCAACGGCTATCATTCTGATTGTAAAGTTTGTTTTCATGTTTTAATTATGTGCCAATAGTTAACCCACAAACATGCCTTTTTACAAATACCTACAAATCAATATATTATGTTTAATTAATGATTTTAGCTATTACTTTATAACGCTATTTTACGATACTATGGAGTTTAGATAAAACAAAAGCGGCTCCCTGCAAGGAAGCCGCTTAGCCTGTCTGTTTTAAATGTTATTAAAAGTGTTTTTTGTTTAATCCCAAACGCTTGATTTTTGAGTTAAGCGTAGTTGCGGGTACGCCTAAAAGTTTAGCAGCGCCGTTTGCCCCCGAGATCCTTCCCTTACACAGCTGAAGCACTTCAAATATATGGTCGCGCTCATTTTCGTCAATCGTTTTTATCTTCACGGCCAGTCCGTCACTATTGATTTTGGTCTTTTCTTTTATTGTGATGAGCAAATCGGTGATCATTGACTTTGTATTTAGCAAAACCTGGCGCTCTATCAGGTGTTCCATTTCCCTGATGTTTCCCGGCCAGTTATATTCGCGCATTTGCTTAATGGCACCCTTTGAAAATCCGGTTAATTGTTTGCCTTTTTTGCCGGCATATTTATTTAAAAAGTGCATAGCCAACAATGGTATATCTTCAATACGGTCTCGTAATGCCGGTAAAGTCACCGGAAAAACATTTAAGCGGAAATAAAGGTCTCTTCGAAACCGACCCTTTTCTACTTCTTCCAGCAAATCCCTGTTAGTAGCCGAGATCACTCTTACATTTGTCTTTATAACTGTTTTACCACCTACGCGTTCAATTTCCTTTTCCTGTAGGGCACGTAATAGCTTTACCTGCAAATCAAGCGGCATTTCACCAATTTCATCAAGAAACAGAGTACCTCCTTCTGCCAGCTCAAACTTTCCGATACGCTTATCAGTGGCCCCGGTAAATGCGCCTTTTTCGTGCCCGAACAATTCGCTCTCTATCAAATTAGCCGGTATGGCGGCACAGTTGATCATGATCATAGGCTGCTCTTTCCTGGACGAGCGCCGATGAATTGCCTTGGCAATTAACTCTTTCCCTGTCCCTGTTTCCCCCAATATTAACACCGTAGCATCTGTATCAGCCACCCTGTCCAACAGCGAAAACACTTTGGCCATCGCTTTGCCTGCACCAACTATTTCCGGATAATCACTTGATAAAGCAATTTCCTCAGGCGTGTGTAAATTATTATTATCAATCTTCAGGCTTAATGCTCTGATCTCATCCAGCTGGAATTTAAGCTTACCGAAAGCCGATGGGAATAACTTAGCCGACTGGTCAATAAAACTTTCCAGCGTTGTTGACTGGTTTACCTGGCTGATCTGTTCTTTAAGTTTCTGCAGTTGATCCGCATCGTTATTATTTATGGTATGGCCACTATTTTTAGCGTTAACAATACCGGCAGATGAGGCTCTGATGCTTATGGCTGCCTGCGATCTTACCTGCCGGATAAGCTCTGCCAGAAAATCGGCAATATTGCTGCAAAAAGTTAATGACTCGGGATTAAGTTCACGGTTTTCGTTATGCAGTTCAAGCGTGCCTACTACCTTGTTATCTATTTCTAAAGGTATATAGCAATGGTAATGATAATGGCTTGCGTTATTAACCAGCGTATGGTTAGTACTTTCTTCTGCTATCCATTCTTTACTTGATTTTATGACAGGGTATGAAAACTCTGCAATAATCTTCTGCACAGCAGTTAGCTCTGATGGCTGCGCTGTTGTGTAAATACTTACTTCTTCGTTTTCGTTTGAAAACGTGGAGATAAAAGCTTCTTTAATAACCGTTAGTTGCTGATCATAAATAAGCACAGCTCCACAATCAACTAAATACAAAGGATGTATTCTGTTAAAAATAACTTTAAGCAGATCTGTTAACAGAATATGATGGTCAAGCGTACCCGCTGACCGGGCAGCAGATGTATTGATAGACGAATCCTTAAATATCCTGGATAATGATTGTTCGGATGAATTGTTCATGAGCCGTGGTATGGATAGTACCTGGTTAAAAAATTAAGTGCCTTTTAAAAACGTATTCATTATACGTTAAATTATATCTTCAGGATACAGGGTGGATTTGAATTTATCAATATATCGTATCCCCATTCAACTTACAATTACATTGATTACTCATGTAAATTAACCAATATTTCTGGTGTTAAACAAATTCGCAAATTGACGATATATCACTAATTTATAAATGAGGGAATTTGTAAATTAGATTGATTTTCAATTGCTTATAAAATGGCATTGTTAATGGTTATCACATGGCAAAACAGAAATATCATCATATATTTTAAACCCCTAAACAACGTAATGCCATGAAAAATTCAACATCCAGCTCTTTTAAAAGGCTTAACATGTCAACTAAAGTGCTGTTCACCGCAATTGTATTATTGTTTACCTTGACGTTAAACCTGCAGGCTCAAAACGCAACCACATCATTACCAAAAGCAGGAACAACAGCATTATTAGGCAAGGCAGATGGCATTGCTATCGAGGGCAAGGTTCAAAGTCCGGCAGGACAGGCTACCCCCTTACAGATCGTCTGCATATTTGAATATGAAGAAGGCGACTTAACCAGTCCGAGTGCACTGCCTGCTGCCATTAACGGGTTACTACATGTAGACGAAGCCCTGAAAGGGTTAATTACCGACCTGCGTAAAAACGGCAAATTTTTAGGCCACAGGCTCGAAACGATGCTGATCACCCCTCCAAAAGGCAGTATGCCTGCTCAAAAATTATTACTGATTGGTTTGGGCAACCGTAAAGATTTTACGCCCGACGTGATGACGGATATAGGCAGGGTCGGTATGCGCGAAGCATTGCGTTTAGGTGTTAGCAGCTATTCGCATGCAAGTGACCTGAAAGATGGCGGCATTGATTCGCCTACAGGTACGGTTGCTGTTAACGTAGTAAAAGGCGCATTAGATGCTTATGAAACCGAACAGTATCTGATCCGTAAAAAGGTTACCGGGCATAGGCCGCTTACAAAGTTAACGCTACTGGCAGGTCAGGCATTTTTTGCGCCATCCGGTGATGCTATTAAGGCTTACTTGTCAACCCGAAATTAATTGCTTCATCAATAGCAGTTCCCGGCGAAACTGCTATGGGTAGTTTAGCATAACGACACTACATTTTAACCTTTAAATAATTATTACTATGCAACCAAACATCGGTATCTCAGCAGAAAATCTTACCCAGGTAGCTCATGCCCTTAACAAGATTTTAGCAGACGAATTTCTACTTTACACCAAAACCCGGAATGCGCACTGGAACGTTGAAGGCCCCGACTTTCACAGCAAGCATTTGTTTTTTGAAAGCCAGTACCAGCAACTTGATGAGATCATGGACAGCGTGGCCGAGCGGATCAGATCACTTGGTCATTACTCGCCGGCTACCTTAAAAGGCTTTTTAGCATTAACGCATCTATCAGAAACGCTGCACAATGGCAATGACAGCATTGGTTTTATCACCGAGTTATTGAACGATCACGAAAGCCTGATTATTCACCTGCGCGAAAACATCAATGTGTTTGCTAACGATTATAAAGATGCAGGCACCAGCGATTACATTACAGGCCTTATGGAAACCCATGAGAAAATGGCCTGGATGCTGAGGTCGCATTTACGATAACCTTAATGGAAAATCAAAAAAGCATTTGGATGGTCACCTTGATTTTATCAATGGTGGCAGGGTATTGCGACACCGTAACCTTTGTATCGGCAGGTTCTATATTTTCTGCTCATGTAACAGGCAACTTTATTGTTTTTGCATACCAGTTTGTAAAAAATGCAGATACACATGCATGGATTAAACTACTTACATTTCCGGTATTTATTATTTCTGTAATTACAGGCGGGATAATTGCAAGCCGCACTGTAAACCGGTACAAGGTGTTACTTACAGAGGGGATCATCCTGCTTTTCAGCGGCCTTATTTCAGAAATATTTTTGCATACATCAGCGCTGGTATGGCAAACTTATCTGGTAGTAATGCTGGTTGTTTTTGCAATGGGGTTGCAAAATGCTTTTGGTAAGCTTTATGCAAAAGAAACCTACGGACCTACAACCATGATGACGGGTAACGTTACACAGGCCTCGCTCGAATTTGGAAGCTGGATAAGCTCTGGCTTTAAAGATGTCCTTTCTTTAGAAAGCCTTAAAAAGCAATGTATCACTATAAGCGGCTTTTTAATAGGGTGTATCACAGGCGCACTGCTGGCCGGACACTTTGGACTAAGCGTTATTATGCTGCCCGGTGCCGGAATGATTATTTGTTACTTCAGTACAGAACGGAACACATCCGCTGCTTTAACTTAATTTCAAAGAGAGCCGTTTAAATTCAAGGCTCTCTTTTTTAAAATCGCTTCTTCTTTATTTCGTCAGGGTAAATTCACGATATTTCGTCACACATCATTCTAAAGTTCAAGATTAAACACCTGATTGTCATTGCCTTAAATGCATGGTACTTTAATTGCGATATCTGCACTTATAAACCAAATTAAACAGATAGTGCACTACACTACTTGCTTATAAACTAAGTCAAAGAAAGCATAATATACATGATACGAGCGCCCTATTACATTATCCTGTTATTGCTATGCTTTTTGTTTAACTTTTGCCTTGCACAAAAAGCACCCACTATAGGTGAATTAAAAATCCAATTAGTCCAACGCAAAGACGATACCCTGAAAGTGGGCCTGCTTGTTGCCGCCGGAAGGTTTTACCTCACTAAACCCGGCGAGTTAAAACAGGATATGGATAGTGCGTTGTTCTATAACGAACAGGCCAGAAAGTTAAGTTTAAAATTGAACTATAACGCTGGCTTAAGCAAAAGCCTGATTCTGAGAAGCCAGATATATCGAGAGATGGGCAAAAAACCCGAAGCATTAGCACTGACTAAAACCGCACTGCAGTTTGCCATTGATCATCATTTACTGAAAGAAACCGCTGATGCATGGCTGGCCCTGGGCGATTTTTTAGGAATTGAGAGTGCTGACCTGGCCGAGCGGATAAAGTATACAGAAAAAGCAATCCCGCTTTATGCCAAAGGGAATTATAAAAAAGAAGAAGCAGATGCCCTAAAGAACCTGGGCGACTACTATCACTTGCAGGCAGATAATGCCAAAGCTTTAAAGTTAGTAGAACAATCATTGGCTATTTATCAATCCATTCATTTTAAAGAACTGCAAGGGGCGTATGATTTACTGGGATACTTACATGCCCGTACAGGTAATGATGTATTGGCTTTAAAGTATGGCTTAATGGCTGTAAGAACTGCCGAACAGGTGCGCGACACCAGTATGCAGTTATGTACGATCTATAATCGTTTAGCTATTACTTACAATAACTTAAAAAAGACAAACGAAGCTTATTATTATTACCAGAAAGCATTAGAAGTAGCACTGCGTTATCAGCAGGAAGATGCCATTCAGCAGATCAAGTTTAATCAGATCATTTTGTTACTCGGTACGCATAAAGCTCAAAAATCGCTGCAGGAACTTATTGCCGTTACCCACAAATATCCGCCAAATACCAACACCAGGCTTAAAATAACTGCTCTTTCTTTATTTGCCAAGATATACATGGAAATGCATCAGTTGCCTGAAGCCAAAAGGTATGTTGATTCATTGCTATTTTACTATAAAGATTTTGGTACCGAGTTTGGCTATGCGCCTTTTGTGAACGAGCCTATTATCAGGTATTATTTTTTAAGCGGCCAATATCAAAATGCATATCCATATTTAAAAACAAACGATAGCCTGGCCCGGATAAGGCATAGCCTGACCACTATTGCAACAAATGAATTATACTGGATGAGAATTGATTCTGCTACCGGAAAAGCGGTATCCGCACTGGGGCATTTTCAAAAGTACAAATATGCAAGCGATTCAATTAAAGACCTGGATCTGAAAAAGCAGCTTTCTATTTTGCAGTTCCAGTTTGATATCGACAAAAAGAACCGCGACATCATCGTACTTCAACAGAATGGGCAGCTGCAGCAAAACCGTATCCGCAATGAAACTATTCTAAGAAATGCCGTTATAGGGGGGCTAATCCTGCTAATGATCTTTTCGGGCCTTATTTATAATCGCTACAGCCTTAAGAACAAGAGCAATAAATTACTCACCGTAAAGCAGGCTGAAATAAACAGGCAGAATAATCAGCTGCTAAAACTGGTAGAAGAAAAAGAGTGGCTGGTTAAAGAGATCCATCATCGGGTTAAGAACAACCTGCAGATTGTGATCAGCCTTCTGAACACACAGTCGGCTTACCTGGATAACGAAGACGCACTGGATGCCATCAAAAACAGCCAGCACCGTATGCAAACCATGTCGCTCATCCATCAGAAACTGTATCAGTCTGACAATCTGTCGACCATTGATATGGCCGTTTACATCAGGGAACTGGTTGAATATCTGAGCGACAGCTTTGGTAAAAGCCGAAACATAAAGATAGACTTTGAAGTAAGCCCCATCAGGCTGGATGTTTCGCAAGCCGTACCACTGGGCCTGATTATGAATGAAGCGATTAGCAACAGCATTAAATATGCTTTTAAAGATGTGCAAAGCGGCCGGATTGATGTTTTGCTTCAACCTGCACCAGAGGGCAGCTACCTGATGTGTATAGCTGATAACGGAACTGGTTTGCCACAAGATTTTGATCCTTATAATACAAGTTCGCTCGGGATGAGCCTGATGCTGGGACTTACCCAGCAACTTGACGGGGAGCTTAACCTGGAAAACAATAACGGGCTTAAAGTTTGTGTAACGTTTAAAGCCCTTGAATTTAATAAATTAGGGACGGAAATATCCTGATCCCCAATAGGATATTGAGTGAGGAATGACATGAAAGAAAATATTTTAATAGTTGAGGACGAATTTATTGTAGCCAATGACCTGCGCATTATGCTGCAAAAGGCAGGCTATACGGTTTGCGGCATTGCACCATCAGTTGCAAAGGCGCTGGATCTGATCAAGGCTAAAAATCCCGACTGGATACTGCTGGACATATTTTTGCAGGGCACCAAAACGGGTATTGACCTGGCGGGGCAGTTAAGCGAAATGGGGATACCGTTCATCTATATATCTGCCAATACCAACCAGGCCATATTGGAGGCAGCCAAGGCTACCGAGCCTTACGGTTTCCTGGTAAAACCCTTCAGGGAAAAGGATTTGCTGATTATGCTCGATATTGCGCTTTACAGGCACGAACAAAGCTTGAAGTTTAAGCGGCCAAAAGATTTAAGCCTTGCTGAGCAGATAGACCAGATCATCAATAAAGCGGACAGCAGGGAAGAAAAACTGAAACAGGCGGCAACTGCCTTACAAAGTATTATTCCGTTTGGCTTGTTAAACATCTCCAAAAACGAATCGCCAGCGGAAGAAGAGCAGGTTTATCTTGTTAAAAACCCATTGAATATTTTTCAGGCACATACGCTTAATGGCATGCTTGAAATGACCGGAGTAACCCAGCGTGATTACCGGTCGTGGAAGACAAACCCGGATGAGGTCAGGAACCAGATCAATAATAACTTTGAGTTCCGTCGCCTTAAAATGGATAACCTATGGTTGAAAACACTAAGCGACCATTTTAAATATCAGTCTGCACTTTATTACCACATAAAAGACGAAAACCGCTATAACTATGTATTAAAATTTTACAGCACCGAACCTGAAGGTTATCATACCTTACAAATGGACCTGCTTCAAAAGAACGAAAATGCTTTACAAAAAATAATCAGTGACATTTTACTTAAAAAGCAGGCCGAAACGACTGTTGCGCGCATTCCAAAAGCAACACCGGTAAACATATCCAGCCAGGCGGCAGCGCAAAGCTTTAACGGCATTATTGGCCAAAGCCCACTGCTTAGATCTGTATTTGACAAAATAAGTATTGTTGCGCCCGACGAAACCTCGGTTTTAATTATGGGCGAAAGCGGGACAGGCAAAGAAAGAATTGCGCAAACCATACACAAGCTATCGCCCAGAAAAAACAAGCCTATGGTTACGGTTAACTGCGCCGCATTGCCCATCAATCTGATAGAATCGGAACTGTTTGGTCACGAGCGCGGCGCATTTACAGGTGCTACAGATAAGCGTACCGGTAAGTTTGAACAGGCGGATGGCGGTACCATATTTTTAGACGAGATAGGCGAAATGCCGCTGGAGGCACAGGTGAAACTGCTGCGCGTATTACAGGAAAGAGAAATTGAACGTTTGGGCGGGAACTATAAAAAGAAGATCAGCGTAAGGATTATAGCGGCTACCAACCGCAACCTCGAAAAAGAAGTAGCAGAAGGCCGTTTCAGGCTCGACCTGTATTACCGCCTTAATGTATTCCCCATTGAGCTTCCGGCGTTGAGGCAACGTAAAGAGGATATACCACTACTGGTTAATTATTTCCTTGACCGCTGGGCGAAAAAATCAAACAAAGAAATTACCGGCATCAGCAGCGAAGCCCTACAGGCATTAACTGATTATGACTGGCCGGGTAACATCCGCGAGCTGGAACATCTTATTGAACGCAGCGTGCTGCTAACGCAGGATGGCATGATCGATCATATCGAAATTCCGAAATTACCCGGATCCATTGTATCCAACGCAGAACCTGGTATCCGCATACTCACTATGGAAGAAATGGAGCGGGAACACATATTAAACATACTAAAGGTTTGCAACGGAAAAGTTTTTGGCCCCGGTGGTGCTGCCGAAATGCTGAACATCCCTTCTACAACGCTCAACTCAAAGATCAAAAAGCTGGGTATTAAATATGAGTTTGTAAAATAATGCGCGCAATATTATATGCTAATAGCTTACTTGATAGATTCTATCTCCATTAAGTAAATGTAATTATTTGCACTATTTGAAGACATATATGTATGAGATTGCAAACCAGACAGCGCAATAAATATCTTTTAAAGATTGAAATATTCGTTTAGCCATGCGAACATGAAATAGTCAATTAAAATTTTTCTTTATTTTTTGTAATAAAACAAATTTGTTCCTGACTAACACCTAAAATTCAACCGTGTACAAGCCTCAGCAACAGGAAAGCTTATTTAATGATTTGGTTAAAGACCATAAGCCAAGTATTTACCGTATTTGCCGCGCCTACCTGTATAATACAGATGAAGCTGATGACCTGTACCAGGAAATTTTATACCAGATCTGGAAAAGCCTTAAAAACTTTAAAGGACAATCACAAATTGGTACGTGGATATACCGGATTGCTGTTAACACAGCCATCAGTTATAACTTAAAGCATAAACGGAACCAACACCTGCCCCTGCCGGCATCTTTACAATTGCCTTATGAAGAAACTCTGACCGTGAAGCGCGAGCAGGAAGCCCAACTTCAGCAACTATATCAGGCTATAAGCCAGCTGCCTCCGGAAGAACGGTTAATTATTTCGCTTGTGTTGGAAGAAAAGAGTTATAAAGAGATTTCGGAAATCACTGGTGCAAGTATCAGCAATACCGGCGTAAAAATTAACCGGATCAAGTCACGCTTACTTCAATTAATCAATAAAATAAATCATGGATAATTTTGAACAACTACGGCAAAATTGGCTGGGTCAGCCTGTTAACCAACAGGTAATTACTAAGCAATTGGATAATCAATGGCGAAACCGCCAGCTAAAGGTTTTAACTGTAAACGTATTTCTGACGCTTAGCTTTTTAGTGGCCTTTGTAATTACTGGCTGCATTTATTATAAGTATCATAATCAATACGGTTGGCTATTTAGTCAGAGCATTATTGCTATATACCTGATTTTAACTATGTTTTTAGTAACTACCTGGAAAAGTTTAGGATTTAATCAGCAAAAAGGTGATATGCCTGTAACAGAATTCGTCGATTATCAGCTCCGGAAATATGACTGGCAACGTAGAGTACTAAGCATTTATGTATGGATATATGTTTTGTTATTATGGGTTGCCTTGTGTGGTTTTATTTTAACATTTACTGATAAAGGTTTGCTGCAAACATGGTCTATTATATTAACTACTTTTTACATTTTGGGCATCAGTTGGGCTTCACGTCGTTATAATAAAAAAAGGCTGATATCAATAGACGACTCCATTCAGGAACTTAACACCATGCGTGCAGGGTTTTAGTTCATAGGTAGGAAATATTTAATATGCGCAAATGTATTTTATGCCTTTAAAGCTTAAAACCCATAAAAAGCCTTTGATTTACATCAAAGGCTTCCGCGTAATTAGTCTACAAGGATGTGTTATTTTACAAAAGTTGCAAAATCAGATAGCGGGATCCTTACTTTTTTAAAGCTTGCAAAATAATCGTTTTCAGCATCGCGGTAACCTAAAGATAAAGCAACTACTGATTTAAGGCCTTTTTGCGTAAGTCCGAGCAAAGCATCAAATTTTGCGTTATCGAAACCCTCCATGGGCGTAGAGTCTATTTTTAATTCTGCTGCAGCAATCAGTGCAGTTCCTAAGGCAATGTAAGCTTGCCTTGCAGCCCAGTCAAAGTTATCTTTATCAGACCTTGAAAGTAGTCCGCCTACCAAAGCTGCTTTAAAATCTGCCAGGGCCTCCTCAGCGATGTTACGTTCACTTGCTACATAAGCAATGTAGGCGTCTATCTGTTCTTTAGTTACCTTTTCAAAGGCAGCAAATACCAAAAGATGCGATGAATCCGCAATCTGAGCGTTAAATGAACCTTCTGCAAGTTGTTTCCGTAGCGCGTCATTCTCCACAACAAAAACGCGGTAAGGTTGAAGGCCTGTTGAAGAAGCTGATAAATTGGTAGCTTCTAATATAGTATTCAAATCAGCAGTACTTACTTTCTGTTCATTAAATTTTTTGGTAGCGTAACGCCACTTAAGGGTATCTATAATATTCATCTTTTTTAATTTTTTAATGAGCAAAGTTGAGCATTATTGATTTACTTTTGTCACCAAATGACAAAATATCATAGTGACATCGAGGTAACCACGCCCACAATTACTCCAATACCATCACACGAGTGCAGAAAAGCCATAATGGGTGTGCATGATGCCATGTACATTCTTGGTGGCAAATGGAAAATACACCTGATAGCGGCTTTATTATTTGGCCCAAAGCGGTACTCTGACCTGTTGAGAGATATTAAGGGCATCTCCGGCAAAGTACTAAGCAGAGAATTAAAAGAAATGGAAGTTAACCATTTGGTGAAACGTACGGTGAACAGCACCCAGCCTATCACGGTAACTTATGAGCTGACAAAATACGGGGAATCAACCAAAACAATTATTGCCGTGCTGGCGCAATGGGGAGAAGCCCAAAGAGAAGTGATTGCTAAAGAGGAATTATAATAATATTTATAAAGTAATTATTAACTTCATATACCTACTTAAGATTATTTTTGAAATTTACAAGAATTAGAATAAATTTGCATACTATAATTAGCGCATGAACACTATTGTATTAGGAGATTGCATTCAGGAGCTAGAGAAGCTTGAAACAGGTTCAGTTGATTTAGTAATTGCTGATCCTCCTTACTGGAAAGTAATAGGGGAAAAATGGGATTACCAATGGAGAACGGAACATGATTATGTTGAATGGGCAAATCAATGGATAAAAGAAGTATCGAGAGTCCTGCGGTATGGAGGAACCTTCTATTTATTTGGATATTTTAGGACTTTAGCTTTGTTAATTCCTCATTTTGAAAGGATGGAACTAGATCTAAGGCAACAAATCCTTGTAGATAAAGGGTTACGCTCCGTTTCTGGACGAGCAACTAAAAACTATAAGTTATTTCCAAACACTACTGAAAGTATATTATTTATAATTAAAGATAATAAACAATTTGTTAAGCCTTTCTTGAAAGAACATCAAAGCATTCAAAAGCTAAGCGCCAAACAAATAAATGAAGCATTGGGTGTAAAAAGTAATGGAGGTGGAATGTGGAGTATATATACCGGTAAAAACGTATGTGAACAATTCCCTACTAAAGACCTTTGGATTAAATTACAAACTATTCTTCGATTTAATTTGCCATATGAAAAGGTTGCCCAAACATTTAATCCGCAGCTTGGTCTTACTGATGTATGGCGCGATATAGACTTTTATAAAGAAGATAGGGTTCATCCAACACAAAAGCCATTAAGTTTAATAAAACGTTTAATACTTGCTAGCAGTAATGAAGGAGACTTGGTTGTTGATCCTTTTGCAGGGAGCGGCTCTAGCGTCATAGCATCAATCCAATTAAAGAGAAAATACTGTGCATTTGAATTAGACGGGAAGTACTATGAGGAGATAAAGCAACGTATAGAAAAAATCCAAAACCCTCTTAAAAACTTTGCTTTCGTCTAGCATATAATGATTTGGCTACTGATATTATATCAGTATCTCGTAATTTTAAATAAGCCCTTGTTGATTCATTAATACATGGCAGCATTGACGTCAATTCAGTCCAATCCAGTTTTCGTTGCCTTGCAGTCTTTTGTATATCTGAATAATCAAACCCTTTAGAGAGTTGCATAACAATCATCTCTTCCGGAACATTTTCAATCAATTCTTTTATTTCCATAGGATCTAAAAGAATAGTAGGCATACTTTCAGGTTGAATGTTTGATCTATCATGAAATGGATCTACGAAGTGATCTACTTTGATAGTTGGATTGGTGTTAGCGTTAGTTACAATACAGTTAAAAACTTTAACAGGGTTACAAAGATAAAATTGGTATGAAAAAGGCCAAAAGTTTTTAGGTGCCGGAGTTTTGTTTGCATTACGTTTCTTATGCTCTAAGAAAATTTTGTAATAATAGTTAGACATAAGTGTTTCAAAGTGCTTATGTCGATCTGTGTTATTCCAAATCTCAAATGCTTGAATACGTATAACATCAAAGTTGTGGGACCTAAAATGTGGATAGTCGGCAATCGTCAAAAATACTCTATCTATATCTTTAGTAAGCAACTTTAATTCTGATTCCGATCTAATACCAAACAACCACTTGCTATCATCCATCCTTTTTATATTGGTAGATTCACAATGTGGACAAATCGTTTCAATTCGTAAAACTTTATTGCCGCAATAATTACATGTATCAAGTTGGTCAACTCTACTGCATGATTTTACTTCTGTTCCATCTCTTAGATCATCGCCTCTTGCACCTGTTCTAGCACCTTCTATACCTGTTATCAAAGAAGCTAAGTGTTGGCCTGGATATCCAATTTTCATGTTTGGAGTCTGTTTAGTAACTTTTGACCACTCCAACGCTTTAAGTCTGGGTTGTAGAACTAACTCTTGTAATAATGCTTCAATCTTGTTTACATTATCTCCTATTGTTATAAGGTCACTTTTGGGTATCATCAAATAGTTCTATAATATTGACATTTAATGCTCTAGCAATCTTTTCAATATTAACAAGAGTTATGTTCTTCTCTGCTCGTTCGATCATACCAATATAGGTTCGATGTAGACTAGCTTTAAATGATAGCTGATCTTGAGAGAGACCTTTTTGTTTTCTAAGCTCTCTCACTTTTTCACCAAAGGCATGTAGTATATTCTCTTTGCTCATTAAAAGATTAAAGCTAGTAAAGCTATTTATAGTAGGCATCGAAATCAACATACTAAAGTTAGCATTGTATATATAGAAGAAGAGATTTACTTAAGCGGAAACGCGAATTGAGAAAAACGTCCTCATAGAGATTGCCGTAAAGTTCTTTTTGTTGGCTTTTGGTTTATAAAGACAGGAAAAAATACTAAAATGATGTAGCATAACCTGTTGTTAAAAGCTGACAATTACAATGCCGATAATATTAACTGATATACAGATGATACAGGAAAATATTACGCATATCTCGGAGGTCTTTAATGTGTCTTGGGCTTACCTCAAACACCAAAGCAAAAGCCTCTCAGATTTCTCTAAGAGGCTTTTCTTTTCTTGGGTAGCGGGAGCAGGACTCGAACCTACGACCTTCGGGTTATGAGCCCGACGAGCTACCAACTGCTCCATCCCGCACTATGTTTGTTTTTTTATTGGACTGCAAAGATATAATTCGTTTCTTTGTACTCCAAATAAAAAGTAAAAAAAAAAAAATTAAAATGAGTCACCGGGCAGGTTTTGTGAGTATTGTTGGTAAGCCCAACGCTGGTAAATCGACGTTAATGAACGCTCTTGTAGGCGAAAAAATGTCAATCATCACTCCCAAAGCGCAAACTACCCGGCATCGCATTCTTGGTATTGTTAACCACGAAGACTATCAAATTGTTTTTTCTGATACGCCCGGTGTTATAAAACCTGCTTATTTATTACAGGAAAGCATGATGCACCAGGTGGAGGGATCAATTGTAGATGCTGACCTGATACTTTTTGTTACCGATGTCAACGAAAAGTATGATGAAAGCGATGTAGTACTTAAATTACAGCATACCCAAGCCCCGGTAGCTGTGCTGATTAACAAAATAGATGAAAGCACACAGGAAGCCGTGATGGCTAAAATTGCTTACTGGGAAGAGCAGCTACACCCTAAGGCCATATTTGCCATTTCTGCATTAAAGCAGCATAATGTACAGGGCATCATGGATTTCATTACCGAAAACCTGCCCGAGCATCCTGCTTATTACGAAAAAGATTTTCTGACTGATCGTAACGACCGCTTTTTTGCTGCCGAAATGATCCGCGAGCAGGTGTTTAAACAGTACAAAAAAGAAATTCCTTACAGCACCGAAGTAATTGTCACCAGCTTTGAAGAGGGCGATAAGCTTTACCGCATCAGCGCAGAGATCATCGTGGAGCGCGAGTCGCAAAAAAATATACTGATCGGCAAAAACGGTGACATGCTGAAAATTGTTGGTACCTATGCCCGCCGCAGTATGGAAGATTTTTTCCAGCGTAAAATATTTTTACAAACCTTTGTAAAAGTTATTCCAGACTGGCGCAGCAAAAAAAACTACCTGAAAAAGTTCGGGTACGAAGACTGATTTCAGATATGAGAAACAAGAATCAGGAATTAAGACATTTTCCTGATTTGTAAAATTTATAATTAAGTGGAATCATGTAGCCTAATGAAATATGTCTTGTTTCTTGGCTCTTGATTCTTGATTCTATAAAATATGAGCAATATAGTAGCTATAGTCGGACGTCCGAATGTTGGGAAGTCGACTTTATATAACCGACTTACCGAAACCCGCAAAGCCATTGTTGACGACATGAGCGGCGTTACCCGCGACCGTCATTATGGTGTAGCCGAATGGACCGACCGTAACTTTACCGTTATTGATACCGGCGGTTATGTGGCAGGCAGCGATGATGTGTTTGAAGCCGCTATCCGCGAGCAGGTAGTTATTGCCATTGAAGAAGCTTCGGTTATCTTATTTATGGTGGATGTGACCACAGGCATTACCGACCTGGATGATGAGATTGCCACGCTTTTACGCCGCAGTAAAAAGCCTGTTTTTGTAGTATCAAATAAGGTAGATAATACCAGCCAGGTACATGAGTCGAGTATATTTTACAGCTTTGGCTTAGGCGAGGTTTATAATATTTCATCCATGACGGGCTCTGGCACAGGCGAATTGCTTGACGATGTGGTTAAAGCTTTTGATGATGAAGTAGTAGAGGAAAATACGCTTCCCAAGTATGCCATTGTAGGCCGTCCCAATGTTGGCAAATCATCCATGATCAATGCCCTGATCGGTAAAGACCGCAACATTGTAACCCCGATTGCAGGTACCACACGCGATAGTATCCATATCCATTATAACCAGTACGGGCATGATTTTATGCTGGTTGATACTGCAGGTTTACGCAAAAAGACCAAGGTAAAGGAGAACATCGAGTTTTATTCGGTGATGCGTACCATCAAAGCTTTGGAAGAAGCCGATGTGGTGATCCTGATGGTGGATGCCGTGGAAGGACTGGAGTCGCAGGATATTAACATTTTCCACCTTGCAGAGAAAAATAAAAAAGGTATCGTGATTGTTGTAAACAAGTGGGACCTGATTGAAAAAAACAATAAGACCATTAAAGTTTTTGAAGATCAGATCCGCGAGAAAATAGCGCCGTTTACCGATGTGCCTATTGTATTTACATCTGTTAATGAAAAGCAACGCTTGCTAAAGGTTATTGAAACGGCCAACCAGGTTTATGAAAACCGCAGCAAAAAAGTACCAACCAGTACGCTTAATGATGTAATGTTGCCCATTATAGAAAACTATCCGCCGCCGGCATTAAAAGGTAAATACGTTAAGATCAAATACATTACACAGATTAATGGCGTATCGCCAATGTTTGCCTTTTTCTGTAATCTGCCACAATATGTTAAAGAACCATACCGCCGCTTTATAGAAAACAAGCTTCGCGAAAACTTTAACTTCAGTGGTGTGCCGGTGCAGATCTTCTTCAGGCAGAAATAATAAATACAAAAAGACAAAAGATAGAAGGACAAACTAATTAAAGCTTTGTCCTTTTCTTTTATATCGGGTTTTTATCCCCGTATGAATAATATTTTACGAAGTAAGATTTCACAATGTCGTGTATTTCGTCAAGGCTGATTTTAGTTTCATCATCCGGGATGTTCACAACAATGCCTTCTCTCGCTAATAAATTGTCCTTTGTCTTGTTAGCAAGTTTGGGAAGATACTTGTCCTTATCTTTTACTTTTATAGCAACAGCCCGGTTTTTATATGCTACAATAACCGCTACTTCATTAACATCGCTCCAGGGTATAAAACCTACCTTACGTCCATCAAGTGTAACTCTTGATAAAATGCCATCATCGTTTATAAGCAGGGCGGTTTGATCTTTATCCAACAGTTGTTTAATAACGGTAAACACTGCAAAAAAACAGAGTACTGATAACGCTAAAGATAACAGTACGTAATAAATGTATATTTTTTCTGAAAAGAAAAGCAGATAGGCAAAGGCAGCCAGTAAAACAAGCCCGCCTATTAAAAAGCCAATTAAAAGTTTAACACGCTTTTTATTATCATATTCAATAACTGTCTCTGCCATAAGTAGAATAGGTTAGATTAAGTATCTGTTTAACTCTACTTAAAACATAAATGTTTTTAATCTGAAATTTATTAATGCTTATATATTCCATTATGGGATTGGAGATTAACTAATTAATGATTTATTAGGCAACCCTTTCGGCAGAAGGCAAACTTGTTAAATCAAGATATTTCAAATGGAATTAGCTGTATAACACTTGAGTACCAAATTTCGTTAAAATATATTTATATATACTTGCCGTAAAACAAATTAATAAATATACCGTATTTATTAAGCACAGATTAATGGTGTGTTACCCCAGTACCTGATCTTATGAGCAAATTTAAGTTTTTTGAAGATGAAGCGGACTATCAACCTATTGCTCCGGTTCAAACAGTTAAGCCTCAAATCGCTATCAATGCCAAAACAGAAAGTTTGGCAAACCTACCCGAAGAAAAAGCCCGTTACCGTGTAGAACAAATGACAATGACCCGCTTAAATGGCATTGTGCAAAGCCATGCGGAAACCCGTCGTGAGTTTTTGGTTACCCGTAAAGGAACCGGTAATAGTTTATGGGTGAATGTAACTCTGGTAGAAAACATTATTAACGTTTACCCTGAGGCCTTTAAAGATGCTATTGCGATGGTAAGCGATGTTGACCTGGTTAAAAGCGACGTGCAGGCGCAGGTAAATATGCAAACCGGTAAAATACTGCACATACTTAATCACCAGGAGATTATTGAAAAATGGAAAAAGCATAAAGCTGCAGTATTGGATAAATACAGCTTTTTGCGTGACCCGGAGACTAAAAACAACCTGTTGAAATTTCTAACTGTTTGTGAAAGTATTATTGTTAACGAAAAAAACCTGATCGAAGACCTGAATACCAAACTTTTTTACGATCTGTTTTTCGATAAGCACCTGGTAGCCAATAATAATGCATTCGAGCCGTATTCGCGGCCGTTTTACTCGCAGTTATTTGAAGGCGAAACCTCGACCCTCGATTTTACTCAGCAAATAACCGGTGAAACAGCGGATAGTGTAAGCCTTTCAAAAACCGGCAAACTGAAGCCCGGCAGCTACAATAGTGCTGAGATAGAAAAACAATACGATCAAAAGTATAAACCTGTAGTGCAATATCGGTTCTCTGAATACGATGTAAAAATTACCGAACAAACCTTGCTGGATACCGCCGGGAAGTGGATTGAAACCTCAGATGTAAACATTACAGAAGCGGTGAAAAATAACGTTGAGATACTGATCGATTACAAACTTAGAAAAATTGAATAATCATGTCGCAATCATATGTACCGCAAAACACCAAGGTGATATGTACCAACATGACCACCAGCACACCGCAGGAAATAAAAGCCACACGCTCATACATCGTTATACATAAAAGTAACAATCAGCCCTTACTAACCCTTGTTGATACTAAATTATCCAATACTTTTAGCTGCAAGGTATCGGGCAAATTGTGGGGCGGTTTTCAGGCGCTTTGCATAGGCATAGCTATAGGTGCCGCTATAGTACTTACAGGCGGCTTAGCTACAGTGGTAATTATCGCAGCCCTCGCTGTGAGCGTTATTGCCGGAGGCACAGCTATTTATAAAATGGCGCACGACTGCGATGCTACATTGCAGGTGAAATGGAAAGATTACAATAAAACAGTTTTTATACAAGGTCAGCAGGCCATACTTCATAATTCTACCTTGCCCTGCCCTAAAAAGGGTGTAGTCAGCATCATTATGGATCCGGCCATCGCAGCTGATGCGGCTAAGGAGATAAGCAGGAATAATAACGACGAGATTTTAGCTCAAATGACTTCCCAGATGTTTATAGGTGCTGTAGGAACAGCTACCGCCGGGGCACCTGTTGCTGCTGTGTTAGCTGCAAGCTTAACCGCTGGTATGTATTTCCCTGCCGAAGCAGCTGGTAATTCATCAAACGAAGTTTTAAAAAATGCTGCTACTACCAATATTGGCGGGGCAGCAATTACAGACGGTGTTGCCGGTGCTTTTGGCAAGGGTGCCATAGTGAACAAAAATGTGTGGAACCTTTTAAAAGGTAGCTACCAAAGTGCGGCAGCAGAAGTAACCGGCGATGCTGCCCAGGGTTTAGAAGGGGCATTTAGAATTGCTATAGCAAACAAAAACCTTAAAGGCTTTGAAGAAGGAAGTAAGTTTAGCGGCTATACGGCTATTGGCGGAGTACTGGCTAATATTACGGTTGGCTACGCTTCTGATAAATTAGAAGAACATTTTGCAGAAGAAGCAGGAAAAGCTAAGCAAGAGGCGAGTGACAGTGATAGAAAAAATGGTATAAATGTTTTATCCGTTAAATAATTATGAGTGCATATAAACCATTTTTCTTTTTATTATTTGTGATTCTTTTCTTTGTAGTTCTTTATAAAGTATCACACAGTCCAGAGAATGATGCAGAAAAGTATTTTAAGTCATACTATACCAACATCATCAAATTAGAAATTATGCCAATTGATAGATTTGAGCATAATTATACTGTTGACTACACACATTATAATACTGGCTTCAGCCTAATAGGTTATAAAGCCCTATCGGGAAAGATATTTGTATTTAACTTCCAAGACTCCATTAGTAAAAAATATTTCTCATTAAGGATTTTTGATAAGAGCATGGAATATACAAATTACATACTGCCACATCTTTTGGATAAGCATATAATGGTTTATGCTAATAAAGAAGATTTTGATAATCCGGCTTACGGAACCAAGCAAAACCCAGTTCCTATTTTTAGCTTCAAAGGGATAGAAGAACCTATTAGAATTACCTCAGAGGCTCCGGAATCAGTAAACGGATACGAAAGCATAGAGCCTACGCAAGCCGAATACGAACATAATGTTCTCCTTTATTTAAAATATATTATGCCTAAAGAGGATTTTAAGAAAAGATTTGAGGGTGGGAAGTAAGTCCAATTAATACTCATAAGTATAAATCTATTTGCCAGTGTTATTAATGTTAAAAAGTGGCCAGACTTAATTTATCAGGCCACTTTCTACGCAGGCGAAATTATTTAGGTTGAGTAGTAGTGTTACCGGTATTGGCACTATGGTTTGAACCGGCAAGATAACCGGCAAGTGTACCTAAAAGGCCTACAACAGGCGTTATTTGTGCATTATCGAAACCGGCAGGTATTAAAAATACCGACACAGTTCCAATAAACATAATTCCAATGAGTTTATAAATTGGAAAAGTATTAGCTTGTGAAGCACTCTTAAATAATAGCACAATTAATATTAAAACTACGCCGAACACAAGTGTAGCAATACTAAGTGTTGTTGATTGGATTTCCGCGCTTGCGGTTTGTGCAGGCTGCATGCTTTGCACTTTTTTTTAACACTTTCAGCTGATCGGCAAGGGTATCGCTTTGCTTTTTTAGCACATCTGCATTTTTTGCGCCTGGCGCCATTTTCAGGATTTGCTGGTCGATCAGTATTAAAGAGTCCTGCTTGGCAATAATCGCCTTTTTCAATGAATCGGCTTTTTCTTTTGCATCCAGCTTAGTTCTAAACTGACCTGGACCGGCAAACATCGTCTGGCAAAGGCAGACGAACAGTAAGGTTATAAAATATCTTTTCATGTTATGATGGTTTAGTTATACTAAATTATATATACCACCATAACTACAATACCGTTAAAATACCTTATTTTCAATCACATACAAAAAAGGCCATAATAAATTATGGCCTTTTTAAGAATTACTTTTCTTATTACCAGTTGATGCCCATGTTGGCAAACATAAACGCCCACTTATCTGCCTGCTGATTAATCACTTGTGCAGTGCTTTGTCCGGCGCCGTGGCCTGCATTGGTTTCAATACGGATTAGTACAGGTGCTGTGCCTTTTTGCATCTCCTGTAAACGGGCTGCAAATTTAAATGAGTGTGCCGGTACCACGCGATCGTCATGATCGGCAGTGGTTACCATTGTAGCAGGGTATTCTGCCGGTTTTAAAGCATGGTATGGCGAATAATGATACAGGTATGCAAACATCTCGGGCGAATCTTCTGCCGTACCATAATCATAAGCCCATCCTGCACCTGCTGTAAATTTATTATAGCGCAGCATATCCATTACACCTACAGCCGGGAAAGCAACCTTGCATAGGTCCGGACGCTGTGTCATGGTCGCGCCAATTAACAACCCGCCGTTTGATCCGCCCGATATAGCCAGGTAGTCTTTAGATGTATATTTATTTTTGATCAGGTATTCGGCAGCAGCAATAAAATCGTCAAATACATTCTGCTTATGCAGCTTGGTACCGGCCTTATGCCAGGTTTCGCCATACTCACCACCCCCACGCAGGTTAGGAACAGCATATACGCCGCCATGTTCAAGCAGCACAATGTTGCTGGTGCTAAAAGCAGGTGTTAAACTCACACCAAAACCGCCGTAGGCATACAGCATGGTAGGGTTATGGCCATTTAAAACAATACCCTTTTTATAGGTGATAATCATTGGGATGCGGGTGCCGTCCTTTGATTTATAAAATACCTGTTTTGACTCGTACAGATTAGGGTCAAACTGCACGTCAGGTTTTTTCCATACAACAGACTTCCCTGTATTTACATCATACTTAAAAACAGTTGGCGGGTATATGTATGATGTGAAAGTATAATAAAGTTGCTTTTCATTCTTCCTGGTGCCGTAAATGGCAGCCGTACCCACACCCGGCAGCTCGACAGTGTGCTCAAGCTTGCCATCCATATTATATTGCTGTACAAATGAAGTGGCGTCCTGCAAGTATTCTGCGAATAATTTACCGCCGCCAGTAGTCACGGTAAGCGCATTTTTAGTTTGCGGGATAAGGTCTTTCCACAGCGTGATTTTAGGATTGGCAGCATCAACTGTTACTACCTTATGGTTAGGTGCGTAAAGATTAGTGTAGATGTAAAGCTTACTTCCAACATTATCTACCACACTATGCTCATTGTCGAAATTGTTAACAATAGGCACAATACTGCTATTAGGCTGCGACAGATCCTGGATATACAATTCATTACCTGTTGTACTATTGGCCGCAGTGATTACCAGGTAACGTTCATCTTCGGTTAAGTAAGCACCTATGTAACGGCGCGGCGTTTGTTCACCGCCAAAAACCAATTTGTCTGTATTTTGAGGGGTGCCCAATTGATGATAGTACAATTTATGATACTGCGTCATCCCGCTGAGGGTGCTGCCTTCTTTAGGCTTGTCATAACTGCTGTAATAAAAGCCTTCATTTCCCTTCCAGGCTATGCCACTGAACTTAACGTCACGCAGGGTATCTCCTACTTGCGATTTAGTTGCAGCATTAAGAACAATTACCTTGCGCCAATCGGACCCGCCTTCTGAGATCTGGTAGGCAACCAGGCTGCCATCTTTGGTGAAATCCATTCCCTGTAAAGAGGTAGTTCCATCTTTAGAGAAGGTATTCGGGTCAAGGAAAACCTCGGGTTCCTGTCCGGGCTTTTGCCGGTAAACAACGTTTTGGTTTTGCAAGCCGCTGTTACGGCTGTAGTAGGTCCAGTCACCTTCAATCATGGGGGCGCCAAACTTTTCATAGTTCCACAATACCTCCAGTCGCTTGCGTATGGCATCGCGGTAAGGGATCTGGTCAAGATAGGCGCGGGTTACTTTATTTTCCTCCTGTACCCAGGCTTTGGTATCAGTAGCATGGTCATTTTCCAGCCAGCGATACGGGTCGGGTACGGTGGTATCGAAATATTTATCAACCGTGTCTACCTTTTTGGTAGCCGGGTAAGGCAGCGTTTTCAAATTCATGGTTTGCGCAAATGTAGAACCGCCCAGCAGAACAGCTAACGGTAAACAGATAAGTTTTTTCATAGCTTTTTAGGGGTGTATAAAAAGCTAATATAGGCGTTAGCGTTCTGTTCGGCAAATAGTTGCAGCAGCTAATTAAGCTGCTGATGGTTCTTCCGTTGCCGGGGCTTCTTCATTTCCTAATTCGACACGCTGATGCTGATAAGGTATTTCTACATTTTTAAAGCCCACGTTCTCTAACTTTTGAGCAAAGTGCTTTTGCGTTTCAAACTCGCCATGTACTAAAAATACTTTTTTCACCTGCGCGGGATCCTGGCACGACATAAATTTGAGCAGGTCTTCATAATCGCCATGAGCACTCATGGATTTGATCGACTTCACCTCGCACTTTACATCATAATCTTCATGGAAGATATTTACCACACGGTCCCCTGCCAGCAAATGCCCACCCAAAGATGATGGTTCGCAGTAACCAACAATAAGTATGGTGTTTTTTTCCTGGCCGATATTGTTACGTATATGGTGCCTTACACGGCCGGCTTCGGCCATGCCTGATGAAGAGATAATCACACATGGTCGCGGATCATTATTAAGGGCAATAGACTCTTCTGTAGACTGGACAAAGCGCAATCCTTTAAAAGAGAAGGGATCGGCATCCACTTTCATAATCTCCGTTACACCTTTATTATATTCTTCCGGGTGATCCTTTAAAACCTGTGTAGCCTGGTCGGCAAGCGGGCTGTCTACATAATAAGGCACATCTGGTAATTTGCCATCTAACTCAAGCGAGTTTAAAGCAAAAAGTAATTCCTGCGTACGGCCAACACTGAACGCCGGGATAATTACCTTGCCGTGGCGCACGTTACAGGTATGCTGTATGATATCATGTAGTGCGGTTGCAATTGGTTTAAGGTCTTTATGAAGCGAATCGCCATAGGTTGACTCCAGCAAGATATAATCCGCCTGTGGAAATGGCTGCGGGCTTCTTAAGATCAGGTCGCCGTAACGGCCAACATCACCGCTAAAAGTAATTTGCGTGTATTTGCCATCTTCTAAAATGGTTAAATGTACAGCAGCGCTGCCAATTACGTGACCGGCATCTGTAAAGCGAACTTTTACACGAGGAGATATTTCGTAATCTTCATTGTATTCTACCACCTTAAATAAGCTCATAGCTGCCATAGCATCCTCTTCGGTATACATGGGGTCTTCCAGCGGCAAGCCTTTTCTTTCGCGATAGCTATTTGCGTATTCGGCGTCAGAAGTTTGTATGCGTGCCGAATCTGCCATCAGTATGCGGGCCAGGTTCATGGTTGCAGGTGTCGAAAAAATCTGCCCTTCAAATCCTTCTTTCACTAATCTTGGGATCAATCCGCAATGATCAATATGTGCGTGCGATAATATCAGATAATCAACCTTTTTAGGGTTAAAACCAAAGTGCCCGTTCAGGTCATCGGCATTGTATAATCCCTGAAACATGCCGCAGTCTAATAATATATTGGTGCCATCATTCAGTTGCACCATGTGTTTGCTGCCCGTTACATTACGTGCAGCACCATGAAAAGTAATATGCATTTATATAGGTGTTTATTTATTAACCCTCAGTAATAAATAAAAGTTTGTAAAATAATTTGTATAACTAAATATTTAGTTATACCTTCATGCTATTAGCAGTCAATATCATGAAAAAACTACTGATAATCGTATTTGCACTTGGTATTAAGTATGCGCAAGCGCAGCATATTGCTGATACTTTTCAACAAGCTGAGGCTAAAGGCTACAGCATGCAAAGCTTGGACAAAAAATATCCAGGTGCGATTGGTGCCGGTGAGGTTGTTTTTAAAGGTGATGACGAAAAGCGACTGATAGCAGCATACAGTAATATGATGCAGGATTTGAGTACCTATCTGAATAAAAATGATTTTTACTGGGACAAACCTGTACGCATATTTAATCGCGTGTATTTTGAGCCTGATGGCAGTATAAGCTATTATCTGGTCAACCTTGCCCCTGTCGGACTGCAAGAGGTCAAGCAGCAAAGATTTTTATCCTTGCTGAATTCATTTATTCAAAACTATAAAATTAACATAACCGCTAAGAGCAGGTTTGCACAATGCAGCCCTGTGATATATAGTAATATAAACAAAAACTGATGATGGAAATGAAAGAATTGACACGTGCCGAAGAGCAGTTAATGCAGGTACTGTGGCAGATAAAAAAGGGATTTGTAAAAGACGTAATAGATCAGTTACCCGAGCCTAAACCAGCGTATAATACGGTATCTACCTTTATACGCATACTGGAAACCAAGGGCTTTGTGGGGCATACCGCACATGGCAAAAGCCACGAATACTATCCTCTGATCAGCAAAGAGCAATACCAAAATTTTGCGACCGATAAGTTGCTGACCGGCTACTTTGATAACTCGGTTAAACGGATGTTCTCCTTCTTTGTGCAAAAAGAAAAAATTGACATGAAAGAAGCCGATGAGATTATGAAACTGATTGAAAAACTTAAAGATAAATAGTTATGACCTGGTGGCAATATCTGATACTGGCAAACATTTATTTGGCGCTGTTTTATGGCTTCTATGCCTTACTATTCAAGCGCGAAACATTCTTTCAGCTCAACAGGGTTTACCTGGTTAGCTCAGCAGTTTTATCGTTTATTATTCCATTAATCCAGTCTGATTGGGTGCGCAACCTGTTTATCACCCAACGTATCAATCAAACCATCTATCAGCTACAGCCGATAAGCATTGGCAATATTCAGCAGCAGGACACCTTACAGCATTATACCATTGGACAGATCATCGGCTTTATATACTTCGCGGGTATTATCATCTTAGCTGGCAAGCTGATCATGCAGTTGATATTGGTGCGCCGAAGCCTTAAGGATAATCAAAGTGACGATGCCTACTCGTTTTTCGGAACGATAAAACTGAGTGGAAAAATTGCTGATAAGGATATTATTATGGCGCACGAGGAAGTGCATGCTAAGCAATGGCATTCTGCCGATGTGCTGTTGATTGAATTGGTGATGATTGCCTGCTGGTTTAATCCTATTGTTTATTTATATCGTAAAGCGGTTAAGCATATCCACGAGTTTATTGCCGACCGCAACGCTATAAAAAGCGGCACCAGCAAGTCAGAATATGCATTGCTACTATTAAGCGAAACCTTTAAAACACCGGCACACCAGTTGGTAAACCCTTTCTTTAATCACAGTTTATTAAAACAACGAATTATGATGTTACAAAAAAACAACTCTAAACGCAGGGCCTTGCTTAAGTATGGCTTGTCGGCGCCACTGTTTGCATTAATGCTGATCCTCTCAGCAGCAACAACACGTACCAATTATGTAGTACAGGCACTGAACTCTAAAACGCAAAAGGTGTTAGACATTGTTGTCGACCCGGCGCAAAAAGACAATGCCACTAATTCAGGTAATGAGGATAATGGGCAGGGCGCAGAAATCTTATCGCCAAGAACACAAGCCTCTGAGCCTATAACTGAAGAATTAAAGGCGCCACTGCATACTGCTAATGAGGATACGACAAAAGCAAAAGGTGCAGTATTTACTGCTGTTGAACATACGGCAGAATTCCCTGGCGGTTTAACAGCTTTTAGCAAATATTTGGGCAAGTCAATCCGTTACCCTAAAGATGCTCCTGGCCCTGAAAAAGTGATAGTACAGTTTATTGTTGAAATGGATGGCAGCCTTAGTGATATACATGTATTAAGGGGCAAAGATCCATTTGCTAAAGAGGCTATACGTGTTTTAGAGGCATCGCCTAAATGGATTCCAGGCACACAGAATGGGAAAAAGGTAAGGCAGCAATATACCGTTCCTATTAGCTTCTCAAAACCTGAGCAGATGGGTAACGTTACAAGGGATACAGTTAAAAAATTAGATGAAATACGCATTGTTTCTATGACCGGGGATACTGCCGGTATATCAAAAGCGAGGTCAACAGTTAGAATTGATACGAAAAACCCTGAAAAACAACCTTTATATATTGTAGATGGTAAAGAGGTTGCCGGTGATGCCCTGAAAAGCATTGCCCCGGATAACATAGAATCTATAAATATACTTAAAGACGCTGATGCAGTAAAGACATACGGAAAGAAAGCTAAAAATGGGGTTGTAATTGTTACAACTAAAGAAGCTAAGGACAAATAAGAAAAGCGGCGAATGCCGCTTTTCTTATTTAAAACGTGTAAGCAGATCAGGCGCTGCCCCGCTTAACTTGATCTTATAACGGTACATGCCGTTGAAATTATCTTCTTCCTTCAAAAATTCATGATTTTTCTTGCTTATCCAGTAAGTCTCGGTATATGTGGTGCCATTAGGTGATTTTCCCTCTGTAGATAGTTTCCAGCAATCAACCTTTTGATTATCCAACAAAGTAATTATCTCGTCTCCGGTCACTTTATAATTTACGTAAGCCGGAGGAGTTAGTCCCGCATCGTAAAAATTAATGGCAAAGATTTTACCCTTAGCTAAAGGCAGCATCTCAAATGTTTCTATATCCAGGTTCCAGTTCAAATTAGGCACTTCAAAATTCAGTTTAAAATCTTTAGCCAGATTTTCTTTAACTGTATCTGCTCCTGCAACCTGTTTTGGGCCCCAATTGTAAGCTTTCAACTTTCCGCCGATACTTTCTGAGTGATACAGCGGTGCAAAATCAGACTTACGATTAATTGAAGTTATTGCACGGTAAGTGGCAGTATCACTACCATACCAGTGCTGTTCTGTTTTAAACACCTGCTCACCGTTAAACTGCTCCAGTTTAATGTTCCGCGTCCATAAGGTTAATAATAGGCTTTTATGCCTGTCTGCCCTTTGGAAATAAACAAGGTATTGCCGCAAGCCAGGTTTAAGTTGCGCTGTAATCAGCTTATGGCTGCTCACGTTGATGGTGTCAACCTGTGCCTGGCTGCGCAATATGCCCGTAAATAAAAATAGAATGGTAATGGTAAAAAGATGTTTCATATCAAAAAAATAAGGTTGCTATTATGACCTTATGATAAGCCAAATGTTACATGCCTTGTCATATCATTCCCCTGAGATCCGATATGATGTGTAACGGAATTGAAACAATACTTGGCAGCTGTAATAAAAATTACATATTTGTTAACAGTTACATAATCTAAAAAATGAAGAGAATTTACCTGGGTGCTTTTGCCTTACTTGCAACAAACTGCACCTTTGCACAAAAAGATCCTGTGGCAGAAAAATTTGCCAGTTATATTAATGTTGATGATGCACGCAAGCATTTAAGTATTCTTGCATCAGATGAGTTTGAAGGTCGTGAAACAGGCAAGCCAGGCGCAGAAAAAGCCGCCAATTACCTTGCAGGCGAATTCAAAAAATTAGGTTTGCAAGGCGCCAATAAAGGCTCTTACTTTTTAGATATTCCGCTTTCTTCTGTATCAAGCAAAGTGAACAGCTTTACGGTTAACGGCTCGGCGCTTGAGTTTGGTAAAGACTTTGTGGCTTTAAGCATTACTGCTGATGGTAACATCAATGCAAATGAAATAGTTTATATAGGTGCTGGCACCGATGTAAATACAGATCTTGCCGATAAAGTTGTTTTGATCAGCAACGAAGGTAAACCTGCTGCCAATGAAACCACGCGGCAGGTGGCCATGCGTTTTCAGAAAACTCTAGTGCAAGTAATGGCGAAAAAGCCGGCGTTAATTATAGTAGCCAGCAGTGGTGCACGTATGCGTGCTCGCAACGTTGAGCGTATTGTAATTAAAAAAGATAACCCTGGACCCAATGTACCAACTCCAATTTTTAGCATTACCGCTGCTGCTGCCGATCAGCTGTTAAAAAACAGTGGTAAAACGTATGCGCAGCTGGTACAGGAACCACAGGTACAAACTATTAAAGCTACTGTAGCAGCCAGCTTCCAGTATATTGTTAAGGATGTAAAAGCGGTTGACGTACTTGGTTTTCTGCCAGGCTCTGATGCGAAGTTGAAAGACGAAGTGCTGGTATTCTCCGCACATTATGACCATATCGGCTTAACTACCGAAGGCCCTGATAAAGTAAATAACGGTGCGGATGATGATGGTTCTGGTACTACCGGCATCCTTGAAATTGCAAGTGCATTTACACAGGCTAAAAAACAAGGCCATGGCCCTCGCCGCAGTATCCTTTTCCTGGGTAACGTTGGCGAAGAAAAAGGGTTATTAGGTTCAGAATACTATACCGATCATCCTGTAATCCCGTTAGAGCGCACCATTACCGATCTTAACATTGATATGATTGGCCGTACAGGTTACGAGTATCAGGGCAAAGCAGATTCTTCAAACTATGTTTATGTAATTGGCTCGGCTATGCTAAGCACTACCCTGCGCAAGGTAACCGAAGAGGTGAACAGCAAGTATACGCACCTTGATCTGGATTATAAGTATGACGATCCGAACGACCCGAACCGTTTCTACTACCGTTCAGACCACTACAACTTTGCTAAACACAATGTGCCAATCATATTTTACTTTGATGGCGAACACCAGGACTACCACAAACCAGGCGATGAGGTGAGCAAGATTAATTTCCCGCTGCTCGTTAAACGCGCACAGCTGGTATTTTACACCGGGTGGGACTTAGCCAACCGCGATGTAAGGCCAATTGTAGATGTTAATACAACGCCACAAGGCAATAAATAAATTCAAAAAAGCGGCATTAGCCGCTTTTTTTGTTTACAGGTAAATCGTACTTTTAAGAGTCCTAAATCTTAACATGAAACGGTTTCCCTATTTAATTATTCTAGTAACTATAATCGGATTTAGCAGTTGTAATGGCCCAAACAAATCATCTGATTCAGACACTGTTATTATAGATACAACAACAAGTAAGCTTGGAATAGATACAACTTTAACTGACACTAATTCAGCTCAGAAATCTGAGCTTGATGATAAACTCAGTGCATTAAAACAATTTGATGTAGATGAGAAAGCTTGGAATAAGCTTTATTCATCTATGCATAAAAGGAATGATGAATTTAGTTCTTCAATAAGATTAAGCGATCCGACATCACCGAAATACGTTAATCGTAACGGTATTTATTGCGAAGTTGAGAAGTCGGCTGATGGAGCAGACTTATATTTTGCAATACAATATTATGCCGATGATTGGCTATTCATTGATAATGCGATTTTCAACTTGGACGGAGAAAATTCCACCTATACTCCAACTGAATTTAAAAGAGACAACGGTGACGGAATGATCTGGGAATGGAGCGAGGAAAGGGTTGAAGATTGGGCAATGCTTAGTAAGTTGGCCACTGCAAAAAAAGCTAAAGTAAAATTCATTGGTCAGCAATATTATAAAATTGTAAGAATCACGCCTCAACAACAAAAGGCAATAAGAAATATGCTTACACTTTACAATGGCTTTTTAAAAGGCTATAAAAAGTAACTTATTGGATTATTGTCGGCAAAAATTTTAATTTTACCGACATGTCTGCTACCGCCGAAAAATTTCTGGCTGACTCTGAAGTAAAAGCTTTTGATCAGGACCATCGTCGTATTATCAATTATAACATTGGTAAGTACGATACTGCCGTGGCCAAAGGCCTGGCAAGGCTGATCAACCTTGATTATGCCAAACGCAAAGGCCACGTAGTTAAATGGCGGGTAATGGAAAACCTGGATAAGTTTTTGCCAGAGTTTGAAGCCAATTTTCAGAAACGGGGTGGCAAGGTACTTTGGGCTAATGATGCGGAAGAAGCCCGTAAAGAAATCCTGAACATCATTGAGCGTGCCGGTGCAAAAACAGTTGTCAAATCCAAATCAATGACCACCGAGGAGATCGGCATCAACGAATACCTTGAAGAACATCACATCGAATCCTTAGAAACAGATTTAGGCGAATACATTGTGCAGTTGCTTGGCCAAAAACCATATCATATTGTTACGCCTGCTATGCACCTGTCTAAGGATAACATTGCCGAACTTTTTAACCAGAAGTTTGGAACCCCCATAGATGCCACACCTGAGCAGCTCACTTTAAAAGCGCGCGAACTGCTGCGCGAAAAATATGTACAGGCCGATGTAGGTATTACCGGTGCAAATTTCCTGATTGCAGATACAGGCAGCATAGCCATTAGCGAGAACGAAGGTAATGCACGCCTGAGCACCACCTTCCCAAAAATCCATATTGCAGTTGTCGGTATCGAAAAACTGATCCCTTCCATCAGTGATCTGGCTTTGTACTGGCCCATGCTATCTACGCACGGCACAGGTCAGAATCTGACGGTTTATAATACTATTTTCAGCGGCCCAAGGCAGGAAGGTGAAACCGACGGCCCTGAAGAAATGTATGTGATCTTGCTTGATAATGGCCGTACCGATTTATTAGCGCAAAAAGAACAACGCCAGGGTTTATATTGCATCCGCTGTGGCGCATGCCTTAATGCCTGCCCCGTGTATAAAAACATAGGTGGACACACTTACGAAACTACCTACAGCGGCCCCATAGGCTCGGTGATTACACCGCACGAACAAGGTATGCAGGATTTTAAGCATTTAAGCTATGCATCGAGCCTGTGTGGTAAATGCACCGAGGTTTGCCCTGTAAAGATCGATATTCATAAAATGCTGCTGCTTAACCGTCGCGATGCTGTTAAGCAGGAAATGGTGACTAAAAAAGAGCAATGGGGCTGGGCGCTGTTTCGCAAAGCCATGCTGAAACGCAGCTGGGTAGATATGATCAAAGGCAAGTTTAAAAACACAATTCTTAAAACATTCTTTAAAAAGAGTTTTGGCGCTTACCGCGAATTACCTAAAATTGCCGACCAATCATTCACCGAGCTTTGGAAAAAACGCCATAACGAAAACTCATGATGCGTAAAGTAGTATTGAACCTGGCCGTAAGTCTTGATGGTTTTATTGAAGGCCCAAACGGCGAGTATGATTGGTGCCTAATGGATCAGGATTATGGTTTAACTGATTTTTGGAATTCCATTGATACCTTGTTTGTAGGCAGAAAGAGTTACGAATTACTTACAACTACGGGCGAGATCAGTCATTTTAATTCTGCTAAAATATATGTTTTTACTAATACACTGGCTGAAGTGGAGCATGATAATGTAGAAATTGTCTCAGGTGCTGATCTTGTTGCCGATGTTAGTGCTATTAAAAACCAGGATGGCAAAAGCATCTGGTTGTTTGGTGGAGCCAGCCTTTTAAGCAGTTTTATGGCCAATGGCTTGGTTGATGAATTTTTGTTGTCGGTACACCCGGTATTACTTGGTGGGGGCAAACCACTGTTTCAGTCAATCAAAGCGCGTACAGGGCTGCAACTTACCGAAACTGTACCTTACTCATCGGGTTTAGTACAGCTTCGGTATACGGTACTGCCAAAGTTTGATCTCAATAATATAGCAGGGTCAGACTATTAATGCATGTTTCCTAAGCCAAACTCGCGGTAGCTGTAAGGCATTACATTACTGCTGCTAAAAGCAAAGGTCAGTGAAGTTTGGTCTATATCAAAATCATAATCCGGATCTTTTGAAGGCACAATGTTAATGGCGCGCAGCAAATACACACCTTCACGGGTCATTTTAAAATAGAACTCCCCTTTCTCGTTGGTAGAAAGCTCCTGCGGAAACTCGGTACCTTTTCCGCTGCGGATAACCAGATTTACCCTTGCCGCTTTAACTGGCTGGCCTTTAAGTAATACTACGCCGGTAATATCGTCGCCATAATTTTGTTTGTATGGGTTCTGCTCAAGAATGACCTCGAAATCTTCCTTCATCGGCTTTTCGTAAGCATTGCCGCCATTCTTATCCACAGCAATAATGGTTTTAAGCACGCTTACACCCTTCTGTTTAAAGCTTTGCTGAAACTGTTTCAGGTTATCGGCGATCTTATCCAGTCCATCTTCAGAAAGAAAGTTTTCAAAGTCTTTGCGGTCAATTTCGTCAGTAGTATGCTGAATGGCAGTAAACATTTGCACACCGTCTTTTTGTAAAACGGTAGTTATTATAGGCGCAACTCCATCCTTAGCTAAGGCAGTAAGGTCTGTACCGCCCTTGCCTGCTTCACCCATAATGATTTTCATTTTGCTTTGCGCATCGTATTTCATTTCTTCGCCTTTACTAAAGGTATTGCCACCGAACAAGTGCAGTTTCAGGGTATCACCTTTATGCGGAAAGAAATCTTCCGGAACCATATAGCGGTCTACCTGACAAAAAGCATTACTTAAACAAGTAAAAATTACCCCGGCTGTGAAAAAAATACGTTTCATTTGCTGCTTCATTAATTTCCCAAACATACAAAGTTTTAAATTTTGATTAGCTTAGCGTACATGAATTTCGACCGCAAAGATCTAAGTAATGACACACTGCTGAATTTTTACAAAGCATTAGTGTGGCCGAGATTAATAGAAGAAAAGATGTTGGTGCTGTTGCGCCAGGGGCGTATTGGCAAATGGTTCTCAGGTATCGGGCAGGAAGCAATAGCAGTTGGCGCCACCCTGGCCATGAACCCCGACGAATATATATTACCCATGCACCGAAACCTTGGTGTATTCACCAGCAGAAACATTCCGCTTTTTAACCTGATGGCCCAATGGCAGGGAAAGGCAGCCGGTTTCACAAAGGGGCGCGACCGCTCTTTCCATTTCGGTTCGCAGCAGCATAAAATAGTCGGGATGATCTCGCACCTGGGTCCGCAGATGGCGGTGGCTACCGGAATTGCTTTGGCCGATAAACTGCAGGGCAGAAACAAGGCTACACTTGTTTTTACGGGTGAGGGTGCTACCAGCGAGGGTGATTTCCATGAAGCAATTAACGTTGCAGCCGTTTGGAATCTGCCTGTCATATTTTTGATAGAGAATAATGGCTATGCTTTATCTACACCCATAACCGAACAATATAAATGCGAAAGCCTTGCCGACCGTGCAAAAGGTTATGGCATTGAAGGCCGCCAGATTGATGGTAATAACCTGTTAGAAGTTTATCATACCGTGAAAGAGCTGGCAACAAGTATACGCCAGCAGCCAAGGCCTGTGCTTATTGAGTGCATGACCTTCCGCCGTCGCGGGCATGAGGAAGCATCAGGTACCAAATATGTTCCGCAGCATTTAATGGATACCTGGAAATCAAAGGATCCGGTGAGCAGTTATGAGAAATACCTGATAGCTGAACGGATTTTGCAGCCTAAATGGGTAAGCTACACGCTTAACGATTTTATCCCAAAAATTGAAGCCGAAGTGGAGCGGGCATTGAATGAACCTGATATTGTATCGGATATACAAACCGAAGTAAACGATATGTACCGTCCGTATACGCCACAACTTGCAAACGGTACCGGCGAACATGTTCAAAAGCGTTATATGGATGCCATAAGCGACGGTTTAAGGCTATCTATGCAGAAACACCCGAACCTTATACTAATGGGCCAGGACATTGCAGAATATGGCGGTGTTTTTAAAATCACAGATGGCTTTGTGCAGGAGTTTGGTGCATATAGGGTACGTAATACGCCGCTATGCGAGTCGGCCATTGTGGGCGCTGGTTTAGGGCTATCTATCAACGGCTATAAATCGGTTATTGAAATGCAGTTCGCCGATTTTGTGACCGAAGGCTTTAACCAGATTGTAAATAACCTTGCCAAAACGCATTACCGCTGGGGGCAAAATGCCGATGTTGTGATCCGGATGCCGGCAGGTGCGGGTACCGGCGCAGGGCCGTTTCATTCGCAGACTAACGAAGCCTGGTTTACTAAAACGCCGGGATTAAAAGTAGTATACCCGTCTACCCCTGCTGATGCAAAAGGGTTGTTAATGGCCGCTATTGATGACCCCAACCCGGTCATTTACTTTGAGCATAAATATTTGTACCGCACATTGCATGATGAAGTTCCCGAAGGCGAATACACCGTTGAGATAGGTAAAGCTCGTGTGGTAGAGGAAGGCACAGATGTAAGTATTATTACTTATGGTATGGGCGTACACTGGTCTTTGCAATATGCAGCTAAGCATCCCGAAATATCTGTAGAGATCATTGACCTGCGTAGTTTACAGCCCTGGGATAAGGAAACTGCGATAGCCAGCGTTAAAAAAACAGGCCGGGCAATAGTGGTGCATGAAGATACATTGACCAGCGGCTTCGGTGCAGAAATTGTAGCAACATTAACAGAGCATTGTTTCCGTTATATAGATGCCCCAATTATGCGCTGTGCAAGCCTGGATACTGCCGTTCCTATGGATTTGGGGTTGGAAAGGCAGTTTTTAGCCAGTTCAAGGCTTGAAACAGCAATGAGTGTTTTATTAAAGTATTAGAGGAGACATAAGCCATAAAGGCTTATGTCAAAAATATCTTCTCTTTAATTTCAGGAATAATACCCTTCTCCAATGCGGTATCAAACATCAGCTGAATAGCTTTACGGCCTTCAACGCCTAAGTCGACAGAATATTTGTTTACGTACAGATCAATGTGTTTGTACATTACTTCTTCGCTCATTTCCTGTGCATGTGAACGTATGTACTCAAGTCCCGATTTTGGATTGGCAAAGGCATATTCTACCGATTTGCGCACCAGGCGATTTACTTTAAGCTGCACATCTAACGGCAATTTACGGTTAACAACAATACCTCCTAACGGTATAGCACAGCCAGTTTGCTTCTCCCAGTAGTCGCCCAAATCAATGATCTTTTTAAGCCCTTTGTCCTGGTAGGTAAAGCGGTTTTCGTGGATGATCAACCCAGCATCAATTTTACCGGAAATAACGGCATCTTCAATTTCAGAGAAAACCATGATCTCTTTGTTAGTTGCTTCGGGAAATGCCAGGCCCAATAAAAAGTTGGCAGTAGTGTATTTGCCCGGTATGCCTATTTTAAGTTTTGGAACAATTCCGAAAATATCAGTTACCTCACCAATTCCATCCTCTCCTTGAAATGTTCGATCTGGTTTATCTATAAACCTTTCAAAAGGGGGTTTATAGATTAGCATAGGCCCTACGCCAAATCCTAAGGCGCTGCCAGCATCTAATAAGGCATATTTATCTACTACGTATGCAAACGCATGATAACTTAATTTAGTAATATCCGGTTCGCCGCGAAAAGCTTTATGGTTCAGCGTTTCCACGTCGTCGTAAAAAGGCTCAAACTCCAGTCCTTCGGTATCAATTTTACCGTGGATCAGCGCATCAAAAATAAAAGTATCGTTAGGGCAAGGCGAAAAGCCGAGAGTTAGTTTCATAGATTATGAGTTAAGAGTAAAAAGCTAAAAGTTCAAAGTACTTTTTACTTTCAACTTTTAACGTTCAACCTGGATATCACATTACCGGCAAAGGTATTCAGATTTTTAACGGCCAGCCCAATCTTCCATGCATCGCGGTTACGTTTCTCTACATAATTTGACACAGCCCTGATCTGCACACAGTTTACCTCGGCTTGTTTACAAGCATAAAACACAGCTGCACCTTCCATACTTTCTAATTGTGGCTGTATCCGGCTTAAGGTTTTTTCTATCGAGGCCTCGTTACCATGCACCTTGTTTACAGTAATAGCGCCTACCTGCTTTATATTAAGAAATGGGTGGCGTGACGGGTGAAATGTAATATCGCCAAAGCCCAGCTGTTTAAGGCTGATGAAATCTGCATCATCCTCGGCGCCAAGCTCGGCAAAGGTATCCTCAATAACTTCCACTACTTCGCCAAGTTCAATGCTGCGGTCGAAACTACCTGCAATACCCAGATTCAGTACGATGTCATACGTATTTGCGGCAAGCTGGCGGCCTAATGCATATGCGGTAGCAACCATACCTACCCCTGTAATCAGTATCTCGTACGTATTGCCTTCAATTGTAAATTGAAGGTCGTTGCCCGCTAGCTCAACAGTGCCGTTGTCCTCTTCGGTACTCCAGGCGCCAGAATGTGCCTCGAGTGTTTCAATTAGCGGTGCAATTTCAGCCCCGGTGGCTGCTACAACTAATACGCGCATGGTATAAATATTTGATGACTAAGATAAAACAACCCTCGTGTTTTTGTTTTGTATATTTGCACCAATTTTTATTATGATGATATATATAACGCGCAGAGAGCATTTTAATGCCGCACACCGGATGTACCGTGAGGAGTGGAGCGCTGAAAAAAATCAGGAAATGTTTGGTAAATGTGCGAACCCTAACTGGCACGGGCACAATTATAATTTGTTTGTAACTGTAAAGGGCGAAATAACGCACGCTACAGGCTACCTGATGGATTTAAAAGACCTTAAAAAAATTATTAATGAATATGTGATCGATAAGCTCGACCACATGAACATTAATAAAGATGTTGAGTTTATGCAGGGCAAAATGGCATCGACCGAATTGCTGTGTATTGAAATTTTTAACCAGCTTAAAGCACCTATTGAAGCTTATGAAGGCGTGTTTCTGCACTCTGTAAAGCTGGCCGAGACGGAAAACAATTATGCCGAGTATTTTGGCGATTAAATAACCTATGGATCACGACGAAAACATACCTGACCGCGATGCGGGTATTAATGGCTACCAGAAAATAGACCGTTATAACCCTGAACTGATTAACAGCCTAAGCGGACATTATAAAGAAGTATTACAACTTATTGGCGAAACGCCGGAACGTGAAGGTTTACTTAAAACACCTGAACGTATGGCAAAAGCCATGTTATATCTAACACATGGCTATGACCTTAATGCTAAAGAGATCCTTACTTCGGCCATGTTTAAGGAAGAGTACAGCCAGATGGTAGTGGTAAAAGATATTGAGGTATACTCGATGTGCGAACACCACATGCTGCCGTTTTTTGGCAAGGCACATATTGCGTACATTCCTAATGGCTATGTAGTTGGTTTAAGTAAGATTCCCCGTATTGTTGATGTGTTTTCGCGCAGGTTACAGGTACAGGAAAGGCTTACCAATGAGATACGCGACTGTATACAGGAAACATTACAGCCGATAGGCGTAGGTGTGGTAATAGAATGCCGCCACCTTTGCATGAGCATGCGTGGTGTACAGAAACAAAATTCGGTTACAACAACATCAGCTTTTACCGGCGAGTTTTTGAAAGAGAAAACCCGTACCGAGTTTCTAAATCTGATCTCGAGTAAGCTGTCTTAATAGAAACGAGAGACCAGAAACGAGAAACAAGGGCCAAGAATCAAGATATAAGACCACACAATCGTCATTGCGAGGAGTAGCTAAATATTAATCATTCAAAATTCACTAAATCACTCACTGAATTGAAAGCATACATTTTCCCCGGTCAGGGTGCCCAGTTTATTGGCATGGGTAAAGACCTTTACGAACAATCAGAACAAGCCCGCGCATTATTTGAGCAGGCCAATGATATTTTAGGTTTCCGCATTACCGATATTATGTTTGGCGGCACCGACGAAGAACTGAAACAAACCAGCGTTACCCAGCCTGCTATTTTCTTACATTCTGTAATTTTAGCTAAAACACTGGGCGAAGACTTTAAACCGGAGATGGTAGCCGGCCACTCTTTAGGCGAGTTTTCTGCCTTGGTTGCTGCCGGTGCTTTATCATTTGAAGATGGCCTGCGCCTGGTAGCGGCTCGTGCTAATGCGATGCAAAAAGCCTGCGAGATACAGCCTTCAACTATGGCGGCAGTATTAGGCCTTGATGATTTTACCGTTGAAGATATTTGCCATCAGGTAAGCGATGTGGTGGTTCCGGCTAATTACAATTGCCCGGGCCAGTTAGTGATATCAGGCACTATTGCAGGTGTTGATCTGGCTTGCGAAAAACTGTTAGCCGCAGGTGCTAAACGCGCATTGAAACTAAACGTAGGTGGTGCATTCCATTCGCCGTTAATGGAAGCGGCACGTGTAGAATTGGAAGCGGCTATAGTTGCTACTGAAATACAAGAGCCTGTTTGCCCTATCTATCAAAATATTGATGCCAAGCCATATAAAGATCCTCAGCACATTAAGCACAATTTAATTGCGCAATTAACCGGCGCTGTTCGTTGGACACAAACGGTAAAGCATATGTTAGAAGACGGTGCAACTTCGTTTACAGAGGTTGGGCCCGGAAATGTATTGCAGGGTTTAGTGAAAAAAGTAGACCGCGCCATACCCACAAGCAGCGCAGTATTATCCTGATAAAATGTAAAAAGCCACAAACTAATGTGGCTTTTTTGTATTTAATAGTACATTTACGTTTAAACGCTACCTATTTTTCCGTTGACAGCCTTTGCTAAAATACGATTGCTGCTGGCATTGATATGCGCCAGCCTCTTACTTACAGCTATTGTTGTACAGCGAACTTATACCCCTACCAATAACTTAAAGCAAGCTGCCGAAACCCTTGAAGATGCACTGCAACAGAAAGAAGATTATATAAACAGCTTTTTAACCGACAGCACAAAATATAACTTTATAAAAAGGCTTTCTAAGAACGAGCATTCGAGTATTGCCTTTATAGATGATTTAACCAACAAAAAACGGATCTGGCTTACTACCATTTATGACGGAAAAATAACTTTTTGGTCTGGCATAAAGATCCTGCCTGAAAATGAGTATGCTATCAAAGAAGGGCGGTCTTTTATAAAGCGGGACAATGGCTACTATGAGGCCATCCGTCATACCGATGGCAAGTTTGCGGCCGTGTTTTTTATCCCTGTTAAGTCTGACTATAAACTGCAGAATAAATACCTTCAAAATATTTTCGAGCCGCAGCTTACCACAGACAGGAGCCTCGAACTTGCCGACTTTACCGATAAAAACGTTTACAACGTTCACAGCATTGATCATAAGTACCTGTTTTCTTTAAAACAGAAACCGCATAAGATCAGTCATCAGTTCTGGGTATTTGAAACCGTACTTTGGATACTTACGTTTTTATTTTTGTGCCTGTTTATTAATATGCTGTGCAATTACCTGGCACGGATAGGGCATTTGGGCTTCGCTATACTTTCTCTCATTGTTTTTATAATTCTTTTACGTTTCGTCAATATTTATTTCCACTGGCCCGGCTATGTATCAGATCTTGATATTTTCGATTCGCAATATTATTACGGTGGTGCGTTTTTTCCTTCGCTTGGCGATCTGTGTGTAAATCTGGCCATGCTGTGCTGGCTTGCCTCATTTATATATAGTTATCGTTTCAGGCTGGCAAAGCCGGTTCATGACAAAGCTAAAGGGTACTTTATCATAGTTGCAGTTGTTGCCATTCTGTTCATCTCACTTACAGGTTTTGTATCCATTTTCTACGATCTCATTGTCAATTCAAACATCAACTTTGATGTAAACAATGTGCTCGGCTTATCGGCCTACAGCTATGTTGGCATGCTGATGATCTGCGTGGCCTTCCTCATATTCGGGTTTGTAGATGAGATGCTGCTGGTGATTTTATCCAAAATCAAAATACCTGTAAAACATACCATATTGATTTTTGTGGCGGGTGTGATCATTGCTACAATTTTAAGCGGTATCAACAATCCGTTCAGCATATTCTACATCATTGCAGGTGCTATTATATTAATCAGAGGATATGTAGTATGGTACCGTAATGCAAAACTTAGTGCAGCTTCATTTATCGCCATAATCATTTTAAGCGCTTTTTTGGCCTCTGTTAAGCTTAATTACTTTCAAAAGGTACGTGAGCATGAAAACCGCAAAACACTGATGAAAAAGCTTGAGGCTGCGGACGACCCAAATGCGGATATGATTTTCAGGCGTATCGACAAACAGATTGTAAACGACCCTTACCTGATCAAGTATCTGCTTAATAAAGACCACCCCGAAAGCAGCAGCTACCTGCGTATATATTTTAAAAAGAATTATTTCGATGGCTATTTGTCAAAGTATGACTTTAAGATCTATGAGTTTAATACCAAGGGGCTGTCGTTGTCAGATGATAAGCACCTGATACTTGACAACTTTAAAGATATGGTGCTTTACAGTGCCTTTAAAGTATCTAACTACTTCTACCGCGAAAACGACTCGTTTGGTTTCCAGAGTTATTTTGGCCTGCTGCCTATTTATTACAACAATCAGAATTTAGGCACATTTGTTATTGCCCTTAAATCTAAGCCGCTGCAGTATACCAATTCTTTCCCCGAATTGCTGGTCGACAGCCGGATAAAGATGACTAATGATCTGAAAGATTATTCTTATGCCTTTTATAGCGATAACATGTTGTTAAGCCAAAGCGGCCAGTATGTATATAGCCTAAAGAATAACGAATTTAATGCTCCGGCCAAGCAGTTCGCTTTTAAAACTACTACAGAGAACAATGCCCCCTGGTATCATTTCTTTACCAACTACAATCATTTGGTATACCGTGTAAGTTCGCGAAGGGTGATTGTACTCAGTAAACCCGAATTTCCGATCATATACGGCGCTACATCGTTGGCGTTCTTTTTTGTATTTATACTGCTCTTTAACGCAATTGTTATGGCTGTACGCTGGATATGGGGCCGGCTTAAGCTTATTAATATTGAGGGTGATGAAATAAAATGGACCTTTCGTCTTAATCTGGACAGGATACTCTATAAAACGCGAATCCAGTTTTCGATGATATTTGCGGTAGTGGTTACCATGATATTTGTAGGGATTATCACCTATCTGTCTATCACTACCCAATACCAGGAGCAGCAGGATGCATCAATTACAGAGCGTATCACACGTATAGCTTCGGCATTTGAAAATCATATAGATGAGCAGACCGACTTTCAGGATCACGAAACCCAGGTAACATTTAATGCCTTTGCCGATGCTTATTCTACCGACCTGAGCCTTTTTGACCGAAACGGTAAATTATTATACACCACTCAACCCAAAATATATTCGCAAGGGCTATTGCGACCCCGCATGAATGCTTCGGCATTTATTTATCTCAACAAGCTTCAAAAATCAGAGTATGTAAATAAGGAGCAGATCGGTAACCTTCGCTACAAATCAGGCTATGCCCCTATCAGAAACTCTAATAACGAGACCATTGCCTTTTTACAATTGCCTTTCTTTTCTAATGAGGCAGAGTATACCGAGCGTATAGGCTCACTGCTTAACGCCATGATCAATGTGTACGCACTGGTATTTATTTTCATAGGTATTTTTGCAATTGTAGTAGCGCAGCAAATTACAGCGCCTTTAAGCTTTATACAGCATACGTTGAGCCGTACTATTTATGGTCGTAAAAATGAGCCTATTATATGGCGCCGTAATGATGAGATTGGTGCGCTGGTAAGAGAGTATAACAATATGATTGCTGCGCTGGAGAACAGTGCCAACAAACTGGCGCAGTCTGAAAGAGAAAGTGCATGGCGCGAAATGGCCAAACAGGTAGCGCATGAGATTAAAAACCCGCTTACGCCTTTAAAACTTGGCTTGCAGTTGCTCGAAAAATCGTGGAAGGATAATGATCCTAAATTTAACTCCAAGTTCGAGCGTTTCAGTAAGTCGTTTGTGGAACAGATAGAAAGCCTGTCGCAAATTGCTTCCGAGTTTTCCGCATTTGCAAAAATGCCTGAAACCCGCATGCAAAGGCTTGACGTTTTTGATATGCTGATGCAGGCAGTAACTATATTTAAGCAAATGGATGGTGTATCCATCAACATGGAAACACCTGATGATCATTTCTTTATTATTGCCGACCGCGATCAGCTTTTACGCTGCTTTAATAACCTGCTTAAAAATGCTATTGAGGCCATCCCGCCCGGCCGTCCTGGTGAAATAGATATAAATTATACTATTACACACGATGCTATTTTAATTAAGATTCAGGATAATGGCAACGGTATTCCTGAAGACCTGCGCACTAAGATATTCGAGCCTAACTTTACCACAAAAAGTTCGGGTACAGGCCTGGGGCTGGCATTTGTTAAAAATTCTATTGAAAATGCCGGTGGTAAGGTATGGTTTGAAACAGAACTTGAAAAAGGCACCACATTCTATCTTAACCTGCCTAAAGCAAAAGAACAGTAGCCTCATTCATCGCGCTTTGATTGTAAGCAATGTGTTGCATTAACAGTGAATTAATATCAATTATCTACTTTGCAATGGTTTCGGTTATCCCTACAATATCATGCAAAGAAGATCAGCCTTAAAAAACATCGGTGGTTTATTAATTGCGCCATCGCTTTCATTCAATCTATCAAACAGTAAAAGGAAAGCATTGCGCATAGCACACATCACTGATGTACATCTTAAAAACCAGTTTGATGCACCGGCACGATTTACAAAGTGTTTAAAGCATTTGCAGCAGCAAACGCCAAAGGTTGATTTCATTCTGAACGGCGGCGATATCGTCTTTGATATGAACAAGGAAAATATCGATACCATTAATGGCCAATGGAAATTGTACAAAAATGTTTTTCAGTCAGAATGCAGCCTGCCCGTTCATTACTGCTTAGGCAACCATGATATATGGTGGAACGAGGATGATAAAGGACAGGCCATTTATGGCAAAAAGTACTCGATGGATCAGCTTGGTTTAACTAAGCCATACTACAGCTTTGAAAAAGCCGGGTGGAAATTTATTATTCTTGACAGCGTTCATCTGGATATTGACAACACTTGGTATATTGGCAAACTTGGCGATGAGCAGTTCAGCTGGCTTGAGCAGGAACTGAAGAATACAGATCCGGCAAAGCCTGTTTTGGTACTATCACATATCCCGATATTAACAGCTACCAACCTGATAGAAGATAATATTGTAAATAAATGGGTAATGCTGGGTGGCGATATGCATACAGATACGGCCAAGATCATCAACCTGTTCTATCATCACCCGAATGTTAAATTATGTTTGAGCGGGCATATCCATTTACGTGAAAAACTGGTTTACAACAACGTTACTTACATATGCAATGGCGCGGTAAGCGGTGCCTGGTGGGAGGGCAACCGTCGCGAGACCAAACCTGGTTATGGAGTGATTGACCTTTATGATGATGGCTCTTTCGAGGAGGCTTACATCAATTATTAAGCTTAGAAAGCATCATTTAAGCCCAGGAAGAAGCCCCTGTTACCGTAACGGCCCCATGCATAGTCGAGGCAAAGATTAGTACGTGTAGCTTTGTTAAACAATACGCGTAAGCCGCCGCCACCGCCGGGCTGCCATTTTTCAAAGATGCGGGTATTAATACCATCATTGGCGGTTTGCAAACTGCCAAAGGCAACACCGCTTAAAAATTTATTGTTGAGGATGGGGAAACGATATTCTAACTCCATATCGTGGTATTTAGTACCCTTAAAGTAACCAGCAGTATAGCCACGCCCGCTGCGAAAGCTGCCATCTTTACCAGTACCGGGCAACTCAAGGTATGGAACGGATCCGCTAAGCAGGTATGAACCCCATGTCCAGAAAGCAATCACATGTTCAGGATGGGTTGATGACAGGCTCCAGTATTTTCTAAAGTCTACCGTAAATTGTAAGTCGTTTTTCGAACTCCCTATAAACGTTTGATTGGTGCGTATGCCAATATCGGTATAAATGCCCTTATAAGCACGGTTGGGGTTATCACGTGTGTTGTACTGCACGTTAAATAAAAATCCGTTGGCGGCATAATGATCGTTGTCAAATCCGTACCTGGCATTATAAACATTGTAAGGGCTTAACGGATTTTCAGTGCCTTTTTGTTCAATCTCCGAACGCATATCAAACGATAGACCGGCACCTACAAACAAGCCTTTCTCTACTTCTTTATAAACCTTTTCGCGGATGTTGAAATAGTAAGAATTGTAAGCATAACCTTTACGGCCAGGGTTGGTAAGCGCCTTGTCTAAAGCGTTGCCATTATCGGCTACATTACCTATGCCCAGGCCAAAATCAGGCGTTACCGATTTTGATGCTACCAGGTTACCCTGAAAGTTGTAGGTATTGCCGGGTGTAAATACATTATGATTTAAATAGAAATAAATAATGCCTTTTGTAGTGATGGATGCAGAGGTGGCAGCTACAGACAAATAGGTACCAGGTATATTGCCCAATACACGGCCTGCCACCGCTTTAATACCCAGCTGAAAACCAATAGTTGGATTAGCCGATATATTAGGAACAACCGTAATTCCTGAAGATTTTTTCCTGACAGAATCCTGACGGCGCCCCGGATGGAAAATATCCTTAAATGCATCGCCAACATCGTACTGGCTGTTAAGTTCTGCTGCATTACGTTTGGCCAGTAACATTGCCCTTTGTACAGAATCTGTTTTCAAGGTATCAGTTGGCACCTGTTCCTGGGCATAACTGTAACCCGAGATACATACCAGCAAAACAGATGTTATAATTTGACAGAGCAGTTTGCCCCGGTAAAGCCATTTATTTTTATATGGATTAACTATCACTTTAGCTTATTTAAGTTTCAATGCCAAAAGCATTGATCTTTTTAACTCACTGCTTAAAAAAATGTTTTAATGCGTCTTTGTTACCCATATTTATAAATGATTCATTATCTTGAATAACAAACCAATTAAACTTGAAACCTCATTACCCTATTTTAGACGGGCTGCGCGGTACTGCGGCCTTGTTAGTTGTTATTTATCATTTATTTGAAGCGTACTACCCGGTGCCTGCCAACCACCCCATGCACCATGGCTATATGGCTGTCGATTTCTTTTACCTGCTTTCGGGTTTTGTGGTAGGTTATGCTTATGACGACCGCTGGGAGCGGATGACGGTTTGGGAGTTTCTGAAAATAAGGTTAGTACGCCTGCACCCGCTGGTGATATTAGGCACTGTAATTGGGGCAATCGGGTTTTGGTTCGATCCCTTTACCCCACTTTTGCCGGGCGTTCCGCATGTGAGCATATTGAAACTGATAGGCGTTATGCTCATTAGCTTTACGCTATTACCTGCTCCGGATGTTCGCGGCTGGAACGAAACCCATCCGCTCGACGGGCCTTGCTGGTCGCTGTTGCAGGAATATATAGCCAATTTACTTTATGCTTTTTGGGGGCACAAAATGACCAAGACTGCACTTTGGATAGTGGTTACGATCAGCGGCATTGCACTTACGGCTACGGCAATATGGCACGGCGATGTTGGCACCGGCTGGAGCTTTGAAACCTTTTGGATAGCCATAGTGCGCATGATGTTTCCATTTTTCGCAGGGTTGCTGTTGTATCGCTCGGGCAAGCGGCTTCACATTAAAATGGCTTACCCGTTATGCTCATTATTATTATTAATTCTATTTTTTCTGCCTACCTGGAAATACAACGGGATTTATGAAGCGGCATGTATCATTATCGCTTTTCCAATAGTGATTGCCATGGGTGCAGGTGGCACCATAAGCGGCCGCTGGGAAAAGATCTGCCGGTTCTCGGGTGCTATATCTTACCCTATTTATATCCTGCATTATCCATTTATATACATTTATACTTCGTGGGTTATTGCAAAGAAGCCCGCTCCAGACCAGATCACTCTTGTAGCATGTGCATTATTCTTGTTTTTTATCCTGCTTGCCTATTCCTCCCTTAAACTATATGATGAACCTGTAAGAAACTGGCTAAAAAGACGCGCACTGCAAAAGGCAGACAGATAACATATCCCTACATACCCATAATAAAGCTCATGATTTTCATGGGCTTTACTGTTTTTTAGGCGTTTGTATTATTTATTACAACTTTAAAAACCTATCGTTAAAATTTCAGTTACTTAATTATTAATTAAGTTAATTGATACAACATCGCCATGAACGAAACAAACAAACTCAGCCGCCGCCAGGTAATTGGCGGATTGGGTGCCACCTTAGCCGCAGCCGCAGTATCGCCGGTTTTTGCAGCAGATGGAAGACCTAACAATAACAGTAATACTATGGAAGCACAAGCATTGCAGGACCCGACCACAAAATATCCAAAACCACCCTTCAATGGGCAATCGCAGCCATGGCCAGGCTTGGCAAGCAAAATGGACCCACGTCCGGATCATGGCGAAAAAAGCTACAAAGGGTCAGGCCGTTTAACGGGGCGTAAAGCCTTAATTACCGGTGGCGACTCTGGTATGGGCCGAGCAGCAGCTATTGCCTATGCCCGTGAAGGCGCAGATGTGGCTATTAATTACTACCCGACCGAAGAGCCGGATGCACGCGAGGTAATTGAACTGATAAAAGCAGAAGGCCGTAAAGCGATAGCCATCCCCGGCGATTTGCGCGATGAGGCTTTTTGCCAGAAACTGGTTTCAGAAGCGGTACGCCAATTAGGTGGATTAGACATTGTGGTAAACAATGCTGCCCGCCAGCAAAGCTTACCTTCTGTTTTGGATGTTACCAGCGAGGAGTTTGATGCAACCATGAAAACCAATATTTACGCGCCATTCTGGATCATCAAAGCAGCATTGCCGCATTTACAGCCAGGATCTGCTATTATTGGTACAACATCAGAGCAGGCTTATGACCCATCACCAGATCTGTATGCCTATGCGCAAACCAAAGCTGCTACCATGAACTATGTGAAGTCACTGGCTAAGCAGTTTGGCCCTAAAGGCATCCGTGTAAATGGCGTTGCCCCAGGCCCTATCTGGACACCATTGCAAGTAAGCGGTGGTGCGACTCAGGAGAAATTAAAACAATTTGGCGGACAAACACCGCTTGGCCGCCCCGGTCAGCCGGCAGAGCTTGCATCTATATATGTGCAGCTTGCCGCAGCCGATGCCAGCTACGCTACCGGACAAGTTTACGGTGCGGCAGGCGGTGGAGGCCAGCCATAAAAAATTAAAGCCCCGAAAGGGGCTTTTTTATTGCACAATCTTGCAATCTTTGTAGTAACAGGCTATGCAAGTTTCTACAATAAAAGCGCATCTTTTAAATGAGATCAGTTATCCCCATAGATACAAGTCATCAGCACTGTTAAAAACGGTTAGTATCCAATTTGCCGTTATCTTTTTCTTTCTGCTGTTGTTTAAACCGTTTGGAGTATCACCAGCTGAACAAAGATTTGGATACGCCATTACTTGTGCCCTACATGCGTTTTTTCCTGCAGTCATTATTTATAGCTATTTCTTTGCATTAGGCCGCTTTTATCAAAATTCCATTAAACCCAGAACCTGGACTTTATTACGTGAATACATCCACATTGCTGTTATTTTCTTTCTGATCGGTATTGCCAGCTTCTTATTAAGGAAATTAGTATACAACAATCCCGACAATTGGTCTTGGTATTATTTGTGGGAAGAGATAAGAAACTGCTATCTGGCAGGTGTGCTATTTTACTTTATCTTACTTATCTCAAGTGCTTACTTTGAACCTGACACTAAAACTGTACAAATCACTAACGCCGATCTGAGTACTGCAAATGAGGGTAATGCAAATATTAACACAGATCAGGTCTTTATAAAAACACAGGTGCAGCAGGATGATTTTCATTTTAATCCTGCTCAGTTATTGTTTGCCAAGGCTGATGGTAATTATATCACTTTAACGCTTTGCACCGATAACCATGTGAGTGCTGAATTGAAAAGAATTTCTTTAAAGCAATTTGAGTTACAAGTAAGCGATTACCCTTTCTTGTTCAGGTGCCATCGTGCTTACCTGGTTAATTTGCTCCAGGTCACAAAGTTTTCAGGTAACGCCCAGGGCTATATCCTATCCTTAAATGCAACAGACGAAAAAGTGCCGGTTTCACGAAGCCAGGTTGAAATTTTTGAAGAGACCTATAAGCGGCATACCGGTATTGCTTATTCTTAGTTGTTGCTCATCACAAAGTCTTGTTGCTGGTCACAATGGCCTTTAAACGTTGTAGGGTTCATAGTAAGTTTGCCAATAATCTCCCGGACATTATTAATACGCTTTATAAGGAGGTATAAAAACGAAACTAAAATGCCTGCTTCACTAACATCCCCACTGCCTGCTCAACGGCTTAATGACGAGAAACTATTTTATGTAGATAACATCAGGATAGTGCTTACTATACTGGTTATCTTACATCATGCCTACATTACTTATGGTGCGCCCGGTGGGTGGTATTATAAAGAACCGACAACCAATATTGCAGCTCTTATCCCTTTAACCCTATTTGTCAGCATCAATCAGAGTTTCTTTATGGGATTCTTCTTTCTGCTGGCAGGCTTCTTTAGTTATTCATCCTATCATCGTAAAGGCACCCAAAAGTTCATCACCGACCGAGTGACCAGACTTGGTATTCCTTTAATATTTTATTCCTTTATATTTTCGCCTTTTCTAAGTTTCCTGGTCTATAGATTTGGGAAGGAACAGCCCATCAGTTATTATCAATATCTGGCAACATTCGATGACTGGATCGATTTCGGGGTACTATGGTTTGTGGCAGCCTTGCTACTATTTACAATTGTTTATGTAATGTGCGGGAAACTGTTTATCAAATGGACGAAAAAACAACTACCAGCACCTACCATAAAAACGATAATGCTAACCGCATTGATTGTAGGCATACTTAGTTTTATTGTAAGAACAATCTTTCCGGTTGGTTGGGTACTTAAACCTTTAGGCTTTCAGTTAGGGTATTTTTCTCAATATGTATCTCTATTTATTATTGGTTTACTGGCTGCAAAAAACCAATGGCTTAAGCACCTAACTTATAAAACAGGGAAACAAGCATTAAAGATCGCCCTTTTGTTGTTCTTATTCTTCCCGGTGTTTTACGTGATCAAAACCAAACTTAATATCCCTATTGAATGGTATTCCGGAGGCTTTAACGTTTTCTCTTTGCTTTATGCGATTTGGGAACAGTGCATAGGCTTTGCTATTATCACAGCCTTTTTAGCTATTGGTAAACAGCGGTGGAATACGTCTTCATATCTATTAAGCTATATGTCAAGACGCGCTTTTGCAGTGTATATCTTTCATCCAGTAGTGCTTATCGCATTAGCATTGATCCTTCGCAACTGGATTGCCGATCCGGCTTTAAAACTTTTGTTGGTTGCCCCCTTAGCAGTAATTGGCAGTTTTGTACTTGGAGCAATTGTACTATGGCTACCCGGGACTAAACGGATTATTTAAATCATGAGAAAGCAGTCTTCTACTGTTCTTTCATTACTACATAGAAAAAGGCATCAGCGCGGCGCTTAAATCCTAATGACTCGTAAACAGCTATCGCACGGGCATTATCGCCACGTACATGCAGGTAAGGTATCGTGCCGGCGGCTTTCATGCGTTTAACCTGTGAAATAAGTAATTGACGTGCATAGCCTTTTCCTAAATGATCAGGATGGGTACATACGGCACTGATTTCCGTATAAGGCGTAGCGTATAACCGTTGTCCTGCCATAGCCACTAATTTGTCACTCTCCAATACGCCGTTGTAATGTCCAAACTCAATAGTGCGTTTTGCAAACGGCCCTGGATTTGTCAGTTTGGTCAGTTCTACCATTTGCGGCACATGCAGCTCGGTTAAAGGAACTATTATATCTGAGTTGAGTTCTGGTAATTCATCAGTTTCATGTATCATTTGTAAGCCTTCAACAGTGCCCAACAGTTTCCAGTCGCCGTAAAGTTCCATTTTGGTTGTCGACATCAACAGCACAGGGCGATTGGCCGGGATCAGCTCAAATAATTCAGAAAAATATTCCTGAGTGTTTTCAACCATCCCTGCAAAAGGCGATACCTCGCTGTCAAAAAACTTTACAGTGTTACTGCCAAGCGCCAGATTGCTGTTGCCTGATGTAAGTGCATGCCATGCCGGATTATCTAAAGTGTGCTTCATTTGCAGCAAACCTATAAAAAAGGCTGCGGTTCATTTGCACTGCACTAACAATAACAGCTCAACTACATGAAAAAAATTTCAACTATAGAGTAGCGTTTGCCTAAAAACGGTCGTAATGGTTAACAATTACACACTACACACATGATACAACAGTTATTTAAAAGACGGGCAGGCATTTTCGGGATGATGTGTTTGCTAACCATTTCTTTAAGCTCATGCTTAAAAGACCATCACGATGATTATGTACAACCATCAGTTGCACTTGTTTCAGCCATTAATGCAGTGCCCGACCTGGCAGCTGCAGATTTTTACCTTGACCAGAACCGGGGAAATAACCAACCGATAGCAACAGGTACCAGCATGGATTATATTAATGTTTATACCGGCAAACGCACCTTTACTTTCACATCGAGCGGCACTACCACAAAAGTAAAATCAGATACCACCACCTTTAAAGCCAATACAGGTTATTCTGTTTTTATCTCAAACGTGGCAGCCAAAGCTGATTACCTAATCACTGTTGATTCAATTGCACGCCCGGCAACCGGTATGGCAACTGTACGCTTTGTAAACCTTAGCCCTAATGCCGGTGCTACAGACCTGGCCATTACCGGCGGAAACGTTGTGGCTACCAATAAAGCTTACCGTACAGTTTCTTCATTTGTTCCGGTTCAGGGCGATAAAGCTTATACATTTGAGGTTCGTAATGCAGGCACAGCCAATGTAATATCAACCTTGCCAAGCCTTACTTTACGCAGTGGTTCTGTTTACACTATTTGGGTACAGGGTATTGCAGGCGCAACCGACCAAACTAAACTAAGCACACGCATACAAAACAACGTTTACTATTATTAAGCAAATACTTACATCATAACAAAGGCTGCGCTTGTGCGCAGCCTTTGTTATTTAAAGCCAATATCTTTTAGAAGCATTAACCGTAAACGTTATATTTACATAAATACCCATGCCATGAAAAACAGACTATTCGCTTTTGTATTCATATTAGTATTGACAGGGACTATGAGCAGCTGTTTTGTATCTCGAGATGCACAAGGCCGCCACACCGACAGAGGCGCCCGCTTTCCGCATGATGAGCATCCTGAAGAAAAACATTAAGCTTAGTTTAGATCTTTTGCGAGGCCTTTAGCTGGAAATAAGTGTTGATGGTGTTGACTGTGAGGTTTTGAGGGGCTGTTAAAATTGATTGTATGCCCTGAGCGCTTAGTTCCTTTACAATCAGCTTTTTCTCGTACACAAACTTTTCGGCAATGGTTTTAATATAGATGTTCTCTACATCTGTGGCCGCTTGTTCGCCCAGCGACTTTAACTCTGTATTCTCAAAAAACACTACCAATAGCTTGTGAAAGCGGGCAATCTGTTTGAAAAACGGAAGCTGCCTTCTCAAAGCCGAAAGGCTTTCAATGTTGGTGAAGTATACTACCAAGCTACGTTGCTTTAAAGTGTTTCTGATGGTATTGTAAAGCAGCTCGATGTTGGTTTCCATGTAGCGCGTTTTTTCACGGTACAGTACTTCCATAATCTTGTTTAACTGGGTAGGGCGGTTATCTGCCGGAATAACAGCACCGCGTTTATCTGAAATGGTGATCAGCCCGGCCTTGTCTTGCTTGTACATGGCCACGCTTGATAATACAAGGCTGGCGTTGATGGCATAATCCAGCAGGCTTAAGCCCTCGAAGGGCATTTTCATTACCCTCGATTTATCAATCACACAGTATACATGCTGCGACTTTTCCTCGATGTAAGAGTTCACCATAAAGTCTCCGGTACGCGCTGTAGCCTTCCAGTTAATGGTGCGGTAATCATCGCCCTGTACATAGTTTTTGATCTGCTCAAACTCCATGCTGTTACCCAGGCGACGGATACGCTTAATACCTACCTCGCTAAGGCGGTTTGAGATTGCCATGAGCTCATACTTGCGCATTTGTAAAAACGAAGGATAAACGGGCAATGTTTGTGCCTGCTTAAATACATACCTGCGGCTTACCAGGTTCAAAAACGAATGCACATAAACCTGCAGATCGCCAAATTCATATTCGCCGCGCTTGGTTGGGCGTAAATGATAAGTAACTTTCTGTTGTTGCCTTGGATCAAGCTTAATATCAAACCATACATCGCGTTTTTGAAACTGAAAAGGGATTTCATCTATGATCCCTACTCCAGCTTTAAACGCATAACGGTTTTCTACCTTGATATTAATCTCGTTCTCATCGCCATTACTTAAACGCTCAGGTGCCTGCCTTAAAGCAACTATACCATCCTTCTGCCTGTAAAGCAGGATGATGTCAGCCAGTAAAATGGCAATAAGCACAACAAAAAAAGCATAAGGCAAAATGCTGAGCCACGGAAAAAAGAAAGCCAGCAGAAACAGAAACACAGCAACGCCCAGGCCTGCAAATAAGCGGCGCGATAAAAACAGGTTCTTATAGAAGTTGCTGAAAAATGCCTTCACTATCTTGGTATTTCTATTTTTTGAAATATTTGTGCCACTACCTCATCCGGTGCAACACCTTCCATTTCTTTTTCAGGCGTAAGCATAATGCGGTGCCTTAAAACGGCCGGGGTAACTTGTATGATATCATCTGGGGTAACAAAGTCGCGGCCGCTGATAGCAGCAATTGCCTTGGCAGCATTAACAATAGCTAATGAAGCACGTGGCGATCCGCCTAAATACAATGAACTGTTGGTACGCGTTTCCTGAATCACTTTGGCTACAAACTCTAAAAGCTTAGGCTCTACATGCAGATTTTTAACCTGTTTACGCAGCTCTATCACCTGTTGCGATGAAAGTACAGCTGCGATCTCTGCTAACTGATCTGTGCTTTTGTGCTGATGCTGTTGGGTAAGTATGGCGATCTCTTCCTCAAGAGACGGATATTTCACTTCAATTTTAAATAAAAAGCGATCGAGCTGTGCTTCGGGCAGGCGATAAGTACCTTCCTGGTCAACCGGGTTTTGGGTAGCCAATACAATAAATGGCTCGTGCATTGGATAAGTATGCCCATCCATGGTGATCTGGCGCTCTTCCATTACCTCAAACAAAGCAGCCTGTGTTTTTGCAGGCGCACGGTTGATCTCATCGATAAGAATGATGTTACCGAAAACAGGGCCTTGCTTAAATTCAAATTCTGTGGTTTTAGGGTTGAATATCGAAGTTCCCAAAACGTCTGACGGCATCAGGTCGGGCGTAAACTGTATGCGCGAAAACTGTGCATCTATACTTTTTGCAATCAGCTTAGCTGTTAATGTTTTTGCAATTCCGGGTACGCCTTCAATTAAGATGTGGCCATCGGCAAGTATGCCTGCAATCAGCAGGTCAATGGTATCGTGCTGGCCAACTATCACCTTTGCAAGGTTATCCTTTATTTGTGTAACCGCATTGCTTAATGCGCTAAGGTCGGTACGTTGTTCAAAAAAATCCTGTTCTTCCATATTATCTGGACTGGCTATAAAATTTTTCTATATTTTGGTTAAGTTCTATCAATTCACTGTCGCTTACCGACTGGTTGTTTTTAATTAAAATGATCTGTGCAATCAGCCTTTTTACCAAAGCACTTTCCGCACCGCTTTTTTGCGTTAATGCAATGGTAAATTCATCATTAAGTACGGTAGTTTTCAGGTAGTAATGCGTGCGGACGTATTCAAGGAAATAGGTGGCTTTCTTTTGCGCGATGTTTGAGTTATCGCGCTGCTCATAATACACCATGCCAACTGTTTTTGTAAATTCTACAGTTGTATTGGTAAGCGGTTCTATTACCGGAATAATCCTTTGCCTGCGCTTAATTTCATAAGCAATAAAAATGAGCAAGCTAAAAACTGCGATGTAAAACGCCCATTTAAGCTGTGTATTACGCAGGAATACGCGCATCAGCGACTCATCGCCAGCCCTACCCTGGGTATAGTACTGATCCCATAGCACCCACCTGGCGGGTTGCATGTATGATAATGCCGTACCTGCATATTTAGCACCTTTTGGCTGTAGTAAGTTATAGTTGGTAAACAAAAGCGGGTTAGTGTTTAGGTAAAGCGCACCTTTACCTAAACTGAATTTAATAAAATTGGCATCATCCTTTTGGTTTTTGCCCAGCACAATGGTTGATGCCGTATCTATTTCGCGGAAGAAGCCACTGCCGCTGTTTTTATCAGTCGGAAAAACTTCATCGCCCAGTTTTTTATTGCTGAAAGTTAATGCATTGGTTTTGTCAAATACCCAGCCTGTTTTAAATTTCAGCTTCTTCTCCAGGTATTGCCCAAAGTTTGATGCTGCGATAAATACGTTGTTACCTTGTTTAATAAACTTCGACAGCTTATTAAAATCGTATTCATTGATCACGGTCGATTCGCAAATGATCACATAGGCAGCTTTGCGGCTACCATTATCAACTATGGTATTGTATGCTGGTTCGCGGTAATCTACCACCTGTGCGCCCGGGAAAACATCTGCTAACCTGTCATGCAGTATATAAGTGCCAAAAGGCATTTTATCGTTATCGCGGTAGGTCTCTGTCCAGTCAAGCGGTTGCGGCTTGTTATACTGGGCCATGATATAAACCACCAGCAAAATAGAGGCTATGAATATGTAAATCTTCAGGTCTTTCATTTAATGTTTTGTTTAAAATGGTTAAACAAAGCATTAATGCTGTTAAATGCACTACCGTCTATCGGGAAATTACCGTACCATACATATTCAAACTGCCGGGTGATGGTGCCAAACTGCTGGCGTTTCTCGGTGTCTGTAAGCTCCCGCAGGTAAGCCGCATTGGTTTTCTCTATACGCCAGTTGATCAGCCCGGCATCATCCAGTTGCTTTAAGGTGCGCAGGTAAAGCAGCCTTACGGCCAAACGGTAATTGCCCGCGGCAACTGCATTGTTTATCTCTTCGTCAAAACTGATCTCGTGGATGTTTTCGTTGATAAGGCCTTCTAATCCTTCAATTTCAGCAGAAGGTTTACTGAAAAGCCCACCCGAACCCTGTAACACAAACTTGATGATCAGAAAGATAACAACACCACCTACACCAATCCATATAACAGTAGAAACCCAATTGCCCGATGACGGCGAGAACATCCGCATAATGCTTTCGACCATGGTCCAGAACCAGCGCCAGAAACGATCCCAAAGGCTTAATTTATGGATGTTGTTTTCGCGGTAGTAATCAAAAGCCGGATTATCCAACAGCCTTTTTAAAGCAGCATCATTAAACTTCCTGATGTTAACATTGGAGGTATCAACTTTCAGCAAATAATGAACAGCATGCTTCACCCCATTTGCCACAGGCTTGGTATGGGTTGCCACTGTATCTATAATCACTTTTGAAGCTGCCATCAGTTAATATTCTTCGGTGGCCAAATGGTCATTATTACTCTTACCTGTAGTTCCCAGCATTTCAATGCGACGCATCAGGCTCGATCCTTCTTTTTGCTCAATAAGGCTAAAATAGTTTAGCGTTAGGGCTATGATGGGTAAGGCATACAGCACCTGTACGCAAACAGAAGAAATCAATACAGGAATCTGGTATATTTTGGCAAAGCTGCCACCTGTAATAAGCGCGTAGACCTCGGTAATTAAGCCAGCCGGTACCATAAAGGCCAATGAAAATGCAGACAATACGATAGTCACCAAAAATAAGCTGCCGAATACCTGCCACCAATGGCCTTTTACCAGTTTAAAGCACCTGTCAAAAGCATAGCCGAAGCGCGCTTCTTCCATCATCATAATGGGTAAAATTAAGGATAGCACAGGTAAAAAATACAAGCCCGGCAGTATGCAAAAAACAAACGCAATAGCTACGATGATAGCTATAATAACATTTGCAGCAAATATTTTAATAATGTGCGATTTTACGTAAGCCCATACTTCCTGAACTGTTGGCGCTTCATTGCCATTTTTTCGGTACAGGGTAAGATAGGATAAGATAGTGGTTACCGTCATGCTGACGCTTATAAAATTAAAAAACGTCGACAAAAAGTAGGCTATACTAAATACAGATGTTCCTTCTTCAAGCCTTACACGCATCTCCAGGATATTAATAACACCTAAAACAAGGCTTACAAATAAAAAGAAGCCACAAATAGAAAAATATACTTTTAGTAACGGTTTAAAATTCTGTTTAAAAAACACGATGGAGTCACTTACTACTTCATCAAGGTCTCGGATCTGCTCAAATTCAATTTTCGGTCGCATCAGGTTTTAAAAGATTTAGGTTGCGTGCCAAACGCATCGGATAAATAACAACATACCATAAAATAAAGGCAAGCGAGCCGGCAAGTATACAAACACTTAACCAGGCAGGCATTTCGGTATGGCGGGTAACAAAGCTTTCAAAAATGGCGGCTACTACTATAATCGGTAATATACCGATGGTTATTTTAAGCCCTTCCATTACTCCTTTTTTTAATGAAACAAAGCGGCTAAATGTTTTAGGAAATAAAATACTGTTGCCAAAAACCAAACCTGCCCCGCCTGCAATAATGATACTTGAAATTTCAAGGGTGCCATGTATCCATATTACCAGGATGGATTTTAAGCCAAATCCCTTGCTTAAAAAGAAATACTCGAAGGCACCCAGCATTATGCCGTTTCTGAACAATGCCACAACAGTTCCTACAGAAAGGAATAAGCCCATTACGAAGGTGGCAACGGTAACATAAAGGTTGTTGCCCGCTATCTGGAAAAACATCTCGATCTCGCCTTCATGCTTATATACGCCAAAAGGGTCGCCCTTGGCAATGTTATCGTTCGTCATGTTCACATAAGCATCGCCCATTACCAATCGCACAAAAGCATTGTCATATTTTGCGGATATAATGCCAATAAGCATTGACACCACAAAAAACAAAAAGGAGTACAATATCTTAAAACGATGCTTATAAAAGAGCAAGGGCAGCTCAAACCGCCAGAATTGTGCAAAGCGGTTCGTACTTTCTTTTTTATTACGGTAAATAGACTGATGAAACCCCGAAGCTATTTTGTTAAGATAGCTTATCGTTTTTGAGTTGGGATAGAAAGTTTTAGCGTAAGACAAATCATCAGTTATGGCAACAAAACGTTCGGCAACTTCATCCGGGTTTTTAGTCGGTTCGGTTTCGTATTGTTTCCATCGCTCTGCGTTTTGTTTTATAAACAGTGCCTCACGCATATTTACTGTGATAATTTATTCGCTATAATAAAAAATATTTTCAGCATTATACCAAAACAACATTGCTAAATATATATTTGTTTAAGTATGCATACCATCCGTATCACGACATCGCAAAATATAGATATTGATTATGAACTGGCAGGCTTTGGCGACCGCTTTCTGGCCCGTATTATTGACTATGCCATTTTCATAGGCTTATACTTTTTCATATTTGTTGTTTATTTCATTTTTTATGGCGCAAATAGCTTTGGTGTAAATAACCAATATGAAATTGTATTTATTGTACTGATCTGGCTACTACTTTGCGTATTTTATGATTTTATATGCGAAGTTTTCTTCAACGGGCAAACCATTGGTAAGCGTGGCCTGAAAATAAAGGTAATCAGCCTTAACGGTGGAAGACCTAAAGTAGGCCAGTATTTACTCCGCTGGATTTTTCGCATTGTTGATTTTACAATTACATTTGGCGGCGGAGCAGTGATCTGCATGGCACTTACAGAAAAAAGGCAGCGCATCGGTGATTTTGTAGCTGGTACCGGTGTAGTTAAAACAGCGCCTGCATCGCGTTTTGAAGAACTTGTTTTTGCGCCAACTTTAACCGAAGGTTACGAGGCGAAGTTTCCTGCTGTTGCACAGTTAAACGATAGCGATATCGTATTGATCCATGATGTGATTAAAAACTTTAACTACACCCGTAATAATATGCTGGTTTACAAATTAGCGTTGCGTATAAGGCAGTTTTTAAACATCCCCTTACCTGAAAACGTAAATGATTATCAGTTTTTAGAAATGGTACTCAACGACTATAAATACTTTACTTCGAGATTAGGTTAAGTATCTATATCATTAGTTTGTTTATATAGGAAATAATTATAACAGCAAAGGTGGCCGTATATATTGCCTTCCCTACAATTCTGTTATTAACATTTAAACGGGTACCTGCTGCACTATAAAACACAGCTATTACCAATAATAAAAGAGCCGGATATAGTTTAAAGCTTTGCGTGAAATTGCCGTTTAATAATGCAATGATTGAACGTTGCAAGCCACAAAAAGGGCAATCAATACCTGTGAGTCTTTTAAAAGGACAAGGGATCAAATGATTCTGTATCCACTTGATCCCTTGTGAGTAATATGTGTTTATTGATAAAATAGGCATATCGTTTTAAAATCTCAATATACCAATTCACTATTATTTATAACTGTGGTACTTGCGGGTCAATTGGGCGCTGATAATCATTTGCTCCAAAAACACTGTCGTTTTTAGGGTCAGGTCCATATTCATTAGGGCCTACAGTTCCCGGTGTAAGTGCAAATACAAGGTTTACAATAGGTACAATGATAAACCAACCGCTGCGGCCGGTATCATGCATGCGTCTTACTCCAACTGCAAGGGTCGGAATTATTGATGCCAGATAGTATAACCAATAAATAATCAAGGTTCCAATTAATCTCGAAATGATACCAAGAACAATGAAAATAATCACTTGAAAAAGGATAAACATCCAATACTCTTTACGGCGCGCTCGGCCACTAAACTGTGCGTATTTACGCATTACATCTAAATACCAGTTCATATGTTTTCATAAGGTTTAATTATCCCTACTCGTATGGCTTTTCGGTTACGCCCCGTTTGTTTAGTTTCTGGTCTCTAAGCGGATTTATAACAAATTTATTGCTCAAATCGTTTTAAGTAAGGTGATTGTTTTTTTATCTGTGCAGAAAGCTTATATTAACAGTTAATTAAACCGCTTATAACCACAACAGCAGAATGTAATTTTGATTATACGGTAACACAATTACCATAACAATTTACTTTATTGCTTTGCATTTATTTACAATTATGAACCAGGCTTTCGCTATAGGCATTGATATTGGCGGCACTAATACCAAATTTGGTATAGTTGACCAGCAAGGAAAAGTTTTAGATGAGGGTGAAGTAAAAACCACCTCTTTCCCTACCATAAATTCATTTGTTGAAGGCATTTATAAGCAACTGCAGCCTTTAATAGCCAAAGCCGGAAAAGAAAATATAAAAGGTATTGGTATTGGCGCACCTAATGGCAACCATTTTAACGGCTGTATCGAACATGCACCAAATCTACACTGGAAAGGCATTGTACCTATTGCCGACCTCGTGTCTAAAAAATTTGAGCTTCCCTGCATATTAAATAATGACGCGAAGGCTGCTGCACTTGGCGAATTGCATTTCGGAGCTGCCCGCAACATGAAAGATTTTATCATGATTACGCTTGGTACCGGTGTTGGTAGCGGTATTGTAGTAAACGGGCAATTGTTGTACGGGCATAAAGGTAACGCCGGCGAGTTAGGGCATACGGTAATCCGGCCTAATGGCCGCCAGCATTGGTCTACCGGCTTAAAAGGCACAGTTGAATCTTACTGCTCAGCTACAGGTATCGCCATCACCGCCCGCGAAATGGCGCAGCAATCTGAAGAGCCAACCTTACTTAAACGTTATTCTGCTGCCGAGATCACCTCAAAAGTGGTTGATGAATGTGCTGAAAAAGGCGATGCTGTTGCTAAAAAGGTATATCAGTTTACCGGCGAACTTTTGGGTGAAGCTTTAGCCAATTTTGTCTTGTTTTCGGCACCCGAAGCTATCATATTGTTTGGCGGTGTTACAAAGGCGGGCGAATTGATTTTAGAGCCAGCAAAAAAATCAATGGAAGAACATTTGCTTACGGCCTTTAAAGGGCAGGTGAAACTGATGTTCAGCCAGCTTAAAGCATCAGACGCTGCGATTTTAGGTGCCAGCTCTATGGTTTGGAACCTTAAAACAGACGAGCAGCCTGATTAAAGAAACTTTTTAGGTAAACGGCTGTAATACATACATGAAAATACATGCCGTTTGCCTTGCTGCATTGTTATTTGCAGCATGTTCATCCCCATCAAATAAAACGTCGGGAAAGGATACTGTAGTTGCCGGAGATACCCTGGCTAAATCATCAGCCACAGCAACCACTAACCATACTCCAACGATATCTTCTCTTTGTTTTTTGCGCACTGAGGGTAAAGCCAACCAGGATACCACCAGTATTGAGCTGGTAGTAAAAGGCAATAAAGTAACCGGTGTAATGAACTGGCTGCCCTACCAGAAAGACAGCCGTAAAGGCACACTTGACGGCACATTTAAAGGCGATACTATCAATGCCGTATGGACTTTTATGCAGGAAGGTATGAAAGACACCCTAAACCTTAAATTTAAACTGGATAATGATCAGCTTGCGCAAAAGCCGCTTAAGTTAAATGCCAAAACCGGCCGTGAACAAACGGATTTATCTGCCGGATATACGTTGGAATACAAAGCCAGCACAAAAGTTAAAAAGTAATAATGGCATAAGCCTAATAATCGCATTTACCTGTTAAAACATATTATCATGTCATTTGATCAATATCACGAACCGCCGGAAGAATTATCTGACGAAACCCGCACCTTTGCCCGTATGATAGTTTCACTTTGTGAAGAAGCAGAAGCTATTAACTGGTACGAACAGCGCATTGCTGTAGAGAAAGACAAGGATGCAAAAGCCATTATGCAAAATGCCCAGCAGGAAGAGTTTAAACACTTCGGCATGGACCTTGAATTTTTATTACGAAAAAAGGAAGTTTGGCGCACAACGCTGAAAGAAATCCTGTTTAAAGAAGGTGACATTGTGGAATTAGGCACCAAAGGCGAAGAAGCCGCAGAAGATTAATACATCGAAATGCGCATCAACAAAAATGGGCAGGATGATCATCCTGCCCATTTTTGTTTAATATCTGTATTGTTGCTTATGCTTCTACAACCAGTGTTTTAATTTCGGTAACGTTTACCTTTTTGCCACGGTTAGAACGTGCGGTACGCGAGTAAACCGAAAGGTCGCGGTTAAATAAAAACTGCAATAACAACTTAGTATATGAGGTATGGTAGCCCAATACCTCGTAATGCTTGTTAGCTATTTTGTTAAGCTTTGGCAGGTTATTCCAGGGCACTGACGGAAAATCATGGTGCTCATTGTGGTAACCTACGTTAAGGTTAGGCACATTCAAGCGGCCATAATAGCTTTTGGTTTCCTGATGGTCGCCGTGAGTTAAAAAGTGCTCCTGCACCCAGCGAGCCCCAAGCGGGTGTAAGCCCACAGAGAAGAACAAACTGGCTACTAAATAAATCAAAGCTTTAGCACCAAATAAGTAAATAATACCTGCGGTGAAAACGATCTGCACTAAAAGGTTAGCTACCGTCCAGGCATCAAATAATTGAATTTCTTTTAAACGTGCAGGGCGCAATGATTGAAAAAGTGGGTAAAATAATAACCAAACTGCTTTACCGAAGGTAGAATTGTCTATCAGCTTGGCTTCCCAACGGAAAGGCATATCAGCATCTAACTCTTCCACACCCTGGTAAGCATGGTGTTTCATGTGATATTTGGTAAATGATACCGCAGATGGAAATATCATCGGCAAATTAGCCACCATACTACTTAACGTATTTAAAGTACGGTTTTTAAATACCAGATTATGCGAACACTCGTGTATACATACATAAAGGGTATGGCAGGCAAAAGCACCGATAGCATAAGCAGCTATAATGCTCCACCACCAGGCTACATCTTTTAAAAAATAAGCTAAGGCTATTTGTACCCCTACGCATAGTAATATAACCAGAAAAGTGTATGGGTTACGACCTATTAATTGTCGTATTTCCGGGTGTTCTTTTATAATGGCTTTGGTACGCAGTTTATGCGGCTCACACTCGTCCGACCAGTTAAAGCTTGTTCGTTTCGTCATTAGTTTAAATTCGTTTGTCCTCTTAATCTGCCCAAAAGTTACATATAAAACGGCATTTGCAAGGGATTTATTTTCAAATCGAGTAACAAAACTTTCTTTCTGATTAATTAAATCTACGCCAAACAACTATTTAAGCGCGTCAAAACTGTACCTGGCATCGCTCCAAAATTCATCGAGCGCAATAATACGCGGCTTTAAAAAAGAGATGATCTCCGGCCAGTCGGCTTTATTAAATACATTTACCGGCGAAGTCTCTTTATATATACGGCTAATGGTTTTGCCATACTCATCAGTAGTATGTAAATGCCATTCCCATTCTTCGTCCAGGTAGCCGTGCAATACATTTTTCAGTTCTAAGAACTGCTCAAAAAATAATTCCTGTATGCCAGTATCCGGATGCGCGATCTCAATACTGATACTCGCATTACGTTTTTCTGCCTGCATCCTGAAATACAAATGCTTGATGCCGGTTTTGTAGTTTACCCAGTTAACCTTTAAACCTTCAGCAGATAATTGCGGGGATATATATTGCCCGAAGGCCGTCCAGAATGCTTGCTTTATTTGTGATGCCTCGTCTTTAGAATACATTAACTATAAACAGATATAAACTGTAAAAATGAATTAAAATATCCGGTTAAAAAAGGCATAAAAAAGACCAGCTGGTTAGGTTGGCCTTCAATAGTTAGTTAGTATTGTGATGGTTGTGCTCAGGTTGAAATAGTACGTCTCTGTAAAAAGCTTAGCAGCTTTTTAACTTAAGTTTATAATTGGTTAATGCTTTTTTACGTGCGTTTGTTGTATTAAGTTACGCTTTGCTGAAATATTTTTTTTTAAAACCATCAGTTGATTTTTTTCTTAATAATTTATAAACCCATTCGTTTATGAAAACATCTCCGAAACTTTCGCGCCGTAATTTTATTGGTTTAAGTATGGCAGGTGCCGGCGCATTGGCGCTCGGTTCAACCGTGTCTGCAATGGCATCGTGCATTGGGCAGCCAGGCAAAAGGCTTGGAATAGCGCTTGTAGGTCTCGGAGGCTACAGCATAGGACAATTAGCGCCGGCCTTGCAACAAACAAAAAATTGCTACCTGGCTGGTATTGTTACCGGTACACCCGCCAAAGCAACGGAGTGGGCTCAGAAATATAATATCCCTCAGAAAAACATTTACAATTACCAGACTTTTGATCACATTGCCAATAACCCGGATATAGATATTGTATACGTGGTGTTGCCTGTTGCCTTACATAAAGAATATACCATACGTGCAGCAAAAGCTGGCAAGCATGTAATTTGCGAAAAGCCAATGGCGCTTAACGCTGCCGATTGCCGCGAAATGATAGCTGCCTGCAAAAAAGCCAACCGGATGCTATCTATCGGTTACCGTTTACACTTTGAGCCGCATAACATGGAAGTAATGCGATTAGGACAGAAACAGGTTTTCAGAAAAGTAACAGGCATAGACAATGCCAATGGTTTCACCTACGGCGGTGATCCTAATGCCTGGAGATTAAACAAAGCCCTTGCTGGCGGCGGCGGGTTAATGGATATGGGTATTTATGCCATACAAGGCACACGTTATACACTTGGCATGGAACCAATTTCGGTAATGGCAACTCAGGAGAAAACCAAACCCGAGTTATTTAAAGATGTGGACGAAACCGTTTTCTGGGAATTAGAGTTTCCGGGGGGACTGAAAACTAAAGGCAAATCAAGTTATAATCACGACTGGGGCTACTTAAAAGCACAAGCTGAGCGAGGTAAATTTGAGCTTGAACCGGCTTATGGTTATGGCGGCATACAAGGGAAAACATCAAACGGGCCGATGGATTTTCCGCAGATTAATCAGCAAGCTGCTCAAATGGATGATTTCGCCCATTGTGTAATGACAGGTGCTCATACGCGTGTTCCGGGTGAAGAAGGTTTAAAAGACATGCTGGTAATTGATGCGATTTATCGTAGCCTTGATACCGGCAAATGGGAGAAAATACAAAAGGCTTAAAGCATTTAACATTAATTAATAATTGAAGGTTAAATACTGTTAAATAGTTTTCGTCAGAAAAAATGGTGAGTAGATTTATCTAAAATCTAACTCATGACACAATTTTTCTTCAGCTTGTTCAGCCTGCTTATTCCTTGTGTTGCGATTGACACCTCGAACTTTAGCACTAAACATTACCCTGTAATCAATCCGGCTCCGCCCCACCCAAAGATCAGCCACAAAGGCGTAAACATTGCTTATACCGACGAGGGAAAAGGCCCATTAACTTTACTGTTTGTGCACGGCTGGGGAATTAACCGCACTTATTGGAATAACCAGCTTAATTATTTCAAGAGCAGGTATAGAGTAGTTGCCATTGACTTGCCCGGTTTTGGCCAGTCGGGTAAAAACAGGAATGATTGGACAGTTGATGCATTCTCAGGCGATATAGTTGCTACTATCAATCAGCTGCATTTAAGAAATGTAGTTTTGATAGGCCATTCGTTCTCACAGGATTTTATTGCAGGTGCAGCGTTAAAATCAAAACAGGTGATTGGTTTAGTTGGTGTAGACAATTTTAAAGGCTATGGCAAGGCACTTGATACCACCGGGAAAAAAGAAGTAGATAAAGCTATACACCAGTTTAAAGCCGATTTTAAATATTGCGCCAGGCAGTTTGCCTTGCAAATGGGTTACGGCGTAATGGATTATGCCCGTCAGCAGCGCGTAATTATAGATTATGTACATACCGATCCGCGACCGGGTATTGCTGTTTTTGAACAGCAGGAAGATTTTGATGAAAGTGTGCAAGCCGCTGCCTTGAAAAAACTGGGCCTTAAACTTTACCTGATCAATAGTGATGCTACCCCTACAGATATTTCGGGTTTAAAGGCCTTAGGCATTCCTTACGAATTATTGAGTATACACCGAACCGGGCATTTCCCTATGATAGAACAGCCTAAGCAATTTAACCAGTTACTTAACAAAGCACTTGTAAAAATTAAAGCGCAGTATGCTGGTAAAGCTGAATAAGGTTGCCACAGCCACCTGGGTAAAATTTCAAGGGATGTTCCAGGTCAGTAACTGTGATGCTGGTAAGTTTTATTTTATCATGATTAATGCTGCTCAACAAAGTTTTTTAAAGCTGTATTTACAAGATAGTTCCAGCCCCCTTCAAAATTGGCTTTGGCAAATTGTGGCTGCTGAGGAAAGGTGTCCAAACCTTCATGTGTTATTTTAACATTGGTCTGGCTGCCTTGTTCTGTTAATTCCCAGGTTACATAAGAAATGCCGTCATAACCTTCATAACGCCAGCTGTGCTTTAGTTTTTGCTGTGGGATAACCTCTATGACCTTGCATTTGTGCAGATAACTTTCACCCTCGGTACCTTTGCCTGCAAATTCAAACTCGAAACCAATAACCGGCTCAAATTCTGCAATATCGAAATACCATTGCTTCATTTGCGTATTGTCTGTTAAAGCCTTCCAAATAATTTCAACAGGTGCATTTAACAGGCTTTCTACTACAACTGGCTGATCACTCATATAAAATTGATAATTAACTAAATATAGGAAATCAGATTTTAACTCTTCAATCTTACTTATTATCAGCACCGCTTGGATCTATCCCAAGCTCTGTCAGGTCCTCTCTGTCAAAATCATGGCTAAAGATGAAGCATAAAGAAACTAAACCCTGATCACCACCTGCCGGAATTGTAGTTTCGAGCCTCCAGCCTAAGTCAGTCATGTAATTTAATGCTTGAGCGTAATTTTCAAATTTAGGTGGAGTGAGCATTTTCTTTGTTAGAGAAGCACTTTTAAATGGCGATAGTAAAGAATCCCGGGAATTAGTTGAAATCTTTTTTTGTCCAAACATAATAGCATTCTTAGTCCAGCCCCAGTTAAGCTGCGCATAGCGTTTGATTTTTACCTGGGCATGTAAGGCACTTATCGCTATCAGTTGCATAGCGATAAAAAGGGTTAAGGTTATTTTTTTCATAGCACGGTTAAGTTACCTTAAATAACATGCTTTTACAATAACCTAAAACTTAGGAAGATGCAGATTTTGAAAGAAAAAATCTGCCAGTTAGTAAGGGAGGGTATTTAAAATAATAGAGAGATTATTTCTACTAATTAACGATGCAGAAATAGTTTGGAACTGTAGCAAGACTGACGGCTATCTTGCTACAGTTTTCATGTTTGATGCCATGGCAATATCTTCAAACCACCAGTAGTCATGGGTATTCATCACCTGCTCAGGGCGCCCGCCATAGATTTGAGCCATATCGTTATTTGATATTACGTCTAAAGACTTCTCGTCGATTTTTGCAGTGAATAAGGCCGCTAACTTTTTAAGATTTTTCATTTTGCTAAGTTTTACTTTCTTTTTTCTTATTCAAAGAAAGCTAAAGAAATCCTGCTTACTTAACTTTTTAGACGAAGTGTGGTATTTTTTCGACTAATTAAAACACGCCGCAGATGAAGTGTTTTTGAGGATATGAGGAGGTATAAAACAAAAAAAGCTCCTCGTTCAGGAGCTTTTTAATACGTTCAGTTAATATTTAAAAGTCGATGTAAAAGCGTTTTATCGTTTAATAACACACGGGCCTCACCTGTAAAGGTCACATTTAAATCTTTATTGTTATTAAGCTCTAAATAAATGTCATGCTTTGCATGATTGGCAATAGGTGAAATACTTATAATTTTTGCATTATATTTTCTGTCCCCTAATTCATTAATATTAATATAGGCGGGCTGTTTAATTTTCAAACGAGCATAAGCTTTGTTAGTAATCAACCCGTGTGCGATATAATTAGTATTAACAGGTTGCACATACAATACGATTTGCTGAGGGTCAATACTTGTTTTAACAGGCGAAATAATGTTGTTTAAAGTTACATGGCCAGCCACTTCAGCATTGCTTACCCAGTTGTTTTTCCAATTTTTAATATCTATTAATATTCTGTCGACCTGATCGAAACTGCCGCTTATTAATAAAGAATAAGCATTTTGAAATGCCCCTAATTTGCGGCTATCTAAATGGTTGAGTTCGCTTAAAAACCTGGCTTTATTAACCGGCTGGTTTAGTGTATTATGGTATTTTATTAAAACGTTCTCAAGTTTAGTTAATGAGTTATAGCTGGTGTAATATTTATCATACCATACTATTAGTGGCTGGCCCTGTTTTACAGATGCGTTGTTACGGATCAAAAAGGTATCAATACCATAGTTTACCTGCAATGGTTTTATTACAGATGCAGATGTTACAGATGAGAAATCAACCGGGATTTTTACAACATCCGGGTAATTGAAAAAATAGGAAAAGCAAAGTATGGAAGCAATAATTAAAAGTATAATGATATTACCCCATTTTAGGCCCCAACCAGGGGCCGAAACCATGATCTCAGCTACTTCTTCATGATGATAATTGTTTTCAGGCATAATCTAATTATACGTTTATAACCTTATTCTTTTTAATGGCCTGTTCAGAAAGGTAGTACTTATATAAAATAGTATATAATACTAACTCATGCTGCCTTTGCCTGGAAAGGAAAAAGCGGTTAAGATACATGTGTACATAGCTTGATAATGCTGTAAACCCTGCTGTATTAAAAAGGAGGTCATTATCAAAAGTACTTATGATGTTGCTGACGGTATCTTGAGCAGACGCACTTCTTTGTTTAAACTCTGCTGTAGCTTCTGTTATTTCATTCAGCATGTCATCATCAGGGTTTAAAAAGCTTCGTAGTTGCCTGCTATGCTTTCTGTATTTTTCATTCAGCTCTACAGTTAAAGCCTTGTCTCCGTTAAATTCTTTAAAAAAGGCGTCTGAAAGTGTTTCGAGAAAATGGCACTTATCTTTTATAGACAGGCCAAAGTCATTAAGTATTTCATCGAGCCCGCGTGCTGCCAGCAACCATCTGTAGGTTTCGCCTATGTCTCCTTCTATCATGTTAAGGATATTGGATATCGCAACACTGTCATAATGAAACCAATCTTCAGAGCTTTCTATATTATCTGCTCCGTAGCGTTCAATCTCACGCACATAGGTATCTAACTGTATTTTGTGTATGGTGCCGTTTTCAATTTCTTCTTCGATCAATTCATACAGACCCGTTATTATGCGGTTTATTTCAAGTTTATTTTTTTCATGGACTTTTAACCTCAGCCTGATGTGATGATGTGGATCTGTATAGCGGATAAAGAACCATTTATCAATGATTTTTTCGTCACTGAGATATTTGATGTAAGGGCATAGGGTTTCAATAAAAACCTTTTCGACCGACTTTGTTCCGCCGTAAATTTTAAAATAGATCCATTCGCTGCCCGGAATAAAAGTGCGTTTAACTGTAGTAAACCTGGCAGGAGCAGCAGCGGTCTGTATAACCGTAGCGCTTTTATTTGAAATTGGCAAGATAACTTCGTTAGCAAACCCATGCCTTCCGTTGTTAATAAAACAGTTTTCCTCGTCAAATAAAAATTCTGATAGCTTAACAACTCCTTTTTTTGTCAGGGTTTGATGTAGAATTTTTTTACCAATTTCATTTGACGTATCTATCAGTAACTCATTGTCGTATTCGGCTACACAAACAAACCTGGGCACCTCTATTTCTTTCAGGTAAGCATCAATTAGGGCAAGGTCTTTTTCTGTGGTTTTGCCAAAGCCATCTAAAGCCAGCTTATTAATGCGCCAGCTTGCTTTGTTAATAATGATGTTTTTATATTCTACCCTGGGTAAAAACCGCGAGTCACTTAAATTAGCCCAGTCCCAGTAAATGCTATGATATAAACCGTCTTTCTGCAAATCACATAGAAAACGGTATACAGGCAAGCCTGTCATATAATTATGTGCGGTAGATAATCGCGGAATTATAACTTTATTAAGCCTTTTACTGCGTAGAATCACTTTGCCATTTTTTACTGACACCATCAGATCCTGTACATTAATCTGATCTTCGGTACTTTTGGCTGACTTTCCTAAAAACGGGATTTCATATTTTCTGAGGTTTGGCCGCATCAGGATATTACCGGTTCTTGATTCGGGCAGGTGCACAATTTCTGCATATACATAATTGTCGTTGTCTGCTTCATCGGTAGCTATTGTTTCCAGTAGGTTTTTGTAAAGTTTTTCGTCGCCATGACAAAATCTGCCCAAAATATTAGCTCCGGATGGGCCAGAGCATGTTGTTAAATGAAATTTGTAATTATTGTTATCCAGCTCATGTGCTGATGCCGCTATTAACGAGCCAAAAGCATATAAACTTGTCGGAATAGATTTTTCAATTTCGGGTTGTACGTCCAGTTGTTTAAGGTCATCGTCTGTTAACTGCACTACTTTCGACCGGCTATCTGCTGCTTGCTTAAATAGTTTATTAACCATTAAATTATAAGCAGACCAGGTAGTGTTACGCGCCTGTTTACGCGCTTTAGGTGACACCCCCTCAAGAAGGGGCAAATGATCTGATTTTTTTCCTGCTCCATAGCCCACCCCCGACTCAGAATCAAGCGCCTGAAGCAATGGTACTTCTTTCTCTTCATAGCGTTCTATAAAACTTGTTTTAAAAGTTTCCAGATCGCTAAAAACTCCTTTGGACGAGATGCGGTATAAATTACTTATTTGTTCTGCAATGTTATTTGCAACAGTACCACTAATTTGATTGTTAGCGTGCTCATAAAACAGATCTGTTTGGATCAGATCTTTAGATTGGCATTTTACAAATTTGTTATTAATAATTTGGTGCACCTGCTCAAAGGCGCTCACACCACCTTGCTTAAGCAGGCTGCTTATTTGTTTAAGATCTGAAATGATGCTGTCTGGTGCTTTTTGGTCAAGCAGCACAATCAGCCTTTCAAAATAAATATCGCCCGTTACGGTAGGTTCAAGTTCACTTATTAAAAGCTGTGAATCAATAAGCTCATTCAAAAAGGCTTCTGCATCAGCTGGTTCTACTTCTGGTGCAGCGTTAAATAGAATGGTTAAAAGTGACTTATAACTGGTGCCATTTTCGGCAGCCTTTACAAGCAGGTCAAGATAATCGCTTTTCTTTACTGAAGTTAAATTATAATGCCGCCTTTTATTTTCTACCTTATATTCAATGTATCTGTATGTATCCGCTTTATCGTATAAACTACTGTTTACGTAAAATAAAATATTCTCTTTAACAGCAGGTATTTGTTGAAGATAGTTAACCAGCTCATTCACATAGTTCATATCCAAACGCGAATGCTTCCGGTGTTTTTCGTCAGCATAGTTAATATTTGTTTCTTCACCCACTATACCGGTAGAGCAACCTGCAAATAAACCGTACGGGGTACAGCGGGTGCTCATCCTTGATAAGTATTTGTAAAGTGTTATAACCAACTTTTGGCCTGCAATTCCATCATTTATGGCTTTACACAATTCGCCGTATAACTCTGGAGAAGCCGTGTAAATGGCTTCCATAAAAAGCGGGTCGTTTTTGTAGCGGTTTAATAAATGATGCTCAAATGCTTTAATATCAGTGTTTACCAGTTCATTAATCGAAAAAAAAGTTTCTACAGGCATTAACGGCCGTCTTAACAAATAATAATTGGCTGGTTGCAGTTTAATTTGGCTGTTCATAAATGATAAGATTGGTTGCAGGATAAAACTTTTATTAAAATAAGAATTTACTGATAAATATTAAAGCACAGATAATGAGCATCTACATAAATTAATTTTCCTCAGGATCCTGTTTAGGAACTGTCAGGCAAGATTCTGTAAGGTGAATACATGACATTACAGGGCATGAGCATTTATTTGGATCGGTTTCTTTATTTATGCCGCCATGTATGTTTCCAAGTTGATGCTCATTAAGCTTTGCAATAGTTTCTTTCTCAAAAGAAAGCGACTGTAGATGTATGCGTTTCTTTTTCATGTTGGTTATTTATTTAATTCAGTGTTTTCATGCGCGCCACCGTTAGCTTTACAGTTATCAGGGTTACAGGTAAATATATTACATGACGATGCACCGGTAGTGTTGGGCGCATCGGCTCCTCCGGCAATTTCAGCTAATTGTGCCTCGTTTAGTTTTAAAATAGTTTCCTTGTTGAGGCTGAAAAGGCGTTTAATTTTTGAATTCTGTTTTTTCATAATCTTTTAAAATTTGGAACCGTACAGCATTTGCCATACGGTTCCGGGGATAAGTTTTGATTAACCTTTGTTGCAAGAACAAGCCTGGCAAGAGTTAATATCAATTAGATCTGCTGCAAATTCTTGCGCAACAGGCTGCTGAGGTGTCTGGTTGTTACAAGTGTTTGTAGTACCACCGCCTGCTACTTCGTTTAATTGATTTTCATCAAGTTTCGAAATGGTTTCTTTGTCTAATGACAGAGATTTGCTTACTTTAATTGGTTTCTTTTTCATTTTTAAGTGTGTTAGTAGTTAATTTTAATTACAAGAACATGCATGACATGATGGAAGGGCAAGGTTTGCTTCAAATGCCTGCGCCGGAGGTGGGGTACCATTACAGGTATCTGTGTTGCCGCCGCCGGCAATCTCATTTAACTGGTCATCGTTAAGTTTCTGGATAGTCTCTTTGTCCAGCAATAATGATTTGGTGATTTTTACAGGTTTCTTTTTCATTACAATAAGGTTTGGTTTTAAGTAGTGTAAAAGATGGACCCGGAAATCATTGAAGCTGCCAGGCCATCAGGGCCATGCTTTAGCCGTTACAAGAACAAGCTTGGCATGATTTAACGTCAATCAAATTAAATTCGGCTGCAGGTTGTGCAGGCTGATTGTTACAGGTATTGGTAGTGCCACCACCTGCTACTTCATTTAATTGATTTTCATCAAGTTTTGAAATGGTTTCTTTGTCTAATGACAGCGATTTGCTTACTTTGATAGGTTTCTTTTTCATGTGATTTGGTTTTAGTGGAAATAAAACTATAGTACAATGGCCGTTGACTATCAGTTTTATTTACCGTTACAAGAACATGCCTGACATGAATTGATGTCAATAAGTGCTGCTGCTTCTTCAAATTGTTGAGCCGGTTGATTTCCGTTACAAGTGTTGGTTGTACCACCGCCTGCAACCTCATTCAGCTGATTTTCATCAAGCTTGGCAACGGTCTCTTTGTCTAATGAAAGCGATTTGGTCACCTTAATTGGTTTCTTTTTCATTTGGTTTTCGATTTTTGTTTGTTAATAATTATTTAGTTATTCATGAATACATGACCTATAATGCCAGTTGTTTACCTGGCATGCAGCAGATGTTTTGCCATGATAACGGCAAATAATAAGACGGTTATTTCTCATCAATCCACCAGTAATTTGCTGGCTGCTGATTAGGGTTGCTGCTACTAACCAGTGCTGCCATTTCAAAAGGAGAAAGCGCATTTACTAAAGCTGAATGCTGTGGCTGGATCTTTTTAAAAAGCGTTTTAAAAATTGCTTTCATAACTGTTGCGTTTATAATCTTTTACACAAAGGAGCATGAAAGCGTAAGCCAACAGAAATAATTTAGATTAATGCGATACCTAATTAGACATGCTGTTGAAACACATCGACCAAGTAAAATTTTTCCTGACAGAAACAAGCCTTTATAAATTTCAAAAGGCATTTAACCTGTTATTTCTTCATTTTGGCGAATTTTCAAAAAACGGCTTTTCATTCATCTAAAGAATCAAAGCATTCGTCGAATTAATTTCATAAGATCTGGGTACAGGGGTTATTTCGCAATAAATAACTCATGCTATGCGGAACACAATACTTAAAATATTAATTGCAGTTGTTTTGCCTTTTACATCTGCTATGGCCCAAAAAAGCGGAACTGTAACCGGGCATTTATTTGACGGCCAGCAAAAACCTGTAGAATTTGCCAGTGTGCATTTATTAGCTGCAAAAGATTCGGCCATGGTTACCGGTACGATGAGCGAGATAAATACCGGGGCATTTACTTTTAAGAATATTGCACCGGGTAATTATATTGTCAGGGTAAGTTACATCGGCTATGACAGGCAATTCAAAAACATAGCCTTGCAGCAAGGCGAAACTTTAAATATTGATATAAAACTTAATGCAAGTGTAAAAGCACTTGCAGGTGTGGTGATATCAGGTAAAAGGCCATTAATAGAAGCAAAAAGCGACCGCATTGTATTTAATATTAGTAATACCGTGTTTGGTAGTGGTTATGATGCCATACAATTGCTTGAAAAAGCGCCAGGCATATATGTTAACCCTCAAAGTGAAAGCATTTCATTAAACGGCAAGCAGGGTACTACAGTAATGGTAGACGGCAAGAAAACTTACCTTGCAGGCTCAGATCTGGCGGCCTTTCTAAAAAGCTTTCAAAGCAATACCATTGACAAAATTGAAATAATATCTAATCCCGGTGCAAAGTACGATGCCCAGGGCGGCGGCGGTATTATCAACATCATTACAAAAAAGGCCAGCCTCGATGGTACTACTGGTACCATTAATGCAGGTGTTGCAGTGGGTCAATCAAAAAGAACCAATGAGGGCTTCAGCATTAATCACAAAAGCGGCAAAGTAATTATATATGGAGGTTACAATTTCTCTTATCGCAACTCCAGGTCAAAAGAGCAGCTTGAACTTGATTATTTGAATCCTCAAAATGCTAATGAGGTTACCAATATCCATAATTCATACACCTACAGCCCATATAAAACATATGCACATAATTATCGTGTAGGGCTTGATTTTAATGCATCGCCTAAAACAGCTTTCAATATCTTATTTACCGGCTTCAATTTTAAAAAGAACCTGTATGCGTATAGTAACACAAATATTTTGCAGGCAGCTAATGTTGTCGATTCTGTGCTGAACAATAATACATTTACTAAAGACAATAAGCATCAATACAGCGGTAATTTAAGTTTTAAACACAGTATTGATTCTACTAAGATCATCACTGCTGAGGTTAACTACTCTGCTTACAACTCTTCGCAGTTTAACAATATTGAGAACACGTACACTATTCCCGGAAGTGCCGTCCCCATCGGTGGGCTTGATCTGCGTAACAACCTGCCTACAAAAATCAATATCTGGGTGGCTAAAACAGATTACGAACAATCATTAGGTAAAGGCAAACTGGAAGCCGGATTGAAATTCAGTACGGTTAATACAGACAATAATGCACAATACGAGCTTTTTAACAACAATCAATGGGTTAATGACCCTACAAGAAGTAATTATTTTAAATATAAAGAATCAATAAGTGCAGGCTATGCTGTTTACAGCAACAAGTTAGGCACTTACGAATATAAGCTTGGCCTACGTGGCGAGCTGACAAATTCTGACGGTAACCTGGTCACTACACAAAATGTTGTAAAACGCCAGTATTTTAATCTGTTCCCTTCGCTGATACTTAGCAAGGACATTAATAAAGATAACTCACTTAATTTATCGTACAGCCGCAGGATCAACCGCCCCAGCTATCAGGATCTTAACCCGTTCATATACTTCATGGATATCTATACCTACAGCCAGGGAAATCCATTTCTTAAACCAGAATACACAAATACAATAGACCTTACATACACTTTAAAGAATACTTACGTAGCCTCAGCCGGTTATTCTGTTACATCAAGCACCATCAATTATGTTACGCAAAGGGAAACAGATGATTCGCGCATAACACGTATCAGTGCCCAGAACCTTAAAAACTTATACCAGTATTATATAAATTTCACCATACCTATAGAAGTAGCTAAATGGCTTTCTATTTATAACAACATTAATATATCTCACCTCGAGTACCAGAAAAATGATGTGAGCCAGATAACCAATTCGGGTTTTTACGGTGTATATGGTATCAGTAATTATTTCAAACTTCCTGATCATTGGCAGCCGCAATTATCTGGTTATTTCCAATCGTCAATGCCAAGTGGTATCTATCATTACAGTCCGCAGTATCAGGTTACTTTAGGCCTGCAAAAAAGTTTTGACAAAGGCCCAACATTAAGGCTTACCTACAATGACGTATTTAAATCGGCACGTGCAAAATCAGTGGCAGTGCTTCCAGACCTTATAACGCGTGACGTATACCGTTGGGATTCAAATTTTTTACAGTTTTCAATCAGCTATCCCTTTGGATCTAAAAAAATTAAACCATCAAACAAAAATTCAGCAGGAGATGAGCAAAGTAGAATTAAATAGTGAAACAGCACTTCTGGTAACAGGTGCTGATATTGACAAGCTGCATGAAATTGCTTCATATCTTGAAGATCATATTACTGCACTTCCTTTATCACCCGGAGTTACTAATGGCAAATGCGGCGCAGCACTGTTCTTTTATAATTATGCTACATGGGTAAATGAAGACCCTAAATACATCAACCTATGCGAAAGTATCCTGCTTGGGGCTATAAAAGATCTGTATGCACATAAAATAAACGGCGCTTTATACTACAATGATATTGCTGAATTAGGGATGTTTATTACACATCTTCAAAATGAAGGGTTCCTGGACCATAGCTTTGATGAAGTGCTCAGGCAAATTGATTTAAAGGCAATCAATGGTGCAAATAAATTATGTGCTGAACAAAATTTCGACAGATTTACAGGTTTCCTTACACTTGCCTACTATTTCCTGCAACGCAATAGTTCAGCATATACCGAAGTAAGGGAGGCTATTCAGCACATTATCGATACCTTATTAAGCTCTGCTCAGCATACCGGCAGTGGCAGCACCTATTGGGTGTCGAAACTTTTTAATAAAAGCAATATATACCTGGGATGGAGCCACGGTGTGGCCTCCGTAATTCTGCTGCTGACAGAAATTGTTGATAGTAATTCAGATTACAGAATAACTGAAATAAAGGATTGCATAAATGCAGCCTGCCAGTATCTTATTGATCATAAAAATGAAAAAAGCGATAGCTGTTTTCCAGACATTGTTGGTGAAGAAAAAGCCAATAGCCCGCTAAACTTATGCTATGGCGACCTGGGTATTGGTTATGCGCTTTTAAAAGCAGGAAAAAGTTTAAATAATGAGCTTTTATATGAACAAGGTTTAAACAGCCTACGTCACTCGGCTTTAAGGCGGTCTTTATCAACCTGTAACATACATGATGCTTCTGTTATTTACGGGACATCGGGCCTTATTACCCTGTTTAGCAACTTGTATCAGGAATATCAGCTTGAAGATTTCGCCATTGCTGCAGATTATTGGTATTCGGTAATGCAGGTACAGCTACAGCAGCCCGGAAAACCTGCCGGTTATTCGGGTTACTACAACCAGGGTAACCCACATGTAAACTTTACGCTTTATGAAGGCCTGTCAGGGCTTGGGCTTAGCCTGATGGCATTACAGGCAGGCACAAAAGATCTGATCAAATTTATCGGCTATTAAAAACTAAACCATCATGATTGAAGAACAAATTGAAAGCAAGCTTATAGAGCAGATTAAAACAGGCGAGCATGTAATTGCGTCATTGCCGTTCAAAGGCAATTCGTTGTTTTCGGGCAAGTTGGGGCGTATTCTATACCTGGCATATAATTATAAGCTGCTTGGGAATGAAGAAAATATTGAAACTGCGGTCACCTATCTTGATGAATTGTTCGACTATTTTAAAAGCGGCTCACCCGAGGCGATACTTGAAATACCATGGGTACTCCCCTCTTTGTGCAGGGTTATAATGACCTTAAATCAGGATAATATCATAGATATAGAATTGCAGGATGATGAGTTTTTTGTTTTCGACGAGATGGTATATAAGAGCGCTAAAACTTATTTGGCAAATAATAATATTGATTTTTTATATGGTGCTGCTGGTGCCTTAAGTTATCTGGTAAACCGTATTGATTATAATGGCAAAATAAAAGATTACATAACGGATGCTTTTGAAAGCTTAATGCTTTTAAAGATGGAGGATGAACATGGGGTCAGGTTCTTCAATTCACACATCTCCAAGCAAAACCGCTCAGCAGATATTGATCTTGGAGTTGCACATGGGCAAAGCGGCCTGATACTGGTATTGCTGGATATTTACAAAGCAGGCATTTTACAACCGGAAATACGCGGACTGATAATCGGTATGCTTAAGTATATACTTGGTTTAGAACGTAAGCCCGAAAGGGCCGATGGCGTATATTCTTACTTCCCTGTAACCATTGATGAAAACTTTGCCAGAACAGCCCCCGAGAACATCAAAAAATATAATGACAGGATGGGCTGGTGCTATGGCGACTTAAATATTGCATTAGTGTTTTACCGTTGTGCAGATGTTCTTAATATGCCTGAACTGCTTATTAAAGCAGATACGTTAGGCAGGGATACCTGTACACGCCTTACAGAAGAAGAATCAGGCATAGAGAATGCCCATTTATGCCACGGATCGGCAAGTATGGTATTAATGTATAACGCACTTTACCGTGAACAGCCCTTGCCTGAATATATGGATACTAAAAACTTCTGGATGGAATATACCCATAATTACATACAGAACGAACTAAAAGATCCTGAAAGTAACGGGCGTGCCGAGCAATTATTAATGGGTATACCTGGTGTAATGCTGGTGCTGATTAATGAAGCGCTTGGAGGGAATCAGAAATGGCAAAGCATATTCTTAATGTAACTAAATAAACCTTAATTATGGAAAAGCTAAAAATAGGGTTAATTGATTTTGGTATCAGAACCGCAAAGCTTAACAGCCTTTTAAAAGTTAATGATTTGATTAATTATGCCTATCAGGCAGATGAGTTGGGCTATTCAAGGTTTTGGCTGGGCGAGCATCACATCCCCGACCCTACCCATACCTGGAATGACCCTACTATATTGATACCTATACTTGCTTCCATGACATCAAAGATACGTATAGGCACGGCTGGAATATTATTAAGTATACATCAGCCATATCACGTAGCATGTAACTTTAAAATGCTTACCAACCTGTTTCCTAACCGCATTGATCTTGGCTTGGCAAATGGCGGAGTAATGTCGTCCGTCGCTCAATTGGCTACAGGCATAGAAGGGCTGAATATGCCCGAAGCCTTCAAAAACAATCTGGATAAATTTTTCTATATCATTAATAACGAAAGTGAAGTTCTTCAAATAGGCACAGTTGTGTCACCATATAAAGGCGTTAACCCAGACGTTTGGTCGCTAAGTACAGGTATGGGTAAGAGCATCGATAGAGCTTTGGAGCATGGCACTAATCTTTCAAGGTCCATCTTTCATACCAATGCTGACATGGAGGCTCACAAGGATAAATTAGCGGAGTTTAAAGAAGCATTTTATAATAAGCACAATCGTTATCCGAAAGTAAATCTTGTAGTTTCAGGTATCTGCCACAAAACCACCGCTAAGGCAAAAAGAGCGGTAGGCCCGCTGCGCGATGGTTTCGGGTATAATATTACAGGGACACCTGCACAGTTTCATGAAGCCTTTTTAGCCTTCAGCGAAAAGTATGGTGTTGATGAAATCATTTTCATGAATGCTGCAAAAGAACCTAAAGACAGGCTTATGGGCATTGAGCTTATAGCACAGGAGTTTTCATTGCCCGATTCTGCTAAAGTGCGCAGAGTAAAACAAACAGCAGCTTAGTATACACGATCTAAAACAATAACTATCATGGCATCTTTCCCATACTATCGTCAGCTTGAATCAATGGACTGTGGGCCCACTTGTTTAAAGATGATCTCCAAGTATTATGGAAAACGCTTTAGCCTTGATACACTACGGCAAAAAACCAAACATAGCCGTAACGGTGTTTCTTTGTTGGGTATAAGCCAGGCTGCTGAACAGATCGGGTTTCGTACAGTTGGCGCAAGGGTAAATTATGAGGATCTTAAAGAAAGTATCCATTTACCGTGTATAGCCCATTGGGACCAAAATCACTTTATTGTCGTATATAAAATTAAAAAGGATAGGGTTTTTGTAGCAGACCCGGGCAAGTCGTTGCTTTCTTATCCCAAAAAAGAGTTTCTGCAAAAATGGGCATTTAATGCTGCTGAAAAAAAGCAGGATGGTATAGTATTATTGATTGAGCCTACCCCAAATTTTTATACCGAAGAAGAGGAGCAGGACACCTCTATTAAAGCGACAAAAATACTGAGGTATCTCAGAGGCTATAAAAAACTGTTTATACAATTACTGATTGGTCTTTTAGCAGCAGCCCTGCTGCAAACGATATTTCCGTTTTTAACACAGTCAATTGTTGATATAGGTATCAATAACAACAATATCAATTTCATAAATATGATATTGCTGGGGCAGTTGATGCTTTCGCTCGGGCAAACTACCATTGAGCTGATACGCGGATGGATATTACTTCACATTAGTACGCGTATCAGTATTTCCATTCTTTCAGATTTTTTAACCAAACTGCTCAGGTTACCTCTGTCATTTTTTGATACCAAAATTACCGGTGACATTATGCAGCGGATAAGTGATCAGAAAAGAGTAGAAACATTTTTAACAAGTACGTTCCTTAATACTGTTTTCTCATTTATAACGCTCATTGTATTCGGATCAGTGCTGGTATCTTATAGTCAAAGTATCTTTTTGATTTTCTTAGGGGGGAGCTTAACCTATTTTACATGGGTTTATCTCTTTCTTAAATTCCGCAAGAAATTAGATTATAAGCGGTTTGAAATATCTGCAGCCAATCAAAATAATATTATTCAGTTAATGAGTGGTATCCATGAAATTAAAATGAATGATTGCGGAACACAAAAGCTTTGGGAATGGGAGCGTATACAGGCTCAGCTGTTTAAATTTAACACCAAAAGCTTATCACTAAGCCAGTACCAGCAAGTGGGTGCAGTATTTATCAATCAAACTAAAAATATCCTTATTGTATTTTTAGCTGCCAAGCTGGTAATTTCCGGAAACCTGACACTTGGTTCCATGCTGGCCATACAATTTATTGTTGGCCAGTTAAATTCGCCGGTTGAACAGTTTATACAGTTTTTACAAAGTGCGCAGGATGCAAAAATAAGTGTCGACCGTCTGAATGATGTGCATGAAGTATCAGATGAAGAGCCAGATGACCGGCAGTTTATTAAGCGCCTCCCTCCTGACAAGTCTATCCGTTTAAGCAACATTACGTTTACTTATCCGGGGGCTGGTAACCATCCGGTATTAAAAGGTATTGATTTATATATTCCCGAAGGAAAAATAACTGCTATTGTTGGCGACAGTGGCAGCGGTAAAACAACTATTCTGAAATTATTATTAAAAATATATAACCCTGATAGTGGCACATTGCAAATGGGCGAAACAGATTATAGCACCATATCACATGCGGCCTTAAGAAAAGAATGCGGAGTGGTAATGCAAGATGGGTTTATATTTTCAGATACTATTGCTAACAATATCATGGTGAGTAACGAGATATTTAACTCGGCCAACCTGTTACACGCCATAAAAACTGCTAATATCGACCAGTTTATTAAACAATCGCCGCTGGGGTTAAATACAAAGATCGGTGCAGAAGGCAATGGGCTAAGCCAGGGCCAAAAACAGCGCATACTTATTGCAAGGGCTATATATAAGGATCCTCATTATATGTTTTTTGATGAAGCCACCAATGCTCTTGATGCAAATAATGAAACGAAAATCATGCATAATCTTAACCAGGCCTTTAAAGGGCGTACGGTGGTGGTGGTAGCGCACAGGCTAAGCACGGTTAAAAATGCCGATCAGATCATTGTTTTAAAATCCGGGCAGATTGTTGAGCAGGGAAAACATGAAGACCTGGTAAATACCCGCGGATTTTATTATGAGCTTATAAAAAACCAGCTTGAACTTGGTAACTAATAATTAATACACGTATTTGTGGTTAAAACAAATTTCACTATCTTACAAATTATAATAATAAGGCATATACAATAAGCAAACTATTGAATGTCAAAACAAACTAACCAAATCACAGCAATACTTTCTGGCACAAACAGCCGCCGTTCCACTACCGTTATAATTCATATTGCGTTTTGGTTGCTCATTTTTAAATGGTTTCTGTTTCAGGCGCAATGGGTCACGGGCGATAGCCACCCTACTGCTACATACCTCATCGGATTACAAAAGTACATCATCATATTAGCCTGCTTTTATGGCGTTTCATTTGCCTTAAAAACTAAGCAGGATGCCATTCATACAGCTTTTTATGTAAGCCTGATACTCCTATTTACACTAACTATATATGGTATAAGCGCATATTACCTATATAATTATATCAACCACACACAGGATATGCCTCCCTATTACCGGCGGTTTGTAAAAAACATATCGCAATATGGTGCCTGGACATTTGTAAAAGATTACAATGTATTATATTTTCATTTCGAGCAGCTGGGCTTAGCTTTATTTCCAGCTTTAACGATTAAAATATTCAGGGTTGCTTTTAAATCGAGGTTAGAGAAGCTTAAACTTGAAAAGGATAATCTTACGCTCGAACTCAATTTTTTGCGCTCGCAGATTAATCCGCACTTTTTGTTTAATACACTAAACAGCGTATATTCTTTAATTGAAGACAAGGACGAAACAGCTGCATCAATGGTCTTTGCGCTTTCAAGTATGATGCGTTATGCACTTTATGATTCAAATGCCTCGGAAATTGATGCCAGTAAAGAATTGTATTTCATAAAAAACTATATTGATATCCAGAACATCAGGCACAGTAACAGGCTGTCAATAGAATTAAATATAGCCGATGATCTGGATGTGGTTAAAGTACCTTCGTTATTGCTGATCAATTTTGTTGAAAATGCCTTTAAGCATGGCGTTGATAAAATGGTAAAAGATTCGTGGATTAAGATTAATGCATGGATAGATGATACAAAAGCATTTTGTTTTGAAGTAACTAATCTAAAGCCAGCAGCTAATTTAAGAAAGTCAGTAGGGGGTATTGGTGTATCTAATACCAGGAGAAGGTTGGACTTACTATACCCCAACCGCCATACGCTTGAAATATCAGAAGATGAGAAAATATATAACGTACTGTTGAAAATTTGGTAAATATGGAAAGTAGCATATCATGTGTTGTAATTGATGACGAGCCATTAGCACAGGATCTGATTGAAAAATATATAGGCAGAATTTCATCGCTTAACCTGTTGGCCAAATGTGAAAATGCAATTGATGCAATTGAAAGAGTTTCTGTTTTAAAACCTGATCTTATATTTCTGGATGTTAATATGCCCGAAATGACCGGTATCGAGTTTATTAAAACCTTCAGTTCTTATAAACCTTTAATTGTACTTACAACTGCATATCCCGAGTATGCTGTTGATGGTTACGAACTTGATGTGCTTGATTTTATTTTAAAGCCAATAACATTTGAACGTTTTGTAAAAGCTATAAATAAAGTTAAAGATAAACTGGCGCGAAGCACCGAACATTTATTGCCTGCGAATGACCCTGCCTTGACTACTGAATTAAACAAGCCAGTATCTGGCGAAGCAGAAATTAAAAACAGGCAGATCCTTTTTAAGGAGAATAAAAAGTTTGTAAATGTTTCTATAGATGAAATCCATTTTGTTGAGGGTATGAAGGATTACCTGAAGATACATACCTCATCAAAAGTGCTTATAACCCACATGACCATGACTAAAATAGAAGAGATGTTACCTCAGAGAGAATTTCTAAGGGTAAACAGATCATTCATTGTCAGAAAATCATCTGTAAAATCTATCAACGGCAATACCATAGAGCTGATAACCAATGAAGAAGTGCCCATTGGTATCAGGTACCGCGAAGCTATAAAGGGCCTTGCAGAAGGCGGAGCCTTATAAACAGCTGCTCAGTATTTAATTGGTCGAAATTTGACTTTAATTGGTCGAATTAAATTGTGACGATAATCATGTTTTTGTTCTTTTAATAAACCAAAAACAAAAGACATGAAAACCTTAAACCCTAACCCAAAATCATTACTTAAATTAAAGAAAGAAACAGTGTCAAGGTTATCTGTAAATAATGCAGATGGTATGGACTTTCCTACCGGCACATTTCCTACAACATCACAACTTTGCTTTAGCCTGGCCAGATTGGCAGAAAGAAATTAATAATTAAGTCAGGTACATTACAAAATATTTTGATGGCAAATGCAGCTGTTTATACATGCGGAATTGTTGAAGATGAAGAGCTGGCGTATGAACTGCTTAGTAAATTTATTCGGCGGGCAGATACTCTTAAAGTATTATGGAGAGAAACTTCTTCAAAAAACTTATCAGCTAAATCGCATTGTAAAGTTGATATCGTATTTCTTGACCTTTTGGATAGCCCCTTATCAAATGTTGCAGAAATTGACCAATGTATCAGTCAATACGGAAATATCATTATTACTACTGCACATACAGAGGTTTATATTAAAAGCTTAGGAATAAAATATGTAGCCGTATTAAACAAGCCGTTTTCTTATCAAATATTTGAAAATGTAGTTCATGAAGCATTAAGTAAAATATCCTACTAAATACTTATCACAACAAAACTAACAACTGACCTTGTTATACCTGCATACAGAAAGTCATAGTACTTTCTTATGCAGGTTTTTATTTAAAAACCTTTTTAACCCCTTATACATTTAACTCTTTTTAACAATTTCTTAATTAAATCGCTATTTTCTTATCATATCATAACACAACATTTGTTGCAGTTATGGTTATACAAATAGACGATATTAAACAAGGCGATCACGACTGTTTTAAGAAGGTCTATTACCTGTACCATACCAGGCTTTATAATTACATCTACAACAAAACGCAGATACCTTTCCTGGCAGAAGATATTGTGCAATCGGCCTTTGTAAAATTCTGGGAAAACCGCGCAAAAATTTCTGACGATCACAGCATTGAGGTACAGCTTTTTCAGATTGCCAAAATGTTGCTGATTGACGAATACCGCCGGGGTAACACAAAGGATAAATACATCCAATGGGTTAGCGGTTTACATACCGGCCATATTGATAATGACCCTTTTGTTGCTAAGGACACATTGCGCAATGTAATAGCCGCGATGGAAAAGCTGCCCCCGGTACGTAAAAAGGTATTTAAATTGAGCCGGATAGATAATTACACCTATAAACAAATCTCTTCCACATTAGGCTTATCCACAAAAACGGTAGAGAACCACATCTCAAAAGCTATTAAGCAATTGCGCACTGCATTAGGCTAATCCGGCTTTCTTCATCAATCCGTTATATACTTTTCTTAAACTTACCGTTAAACTTTAGTTGGCATTAGGGGTAACCCGTGTCTGGTACGTAATATGGGCATGAATATAACCGAAGACCTGATCAATCGGTACCTGCAGTTTAAATGCAGCGAAGAAGAGCGTTTATTCTTGAATAAATATTTTGAAGCGCATCCGCAGGAATTGGAAAAATACCTGGACGAATCAGCTTTTTTAAACAACCCAGATACTAAACCGCTTGACTCAGATACTACAGAAAAAATGCTTCGCGCAATTGAGCGGAAAATTAACCGGGATAAAGATTAGCTGATTTCATTCTCCTTATTTTAAACACACTCTTCGTGTTTACTTATTACTTTTTTAAAAAAAATTCACATCCTTTACCAACATCTATTGTTTAGCCGCCCGGCTTAACTAAAATTTAACACACTTTCTGAATAAAAGCACCTCTGGTTACATTAAAACGAGGCCTTACAACAGTTTGCCTTGTTTGTTTTCTTCATCTCTATTAAATAATCATTAAGGATAGGGGTAGCCCGCCGCCAAACCGTAATTGTAGTAAATGAGCATCATTAACTATCAAGAAACTTTAAATCCAACAACAATTAACACGTATTATTCATGAAAAAAATGTACTCCTTTTTTTTAAGGCCATTTTACAGCATTGCAGCTATTCCGCTTACGGCATTGGCACTAATGCAAAGCCCGGCAACTTACGCCCAGAGCCGGACGATAAAAGGTATGGTTACTGACGAAACCAACGCACCGCTTCCTGGCGTAACGGTAACTATTAAAGGCACCTCAACCGGTACTGTTACCAAGCCAGATGGTAGTTTCAGCATCCAGGCAAACGCTGGCAGCGTGCTTCGCTTTACATTTATTGGCGCAAATGCAGTTGAAAAACCGGTTGACGGCAACAGCATGATGAACGTAAAGCTGATAACAACAGCTAAAGCCTTAAAGGATGTTGTTGTTATTGGTTATGGTACAGCCAGCAAAAAAGACGTTACCGGATCAATCACCTCGCTTAAATCCGAAGACTTTAATCAGGGTGTGATCACTACGCCTGCAGAATTGCTTCAGGGTAAAGTTGCCGGTTTAAACGTAACACAAAGCGGCGACCCTAACCAGAAACCTGCGGTAATTCTGCGTGGCCCATCAACTTTCAGAACAGGTAACGGAGCCCAAGAGCCATTCTACGTAATTGATGGTGTACCAGGTGCTTCTATTGATGTGCTTGCTCCTGCTGATATTGAAAGCATCGACGTATTGAAGGATGCGGCATCTACCGCCATTTATGGTTCAAGAGCGGCTAACGGTGTAATTATCGTTACTACCAAGAGAGCCAAACTTGGCCAGGCCCGTTTAGATTACAGCGCTTACGGCAGCATCAATAAAGTTTCTAAGCAGATAGATATGCTTACTGCACCCGAGTTGCGTAAATATTTGGCAGACAATGGACAGAAACCATTGGCAAACCCGATAGATGACGATGGGTCTGACACCAAATGGCAAAACCTGATTGAGCGTACCGGTTATTCACAAAACCACAACTTATCTTACGGCGGTGCAGGCAAAAGCTCTGATTATGGCGCAAGCGTAAACTACTTTAAAAATAATGGCATCTTAAAACGTACTGATTTAGAGCGCATCATCATCCGTGGTTATATAAATCAGCGCTTCTTTAACGACAGGTTGAAACTGAGCCTGAACGTGACCGACAGCAAAAGCAACTCTGACGACATTTACCAAAGCAACGTGTTGCCGGCTATGCTGTTCTATTTACCAACGGTATCGCCTTTCAACCCTGACGGCAGCTATAAAGAGAACTATACCCGTACAGGTAGCGGCACTTTAAACCCGCTTTCGTTACTGAACAATAACACCATTCAGCAGAAGAACGAAAAAACACTGATCAACGGTATTGCCGAGGTGAATATCATCGATGGCCTGAAGTTTACCTTAAGCGGATCAACCCAACGCGACCAGAATAACTATGGCAGCTATATCAATAGCCAGTCTGGCCTTGCAGTAGGCCTGAACGGTGTGGCCAGACGTTCATCCTATCTGAACACTAACGACGTATTGGAGTCATACTTCAACTATGACCGTACTTTCGGCCAGCATAATATTAAGTTGTTAGCAGGTTACTCATACCAGCAGAACCGCGTGAACGATGGTTTTGGTGTGCAGACACAGAACTTTTCTAATGATGCCATTACTTATAACAACTTGTACCTTTCTAACCCTTCGTCGGTTTCACAGATCGCTTTTGATAACAACCCGATCTCTATTCTGCGCCTGATTTCTTACTACGGACGTGTTCAGTACCAGTTTGCAGACCGTTACCTTTTACAAGGCTCGTTACGCCGCGACGGTTCTTCTGCGTTTGGTATCAACAACCGCTGGGGCTTATTCCCTGCCATTTCAGGTGCATGGAGAATCAGCAGCGAAGAATTTATGCGCAACATTCCAACCATCAGCGATTTGAAACTGAGAGTAGGTTATGGCCAATCTGGTAATAGTACCGGTTTCTCTGCCTACTCAGCACTGGTGGTTTATGGTACCCAAAGCAGCAGCAAATTCTACTACAACGGTAACATCGTAAACGCCATTGGCCCGATACAGAATGAAAACCCTGATCTGAAATGGGAAAGCACAGCCACAACTAATATCGGTTTGGATTTCGGTTTGTTCCAGAACAGGTTAACAGGTTCGGTAGATTATTATATCAAGAAAACATCTGACCTGATCTATGATACTCCTGTTTCTTTAACGCAATATGTTTATCCGTCTTTAACTGTAAATGCTGGTAATGTTAAAAATACCGGCATTGAGGTGGTGTTGAATGCTACTGCCGTTAAAACAAAAGACTTTAGCTGGAAAACATCCTTCAACGTTTCGCACAACACAAACGTAGTAGAAAGCCTTTCAAGTAACCTGCCTATCATTTATACAGCACAATTAGGAGGAAAAGGGCAATCGGGTAATTCCAGCCAGATCATTCAGGCAGGCTTGCCTGTAGGCGCTTTTTACCTGTGGCACTACATGGGCAAAAACGCAAACGGCGTAAGTACTTATCAAAATGCAGCGGGCAATACTATTGCCACCCAGCCGCTTACTACAGACCAGTTTTATGCAGGCAGCGCCCAGCCGAAAATGATCTACGGTTGGTCAAACAGTTTCTATTACAAAAACTTCGACCTTAACTTCCTGGTAAGAGGTGTTTATGGTAACAAGATATTGAATGCTACACTGGCTTCATTAAATAACCCAGCCGATGCCAAACTTCAGAATATCCCGCGCTATACTTTAGGTGAATCATTTAAAGACATCAACGCTTACCTGATATCAGACCGTTACCTGGAAAGCGGCTCTTACCTGCGATTGGATAATGCAACCCTTGGCTATACCATCAAAACAAACATCAGCGCAATTAAAAGGCTGAGACTGTACCTGTCTGGCAATAACCTATTTGTAATTACTAAATACAAAGGCATAGACCCTGAGATTAACATGGGCGGCTTGACCCCGGGTATCGACAACAATAACTATTATCCAAAAACCCGTACTTACATTTTTGGCATAAACGCTTCATTCTAATTCAATTCGACATACACGATGAAAAAGATACTTTCTATTATAGCTGGGGTTGCTGCGGTAGCATCTTTCAGCGCCTGTACTAAACTTGATGTACCGGTAGAATCGCAATACGTAAAATCAAATTTCCCAACTACGGCATCAGATTATAATGCCCTTTTGGGTACCATGTACTCTAACTTATCTTCCAGCTATGCGGTAAATTACTGGCGTATGCAGGAACTATCTACCGATGAAGCCATCATCCCTGCGCGTGATGGTAACTTCGACGACGGCGGCCAGTACCGCCAGTTACATTATCATAGCTGGACCTTTGACCACCCAAACGTAATTGGTGTATGGCAATGGGGGTTCAGCGGTATCAACACCTGTAACCGTTTACTAAGCGTGGTAAGCACATCTCCATCTTCAGATGCTACTAAAAAATCCGCTATAGCAGAGATCCGTGCCATGCGTGCTTTATACTACTACTTTATGATGGATTTGTATGGTAACGTGCCAATCATCACCAGCTTTCCGGTAAGTACGCCACCTGCTACGCAGCAGCGTGCCAAGGTTTTCAGTTTTATTGAAAGCGAACTGAAAGATGTATTACAAACCCTGCCTTCAAAAACCAGTAATGCTTCAACCAATACGCTGCAATATGGCAGGCCAACCAAAGGCATGGTTTTCGCACTGTTGGCTAAAATGTACCTTAATTCTGAAGTTTATACCGGCGCAGCCCGTTACCAGGATGTAGTTAGCATGTGCGACAGTGTGCAGAATAATAAGAACTATTCGCTTGATGCCCGTTACCGCGATATCTTTTTACCGAACAACGGCCCGCAGATCAACGAAACTATTTTTGCTATTCCTTATGACCAGCAGATTCCAGGTAACCAGTTTACCCGTTTTGGTTTCTTCTTTTACCTGGCACAAGCTTATGGCATGAACGTGAACCTGAGTATTGCCATGAGCACTACGCCTGAGTTTTACAAGCGCTTTAATGTTCCGAATGACTTCCGTACCAAAACCTGGTTAGTTGGCCCGCAATATTACCCTGATGGTAACGGCGGCTTCACTAATCAACCCGTTTATTATCCGGGCACCACTACACAAGTAGTGATTACGCCGGATCTGGTACTGGTACCCGGCAAACCAATGGACTTAGGTAACACTATTGCCAGCCAGGCCGAAGGTGTACGTTCAATCAAATACTACCCAGACCCTACCATCATCCAGTCTACCCGTTTAAATGGTAATGATGTACCGGTATTCCGTCTTGCCGATGTTTACCTGATGAAAGCAGAGGCTGAGTTACGTGGAGCAAGCGTTTCAACTGTAAACGGCGAAGTACAAACGCCGCTTTTACTGGTGAACAAATTGCGTACCCGCGCCGGTGCAGATGCGGCTACGTCAGTTGATCTGCAAGGTTTACTGGACGAACGCGCCAGGGAGCTTTCATGGGAAGGATGGCGCCGGAATGATCTGATCCGTTTCGGCCAGTTTGAGGTAGAGTACAAATTACCGAATGACGTGCTGACCATGAACAAAGACCTTACCCGCAGGTTGTATCCAGTTCCTTCAACCGAGCTAAAAACAAATCCTAACCTGGTTCAAAATCCGGGCTATTAATAATAAATTACAGCGGCAGAGCAATCTGCCGCTTTTTAGTTTTATACGATGATATTAAAATCTCTTACGGCCACAATTTTGCTTGCAGCGGCAACGGTATCGTTACAGCAGGACATCAACGACACACCTATTAACCATCTTCAGGTGATAGGGTCGCACAATAGCTATAAGCAGGCTATTGATACAACACTGTACAAACTGATGCTTGCCAAAAACCCCGATGTTGCCGGGCTGGATTATGAGCACATTCCATTAGCCGATCAACTGGATATGGGCTTGCGCAACCTTGAAATTGATATTTACGCAGATACTAAAGGTGGGAAGTATGCACACCCCAAGGGCCTGGAAATTGTACCCGGCCAGGCGCCTTATGATGTTAATCATGAAATGGAAGCGCCCGGCTTTAAGGTTTTCCATGTAATTGATTATGATTACAGAAGCAGCTGCCCAACGCTGAAAGACGCGCTTACACAATTAAAAAAATGGTCGGACGCGCACCCGGACCACACGCCTGTTTTTATAACGCTTGAGCCCAAAGACGGTGGGTCAAAAGACCAGCGCATTAAGCCTGAGCCTTTTACAGCACAGCGCTTTGCCGAAGTTGACAGGGATATGCTAAGCTACCTTGGCAAAGAGCACCTGATCACCCCCGATGATGTAAGAGGTAATTACAAAACGCTGAATGATGCGGTAGAACATGGCAACTGGCCGCTTTTGAAAGCAGCAAGAGGCAAGTTTCTTTTTATTCTGGACGACAGAAAGCGTAAGCGGAATATTTACATGTCAGGGCATCCGTCTCTAAAAGGCCGTGTTATATTTGCAAATGCAGAGCCTGGTACAGCAGAGGCGGCATTTATGATCAGGAATGATCCGCACGATCCGGAAATTCCGCAACTGGTAAAAAGAGGCTATATCATCCGCACACGTGCCGACCATGACACTCAACAAGCAAGGAATAATGACTATAGCGATTTCGAAGCGGCAATGAAGTCTGGCGCGCAGGTTATTACGACAGACTACTACCTGAAAAGCACACATTTTAAATCAGACTACGTTGTGAGTTTCCCGGATGGTGAAAAGTATTTCCGTACCGATCCAATTTTCAACCACTTATCAAACTAACTATCATCAATGATCAGTAACCAACTGAAACATAAGGCTTCAAAAAACGGCAAACTGCTCTTCTTTGCATCGGCTTTGCTGGCTTCATTTTCTGCCCATGCACAACAAGAGCATATTAATCCCTGGACTCAGAAAGAGATCACCACCATACAACCTGTAGCCGACCTTGACAAAGGCACCTGGTTAAAAGGCGACTTGCATGTGCATTCGAGGCACAGTAAGGAATCTACTAATAACTCGGTCGGTAAGATCATTAAATTCTGCGAAACCAACGGAATAGATTACGTATGCATCACCGACCATGACAACCATGTTAACGGCGATGTAATGCACAATACCTGGGCCGACCCTGATTTTAAATCTAAATCTGTAGTATTACTTTATGGTGCAGAATGGACCACTGTACGCGGGCACGGTAATGTATTTTCGGCCAAGCCTTATGACCACCAGCGATTATTCGATGTACGTGATCAGCGTGATGTGGTGATTGGGGCAGTTAAAAAAGGACTCAATGTTCACTTGTCGGCCAATCATCCAAGTGGTAAAGATCATTTCGGTTATTCTTATGACCTGGTACAATCTATCGAAGTATGGAATTCTGCTATCTGGTCTAAAAATGCCAACGCTATCATGATCTGGGATGATATGCTGTCATCAGGCAGAAAACTAACAGGCCGTGGCGGCAGCGATGCACATCATGGCGTACCGCAGGGAGACGAAAAGCCAAGCAAAAGCACATTTGAGGCTACTGCAAATTATGTAGGCACACCTACTACCTGGGTGTTTGCCACCTCGCGCTCACCACAAGCCATTGTTGATGCACTAACCAACGGCCGTGTATCAGTAAGCGCTAATCCGTACAGCCCACGTGTGGAGTTTTATGCCGACACCAACGAAGATGGCAAACCTGACATGATGATGGGCGATAATATAAAAGCCACGGGTAAAGCCGTAAAGTTTCGCGTAGAATTGAAAGGAAAAACCTTTACCGACTCAACTTATACTGTTAAGGTGGTAAAAAATGGCGGAGATTTTAACACCTACAAAATAACAGGAAAAGATCCCAAGGTGGAATTTACAGATACGCCTGATCTTACCGGCCGTACCTATTATCGTGTAACTGTTGAAGGCAAACCAGCAGATTATCCGCAGGTACCAACATCAGTAAAGCTTACCGGTAACATGGTAGCTTTATCAAATCCTATTTATTTCAACTTCGATCCGGAGTTTTAAAGTACTATCCCCATTAAAAAAAGAAAGCAGGCTTAGGGCCTGCTTTCTTTTTTTCGCCTGATCAATCGTCATCATCAACCAGGTCTGCCTTTCCGGCAAATTTCTTTGGATATTCTTTACCCTTTTTACTGTAATGCCATAAGATTCGGTTCAGTACATCGTCATTACCCCCGTCAACGTGATTGTACTCCGGCCGTAGCGATTGTTGCGCATAATAGCGGTCCTTCCCTTTTAATGAAGACAAGGTAGGGTTCATTTCGTCCAGCTTTATTTTATTAGACACAGCCGTATATACGTATGAAGATGGTTTATTATCAAAACAACTGAACATGGGTAGTGCCGTAGCATCCATCAGGTTCATTGGTGGTATGCCTAAGATCTGCTCAATGGAGCGTACCATACATGTTTGGTTATAATTTACAGACACCGCCCTTTGCATCCTGCTGTAAGGGCTTACCACAAAACCTGTGGTACGGTAGGCGGAAACATGGTCCCAACCAGCCTGCGAATCATCTTCGGTAACAAAGATCACCGTGTTTTTCCAGAAACGGCTTTTGCTTACCGCTTCAATAATCCGCCCCACTGCTAAGTCGTTATCGGCTACCATTGCCCGTGGCGTAGGCATGCCAGGACGAGTGCCGGTAGTATGATCTGTTGATAAAGCCATTACCGATAAGTTATAGAACTGGTCGCCGGGCTTATTTTCAATTTCTTTAAGCTCTTTGATAAAGGCATCGGCGCGTATCTGATCGGTAATTTTAAGATAGTCTGAAGCCGGATAAGTTTGCGAAAGCATTGGCCTTACGCGTGCTATGGTACTAACGTTGGTGAATATCAAAGGCTTGCCTGCCTTGTAGTTGTTATAGATATCTGTCCAGGTTAATTTGGTATCAATATTTGGTAATGATGCTTCGCCGAAAATTCTTACACTTTTACCGTGGTCAGCGGCATTGTTCCAGATAAATCCCTTTTTGCTGTAAACCATAGCATCAGTTTGCACGTGCGGATAACTACGGAACCAGGCACGTACATTCTTCTCTATGTAATCAGTTACCATACCTGCATCAGTCCACTGGTGTCCTTCTGCCGAGCATTTACCCGAAGCATAATAATTGTCAAGCGTAACAAAGCTACGCGCTAACTGGTGCTGGTTAGGGGTTACGCTGTCACCAAAAACGCACAATTCTTTACGCCCGTTACCTAATGGCAGGTCGCCTAAAACCTGGTCGTAAGTACGGTTCTCTTTGATAATGTAAATCACATGCCTAAATACCGAAGGCTCGCCAATACGCTCGGGCATTGGCCTTGCCGGTTGATTAGGTCGTGGCGTAAGCCTGGCCAGTTCCGTACGGAAATTAAGCATCAGGTCTTTTACCTTGTTTGTGTAATTAGCCAGCGTTGCAGCATCCGGAAGGTTAATAATAGAAACTGTAGCTTTTTGATGGTGCGAGTTATAGGCATCATCCGGGAAATCGGTGGCTTCGCCCTTACCGCCCTTCATCTCTTTGGTATTTACTCTGGCACCCTCGCCTTCCAGGTTAGCCACAAATAAATGCCCTTCATCAATGGCCAAACCACCGGGATAAGCCTCTGTAGGGATATAACCGGATACATTGCTTTTTACGCCTTGTTTACCTAAGTTAATTACAGCGACGGCGTTGTCCATGCCATTAGCCACATATAAAGTTTCGTCATTGGGGCTAATCGCTAAAGCATTCGGCGAATCGCCGATAAAGCCTTGTTTCCCGGCGTTGATCTTAACTGATATATCTTCTGTCTTTTTCAGCGATGCAACATTAATAACCGATACGGCATCGCTGTTGCTGTTAGCTACATAAAGATTGTTGCCGCTATGGCTGGCGATAATATCATTCGGGTGCAGGCCAACAGGGATACTTTTGATCTGCTTACCATCAGCCAGGTTAAATACCGCTACAGAGCCTTCGCGTGTGGCACCGGTCACAGGGTCGGTATAAACTTTCCCGTAAGGCACACCCGCCACTTCGGCTTTTGATTTGTCGGATGGCATGTCGCCGCCCCAATTGGTTACAAAAGCTTTACCGTTAACAATGGTTAAACCGTATGGAGCAACACCGGTTGGTGCTGCCCAAACTGTTGTTTTGGTAGCGATGTCTGTTTTAACTAAAGTATTATTGCCGTTTAATACAACGTACAGGTAATATTTGCCGTTTTCCTGGTTAACTGCCACCTCGTTAGGCAAAGCAAGCGGAGCCGGGGCTTCGGGTGTAAATGTAAAAGTGTCTTTTATGCTTATTTTATTTCCGTCCCAAATGGCATCCAACACAATAGACTTGCCGATGTCGCCGCTTGCAGCACTCCAGAAAATACGCACCTGCCCGTTAATCTGAGCTACTTCAATACCCGAGTAAGTGCTCATCATACCCCGGTAGGCATTGTCATTTGGGTATGTCCAGCGGCTTACCAGTTTCTTTTGATCTTTATCGATGATGGCAATTCCGTAACGATCTTCAATTGCAATAAGATTAGTGCCGGGGATCTGTTTCAGGTCAAGGCTGTGGTTCTCTAACTCAGGGCTGCCATAGGTAATCAGTTCGCCTGCGGGTTGAATGATGCGGTTGTAAGGCATCATTACCGGCAATACTTTTCTGTTTAAGGTACTATCGTCATAAGCCGAATGATGTTTCAACTGCTCAGCAGAACCATTTTTTTTGTCTGAACCGAAAAATGAATGGCAGGATGAGAAAGAAAGGTATGCTACAGCAAGTAACGGGAGGAATTTATATTTATTAGACATGGCCGCAATTAATTTGCAAAACTACAGGTTATATCGCCATTAAAGTTAAGCTTGTATTAAATTACACAGAATAGTGCAAAGAGTGAAATCTGTAATTTCTTAATTACATTTATACTTGCCAGCTAAATCCCTGCTATGAATGAAAGAGAATGACATAAAGCGAATTTCCCGGCTGACTGCAATAGTAACCCAATTGCAAACTAAGCGGTTAATTACAGCTTCGGAACTGGCAGTAAAATTCAATGTAAGCATCAGAACCATATACCGGGATGTAAAAGCATTGGAGCAGGCAGGCATCCCCATTTTTGTTAACGAAGGCAAAGGTTACAGCCTGATGGATGGCTACCGCCTGCCACCGGTAACATTTACCGAGGGCGAGGCAAATGCCTTAATAACTGCCGAACAAATACTGTTAAAGAGTACCGATTCGTCATTAAGTAAAGAATACGCAGCGGCTGTAAGTAAGGTGAAATCAGTGATGCAATACCCGGCTAAGGAGAAAGCGGAGCTGCTATCTAACAGAATTGCGATCAGTCCGGCTATAGCCGGCAATAATGCAAGCAGCTCATTAGCGCTGATTCAAAATGCGCTTACCTCATTCAGGGTGTTGAAGATAACCTATCATGCTGAGCATAGTAACGAAGAAACATTGCGAAGCGTAGAGCCTTTTGCTTTATACTACAGTCAGCAAGAGAATTGGCTGCTGATTGCCTATTGCAGGTTAAGGCAGAATTTCAGGATGTTTCGCCTGGATAAGATTTTGAAATTATTGGTGCTCGACGAGCATTTTAAACCGCATCAACTAAACCTGGCAGATTATCTGGCTCAAAAAGAAAAAAACTTTACCACCCCTGACATACCCTTGTCATAAGCCTATTTCATCTTTGCCTCAATTTAAAAAGACAAAGATGAACATCGTATCAATCAGGATTATTACAGCTGATGTAGAAAAGCTGTTGAAGTTTTATGAACAAATAACAGGTTTAACCGCGGTAAGATACACCGAAGATTTTGCTGAATTACAAACGCCATCAGCAACGCTGGCAATTGGCAGTACCAAAACGCTTCAATTATTTGGTGGCAGCCATGTTGCCGAAGCAGGTTTAAACCGCACAGCTATCATTGAATTTCTGGTAGCAAATGTAGATAGCGAATACAAAAGATTGGAAGATGTAATAGCTGCCAGCATTGTACAACAGCCAACAACCATGCCTTGGGGTAACAGGTCATTGTTATTCCGCGACCCGGACGGAAACCTTGTAAATTTCTTTACACCTGTTACCGAAGCAGCTGTTCAGAAATTTGAAAGATTTGTTAAGTAAAGTATCCAAATTCGGCTACAACAACAATTGATTAGGCTACAGGTGGGCAATTGGTAAGCGCTACGTTTGTATGATAAAAATTACCAATATGAAAATAGTAGTAACCGGCTCATTGGGCAATATCAGCAAACCGCTAACCACCGAGCTTATCCAAAAAGGGCACCAGGTAACCGTAATCAGCAGCAGTAATGATCGTAAGGCCGCTATTGAAGCATTAGGCGCAAGGGCAGCCATCGGCACTATGGAGGACGCAGATTTCCTGGCGCAAACCTTTACAGGTGCCGACATTGTCTATGTGATGGAAACATTAAAAAGCGATGCTTTTTTTGATCATTCGCTTGATGTTATTGAGGCGACCACGCAAATCGGCAGAAACTACAAAGAAGCCATTGAGCGTTCTGGAGTGAAAAAGATCGTCCACCTGAGCAGTATCGGTGCAGACAAAGGCCCAGGCCTGTTGCGGTTCCATTACAATGTGGAGAACATATTGAGGGAATTACCTGAAGATGTTTCTATTAAATTTATGCGACCGGTTGGGTTTTATTATGTGCTGTACCAGTTCATCCCGATGATTAAGCAACAAGGCGCTATCTTCTCTAATAACAGCCTTACCCGCAAAACGCCTTGGGTATCACCTTTGGATATTGCAGCAGTGATAGCCGAAGAAATAGAGAAGCCGTTTGAGGGTAGAACCATCCGTTATATCGCCAGCGACGAAATATCCGGAGCTGATATTGCCAGGACTTTAGGCGAAGCCATCGGTAAACCTGACTTACAATGGGTAGAGATCAGCGACGAACAAATGGTGGACGGTTTACTGGCAGCAGGCATGGCCCCACAAACTGCAAAGGGTTATGTTGAAATGAATATACCCGTACGCGATGGTACTTTGTACGATGACTTCTATCAGCATAAACCAGTATTGGGTAAGGTAAAACTGACCGACTTTGCCAAAGACTTTGCCGCGGCCTATCAACAAAATCAGTAAATTGCATTATGCCTGCATCTGTGCCATTTAAAGTTAAAAGTATATCGCAATTGCACGAGCTTCGTGGTTTGCCCAGGCCGCAGCATCCGCTCATCAGTGTGATTGACCTACAGGATGTAAAACTGCCCGAAGAACCTGTGAAGCAAACGGCTGTGCTCGACTTTTACAGTATTTCTGTAAAACAGGGCACCAGGCTAAAATACAAGTACGGGCAGCAGCAATATGACTTTGATGAAGGGGTAATGTTTTTTACGGCCCCGGGTCAAGTTATTGGTATAGAATCAGACAAAGATGCAACACATACAGGATGGGTATTATTTATCCATCCTGACTTTTTGTGGAACACCGCATTGGCCAAAACTATTAAGAAATTTGAGTTTTTTGATTATGCCGTAAATGAAGCGCTTTTTCTTTCCGAAAAGGAAGAGCGAATCCTTAACGGGCTTTTAAGCCTGATTAAACAGGAGTATTCTTCTAACGTTGATAAGTTTAGCCAGGATATCATTATTTCGCAGATAGAGGTAATGCTCAATTATGCCGAACGCTTTTATCACCGTCAGTTTATTACCCGTCGGGCGGCTAATCACCAGATATTAGATAAGCTTGAACAATGGCTTGACGACTATTTTGCAAATGAAAAGCAGGTCACCGACGGTTTACCGGCAGTGCAGGATATAGCCGATGCGCTAAATATGTCGCCAACTTATCTTGGGGCCATGCTGAAAGCACTTACCGGCTTAAGCACACAGCAGCACATACACGAAAAGCTGATTGAAAAGGCAAAAGAAAAACTATCAACTACCAGCTTAACCGTAAGCGAAGTTGCGTACCAATTGGGTTTTGAGCATTCGCAATCTTTTAATAAGCTGTTTAAGGCAAAAACCAATCAATCTCCTTTAGAATTCAGGAAAGCTTTTAATTGAGGTATTGCTTACAACTATATTTTAGTCCAGGTCGTCCCTTCTTTGCTGTCCTTAAGCTGTATGCCCACTTTTTGCAGTCCGTCGCGGATTTTGTCAGACGTTGCATAATCACGGTTAGCCTTAGCCTCACTGCGCAGGTTCACAATAAAATCCACAACACGTGGCAGCTCATCATTGGCAGCTTGCTCATTTTTTAGGCCGAGAATGTCAATCACGAAATCATTCATCAAAGCTTTCAGTTCGGCAATATTCTTCTCGTCGATTACCATTTTACCATCATGCACCGAGTTGATGATGCGGGTAGCTTCAAATAATTCTGCAATCAGAACAGGGCTGTTAAAATCATCATTTAATGCTTCATAGCAACGGTTACGTATCGGCTCAATCTCAACTTCAGTTTTATTGCCGGCTTTTAAACCATCAAGCAGGTTAAAGGCATTCATTAAACGTTTGAAACCTTTTTCTGATGCCTCCATTGCCTCATTGCTAAAATCAAGCGTGCTGCGGTAATGCGCCTGCAACATAAAGAAACGAACTGTCATAGGGCTGTAAGCCTTATTCAGAATCTTATTGTTGCCGCTAAACAATTCATGAGGTAAAAAACTATTACCTAATGACTTCGACATTTTTTGGCCGTTAACGGTAAGCATATTAGTATGCACCCAGTAACGCGCAGGGTTAGTATGGCAGCAAGCTTCGTTTTGTGCTATTTCGTTGGTGTGGTGCGTAGGTATTAAATCCATACCTCCACCATGAATATCAAACTGGTCGCCAAGATATTTACGGCTCATGGCAGAGCATTCCAGGTGCCAGCCCGGGAAGCCTATGCTCCATGGAGAAGTCCATTTCATCAGGTGCTCAGGCTTGGCTTTTATCCAAAGCGCAAAGTCGAGTTTGCCGCGCTTGTCTTCCTGCCCGCCCAAAGTACGGGTGTTATTCAGCAGGTCGTCAAGGTTACGGCCGCTTAATACACCATAGTTGTGCTTCTGATTATATTTCTCAACATCAAAATAAATGGAACCATCAACCTCATAAGCATACCCCTCAGCAATTATTGATTTTACCAGTTCTATTTGCTCTATGATATGGCCTGTAGCAGTTGGCTCAATGCTTGGCGGCAGGATATTTAAAACCTGCATTACCTCGTGAAAACCTACCGTGTATTTCTGCACAATTTCCATAGGCTCCAGCTTGGCAAGCTTTGCCTTTTTAGAGATTTTGTCCTCACCCTCGTCCGCATCACTTTCCAGGTGGCCGGCATCGGTTATGTTACGCACATAGCGCACCTTATAGCCCAAGTGTGAAAGGTAACGGAAAATAAGGTCGAAAGATATATAAGTACGGGCATTGCCCATGTGTGCATCGCTGTATACAGTAGGGCCGCAAACATACATGCCCACATGCGGGGCGTTAAGCGGCTTAAACTCTTCTTTTTGGCGTGTTAAAGTATTGTAAACAAATAAACTTTGTTTCATGTTGGCAAACTTACGATTTTTCGGTGTGAGATACTGTTGCAGCCGTCGTTACTGTGTAAATTACTTCAACAGCAAATCGCTGTATACGGGGTAATGGTCTGATAGTTTTCTTTCAATCACCTGGTAATTACGCACACTAAACTGTTTGGTTGTGAAGATATAATCAATTTGATAATTTGGGAAATCGCCGTTGTAAGTTTTTCCCAAGCCACTGCCTTTTTCAAAAAAAGCATTTTTCATCCCGGTGCCGATGGTATGTACCGCGTATGATGATGGGGTATCGTTAAAATCGCCTGAAATAATATATGGATAAGGGCATTTTGCGGCATGTGCCTTTATAATAGCCACTTGCTTGCTGCGCTTGATAAAGGCCTGTTTAAGCTTACCTGCTATACGGCGGTATGAGTGCATATCTGTTTTGCCTTTAGGCACGTTGTCCATCGACTGGTAGTCTTCCTGGTCAAAACCAATAGACTTTAAATGGATGCTGTAAAAGCGGAAGGTATCGCGTTTGTTAACAAGGTCTGTAAAGAGGCATTGGTTGCCATTGCCGGGATCCGAAAGCCAGATCAGCCCCTGGTTAATAATCTTGTATTTAGTGAAGATAGCCATGCCCGCGGCATCATAAGGCGTATTGTAGTTTACGGCCTCAAAATACATGTTGGCATGCAGAAAGTATTTGATGGAATCGCGCATGGCATATTCGCCGCGGAACTTGGTATAAAACTCCTGTATACCTAAAATATCTGGTTGATACTGGCTGATAATATCTAAAATTTCATGCTTGGTTGATACATCATTTCTGGCGCCGAAACGCTTAAAATTATGCACATTATAAGTCATTACCCTTATGGCCTGCGGCGAAATTTTTTGCTTATAGGTCCGCGCCTCGTTAAAGCCAATGGTATTTTGTAAAGGTTTTAAACCTACTAAGATGGCCACAACCGATAATAGTGCATACCAACGCCTGCTTATCGCCCAAAACACGATAAAGATGAGATTTGCTAATAATAAAGGCGGATAACCCAATCCCAGGAAAGGGATGATCCATGTTTTAACAGGATTAGTAACCGGCGCCAGGTAGCTTAACAGCAGCGCCACAACCAAAAGAAAATTAATGAATAAAAGTATCTTAGTGAAAAAGCCAGGGCCTTCTTTAGGTTTCATTTAATCTTTATTGCTTGCCCTGAAAAGGATCTCTTTTTCGTTTTTATTCAAACTGTCATAACCAGACTGTGATATTTTATCCAGTATACGGTCTATCTCTTCTTGAGCAGGGTAGTTATTTGCGTTTCTGCCGGCCGAGCGTTGATAGCCTGTATTATGGCTTACCACCTTAATTTTAGGATTAGGTTTGAATAAATTTGTAAAGCCTTCACCGAGATAATTTCCGCGTTGCAGCTGCTTCACATAAATAAAGCCCATTAAAGCGCCTCCAAGGTGTGCAATTTCGCCACCGGCATTTGGGCCTGCAATGCTTAAAAAGTCGAACAGTACATAGAATAATGCTACCCACTTTAGTTTTACCGGGCCTAAAAACATCAGGAATATGGTATAGTTAGGCAGCAGGGTAGCGGTGGCAATCACTATAGCCATCACACTTGCCGATGCACCTGCAACGGTTGTCAATGGCAATAATTCTGATTGTGAAAAAGCAGGAACAAGGTTAAACGCCGTTACAAACAATAAAGCCCCTAACAAACCACCCATTATGTATAAGCCAACTGTGCGTTTGGTACCCAGGTATTCTTCAAACAATTGCCCCATCCAGTACAGCCAAAGCATATTGAACAGGATGTGAAATATACCCTGGTGCATAAACATATACGTAATTGGCGTCCAGAAACGTGTGATTAATTTGGGCAGGTATGCTGGCATGGCCAGATATTCCTGTGCATAGCTTACAATTACGCTTGGGCGGCCAAGGCCGGTTACAAACAACTGCTCAAAAATGCCTGGCACATAAACCAGCACAAATACGGCAACGTTTATGGCTATTAGCACATTAAGTTTACTGCCAGAGTACAGCAACTTGTATTTAATGTTTTGCCAGGTGGTGTTCATGATCCTTTAAAATGTCTTTATACGGTAGGTACTGTGTATATAACTTACATATCTTAAAAAAAATTGTTTGGCCTTTGCACCCGCCAAAGCTTAATTAATATAAAGCCGATAATAGCCCCTCCTAAATGTGCAAAATGTGCTACCGAATCGCCTGTAAACTGACTGATGCCCAAGCCTATTTCAATAACGATATATACGGGTATAATGTATTTCGCTTTAACCGGAACCGGGATAAAAAGTATCATCAGTTCGGCATTAGGAAATAGCATTCCAAAGGCAACCAGCAAGCCGAATATGGCACCTGAGGCACCCACCATTGGCCCGAAATAAATCTCCTGTAATTTTTTCATGCCTGCTGCATCCACAGGGATGTCTTTATGCAGGTCGAGCATAATGTGGCCTGTTAATGCATAAACCTCGTAAGCCTGCACGATCATTTGCAGGGCAATAGCGCCCAGGCCGCAGATAAAGTAAAACTGAAAGAATTTCTTAGAGCCCAGCGCATATTCTATCACCATGCCAAATGAATACAGCGCAAACATATTAAATATGATATGTGCCCAACCGCCATGGAAAAACATGTAGGTGACCAACTGCCAGGGTTTAAACAGCGGCGAGTTAAAATAAAACACGCCCAGGTTCTGGATGAAATTTTTATCATAAAAATCTTCGCTGAATACGATGTATGGTAAAAAGCAAATGACATTTAAGATCAGCAGGTTTTTAACTACCGGCGGAATGTTGGCTAATGGGTTTTGCCTGTATGCACTCATAAATTGTTAAAGCTGTTGTGGTTATTTTTCAAACCGTTCGGCTAATTCGTTTAATGTAAAAGTACTGATCACCGGTTTGCCGTTCAACGCCTGGTTGGGCATTTCGCATGCAAAAAGCTGATCTATCAGCAGGTTCATTTCATCTAATGATAAATTAGTGCCTGCTTTTGTTGCTGCATTACGCGCTAATGTACGTGCAAGGTTGTCGCGCTTGTCTAACTTTAAAATGGCTGTATTGTTTTTAAAGCCTTCCAGTAAACTTTCCAGTAATTCGCGCTCGCTGTTATGGTTAATATCAGCGGGCACACCATCCACCACTACGGTATTAGGGCCAAACTCGCGAATATCAAAGCCCAATGCACGTATATCGGGCAGTAATTCTTTCAATAACTCAAAATCGCTGCCGTTTAGTGTAACCGTCTCCGGAAATAAACTTTGCTGACTTAATCCCGAATGGTTTTGCAGTTGCTGTAAAAAACGCTCGTACAAAATGCGCTCATGTGCCGACTGCTGGTTAATGAGCATAAAGCCGGATTTGATCTGCGACAGGATGTATTTATTATGGATCTGGAACAACTGGCGTTCGCTGGTTTTGGTTACCTGCTCGTCGTCGAGTGTAATGTTAGGTTGCTCCATTTCCATGGCATGCTGCTCCAGCCGCTCCTTTTTACTGATCTGATACAGCGTTTGCCAGTTATCAGGTATGGCAGAACGTTCGCGGTAACCGCTTTCATTCATATAGCTGCGGCTGCTGCCGCCCCCGGCAGATTTACCTGCGGAGGCAGGTTCACTAAACGGGTTAAAGTTAGGATTGAATGTTACAGTTGGCGGCACGATCTGATCAAGCGGTTTAGGCGTAATCAAATGCTCAATGCTGTTTTCCTGGTCAAAATCAAGCGTTGGGGTAATATTGTATTTACCCAGAGAACGTTTAACCGCCGAACGGATGATCGCATAAATGGCTTTCTCGTCCTGGTACTTGATCTCGGTTTTTGTAGGATGCACGTTAATATCAATCTTCGAAGGATCGATCTCGATAAAAAGTACATACAGCGGGAAGCTATCTTCGGGCAATAACTGCTCATATGCTGTAAGCACAGCATGGTTAAGGTAGTTATCCTTTATAAAGCGATTATTTACGAAGAAGAACTGCTCGCCCCTTGTTTTACGGGCAAACTCGGGCTTGCCCACAAAGCCATGCAGTTTGATAATGGTGGTATCCTCTTCAACAGGCACCAGGCGTTGGTTGTAGTTATTACCCAGCAAATGCACAATGCGCTGTTTTAGCGTGGTAGATGGCAGGTGATAAACCTCTTGTCCCTCGTGATGCAGGGTGAAAAATATTTTAGGGTTTGCCAATGCCACGCGCTGAAATTCATCAAGGATGTGGCGCATCTCCACCGGGTTGCTTTTTAAAAAGTTACGACGGGCAGGCGTATTATAAAACAGGTTTTTAACCGATATTGAGGTGCCGGCAGGTGAAGCACAGGGTTCCTGCTTAACAACTTCAGATCCTTCAATATCAATACAGGTACCCAGCTCATCTTCGTGGCGGCGGGTTTTCATTTCTACCTGCGCAATAGCCGCAATGGAGGCCATAGCCTCGCCCCTGAAACCCATCGTGCGAATAGCAAACAGGTCTTCGGCCTTGCGTATTTTTGATGTAGCATGGCGTTCAAAGCACATACGTGCATCAGTTACGCTCATACCACAGCCATTATCTATGATCTGGATCAATGACTTTCCTGCGTCTTTAAGTATCAGCTGTATCTTATCGGCACCGGCATCTATCGCATTTTCAACCAGTTCTTTTACCGCCGATGCAGGTCGCTGCACCACTTCTCCGGCTGCTATCTGGTTAGCAACGGCGTCTGGTAAAAGCTGTATGATGTCAAACATTTAATATATTCCCTTCAATTTCGTTTCCGGATGCTAAATTAAATATTTGAACCCATAACTTTAGCGTTTCATAGTTGTATATAGCTTTAAACCATTTGTACTTTAGCGCCTATGTTTGCCGTACTTAAAAAAAATACTTCACTACTAATATTGGCTGCGCTACTTGCTGCCTGCCAGCAAAAAAAAGAATATAACGCCGATCTGCTTGTAAAAAACGCACTTGTATATACAGTCGACAGTAACTTTACCACTGCCAATGCCTTTGTAGTAACTAACGGAAAAATAGCAGCCGTAGGCAAACTGGATACACTTGAAAAAAAGTATCTCGCCAAAGAGGTTATTGATGCAGGCGGCAACCCTGTTTATCCCGGCTTTATAGATGCACATACGCATTTTTACGAGTACGGCATGACATTGCAGGAGGTGAATCTTACCGGCACCCAAAGCTGGAACGAGATCATCGACTCGACCATTGTATTCAGTAAACGCAATACCGAAGGCTGGATTATAGGGCACGGATGGGACCAAAACGACTGGAAAGAAAAACAATATCCTGATAAGGCAAAATTAGACTCTTTATTCCCGGTGAGGCCAGTACTGCTATCGCGCATAGACGGGCATGCCGCTATTGCCAACCAGGCCGCTTTGAACATTGCAGGTATAAAACCCGGACAAACCATCAACGGCGGCCAGATTGAGACCATTAAAGGTAAACTTACCGGTATATTAGTTGACAATGCCGTTCAGTTGGTTGAACACAAAATACCGGAACCTACCGAGGCGATGGTTGACCAGGCTTTTGTTGATGCACAGCGCAACTGCTTCGCTGTTGGCCTTACCACGGTTGACGATTGCGGCCTGCCTTATACTATGGTGAATACCATTGCGCAGCTACAACATAAAGGCTCATTGAAGATGCGCATGTATGTGATGCTTTCAGACAATCCGGCCAGTTTTGAGTATTTGTTTAAACGCGGTGCGTTTAAAACCCCACGTCTAAATGTACGTGCATTTAAAGTTTATGCCGATGGCGCATTGGGTTCACGCGGGGCATGTTTGCTGCAACCTTACAGCGACCGTAAGGACTGGAAAGGATTTTTGCGCAGCAAGCCCGAACATTTCCAGGAGATTGCCGATAAACTGGCATCAAAAGGATTTCAGATGTGTACACATGCCATTGGCGATTCTGCAAACAGGCTGATGCTGAAAATTTATGCTTCTGCGCTTAAAGGCAAAAACGACCGCCGCTGGAGAATTGAACACGCACAAATTGTAGCGCCTGAAGACGTAAAGCTTTTCGGCGAAAACAGCATCATCCCTTCTGTACAGCCAACACATGCCACATCTGACATGTACTGGGCCGGGCAGCGTTTAGGTGCAACGCGCTTGAAAACGGCTTACGCCTATAAAACATTGCTTAAACAAAACGGCTGGCTACCGTTAGGAACTGACTTTCCGGTAGAGAACATTAACCCGATATACACGTTCTATGCTGCAACCGAACGCAAGGATTTAAAAGGCTTTCCGGCTAATGGCTTCCAGAAAGAAAATGCTTTAAACCGTATAGAGGCTTTGCGCGGCATGACCATCTGGGCAGCTAAGGCCAATTTTGAGGAAAAGGAAAAAGGAAGTATTGAACCGGGCAAGTATGCAGATTTTGTGATACTTGACAAGGATATTATGAAGGTAAAAGGCAATGCTTTGCCTAATGTGAAGGTGTTAAAAACATATATTAATGGTGAAAAGGTTTATGAAAAAAAATAGGCAGCAGATTGTGCTGTTTTTGTTAGGTGCTATTCTTGGTGTACAATCGGCCTGTGCACAACAACCAGTAAGTTTAACCAGTCAGCAATTCTTAACTGAGAAAAAAGCCGCCGAAAAATCTACCGTTCTGTTAAATAATGAAATGCAGGTGATCCCGCTTAAAAAGCTTGAGGATGCAAAAGTGGCTGCCGTACATTTCAAATATTCTTACTCGGCAGCATTTGATAGCCTGCTGAATAAATACACACACGTAGAACTTATCAACGCCAATAGTTATAAAGGGGACCAGATCGCCAATCTGTCCCAGGACCTAAAGCTTTATAACACCGTTGTTTTCGAACTTACTGAAAACGACATGGGCAACACAGCCCTACTTGATTTCATCAGGTCGAGCCAGCAGCTTAAAAACGTAATCATAGCTTACTACGGCGCCGGGCGCGCACTGTCGGCATTAAATGATATTACTGCGCCGATCATCTGGTCTGAACAGGCATCGTACATGACAGCCATGTACGTTCCGCAGGTAATTTTCGGTGGTATAGCAGCTACTGAGAAACTGCCTAAAAGCTTTTCGGCAAAATACTCAAAAGGTGCAGGCTTCAATACCGAGAAGATTCGCCTTCAGTATACCATACCAGAAGAGGCCGGTATTAACTCAAATAACCTGAATAACAGCATTGACCTTATTGCGCAGGAAGCCATCAGGCAGCATGCCACGCCGGGATGCGTTGTGCTGGTTGCCAGGGATGGTAAGGTGATCTTTAATAAGGCTTACGGTTATCATACTTATGATACCACCGGTTTGCCTGATAAGATTACCGACATATTCGATATGGCATCGGTTACCAAGGTTTCGGCTACTACGCCAGAGGTAATGAAGTTGTATGATGAAGGTCGTATCAACCTCGACTCCACCATGAGCACTTACCTGCCGGCAGCACTTAATACTAATAAACGTGATATACACGTACGCGAACTGATGCTGCACCAGGCAGGCCTGATACCTTATATTCCTTTTTATGAAAAGCTGCGTCCCGAAGACCACAGCAGTGACTCATCGGCAGCTTACCCAACTAAAGTAGCCGACGGCTATTACCTGCGTAAAGATTATTACAAGGATGTAATGCTGCCGCAAATGCTTAACTCGGCCCTACGTACACGCGGGCAGTATGTATATAGTGACCTGAGCATGTATTTTATGAAAGAGATTGTGGAAGCCATCACAGCCACACCGCTTAATGTATATACACAGCAGAACTTTTACAACCCGTTGGGTATGCAAACAGCTGGCTTTTTACCACGCAACAGGTTTAAACCAGATCAGATCATCCCGACTGAGGACGATACCTATTTCAGACACAGCTTACTGATTGGTTATGTGCATGACCAGGGTGCAGGTATGGTAGGCGGCGTGTCTGGCCATGCCGGTTTCTTTGCCAGTGCAAATGATGAGGCCATATTATTCGAGATGTATAGGAATAAAGGCAGTTATGGTGGCGTGCAATACATTAAGCCTGAAACTGTGGAAATGTTCACCTCAAGGCAGTCGAACGTGAGCCGCCGTGGATTAGGTTTTGACGGCTGGGGGCCACTTGCAGATAGCCATTATCCATCGCACGAAGCTAACCCGGGCACCTTTGGGCATACCGGCTATACAGGTACCTGCGTTTGGGTTGACCCGAAAGAGAAACTGGTTTATGTTTTCCTTTCTAACAGGGTTAATCCGAAAGTATCTGATAAGCTGGGCAGCCTTAACATCCGTCCCCGCATTATGGATGCCATTTATGATGCGATTAACAAAGGGATGTAATTATTATTACACCATTAGCATAGCGCCACAAATTTTTGTGGCGTTTTTTGTTTCATTTCATTTTCATTAGTTTAGTCTTAACAATCAACTAAAACATGAAATCTCATCACTTTTTAATTTTAGCTGTGCTCGCCTTCTCAGCCTGCAAACAGCATAAATCTGCAAGGCAGCAAAAAGACGAACAATCGCCTATTGTAGGTACCTGGCAATTAGTATCAGATAAGATCATCACTAAAGGCGACACCGCTGTTGCTTATCCGGGGAAAGGCGCACCTACAGAAATGATCAAGATGTATAACGAAACGCACTTTGCTTTCTTTAACCACGACCTAAGCCACGGCAAGCAAAAAACGCCATTGTATGACTCTGGTGCCGGAACGTTTAAATTAACCGGCAATGACTATTCTGAACATCTTGAATACTGTAACGAGCGCGAATGGGAAAACCATGATTTTAAGTTTAAGCTAACAGTACACAGCGATACACTTGTGCAAAAAGGCATTGAGCGGATAGACAGCTTGAATATCAATCGCGAAATCATTGAAACCTATGTCAGGAAAAGCAACTAAATCTTTATCATAACTACGTTACGCTTCATCGCCCTTTTAAAACTTTTTGCTCTACTGCTGTGTTTTCATATTAGTTAATTTATAAGAACAATGGCAAAAAAGGGATCAAAGGTTGAAAGACGGGAAGTAAACTCGTCGCAGCCATATGAAGTTAAATACCTGGCCGAAAAGCTGGGTGTCAGTTCGCAGGCTATTACAGGTGCCAAACGTGCAACCGGCTCAAATGACAGGGCCGAAATTGAAAAATACATCAAGAATAAAAAGAAATGAGCAACAAGCCCCTTTACGGGGCTTTGCTGTTATATAGCCCATGATTGTAACAGGCTTATGCCACAAACTTTACATCTGTATAACACTTTTGCAGTAAATTGCTGTTAACATTGCAATGAATTAGTGAGGCTTAATTAACCTTGTCTTTTCACAACTTAATAAAAAGGATTTAATGAAAATCGGAATAGTTTGCTACCCAACATTTGGCGGCAGCGGTGTTGTAGCTACAGAACTTGGCAAGGCATTGGCCAATCGCGGCCACCAGGTGCATTTTGTCACTTATAATCAGCCGGCCCGCCTCGATCTGTTTTCCGAAAACCTTTTTTACCACGAAGTTGCCGTAAGTAAATACCCATTGTTTGATTTTCCGCCTTATGAACTTGCCCTTGCCAGCCGTCTGGTTGATGTAGTGCGGTTTGAAAAGCTGGATGTACTGCACGTACACTATGCTATTCCGCATGCTTCGGCGGCATTTATGGCTAAACAAATACTGGCTACCTATGGCATCAGCATCCCGGTGGTTACCACTTTACACGGTACCGATATTACTTTAGTGGGTAATGACCGCACATACAAACCGGTGGTTGAATTCTCCATTAATAAAAGTGATGGTGTAACATCTGTCTCGGAGCATTTGAAACAGGATACTTACCGCTTTTTTGATATTCAAAAAGACATAAGGGTAATTACCAACTTTATTGATCTGAGCCGTTTCAGCCTTAAACCTAAAGACCACTTTAAAAAGGCAATAGCACCAGAGGGTGAAAAGATACTTATACATACCTCCAATTTCCGGAAGGTAAAACGTGCGCAGGATGTGATCCGCATTTTTGCTAAGGTATTGGAGTCTATCCCATCAAAATTACTGATGGTGGGCGACGGACAAGACCGCCCCGAATGTGAGCAACTGGCCCGCGACCTTAACGTTACTAATAGCGTTCGTTTTTTGGGAAAACAGGATGCCGTTGAAGAGATCCTTTCCGTATCGGATCTGTTCCTGATGCCTTCTCAATCTGAAAGTTTTGGTCTGGCTGCCCTTGAAGCGATGGCTTGCAAAGTGCCTGTCATCAGCTCAAACGCCGGAGGTTTGCCCGAGTTAAATATCGAAGGCGTTACCGGTTTTCTGTGTGACGTGGCTGATGTTGATGGCATGGCAAAGCGTGCCATTTATATGCTGCAAGACGAGGAACGGTTGGCTACCTTTAAAGAGAATGCATTGGCCCATGCCCGCACCTTCGAACTGTCAAACATATTACCGCAGTATGAGCAGATGTACCACGAAGTGATCAGCAATTTAAAACCTGTAACAACGGCTCCGTAATCGGCTATAAAACTTTTTTGGCAGGATTTGTGTTTGCTTTGTTGTAAAACTCGAATCTATTATGAAAACTTCATTGAAAGTGTTATGCGCCTTAATGGTGTGTACCTTATTATTTGCCAATTGCTCAAGTACCCGTAATGCAGCTAACGGTACTGTAAACGTTTCTCGCGGAAAATTTACCGGCACATGGACAGTAACTAATGTTAACTATGAAAACCTTGTTGAAGGTTCGGTTCAGTCTGTTTTTGACCAGGCGCCACCAGCAGCTTTTATCAACAGCACATGGCAGTTAACCAACAGCGGCAATGGTATGTATACGCTTAGCAATGGTACTTCGCAAAGCATCTACTGGTCTGTTAACAACAATGACCCATCAGGACAGATGTTTCAGTTTAAAAAGATCTATCAGGGTGATAAACCTAAAAACGTAGCAGAAGGCTACCAGTTATATGTAGCCTCAAATGATGGCAATACCATGGTACTTAAAACGCCTGTTAGCTTAGGCACCGGTACCGGATATGTGGTTTATACCTTCGCTAAAAAATAAGAAAAGCCCTTTAAGGGCTTTTCTTATTTAATGTCAGTTCTATTGATTATTGAGCTGATGTAAACTTCAGGCAAACCGGGTTGCCAATATCAACTCTTGTAGCGGTTAATGTTAATTTACCGGTAGATTGATTAATCTTATAAACCACGATATTATCTGAATCCTGGTTGGCAACCAATAAGAAATTACCGGTAGGGTCAATCGCAAAATCACGTGGATTATTGCCCAATGAAGAAACCCTGTCTACGTAAGTTAGCATACCGCTTTCTTTGTTGATCGAATAAATTACAATATCATCAGCTGCGCCTCTGTTCGAAGCATAAAGAAAACGGCCATCTGGCGATATTTTAATGGCAGCAGCTCCGGTATCTCCGCTAAAGCCGTCAGGCAGCATGGTAACCGATTGTATTTGTTTAAGCTTGCCATCATCATATTTATAACTATATATCTGCGATCCCATTTCTGTAACCAGATAAACAAACTTACGGTCGTTTGAGAAAACAAAATGGCGCGGGCCATGGCCACCCATCACTGTTGCTGCATTTTGCGGCAACAATTGCAATGGTTTTTCAGCATTCGCTTTGTAGCGGGCAACATTCACCTTATCAATACCCAGATCAGTATACAAAACAAACTTTTCATCGGGAGTGAATGCACCCATGTGTACGTGTGCTTTTTCCTGACGGGACGCATTAGGGCCCTTGCCTTCATCCTGAAGGTTTTGTGATACTGCGGAAACTGATCCATCTTTATTTACAGGCAGCACGGTTAAGTTTCCGCTTGAGTAATTAGCTACCAGCAGGTTTTTCTTTGCTTTGTCAACAGCTATATAGCATGGATCTGCCCCTTGTGATGATTGCTTATTGATAAAAGTTAAGACACCTGTGTTGGCATCAAACTTAAACGCACTTACGCCGCCATCTTTACCATCTTCGTTAACGGCATAAACAAATTTATTGTCATTGCTTACTGTAACATAAGATGGATTACTTGTTGGCACCTGGCTTAAGTAAGCTAATTTGCCTGTTTCAGTATAAAAACGGTACACCTGTATACCCTGGCTTTTGCCTTTAGTATAAGTACCTATTACAAGGTCATATGTAGAGGGGGCCTTCTTCTGGGCTAACAGCATTGCCGGTGCAAGTATCATAGCAAGTACAGTAAGTTTTTTCATTATGGTATCAATTAATAAACGCAATGTAGCGAAACTTGTTAGAAATATAAATACGCAATTTGTTGGCTATTTGTCGCAAAAAACAGCATTTACATGGGCTTTTTACTGGTTGTATCTTCCGGCAGTGGCGCGGTTGAAGGCTTCGGCTGAATAATTACATTCTGTATCACCCTCCTGCCATTCTGCTGTGTTGCAGGCTGCTTTTGTGCAGGTGTAACAACGGCCGGTTTACTGCCACTTTGCGCAGCGGTAGAGTCCTTTGATGCGGATCCAGGCTTGGTATTTACTTTTACGCCTACAGAATCCTGCGCGGCCGGTACAGGCTTGGCTTTGATATTAGTACCAACCGAATCCTTGGAAGCAGGTACATTGCCCGCTGGCTTGGTCACGGGCTTGCCTTTTCCTGTATTGCCCGGCACTAATTTCGGCGCCGATATATTATGCTTATACTTATGTTCCTTGTCAAGCTCTGGTATCAGTTGCTCTTTTGACTCGGGCCTGTCATGCGGTTTCCAGATGAAGCCTTTGAGTATCTGCTCGTCTTCCTTAAACTTATTTAACGGGCCGTCGCGATGCTCCGGCTTGCCCGAAAATTTCAGGTTTTGCAGTTCGTTATTTTTAAAGTTGGCGCGTATCAGGCTGGATAACGAACGCTGCATATCTGTCACCGCACCTAAACTGTCCCGCTGAAAATAGATACTCTCAGCATTGCCCGATACAAACATCCGGCTCAGTTTATTATCAGCAAAATAGCCCTTCATCTTCTTACCGGCTATCTGGTTAAAATGCGTAGTGTCGTCTTTCTCCGTATTCACAATAAACGACGAAGGATAGATGTCCATATTATCCAGCTTTTTATTCTTCATCTGCAATAAAATGGTATCGCCCGACATTTGCGAACCCTGCGACCACAACATAGGATGATCAAAACATCGGATGGTGGAGTCACTTGAACTGTAGAATATTGAATCGGCCTTTGCCTGCAGATCTGACTTGTAGATCTTGGCGTTATAATGCCCGATCAGAATACGCACATGTGTGGTATCGCTCAGTTTGTATGTGTGCAACAAATTAACCGAATCGGTTTTAGCTATCGTTGGCTTGCGTTTCAGGGAATCGGCTGCCGTCTTTTTGCCGTTGGCGACTGCAACTTTGGTATTTTTCGGGGCCGCTTTTGGTGCAGGCTTACCAAAAAATTCGCGATGCCTGAAACTGGTATCCGATGGTATTTTAGGAGTAATTGCCGTTAAAAATTTCGATGGATTCTTCAACGCCCTCGCCGTAGCCAACGCTTTACGCGCAGCTGCAGAGGTATCATTAAGCATGCGAACCCTCTCCTGCAGCGTCTTTAGTTCTTTATAGGTCAGCGTCCGCGTTTCCAGCGTGTCGGCAACCATATAAATGGTATCGCGCTTTATTTTTGCGGTGTCTTTTACGGCTAATGGCTTATCTCCAGATTTTGCTTTGAGCGCCGGTTTCTTATTATTTGTTTTAGCCTGCTGCTTTGCAGAATCGGCTGCTGTAACCACAGGTGTTGTCGCAACTTTAGGTTTATCAGCCGGTGTTTCTTGTTTAAGTTCGGTGGTTAAAGCTTTGGTATTGGGAGCTGGCTTTAAAACAGGCTGTTGCTTGTTTTTAACTTCCTTTTTGTCTTTAGTAGCTTTTTTAACGGTATCCGTTTTAGTGGTGTCTTTCTCTTCTGTAATAATAGTTACCCAGGGATTGCGTGTTACTACCGCACGCTGGTCGGCATTTGTAAACGTGCCGATCTGGCCATGCAATGTTATTTTCTGCTCATTATCGTTAAACACTACGTTTTTAATAGCCCGGCCAAAACCTTTCAGCCTGTCGTAAAAAAGGCTGTCCCCTTTTAACGATTTTGTTTCCTGGGTATACAGGTTCTTTTTACCGAAATAAGCCTGTTCTGTTATCGTATTGTAGTTTCCGTTCTCTGTATAAAGCGTATCCTTTTTCTTGCCATAAATATGTGTCGGACCATAAAAATAGGCGATCCTGCTGCCGGTATTGTACCGAAGCGTATCTGTCTTGATCAGCGCATCAACCGTAGTTAAGGTGACATTATAACGGAAATAAGAATCGCGGCTGAAGGCAAAGTAATAGCCGTTGGTACTGGTCAAGGTATTGTCCTTATTTACCAGTTTACCACCGCCGGTATATGTACCAATACGTGTAGCGGTATTATAGGTAAGATAATTGGTGGTAAGCGTGGCATCTTTATCCACCATTTTCACATTGTCGGTCAGTATTGCAATGTGCGTATTTTCATTATAATTCAATTTATCTGAATAGATATTCAGCGTATCACCCTGGTTGATGTTAACATGGCCGTAGGCTTCAAACGTGTTTCGTTGCGGATAAATGTAGGCACTGTCTGACCGCAGGGTAGAAAACTCCTGCTTAAAAACACCGTTGTATACTTTTATAACGTCCTCGCCATTGCGTTTTATCCCCTGGCTCCGGTCTGAGCGGACCAGGTTAATTACGGATTTCTTTTTCTGCTGCTGACTAAAAGCCAGTAATCCGGTGAAAAGCAATAAACAAGTGAACAGATATTTTACCACAGTACAAAATTAGTTTTTTGGTTGCGCTTATTAAATTAATTTTGAGCATGCTACCATTAGCAAGGTTTAATGCCTTTATACAGCAACACCAGCTTTTTGACAAGCAAAGTACAATACTTGCCGCAGTAAGTGGTGGTGTCGACTCTGTTTTGATGGCTACCTTGTTGCATGCCTGCGGTTACAACTTTGCCATAGCACACTGCAATTTTATGTTACGCGGCGATGAAGCTTTGCGCGACCAGCAATTTTGCAAGAATCTGGCTGATGAGTATGGCGTGCCATTTTACACTACAAACTTCGATACAACTAAATACGCTACAGAACATAAGTTATCTATACAGATGGCGGCGCGAAACCTGCGTTACCAGTGGTTTGAACAATTAAGGCAGCAGCATAGTTATGATGTTATTACGTTAGCGCATCATCAGAACGATACAATAGAAACAATATTGCTGAACCTTACCCGTGGTACAGGTATTGCAGGTTTGCATGGCATTAAACCCCGTAACAGTAATTTGGTACGGCCGATGCTTGGCTTTACGCGCGAGGAAATAGCACAGGCTGTAGCAGATGAAAAACTCAGCTTTGTTGAAGACAGCTCTAATTCGTCGGTTAAATACGCGCGTAACAAGATCAGGCACGATGTGATTCCAAAGCTAAAAGAGCTTAACCCTAATCTTGAAAATACCTTCCAGGAGCATTTGCAGCATTTTGCCGAGCTTGAACAACTGTTTGAAGCCAAGTTGGAAGAAATACGCAAAACGGCATTTACTTATCACAAAGGTGAGGTGCATATACCGATTAATGCGCTTAAAGCATTGTCGCCCATGCATTTGCTCCTGAATGGTTTGTTAAAACCTTTTGGATTTAATGATACAACCACAAATGATGTTATTGCAAGCCTCGATAAGCATTCGGGCCGAAGGTTTGAAGCCCCGCTTTGGCTGTTAATCCTGGATAGAGAAAAGCTGATCATTTCTCCTAAAGGGAAAAATACGGCAAGCGAAGTCTTTATTAATGAAAATGATACGGATGTTGCATTTGGCATCTACAAATTCAATATATCTAAAGCAGAACTGCCTTACGAGATTAAGCGTGAACCTATGGTAGCGGCAGTTGATGCCGGGCTTTTGGTTTATCCCTTAGTGTTGCGTACATGGCAGCCCGGCAGTTATTTTTACCCTTTAGGCATGAAGGCAAGAAAAAAGCTGAGCGACTTTTTCATCAGTCTTAAAACGCCCCTACACAGTAAAAGCGAGATCCCTTTATTAGTTAATGGCAATGGCGATATTATATGGGTTGCTGGCCTGCGGATCGACAACAGGTATAAAATAACAGCCGAAACTAAAAAAATAGCTATCTTCGAATTAACTGAAAGCGCATGACAGATAAACCCGCATTTACCGAAAAGCAATACTTGGGCCGCGAATGGATACCGATAACCATACGGTTGGTATTGGCTTTGATATGCTTTGCGGTTTATTTTTTCACTGATGAACGCGAAAATAACGGCGACCTGCTTGCTGTAGTTGGGTTTGCCATCATCATCATTTCTATCATTCTTGGCTTTTTGCTGCACTTTCGTACGCGGGTAATTAACAAAAGCATTTTACTGGATGGTTTGTGGACCACCCGCCTGGTTAAGATAGACCTTAACAGCATTGTTAAAGCCGAAAAAGGCACTTACAGCCGCTACCTTTTTAACAACCCGGTTTACAACCTTCATAAAAAAGGCACTATCCGTTTTTATACCGCAGGTAATGATGCCGTACATCTTACTGATCGCGACGGACTGGTTTATATCATCGGTTCGCAACACTTAAATGAACTGATGCGTGCCATACAAGAAGAAATGAAAAAGTAGGAAACTGCACCGTGATCAATTTTAAACGTACCGACCATATCCATATTTGTGTGCCTGCCGAAAGACTGGAAGAGGCACGCTTGTTTTATACTGATGTAATCGGGCTTCGGCAAATAGAACGTGCTGTGGAACTAACAGACGAAGGTTTATGGTTTCAGGCCGGGGATATTGAGTTGCATATTGGCGTTGAAGCACACAGGTTTGATACCATGCGCCACACCGCTTTTGAAGTAACCGACCTTGATGCGGCCCGCAAGCACCTGGAAAAACACGGCGTAAAATTTAAAGAGCAGAGAAAGATTGCCAACCGCAACCGCTTTGCTTTTATTGATCCCTTCGGCAACCAGATGGAGTTACTGGAATATCACTCGTAATTAAGCTCTTTAACCGGATCCCAAAATACTTTTTTGAAATTTTGCACCTTGAGGTTCTTTACCTCTATGCCTTCTTCTTCAAGGAGCTGTTGCCTTTTATCTGCCGATGATGGATCGCCGGTTAAATGGCCGCTGCTGTTTACAACGCGGTAATAAGGCACAGGCGGATTAGCTTTGCCACATTCCCCCATAGCATGGCCCACCATGCGCGACAAATTACCCACGCCAAGTACCTTTGCAATGGCACCATAAGATGTTACCCTGCCTTTGGGTATCTGGCGGGTAACTTCCCAAACATGCTCAAAAAAGTTTTCATCTTTCATGTATCAGACAAATGAAAACTTAAGATAGTTAATATTTTTAGCGCTTTGTAAGTATTTTTTCTCGTAGTAAGTCTTGATCGACAATACTTCGTTCAGATGCTCAGAGTTGTAAACATCCTCTGTGCGTACATGCAGTTTCAAGCCTCCGGCATCAATTACCCCGGCAGTATATTCGTGCAGGCCATCGTTATCGGTTTTTAAGTTAATGTAGCCGCCTTCTTTCAAGATCAGCTTATATTTATCCAGAAAGCGTGGTGCGGTAAGCCGTTTCTTTTCACGGCTGATCTGCGGTTGCGGGTCTGGAAATGTGATCCATATTTCGTCAACCTCGTGATCACCGAAATAATCAGTAATGTTCTCGATCTGTATACGCAGAAAGCCTACGTTTTTGATACCTTCTTCAACAGCGGTTTTAGCACCGCGCCAAATCCGGTTGCCTTTATAATCTATACCGATAAAGTTTTTGTCCGGAAACATTTTGGCCAGATTCACCGTGTATTCGCCTTTTCCACAAGCCAGTTCCAGTACAACCGGGTTATCATTTTTAAAAAACTCCTTAGCCCAATTACCTTTAAAAGGTTTACCGGCTTCAAGCTCCACTACATTGTCGAAAGTTGCTATCTCAGCAAATCGCTTTAACTTATCTTTTCCCACTTAAAAAATTAAAATGCAAAAGTAAGTAAATGATTTGTAGGCTGTATAAAGAAACAGCCCGGACTTGCCGGGCTGCTGCTATTATTCGTTCGGATTGCCTTCGGGATCATGTTCCCGCTTCAGCTGATCTAAAGACAGATTGGTTGTACCTCCCATATTCTCTTCCATTTCGGCGCTGTCGCCTTGCGTAGTCAGCGGGCGTTGTGCCGTTCCTTCTGCATGCTCGTAGCCTTCACCTTTTTGCCCATTAGCTGCATCTTCACTTTCATCAGCATGGCGTGATATTAATGATTCTTCATATTGCAACTCATTAAGTTCGGCTGCATCTGCACTACCTGCTTCTGGCCTTAAATCGTCATTATCATTCAAATAACCGTCCTGGTTATCCGAAGCGTTATCGTTAGGTTCCCACATATTTGTATATATTGATCTATAAACAATGTCCAAACCGGATAAATGTTTGTTATATTTAGTTGAAAAAATTTATGATGCAGATGGCGTTTATTAAGCATATAGCACCCCTTAAGTATATAACTACAGCTATTTGTGTTGCTGCAATCAGCCTTTCTGCATGTGGTAAAAAAGATGATCAGGTAGAAGAAACCAGTAAAAAAGTTGTTCCTGATTTTAACAAAACCTACACTTTTGATACCAACCCGTCATGGGTACAGGAATTTAACAGCAATGGCAAGCCTGATGCCAGCCAATGGGGCTACGATGTTGGCGGAAGCGGCTGGGGAAACAACGAACTTGAATATTATACCAACGGCAGTAACGTAACAATGTCGGGCGGTAACCTGGTCATTACTGCGCGTAAGCAAAGCATGGGCGGTATGAAGTATACTTCGGCCAGGCTATTTTCAAAAGGGAACGGCAATTTCTTATATGGACGTTTTGTGGTAGCCGCTAAAGTGCCGGCTGGCTTAGGCACATGGCCTGCCATATGGTTTTTACCAACTGATAAACTTTACGGCGACTGGCCAAATTCCGGAGAGATTGATTTGATGGAGCACGTGGGCTATGATCCTATTAATTTTTATTTTACCGTACACACAAGTGTGTACAACCATACGCTTGGTACACAGAAAGGAAGCAATATGAGCTTCACTAACGCTACCACCGAATATCATGTTTTCCGGTTAGACTGGACACCTACATCTATTACCGGTTATATCGATGACCAGCAGATCTATACTTTTATCAATGACGGAAAGAATAACAGCCAAACCTGGCCCTTTGATCAAAAGTTTCACCTGATGCTTAACTTGGCAATCGGCGGCGATTGGGGCGGCGCGCAGGGTGTTGATGACAGCGCCTTTCCGCAGTCAATGTTTATCGACTATATCAGGTACTATCCTGTCAATAATATTTAAGTGTCATGTTAAAGTAGGCTTAATTATTTTTTAAGGTATAATTAAACTATTTGCGTTCGTTATAGTCTTAATAATAAACAGTTATTAATTCTGTTTGATAGGAACTAAATTATGAAACGCATATATCAATTATTATCCCTGACAGTTATCAGCGGGCTGTTAACTGTTACTTCTTTCGATACCGCAAATGCTCAACGCAGGGGCGGCGGAGGAGGTGGCGGCGGCGGAAGCGCCATGCGCGGTGGTGGTGGAGGCGGTGGTTTCCACGGTGGTGGTGGTTTTTCAGGTGGCCGTTCAGGCGGTAACTTTGGAGGCGCTCCACGTATGGGCGGCTTTAATGGCGGCGGAGGCCGTGTAATGTCAGCACCCCGTTCAAACTTTGGCATAAGCCCTCGTAATGGCGGCTTCAATGGCCGTGCAGGTATTGCCCCACGCAGCAACTTCGGTTATCGCGGTGGTATTGGCGGCGGCAGGCCGGGTTTTGGTACAGGTATGGCTTATCGTACCCGTCCGGGTTATTATCGCCCGGGTATGGGATTCCGTCCGGGATCACGCGGCTATTATGGCGGCAGGGCATATTTCCGTCCATGGAGAGGTGGCTACTACTATCACGGCGGTTTTTATGGCCGTTACTATGCTCCTCGTTTAGGATTTTCTATCGGTGTGCTGCCTTATGGATACATTCCATTCTGGTGGGGATCTGATCAATATTTCTATAGCGGCGGTTATTTCTATAACTATGATAACGATCAATATACCGTGGTTGAACCGCCACTGGGTGCCGAAATTGCACAACTGCCTTCAGGTGCACAATCAATAGTGATAGACGGGCAGCAATATTATGAGCTTAACGGTGTATATTATTTGCCGGTAACTAAAGATGATGGTAGCCTGGTATATCAAATTGCCGGTAAAGACGGTCAGTTAAGCACAGGTGCCGCCGACCCATATGCTACTGACGATTCTGGTTATTATCCTGATCAGGGCCAGGGCCAGCAACAAATGCAACAAGATCAAGGTAACATATTACAACCCGGAGAAGTTGTACAGGCATTGCCTCCTAATTGCAGAAAAGTAAAGATCGACGGTGAAAAATATTATGTTGACCCGGCAGGAATTTACTATCACGAAGAACGCGACCAAAATGGCCAGAAAGTATATCGTGTAACAGACGTTGGCCAGGATAACTATTAAAGGAATTTATTTTCCGTTTCAAAGGGGTAAAGGCTTAGGCTTTTGCCCTTTTTTATTTTATAGCTCACCGGCAAATAGTCTGATTCAATATAATATATTTATGATTTACGCTGAGATCATGAAGTTACCTGTTATATCCTTCCTGTTGATTCTGAACTGCATGGCCGTTCTGGGCAAAAATAAAGCAGCAATACAAACTTATCCGGCAAATGACCAGCGCATACAATACGTAGGGCGCATAGACTTTCGTAACCCAACGAAACCCCGTTTTTGGTCGCCGGGCGTATACATTATTGCAAGGTTTAAAGGGACAAGCTGTGAGGTAATGCTAAACGACCAGGAGCTATACGGAACAACGCATAATTATATTGAAATTGCTATTGATGACCAGAAGCCATTTCGGGTTCAAACCACCGGAAAAGAGAATATTATAAAAGCTGCCAGTAACTTGCCTGACGGTGAACATACCATTACCATTTGCAAAGACACTGAAGCCGGGATTGGTTATCTTGAATTTACCGGGATAAGATGCGAACAACTGCTAACACCAACCAAAGCACCGGTTCGCAAAATTGAATACCTAGGCGATTCTATTACCTGTGGCAGTGCAATGGATCTGTCCGTTCCATGTGGTACAGGGCAATGGTATGATCAAAACAACGCCTACATGAGTTATGGCGCTGCTACGGCGCGTAATCTTGGCGCACAGTATCATCTGTCATCAGTATCTGGCATTGGCCTTATCCATAGTTGCTGCGACATGAAAATCACCATGCCACAGGTATTTGATAAAACAGATATGCGTGCCGACTCATTGCAGTGGGATTTTTACCGGTACCAGCCCGATGTGGTAACCGTTTGCCTGGGTCAAAATGATGGCGTGCAGGATTCAACCGCGTTTTGCAGCGCTTACGTAAACTTCATAAAAGCACTTCGCGGCCATTACCCTAAAGCAGAAATTGTTTGTCTGAGCAGCCCCATGGCAGATGCAGCCCTGCTACCGGTTCTTAAAAAATATATAATTGCAGTAAATAGCTACATCAACAAATCGGGCGATAAAAAAGTGAGCCATTACTTTTTTAGTAAACGCTACACAAGTGGTTGCGGTACACACCCGGATATGGCTGAGCATCAATTGCTGGCAACCGAACTTACAGATTACATACGCCAGTTAAAGCATTGGTAACTATTTCACATTTCTGAAAACAGGTTGCAATTAATAAGGTAGTTTATATAAAGACTTATTATTATGGAACAACAACATAACCACCAGCAGCTTATTCAAACACTGCTCGACTGTGTTTTAGCTTGCGAAAACTGCGCTACCAGCTGTTTAGGAGAAGATGATGTAAAGTCAATGGCGCAATGTATACGCCTCGACCGCGACTGTGCTGATATCTGCAGCCAGGCGGCAAGATTATTACAGCGCAATTCGGTAATTGCACACCAGTACCTTGTTATCTGCGAGGAAATATGCAGGCTTTGCGCTGACGAATGCGGCAAACATGACATGGAACATTGCCAGCGTTGCGCAGAAGCATGCCGCAAATGTGCAGAGGCATGCCACGCGCATCATGAACCGGTAACGCAAGACTAATCACATTGTTAAACAATTATTGTAAAAGCTGGTATCATACATATCAGCTTTTTATTTTATAACACCTTATGAAAGCATTGATCTTAAACTGCACCCTTAAACCTTCGCCGCTGCAATCAAACACCGAAGCTTTAGCAACCGAAGTGATGGACGAACTGCAACGGCTTGGAGCCGATGTAAAAATGATACGCATTGTTGACCATGACGTGCATACCGGCCCCAAATCTGATATGGGCAACGGCGATGCATGGCCAGATATACTTAAAGAGATATTGGCGAGTGATATTTTAGTTATGGCCAGCCCTACGTGGATGGCCAGCATGTCGAGCATTGCCATGCGTGTATTGGAGCGTTTGAATGGCACTTATAATATGCAGGATGATAAAGGCTATCCGGTAACGTTTAACAAAGTGGCAGGCTTTGTAGTAACAGGAGATGAAGATGGTGCAAGGCACGTAGTGGTTGAAATGGCCGGTGCATTAATGGATGTTGGCTTCACTATAGCGCCACAAAGCTACACCTATTGGAACAATGGTCCTGGTCCGGGTACATCCTATTTAAAAACTGATTTCAGGAAAGAGTGGTCGGTAAAAACGGCAAAGTCAGCAGCGGCTAATCTGGTTGCAGTTGCAAAGGCATTGAGAGCAACCCCGATTAATTCCGGAAGTTAAAAATAACGAAAGCCGGCACTGCTTTCTACGCTTAAATTACCTGTAAAGGTTTTTGTTTTCAATAAATTTTAAAACAGTGTCTGGAACAAAATACTGCACGTTCTTTTTTGCAGCAATTGATTTCCGGATAAATGTTGCCGACAGCTCCATAAGGGGTGTCATGGTGATCGTAACAGATGGATGGTTGGCCAGTTCGGCGTTTTCATACCCGGGGCGCGGATAAACAAAAATGCGGTAATCGCGCAGTATCAGTTTAGAGTTTTTCCATTTATGCAATGACACAAGATTGTCTGAACCCATAATCAGTGCAAACTCATGCTGCGGGTATTTCTCTTTAAGTAAAGTGAGCGTGTCAATGGTGTAAGAAGGCTGCGGCATTTTAAGCTCCACATCACTTACCTCTATATTTTGCGCGTTATCGGTAGCCAGGCGGGCCATCTCCAGCCGGTCATAAGTATTAATCAGATCCCCGTATTTTTTAAATGGGTTTTGTGGAGATACAACCAGCCATACTTTATCCAGTTCTGTATGATTGGCCATATAGTTTGCTATAATCAAGTGGCCAATATGTATAGGATTAAAAGAACCAAATAGTAAACCGATCTTCATTTCACAAACTTATAACACAACGTTTACCCTAATTTATTGAAAAAAAATCAATAAAAACAAAAAATACTTGCGATATTTTTAAATTAAGCGCTTATAAAATTCCGTACCAGCGATTCAGCTTCTGCACAGGCAACATCCAGATCGTAATTTTTTAAGATCACATCAAACTTAGGAGCATAGTTAAGTTCCTTCTCCGCCTTTTCAAACCGCTCAGATAATTTTTGAGGACTATCTGTACCGCGCCCTGTTAATCGTTCTTTTAAAACCTCTAATGATGGCGGTTGCACAAATATCGCCAATGCCTGATCCTGGTATTTACGTTTAAGGTGTAATCCGCCTTCTACGTCAATATCAAAAATCACGGTTTTACCCGTAGCCCAAATGCGTTCAATTTCTTCGCGCAGGGTGCCGTAAAATGTACCGGTGTATACTTCCTCAAACTCTACAAACTGCTTTTTTGCAATACGGTGCAGAAACTCCTCCTTGCTGATGAAATAGTAATCCTTACCATTTACTTCATCGCCGCGTGCCTCACGTGTAGTAGCCGAGATAGAAAATTCAAGTTCGGGCATTTTGCCCAGCAAATGATGTACAATTGTTGTTTTACCGGCTCCCGACGGTGCAGAAAATATAACCAGTTTGCCTTCGGTCATTTGTTATTACTTGTTTGGGGTTATTGAGTCATTAGCTAATGTGTACTAATACTGAGTAACACAGTAACTCGATAACTATTATAACACGTTTAATAATTGCTCTTTGATCTTTTCAAGCTCTTCTTTCATACCTACTACCAATTTTTGTATAGCGGCATCATTTGCTTTTGAGCCGAGGGTGTTTATTTCTCGCCCAATTTCCTGCGATATAAATCCAAGCTTTTTACCATTAGCGTCGTCACTTTTCAGCGTTTCTAAAAAGTAATCGCAATGGCTTTTTAAGCGCACCTTTTCTTCAGTAATATCCAGCTTGTCAATATAATAGATCAACTCCTGCTCAAGCCTGTTCTGATCTACATTTTCACGCCCTACAGCCTCAGCCAAATAATTATCTAAACGCTCGCGAACAATGGCTACACGTTTAGGCTCTTCGTTAACTACCAGTTCAAGGTTATTCAGTATGATAGCAATACGGTTTTTAAGCTCCTGCTCCAATACGTTGCCCTCATCCACCCTGAATTTTTGAAATGCTGCCAATGCCTGTTTAAAGGTGCTTTCTGCCTGTTTCCATTCGTCTTCAGACAGGGTATCTTCATCAAATTTCACTACTTCGGGCAAGCCTAAAGCCAATTGCAGCAGATTATTTGCCGGCTCGTTTAAAGCCTCACTTGCTGCTTTTAACTGGTTGTAATAATGCTTTAGCAGTTCGGTATTGATACCGGCCGCTTTATTTTGCGCATCGGCATATTCAATATTGATGCTCAGATTTACCTTACCACGTTCTATCTGCTTGTTGCATTCGGTACGCAACTGAAATTCTTTATCAGACAAAGCTTTAGGCATGCGCAGCGACAGCTCGAGAAACTTGCTGTTCAGAGATTTGATCTCTACCGTATATTTGGTGCTGCCAGAGTCGGTTACAGCAATGCCGTACCCTGTCATTGACTTTAACATGTGCAAAGATAAGTTTTTTTGTGATTTATTGGACTGGCAGAATTGAGCTACGCATTAAAGTGATTTGTAAATCACTCTATTACATATGCAGGGTCTTCCACAATATTAACATCGATTATATCTTCGGCATTTTTCAGTAAGCGTCTGCAATCACCGCTCAGGTGTTTAAGGTGCAGGGTTTTGCCTGCTTTATGATACCGTTCGGTAAGTTTGTTCAAAGCTTCAATTGCCGACATATCAGCTACGCGGCTGTCTTTAAAATCAATAATTACCTGTTCCGGATCATTTGTTACATCAAATTTTTCGTTAAATGCCGTTACCGAACCGAAAAAGAGCGGGCCATATATTTCATAATGCTTTGTACCTTTTTCGTCGAGATACTTACGTGCCCTGATGCGCTTAGCACTTTCCCATGCAAACACCAATGCCGAAATAATAACACCAATAAGTACAGCAAGTGCAAGGTTATGCAGCCATACGGTAATTACAGCCACCAATATGCCTACAAAAATATCCTGCTTAGGCATTTTGTTAATGATACGAAAACTAACCCACTCAAAAGTACCTACGGCTACCATAATCATTACACCTGTTAATGCAGCCATAGGCACACGTTCAATAACAGGGGCACCTGCCAGTATAATTAACAAAATAGTTAACGCAGCTATAATACCCGACAGCCTTGCTCTTGCACCGGCAGAAAGATTGACCAGTGTTTGCGCAATCATGGGGCAGCCGCCCATGCCGAAGAAAAACCCGTTCAGCATGTTTGCGCTGCCCTGCGCTATACACTCGCGGTTACTATTGCCTTTGGTACCTGTCATCTCGTCAACCAGATTTAAAGTAAGCAGGCCTTCTGTTAAGCCTACGCATGACATAATTAGCGCATAAGGAAGCACGATCTGCAATGTATTTAAATTAAACGGCACCTGCGGTACATGGAAAGGGGGCAAACTGCCGCTTACCGCAGCAATGTCTCTTACCACTTTAGTAGGAATGCCAAACCCCAGTACCAATGCAAAAACCACAATTATTGCCACCAACGATGGCGGGATTGCCTTTGTTATTTTAGGCAGCAGCAGAATAATGGCTATTGTTAAAGCCACAAGTGCGCCCATTATAAACAATGGCTGCCCGGTAAGCCATTGCTCTTGCCCGTCAACTACGTGTTTAAATTGTTCTAACTGGGCCATAAAAATGATAACGGCAAGTCCGTTTACAAAGCCATACATTACAGGCTGCGGTACCAGTCTTATAAATTTCCCCAGTTTGAAAACCCCGATCAATATCTGGATAACACCCGCTAAAGCTACTGCTGCAAACACATATTCGATCCCGTTAGATTTCATAAGTGCTATTAAAACCACTACGGTAGCGCCCGCCCCGCCTGATACCAGGCCCGGCCTGCCGCCAAAAATTGCGGTAACTAAACCCATAATAAGGGCAGCATATAAACCCACCAGCGGCGGAAAACCGGCAAGTATGGCAAAAGATAATGATTCAGGGATCATGGTCATGGCTACGGTTAGCCCTGCCAGGATTTCGTTTTTATAATTAATTTTTTGTGAAAAGTCAAAAAGACGCAAATAAGGCTTCATCCTCAGTTAATAGAAAAATAAACAGATAAGTGAAATATGGTAAAGAAATGGCCTGCACAATCAGGCATTAGGACGTGGAGTATTCACATATCACAAAGATAAAAACTTTAACTTAAAGGCAACGACCGATATAGCTTTACGGAGTGTTTAACACTTTTTCACATTTACCAAACGTTGTTATATGTATATTTACCAAGGGTATGCTCAAAAACTTTTTTTCTAAATACGTGCTGCTGGCTATGCTGTTTATGCCTTTGCTTACAAAAGCACAGCAGGCTGAATATGTACGTGGCATCTTGTTTAAAAAAGGAATGCTGGAGAAGATTGCGGCTGCAACCATCACCAACCTAAAGACCAACGAGAGCTGCAAAAGTAATTTCTACGGAGAATTTATCATCAAAGCAAGTATTGGCGACACTATCCTTGTAGAGAAAGAGGGCTTTACACCCTATAAGCAAGGTGTCGACAGCTACAGCCCCTTATATATCACTTTATTGCCAAGTATTACCCTGGATCAGGTTACCATACAGGGGCAAACCAAAAAGCAGGAACTTAACGGGGTAATTACGGACTACCGCAAGAAGGGTATATATTTTGATGGCGATCCACCGGTATTGGCACGCATTTTTAACCCGCTTACCACCTTGCACGAGTTATTTGGCAAGGATGCCAAAAATGAAAAGCGTTTTATAAAATATGCCAAACGCGAGCAGGAAGCCACCGAGGTTGACCGCAGGTATACGCCCGAACTGGTATCGAAAACTACAGGTTTAACCGGTGATGATCTTAAACATTTTATGGAAAACTATCGGCCATCATATGATGATCTGAAGAAATGGGCTGATTATGATATTATCGCCTATATTAAAAAATCATATGAAACATTTAAGAAGGTCGGTTACCAGGCACCTGTAGATATATTCCATTCAAAGCCATGATCAATAAAGAACTTATTAAACAAGCCCGCGAGCGATTACCTGATCCGAAAGAAGTTGAAGGTAACTATATCGATATTGAATTAGCTAACGATTCTGGTCAAAAATGGGTGGTAAGTTTTACTAAAGCTATTTCAGACGGAGAAGTAGTTTGGATGGATTTGCCCGAAGCGCGATAAAAATACTTTTATATCCCTAAAGCTTCGCAGGCTTTTTCTGCGGCCAGTTTCTCGGCAAGCTTTTTACTGAATTCTTTACCGGTACCCATAATATCGCCGTCAATGTTTACACAAATCGTAAACAATTTGCTGCTTTCGCCATCCTGATTAGTGATATGCTCAAAAAGAATATCTTTGCCGTGGCGCTGGCACCATTCAATCAGCTTGCTCTTAAAATTAGTTTCGGTTTGCTCTAATGTATGGATATCAATGTGCGGCTTAATGATGTGATTGATCAGAAAGTTTTTGGTAAAATCATATCCCTTATCCAGGTATACAGCACCTACCAAAGCTTCAAAAGCATCGCCTAAAAGTGATCCCTGGCGGGTATTACTGATCATGCGGCTATCGTACTCCACCAGTTTTTCAAACCCCAGTTTACGCCCCAGCTGATTAAGGTTAACACGATTAACTATTTTTGAACGCAGCTCGGTTAAAAAGCCTTCGTCTTTGTAGGGGTACAATTTAAAAAGCACCTCGGCAACAACGCTGCCTAACACGGCATCGCCTAAAAATTCAAGCCTTTCATTACTGTTTTTAACACCCTTCTTTACACTTTGCGCAACCGACTTATGCCGAAATGCTAACCGGTATAAAGACAAATTGCCCGGCACAAAGCCGAGCAAATTTTTTAATGTTTTTACGTATTTCCTGCTTGGTGATAAGTAAAGCTTATAAAACCGTCTTACTGGCATTCAAACACACTTAATCTTGGTATTTTTTAAATATCACAGAAGCATTATGCCCACCAAAACCAAAGCCATTGCTTTGTGCAGCGCGCACAACACGTTTTTGCGCCTGGTTAAAGGTAAAGTTAATACGATTGTCAAATGCCGGATCATCAGTAAAGTGGTTGATGGTTGGCGGAATGATATCATTTTTAACAGCAAGGATGGCCGCAATAGCTTCAACCGCACCGGCAGCACCTAAAAGGTGACCGGTCATTGATTTGGTCGAGCTGATATTAATGCGGTAAACATCATCACCGTAAGCATCTGTTATAGCTTTAACTTCCTGTGGGTCGCCGATAGGCGTTGACGTACCGTGTACGTTAACGTAATCAATATCTGCAGGTGTCATATTAGCATCTTCAAGGGCAGCTTTCATTACCAGGGCAGCACCTAAGCCTTCGGGATGCGGAGCTGTCATGTGATAAGCATCGGCACTCATGCCACCGCCTACCATTTCAGCATAAATTTTTGCACCACGTGCTTTGGCATGCTCCAGCTCTTCCAGTATAATGGTACCTGCACCTTCACCGGCAACAAAACCGTCGCGGTCAAGATCAAACGGGCGCGATGCCGTTGCAGGGTCATCATTGCGGGTAGAAAGCGCATGCATGGCGTTAAAACCGCCAATACCGGCCTCATTAATAATCGCCTCTGAACCGCCTGTGATAAACATGTTCGCTTTGCCTAAACGGATGTAGTTAAAGGCGTCAATAAGCGAATTGTTTGATGATGCGCAGGCAGATACAGTGGTAAAGTTCGGTCCGCGTAAGCCGTATTTGATGGAGATATGGCCCGGGGCGATATCAGCAATCATTTTAGGGATAAAGAAAGGATTAAACCGCGGCGAACCGTCACCTTTAGCAAAATTCACTACTTCGTCCAGAAAGGTTTTTAAGCCGCCGATACCCGAACCCCAGATCACACCGATACGATTGGTATCTAAGGTGTCAAAATTCAGTTCGGCATCTTTAACAGCTTCTTCTGTTGAAAACAGTGCATAATGCACAAAAGGATCCAGCTTCCGGGCATCTTTACGGCCCAGAAACGCATCGGCATCAAAATTCTTTACCTCGCAGGCAAACTTGGTTTTGAAATGGGTTGTATCAAAACTTTTGATAAAGGCAGCCCCACTCACTCCATTGATCAACCCGCTCCAGTATTCTGCAACGGTGTTTCCAATTGGAGTAAGTGCGCCAAGCCCGGTTACTACAACTCTTTTAAACTCCATTTAAACGTAGTAAGGGAGCTTATTTAACGTTTTTTTCAAGGTAAGCGATAGCCTGGCCAACAGTACCAATAGTCTCAGCCTGATCGTCAGGAATAGCCACGTTAAATTCTTTTTCAAACTCCATGATTAATTCCACGGTGTCTAACGAGTCTGCACCAAGGTCGTTGGTGAAGCTTGCTTCTGGTGTTACTTCACTTTCGTCAACACCTAATTTTTCTACGATAATAGCTTTTACTCTTGAAGCGATATCAGACATGGTCTTTGATGTTTAATTGATTAATAAATTTTCTGTGCAAAGAAAAGTAAATTCCTTTAAATATCAAATCTAAAATCTTTACAGTAAAAAATAACAAATGTTTACGCTAAGTGTTTCAAATCAGTAGCTTTACCTTCTTATAATAATGCAACTAACTTTGAACAAGCGCGTATTAAAGTTTGAGATCGACCTTGATTTTGTACTTATAGCTGTTACATCTTCCTTAAAAGATTACCGTATTTGCTACTATATAAACAAGCAGTTGCGGTTTAATTTTGTACGCCAGCCAGACCTTGAGGTTGATATACATCATAACGATGACCCGGCACGGTTTTCGGTCTTTAATCATTACTGGGAGGCCAGCGAAACCGACTTTTACTTTATTGCCAACAAAGGATCAGATGGATTATTAATACCAGAAATGCGTGAAGTAGATTATTTTTTAATGATAAAGAACTACATTGACCCACAGGATCTGGAAGATATTATCTCTATGTTAAATAAAATACCTGATATAGTAGCCGCTGTAAAGATTGATCCTAAAAAAATAAAATCACGCGAAAATCTCTTATTTTAGCGCGGTTTTTCAAAAGCGTCAATCGGACACTATTTGCAACATACTTGATACAATTAACATTATAAATTAGAAAGTCAGACCCGATTAATATATGAAACTATCTAACAACAGAACTAAAATTGTGGCTACAATGGGCCCAGCCTCGGCCAAGAGGGATGTGTTATTAGCCATGATCCAGGCGGGCGTAAACGTGTGCCGCTTAAATTTTTCGCACGGTAAGCCCGAAGATCATCAGAAAGTGATCGATCTGATCCGCGATATTAACCAGCAATACAAGCTTAATGTTGGCATCCTGGCCGATTTACAAGGCCCTAAAATCCGCATTGGCCTGGTTAAAGATGGCGGTGTACATTTAGTAAATGGCAAACAGGTTAAAATTACAACCAATGAGTGCATCGGCGACGACGAGCAGATATATATTACTTACGAGTCGTTCCCTCAGGATGTTAAAGCTGGTGAAACCATATTGCTTGACGACGGTAAACTACAGCTTAAAGTAGTTGAAACCAACAGAAAAGATACTGTTATCTGCGAAGTACTGCATGGTGGCATCTTAACTTCACGCAAGGGTGTTAACCTTCCTAATACTAAGGTGTCTATCCCAAGCTTAACTGAAGAAGACATCGAAAACCTTGAATTTGCTTTACAAAGCGATGTAGAGTGGATAGGCTTATCATTTGTACGTAACGCACAGGATATTATTGACCTTAAACGCATCATTGCCCGCAATAATAAATCGGCACGCGTAATTGCCAAGATCGAAAAACCGGAAGCTATTGACAACATAGACGCTATTATTGCCGAAACAGACGGTGTAATGGTTGCCCGCGGTGACCTTGGTGTTGAGATGCCGCTTGAAGAAGTGCCTTTGTTGCAAAAAATGATTGCACGTAAATGCCGTGCGGCTTCAAAACCGGTAATTGTTGCTACCCAGATGCTGGAGTCAATGATCACTACGCCACGCCCGACACGTGCCGAGGTTAACGACGTTGCCAACTCTGTTTTAGACGGTGCCGACGCGGTGATGCTAAGCGGTGAAACTTCTGTAGGCGAATTCCCGCTGATTGTTATTGAAACGATGGCTAAAATCGTTCGTAACGTTGAAGAACTTGGCTATCCGTTTTATGCAAACAAAGACAGTGTTGAAAACCCTGCTTCGCCAAATTATTTAAGCGATGCGCTTTGCGGTTCTGCTGTTTATTTAGCAGAGCATACCAATGCTTCGGCTATTGTTTCCATGACAACTTCGGGCTATACGGCGTTCGAGATTTCGAGCCACCGCCCTAAAGCCAATACTTACATTTTTACATCAAACCAGCACCTGCTTAATACATTAAGCTTGCTTTGGGGTGTAAAGGCCTTTTACTATGACGGTTTAGAAAGTACTGATAAATCAATTAATGATGTAAACAGCATACTTAAAACTGAAAACCTGGTTGAAACCGGCGATGTGGTAATTAATACTGCAGCGGTGCCTATCAAAGCACAAGGCAAAACCAACATGCTAAAAGTTACTGTTGTAGAATAACAACAAACTTAATGATACAGAAAAGGGAATAATCAAATGATTATTCCCTTTTTATTTAATTCCTTTTTTGATGTCCGGCTATATAATAAATGCGGATATCGTATATCCCACCGGATTTAGTTGTACCTACCTTTAGTAGATCTTTGCTTTGCAAACTTTACCCTGAAGCTTACCCAATTTTGCAAAACGGAAATCCCAATAAATTCTTAGATAACTCATGACTTTTTGCTTTTGTTTAACGTTTATTTGATAAACATTTAATGTTATAGTTTAACTACTTTAATACATTTTACAATATACGTGCCTAAACAGACCCGCAAGTTAAGAAAAAAAACCTTAAAAACTCCAATATCAATAGTTTTCCACACCCTTAATGCCCTGTAAAAGAGCCAAATAAATTCACAACCGCATTGTAGTGGCTGTTTTGTAAAAGACCTGTTGAAAACTACGGATTGTACAAGGATTTGCGATAGATAAATTTGAGTTAAAACGCCTGAACCTTATGGTTATCTTATTTTAACAAATATTTAACAAAATGGGCAAGAGTACTTCTAAAAAACCAGGAGGCCAGAAAGGGCTTAAGTTAGACAGATATTTCACCAGGGAGGGTGTAAATGTTTATGATTTGTTTAAATATGAAAAACGATCGTCGGTGATACGTAATCCGTCGGGCGATGCCGTATTTGAAATGAATGATGTTGAAGTACCGGCCGGATGGTCGCAGGTGGCTACAGATATCCTTGCTCAAAAATATTTTCGCAAAGCCGGCGTGCCTCAACCCGATGGCAGCTTAGGTTCAGAGAAAAGCATCAAACAGGTTGCACACCGTATGGCCCACTGCTGGAAAGATTGGGGTATGCGTTACGGTTACTTTGCTTCCCCCCAGGATGCACAGGTATTTTACGATGAAATAGTTTACACGATAGTTGGACAGTTGGCCGCACCAAATTCGCCACAATGGTTCAATACCGGCTTGCATACATCTTACGGTATCACAGGTAAACCACAGGGGCATTATTACGTTGACCCGATTACTGAAAAATTGACTAAGTCGACTTCGGCTTACGAACGCCCGCAGCCGCATGCCTGTTTTATATTATCTGTTGATGACGACCTGGTGAACGAAGGCGGCATTATGGACCTTTGGGTACGCGAGGCACGTATATTCAAATACGGCTCAGGAGTAGGCACCAACTTTTCGCGCATCCGTGGCGAAAACGAAAAACTATCCGGCGGCGGTTACTCATCAGGCTTAATGTCGTTCCTGAAAATTGGCGACCGTGCAGCGGGTGCCATCAAATCAGGCGGAACAACACGCCGTGCAGCCAAAATGGTTTGCCTTGACCTGGACCATCCGGAAATTGAAGGCTTTGTAAACTGGAAGGTAGAAGAAGAGAAAAAAGTAGCAGCATTGATTGCAGCCGGTTATTCATCAGATTATGAAGGTGAAGCCTACCGTACCGTATCAGGTCAAAACTCCAACAACTCTGTCCGTATTCCTAACAGCTTTTTCAAAGCTTTAAACAGCGGATCAAACTGGGATTTGATTGGCCGTTTGAACAATAAAACAGTAAAGTCGATCTCTGCACAAAAACTTTGGGACGACATCGCTTTTGCTGCCTGGGCTTGTGCTGATCCGGGTGTGCAGTTTGACAGCACTATCAACGAGTGGCATACCTGCCCTGAAGGTGGGCGCATCAATGCATCGAACCCATGTTCAGAATACATGTTTTTGGATAACACCGCATGTAACCTGGCATCCATTAACCTGGCGCATTATTTTGATAAACATACCCGCCAGTTTGATGTGAAAGGCTTTGAACATAGCTGCCGCGTGTGGACCATCGTATTGGAAATTTCTGTACTGATGGCACAGTTCCCTTCTAAAGAGGTGGCCGAACTATCATACGACTACCGTACCCTTGGTTTAGGTTATGCCAACCTGGGTTCGGCCTTAATGGTTAACGGTATTCCATACGATAGTGATAAAGCACGTGCTATTGGCGGCGCTATTACCGCTATTATGACCGGTACTGCTTATGCTACCTCGGCCGAGATGGCGCGCGAGCTTGGCTCATTCCGCCGTTTCAAAGAAAACCGTGAACACATGATGCGTGTAATGCGTAACCACCGCTACGCGGCCTACAATTCGACAGAGAACTATGAAGGCTTAGAAATTTTGCCTCCGGGTATAGACCAGCGCAACTGCCCCGACTATTTGCTATCAGCTGCCTGCAATGCTTGGGATAAGGCTGTGGAAATGGGTGAAAAACATGGCTACCGCAATGCACAAACAACCGTTATTGCACCAACCGGCACCATTGGCCTGGTAATGGACTGCGATACAACGGGCATAGAGCCAGACTTTGCCCTGGTGAAATTTAAAAAGCTATCAGGCGGTGGTTACTTCAAGATCATCAACCAGGCCGTTCCTGAAGCTTTAAGAAACTTAGGTTACCAGGAGCATGAAATTACTGCCATAGTAAATTATGCCAAAGGTGCTGCTACTATTAAGGGCGCACCGCACATCAACCCCGAAAGCTTAAAAGCAAAAGGCTTTACAGATGATGAGATTGAGAAACTTGATAAAGCCGTAGTTTCTGCTTTTGAAATTGGCTTCGCCTTCAACGTATGGACATTAGGCGAAGATGCCTTGAAGAGATTAGGCTTCACTACCGAAACCTACAATTCCATGAGCTTTAATCTGTTGCGGGCCTTAGGTTTTAACAGCAAACAAATAGCCGAAGCCAATGAATACGTTTGCGGTACTATGACCATTGAAGGCGCGCCTTACCTTAAACAGGAGCACTATGAGATATTCGATTGCGCCAATAAATGCGGCGCCAAAGGCGAACGCTATATCCATGCACATGGCCATATTAAAATGATGGCTGCCGCACAGCCTTTCCTTTCAGGAGCCATATCTAAAACCATCAATTTACCTAATGAGGCTAAGGTTGATGAGATTAAAGATTGCTATGAATTATCATGGAAGCTTGGATTAAAAGCTAACGCACTTTATCGCGATGGCTGTAAATTATCGCAACCGTTATCTACCAAATCCGATGTAAAAGAAGAAGATGATAAACTGGAAGCTGTTGAAGAGGTTTTAGGTAAAGCTGCCGAATTAAAGCTAAGCGACCTTACACAGGAGCAGGTACTGGAAGCGGCAATGGCCATCATCGAGAAATCAAAAGATACCGGCTTTATGCGCAAACTGAGCCGTGTGGTGCAAAAGAAAACCTTACCGGCCAAACGCCGCGGTTTTACCCAAAAAGCAAGCATAGACGGGCAAACTGTTTTTGTACGCACCGGCGAATATGAAGATGGCACTTTAGGGGAAATCTTTGTGGATATGCACAAAGAGGGTGCTACCTTCCGTTCATTAATGAACTGCTTCGCCATAGCAGTATCCGTGGGCTTGCAGTACGGAGTGCCGCTGGAAGAATATGTAGACAAGTTTACCTTTACCCGCTTTGAACCTGCAGGTATGGTAATGGGACATGCTAATATCAAAAGCGCAACATCTATTATAGATTACATCTTCCGGATGCTGGGTTATGAATACCAGAACCGTACCGACCTGGTACATGTAATTACAGAACAAAATGCAGTGGTGGGTAACCCACAGTTAGAGGATAATGATTTTAACCCCGACCAAAGTAATATTTATACACCTGCGCCTATTGCAGCCACATCAGAAAGCGGCGCTAAAAAACAACTTAGTGTTGATTTAAGTATGGGTGTGCAAAGCGATGCCCCTGCATGTAATACCTGCGGACACACTACTGTGCGTAGCGGCACCTGTTATAAATGCTTAAACTGCGGTAACTCTATGGGTTGTAGTTAATCAATTAGCCCCTGCAAGCAAAGCTGCAGCTTTGCATAATATAGTTAATTTGATGTGAGTCCTGCCATTGACCCGGCAGGACTTTTTTATTTCAAACCGAGTATCTATAATTATTTCTTAATGTATAGATAAATTTTATAGTCGTATTTTTGCATCAAATTTTAGTTCATGACGATTGTACAACTCGAATATATTGTAGCCGTTGATACCTACCGCAGTTTTGTAGCCGCAGCAGAAAAATGCTTTGTTACTCAGCCTACCTTAAGTATGCAGATACAAAAGCTGGAAGATACACTTGGTGTTAAAATATTCGACCGCAGCAAACAACCGGTCATACCTACAGAAATAGGCAATGATATTATTGCACAGGCACGGGTGCTTTTAGCAGAGCATCAGAAAATTAAAGAGATCATTACCGACCGGCAAAAAGAATTATCCGGTGAACTGAAAATCGGTATTATACCTACCGTAGCGCCTTATATCTTGCCCCGTATCATTACAACCTTTATCGAAAAGTATCCGCAGGTGAAACTGATTGTGTGGGAACAGACCACAGCGCAGATCATTCAGCAACTTAAACTGGGAATGATAGATTGCGGTATATTATCTACCCCTTTGCATGAGCCCATGCTGACTGAAACGCCTTTGTTTTATGAAAACTTTGTGGCTTATGTATCTAAAAACAGCAGGCTTTCTAAAAAGAAAAGCATAGTATCAGAAGACATAGACTTAGAAGAATTATGGGTATTGAATGAGGGACATTGTATGCGCGACCAGGTGCTTAACATTTGCCAGCGCCGTAAAAGCACAAAAGGCTTCCAGCATTTTGAATACAATACAGGTAGTATAGAAACTCTTAAAAGAATGGTTGATCAAAACAGTGGCTCTACTATTTTACCCGAACTCGCCATTACTGAACTCACTGATAAACAACTGGATAAGGTACGTTATTTTAAATCGCCTGAGCCCGCCCGGGAAATCAGTATAGTCACTCAAAAGAACTTTGTGAAACGCCGTATGATCGAAGCTTTGAAAGCGGAGATCCTTGATTTTATCCCCAAGCGTTTAAAGAACAAGAAAAAGAAGGAAGTAATAGAGATTTAACAAATTATTTATAATTAGTCTAAATTATTTGGATCGTAATGACAATGCGGTTACTTTTGTCGCATTGTTTATAATTAGTCTAAATAATGACAACACAACGACTCCAACCACTTTACATCTTTTTATCAATAATCCTTTTGGGATTTAGCTTTCATACAGCCTATGCGCAAACAGGTACTATCAGAGGTACGGTAACTACCGCAGATGGCCAGCCAGCCGAAGCAGTAACCGTAGGTATCATGAACTCTTCTATTGGTACTATTACCAACGAAGCAGGCCGCTATCAGTTAAATAAGGTAAAATCCGGTACTTATACTTTGCGTGTTTCAGCCGTAGGCTTACAAACAGAAGAACAATCCGTAACGGTAACTAAAGGCATTGTTACCATCAACTTTATGCTTAAAGAGAGCGCCAACGCTTTAAAAGAAGTTTCCATCTCTGACAGAAAACGCAAATACAAAGTTGACGAACCGTCGCCAACCTTGCGCCTTAATGAGCCGTTAGTACAAATCCCTCAGAATATCCAGGTAGTAACTGCAGATCAGATTAAAGATCAGCAGATCTACAACATGCTGGAAGGTGCTTCGCGTAACGTAAGCGGTTTAACCATGCAGGAGCATTGGGGGAACTATGCACGTGTTAATGCACGAGGCGACAGGCTTGCACCTTTCAGAAACGGCGTAAACCTGGAAGCAAGCTGGGGGCCGCTCAATGAAGATATGGCTTTTGTTGATCGTATAGAATACGTAAAAGGCCCGGCAGGTTTTATGTTAGCTAACGGCAATCCATCGGGTTTTTATAATGTGGTGACTAAAAAGCCCACAGGCGTAAACCGCCAATCTTTTGACTTTAGCGCAGGTAGTTTTAACAACTACCGTGCAACCGCAGACCTGGATGGTTTGTTAACTAAAGATGGCAAATTACAATACCGCTTAAATTTAATGGGTCAGCTTGCAGAGTCATACAGGCCGTATGATTTTACAAATCACTTTGGTGTTGCCCCGGTTTTGCGTTATAAATTTGACAACAAAAACACCCTGACTGCTGAGTATACTTACCAGTTTCAGCGGATGAACGCTTTTGGTACTGCATACCTGTTCTCTACAAAAGGCTATGCATCATTACCACGTGACTTTACCAATGCGCCGGCAAACAGCCCTGCAACTAACATTTACGACCAAAGTGCCTTTTTAACTTACGAACATAAGTTTAGCGACAAATGGAAATTTACCGCGCAAGGTTCTTACTTTAACTATAAACAAGTTGGCTACAGCTATTGGATCAATAGCATACTTGACAATGGAGATGTAAACCGCAGTCTTGGATTATGGGACGCCAGCAACCGCATTAAAAACCTGCAGGCATTTTTTAACGGCGAAGTACAAACCGGCTGGTTAAAGCACCGCATTTTAGGTGGTGTTGACCTCGGTGATAAATATTACATTGCAGATTACAGCCGTTCAGTATCACTTGACCCTACAACTCCCTTCAATATTTTCAACCCGGATAATAGTGCTGTAAACTGGCCTGCATTTGACCGCAGCCAGCCACTTAGCCAACGTGGCATTGGTACTGCAACTTCGCAAAAATATCAATCGGTTTATGTGCAGGACGAATTAGGCTTTTTTGATCAAAAGCTTCGCTTAACATTAGCAGGCAGGTTTACCCATGCCACGGTAGTTGATCCTTATGCTGGAACGAGCGCAAGCAGAAAAGTAACGCCACGTATTGGTGTTAGTTATTCAATTGATCCTAATACTTCACTTTACGGTGTGTTTGATCAGGCATTTATCCCACAAACAGGTAATATTTTTGGTGGTGGCTCTGTAAAACCTATCACCGGCAATAACCTTGAAGGTGGTATTAAACGCGATTGGTTCGATGGAAAATGGAGCACTTCCGTTTCTGTGTATCGCATTCTTAAAAACAACCAGTTGGTTGCCGACCCAGACAGGCCTAACACACCATACGTAGTGCAATTAGGCCAAACTAAAACTCACGGTGTTGAATTTGATGCACGTGGTGAGATTGTTAATGGGTTAAGTTTAATGGCTAACTACGCATATACCAATTCAGAGATTTCAAAAGATACAGATCCAAATAATGTTGGTAACCCTGTACCTGGCTTTGCTAAGCATGTAACCAATACATGGTTAACGTATCGTATACAACACGGAGAGCTCAAAGGGCTTGGTTTTTCAGCAGGTTATCAGTGGCAACTACACCGCTTACCGTGGAGCTTAGGTTCTGGTACTGCTGATCTGCCAAACTACTTCCGTACAGATGCCGGTGCATCATACCAATGGAAGAAATTTAATCTTTCGGTTGTAGTGAATAACGTATTTAATAAATACCTGTACTCTGGCGGCCACGAAGATTACTTAAACCCTGAAGGCAAAACTGTTTATACCTGGCAGGCAGAAGCGCCGCGTAACATACGTGCAAGCATTGGCTACAGGTTTTAATACTTGGCATGACGAAGTTTAAAAAGACCATATTATTTATACATCGCTGGCTCGGATTTATTTCCGGGCTGGTGGTGTTTATTGTAAGTATTACTGGTTGTATATTCTGCTTTCAGGATGAGATACAGGATGCTTTGCATAGCTACCGCCACGTTGAGGTGCAAAATAAAGCGTATGTAAATCCGTCGGTTTTAAAAGAAACCGCAAAAAAAGCTTTTCCGGGTGCGGCAGTAAACTATGTTTATTATTACGGTAAAGATCGCCCTGCCGGTGCGTTAGCTAATGTCCCTAAAAAAGGCTACTATTCTGTTTTTATAGATCCTTATAATGGTAAGGTTTTGCATACAGAATTAATGCAAAGCAACTTTTTTGTAGTAGTAGAATACATTCACTTATACCTGCTATTGCCGCCTAAAATCGGCGGAATGATTGTTGGCGTTTCTGTGATTATATTCGTGGTACTGATGATTACTGGTATCATTCTATGGTGGCCTAAACGGAAGTCAGACCGTAAACGCAGCTTTAATATTAAATGGAACGGCCGCTGGCGCCGTGTTAATTATGACCTGCACAATGTGCTTGGTTTTTATGCCACTGCCATTGCCATTGTACTGGCTGTAACAGGTTTATCCATTTCTTTTGAATGGGTTAGGAAGGGCATCTATTCGGCCGGAAATTTAGGCAAGACCTATGCTAATGAAACCAATTATCCAAAATCAGACTCGTTGCAAAAAGCACACGCCGTAAACTTCCCGGTAATTGACAAAGCATTGCTTTATGCTCAGCAGCAATCGCCTAATGCCGAAATGTATCTGATCAGCGACGATGAATCAGCAGCCGGAGCAATTGGCGTAACGGCTTACAAAAAGTCTATGCGCTACGGCAATTCGGATAGTTATGAATTTGACCGTTATACAGGCAAGCTGCTAAGATCTCTGCCTAATACGAAGAAAAGCCTAGGTTTAAAACTTAATGACCTCAACTACGATATCCACGTTGGGCAGGCATTGGGACTTACCGGAAAGATCATTGCTTTTATGGCCAGCCTAATCTGCGCCAGTTTGCCGGTGACAGGTTTTATCATTTGGTTAGGCAAACGCAAAAAGCCTAAAACGCAAAAAAGTAAAGCACGTAACAACGCGTAAAGCAAGGGTTTCTGTTGCTGATTAATAAAGCTGATCACAATGACGTACTATAAAACTATTGTCTTTGCGAGGAGGCACGACGAAGCAATCCCTATCTTTACCAAACGAACTTATTAGCGATAATTGCTAATCAACCGATCAGGGCACCTTTTATCAATCCTTATATTCAATTACCACATCATCAGTAACCGGGTGACCGGTACAGGTAAGGATATAACCGTTGCTGATGTCATCCGGTGTCAGCACTTCGTTTTTAATGATTTCAACTTTACCGCTTGTGCATTTGGTAAAACATGCTGAACACATCCCACTACGGCAGCTATAAGGCAGTGATATCTTGTTTTGCAGTGCAGCTTGCAATATCGATTGGTTTTCGCCAACGATGATATCATGCCAATCTCCCTTGTATTTAATTCGGATTTCCCTCGGTGGAAAATTTGTGACCGGACTGGTAACCGGCACCGTTTCCAGCACAAAGTTTTCGCGCTTTATGCGGTCGTCATGCACACCAAGGTAATGTAAACTCATCCTTACCATACGCATGTACGCAAACGGCCCGCAGATGTAAAAGAGTGAATCGTTTGAATCTACGCTAAATTGATTGATCAGTTTTTCTACAACTGCATTGTTAAGGCGCCTACCTTCATCACTGATAAGACAATGTACTGCCAAATTTTTATTTGTAGCAGATAGATTATCTAGTTCTGTTTTAAAGATCACACCATCAGCCGATTGGTTACTATAAACTAAAAAGAATTGCTTATCAGGATACCTGTTCAAGGCATACTTAATTTGCGCATAAACAGGCACAATGCCACTACCCGCAGCAAAGAAAATCAGCTGTTTTTGTTTCAAGTCTGCTGGCAATACAAAGCGCCCGGCAGGTGGAATAGCGTTAAGCGTATCTCCGACTTTTACATGAGTGAGCAGGAATCTGGAAATTTCGCCATTTGGTATCCGCTTCACTGTAATGCTCAGTAAGTCATCATCAGGTGAAGAACTCAGCGAGTAAGAACGGGTTATTTCCTCGTTATGATGGCTAAACACCAGTGTTAAAAATTGCCCGGCCTCGTAACTGATTTTATCACCCGAAGCTTCGCGCAGAAAGAATGTAGACGTGTCAGCAGTCTCTTTCTTTATATCTTCAACAATAAGCTTTAAGGTATCCATCAGTTGGTTAACACCAGCTTGCCAAACTGCGACGAATCTTTCATCTTATCAAAAGCTTTTTGCGCATCTGCCATGGCAAATACCTCATCAACAACGGGTACGATCTGCTTGTCGCTAATCAACTTAAGCATGGCTTCAAACTCCTGCGGAGTTCCCATTGTGGTACCCAAAAGCTCCAGCTGTTTCCAAAATAGCGGACGGGCATTAAATGCCGGAATATTGCCTGCTGTTCCGCCAAAGGTTACAATACGGGCACCTGGATTACACAGATCAATGATTTTTGTAAACTCATTACCCAAAGCACTATCAATTACTACATCAAACCCGACTGCAAGGTGCTTTAACTCCTCTGCCCAGTCCTGCGCTTTATAATTTACACCTGCTGCCGCACCTAAGTGGCGGGCACGGTCAATTTTATCACCACTACCTGATGTTACAAAAACTTTGCACCCTGCAGAAACCGCCCATTGCAAGGCAAAAGTGCCTGTGCCCGATCCTACACCAACAATTAGCACTTTATCACCCGCCTTTGCCCGGCCTTTGGTAAATAAGGCACGATAGGCTGTTAAACCCGCCAAAGGAATAGCAGCTGCCTGTTCCCAATTTAAATGTGCCGGTTTGTGATGCAAATACTCTGCTTTTACCTTTACGTATTCGGCAAGGGTGCCATAATCAGGCAAGCCTAATATTTTAAAGTCCTCAGACTTTACCTCATTGCTTTCGCCCCAATTGTTGCTTGGATTAATTATCACCTCCTGATTAAGCCAGTGTTTATCGGTTTCATCGGCAACGTCAACTACAATACCTGCACCATCAGACCCTAATACCGAAGGATACCTGATCCCCGCGTACTGCCCTATAGTGATCCAGTAATCGCGACGATTTAATGCTGCAGCCTTTACCTGCACCAACACCTCACCAGCCTCTAATACAGGCTTATCAATCTCTTTATATACAACAGGCCTTTCGGCGCTTTCCAAAACAACTGCTTTCATAAAATAAACAAACTAATTACCCCTGAACTTTGATATCAGCCAAAAGATCAGGAATACGACAACAAGCACTACAATAACGCCTACATATACACCTGCCTTAAAAATATCACCTATAACACGGCAGCTCTCTAATGTGGTTAATAAAAGTAATAAGGATGGAAGAAATAGCTTTTTCATGATCTGTTTTTTTATCAGTATAAAAAGTAAAACCACACAATTGTTTAGCAAGTAAAGTAAATATTGGCAGCAAAGTCTGAAAAACTTGGCAATAAAAAAAGGCCACTACAAGTGCAGCGGCCTTTTAAAATATTCTACGCCTTCCCTAAAGGGGAGGATTTAGTTACGCGATTGCCTTTTTGTATAATTCGGCAACGTGATTCCAGTTGATCACATTCCAGATCGCAGCCAGATAATCCGGACGGCGGTTCTGATATTTTAAATAATAAGCGTGCTCCCAAACGTCGATACCGAAGATTGGTGTACCTTTTACTTCAGCGATATCCATTAAAGGGCTATCCTGATTTGGAGTAGAAGTAACCGCTAATTTTTTCTCAGGAGTAACAATTAACCAAGCCCAGCCAGAACCAAAACGGGTAGCACCAGCTTCATTCACTTTAGTTTTGAAATCAGCAAATGAACCGAAAGTACTGTTAATTGCTTGCGCTAATTCGCCTGTAGGCTCACCACCACCGTTTGGTGATAATAAAGTCCAGAATAAAGTGTGGTTATAGTGGCCACCACCGTTATTACGTACAGCGGCAGGAAATTTTGAAATATTTTTTACGATTTCTTCGATGCTGCTGTTCGCCTCTGGCTTGCCCTCTAAAGCTTTGTTAAGGTTAGTAACATAAGCCTGATGATGTTTACCATGGTGAATCTCCATAGTCATTTTATCAATGTGTGGTTCCAAAGCGTCTGTTGCGTATGGTAGCGCCGGTAATTCGAATGCCATAATACTTTATTTTAAGGTTAAAGAATGTATTACAAATATAAAGCCCACTATTAAATATTTGTTCTGCTAATGTCAATATTTATTACCAGTAACATTTAATATGAGCTCAACGCTTTTTAGCGCGTTTATTTTTGAAAAAATCGCGAACCAGTTGTGAACATTCGTTCTCACGTATGCCACCGGTTACCATAGTTTTAGGGTGGGTGATTTTCTGATTAAGCCTGCCGAAACCAAGCTTGGTATCATAAGCACCAAATACAATCTTTCCAATCTGAAACCAGTATGACGCCCCTGCACACATAACGCAGGGTTCCATAGTAACATACAAGGTACAATCGGGCAGGTATTTACCGCCCATATAATTGGCAGCAGCGGTTAAGGCCTGCATTTCGGCATGGGCAGATACATCGTTCAACCGCTCTGTAAGGTTATGCCCGCGCCCGATGATCTGGCCTTTGCAAACCACAACAGCGCCAATAGGTATCTCATCTTCGGCAAGAGCCTGCCTGGCTTCGTACAACGCCTGATCCATAAAAAACTCATCCGGCGAAAGTGTGGCCTCATCATCGAAGGTGATATACCGCATATTAATCTGCTTTTATAAAAATGTGTTTTAAATGCCGCTCGGTAAAGTAGATCACCACAAATGGAATGGTAAATGCCGAAAGCAATACCGTTACCATTTGAATAATGCCAAGCGCCTGGTCATCAATATCAGTCATGTATAAACCTGCCGATAGTAATAACCCGGTGATAAATGCTGTAAGCCCTATTTTAACAAGTAAGTTAGCGCTATACAAGTTACCCTCGTCCCAGTTTTGCTGGTTTTGCATAGAAAGCGCCGTACGGTATCCGTACAGGCTGTTAATGCTTTTAGGAGGGAATTTTTTCTGAACACAGCCGATTGCAATCATAATTAACCCAATCAGCTGCGGACCTAAAATCCACAACATATTAAATCAATTTGCTCCCGTTTGGCACTGGCTTGTCAATTGCCGATAACACGATGTCACCATTTTCATCGGCTAAACCTGTAACCAAAAATTCTGACATAAAATTTGCGATCTGTTTTTTGGGAAAGTTAACTACAGCTAAGATCTGGCGGCCTATCAGCTCCTCTTTAGTGTAATGTTTGGTGATCTGCGCGCTCGACCATTTAATGCCATGCGAGCCAAAATCTACCTTTACCTTAAACGCTGGTTTGCGTGCTTCAGGAAAATCATGCGCTTCTAAAATAGTACCGGCACACAATTCAACTTTCTCAAAATCGCTCCAGGAGATAGTTTCCATGGCGGCAAAGATAAAATTTTTTCAGTTTCCTGTTATCCGTTGTCTGTGTCGGAAATTAATCGAGTATCTGGTTATTGACAGATACTGGTAACTGATAACAGACAACTGACAACCAAATCTTATCTTTGCGTTATGATCGATGTTATCCTTAAAAAAGGAAAAGAAAAGGCAGTAATGCAACGCCATCCCTGGTTATTTTCAGGTGCGGTTGAGCGCGTAAAGGGCAAACCTGCCAATGGCGATGTGGTGCGCCTGGTTGATGCACAAGGCAAATTTTTAGCTTATGGCTTTTACAACAGCCAATCGCGGGTGGCATTAAGACTGTTAGAGTGGAACGAGGATGTGCAGATCAACGATGACTGGTTCCGTAAAAAGATTGGCGTTGCCGTTAACGGCCGTGCGAACATTTTAGCTGACGGCAATACCAACACCTGCCGTTTAATTTTTAGCGAGGCTGACTACCTGCCGGGACTGATTGTTGACAAATATGCTGATTACCTGTCGTTACAGATCCTTACTTCAGGTATTGAAAATAATAAAGCTGTGATTATTGATGAACTGCAAAAGCTGCTTAAGCCGAAAGGTATTTTTGATAAAAGTGATGCAGGTTCCCGCGAACATGAGGGACTGGAAACAACCAGCGGTGTTTTAGCAGGCAGCCCACCGCCAGAGTTGGTTGAAGTAAAAGAAAACGGCCTTACTTATGGTATTAATATAGCCGAAGGGCAAAAATCCGGTTTTTACTGCGACCAGCGCGATAACCGCCGCATCGTAGCAGAACATACTGCTGGCAAAAAGGTTCTCGACTGCTTTTCTTATACCGGTGGTTTTACTTTAAATAGCTTAAGATTCGGGGCGGCTAATGTGACCAGCGTTGATAGCTCGGCTCTGGCTATTGATACCCTGAAAAAGAATATTGAACTAAATAAACTTGATGCAGCTAAACACTCGGCGATACAGTCGGACGTAAATAAGCAACTACGCAAATTTAAAGAAGAAGGTGAAAAGTTTGATGTGATTGTACTCGACCCGCCGAAATATGCACCTTCACGCTCTGCCTTAGACCGCGCCTCGAGGGCTTATAAAGACCTTAACCGTATTGCTATGTTGTTACTGAATAGCGGTGGTTTACTGGCCACCTATTCATGTTCGGGCGCTATGGATATTGATACCTTTAAGCAGGTATTGGCCTGGGCAGCACTTGATGCAGGTAAAGAAGTTCAGTTTATTTACCAGTTCTGCCAGCCCGAAGATCACCCGGTGCGGGCTTCATTCCCGGAAGGAGAATATTTAAAAGGTTTGCTTTGCCGTGTGATATAAATAATATCACTCATTTGCATATCATATAGTATTAACACGCAAAACCCCGTCTCTCGCAGACAGGGTCAATGCATTAAACAAACTAATTAAACGCAATATTTTAATAACGGCAATACAACCATAATATTATTCAATACTGTATTATCTACACTTAAAATAAAAAGAGCCTCGGTACAGAGGCTCTTTTTATTTAGTCGAATTTTACGCTGCCAAAAGTTGATTTAACCGTAATTACCTTGTCTGCATCGCCTTTACCTAATTTCCCTTTGTAGGTTTTAATTGTGCTATAGTGCCTTTTGTCGTCATCAGATGAAGTAGTGATCACTAACGGTACATTACCATGATCGAAGTTGCCATACTTAACGGTTACATCAAAGTCGGCGTTAGGATTATTACCCAAACCAATTTTAACAGAAGAGTAGTTGGTAGTCACCGAAAGGCTCTTCACATTTTTATCTACATCGGCAACCTGCACAGTACCGCTAAATTTAGCATTGATACTACCAGACGTCCTGATCTTGCCAATTTTTGCAGAGCCATAGCTAATATCGGCGTTTAACTTATCACTCTCGCCAATCACCAGGTTGCCATAAGCTACATTTACGTCACTGCCTACAATATTATCTATACGTGCGCTGCCATACTTTACCGTAATTGTATTATCAGGATTACTTAAGCCCTTTGCTAAAAGGCTGCCGTATGAGTTATTAATAACTACCTTACCTGTCAGATCAGGAAGCTCCGTACTTCCATATTTATTGGTAATATCTATCGAAGTTTTAGCAGGCATATATATGGTGTAGTTTACTTCTATCTTGCGCACATGGCCACGGCCGCCGTTTATCCAAGTACCCCAGTTATTATTATCATCGTTATCAATGGTAGTTTTAAATGATACTACCGAATTGCTTTTTGAATCGCCAATGCTTACGCGGTCAAGCAGCTTTTGTGCGGCATCATCATCGTCAGCATCTGCTTTGATCTGTATATCAACCTTAACTTCGTTCTTGTTCCAGGTATTTACAGTAACCTTACCGAATTTATTTTCGATCTGGATCTTATCATCGCGGTCTACACTGTAGCTTTTCGAATAGTTTTTGATCTTTTCTTTCGCATCACCGCTTTGCAGTTTCTTTTTAACATAGTCGTCGCCGTAATCATTGTAAGCAAATGTCCTGCTTATACTATTTGACAGGGTAACACCTAAACCTTTGCTAAAGCCCGACACGCTGTCGGCAAATACATAAGTTTTATTAGAAAAACCCTTTAAGCTCTCACGTAGCTTTTCTGAGTTTTTACGATAGATCTCTGCATTCTTCCTATACTGCTCCGAGCGTATTTTGCTCATCTGCTTTTGCAGATCCTGCATCTGATCCTGCAGTTTGCGCAGCTTTTTCTGATAAGTAGTATCCTCTACATTTAATGTACTTGTTGTGTAAGTGAAATCATCGGCTGAGTATGACAAGTCAGGAGTGAGTGTCAATGCCTGCTGCCCAAACACATTGATGGCAGTAGCCATAAAGGTGATGTAGAGCAGCATACTTTTAAATACTTTTATTTTCATTGTCTTGATTTTTTTGCTGGTTAAACTGTTCTATAATCTGTAATTGCTGATTTAAAACCTCGCTTTGCACCTGCAAGTTCCGGATCATTGCACGTAAAACACGTTCCTGGTTAGGGCTGGTTTTTAACTCATTAGTAAGCTTTTTATAGGTAGAGTCCATTTTAGCAAGGTCGATGCTGAACTCCTGGTATAGTTGCGGGTCTGTTTTGGCAACGTTCAGCAGCTCGTGGCGTTTCTCTTTCACAAGCGAAGCATAGTGTTTTTGCTGCTGCGCATACTCGGGGTTGATAGCTGCCAGATCTACACCACCTGTACGCTTTTCATTTCTCAAATAAACCACAAAGCCAATCCCCATTACCATGATAATCATGGCCGCCAACCGAAGTACAAACCCTAATGAAAATGTCTTTACTTCGCGCTTTTTAGGCATCTCCTTAAAAGACAGTTGCTTTTCTATATTATCCCATAACGCTGCTCTTGGCGTTAAATCATCAAACTCTTCGCGGTTATCGTGTATGAAATCTTCTAATCGCTTGCTCATGCTACTTTTCCTTTCTGCTTTAAAATTTCACTCAATTTTCTTTTTGCTCTCAAAAACTGGGTTCTTGATGTATTTTCGTTAATATGTAATATGTGCGCTATCTCTTCGTGGTCGTAACCTTCCAGCAGGTATAAAGACAGTACCACCCTATAGCCTTCGGGCAACTCTTGTATGGCTTGTTTAACCTGGGCCACTTGGTATTGCATATCCTCATCATCGTATTCTGATTCGTCAGCAATATTGTCTATTTCGCCTTCGCCTATTTCTACAAGCTGCAGCTTGCGTTTGCGTAAAAGGTTGATAGACCGGTGTACCACAATTTGTTTAAGCCACAGGCCAAAGGTTGTTTCCTGCCTGAAATCTTTGAGCTTGGCAAAAGCATCTACGAATGCCTCCTGCAATACATCTTCGGCCTCCTCAACATTGCCTACAATACGGTAGGCCACATTAAGCATAGCTTTGGCGTATAAACGATACAGCTCGTAGCAGGCTTTTTTGCTTCCCTGCTTACACTCAGCCACCAGGCTATAATGTTTGTCTATATAAACTGCTTCCAACTGTGATTAGCTTTCAAACTAAAAGACACAGCGTTTTTTCAAACGTTGCACAGAAAGCTAAAAAAATTAAAGGGATTTAAGAAATTGATTTACAGCAGCAACGGCATTACTGTAACGTTCGTCGCCAGTGCCTGAAACAACGGTGTAATTTGCATCAAGGGTTTGCAATTCGTTATGCCATACCTGCATAAAATGTTCGCGCATATCGGGGAAATCGCGCAAAGGATCATCTTCCCAGGGCAGGTCGATATCCAATAATAAATAAAGATCATAAGGATGCTTAGGCAGTTCGTCCAAAACCTCCTGCGGAGATTTACCGAAAAGCTGGTCGCTCCATATTTTAATAGTAATAAAGGTAGTATCGCAAATAATTAAGCCATTCTTAGCTTTTGGCAGCATTTCCTTTTCAAGCTCAAGCTGTCCGTAAAACATATTGACCTCATCCTGCCAGGTATAATCGCCATTAAGGTTTTCGCAGTATCCACGTGCAAATTCGGGCACCCATACGGTCCCGAAATGATTGGCAAGGTACGCAGACATAGTTGACTTGCCTGTCGATTCGGGCCCTACTACCGCTATCTTAATTATGTTTTCGTTTAATGCCATTACAACACCTTGTTAGATTGCGCATAATATTCTTTACGCCAATCCAGGTAACCTTTGGCTGCAATGATAGCAAATACCGCATACATAAATGCGGTAGCATGTAAATCTTTTACAATATAAACGCCTACATATATAATATCCACAAACACCCAGATAAGCCAGTTTTGTAAAACTTTACGGGCAAGATAAATCTGTGCAATGATACTACACATGGTACAAAAGCTATCTAAATAAGGATAAGCAGCAGGTTTGTAATGAAGAATGGGGGAAAGACTGACTAAAGTAAATCCTAAGAGAGGCGTACAAACAGCTACAATAATTACAGAAATTAACCATTGCCTTGTACTCATGGAAATAACCGGGACTTTTATTTCAGCAGCGGGTCGCTTGCTCCAGTAATACCAGCCATAAATATTTACACCTAACAGGTACACCTGCAAGCCCATATCGGCATACAGCTGTGTGTTAAAATAAATATAGATGTACAGTATGACATTGATTATTGCGAAAGGCCAGTTCCAGATATTATTGATGGCGGCAAGGTAAACGCAAAGTAAACCGGCTATTACACCAATTAATTCTACCCAGCTTTGCTGATGCCACCAATCTAAAAAAACATGAAACATAGAACGGGCAAATTAGCAAAAGTGCAGATGAATTCATTTAAAAACATCTGCACTTTTAACTTGCTAATATTCAGATCTTATTTTACCAGATCTTCACACGCTTATCCGGGTCGATGTACATTTTATCACCTTTTTTAATACCAAAGGCTTCATAAAATTCGGGCACATCACCAAACGGACCGTTTACACGTAAGAAGCCTGGGGCATGCTCATTAGTAAGCACCTGATTCATTAAGGTTTCTTTACGTTCCTGGCCTAACCAGCCAAGTGCATAACCTAAAAAGAAGCGTTGCAGTGGGGTTAAACCATTAATTTTTTTGCCTTCTTTATATTGGTCGGTCTTTTTAAATGCATCTACACCAATGGCAATACCGCCTAAGTCGGCAATGTTTTCGCCCTGAGTAGCCTTACCATTTACATGCAGGCCATAAACGGTATAACCGTTAAACTGGTTAATTAATTTTTGTGCACGCTGGGTAAATTTGGCTGAGTCTTGTGCTGTCCACCAAGGCTTAAGGTTTCCTTTAGCATCAAACTGACGGCCCTGGTCATCAAAACCATGTGTCATTTCGTGACCGATGGTTGAAGCAGCAGCGTAACCGTATACAACAGCATCATCAACATCTTCATCCTTAACACCCGGAATCATGAACTGGGCAGCAGGCAATACAATCTCGTTGTTTGATGGATTGTAGTACGCATTGTAAGTCTGTGGCGTCATATCCCACTCGGTACGGTCAACCGGTTTGCCTAATTTATCAGCTTCGCGTTTATGCCAGAAGATGTTGGCATTGATAATATTTTGCACGTAAGGTCCACGCACAATTTCAAGCGATGAAAAATCTTTCCATTTATCCGGATAGCCAACTTTAGGGTTGATCTTTGAAAGTTTATCCAGCGCTTTTTTCTTGGTTTCGGCGCTCATCCAGTCAAGTTTGTCAATATGATCTTTAAAGCTCCCTTTCATGGCCTCAACCAGTTTTACATAGCGCTCCTTGGTTTTTTCAGGGAAGTATTCCTTAACAAACAGCTGTCCTAAAACTTCGCCCATTAAACTATTTTCAGCATCAAGCACCTTTTTCCAGCGCTGCAGCTGTTGCTTACGGCCTGATAATACAGTGCCATAAAAACGGAAAGCCTCGTCGTTAAACGCCTTTGAAAGGTCATTGCTGAATTCATTGATCAGGTTTTTACGCAGGTAAAGCTTCCAGTCGGCAATACTATAAGTGGTTAGTGCCTTGCTTACCGCATGGTAATATTCTGGCTGGCCAACAATAACGCTATCCACGTTTTTGTAATCCATTTTATCAAAAAGGTCTTTCCAGTTAATTTGCGGCACAAGCTTGCTTAATCCGGCAACCGGCATTTTGTGATAATTTTTGTAAGGATCGCGCAGGTCTTCCAGCTTTCTTGAACTATCGGCCAAAAACTTTTCTAAAGCATAAACTTTCTTTGCAGCATCAGTTGCGGCGGCAGCATCAAGGCCCGAAAGTTTAAAGAGTGTAGGTAAGTGATTTTGCTGATAATCGTTACGTACTTTAACGCTTTGCTCGTCGGTGTTAAAGTAGTAGTCGCGGTTTGGTAAACCAATACCAGACTGAAACAGGTTCATCATCATTTTCTCACTGTTCTTTTCATCCTGGCCAACGTAAGCGCCGATAGGCTGCGTTACACCGATCACTTCAAAATGTGCAAAGGCATTTAATAAAGACGGTATATCCTTTACCGAATCTATTTTGGCCAGCTCTGCTTTCAGCGGCGACAGGCCTTCTTTTTCAATCGTAACGGTATCCATACCGCTGTAATAAAAATCGCCGATCTTTTGCGAACTGCTGCCTTTTGGCGCATGTTGCTTCAGCGCATCCTCATTAATTTTTCTGAGGCGTTCGCGCAGTTCTTCAGTAACCAGGTTACCAATACCCCAGCTTGAGTAAGCAGCAGGGATAGGGTTCTTTTTCAACCATCCGCCATTGGCATACTTAAAAAAGTCTTCGCCGGGCTTAACAGTGGTATCCATGTTTTTGTAAATAGCATCGTGCGCAGCATAATCTACGCTTGATGAACCATTTTTGCAGGCAGTGAAAAGCACAGCTGTGCCAACAGTACATACGGCAATGGTAAGGAGTGTTCTTTTATGCATAGGGTTGTATTAAATTTCGTACAATAAAAAGACGGTGCTGTACAGAATAAAGGAATTGTTTTAAATTATGTACAGTTAATTATGAGGCAAATTAATATATTCCTTGAAAAAAACCGGATAATGAAACATCAAAATAGTAGCAGATTTTGCGTAAAGTATCCAATCGTATATCTATTTTACCCGATTCTAAGCGTGCAATATTAATGTTGGTTTCGCTAAAAAAGCGCTCCTGGGTGACTTGGTTTTGCCTCCTTAACCGCTTAATTTGAAGTGCGACTTTCTTTTTAAACGCCTCTTCTGAGTTATTAAGATACTCAAAATCAGTTAATAACATATTTTATAGATAAATGAAGATGTAAAACTTTGGTAATACTTATTAACGTAGCGCTTAATAAGTTACTATTTCTGATAAAGAAAATTTAAGGAAGGCCAGTTAGTTCACAAACATAACAAATTATGACGTATAAGTAAGTAGCTTGTTAAAATTGTGGCTTTACATTTGTAATACTCTTCACGACTCTGCATTTATCTGTGAATAACATAAAAACAACATCTACCTATAAAAAACTTTGTTTTTGAATTCTCAGACGCCCAAGCTGAGGTTTTTTGTTCTTTGTTTTGGGTTTAATCAATAGTTTAAATTAATTAGGGGAAAGGGAGCTTGCAAAAGCTCTCTTTTTTTGTTTATACATTTTTACTATGCAAGCATAGTATTATATTTGGCTAAACACAACCAATTATGAACTTTGAATTTACCGAAGAACAATTAATGATACGCCAGGCTGCACGCGACTTTGCCCAGAACGTGTTAAAGCCAGGCGTAATAGAACGCGACGAACACCAAAAATTTCCGGCAGAAGAAATAAAGCAGTTAGGCGAACTTGGCTTCTTAGGCATGATGGTATCTCTGCAGTACGGCGGCGGCGGCATGGATGCGATATCTTATGTACTGGCAATGGAAGAGCTATCGAAAGTTGATGCCTCTGCCTCTGTAGTTGTTTCGGTAAATAATTCATTAGTATGCTACGGACTTGAGCAATATGGAACGGAACAACAGAAAGAAAAATATCTTGTGCCTTTAGCCAAAGGCGAAAAGATCGGCGCATTCTGTTTATCTGAGCCAGAAGCCGGTTCTGACGCGACATCGCAACATACTACCGCCATTGACATGGGCGACCATTACCTGCTTAATGGCACCAAGAACTGGATCACAAACGGCGGTTCTGCTTCTACCTATATTGTAATTGCCCAAACAGATACTGCTAAAGAGCATAAGGGTATCAATGCTTTTATTGTTGAAAAAGGCATGCCCGGTTTTACAGTAGGCCCAAAAGAAAATAAAATGGGCATCCGCGGATCAGACACCCATTCATTAATGTTCAGCGATGTTAAAGTGCCTAAAGAGAACCGCATTGGCGAGGATGGCTTTGGCTTCAGCTTCGCGATGAAAACGCTTGAAGGTGGCCGCATAGGTATTGCTGCACAAGCTTTAGGTATTGCTGCGGGCGCCTATGAACTGGCTTTGCAATATTCGAAAGAGCGTAAAACATTTGGCAAACCGATAGCCGAACATCAGGCCATTCAATTTAAACTCGCCGATATGGCCACCGAAATTGAGGCCGCACGCCTGCTATGCCTGCGCGCCGCATGGCTTAAAGACCATCATCAGCCGTATGGAACCGCCGCTGCAATGGCGAAGGTGTTTGCATCAGAAACTGCGATGAAGGTTGCTACCGAGGCTGTACAGATACACGGCGGTTATGGTTTTGTGAAAGAATTTCATGTAGAGCGAATGATGCGCGATGCCAAGATCACACAGATATATGAAGGCACTTCGGAAATTCAACGCATTGTAATTTCGCGCGATATTCTGAAATAATACTGTTACCATAGCCTACCTTTGTTAAAAACGACTAATTTAGTAGGCTATGAAATTTAAAAGCTTAATACTACTTACCGGGTTGCTTATAACCGGCCATAGCTTTGCACAAAATAAATTGAGCAATGGCATGTGGCGTGGTGTATTGCACCAGGGAAATAACGAGTTGCCCTTTAACTTTACCGTTAAGGATACCGCAGGGCACAAGCAAATTGCCATTATAAACGGCAACGAGCACTTTAAGGTAAACGATGTAAAAGTTAAAGGCGACTCGGTGTTTATACAAATGCCGCTTTTTGATTCTGAGTTTAAGCTGGCGTTTGAAGGCAAAGGCTTAAAAGGTAGCTGGATCAAGCACCTTGGCGAACGCGATGCTGCTACTCCGTTTACTGCTGAACCGGGTGTGAGCTATCGTTTTAAAGCAACTGAAGCTCCTAAATATAATGTTGGTGGAAGATGGTCTGCCATTATAGGTATTGATCACCCCGACACTACTGTTGCAGAATTTAAACAAACGGGAGCAAAGGTTACAGGTACGTTTTTAACTACCACCGGCGATTACCGCTTTTTAGAAGGCACAGTTGATGGCGACAAACTTTACCTATCGTGCTTTGATGGTGGGCACGCCTTTTTATTTACTGCCACATTAAAGGATGACCATACTTTAACCGATGGTCTATTCGGCCGTACACCGTGGCATGCTGTAAAAGACGAGAATGCAAAACTGCCAGATGCGTATACACTTACCGCCTTAAAGCCAGGTTACGAAAAGCTGGATTTTTCATTTCCTGATCTTAACGGCAAAAAGATATCGCTAAGTGACAGCCGCTTTAAAAACAAAGTGGTGATTATTGAAATAATGGGATCATGGTGTCCTAACTGTATGGACCAAACCGCTTACCTGGTGCAGTATTATAAAAAATACCATCCAAAAGGTGTTGAGGTAGTTGATCTGGCTTATGAGCGTACCACAGATTTTAATAAATCAAAAGCATCGTTACTAAAAGAGAAAGAACACTTTAACATTCCTTATCCGATACTGGTAACGGGATATTCAAGCAAACCTGCTGAAGTTTCTAAAAGCCTGCCAGCAATCGCTAACTTTTTCTCGTTCCCTACCACATTAATTATTGACAAGAAAGGCAATGTACGCAAGATATATACCGGCTTTAGCGGCCCCGGCACAGGCGAACATTATACAGAGTTTGTAAATCAGTTTGAGAAAATAACTGATGATCTGTTAGCTGAAAAGTAATCTATTAAAACGTGATATAACAAAAGGGGCCTTGCAAATTGCAAGGCCCCTTTTGTTTATGCCTTTTGTGCTGCGGCTATCAGGTCGTCAATATCCGGCACTTTTTCGTAAGCCTTAACCAGGTGACCGCTCTTATTGTATATCGCAATAAATGGCGTTGTTTTCACATGGAAATATTGCTGCATTTCGTAAGTGTAACCTTCTGTACCTACAGTAATATTTGGATAAGCCTTTAAGCCAAAACTTTTATAAAAATCCTTTACCATTACATAAGGTGTAAAAGTGATCATTACAATCTGAACGTTGCTTATTTTATTAAGCTTCGGTTTCATTTCATACATCAGGTGTTGGCAGTGGCCGCAGTCTGGCGAAAAATAAATGATCATCACCGGCTTGTTCTTTTTCAAGTTGGATGATGTCATCTTAACGCTATCCTGGTTCACAATATGGTACATGGGCAGGTTCTCAATACCTTTATCCTGCGCACGGATACAACTGGCCAATATCACCAGTACAAATAAGCTAAGTAGTTTTTTCATTCGGTCAATCATAATATCAGGCCTCCAGCATTTCCATTTGCCAGGCAATCTGCTCTTCGGTTATTGGGAATAACGCATCATGCCTTATGGTGTTGTAGGCTGCATCAAATATATCATTATAATTACCTTTTAAAGAAGGCACATAGCTGATTTCTTTCTGATTATCCACACCCATTATTACCAGTTTACCTTCGCTGCCTGCTGCTTCAACGCCATAATTTTCATCTGTTGGCAGCATGCCGCTGTCTAACTGTTTTTCCTGCGTATCGTGCTGACCTTTGATATAACTACCTACTGTTCCGTGTACAATATATGCCGGTGATGGCTCCGCAACAAGCAGACTTGCCGTTAGAAACACATTTAATCCGTTAGGATAATTTAGCTGGTAACTAAAGTAATCATCCACCTGCGAGTTTGGCCTATGGGTAGAGGTCACCTTATTAAAGCTTAAAGGTTTGCCAAATAAGGCTATTGCCTGGTCAAGCAAATGCGGCCCTAAATCATAAGTAAGCCCATTTGCTACATAACCGCTGCTTTCTTTAAATACCTTCTGGCCAATGGGCAGTCGGTAACGGTCATACCTGAAATGTACTTCTATCAACTCACCAAGGCGGCCGCTTTCAATTATTTCGCGTACCGACCTGAACCCGCTATCATAACGGCGATTTTGATAGATCATCAGCTTTTTGCCGGTTTCCCTACTTAAATCAAATAATGCCTTTACCTGCTCGGCTGTTGGTGCAGCAGGCTTTTCCAGCAGGACATGCTTGCCGGCTTCCAGGGCTTCTTTGGTTAATTGATAATGAGTATGGTTAGGCGTATTGATAACCACCAGTTCAATCTCCGGATCATTCAGCAATTCGAAACTATGGTTATAGCTTACAATATCAGGATAGCGCTGCGCCGCCTTTTTTTCGTGGCGTTCAACAACGGCCTTCAATTTAAAATGTGGATTAGTACTAAGGAAGGGAGCATGAAATATTCTTCCGGACATGCCGTAGGCTAAAAGCCCGGCGGTTATGGTATCACTCATAGGTATCAATTTTGCAGATTTGACGCTAATCTGCTACTTTAAATAACAAATCAGCTAACCGACAAATTAACAAATTACTTCATACTATCGTGAATTTTTTGAATGTGATCCAGGTGCTTTTGCAATACCGGTAGTGTTTTAGAAGCAAAGGCTTTGATATCAGGATCTTTCGCACTTTTCATCTCATCACTAAATAATTTGATGTCCTTTTTATGATCATCGATCATGGCATCAACATAAGCCTTGTCAAAATCTTTTCCTGATTTCTGTACAAGGTCGTCTTTCACTTTTTGCTCATCTTCACCCGGAACGCTTGGTAATGATATGTTCTTCAGTTTTGCCAGTTCCATCAGCTCGTTATTTGCCGCAGTGTGATCATCCACCATCATGGTACCAAATTCTTTTACCTGTGCGTTGGTTGCTTTTGTCTGCGCCAGCTTACCTAATTCTACTTCAGCTAAACCACCGCTTGCTGCTTCAACAGCAAAGTTAGAGTCGTCGGTATTAACCGCCAGCCTTGAAGTAGTTGAGGTATCCTTAGCGTTATTTGCACTATCGGCATTAGCCGTACTATCGTTTTTTGCACCGTTGTTGCAAGCCTGCAAGGCAAACATGCCTAAAGCAATTGCACATACACTTAAATTTTTCATAAGTTAAATATTTATAGTAATTATTAAATTCAACAGCTACCGTTTTCAATAGTTTTAACTATTAAAAGAAGCAGGTAATACTTCTTTGTAAGCCCTGTGCCATAAAACAGGCTATAATTAACTACGCCGATAGCATTACTGTACTTTTGCTTAACAAAACATATGGAAACTAAAAAATTAAAACTGAGTGTACTGGATCAGTCGCCTGTGCGAAAAGGCGTAAGCGCCGAGCAGGCTGTACAGGAAACCATTGCATTAGCAAAATATACCGACGAGTTAGGCTATCACCGCTATTGGGTGGCTGAACATCATAACACCAGCAGCCTTGCAGGCTCTACACCCGAGGTGCTTTTGGGTAATCTGGCAGCGCAAACCAAGAATATACGTATAGGGTCAGGCGGCGTAATGATGCCTAATCATAGTGCATTAAAGGTTGCTGAGAATTTCAGGATGTTGGAAGCCCTGGCCCCCGGCCGTATTGACTTAGGTATGGGCCGTGCGCCTGGTACTGACCGCTTAACTGCTTCGGTTCTTAACCCAGCGAACAAGTTTAGCGAAAAAGATTTTGTGGAGCAGTTATATGATCTGCAAAACTATTTTCATGATAGTAACGAGCCGGGCACCATTAATGAAAAAGTGAAAGCTATCCCGATGGTGAAAACTGTACCGCATATGTGGCTATTAAGCAGCAGCGGCCAAAGCGGAATATTTGCTGCACACTTTGGCATGGGCTTTTCCTTTGCGCATTTTATTAATCCTTATGGCGGCCCTGAGGCTGTAAAAGTTTACAGGGAAAGGTTTAAGCCCTCAGAAGATCTTAAACAGCCACTTGTTAACATGGCTATTTTTGCGTTTTGCTCTGAAGATGAAGAAAAGATCCATCAGCATCAGGCATTGATGGACTATCGCTTTTTAAGCCTGGAAAAGGGCATGGGATTGGTCCCTGTTTCTTATGATGACATTAAGGAGGTGACCTATAATCTGGTTGAGCAAGAACGTGTGCGTTACAACAGGAAAAGAGTAATTGCAGGTAATCCTGAACAGATGAAAGCAAAAATAGAACAGCTTGCTGCGGATTATGATGTGGATGAAATAGTTTTAGTTACCATCACAGAATCTTTTGAGGATCGTTTACTGTCATACAAGTTGTTAAACGACGTTTTATTAACCTAAAAATAAATAATGTTCAGTCTGGTTAATTATTGGCATAGGTATTGTAAAATCACACATGAATTTAAATATCTATCTTATGGAAACCTTAGAAAAAACAGTAGAAACATTAAACGATTTAATAGAGATCAATAACTCACGTACTGAGGGTTTTGAAAAAGCAATTGCTGACCTTGGAGAAGGCGATGCAGATTTAAAATCACTGTTTCAGGAATATGCACAACAAAGCCGTAAAAATACGCAGGAATTAACTGCAGCTATCGCAGCTACAGGCCATGATTACGAAAAAGGCGGCACAGCAAGCGGCGCAATTCACCGTGCATGGATTGATGTAAAAGCTTTATTTACCGGCAATGATCGTGCAGCTATATTATCAGAATGTGAGCGCGGCGAGGATGCTATTAAAAAAGCATACGAAACTGCCTTAACCGAAGGTGAACTTGCAGGTGAGGCTTCAACCATCGTATCAAGCCAGGCACAGGATATCCGTGCAGCACATGACCGTATCAAATTATTACGCGATAGCGCTAAATAATTATAATTAATCGATTATGGCAAAGCCGGTTACATAAGTGACCGGCTTTGTTTTTTATTAACTGTTTAATAATATAATATTGATTGTCAAACCTTACAACTCCGTAGCAGTACAAATTTTAAAACCGTACCTTTGCGCAATTATAAATTCAAAACCACGTTTTAATTAAGTGTATATTTTAATATTCTTTCTCGCCCATTGGTTCCTGTCGTTGTTCTTTCAAACATTCTTTTTGCACCGCTACGCGTCGCATAAAATGTTTACTACCAACAAGTTTTTTGAGCGGACGTTCCACGTCATGACCTTCATTTGCCAGGGATCATCATTTCTAAACCCGCGTGCCTATGCAATTATGCACCGTGAGCACCATGCCTACAGCGATACCGAAAAAGACCCGCATTCACCACACTTCTTTAAGGATGTGATACAGATGATGTGGCATACGGTACAAAGTTTCCGCGAGCACGAGCGTCGCTTAAAAGAGCCGGAAGCACGTTTCAAAGGCAATTATCCTGAATGGCACCTGCTTGATTATTACGGATCAACATTTGCATCGCGCATTATATGGGGCTTGCTTTATATTGCCTTTTATGTAGCCTTTGCTACACAATGGTGGATGTACCTGCTATTACCTATTCATTTTATGATGGGCCCTATCCACGGTGCAATTGTAAACTGGTGCGGTCATAAATACGGCTATGCTAACTTTGACAACAACGACAAATCAAAAAATACTACTCCGTTTGACTTTCTGATGCTTGGCGAATTATTTCAGAATAATCACCACAAGCACCCTAATAAAGCTAACTTTGCTACACGTTGGTTCGAGTTTGACCCTGTATACCCTGTGATGAAAGTGATGCACTGGGCACGCATTATTAAACTGCGCAAACCAACTTTAGCTTAGTACTTTAAATAACCAATACATCATGAGCACATCACTGCTTGCCCAAACCTTAAAGGGTTCTGAGATCATCAAGATCGGCAATGAGATTAACGAGTTAAAAAGACAAGGCCAAAAAATTGCCAATCTTACCATCGGCGATTTTGATGCAAACATTTATCCAATACCTGCCGAACTAAAGCAGGGCATTATTGATGCCTATAACGATAACCAGACCAACTATCCGCCGGCTGATGGTGTTGCCACTCTGCGTCAGGAAGTGTCTGCTTTTTTAGAAAAAAGTTTTGGGCTTGATTACCCGGCAAGTGATATTCTAATTGCCAGCGGATCCCGCCCATTGATATACTCTACTTTCTTAGCACTGATTGATAAAGGCGACAAAGTAGTGTACCCTGTACCGTCATGGAACAACAACCACTATTGTCATTTGCTTGGCGCCGAAGAAGTGCAGGTAGTAACCAAAGCAGAGCATAATTTTATGCCTACAGCTGATGATCTGCGCCCGCATTTAAAAGGCGCTACCTTGCTGGCACTATGCTCGCCGCTTAACCCTACCGGCACCATGTTCGATAAAAAGGACCTGGAAGAAATTTGCGACCTGGTAATTGCAGAAAATGAATCGCGCGGTGCAGGCGAGAAGCCATTGTACATTATGTACGATCAGATCTATTCTCAGCTTACATTTAATAAAGAGCATGTTAACCCGGTTAGCCTTCACCCTGAGCTGAAAGATTACACCATTTATATCGACGGTATTTCTAAATGCCTTGCCGCAACGGGCGTACGTGTAGGCTGGGGATTTGGACCATCAAAAATTATTGGCCAAATGCGTTCTATAGTTGGCCACATGGGCGCATGGGCACCAAAAGCAGAGCAAGTTGCCACTGCAGAATACATTAAAGATGAAGCGCCGCTTAATGAATACTTAGGCAATTTTAAAAACCGCATACAAAGCAGCTTAAATACGCTTTACCAGGGCTTTCAACAATTAAAGTCAGAAGGCTTTAACGTTGATGCCATTGAACCAATGGGTGCTATTTACTTAACTGTAAAAGTTGACTATGCCGGTAAAACTACGCCTACCGGTGAGGTTTTAAATTCGTCAGCTGATATCAACTTTTACCTTATCAAAGAAGCCAAGGTAGCCTTAGTGCCGTTTTCGGCTTTCGGTACGGATGATTCGTCAGTTTGGTTCAGGGCTTCTGTTGGCACCTGCACTCTGGAAGATATACAGGAAATGATACCACGTATCAGGCAAGCATTAAGCAACCTTAAATAAACAAAATAGCCGGCTAAATTTAGCCGGCTATTTTGTTATGTATCTCTCGCATCTCAGATACCCATTATCTGATAAACCTCTTTTACAAAACGGTCGATGTCGCTGCTTCGCCTTAAGGTTGCCACTGTAAGCATTTGCTGATATCCTTTTTTATCAGGCATATCAAAATACATTTTCACCTCGGTAGAGGTATATACAAAATTAACTGAACGGCGAAGTGTTTGTATACCCGTAAAAGCACTCATTGGATATTCTCGGTTCCAATAACTAACAGGCCCTGTCCTTGACACAGTCTGTGCTACCGGGTCAAAACTTATTTTAGTAAAGGCGGCGTATATAAACACAAATCCGAGCAAAATCATAACTGCTACAATAATTATCTGCGGGATAGTGCCATCATACGTATCCAGGCGCATAAAGTAAACTCCCCCGGCAAAACACAACAAGCTAAACAACAGCGCTCCTATTTTTCTATTCTTAACGTTATAGACACCTGCTTCTTCAGTAAAAAACTTGTAAGAGGTAATCCTTTCAGCAACATAATCGGCTGGTGTTGTGTATTGGCTCAGGTAACCATGTATAATCGGGACAACTTCTTCTACAAAAGCAATGGCATTAGGGTCGTTATTTTTTGTATAACCCGAAGACACGATGATCCCTTTTCCATATCTCGCATCTTTCTTGAACAAACGGTAATTGTAACTTCCTCCAGCAATATTTACCAGGTTTATGCCTTCCAGTTTTTCAAAAGGGATTATCCTGGTTGGTAAAAATCCAAATAACATTTTGCGCATCCTTCCCTTACTGCTATCAAACTCCAGGTAGGTATTGCCAAACAGCCAAAATAACACGACCATTAGTAATATGAGGAACACTAAAGGTAAAGAATTACCAATGGTGGCGCTTCTTTGATAATGGAAATAAAGAAATAATAGCCCTGAAGATAGAATGGCGATAATAATTGTAAATACATAGAACACACCATAAGGATAAACCGTAACACGGTCACTATCAATTTTCCAGCGTGTTTTTGAGTATTTCTGCGATGACATAAGTTTCAAGTTTAGTTCGGTTAACCAACAATTTAACTTAAATGCAGTTTGAAATACTGTAAAAAAGAACAGCCCAGGCATAAATGCCCAGGCTGTAACTATTCTCTGGTGAGATTTTATTTATTGCGGATGGATTACATCATGCCGCCCATGCCACCCATTGGAGGGGCACCAGCGCCTGCAGGAGCATCTTCCGGATCGTCAGCTAATACACACTCAGTTGTTAACAACATGGCTGCAATTGAAGCTGCATTTTCTAAAGCTACGCGTGATACTTTAGTAGGGTCGATAACACCAGCACCGATTAGGTTTTCATAGTTACCTGTACGTGCGTTGTAACCAAAATCAGCAGTACCTTCTTTAACTTTTTGTACTACGATAGAACCTTCGATACCTGCGTTTTCGCAGATCTGGCGAAGTGGCTCTTCGATAGCACGACGGATGATCTGGATACCAGTGTTTTCGTCTTCGTTCTCGCCTTTGATGCTTGATAAAGCTTCAACCGCACGGATGAAAGCAACACCACCACCAGCTACGATACCTTCTTCAACAGCGGCACGTGTAGCGTGTAAAGCGTCGTCAACACGGTCTTTTTTCTCTTTCATTTCAACTTCGGTAGCAGCACCTACATAAAGTACAGCCACACCACCTGCTAACTTAGCTAAACGCTCTTGAAGTTTTTCGCGGTCGTAATCGGAAGTTGTAGTTTCGATTTGCGCTTTGATCTGGTTAACACGAGCTTTAATCTCGTCGGCAGAACCAGCACCGTTGATCACGGTGGTATTGTCTTTATCAACAATTACTTTCTCAGCAGTACCTAAGTAAGAAAGGTCAGCGTTTTCTAACTTATAACCTCTTTCTTCAGAGATCACAGTACCACCTGTAAGGATAGCGATATCCTCTAACATTGCTTTACGACGATCGCCGAAACCTGGTGCTTTAACAGCAGCAACTTTCAGTGAACCACGGATTTTGTTAACTACTAATGTAGCTAATGCTTCACCGTCTAAATCTTCAGCAATAATTAATAATGGTTTGCCTGTTTGTACTTGTTTTTCAAGGATTGGAAGCAACTCTTTCATTGAAGAGATCTTTTTGTCATAGATCAGGATGTATGGGTTATCCAGATCAGCTTCCATTTTATCAGCATTGGTTACGAAGTATGGAGAAAGGTAACCACGGTCAAACTGCATACCTTCTACAGTTTTAACTTCAGTTTCAGTACCTTTTGCTTCTTCTACGGTAATTACACCGTCTTTACCAACTTTACCCATTGCATCAGCAATTAATGAACCGATAACTTCGTCGTTATTGGCAGAAATTGATGCAACTTGTTTGATCTTGTTGTTGTCTTCGCCTACAGTTTGAGATTGCTCCTGTAAGTTTTTAACAACCACGCTAACTGCTTTGTCAATACCGCGTTTTAAATCCATTGGATTTGCACCGGCAGCAACGTTTTTAATACCAGCAGTTACAATAGCCTGTGCCAATACAGTAGCAGTAGTAGTACCGTCACCTGCAATATCAGCAGTTTTTGATGCCACTTCTTTCACCATTTGTGCACCCATGTTTTCTAAAGCATCTTTTAATTCGATTTCTTTAGCAACAGTAACACCATCTTTAGTGATGGCTGGTGAACCAAATTTTTTATCGATAATTACGTTACGTCCTTTAGGACCTAAAGTTACCTTAACCGCATTTGCTAAGATATCAACGCCACGTTTCAGTGCGTCACGTGCTTCCACGTTGTATTTAACTTGTTTTGCCATTTTCTTTGTTGAATTTTGATTGAATGAATTTTGAATTAGTGAATGATTCTAAAAGTCATTGAATTAACTTCTGCCATTCCGTCCTTCTATCATTATTATAATACCGCGTAAATATCAGATTCGCGCATAATCAGGAACTCTTTACCTTCAAAGGTAATTTCAGTACCTGCATATTTGCCATATAAAACAGTATCACCAGCTTTTACAGTGGGCTTTTTACCATCGCCATCTTCTTCTGAAACTGATACTACTGTTCCTTTCTGCGGTTTCTCTTTTGCAGTGTCAGGAATAATGATACCTGATGCAGTTTTCTCCTCGGCTGCGGCAGCTTCAACAACAACTCTGTTGGCTGTACCGGCAATAGGTTTAATGTTTATTGACATAGCTCTATTAAAAATTTAGTTTTATGATTCCGGTAACAATGCAACAGCAATTATGCCAAGCCTTAGTTTTGTCACCTTCACTGTACAATTGGCAGTCAATTAATATTAACTTAACATTAACCGGCGTACAGGCAATGTAATTAAAATGTCATCGTGTCAGCCGATTGAAAAAATTACAGCGCAGCTTGGCATACCGGTTTATAGCCAAATAAAAAAGGCTTTCCCGAATGAGAAAGCCTTTTCAAATATGTTATACCTTTTTATTTCTTGGTGCTGTCTGTAGCTTTTGGCGTAAGCTGCATAGTTGGTGCAGGTGCTGCGCCTACAGGTGCGCTTGGTTTAGAAGCTTTATCAATTTGGTTTTGGTATTCGCTTGAAGCGCCGCCACCGCCTTTAACAGTTCCGCTTTTTACAACAACGTTGATAGCCAGTGATAATACCATTAAAGCAATTGCTAATACCCAGGTACCTTTTTCAAGGATGTCACCGGTTTTTTGTACGCCCATCAATTGTGACGACGATGAAAAGTTTGAAGATAAGCCACCGCCTTTAGGGTTTTGGATCAATACGATGAATCCTAACAGGATACATACAATGATGGCTAAGATCAATAGAATAAAATACATTTTATGATTTAGTTAATTTTGTTTTCTAACAATTCAATCTGACTTGCAAAGTAACTACTTTTTTCCGGAAATCTCACTATTAACTTTTTATATGTTGCTATGGCCTTATGAAATAGCATTTGGTCAATATATATCCGGGCTAAAGTTTCGGTTACCAGCTCGTCGCGGTCTTCTGCGCTGGTGCGGGCCTTGTTTTCATTATCCAGCTTATCACTGCTGGGCGGCTTAATCTGCGGCTCTTCTTTTATAAAACGGTTAATGATTTGCTCTTCTTTCTTTTTCGGCTCGGGCTGCTGCTGCGCGGATGAGCCGGCCTTAGCGAAATGGTTTACAGGCTGCACATAGGGCTGATAGATGCCGGCGTGTTCACGACGTGTTTTATCAAGCCACCACATAAAGCTGTAGGGCATATTATCGTCGTGGTACTTGGATACAATATGCGGTTCCTCCGGCTGAACAGGCTTAGGTTCGGCTTTTGGAGCGACAGGTTCTTCCTTTAACGAATTTCTGAACGCAAAATAATCAGACGTAACTATATTGGAAGCAATAAGATCGTCAAACTCTTCAACCGGAGAACTATGTACCGGTATATCATTCACAGTCGCAGCAGTATCAGGGTCTGGTATATGCGCTGCAAAAACAGGCTCTTCCTCTGGCTCCGGTACTATATATGGAATCTCCTCTTCAATAATCGCTTCATCGTTTTGCTGTTCCGATAACTGCTCCGCAGTTACAAAATGGATTTGTTCAGCATCTTCCTTTTGCACATCTGCCGGCACACCATTGCTTTCGGCCTGTACCGGCCTATGCGCTTCTGCTACATTAGCTTCGGGCTGTTTACCTACAGGTATAAATGCCGGAATAATAGTAGCCGCCGATTTAGCTGTTGATGGCACCGGATTGATAAAGAAATCATCAATACTTGTGATCTCGTCGTAAACCTCATCTTCTATTTCAGTTTCTGAGGCAGGCTTAACCGTTTGGTAGTCTATTGTTTCTACTTTTACCGGCTCTGGTTCAACAACATTATTTTGATGAACATCTTTTTCGTTTTCCGGCTGTTGCACCGGCTGTTCATACGCCGGTTTTATTTCTTCTGACTGCAGCTGTACTGGTATGGTATGCGCTGTTTGTGTTATAGGATAATCAAAGTCCGGATGCATTTCCTCACTGATATCTTCAGTTTCCACCGATTCAGGATATTGCAGCTGTTCTACCGGATTAGTATACTCCTCAACTTTTTCTTCAGCCGGCTCAACGTGCTGAACAGGCTCGCCTGCTAAAGGATCCGCAGGTTCATCGTATGATACAACAGGAGCAATAACCGGTTCCTGATGTGGCTTTTTCTCCTGTATCTCCTGCAGACGCTGATCTACTTCGTCATATTTAAGCGTTTGCCAGGTGTTTACGGTGTCAGCTTCAGGCAATGGCACTACGGGCTCTTGTGCTCGGGGCTGTTCTGTATATATAGGTTCGGGGACTTGAAAAACTTCCGGTTCGTGTTCTGTTTCAGCAACCGTATAATCCCGGTAACGGTCGTGGTAATTAACAGAAGGCTGTTCTGATTCTGCTGAAGTATTATCCGTAACCGCAGCCGCTTCTTCATTTACTACCAGAGGAGTTAGTTCAGTCGTTGGCGTGGCTATTGTCTCGTTCAGGGTAACTTCTGCCGGACTTTCGGCAGGCGCATCATCAATTACAGGTTCGGTATAATGCGTTGTGGCTATTTCCGGCTCGTTTAAATGAGCAGGCTCCGGGCTTTGCTGGTCTTCTAAATCATCATAGATCGACCATTCCGTTTCAGAGCCAAACTTGCGCTTGTTAATTTCTGCCCGTGCAAGGTCTTCAATTGTTGGTTCATAACCCGAAAACTCCTGGGTAAGCAAAGGATCAAGCGGTGGCGCCTGTTCAGATTGCAGCGTGTCCAAGTTAATGATTTGCTCAGGCTTTACTTCAGCAAGCGGCTCGCGTCCATTCACCAGTTTGAAAAGCGAAAGGCTGTTATAATAAACTGCTGCACTTTTAATAAAGGCCTCATTGCCTGAGCGGGCAATAAGCATATGCAGCAAACCGCTTTGCGGATTATAATTTACCAGGTTTTGCAGGTCGTATAAATGCAGGCGTTTTTCGGCCGGATTGGCTAAAACGCTCCATAATGCTTCCGCCTGACGGTCTTTTTCCTGCTGCTCCATGTGGTTGAAAGTACAAATTGCTTACCAATTATTAAAGGCACGATTAAAAATATCGTCTATCAGTTTACGGTTTATAATGGCTATCAGTGCTTGTTCTTTGTTGCCGATATCGCCATTAAAATCGGTATATTCACTAAACTGCTGGTCAAAGTCAATCTTTTTATCCTCTTTGTTCGAGGTGTTGGTGCTGAACTTTACACTAACAGTGATGGTTAAACGGCTGGCGCTTGCAATAGGCGGGGCACTGTTGGTGGTAGGCGCCTGTACAGATACGGGCGCAATGCTGTAACCGATAATATTACCGGTCATCATGGCATCAGCCTCGCCCCTTACAATGCTTAACCTGGTTTGCGAGCGGACGCGGTCTTTCAGGCTTTCTGTAAACTGCTGGCTAAGGTTAGCCACCACCATTGGCGCATTATTTTCAAAAAAACCGATATTTATCGTTTTTAAACTTAAGGGTATAGAGTTGGTATCAAGCCTGTAGCTGCATGATTGTGTAATGCAGACCAGCATGGCAACCGCTGCATAAATAAAGAGCTTTCGCTTTAGCATCTTATAAATTTAATTCTTTAATCTTTCTGTATAATGTACGCTCTGATATGCCCAGCTCGTTAGCAGCAAGCTTACGTTTGCCTTTATGCTTTTTTAAAGCTTTGCGTATCAGGTCAGATTCTTTTTCAATTAACGATAACGATTCTTCCACCTCCTCATCATGCGGTGTAATATTAAAAGGATCTTTTGTGTTGTTATTTACAGTAACGGGCTGCTGTATAGTTAATTGTGTCTCCTGATGGGGTATTTCAATATCGCGGTAAAGCTGGCTGATAGCCTGTGTGTTATTATACGTTGGTGATACGCCGCCATGCTCTATAATTTCTGCTACAAGCTTTTTAAGCTCTACCATATCCCGTTTCATATCGAAAAGCACCTTGTAAAGCAGATCGCGTTCTGAAAAATCTTCTTTGGGCTGATTGTCGAGGCGCATTGGTAAGTTTGATCTGCCAGATTCGGCCGGGATATAATTCAGCAGCATTTGAGCCGTAATGGTACGGTCGCGCTCCAGTACGGCTAACTGCTCGGCCATATTTTTAAGCTGGCGTACATTGCCCGGCCACGAGTAGTTTATGAGTACCTGCTGCGCGCCTTCATCCAACTGAATTGGCGGGGTGCGGTATTTATCTGTAAAATCAGAAGCAAACTTGCGAAACAACAGATAGATATCCTCTTTACGGTCGCGCAGAGGCGGTATACGTAACGGAACGGTATTTAAACGATAATATAAATCCTCGCGAAATTTACCTGCTTTTACGGCATCATACACATCAACGTTTGTTGCTGCAATAACGCGCACATTGGTTTTCTCTACCTTTGATGACCCTACCCTGATAAACTGGCCCGACTCCAGCACCCGCAACAGCCTTGCCTGTGTACCCAGCGGCATTTCCCCAATTTCATCTAAAAATATAGTACCACCGTTAACTGTTTCAAAGTAACCTTTACGCTCGCCTACTGCACCGGTATAAGCACCTTTTTCGTGTCCGAAAAGTTCAGAGTCTATCGTGCCTTCAGGAATAGCGCCACAGTTTACAGCAATAAAGGGCCCATGTTTGCGTGGACTTAACTGATGTATAATATGTGAAAAAGCCTCTTTACCACTACCGCTCTCACCGGTTATCAGCACCGAAATATCAGTCGGCGCAACCTGGCTGGCAATAGTAATGGCACGGTTAAGCAACGGTGAACTACCGATGATACCAAAGCGTTGTTTTATTTCTTGTACGTCCATTATGCAGATGCAGAATTAAGAAGCGAGAGACCAGAACAAGAGACAAGATTAAGATATAACAGCTTTATTAATTACGTGTTCCCGAAATGCAAAAATCATTTTTTGAACTTCATCAAATAATTGTAAGCAGTTATCTAATTTGTCACTGTGCCCGTAGCCCCTTCTTCTACAAATTAAAAGTTGTGTCTCTAACTCATATGATGAACTTAAAGACGTTGACAAAAACTCAGCATTATGAGTGTTTGTGCGTTTTCCAGATCCTTCGGCAATATTCGAAGCTATTGAAACCGAACAGCGATTAATCTGATCAATCAAATTAAATCTTTCGTCGGCTGGTAAGTCCTTGCAATAGCTATATGTTAAATCTGTAAGATACATCGCCTTTTGCCATACTTTCAAGTTCTTAAAATTATGCTTTATTAAAGGTCTTGTTTCTCGGCTCTTGTTTCTTGTATCTAAAAACTATTCAACAATTCTACCCAGTAGCGTTGCTGTTGTGCAACGGTCTGCCAATACATTTACATATTGGCCTGGTTTAAAGCGTTCGTCTACCGGAAAAATCACCATTGAATTTTCGTCGCTTCGGCCGCAGTAGTCGTTGGTCGATTTTTTTGAGTAGCCTTCAATCAACACTTTCTGTACGGTGCCTACTTTTTCCAATAATCGTAAATGCGCATGCTCACGTTGTTTAGCAATTACTTCGTTCAGGCGGCGCGCTTTTACGTCTTCCGGAATATCGTCGGCATAGCGTTTTGCAGCTAATGTACCCGGGCGTTCAGAATACATAAACATGTAAGCAAAATCATACTTCACATAATCCATCATGCTCAGGGTTTCGGCATGCTCTTCTTCGGTCTCGGTACAAAATCCGGTAATTATATCGGTAGATATAGCGCAACCCGGCAAAATATGCCTGATGGCATCGATCCTGTTCATATACCACTCGCGGGTATAAGTACGGTTCATGATGTCCAGTACCCGGGTATTACCTGATTGTACCGGCAGGTGAATATATTTACAAATGTTGTCGTACCTTTTCATGGTGTACAACACTTCGTCAGTAATATCTTTCGGATGCGAAGTAGAGAAACGTACGCGCAGATCAGGATGGATCTGTGCTACCATTTCGAGCAGATTGGCGAAGTTGACGACCCCTCCTAAATCCTCCCCGAGGGGGAGGACTTTTGATTGTCCTGGTTGTTCACCAAGCTCCTTCTCCTCCGGAGAGGGCTGGGGAGAGGTAGGTTTCCACTTATATGAATCAACATTCTGGCCTAATAAAGTTACTTCGCGGTAACCTGCATTAAACAGATCTGTACATTCTTTAACGATGGAGTGTGCGTCACGGCTACGCTCGCGACCACGGGTAAATGGCACCACGCAGAATGAACACATGTTATCGCAGCCACGCATAATGGATACAAAGGCGTTGATGCCATTTGTATTTAACCGTACGGGATTAATATCTGCATAAGTTTCCTCGCGCGATAGCAATACGTTAACCGAACGTTGGCCGCCATCGGCCTGTTCAATCAGGTTAGGTAAATCACGGTAAGCATCTGGACCTACCACAATATCTACCAGTTTTTCTTCTTCTAAAAATTTCGCTTTAAGGCGCTCGGCCATGCAGCCCAGTACACCTACTACCATGCCGGGGTTGCGTTGCTTGGCAACCTTAAACTCTTTCAGCCGGTTACGAACGCGCACTTCTGCGTTCTCACGGATAGAGCAGGTATTAATAAAAATTGCATCAGCAATTGTAAAATCGTTAGTGGTTTCGAAACCCTTATCTAATAAAATAGACGCAACAATCTCGCTGTCAGAGAAATTCATGGCGCAGCCATAACTCTCAATATATAGCTTACGTCCGCTTTTATCAGCCTTGGTTTCCAGCATTAAAGCCTCGCCCTGCCTGCTCTCATCATGCGCTTTATCCGGAACAACAAAATCCATCATTGTATAAAATAAAATGTTTGCAAAAATAAATAAAATATTCTGAACAAATGACAGTTTGTCAGCTTTTAACAAAATGGTTGTTTATTATAACAACTACAGTTTGCATCATAAACTTTTACTATTTTAAGCCTGTTAATTAATATATGTATCAAAAATCAATTCAATAACCGATTTACTGATGGCAGTAAATTTTTTAAAAAGCCGCTGGCAAAAAATAATTGCTGCTGTATTGCTTGGTTTAATTGGGCTGATCTTGATAGCAGCCTTTATTGCCAACAGGTACTGGCAGCCCATTTTATCAGAAAAAATTAAAAAATCTGTTTTAAAAGGCAGCAAAGGACTATACCATATTGATTATGATGATGTGCATCTCCACATTTTGCAGGGGCGGGTGGTGTTTTATAATGTAAAATTGATCCCTGATACAAACGTTTACAAGCAGCTGCGTGCTAATCACCTGGCACCCGATAATATTTATGAAATCCATGCTAAAAAGTTACTGCTAAAGCATGTGCACCCTTTCCAGCTATATTTTAAGCACCAACTTAACATAGGCGACTTAGTGTTAAGTGCACCGGATCTGCGGATAGCACATAACATGGACCCAAAGAAAGATACCACCAATAAAAAGCACCAAACGCTTTATCAGCAAATTTCAAAGTCGCTTAAAATGCTAAGGTTTGGCAGTGTGATGTTCAATGATGTATCGCTGAGGTATGAGAACTATAAAAATGGGAAAATAGCCGTATCTAAATTTAAAGAGCTAAACCTTACTGCAACAGATCTGCTCATTGATTCGGCAACGCAATTTGATAAAAGCCGTTTTCTTTTTTGCCGGGATGTTACCGCCGAGCTTTATAATTACAGCGGCTATCCGCTTAACGGTGTATATAGCTATAAAGTTAAGGAGATAAAGTTTTCAACGTTCACCTCGAAATTAAATATAAACGGAATAACCTTAACACCAACTGCTGCACCTTTTGATTTTTTCAGGAAGGCAAAAAAAGACCGCTTTACCATCAGGCTTGATTCTGTGCAGATCAACAATTTTGATTATAACATCTACAGCAAGTCAAACACGTTCAGGGCATCCAGCATTGATTTAAGTAACGGAAACTTTATCGTATTCAGCAATCCGCTTTTCGATCCCAAAAAGCTGACTACCGACAAGCGGCAGAGTTTCCCGAATGCAGCTATTTATCTGATACCGTCAAAATTTAAGGTAGATACCATAAAGATCAAAAACATCAATGTAGAGTACCAGGAATACAACAAGAAAACCAAACGAATCGGGCATGTTGATTTTACTAATACACATGGTCGGTTTTACAATATCAGCAATGATTCGACAGCACTGCTGAAGAATAATACAGCCAGGGTAAAGCTGAACACTACCTTTATGAAAGAGGCACCGCTTGAGGTAAATTTCAGCTTTAACCTTACTGATAAAACTCGTCCGTTCAGTTTTAATGGCACCATGGGTGCGATGGATTTGTCGGATATTAACCCGGCAAGTGTTCCCCTTGCATCGGTAGCGGTAAAATCGGGTTATTTAAACCGCCTCGACTTTAGTTTTGACGGCAGCCTTAAAGGCACAAAGGGCAAGGTAAATATGCTTTATAACAAGCTTGTTGTGCAGGTGCTTAAAGCTGATACCGTAAAAGACAAAATGAAACGCAACCTTTTGGCAACTTTGTATGCCAATGCAATCATGATCAGCCATAATAACCCGGATAATCCCGGCGATGCCCCACGCATTGGCTATGTGAATTTTAAACGCCCTTTTTATTTCCCGTTCTTTAAAACAGTTTGGAACTCATTATTTAACGGGCTAAAGCCTTGTGCCGGGTTGGATGCCAAAAAACAGGAGCAAACCAAAGTAAAAATGGCCGAGCACGAACGCAATAAGGTAGAGAAACAAAAGAAAAAAACCGAACGTAAGCGTAAGCGCCTTTTGAAAAAATTATCGAAGGAGCGAAAAAAGCGGTTAGAACAGTTAAGAGCCGCCGCCTGAAACAATAAATTTAACTTGCTGTTAAATTCAGAAACTAAATAACTGAATTATGAGCAACGCATCGCAAACAACACACGATCATAAAAAGATACAGCAGTGGGCTGAATCGCACGGTGGCGTGCCTTCAAAAATTAAGGATACCGGCAAGGCCGATAATTCTGGCGTGTTAAGAATTCACTTTCCAGAGCACAGCAAAAGCGACGAGTTTGAAGAAATTAGCTGGGACGATTTCTTTGAGAATTTTGACAAGCATAAACTCGATCTGCTATATGAAGACAGCAACAAAAGCACTTTCCACAAGTTTATCGAGCGGAAGTAACTGATCAGATTATAAAAGCCGCTTATATAAAGGCGGTTTTTTTATGCAATAAGTTTTTGATGATGCAACGTTTGGCCGTAAACTACTGTCTACTCCTTAAACAATCAGAGTATGAAAAGACTTGCCTTTACATTAATTGCTGCTTTCACTTTAGCCGCAACTACAATAACATCATCAGCACAAAGCAAAGAAGAATCGCGCACGGTATCAGATTTTAATAGTGTTGCTGCTGCCGGCCCATTTAATGTCCACATTAAACTTGGCAATACCGAAAGCCTTACCATTAACGCCGACCAGCGTTTGCTGGATAAAATTGAAACGTTTGTAGAAAACGGCGGTTCACTACAGATCAAGATCAAAAAATCAGAATGGAAACTTTTTCAGGATGTTCAGAAGATCGATGTCTACATTACTGCCAAATCATTAAAGACATTAGTTAACAGCGGATCGGGCACTATGACGGTTGACGGATTAATTAATGCTGATAGCTTTACTACTGTAATGAGTGGTTCTGGCAGCATCAGCGCTTCTGCAAAAGCAAATGAATTTCATGCGGTAATCAGCGGATCAGGTAGTGTAAAGATAGATGGCAGCGCATCAAAGGTAGATGCCATGATCAGCGGATCAGGTCAATTACAAGCCAAAAATTTTAGCACCTCTACTGCAAAATTTACCATTACCGGTTCGGGAGAAGCTTACATTCATGCAGATAAAGAAATACACTCGAGCCTTATTGGTTCTGGCAGCGTGTTTTACACAGGTAATGCACAAATCAGTACCAGCAAAATAGGCTCAGGCAAGGTTACAAAAGTAGACTGATCTATTATTGACAAAATCACTTTTTGAGGCATCCTTTAGGGATGCCTTTTTTATTGTAGCAACAATTTTAAGTTAATACCAAAGTTGGTAAAAGCCGTGTTAAACGCCTGCGATGTGTATGGCTTAGTAATATTACTATCGTAGAAAAGGCTAAGGTTAAAGCGTTGGTTTATCACATAGTCAATAGATGGCCTTAGCGTAATATTTTTTGCACCTGATGATATTTCGGCCTGCTGTACATCGGCACGGTAAATAAGGGTAACATTATCCCGTACGGCTACATCCAGCTTAAAGTTCATATCGTTTTTAAGCAGGGTGTTGTTAAACAAACCAAAAGGGAACTTGAAGTTACGGGTGTGGTAACCAAAGCCAAACACCAGGATATTTTCATTTTGCTGCGCCAGCTGGCTGTTCAGCAAGCTAAGGCTTAAAGTACGGCTTCTGCGATACTCAAAGGTAGAGGTTACGCTGTTTCTGAAACGTACATCGATACCAATAAGCGGCACAAACTGCTCAAACAGCGTTACCTGCGAAAACTGGTAAAACGGCAGGAAGTCATTATTGGCATCTCGGGTAAAGGATGAGCCGTTTACATCCCTGTATTGGATCAAAGTATTATAACTGTTAACTGTATAGGTAGACCGGTAGCCGTGGCGTAAGTCGAACGAGTCAAACAAATCGGCGAAGAATGGCAACCTGCTTAAACCATTATAAGTGATCTGCCAGTTAGGGATAGGGATATTTGGGAAATTATTAAGGCTTACACTTGATGCGTTTTTACCTGAATATGCGGCAAGGAATGCCGGTATCAGTACATTTTGCTGATTAGACCCATAACCATCGGCATAGCCATCAGTTACAGAGCCGGTAGAGTTAGGGTTTTGGCGGCCTAAGCGCTGCGATATGATAGTACGGTTATTTAGAAATTGCTGAAATACACCTGATGTATTATTAATTCCTGTAGCTTTAGAAAAAGCAGTTGCCAACGAAAAATAAGAAACACTATAATCACCGGAAGTTACCGCACCTAAATTACTAAAGCCTACACCTGGCAGGTATTTAAAATTAGTTTGGTAGTTTCGGTCTTGCGTACGTAATGCCATTAACTCGATACGCAGGTCATGGAATGGCTCCAGCACTGCCCTGAAATTGAGGTTCTCGTTCAAGGTTTTATAATACAGCTGGTTTTGTAATGTATCAGTAGTGATCCAGCCATTGGCAACTGCCTTGGCGCGTATGTCTGCCTGGCTGCCCAACAAGAAACCCAGCCCCGGTGCGTTATAACTGAAATCCTGACCAAAGTAATTGGTGCGGGGCAGGTACCCCGGCAGGAAGGTACCTTCGGTACGCGTATAAGTACCACTGATATTTTTGATACTGGTGAGCAGGCTTACCCAAACCGAACCACCGCCCTGCTTATTATTGTCTTTACGGATGCTGCTGAATTTGTTGTACAGCGTCAGCATATTAAGGGTTGGATTTAACTGTATCGTCCGCGAGTTTTGAATGGTATTACCAACGTTGTAATCAGCTTGGTTAAGCGCAAACTCGGGCTGACTTTGCCAGTTAAAGTTAGTACTGTATCGCGCCACCACATTCATAAAATCAAACCCCGGAATTTTATTCAGCGGTACGTTATAGTTAAAGTTAAGCGTGTGGTTGTAATTTGTGGTACGGCCCAGCTTTAACAAGTTATCCCATAGGGTATCGCGTTTTAACCCGTTCACACGCCCGGCAGGCTCGTCAACCACGGCAAGGTTAGTTGCGTCGATATCCATTTGCAGGTTTTTGGTCAGGTTCCAGCCAATACCATAAACACGGGTGATCAGGAAATTTTTGTTGAACGTTGTCGGGATAGGGATATAGTTATTCGGGTCGTTGTTACGCAGTGTATTTTCAGAGTAAAAACGATCGAACGTAATGTTAAAGTTCAACCGGGTTGGCAGTACGCTAAAGTTAAAGTCCCTGAATAGGGTCATCCAGTTTTTCTTAAATGTTTTCTGGAAAGGGCTGTAATATTTAGGCTGATTACTGTAGTTATAAGCCAGTGCAGCGCGATAGGTTTTTTGCAGGTCGCTCTGCGTTATAAAGTCGTGGTGCTCGTATTCGCTGTAGGCATACGTTAGGTTAAAGTTTTCTATATCCCAAACATGATTAGGCGCGGCAGCGGTAGTTTTTACCTTATGTATATTAGTAAAGTTAATGCTCTTGCGCATGGTATAATCCACGCTTACATTTTTAATGGAGTCCCGGGCTTTAGCATCAGGTGCAGCAGCCAGTGTTTTCTTCAATTCAATATCCGGTTGTGCGGGGTCAAATTGCGGCATACTGGTTTGGTTAGATACATCCACAAACATGGGTATATGGATGCCCTTCTTATCCGGGAACAACTTACCCAGCTCCACATTTGCGGCTACGTCATAAGCCTGGTTATCGCTACGGCTGCGCTGGCTTACACTTTGATCAATGGCACCAAAGCCAACAGTGCTTTTGCTGCCTGCAATGGTTACATCGGCAAAGTCGGCCAGTTTTGCATTAAGGCGTGCAGTGGCTGCCCAACCGCCGCGTTGGTCAAAATCGGTAAGGCGTAATTCGTTAAACCAAACAATGGCGCTCTTATCCATACCATCATCGGTAGTACTGCCATTTTTATACGGGTTGCGCACACCTAACATAATAGCACGCAGGCGGCTAAGATCAGGCTGGCCTTTAATGGTCACCTTGTTCTTTCCGTCCATATAAACAAACGGCGTGGTAAGCGGCCATGGCTGCCCGTTAAGCCTTGCATTGTTACGCGCCAGCTTAGCATTGGTTAATACATCGAGCGCTAAATCGAGCTCGTTGGCGGCAGGCCAAATCGCATCCGGGTCGCGGGTACTTTGCGGGGTGACCTTTAGCGGGATCTCGTACTCGTAATAGTTATCCTGGTAATCTACTCCCAAACGTATAAATGCGCTGATGTCATTGTCCCTTAACAATTGCCCCTCAGCGTGGATAAACATATTGATATGCTTATATGAGCGCAGGTCATTGTAAAAAGTTCGGTAAGCGGCACGTGAATAACCATCGCGCAGGTTGTTTACCGTTACCGAAAGTGATTGCTCATTTAAGCGGGTATCGGTACGCAGGTTATTGTAATCGCGCTGGCGCGTAATACCCGGCGGAACGACATAAGGTATCGGCGTGCGGTTACCGTTCTCCTCAATATTTACAGTACTTACATCAAGGCTTGAATTATCAAGCGGCGGATTAACCAGCGCAGGATCGGCTATTACTTTAGTAGTACTGTTTTCTGTATTATAATTACGCCACTCGCCTCGTTCCAGTTGTAAACTTGCCATACGCAATACTGCAGTATCGGCAAAATTGGTCATGAACATCCGGATAAAGCGGATGGCCTTAAAGTCTTCAATATTACCAACTTTTGACTGATACGATGTAATAGGGATACGGAACTGATACCAGTTTACAGCGGCAGTGGTACCATCCTGTAGTTTCACCTGCGAAGTGATCTTATCGGTAATAAAGTTTTGGCCAACGATCAAATCCTGCGGGCGCATAGACACCTTGTACTCAAAGTACTGGTCGGCCTGGCTCATGGTATTGTCGCGGTTGATGTCCTCACCGTCTGGCAGCGAAGTAGAAGCAGACGTTTCGATACCTAATTCCGCTTTCGACTGCTCGGCGGTTTTAGAGTTACCCTCGGTATTATTATAGCGGCTGTAACGTTGTAAAATGCCTGCATTTGCCTGATCAAGCGCAGGGCCCTGGTAATACTGATAGTTATCTGATGATGGGTCGGTACTAACAGCGGCGGCAGCCTGTGCACTTAGCTGTGCTTTCATTTGCTGCACGTACTGACCAAACTTCTTTTGCTCATCAACGTCGTTCAAGCCGTCCAAACCAACGTCCTGCAAACGGCGGGCATCGGGGTTATTGTCAAAAGCGTTGATAACCGGCTGCAATTTCGGCACACGCCCCCAACTGGTTTCGTCAACCTTGCTCAGATCACCATCGGCAGGTAAGCCGTTTTCCAAACTCTTACGCCCGTCTTTCAAAATATCCTCAGAAATACTACCTAAGTTGAAATAAAGATCACCACCCGGAGAATTCGGTTTATAAATGAACGGATCCATCACCCAGAAGGAAATGAACTCTACGTTTAGCGACTCAAAGTCGTTGGTTTCCAGTTTACGGAACATCCCACCCCAGCGCGAACGCGGGTTTTGCAAAGTACCATTAGGGTTTATACCGGTTATTGAATAGTTGTAAGGGCCACGCGTATTGGGATAAAAGGCAAGGTCAAGGGTTGGCAGTATCAGTGGCTGGCCAGTTACCGATTGCTTGTAAGGGAATACCTCAGTTTGCAATACCTGCCTTACATAATGATTGGACAACTCTGCCCTAACATTTGATTTTAATACCGCGCTGGTGTTGGTATAAAATATCGGGTCGATGTTATAAAAGGCTAACCGTGCCCGGTTGTAACCATAAGCCAGGTTATCAAATAACTGCGATTCGGGGAACATTTGCGGCGTACCCGAAAGCTGCCATGCAATAGCGCTTTTTAAGTCAATAATAGATCGGCTGTTTTCAAAGTCGTCGAGATAAGCGGTCCCTTTTTTGGAACCTGCAAAATTTAAAGCACTCGGGCTACCTGGCAGTAATTGTGCAAACTCGCCGTTGAACGTTACTGTTGATGGCACTTTGGTGGTAATCAGCGGCAGCTTATCTACCAGCCTTGTTAACAACCTCGAATTGGAACTATAATTGGCATCAAAACCATAAATAGTATTGGAAATGGATTCCTCTCCTATAATTTCTTTTTGGGTAATGGGCTGCTCGGTAAGGTGCATAATGGTAGCGCCTAAGCCGAGGTTCTGGTTTACCCGGTAATCTAACCGGGAACCATAGAGCGATTTTTGCTGTACCCCGAATAGTTCATTATTCTCAATACGGACATTGATAGGTTGTCCCGATGATAGCAATGCCTGGTTAATAATCCGGATACGGCCAATATTGTAATCAATGGTATAGTCGGTACCCTCAACCATTTTAAGGCTACCCGCTGTTACCACTACCGAACCCTGCGGGATGTTAGTCGCATTTAACTGGTACTCGGACCCGCCCTGCGATGAATAAGTACCTTTAATGAGGTACCTGTTCAGCTGCGGGAAGAACTGCTGGGCAATGGTTTTGGTAGAATCATATAAAGGCTGATAGGTGTACCTGCCGATCAAATCCGTTTCGCCAGGGGCAAAGCGGCTGGCCAGATCCGAACCAAATGGCTCAACAACCGGGAACATCACCCGCCCGTTCTGTGAATCGATAGTGATGCCTTCTAAAAAGTCGAAATAACCGTCGGGTTGTTTGTCGTTTTGAGCGTTCAGATTATCCAGGTCGGTCAGCTGTAACCAGAGCTTGCTTTTTGTACGCGTACCCTCGTCCATAATTGGCTTCTCGATACCTGATTTTTCATCAAGGCGGGTAATCTGCATCCTGAAGTTTGATGGGCTGATCTGGTAAGCACCTAACGAATAGATGTTTTTCATCATCAGGTCCCAGGTTGGCAAATTGGTTTTCAGCAATTCGTTCTTCAGCAATTTTACATACAGTACCTTGGGGTTATTCGGATCAACCGGAACATCTGTAGAAAACTCACCCACCTGGTACTCTTGTCCATTGTATGTATAACGATAGGCCACCGCTAAAACTTCGTCATTATTTAACGGATAATTTAACGAGATATAACCTAACTGCGGGTGCAGGGTAAATTCTTTATCAGTCAGCTTACGGGCATAAGTAAGTTTAGCGTAGTTATCTGTTGCGCCGGTCGACTGGAAATAAACAGCGATATCATTAGAATTGGTCAGCCTTGCATTTTGCGGAAGGTTGCGCAATAAGTCGTTTGACTGCTGCGGAAAGTTAGGATTGTTAGGTACCCCTGCAGGCAAGCCTGTGCCCCCTGCGGCATGTACTAAAGCAGTATTATATGGCCTGTTTTCGGCTAAGTCCAGAAACGCTAAGATATCGCGTGAGTCTTGCGTGGTGTTACTCCGGTTAGTTGTCCAAACCTCAATTTTTGTAATGGTAAAACTTGAATTGATGATCGGGATATTTGCCAGCGCCTTGTTGTAGTTATTCCTGAAAAACTGTGAGAGGAAATAGTGCTTGTTTGCTTCGTAATCTGCCGGCGTTAACCTGAATTCGCCTTGCTGCTGCCCGTTAGTAATGGTAATGGTTTTCGACTCGGACCGCTGCTGAGAAAAAATACTGGTTACATCCAGTTTACCGAATTTCAACTTGGTTTTAACACCGAATAATGCCTGGCTACCTGTAATCAGCGAAGTGTTAAGCGGCATGCTTACCGTACCGGCTTCAATTTTTTGAATGATCTCGTCAGGGTGACCGGTATAATCCAGCTTTACCTGGTTTTCAAACTGAAACTGAGCGTCAGTATTGTAATTGGTTGCAATTTTCAACTTATCGCCAATATTACCGATGATATTCATCTGTATCTTCTGATCGAAGTTAAAGTTGAACACGCTACGCTGCTTGGTATTGTAAAGCGGGTTTTGGTTGCTGTTGACCTGACCTGCAAAAATCATTTCGGCCGAACCCTGCGGACGGATATCAATAGTAGAACTCCCGAAAATCTGTTCAAAGGTTTTGCTTCTTACACTGATCTGCGGAATAAATCCCGGTTGTTGCGATTCGTAAGCATATGCATCAGATAACTGCTGGAAGTATTGACGCTGATTTTGATGCTCGAGTAAGGTAAGGTATTGGGCAAACGTTAAATATTGCGGCGGCCTGTAATACAGGTTGCCCACCTTTTCGGTAAGGATATATAAATTGGTAGCAGGATCATACGTAATGGTACGCACCAGATTTGGCGGATCAGGTGTAAGTACACCTTCGCGCAGGCGTTGATTTCGGGAACCAGCAGGGCGAACCTGCTTTTGTGCAGCAATAGAATCCTTTTTTGCCTGGCTGTATTGGGCAAAAGCAGTACCGTATCCGCTAAAAGCAGCAAATAAAATTAACGCAAGTAATTTTAGCGTGTAAGGTTTAATCAAGCGTTTAGTAAATATTTACGATACTATAAACTTTTTAAGGCTGCTTTTATCAGCTGTTCAACATTCAAGCTCTCCGGCTGCCTTTTAATTTCATTATCCAGCACCTTTTCGGCAACGTTACGGGCAAAACCCAGCATTACCAATGCGGTTAAGGCTTCATCTTTAACTGTATGGTTAAGCGGCACTGCAATAAGTGTCTCGTAACCTTCTTTCTTTAATTTATCCTGCAACTCAAGCACCAGCCGCTGAGCCGATTTGGGCCCTATACCCTTTATGCGTTGTATAGTTGGCACATGGCCTTTAACAATTGCATCCTGTATTTCTTCAGGGGTTATGGACGACAGCATCATGCGGGCCGTATTGGGGCCAATGCCCGAAACAGATATCAGATGTAAAAAAAGACGCCGTTCGCCTTCATCAGCAAAGCCATAAAGCGTGTGGGCATCTTCTTTTACATGCAACCAGGTGTATAATTTATATTTTAAAGCATCGCCAAGTTTACTATAGGTATTCACAGAGATATTGATGTGATAACCTATCCCGCCTACATCTATTACTGCATAAGCGGGCGATTTAAACGCTAATTTGCCTTCAATATAATCAAACATCTGCCTGTACTTCTTTCTACGAAATTTTTTTAACCGGGTTACTTATTTTGCTCTCCTTTTTGTTGTGCGTCCAGAACAGCGATGGTGACCATGTTTACGATCTCGCGTACAGAACTGCCCAATTGTAGTACGTGTACAGGTTTATTAAGCCCAAGCAAAATGGGGCCAACAGCCTCAGCTCCACCTAATTCCTGCAATAGCTTATAAGCTACGTTACCCGATTCCAGATTAGGGAAAATCAATGTATTGGCCGGTTTGCCATTAAGCGTTGCAAACGGAAAATTATCGGCAAGCAGTTCAGCATTAATAGCAAAGTTAGCCTGCATTTCACCATCTACCACCATATCCGGATAGCGCTCATGCAGAATGCGTACCGCCTCGCGTGATTTCTCAGGAATTGGCCCATCATTAGAGCCAAAGTTTGAATATGATAAATGGGCAATGCGTGGCTGTATATTAAACTGGCGTACAGATTTTTCAACCAGTACGGTGATATCTACCAGCTCTTCAACAGTGGGGTTTACATTTACGGTAGTATCACCAAAGAACACAGGACCCTTTTGTGTAATCATCATATACATACCGGCAACACGGCTTACGCCAGGCTCAGTACCTATGATCTGCAATGCCGGTTTTATAGTACTTACATAGCTTTTAGTTAAACCGGAAATCAAAGCATCGGCCTCGCCAAACTGTACCATTGATGCGCCATAGTAGTTACGGTCTGTCAACAGTTTTTTAGCTTCGTATAACGTAATGCCGCGGCGCTGTCTTTTTTCATACAGGTACTGGGCATACTCATCTGCATGCGGGCAATCCTCATTTCGCGGATCGATGATACGCACATCACCAAGTTCAAGTTCTGTTTCTTCGATGATCTGCTTTATACGTTCTTTATTCCCTAACAATATCGGTGTGGCAATGCCTTCATCTTTTACAATCTGGGCAGCACGTAATATCTTGTAATTATCTGCTTCTGCAAAAACAACACGTTTAGGGCTTTGCTTGGCTTTTAAAGAAATGCTGCGCAGCAGGCGGTCGTCCTTACCGATACGGTTTTGCAATTCTTCCGCGTAAGCATTCCAGTCTGTAATTTGTTTACGGGCCACGCCAGAGTCAACGGCTGCTTTGGCCACCGCCATTGATACCTCTACAATAAGGCGCTGATCCATCGGCTTCGGAATAATATAATCGCGGCCGAATTTCAGATTTTTGGTATTATAGGCCAGGTTAACCGCTTCCGGTACGGGCTTTTTAGCAAGCTCGGCAATGGCATGCGCTGCCGCCTGCTTCATTTCTTCGTTAATGGCTGTTGCCCTCACATCAAGCGCACCACGGAAAATGTAAGGGAAACCCAGTACATTGTTTACCTGGTTCGGAAAATCTGAACGCCCGGTAGCCATAATAATGTCCTCGCGGGTATTTACTGCGGTTTCATAATCAATCTCCGGGGTAGGGTTAGCCATTGCAAATACAATAGGATTTTCGGCCATGCTTAAAAGCATTGCCGGAGTTACCACATTACCTGCTGAAAGACCGATGAAAACATCAGCGTTTTTCATGGCGTCAGAAAGCGTAACCACATCTGCACGGTCAGTGGCAAACATCATCCTGGTTTCGTCAAGATCGGTACGACTGTTATTAAGAACGCCATTGATGTCGAACATCACCAGGTTTTCCTTTTTAACCCCCAGTGAAAGGTACATTTTTGAACAGGAAACAGCAGCGGCACCGGCACCGTTAACCACCATTTTTATCTGGCTAAGATCTTTACCCTGTATTTCGCAGGCGTTGATAAGCGCTGCACCCGAAATGATAGCGGTACCATGCTGGTCGTCATGCATTACAGGGATATTCATCTCCGCTTTAAGGCGGCGTTCTATTTCAAAGCAGGTAGGTGCAGAGATATCCTCCAGGTTTACACCACCGAAGGTGGGTTCAAGCGCCTTCACGATGTTGACAAATTCATCTACATTCTGAGTGTTCAACTCCAGGTCGAACACATCGATATCGGCATATATTTTAAAAAGCAGGCCCTTACCTTCCATCACAGGCTTGCTGGCTTCGGGGCCAATGTTGCCCAGGCCAAGCACGGCAGTGCCATTACTGATTACAGCTACCAGGTTACCCTTTGCTGTATATTTATAAACATCGTCGGTATTTTCGGCAATTTTCAGACATGGTTCTGCAACGCCGGGCGAATAAGCCATGGTAAGGTCGCGTTGCGAATTGGTAGGTTTTGTTGGAACTACCTGAATTTTTCCCGGACGGCCCTTAGCATGATAGTTAAGCGCATCCAGCTTACGGTTAGTAGTATTCATTCTTCTCAAGTCAAAGGACAAAATTACAATTCTTTTTTACTCGAAAAGGAATGTTTGCCTTGTTTTCAACAAGATGGCAAATAATTGTTTGCTAACAAAATTAAGCTTTTACATACCTGCCGCAATAGCCGTGCGGGCAGCGGTTACATTTTCAGGAGCGCTTACTTTAAGTACCTGCCCCGGAGTGGCACGGTTACCTGTAATGTGGTTCCATACTTTAAGATCACTCACCTCAACTCCAAACCTGTCTGCAATACCGGCAAGGGTTTCGCCCTTTTTAACGGTATGGTATGATGGCATGCGTTGTGCCGGGCCAGCATCAGGATCAATGGTATTCACCACCGGCTGGGCAGCAACGGTAAGGGTAGTGCCATTTAATGCATCATATAAAGCACTGTATTTTTCTTTCGCTATTTGCGGGATGATCAATCTGCGCGGAACAGCTGGCGTGCCATTTACCACAAGGCGCAGATAAGATGGGTTAAGAATAGACAGCTGCGCCAGATCAACATTGATCACACGTGAAATATTATCAAGCGATACAAACTTGTTTACCATAACGGTATCAGTCTGCATAGGCAAAGTGCAGGTTTGCGGCGTGATCTTATGCTGATCAAAATAATTCATGACATAAGCTACGGCAATATAAGCAGGCACATATCCGCGGGTTTCAACCGGAAGATATGGGCGGATTGACCAATAATCTGTAGCGTTTGCTTTTTCAATAGCCCGCTCTACGCTCCCTTTACCGCAGTTATACGCAGCAATGGCCAACAGCCAGTCGCCAAACTCTTGGTAGGCATCTTTTAAATAGGCAGCGGCGGCGTAGCTTGCCTGTACAGGGTCGCGGCGTTCATCAACATAATTATTAATGTTTAAGCCATACGTGCGGCCCGTGGTAGACATAAACTGCCATAAACCTGCTGCACCAACACGTGAAGTCGCATTCGGATTTAGCGCAGATTCTACAATTGAAAGAAATTCAATTTCCTTTGGGATACCTGCATCGGCAAAAGCTTTTTCGTAAATAGGAAAATAATACTTAGCCAGGCCAATGATACGGCCCATTTCATCGCGGCGGTTAGGACTGGTATAATTGTCTATATAGCTTTGTACAAATTCGTTATAATCCAGAGGTACATCTTTTTGAATTGCCGTTAAGCGGCCTTTCATAAAAGAACCCGGATAGTTATTATTTAGCTGGGTTGGCGTTGCAATTACCGGTACCTGAATAGTATCGCTGCGAAAGCGACTGACCTGGTAAGCTTTGTTAGTGTTAGCAGAATCTGAAGAAGCGATGTGCTCGGATGCACCAAGCGCCATATTCGACATCAAAACACAAGCAGCAATAGTAAAAAATCTCAACATTTAAATAAAGGGTTTAATACTTTGTGTGCTTAGGTTAAAGCAATGACACTAAATTAAATATATTAACTTAAATCTAAAAATGTTTTAGAAAAATTTAACAAACCCTGTTCGTTACGCCTTTTGGTTGTTAATTGTAATCCAAACGGCAAATTGCCAGCATTATTTTTAACCGGAAGTGAAATTGCCGGAAGCCCTGAAAGTGATGCCTGCACTGTAAAAATATCAGCCAGGTATGATACCAATGGGTCACGTTCTTCCTGTGCTATTTTAGGTGGCAGTTCTGGACTGGTGGGAGTAAGGATAAAATCAAATCGCTCCAATATCTCACAGGTTTTTTCTCTGATCAGCCTGCGCATTTTCTGCGCTTTGGTGTAATATGCATCGTAATAACCGGCGCTTAATATAAATGTACCCAGCATAATACGGCGTTTTACTTCTTTACCAAACCCTTCAGAGCGTGAGCGTTTATAGGTAGTGGTCAGGTCGACCGCATTAGGGCTGCGGTAACCATAATGCACACCATCATAACGGGCTAAATTTGACGAAGCCTCTGCCATAGTAAGGATATAGTAAGTTGGCACTACGTAATCCAGGTATTCAAATGATACCGGCTCAACCGTATGGCCTGCCTGTTTTAATTTTTCAATGGCATTTAGCAAGCCTTCCTTTATTTCGGGGTCTAAACCCGGGCGTTCAAGCGCTTCTTTAAGGTAAGCGATCTTTTGAGGAGCTTCTACTTTCTTTAGCTCTGCGCTTAACGATGCCGGCTTGGCCTGCATAAGTGTGCTGTCGTATTCATCCGGGCCGGCCATTACTTCTGTTAGCAGGGCAGCGTCTTCTACCGAACGTGTAATGGTACCAACCTGGTCAAATGATGATGCATAAGCAATAATACCGTGACGTGATATGGTACCGTAGGTAGGTTTAAAGCCAACAGCATTACAAAAAGAAGCAGGCTGGCGGATAGAACCGCCCGTATCTGTACCTATTGAAGCATGACACATACCCGCCTGTACACTTACCGCTGAACCACCAGACGAGCCACCCGGAACGCGGGTTTCGTCGGCAAAATTTTTAACGGGGCCGTAATATGAATTTTCATTAGCTGCACCCATGGCAAACTCGTCACAGTTGCAGCTGCCGATAATAATGGCGTCTTCGGCAAGCAGGCGTTCCACTATCGTGGACGAATAAATTGCTGTATAATTATTAAGGATCTTAGAAGCGGCGGTTACCTTGTGGCCTTTGTAAAGGATATTATCCTTCATGCTGATCACCATACCGGCAAGCCGGCCTGCGTTGCCACTTTTAATCTTTGCATCAACAGCTTTAGCCTGTGCAATTGCTTCAGTCTCGAAAACTTCCACAAATGCATTAAGGTGTGCATTTGCTTTAATTTTTTGCAGATAATTATTTACCAGTTCTTCTGCAGTGGTAGCGCCTGAAAACAATGCTTCTTTAAGCCCACTGTATGAAGGATAAGTTATAGCCATGGGCTAAAAATAAAAAAACTTATCAGTTGAAAGTAAATTTCAACCGATAAGTTTACTAATTCGGTATAATAAGGAGGTTTTGTTAAACCTAACGCTTATGCGTTGGTTTTTTCGCCGGTTCTGTTTTCAGTACCTTCTCCGTTTTGTGCGTCTTTAAATTCTTTCACGCCTTTGCCTAAACCTTTCATTAGTTCAGGAATTTTCTTTCCGCCAAACAGAATTAAAATTGCGATGATGATCAGAATAATTTCTGGTGCGCCTAATCCACCCATGATGATTTGATTTATGTGTTTATGTAATTCTTTTAACTCAACTGTTGTTTATCCTCAGCCTTTGTTTCTGCATGTACGTCAGAAACCGCTGTATGGTTCTCATTATTTTCTACATGTGCTTCGTTGCTTATCAAATGAGAAACATCAGCATGGCTGGTTTCATGTTCAATAACCGGAGCTATACCTGTATAATTTGTACCGCTTAATGGTGCCGTATTAGCAACAATTGGTTCAGGCGTTTCGGCTACAACTGGTGCAACAGGCTCGTCTTTCTCTTCAAGTGTATTAATCTGATTCTGAATTTCGCGTTTAACACCTTCAGATGCATCTTTAAAATCACGGATACCCTTACCAAGACCTCTTGCCAGCTGAGGTAGTTTTTCGCCACCAAAAAGCAACAAAGCCACAAACAGGATGAGGATCATCTCTGGGGTACCAATATTCAGGAATAATAAAACCGGGTGAAACATACTATGAATGATTTACAAATATAGACAATTATTATATTACAAAGTTTAACTAAATTATTGAGGCGCAAGCCATAACTTAGGATTTACAGCCGTTTGGCCTTTATATAATTCAAAGTGAACCTGTGTTTCGCCGGTGGCTGCATCTGTAGCAACGGTACCTACCGATTGCTTAATGCCCACTTTTTCTCCTTTAGAAACACTGACAGATCTTAGGTTTGCATAGGCGGTAAAATATTCGCCGTGTCTTACTACAACGAGATAAGTACCACTAATATTGTTCACGCTTGTAACTTCTCCTGAAAATACGGTACGAACGGCTGCACCACTGCCCGTGCGGATATCAATACCGGGGTTATCTGTTTTGATACCTTCGATATACGTCATACCGAACTCCTGGGTTATAATGCCATTTGCAACCGGCCACGGCAGGCGTCCTTTGTTACCTAAAAAGTCGTTTGAAAGTTTTGCAGCTTCTGGTGTCGCGTTAAGCAATTCGCTATTGGTAGATTTTGCAGGAGCAGCTTTTGGGGCTACAGGAGCAGCATTACCTGCGGCTGCGGCTTTCGCTCTTTCAGCAGCAAGGCGAGCTGCAGCTGCGCGTGCTTCGGCCTCCGCCCTTCGGCGGGCTTCTTCCACCTCGCGGCGTATAGCCACCTGTATCTGCCGTTCAATCTGGGCTTTTTGCCTTTGCGCAGCTTTAAGTTGTTGCTTAAGTTCGCCTTGTTGCTTAGATAAGGTACTGATAACAACCACCTGGTCATTTTTTTCTTTACCCAGTTTTTCTTTTTCTTTTTCCTGATCCTTTAACAGATTGGCCTGCTCATTCTTAGTGCGGTCAAGCTGGGTGATCTTGTGATTCAGTTCGTGCTGGGTGCCTTGTATAGATGCCGCCTGGCGCTCGCGGTAGGCACCAAACTGCTGCAAATATTTCAGCCTTTTATAAGCCTGATTAAAATCCTTTGCGGCAAAAACAAACATCAATTTACTGTATGCGCTTTGATTATGATAAGCAAACACAATCATGGCGGCATACTCCTTTTTCAACTGATCCAGCTGGCCTTGTAAGGTATGCACCGTATTGGTGTTCTCGTTGATCTGATTGCCCAGTAAACGTACTTCAGAGTTTAAAGTGTTGATCTTGTCCTCTCGTACAGAAATCTGCGCTTTAAGCAGATTTAACTGTTTAAGATTGGTTTTCTTGTTTTTTAAGGTTTCCTGGTATTCGTCGTTTAGTTGCTCCAGTTCCTGGTTCAGTTTATCCCGGCGTTTTTTCAATTCCGCGCTGCTTTGCGAAAACGCATTAAGGGCTGTAAGCGCAAGGGTGCAGAAAAGTAGGTATCTTAAAACTTTCATTAATTCAAAAGTACAATTTTAATTTACCTGTGAAAAACGGGATGGTATGCTAAACGGAAAATCAAGCGGCTGATCAAACTCTGTTTTTGAGTATTTCAGGTCTGCCTGTATCGTTTTGTTTTTCACTGTTGATGAAAAAGCAATCTCTGATGGAATGACCCTGCCATCCGCCTGTACAAATGCACTGTTATCGATATGCAACGACTGGCCTGCTGACTGGTTACTTAAATCTGTACTGGTCACTTTTAAATCAGGACCAATAATCAGCTTGTACAGTAAATCCTGTAATTGGCCGTCGATAACTACATTTCCGTTTGATGGCTCCAGTTTACCATTTTCATTCAGCAACTCCGGAATAGCATTACCAACCAGCAATGATTCAACTGTTTTGTAATTTACCTGCCTGCTGGCGTAAGTATAAATATAGCTGAAAGGCTTTTTGATATATACGCTTTGCAGTTTATTGATCACCAGGATACTGTCCGGAGTAATTAAAGCACGGGCAACCTCTATACCTATAACCGCTGTAATGGAAACCCAGATCTTCTGATTTTTCTGAATGCGGATATTCATGGTAACGTCATTACTGTTGCCATTTACATTTAGCTTAGTTTTGGCCTTGCCAGAGAAAGTAGTAAAGCTGACCTGTTTGCTTTTTATCGCATTGATCTTATTCTTTACAGCCGAAGCGGCATTGTCGGTACGTACAGCCGATGAATCTGCCTGGCGTTTTACCAGTTGTTTTTTTGAATGGCAGCTTGCCAGTATAATAATACCGCTTAAAAGCAGTAAACTATTCGATATACTTTTTTTCATTTATTTTTCGTTCTAAAACAGAAGATTGGTTACCGTACGATTTTGATTTTTTCCAGTTTTGTACGGCTGCCTCTACATTACCTAAATAAAACATAATATCTCCGTAATGTTCTGTTTGCACTGCACTATGATCTTTATCATTAACCAGTGCCTTTTCCATCCACACTTTTGCCTCTGCGTATTTCTTTTGCTTAAAAAGGATCCATGCATAAGTATCCTCAAATGATGCGGTAGCAGGCTGTAACTCGTTTGACCTTTTAGACATCTGCTCGGCCTTATCCAGGTTAACACCTCTTACAGACAGGTAGTAAGCATAATTGTTCAGCGTATAGGCATTATCCGGATTGTAGCTTAAAGATTTATCGTAAGCATCATCAGATGCCTTGAAATCTTTCATATCATGGTAGCAATCGCCAATGCCAGAATAGCATTGCGATAGCAGCTCTTTGTCCTGTGTTTCTAATGACGCTGCATTTTGAAGGTAACCCAGCGCTTTGGTAAAGTTCTTTTTCTGAGCATAGGCCACACCGACAAGGTAATTCATCCATGCCTGGTTAGGGAACAGCGTTAAAGCATTTTCACCATCCTTTATGGCCCCGTCAAAATCACTTTCGCCCATATCAATCCGTACCAGTTGCTCATGCACGGCATATATTTTATCATTAAGGGCAATGGATTTTTGATACTGGGCTTTAGCTTCTTTAAACTTCTGATTTTGCAGCAGCATGTCACCATAAATGGCATAGCCTCGTGCTTCGGTTGGGTGTGTGGCAACTAATAGCCGGCTCAATTCAAGCGCGCTTGCTTTTGCATTGGGATCAGGAAACTTTGGCAGGTATCCCATTATGATACGCACTTTTTGATCAAACTGCAAATCGGGTATAGCAAATGCGATCTTAAGCTCGTTAAAGCTGGCTTCGTAGTTTTTTATGTTGCGGTAAATATCAGCCAGCATTAAATGTATGCCGCCATTTTGAGGGTCAAGCTTAGCCGCCTTGTTAAAGGCGTTCAAAGCATCTTCATTTAAGCCATTTGAATTATAAACCTCGCCCAGCATCAGGTAGTATTTGATGTTGTTAGGGTTTTCAACAATGGCCTGTTTAAGCGCCGAAGTAACTTTGTCTATTTTACCCTGCGCCAGGTATACGCGCTGCCTGCGGGCAATAAGATCATCGGTAACGCCGGTTATTCTTTCTACACTATCATAAACAGCTAAGGCCTCGTCATACTTTTTTTCAATAACAAGTCCATTAGCTTTATCAAAATAATAGTCGGGGTTATCTGGCTGTAGCCTGATGAGTTGCGAAAACACGCTATCAAGACGCGGCAGGTTATTGCTTTTTTCATAAATACCTGCAAGGGCAACCCAGTACCAAACGTTATCAGGCTGAATAGTAGTAGCCGTCTCAAGCAGTTGTTGTGCAGTGGCATTATCATTGGCTATCCTTTTAAGTCCTGCCAGCTCATACATGGCCGCTGCATTATTGGGATCTATCTGTAAAACACGGGTAAGTATTTCTGTAGCCTGCGAAAAATTCTCGATGGTTTTTTCGCGCATGGCCGAAAAGTAAAGCTGGCGTACCATCAGGCTGTCTGTTGATGACAGCGCCCTGGCTTTTGGAGCGGACATGACGTTAGCTTCCGTATTGGTTTGTGCATAAACCAGCGCGGGCAATAAGGCCATGCCTGCCAATGTCAGCTTTAATTTCATTAATTAATTCACTCCTGTATGCCCGTATCCGCCGGCACCACGTACCGTTTCATTTAAGGTTTCCGTTTCTTCCCAGGCAATCTTCTCGTGCTTTGAAATAATCATCTGGGCAATACGGTCGCCGTTGTTTATTTCAAAAGTTTCAGTTGAAAGGTTAACCAGCAGCACCTTAATTTCTCCGCGGTAATCGGCATCAATTGTTCCGGGCGAATTAAGTACCGTAATACCATGTTTAAAAGCTAATCCGCTGCGAGGGCGAATTTGCGCTTCATAGCTTTCAGGTAGTTCGATATGTAAACCTGTTGGTACAAGTTTACGCTCCATTGGCTGTAAAGTTACAGGCGCTTCCAGGTCGGCACGAAGATCCATACCGGCAGAATGGACGGTTTCGTAACCCGGCAGCTGGTTTTTAGATTTATTAATTACCCGGACGATCATTTATTTTTTAAGTAAAGCTATTAATTCTTTTCTTTCTAAGTACAAAGCGGTGCCTGCAAATGCTATTAACAACGCATTCCCAATAAAGATGTTACGATGAAAAACACTGAACGACAGGAACACAAGTACAAGCGATGCAATGATATACGCTAAATTCTTCTTTAAATTGTAAGGGATAGGGTAGTTTTTTTGCCCCCAGACGTATGATAATACCATCATGATGGTGTAGGCAGCAAATGATGCCCAAGCCGATGCCATGTAACTGTATTTGGGAATAAATAACACATTTAAAACAATAGTGGCAATAGCGCCTATACCTGATATATACAGGCCGTATTTGGTTTGATCTGACAGCTTATACCAAACTGAAAGATTCATATAAATACCAAGACTTACATAACCAAACACAAGCGGCGGCACTACAGGCAAGCCCACCCAGTAATTTTTATTAGGTATAAAATATTTGAGTATCTCAATATTAGCGACAATGCCAAGGAAAATCACACACACCGTTATTACAAAGTAATCCATAATGCGGGCGTAGGTATTACCTGCATTTTTATTCTTGGCGTGACTAAAAAAGAAAGGCTCGGCCCCTAAACGGAAGGCCTGTACAAAAATGCTGAGGAACAGTGATATTTTAGCGCAACCGCCATAAATACCCACTTCTGTTAAGCCTACTTTTTCGGGCAGTAGTTTACCCAAAAGCAGCTTATCAAGGTTCTCATTAACAATAAACGATAGGTTAGCTATTAGTACCGGCCAGCTATAACTGTACATACTGGCCAGCATAGGTATATCCAGTTTAAAGCGTACCTTAATCAGCTCAGGCAGCAATAATAAAAAGGTGAGTATACTGGCTAACAGGTTTGAAAGAAAAACGTATCCCACCCAGCCTTTTGTATACCATGTATTAATCCATTCGGTACCTGCAAGATGATGTGCAGTCCAATAAGGCAGGCCCCAGATGAAAATAAGGTTCAAAGTGATGAATAAGATGATGTTGATAAACTTGATCAGTCCATACCGACCAGGGCGGCCTTCTGCGCGGATCTTTGCAAATGGGATAACACACCAGGCATCAATCACTAAAATGGCTATAAAGTAATCAACGTAGGTTACAAAATCGCTGTAACTGGTATCGGTAACTTTTGCATGCAAATGCTGCACTTTATGGGCGCTGCTTACATTAATAAAATCAACAATATGAGGAATAAAAGGTATAGTGATCAGCAGAAAAATGATCGTGATTGCAAAAATAGAGGCAAAAGCATTATTGTAAACCTTTTGCTTGTTTTCAGGGTGCTTGTTCAGGTACCTGAAAAAGGTAGTCTCCATACCAAATGCCATTACTGCATTTAATATAGATACATAACTGAACATGGTGGTAAGGATACCATATGCACCGGGAGCATAAGCCCTGGTATACACCGGTGTCAGAAAGAAATTCAGTACCCTTGAGGCTATAGTGCTTAGGCCGTAAACGGCTGTTTGTCCGGCAAATTTTTTAGCTGTTGACAATAGCGTAATAGTTTAAACTGCAATAATTTATTGCAATGATTTTTTTAAAACCTCAAAATTACGATAGTTTTTCAGTTCGCCCTCATGGGTTAGCACCTCGCTGACACGGGCAGCATCAGGGCCTTCATTGCACCAGTCAATAAACATATCCATAAACTGTCCATCTGCTTCGGCCTCAATAAACACATCGCCATCAGGCATGTTGGTGATATAGCCTTTAACGCCTAACTGATCGGCAACGGCTTTTGTAGACGCCCTGAAAGAAACGCCCTGCACCTTTCCTTTTATTGTAATATCGAGATGTTTTATCATAGCTTACAAAGGTAGTATTTATAAGCTACGTAAAGCTGCGGTTAGGCTAATCTTACTACTTTACTTTCCGGCGTAAGTTTCAGGCCATCCAGGTTAGTGATCAGGTTAAGCCCTGGCTTTTTCCCAACCTCAAGCGAACCCTTTTCGTCATCTATTCCTAAATAACGTGCGCCATTTATGGTCCCCCATTCCAATAGTTTATCAATACCAATTGATGGGAAATGCTGTTGAAGTGTTTTCATTTCAGACAGGATACACAATTTATGATTTGATGCCAGGCTATCGGTACCTAATGTAATATCATACCCTTGTTCAATAAACAGGTCGACCTTGGGTAAGCGGCCTTCAATATACATATTGGCATTAGGGCAAAAGCACCAGTATATATCCCTGTCAAAACGTTTAATAAAGTAAATATCCTTAAGGTTAGTAAACGTATTATGTACAAATAGTATCCGTTGTTTATTACTTAACAGGGGCACTATGCTCTGCAAAGAATTACGAGCATGCGGCTTAAAGTAAGTGATATCTATACCAAATCCTTCGTAAAGGTCCAGGAAACGACCGGTTTTATACCTGTAAAATTTATTTTCATCTTCGCACTCCTGGTTGTGTATACTTAACAGATTATCTCCCCGGTCAGAATAATCACGTATCAGCCTGAACAGCTCTTTTGATACAGAATAAGGCGCATGCGGCACCACAGAACATGGCTGCGGCTTAAACTGCTTTAATAAGTTTAATGCATTTTCAAAAACATCGCCTGCTCTTTCGGGCAAAAAACTAAAAGCTTCAACAAAGCTGTGGTAATATACTTTGCTTTTAGATTTTAAATCGGCGGTAATATGGCTGTTAACAATGTCGGCCACGGCAACTATGCCGTTTTCATACATTTCGGCATCAGCTTTTAAAGCTGCATCTGCAATATCTTCAGGATCTGAGTTTCGTAAAGATTGTATATTCTGTATAAACTCAATTAATCCGCAGCCAACCGGTATCTTATCTATTAAATGAGATAGTTCAACATGGCAGTGGGTGTTTATGAAACCGGGGCATAAGATACCAGTAAGCTGCTCAACAGGGGCATCAGCATGGGGCGGTTGGTTACTTACTGCAATAATTTGTCCTGTATCATCAATAGTAACTACACCATTTTTTATCGGATCGGCATTAATAGTAAAAACGTAATCGGCTCTGTAACTTTTCATCTAAATTAACTTACAATATCATCTCAAACCCAATAAATCATTCCAATCATATACTGCAATAATTAAAACACTACAATTAACTTAGAGTTGTTGTTTTTTAATTTTTACATTCAAAAGATGCGCTTCAAATCAGGTATTTATCAAATTATGTACCTTTGTAATATATGAACCGTAATACTGGTAAAACAGACATCAGAAGTTTAAACCTTGCCGAACTGCAACAAGTGTTTGTTGCTATGGGCGAGAAAAACTTTAGAGCAACCCAGGTTTATGAATGGCTTTGGAAAAAATCATGTTTTTCTTTTCAGGACATGAGCAATATTTCAAAAGAACTTCGTAATAAACTGGAGGCAAATTTTACCATTAATCATGTAAAAATCAACAACTCCCAGTTTAGTGCTGATAAAACTATAAAAAATTCTTTTATTTTACACGATACACACTTAATTGAGGGTGTTTTAATTCCGTCTGATGACCGCATGACCGCCTGCGTATCATCACAGGTGGGTTGTAGTTTAACCTGTAAATTTTGCGCAACCGGGTATATGGAGCGTAAGCGCAACCTTAACCCTGATGAAATTTACGACCAGGTGGTATTAATAGACAAACAGGCGCGCGAAAACTACAACATACCGCTTACCAACATTGTATACATGGGTATGGGCGAACCTTTACTTAATTATGCCAATGTACTAAAATCAATAGAGCGCATTACAGCAGAGGATGGCCTTAACATGGCAGCCAAACGCATTACAGTATCTACGGCTGGCATCGCTAAAATGATTAAAAAGCTGGGCGACGAACAGGTGAAGTTTAACCTGGCACTTTCATTACACGCAGCAAATGATAAAAAGCGTAATGAAATTATGCCCATCAATGAGCAAAATTCATTGAAGGCGCTTGCCGAAGCTTTAAAATACTACTACACTAAAACAAAAAATCCGGTTACGTACGAGTACATCGTATTTAATAATTTTAATGACGAGCTGGAAGATGCCGCCGAACTGGCGCGTTTTTGCAAGCACCTGCCCTGCAAGGTAAATATTATTGAGTATAACCCTATCAGCTTTGCTGATTTTTTAAATGCCGGCGAAGATAAAATTGATGCATTTGCCGCTTATCTGCGTAAGCAGGGCATTATTACTAATGTAAGACGCAGCCGCGGTAAAGATATTGATGCGGCATGCGGCCAGCTGGCAATCAAAGAGAAAGCTGCGGCAAATATTTCATAATAAGATTTTTTTGTATCTTATGCGAAATGAATATCAGTCATACTTACCTTGGCGATTTTCTTTCGCTTATTTTTCCGCAGTTATGCAATAGCTGTAAACGCAACTTAATGCGTCAGGAAAAGCTGATCTGCACTGAATGTATTTATAATTTGCCATACACCGACTTTGATAAAAACCCGCAAAATGCAGCTGCACAGCAATTTTGGGGCAAGGTTGATGTGGAGGCCGTTTATGCTTTGCTTTATTTCAATAAAGGCACTAACGTACAACGCCTGCTGCATAATTTAAAATACCGTAACATACCGCAAATTGGCAATTTACTGGGCAGCATGGCTGGCAGCCGCTTACAAAGCAGTGAAAAGTTTAATACGGTTGACCTTATTATTCCTGTACCGTTGCATCCATCGCGTTTCAGAAGGCGCGGATATAATCAAAGCACCCGTTTTGCAGCCGGCCTGGCCGAAAAGCTGAATGCGTCTGTTTCTGAAAAATACCTGCTGCGCGCCAAGGCAACGGCAACTCAAACAAAAAAATCGAGGTTTTCGAGATTTGAAAATATGCAATCTGCTTTTACGGTAAAAAATCCGGATGCATTAATAGGAAAACATATTTTACTGGTTGATGATATCATGACTACCGGCTCAACATTAGAAGCGTGCGCCCAAACACTGCTAAGCATTGCCGGTGTTAAACTCAGTATTGCTGCAATTGCCTATGCAGAATAAGTAATTTATATATGTGATAAATATCATATAATACCTATTTGCAAAACTTTATATTGCACAGGTCGTTATTTACACCAAATAATCTGTTAATTAACATAATAGGTATGAAAATCCGTTTATTAGTACCGGTATTGCTTGTTGTTGCAATAGCCGGGCAAAGCTGCGTTAGCAGTAAAAAGTACAAAGAGTTAGATGCTAATTACACCCAATTGCAAAACAGCACCAATGATCTGAGTATGAAATACCAGAATAGCGAGCGTGCTTTGGCAGTTGCCAACAGCCAGATTAAAAGCCTTGATGACCGCCTTACACAGGAAAGGGCAAATTCTGCGGCTTTAAAAGATGCGCTTGATAAGTGTTTGAACGCCAGCAGCCAGGGTAATGTTAACATTTCTAAACTGGTTGATGAGATCAACCGGTCAAATTCGTACATTAAAGAATTGATAGCTGCTAAAAATAAAAGCGATTCGCTTAATATGGTGCTAACCAATAACCTTACCCGATCATTAAGCCAAAGCGAAATGCAGGATGTGAACGTACAGGTACTTAAAGGCGTAGTATATATTTCACTTGCTGATAACATGCTTTACAAATCGGGCAGTTATGAAGTATCTGACCGTGCAGGTGAAACTTTAAGCAAAATTGCCAAGATCATAAAAGATTACAGCACCTATGATGTACTGATTGAAGGTAATACAGATAATGTGCCTATTACGCAGAAAAACATTCGCAACAACTGGGACCTGAGTGCACTGCGTGCATCATCAGTTGTGCAGAGCTTGCAAAACAATTATGGAGTTGATCCGAAACGTTTAACCGCAGGTGGCCGTGGCGAATATAACCCGATAGCCAGCAATGATACTCCTGCCGGAAAAGCGCAGAACCGCCGTACACAAATTATTATCACACCTAAGTTAGATCAGTTTATGGAACTGATTGGCAAAGCTCCGGCCGAGCAGCCAAAACAATAATAAGTTGTGATGATATAGACAAAAGCAAAGGGGGCATTAAAAAACAATGCCCCCTTTGCTTTAAATAAGGATTTTAAAAAAATCTGAAAATATTTTCTAAAAGTTGAAACTTATTACCCAACTGCTCCCGTATAAGTACATGGAGCGTTTATTAGATAGTTAAAGCAGGGATCATCGCAATGAGGGTCTCTGCTTTCTTTTTTTACTGCTTCTGATATTTGCTCAGCTTATCAAAAAGCGCTTTAGGGTCAAAGGGTTTTAATACATAATCATTCATACCTGCCCGCCCTATTTGATCCATCTGGTTATTTAGCATTGATGCCGTTAACGCTATAATAGGCAGGTTTTGATAATAATTACCCTGATTGCTTCTTATTTTTTGCGCAGCTTCCAGCCCACCCATAACCGGCATATGAATGTCCATTAATACCACATCATAATTTTTATTGGTATCAATTTTATCAATGGCTTCCGCGCCATTTTCGGCAAAATCAGCCGTGGCGCCCCATTTTTTTAATACCTTATTAATTAATAAGCGGTTGATCTGGTTATCGTCAACCACTAATGCATGCAAATTTAATCCTGTTTCCACCTGGTAGTTATTATTAATGCCGTTCTCTTCAACTTTCGGAAATGTAATGGTAAACCAAAAAGTTGAGCCTTTGCCCGGTACGCTGTCTATATTTATGCGCGAATCATGCAGCTCAATCAGCCGCTTGGTAATAGCCAGGCCCAAACCTGTACCGCCGTACTTGCGTGTAATGTCAGCCTCGGCCTGCTTGAACGATTCAAATATAGTGCTTTGTTTGTCCTTTGCGATGCCTATGCCCGTATCTGTTATTGCAAATCTGATACGTACATCTTTTTGTGACTGTTCAATTACTTTAATATCAACCGTTACGCCACCTTCTTCAGTAAACTTTACAGCATTGCTAATAAGGTTCATCAGTATCTGCGTAAGGCGTGTTTTATCGCCAACGATCAGTTGAGGAACGTCCGCGTCAATATGCTCTTTGAGATAAATCGTTTTATTGCCGGTGCGGTATTGCATAGAAGCAATGACACTGCCAATTAAATCGCGTAAGTTGATATTAGCCTTCTCAAGCTCCACATTTCCGGTCTCTATTTTAGCAAAATCAAGCACATCGTTAATGAGCGTTAAAAGGTTTTCGGCTGAGAATTTAAGGATTTTAAGATTTTCGTCCTGCGCGTCATTTGTTTTTTCATCAATCAGCAAATGCGAAATGCCGATAACAGCATTTAAAGGCGTACGTATCTCATGGCTCATTACAGATATGAACATATCTTTAGCCCGGCTAAGCTGCAACGCTTCTTCCTTAGCAGAGATCAGTTCAATCTCGGTTTTCTTCTTGGCAGAAATATCTATGATTACTTCAATGTATTTATCAACTTTACCTTCGGCATCCAGTATTACAGAATTGATTACTGATACCCATAGTGGTTTCCCGTCTTTGCGGTAAACAAGCAGATCCACATCAAAAGACTGTTTATTACGCGACAGTTGACGCGATTTTTCGATTATACTTACATCCGTAAGCTCGCCTTTCAGTACATCGCCCAGGTGTTTACCATAAACATCATCGCAGTTATAACCGGTAATTTTTTCAAATGCCTGGTTTACCCATTCCACTTCGCCTTCACCGTTATTTATGACTACGCCGCTGGTTGTATTGCTTGCCACGAGCGATAGTGTGGTAAGTTGCTGTTCTGCCAGTTTCCGCTCGGTAATATCTACAGCTACCATAATCTGGCGTTCCAACTGCCCGGTTTCATTAAAATATGGACTGTTAGACAGGAACACCCACACCGGTGTACCATCCTTTTTATAAAGATTTACCTCAATTTCGTAAGGCCTGTTATTCTCACGGGCCTGGATAGCAGCCTGTAAAATTTTAGTGTCGGTTTGCGGCCCAACAAGTTTATCGCTAAAAGTTTCACCGCGCATTTCTTCAAGTGAATAACCGGTAATTGTCTCAAGCGCCTCATTCATCCATACAATGCGCATATCCTTATCACGAATGAGGATACCGCTCGGTGAGCGCCGTGCAGCTGATGACAGGATCTCGACATCCTGTTCGATCCGCTTACGTTCGGTTATGTCAATAACTACCCTTATCTGTTTATCTACATTACCATCAGCATCGCGTACAATGGAGTTAATAATAGATACCCATATCGGAGTACCGTCTTTACGGTGCATTTGCAATTCAACTTCGTAAGATCGCTTGTATTTAATATCTTCATCAAGCTTCTCTTCAAGTGTCTTATTAGCAACTTTCCCTTTTAAAATATCGCGCAAGCGCTGATTATAAACATCCGTAAGCGAATAGCCGGTAATATCTTTAAAGCCGCTGTTTGCCCAAACCACCTTATCATCGCTGTTGCTGATAACGATGCCATTGTTCACTTTACTTGCTGCCAATGAAAGCATTTCAAGCTCTTCGCCAATACGTTTGTTTTCGGTAATGTCGCGTCCGCTGGCATACCATTTTTCACCATGTGCCACAACACTCCAGCTAACAAAGCGCACATCGCTGTGATCGGGCAATGTAATAGGCGTTTCAATCTGGAAAGAACGGTTATACCTGCTGGCATCGCTGCGCATCAGTTTTAAGATCTCTACACGCTTTTCATCAGGGAAATACTTCCAGATGGGCTGCCCGATAGCCTGTTGCGGCTGATAACCCAGGATACCTGTAACAGCCTTGTTAATAAATAAGATGTTAAGGTCTTTATCGGTGATGCAGTGTATCTCCGGCGAACTGTTAAACAGGTTATAGAATTCTTTATGCCACTGAAGCGTAGCCTCCAGCTCCTTTTTCTGCTTGCGTATGGTAAGGTGCGATATCACCTCTTCTGCTAAAGTAGTCAGTGCATCCCGCTGACTATTGTTCAGCGTTTTAGGCTTGGTATCAAATACACACAGCGAACCTAAATGGTGGCCTTCCGGATCAATAAGCGGTGCGCTTGCATAAAACCTGATGTTAGGCTCATCGATAACAATCTGGCTTCCTGAAAATATGTTGTGTTTGGTAGTGTCTGGTACTTCAACCAATATGTCAGACATAATGGTAAAGCGGCAAAAGGAATCGGCACGGGGGATAGCATCAACATCCAATCCTTGTTTTGACTTGAACCATTGCCTGTCCCGGTCAATGAAACTGATAAAAGCCAATGGTACTTCGCATATATAGGATGCCAGGCGCACAATGGCGTCATACTGCTTTTCGGGCAGGGTGTCCAATATGTCATACGAGTTCAGGGCTTCTAATCGTTCTTTCTCATTGGCCGGTACAGGATTATGTTCAACCATATCTTACTACACTATCTTATTACTTATATAGGGGGAACTTTTCAGTCAGAGCGTGTACGCTTTTACGTATCTTTCTGATAGAATGTTCACTTTCATGATTTTTAATCACGGCATCTATCATGCCAACGATCTCTTCCATGTGCTTTTCTTTGAAACCCCTTGTAGTAATAGCAGCAGTACCCACACGTATACCCGATGTAACAAAAGGTGATTTGTCATCAAAAGGCACCATATTTTTATTAACAGTAATGTCAGCCGTAACAAGTGCATTTTCGGCAGCTTTACCTGTAATGTTTTTATTGCGAAGGTCAATCAGCATCAAATGGTTATCGGTTCCGCCGGATATGATGTTATAATTCAGGCTGGTCAATGCATCGGCCATGGCGGCAGCATTCTTTTTAACCTGCAAAATGTATTTCATATAATCTTCGCTTAAAGCTTCGCCGTATGCAACAGCTTTTGCAGCAATGATATGCTCAAGCGGGCCGCCTTGTGTGCCTGGGAAAACGGCCATATCCAGCAGGTTTGACATTAAACGGATCTCGCCTTTCGGTGTTTTATGGCCCCAGGGGTTTTCGAAATCTTTACCCAGCATAATCATACCACCACGCGGGCCGCGTAATGTTTTATGTGTAGTTGTGCTTACGATATGACAGTGCGGAAGCGGGTCATTTAGCAAGCCCCTGGCAATAAGGCCTGATGGGTGCGAAATATCGGCAAGTACCAAAGCGCCAATCTCGTCGGCCACCTGGCGGATAAAAGCGTAATCCCAATCGCGCGAATATGCCGATGCACCGCAAATGATCATTTTAGGGCGTTCTCGTAAAGCGGTTTCACGCAGGCTTTCATAATCGATAAGGCCGGTATCCTGTTTTACACCATAGAAAAATGGCTGGTACAGTTTCCCTGAAAAGTTAACTGGCGAACCATGCGTTAAGTGCCCGCCGTGTGAAAGGTCGAACCCTAAGATTTTATCTCCTGGCTGCAGGCAAGCCAGCATAACAGCAGCATTGGCCTGTGCGCCAGAGTGTGGTTGTACGTTAACCCATTCGGCGTTAAAAAGCTCTTTGGCACGCTCAATGGCAATGGTTTCAATTTCGTCAACTACTTCGCAGCCGCCATAATAACGCTTGCCAGGTAAACCTTCGGCATATTTGTTAGTGGCAACAGAACCAGCGGCTTCCATAACCTGTTTGCTCACAAAGTTTTCAGAAGCAATCAGTTCAATGCCTTTTTCCTGGCGGTCCTGCTCTTCTTCAAGCAGTTTAAAAATCAATTTGTCTCTTTTCATAAAAAGTTAAAAAAACAGTGTATTAGTTCAAGTCGGTTTGTGGTATGGCCGAAACCCAAAAATTGTTGTAGCCCGTACCGATCTGAATTTCAATTAACTGTTGTTGCAGCATCTCTAATAAAGCTAAGAAATTATACACAAAGTGTACTTTATTCTCAGACATTTTTGTGATGGCGGCAAACTCCAGCCTTTTGTTGATATTTAGCAGGTCGGCAATGGCCAGCTTTTGCTTTTCTATTGTATAAGGATACTGTACTACGGTGTGTTTTACCGGCTCGGTACGGGTTTGCCAGCGGCGCAGCATACGGTCATAAACCAGCATTAGCTTATACAGGCTGATACTGCTTAGCTCCTCGCCGGGCAGCGGCACTTCTTCAACCTGCTGCAGGTCTGCGGCAATGTTACCCCGCTTCTCCTGTTTAAGCCTTTCTTCTTCCATTGGCCGCATTTCTTCGCAAACCAGTTTAAATTTCTTGTATTCGATCAGCTTACGTACCAGATCCTCTTTGGGGTCAATCTCAGTGCCGGTTTCGGCATCATAACGCGGCAGCAGCATTTTAGCTTTAATACGCATCAGGGTAGCAGCAACAAAAATAAATTCGCTGGCCACTTCCATATTAAGGCTGCTCATGTGCTGTATATAGTTCAGAAAATCATCGGTTATGCGTGCTATCGGGATGTCCTGGATGTCAAGTTCATCGCGCTCAATAAAAAACAGCAGAAGATCAAAGGGCCCCTCAAATTGCGGTAATCTTATTTCAAACTGATCTTCGCTCATAAAGCGCTCAAAAATAAGCTATTCTGCGCAAAATCGGAACGAATAAAATTGCAAACATTTATATGTTATTATTTGTCGATATTTGTACACAAAAATAGCTTACTTTGTAAGTTATATTACTTAATAATTTGATGCAAGTTCCTGCCGGAGATTTACTACAAAAAATCAATTCGCCCTCTGATTTAAAGCAATTTAGCGAAGAAGAGCTTGAGCAGGTGTGCCAGCAGCTGCGCCAGTATATTATTGATGTTGTATCAGTAAATGGCGGCCACTTTGCTGCCAGCCTTGGTGTTGTTGAACTGACGGTAGCCCTGCATTATGTGCTTAACACGCCTTACGATCAGTTAGTATGGGATGTTGGCCACCAGGCATATGGGCATAAAATATTAACAGGCCGCCGCGATAATTTCCATACCAACCGTGTTTATGGCGGTATAAGCGGTTTCCCGAAACGCAGCGAAAGCGAGTACGATACCTTTGGTGTCGGCCACTCGTCAACTTCAATTTCTGCTGCTTTGGGTATGGCTGTTGCATCGCACTATAAAGGCGAGAACGACCGCCAGCACGTAGCCGTTATCGGCGATGGCGCCATGACAGCGGGTATGGCCTTTGAAGCGCTTAACCATGCAGGTATCGAGAACACTAATATTTTAGTGATCCTGAACGACAACTGCATGTCGATTGACCCTAACGTGGGTGCGCTTAAAGAATATTTAACAGATATTACCACCTCTAAACCATACAACCGGTTTAGGGATGATATAGCTTATGTATTAGGAAAACTATCACAGGTTGGCCCTGATGCATTTAAGATTGCCAAGAAACTGGAAAAAAGCATTAAAGGAACACTGCTTAAACAAAGCAATTTCTTTGAGGCGCTTAAGTTCCGTTATTTTGGCCCCACCGACGGCCATGATGTTAAACATTTGGTAAAAGTATTGCGCGACCTGCGCGATATCCCCGGGCCTAAAATTTTGCATTGCGTTACCGTAAAAGGCAAAGGATATGCACTGGCCGAAAAAGATCAGACCAAATGGCATGCCCCTGGATTATTTGACAAGATCACCGGCGAAATCAAGAAAGCAAAATATGACAAGCCTCAGCCGCCTAAATACCAAGATGTGTTTGGCCATACTATTATTGAGCTTGCCGAGCAGAATAAAAAAATAATGGGTATTACCCCGGCCATGCCTTCGGGCTCATCATTAAACCTGATGATGAAGGCCATGCCCGACCGTGCTTTTGACGTAGGTATTGCCGAACAGCATGCAGTTACTTTTAGCGCTGGTTTAGCTACGCAGGGTTTAGTGCCGTTCTGTAATATCTACTCCAGCTTTATGCAGCGGGCTTATGATCAGGTGGTGCATGATGTTGCCATACAAAAGCTTAACGTGGTATTTTGCCTTGACCGTGCCGGTATTGCCGGTGCAGACGGGCCAACACACCACGGCGCTTATGACCTGGCTTATATGCGTTGCATACCAAACTTGGTAGTTTCTTCGCCAATGAATGAGGAGGAACTGCGCAACCTGATGTATACTGCACAATTAGACAATGCAGGCCCTTTTATTATCCGCTACCCGCGTGGTAATGGTGTAATGGTTGACTGGAAACGTCCGTTTAAGGCAATACCCGTTGGTAAAGGCCGTAAAATATGTGATGGTGAAGATGTAGCCATTTTAACAATAGGCCACATTGGCAACGAAGCCGTTAAAGCAATAGCATCATTAAATGCAGAAGGTTTTTATCCTGCACAATATGATATGCGTTTTGTGAAACCTTTGGATGAAGCCCTGTTGCATGAAGTATTCCAGAAATACAGCAATGTAATCACCGTTGAAGATGGCTGCCTTGAAGGCGGTATGGGTAGCGCCATTTTAGAATTTATGGCCGATCATCAATACAAAGCGAACGTTATCAGGCTGGGCATACCTGATAAAATTATTGAGCACGGCGAACAAAACGAGCTTTGGGCCGAGTGTGGTTATGATGCTACAGCTATTGTAAAAACGGTACAAGGTTTAGGGTTAAACCAGAAACAACATACGATTGCTTCTTAACTGATTAAGTAAAATACTTTAAACAAGAAAGGCTCTGCAAATTGCAGAGCCTTTCCTGTTAGATCTTATTAGACTTTAGTTGATCGTAACTTTACGGATACGATTGTTGTTGTAATCTGAAACGAAAATACCGCCGGCCTTAGTTACAGCAATACCCGAAACTAAGTTAAACTGGGCTGCAACCCCGGTGCCATCGGCAAAGCCAGTTACGCCCGAAGTACCGGCAAGTGTATTAATTAAATTGTTGCTGGTATTAAATTGCAACACGCGGCCTAAGTTATCAGCTACATACAAATTATCGCTGCTGTCAAAAGCAATAGCTTCGGGACGGCCAAGGATTACTGTTTGTAGCGGATATCCAATGTAAGTTGTTACGGTTCCGTCTGATACGTTTACTTTACGTATTGATGAGTTAAATTTATCAGCGACATAGAGGTTGCCTTTAGAATCAAACGCTAAACCGCTTGGCTGATTAAAGTAAGCACTTGTTCCAACGGCATTGACATACCCATATGTACCATAACCCGCAAGCGTGCTTACTACACCGGCAGCCGTAATTTTACGGATGAGGTGATTATTGCAATCTGCCACATAAATATTCCCTGAAGCATCAATAGCTATACCTTTAGGTGAGTTGAAAGATGCATTTAACGGCGAAGATGAGTTTGAATTTCCAGGTAAGCCGTTACCTGCAAAGGTAGTAGCCACCCCTGCTGGGGTAATTTTGATGACCAGGTTATTGCCCTGATCGGTAACGAAAAGATTGCCTTGCGCATCAATAGCAATGCTGTTAGGGCTGTAAAACTCTGCTGTTGTAGCATTGCCATCTACGTGGCCTAAGGTACCATTGCCACAGAAGGTTGACACCGTACCATTAGCCGTGATTTTACGAATAACGTGGTTATATTGATCTGCTACATATAAGTTGCCCTGTGCATCTGCTGCCATCCCTTGCGGGTTCCATAATTGAGCAGAGGTACCTGTACCATCAACCAGCCCTTGCGAGCCATTGCCTGCAAAAGTACTTACTGTAATATTTGGCGGGTTATCATTAGCCGGGGTAGTAAACTTCACTACATCGCCGTAACCAGTACCATATTTGTTAGTAGCATACGCACGAACATAATAGGTTTTACCTGCCACCAGGTTTTTAAGCCTGCTGGTAACCGCTAATGATTTTACCGTATCTGATGTGGTAGCGTCTGAAATGCTTGGCGACTGTGAGCTTGAGCTATAACAAACACCTACTGCCGAAGGGATATCATCGCCCTGATCGGTTACATAACCGCCGGTGATGGCGGTGGTGGTAGTTACCTGGGCTACACCGATGTTTGTTAACACGGTTGGTGCAGTACGTGATTCTGATGAATCTTTATTACAACCGAATTGAGTGACTACAGCTGCAACAAACAAAGTTTTGAGTGCGCTTTTTAAAAGTAAATTTCTATTCACCTGATATTAACTAATTACAATACTAAATACGAAAAGAATGTGGCAAACGCTACAGCTTACCTATGCGACAAAGCTAACTTATTGTGTTGGTTTATGCATATTTAAACACGCCACTTTAACTATATTTTAACATTTTTATTGTTACTGCATCAGCATCGTTACTTTTTTGAATGCTTTTAACAAACATCTTAAACGAAACAGCTAATAAGATGTTAATAGAAGCATGAAACGATTTGCCCCTTTAAAAATAGTTTTATTACTGATAGCGTGCTTTAATATTGCTACTGCACAAAAGCACACACCACTACCACACGGAATGCTGTTTGGCAGCAGTCCATCGAATATAAACGTAATGCCCGCTTCAAAAATAGAATCGTTTATGGGGAAGCGCACACGTACCAATGCCGTAATAACGGGGAAAGTAATCAAGGTTACAAAACCTAAAGGCGGTTGGTTTATTATTGATGCCGGGCAAGGCAAAACCATTGAGGCACATTTTAAAAATTACAATATCACTTTACCTATTGATTTAAAAGGCCGGGAAGTTATTGTAGACGGCATAGCCGAAAAGATTTTTGTTGCCGATGATATGCAGCACCTGGCGGGCGAATCATCTTCGCAAATGAAAAGCCAGCACAGCGCAAAACCCAACCCTAAGCAGAAGATCACTTTTGAAGTGAAGGGTTTGATGGTAAACAAATAAGAAATTAGGCAGATTCGCGCATTAACTCCACTTCGGCAACAGGACTGAACAGATACACCCGGCGGGTGGCAATTTCAACGCATTTGAAACGCTTGCGTAATTGTTCGCCTTTTTTAAATACCCTGCCATCCTTTAGTTTAAATACAGCGTTTTGCGGCAATTTCTCCACGGTGAGAATATCTTCTTTAGGCGCATCGTACTTGCGCAACGAGCGGTATAAGTTAAGATCCGAGCAACTGGAAGCAGCCGGATTATCCAGATAATTGGATATGGCCTGTTTAACATCAGCCGGAAAAACCTGCTGATCAAAGAAAGGCTGCATCATTTTTTTAAAGTTCTGCTTCCATTCTGTACCATGTGGTTTTGCTTTGTGCTTATGCTCGTTCCAGGTATGCAGGTGAGCAAACTCGTGCACAGTAGTCACCAGAAAAGCATAGGGATTAAGATCAAAATTGACAGATATGCGGTGACCCTTACCTGCATGCGGCGGGCGGTAATCGCCAAACTTGGTGTTTCGCCCCCTCGATATCTTAAACTCACATTTAAAGTAATCAATCCAGCGGCCAATCAGCGGGGCAGCGGCTGGAGGCATATAGCGTTCTAAAACTTTTACTTTATTATCCAACGGGAACCTCTACTCAAAGATAAGTAATTGTTGAAGAGATGTACAAGTATGCAATTGTTGTTTATAAGCTTTATCCTTAATATACTTCTTTTTGCAGCGCATCTCTTCATAAATACAAAAAGCGGCTTATGGCCGCTTTCTACTTTATATTATTTTTGCTTATGCTGTAAAAGCTTGTAAAGCAATTTTGATCCGATTAATGGTCTCCTGCTTGCCAAGCAAAGCAGCTATGTCAAACACATGAGGGCCAAATTTACCGCCCACCAGCATAATGCGGAACGGTAGCATCACATCGCCAATTTTAAAACCCCGTTGTTCTGTTAGCGCCTTAAATGTAGTTTCCAATTCAGCAGGTTCCCATGTAGCAGATGCTTCAAATACACTCACCAGTTCATTAAAGAAATCGGTTTTGGCATCAGTCCATTTTGGTTTTATCGCATTCAAATCATATTCGCCCGGTACCTGGAAAAAGTAACCAGCCTGCTGATAAAAATCAGGCAGTAAAGTCACACGGTCTTTGATCAGGTCTATAACCTTTAACAAAAACTTATCTTCCGCAATGGTTAATCCTTTATCCTGTAAAACGGCTTCAACATGAGGTTTCAAACTTTCAGCACTGCTGCGTTTAATCCACTCGGCATTGTACCATTTCGCTTTTTCAAAATCAAACTTAGCGCCGGCCTTGCTGATACGTTCTATGGAGAATTTCTCGATCAGTTCATCCAGGCTAAAAATTTCCTGATCGGTACCATCATTCCAGCCCAGCATGGCCAGCAGGTTTAGAAACGCTTCAGGTAAAAATCCAAGTTCTTTAAATCCAGGTGTAAGTTCGCCCGTTTTAGGGTCTGTCCAGTTCATGGCATAAACCGGGAAACCAAGTCTTGCGCCGTCGCGCTTGCTCAATTTACCGTGCCCGTCTGGTTTTAATATCAATGGTAAGTGCGCCCACTGCGGCATCTGTTCTTTCCAACCCAGGTATTCCCAAAGTAGTAAATGCACCGGTGCAGATGGCAGCCATTCTTCACCTCGGAAAGCATGGGTAATCTTCATCAGAAAATCGTCGACCACTACGGCCAAATGATAGGTTGGCATACCGTCGGCTTTAAGCAATACCTTATCATCAACAAGGTTGGTGTCAAAGCTAACATGGCCGCGTATCATGTCATTAAAGTTCACCGTTTCTTCAACGGGCATTTTAATGCGGACCACATGCGGTTCGCCTTTATCTAAAAGCGCATCCACCTCATGCTCACTTAATGATAACGAATTGCGCATTTCATTTCGGTAAGTGTGCCCGTATTGAAAGTTAGGGATGTCCTTACGTTTTTGTTCAAGCTCGGCAGGCGTATCAAAAGCATAGTAAGCATGTCCTTGTGCTACCAGCCTTTCGGCATATTCGCGGTACAGCGCCTTGCGTTCGCTTTGGCGATAGGGTGCAAACGGGCCGCCAACAACAGGGCTTTCATCCGGGTGAAGGCCGCACCATTTGAGGCAATCTAAGATATACTCTTCGGCACCTTCTACATAACGGTTTTGGTCTGTATCCTCGATACGTAAAACAAAACTGCCTTTATGGTGCTTTGCAAAAAGATAATTAAATAATACCGTACGCACACCGCCAAGATGCAGTCCGCCGGTAGGGCTTGGTGCAAAACGCACCCTTACTTGCTGATTACTCATACGGATGCAAAGATAGGTAAATGTGCAGATGTGTTGATAAGCAGAACTATAAATGCGCAGTTACCTCATAAAATTTTGACTTTGTAAATAGTAAATTAATAAATCACACGTTTATAGCTTTCGGATCAAGAATTTGCCCACATCCGTACTATTTCCGTTATTTGACCACAGCAATGAGAGTTAGCCCTTACGAACAACCGCGCATCTGGAAATACCTGTTACTGGCATTTGCTGTAGTAATAGCCAGCGGATCATTGCTGTACACCAATTATCTGGTAAAGAACATAGCCCAGTCTGAACGTACGCGCGCCCAGGTATGGGCCATGAGTATCAAGCAGTTGCTATCGTCAGACGATAATGATTCATATACTTATCCTTCGGCTGTACGCGATAGCCTGACTGTGCCCGCCATTGTAGTTGACGAAAAAGAGGACATCAAATTTGTTAAGGGGCTTGATTCTACAAAAACGTATATACCTATGGTAGCTTCGCCGGGTATCAAGATTACTCAAAAATACGACCCTGAATATTTTAAGAAGCAGCTAACCTCGATGAAAGGCCAGCACGCACCTATTAAGATAAGCATTTTCGGTAAAAAGTACTGGTTAGTATATTATAAAGATTCGGTACTGCTTACCCAGTTACGGGTGTTCCCTTACATACAGCTTTCTGTAATTGCTATTTTCCTGCTGGTGGCCTATACGGCATTTAGTTCTTCGCGTAAATCAGAACAGAACCAGGTTTGGGTGGGCCTTGCTAAAGAGACCGCGCACCAGTTAGGTACACCAATATCATCTCTTATGGCGTGGATTGAGCTGATGAAAGAAAAGTTCAACGCAGAAAAAGATCCGCTTATTGCCGAGATGGAAAATGATGTGCGCCGTTTAGAAATCGTTGCCGACCGCTTTTCTAAGATCGGTTCACGCCCGGTACTGGAAACTCACTCTGTTTATGACGTGGTAAAAGACTTTGTAGACTATTTCAGGGTAAGGGTAAGTAATAAAATCAATTTTGAAGTAGCCGGAAGTCCTTCTTTAAAAGCCGGTTTAAACATTCCTTTGTTTGATTGGGTACTTGAAAATCTACTAAAAAACGCGGTTAACGCTATTGAAGGGCCGGGCAGCATTAAGGTAAGCGTGTTTGGCAGCAAAACCAAGAACCAGGTAATTATAGACGTTACCGATACCGGCAAAGGCATACCGAAAAGAAAGTTTGAAACCGTGTTCCGCCCCGGATATACTACCCGTAAACGCGGATGGGGCTTAGGTTTGTCGTTAACCAAACGTATGGTTGAAAACTACCATAACGGGAGCATCTTTGTAAAAGATTCTGAATTAGGAAAAGGCACTACTTTCCGTATCATTTTAAAAGCTGTCCAGCAAGAGTCGCTGGTTGAGGCAGAGGCGTAATAGGGCGGGAAACTTCAAACTTTGCGTTTTAATAACAACCATGCCCAGAAAAAAAAGCCCTATACCTGTTAATAACTTCGGTGATGTATCCGGTGAAGGCTTGAGTATTGAAAGGCTGGCTTTGGAAAGCCTTCCCCCTATGGAAGATTGGGGACAGCCGGAGCGCCATGACCGCCATTCTTTTTTCTTGCTCGAAAAAGGAAGTATCATCATGGAGATTGATTTTGAACGGTACAGGATCCAGTCACCTGCCGTAATTTATATGCACCCCGATCAGGTACACCAGATCATCAATTTTGAAAGACTGAGCGTGATTGCCTGGGCTATCACCAATGAAATGCTTGATCCTAATTATCCTGCATTGCTGGAAGACATCAGCCCCGCAGCGCCGGTTATGCTAAATGCCGAAACATTTGATTTATTGAGCCAGGCAAGCGCACTTTGTATCAAAATAGCCGAAAAGAAAAGAAATACTGTTTACGATAGCGTATTTAAAGCGCATTTAAATGCACTGGCAGGTCTGGTCATAGCAATTTACACTGCAGAAACTCCATCAACTGAAAAGTTAACCCGGCCCGAATTTGTAACCAAAGCATTCAGGAAAGAGCTGGCACAACATTTTACCAGGATCAAAAGCCCGGCAGAATATGCGGAAAAATTAAATCTGTCTGCAACGTATCTTAACGAATGCGTAAAGTCAGTAACCGGCCAACCTGTATCTTACCATATACAGCATCGCGTAATATTGGAAGCTAAACGTTTGCTCTATCATTCCGATCAGTCGCTGAAAGAGGTCGCAGCAGCATTAGGTTATGATGATTATCCTTATTTTTCCAGGCTATTTACCAAGGTTGCAGGCTTGGCACCATTAACCTTTCGACGTAAAAACCGCAATTAGTCCAAGTCTTGCGCTGTTACTGCCTATTTAGCCCAAGCAGTACACGTTTTCTTTGTCTTTAGAAAACGTATCATAAATGAAAACAACAGCTCATAAAACAGTATTAATATCCGGCGCCAGTTTTGCCGGGCTATGTACCGCCTACTGGATGAACAAATTTGGTTACCGGGTGACTATTGTTGAAATAGCCAGCGACCTTAAAAAAGGCGGCACCCCTGTAAATATTTTAGAAAACACCATCGGCATTATAGAACGCATGGGGCTGTTGGAACAAATTGTGGCGAACAGCCTTAAGATGGAATCTTTATCATTTAAGAATAAAGACGACGTAACTGAAAGGCTGGAACAACACGAAAAAACGCAGGTAGAACGCGGTAGAATAGAATATGAAGTAGAACGTGACTTTCTGCTGTACCTGCTTTACGACTTGGTTAAAGATTACACCACGTTTGTTTTTGGCGACAGTATTACCGAAATGAAAGAATCTGACGACCATGTACATGTCTGCTTTCAAAAAGGGCAACCGCAAGCTTTTGACCTGGTCTTCGGCTGCGATGGCATTCATTCCGCAGTAAGAAAGCTTTGGTTTGGCCACGAAGTTGAATTTTCTAAATTCCTTAATGCTTATTTTTCTATAAGCATCGTAGATCAACTGCTGATTCCGGAAAACACCACGCAGATGTATAGCGAGCCGGGCAAAACCATCATGCTGAATGCTTACAACAGCAAAACCGACATCTGCTTTGCTTTTTATTCAGAGCAGGAAATTCCTTATGATTATCGTAACGAACAACAGATGCGGAACATTATCATGAATCAGTTTCAAGGCACAGGCTGGCGCACATCAGAACTACTGGAAGAGGTAAAAAAGCACCCCAATTTTTACTTTGACAAGCTCTGCCAAATCAAAATGCCGTCATGGACAAAAGGCAGGGTTGCCCTTGTGGGTGATGCCGGCTATTGCGCCTCTCCTGCGGCAGGCAGGGGTGGATCACTGGCCATAGATGGAGCAGCGGCATTGGCAGATGCTTTCGAGAAATGCAATGGCGATTACAAGCTGGCATTTAAAAAATATGATAATGACTTCCGCCCTTTTGTTGAGGAGATACAGACGGAGGTGGTAAATTTTGGATTGGATGTATTTCTTCCGAAAACTGACGAAGCTATCCGAAAAAGAAACAAAGAAGGATTTGGATTTTAAAAACAGGAAAGGGTTTATAAAATAAAAAGCCGCCCAGACTTGCTCCGGGCGACTTTCAACCTAAACCTTATCACAATTAAACTGGTAAGTTTACCAGTTCATCTAAACATTTACAATTACCGTACCAAAAAATTGATGTCAACTTAAAGTTGTACTAATGCGTAATATGTATTAAATTTAGATTATCGCGTCATGACTGTGTGTCAAAGTGACATTGTGATAGTGGACTATTGTCCACAACATATAACACTTTTGTATACTGATGTCTACACTTATCAATTTTGGGCATGCCTGTTACGCCTTAAATAAGCATCGAAAAAGAACAAACCAACAATTACATCAAAAAAGATAAAGCCTTTAAGTAACGGCCCTTTTAATGATGGTGAAATTTTCGGCACTTTTAAATCAGGGACTTTGATATTCACAACATTGTCTGTAGCATGTGAGCTCCAATCTACACTGAACATGGCATATAACACCAACGCGGCAATGATAAAAACAAATATGCCTGTAATGCCCCTGATGATGTTTTTGTTAATGCCAGCCTTTAACGGAACGCTTGCCTCTTGTGTACGGATGGTTTCCATTACATTGTAAGTGAATGCCATGGAAGGCTCTTCAAGCTCCATGTTACTAAACTCCAGGTTTAAATTAACCAGCTCCTGATACTTTCTTTTATAAAGTCCATCGGTTTCAATAAGCCGTTCAATTTCCTGCTGCTCTTGTAGCGAGCAGGTACCATCAATATAATTCCAAAGTTTTTCCTCTACGCTGTTCATAACAGTTCCTTTACTTCGTTTTGTAAAAGGCGTTCAAGCTTGTCTTTCAAACGTTGCCTTGCCCTAAACAGTTTTACCTTAACCGTATTTGCTTCCATACCTAAAGTTTCGGCTATTTCTTCCAGGGATTGTTCGCCCTGGTAAAATAAGGTAATTATTGCCGCATCATCGGGCAGTAACTGGCCTATAGCCTGGTTCAGGTAAAAAGACCTTGATTTTTTTTCAGCATAATTATTTTCAAAGCTTCCATGCTGATTCTCTAACTGGATGTAAACATTCTCATCATCTATTGACGATGTGTCCACCCGTTTTTTTCTCAGAAACGTCATGGCGGTAGTATATACAATACTATATAGCCATGTACTAAACTTTGATTGCTGCTGAAAAGTACCTAATGCCCTGTAAGCCTTTATAAAACAATCCTGCGCAATTTCTTCGGCGTCTTCGCGGTTTTTGGCAAAACGCATGGCCAGCGTAAAAATATACCGCTGATGCCGCTTCACCAAATCAGCGTAAGCTGCCTGGTTACCCGAAAGGGTTTGCTCAATTAGTTCTATATCCGAAAGCTTGCTTTGCATTTATAACCACTCTGACGCCGGCATAAAACATCAGGTTACACCTTAATTCAATTATTCTTTAAAATCAACATTAAGGCGTGTACAAATAAATTTAAATAAAAAAGTGTAACAGGGTGTAACCTGTTTAAAAGCAGTGTGGTCATAGCTTACAAATACACCCCGGTGGTACATGTAACAAACAAAATTTATTAACTTTAAAATATTAGTATTATGCACGGTCCAGAAGTTTTAATCCCGATTTTAATTTGCTTAGGCTTTTTCTTAAGCGTTTTCGGCATCATTTATTTATACCGCCGCGAACGCATGGCCATGATAGAACGTGGTATGGATCCACGCCGCTACAAACAACAGCCACAACCTTATCAAAATTTAAAATGGGGTTTGCTATTAATAGGTGCGGGGCTTGGTTTATTCATCTCCTTTATTTTAGATCGCACTGTGTTTAAAGAAAGCATGGATGATAACGAAGCTATCTATTTTTCACTGATTGCTATTTTTGGCGGCTTAGGTTTATTTATCTCTTACCTTGTTGAAAAGAAAGAGTGGGATAAATCAGGAACCACTATAAGTAACGAATAATTCTCACACTTGGCTCCTCAGTCGCTCGGCTCCTGCCGAGCGACTGTAAACGACCATCATATTAGCTTGGTTAATATATAGGCAATCAGACTATCTTATTTTCAATATCTTGCCACCGCCTAATTATTTTGCTGATGGAAGATCTGTATCCAATTTTAGCCGGATACGCGCCTGGGTTACGGGATTGTATATTAAAGAAACTCGCCGAGATAAGATCATATGAAGATGATATACCTGCCGTAATTATTGTACATGACCTGCAACAGGAAAGGGTGATCTATATGTCTAAAAGAGGGTTAGATCTCCTTAAAATACCGTTAGAGGAAATATGCCTGCCACATGCAGAATATGTAGCAAAATACTTTAACCCGGAAGATGCGCCGCATTCATTCCCTAAGCTGATGAGCCTGGCAGTAAAAAATGAAAAGGATGAATTGATTTCCTATTTTCAACAGGTACGGCCTTCGGCAGAACACGAATGGAGCTGGTACTTAACAAGTGTTAAAATACTGATGAACGCCCCTTACAATAAGCCGCTTTTAGCTATTGCGCTTGCCCTGCCGTTTGATTCTGCATGCCATATCTCTACTAAAATGGAGCGCCTCATACAGGAAAATAATTTCCTGCGCAGCCATCACCACATCTTTACGGCTTTAGGGCGCCGCGAAAAAGAAATATTAAAGCTGATGGCACTTGGCCATAACTCACGCGAAATAGCAGCACAGTTATTTATTACCGAAAAAACGGTGCTTACCCACCGCCGCAACATTAAAAACAAGCTAAATGCAAAATCAAACTATGACCTTACACGCTTTGCTCAGGCCTTTGACCTGATTTAAAAAGACATATTTGGCTTTGTATTTGACCATTGTATTACCAAAAGCAATACACGGTTGTGAAAGCCCAAGTAAATAATGATGATCAAATACCGCTAACAGGCAAGCATTGCACACCACCGCTTGTATTTACCAATGTTATAACCCGGCCTTACTTTGTAATCTATCTCATCCTTATTATTGCAGTAATTCCAGCTATTCTGTTTTATGTCTTTGTTGCAAGCAGGCTATTTTGGCATGGTTCGCTGCCGCTTTCATTTGCCTTTCTTGTATTATGTATGATGTTGATCGTTAAACTTTTTCAAAAAAAGATCACTATCTACTTCGATTCCAAATCCATGTATGTAGCAGAAAATAATCAACCTTTTAGGCGCATTTTAAAAAGAGATATTGCCGGTATTTATAGTTTTGATTATGAACTAAAACCAAGGTCGCACATTTCAATTGTTATTAAATTAAAAAATGGAAAGCAATTATCCCTTACAGATGGCAACCTGTTTGAAAGGAAGGATGAAAACAAAGCTTTAATGCTTAAACAGTTTATTAAGGCGGCTCAGAAAAGGCTTAACCTCGCACCTGACGGTAAAAACAAATGGCGATCTGTGCAAGGTGTAGGTGCCTGTTGGTATGCACCCAAAGTAAGCCCTGTTACGAAATCATAACCTCATTATGGACAATACTATTGAAACTTTGCCCGCGCAGATTGTAATCAAATTTTCCAAATGGAAACTAGTGCGGTTTATTGCCATGATATTTCTTTTTTTAGGAGGTGTAATGCTACTAATAAAAGCTGATGATATTATAAAATATATCATGGCCATTTTTACAATTGCTATAAGCGCATTAACACTTTACGCCGAATATCCAATGATTTTAATCCTGCAAAAGCCGCATCTAATTATTGGCAAAACCGGCATAGAGACTTCTGACGGCGAAAATTATCCTTGGAAAGACATTGTTAATGAAAAGATAACCGCAATAGGTAATGCTAAACCCACCTATTATTTTTATTTTGAAGCAAAAGATGTAAGACGAACTGTCAAGTTACAAGATTTAAACTTATCGCCTGGCCAGATAATAGAATGGGTTAAAAAATACAGGCAGGCATTTTACAATGCCTGAATTAAAAAAGCCTGTTTTTATAATTAAAGATATCTTTCCTTTAGCAACTGCAGGTGATATAACTCGTGCCCTGCAAGCATGTAAAGCAAAGCACGAACCGTTACGGTATATCCGTTTACATAACCGGTTATTGCAATCTGCGCATCGCTTAACGCATTGATAAAATACAGATTCGACTCACGTACCGATCTGAACTCATCAGCAAGGCTATGCATTGTACGGTTGCTCAAATCTACGGCAGCTACATAATCATTTTGCTCAAAGCCGGGTAACTCTTTTTCCTCACCGCGCGAAAAGCAATAAGCGCGGTAAGCAAACACACGTTCGGTATCAATCATGTGCCCAAGCACCTGTTTAATTGTCCATTTACTTTCAGCGTAGCGGTGCTCGGCCTTATCGGCATCAAGGCTGCAAAAAAACTGGTGAGTAGAATCTTTTAGTGTATTCAGCAATGCCAGGATATCATCGTGCTGACTGGCCAGCCTTACATAGGGCGCTGAAAAAGCAGCATATTCATTAGGTTGTGGTGCAGTAATCATCATCAATCGCTTATCTCAAATATGCAGATTTTATAGCATGATTTTAACATGATGTAAATAAAAAGAGCATTACAGGCTCTGATCTTTTACAGAATATAAAATGTTGGTTCTTCTGGTCCCTCCAGTTCTTTTGCCGGCTCTACTTTATCATCTTTGGCAAGCATTTGTTTTAAATCCTGCTCTATCTTACGGCTAATGGTAGTAGTGGGAGTATCGGTAGGTTTATTCTCAAACGGATCTTGCAGGTGGATAGCCATTTTTTCTATCAGGAAAAAAGAGCATGAAATTGCCACCACCAACGGGATCTGAAAAATACCTACATGTTCAATTAAACCAAAAGGCAGAATCAACACAAAAAGCAACACCACCAGGTGGATATAAAAACTATAGGTTACCGGGAAAACCGTATTTTTAATTCTTTCGCAAGCGCCCATGGCATTGGAGAAACGCGTAAGTGTATCATCCATTGCTACCTGCTGAAACTCATTAATCCATTTGTTGCGCAGCAATGTGCGAAGATCATTTCCGTGTTGTTCCATCAAAGCCAGCGGAATGTGCATAGCATTTCCCACTACGTTACGCTCTTCTTCAGATATGTATTTGTCAAGGCACTGGCTGGCATCCTGTTTACGTAAATGGCAACTGAGGCTATAGTTCCAGATGATCTGCCGTTTAATCATCCTTTCCTTTATCAGCAGTTTTTCCTGATTACCATCAGATGTATCAATAAATGTCAGCACCTGCCTTGCAAAAGAGCGCGAATCATTGACAATGGCTCCCCACAACGACCGTGCTTCCCACCAGCGGTCATAAGCCTGGTTTGACCGGAATGCCAGCAGTAATGAAATAATAGTACCTAATATACCGGGTATGGCCAGTGGTATAGAAAAATTTGAAAAGCCGAGTTGTGTATGTTCAAAATATACGGCTATAGAGTATATGGTGAGCAGGATCAGTTCCAGCTTAATTTTACCAAACACATAACTTAGCGGAATATTCTTTTTTAATAACATACGATCGTTTTTGTTTAATTGTTGAACAACCGCTGATTTTTCACGTTTGCAAGTTGCCCCTTACAGCATATCACATGCCTCAATGATAACATCGTACCACGCATTTGTTTTTATTTTTTGATAAACGGCATTTTATAAATGATAATATTGTTTAATGAACCGGAAAAAATTTATTGCTGCAATGGCTGGTGCCGGGGCAGTATTAACTGCGCTCAACAGCCCGGCTGCTGTGATTACGGATTTAAACAAACCTAAACGCAAAATACCGCCTTATCTAAAACCAAGTGATAAAATTGGCATTACCAGCCCGGCAGGATTTATTACCCTCGAAGAGATTAAACCAGCAGTGCAATTAATGGAAAGCTGGGGCTTTAAAACGGTAATTGGGAACACTATCGGTAAAAAGGATTACACCTATGGCGGTACTGATGATGAGCGTTTAACCGATTTGCAACAGATGCTGGATGATACTGAAATTAAAGCTATAATGTGCGCAAGGGGCGGTTACGGAGTTGTAAGAATAATTGACCGCCTTAACTTTAACCAGTTTCACAGACATCCTAAGTGGATCATCGGCTTTAGTGATATTACAGCGCTGCATTGCCATATCAACCGCAATTTTGGTATAGCAACCCTTCACTCTAAAATGTGTAATAGCTTTCCGGATAATTGGCCTGAAGCAGAACCTATACAGGTGAGCACTATTGAATCAATTAAGCAAGCATTAATAGGTGAGCAATTAAAATATACCGCACCAACATCTGCATATAACCGCGTCGGTGAAACCAACGGAAGATTAATTGGGGGTAACTTAACCATGATCACAACACTTGCCGGCACAATTTCGGATATCGACACCCAGGGGAAAATCTTATTTGTGGAAGATACCGGCGAATATCTTTACAATATTGACCGCATGTTTTGGAACCTGAAGCGAACCGGAAAGCTAAACAAACTTGCGGGCCTGATCATAGGCGGCTTTAAGGTTAAACCAGACGATCCGGGCGAAGAGTTTGGCAAAACGGTTTATGAGATCGTAAATGATAAAGTAAAAGAATACAACTATCCTGTTTGCTTTGACTTCCCGGTAGGGCACCAGCGTAACAACTTTGCTTTAAAATGCGGTGTAATGCATCAACTACAGGTAAGCGCTGATGGCAGCGTATTAACAAGTATGTATTAACTGTATGCCTGTTTAAAAGCAACCATTACAGCCAGAAAAGTATCACGGTCAAGATCTATTTCACCGGGCCTGTCTGGCCGCACGGGTTTTCCTTTGCGTATTTCAACCGGAAAAAGATTAATAAAACCTTCAAGCGAAATTTCATAGTGCAGCCATTCGGTGCGTTTATAAATGTCGGCAAGTTTCATTTCAAAAAGCCTTTGCGCGTACTGATCCATCTGTTGCAAAGATAACGTTTTGCAGGGCGCAATTGTGTCGCGCTACCGTACAAAACGAAACACACAAACCGATGTTAGTTAAAAACTTATTGTATTTTAGTCGCTTTATGCCCGAACGTAATAAAATATATTTCGCATCAGATTTTCATTTAGGTATTGGTTCGCCAGAGTTACAGCGAGAACGCGAGCAACGCATTGTGCGTTGGCTGGAAAGTATAAAGCATGATGCCGCTGAATTATACCTGGTAGGCGATATATTCGATTTTTGGTTTGAATACAGTACCGTAGTCCCTAAAGGTTATATCCGTTTCCTGGGTAAACTGGCCGAGCTGACAGATTTGGGCGTTAAGCTTACCATGTTTAAAGGCAACCATGATATGTGGATGTTCGGCTATTTTCAACGTGAATTTGGCGCCACCATTATCAGCAATGAACTGGTTATTGAACGTAATGGCAAAAAGTTTTATCTGCACCATGGAGATGGCCTTGGCCCCGGCGACCGTAATTATAAGATCCTTAAAAAGTTTTTCCGTAGCAGGCTTTGCCAGTGGCTGTTTGAGCGCGTACACCCCAACTTTGGTGTTGGTGTAGCCAACCGGTGGTCGCAGCACAGTAAAGACGTAAACATTACAAAAGAACAGCGCAAAATTGACGAACAGGAATGGCTGGTCATCTTTAGCAGGGAAGTATTAAAAACACAGTATTACGACTACCTGATTTTTGGTCACAGGCACAAGGCAATGGAAATAAAGCTTGGTGACAAAAGTCGCTACATTAACCTTGGCGAGTGGATTGCAGCTTACACCTATGCCGTTTTTGACGGACATGATGTAAAGCTTTGTGCTTTTGAGCAACCGGAACAAACCTTTTAATTTTACCCTAAGTTTACCGGATGGTGCTATCCATCAGTTTAATATGTAAGCTAAAGTGCTTACCTTTGCACTTCTTTTGGCATATATTGCCACCTATAAAATATGTTAGATAAATTAGAAGCAATTAAAGACCGCTGGGAAATAGTTGAAGGTGAGTTGAGCAGCCCTACTGCCATGACCGATATGAAACGATTTGCCCAGTTGAGTAAAGAATATAAGGATCTTACCGTCATTGTTGAAGAATATAAGGTTTACAAAAACATTATGAGCAACATTGACGCTAACCGCGAGATCTTATCCACTGAGAAGGATGAGGAATTTAGAGAGATGGCTAAAGCCGAGCTTGATGAACTGTTGGCGCAGCGGGAAGAAAAGGAAGAGTATATACGCCTTATGCTGATACCTAAAGACCCTGAAGATGCTAAAAATGCCATTGTAGAGATACGTGGCGGTACAGGCGGTGATGAAGCAGCCTTGTTTGCAGGCGACCTTTACCGTATGTATATGCGCTACTGCGAGCGCAGGGGCTGGCGTACAGAGCTTGTAGATTACACAGAGGGCACATCTGGTGGTTACAAGGAGATTGTATTCAACGTACTTGCTGAAGACGCCTACGGCACTTTAAAATACGAATCGGGCGTACACCGTGTGCAGCGTGTGCCTGATACCGAAACCCAGGGCCGCGTACATACCTCAGCTGCAACAGTGGTGGTATTACCGGAAGTAGATGAGTTTGATATTGAGTTGCACAACAGCGATATCCGTAAGGATTTGTTTTGTGCTTCGGGTCCGGGCGGACAGTCGGTAAACACCACCTACTCAGCTGTGCGTTTAACCCACATTCCAACCGGTATTGTGGCCCAGTGCCAGGATCAGAAATCTCAGCTGAAGAACTACGACAAGGCATTACAGGTACTTCGGTCGCGCGTTTACGAGATGGAGTTGCAAAAACACCTCGAAGAAACCTCGAAAAAAAGAAAAACGATGGTTTCTACCGGCGACCGTTCTGCAAAGGTACGCACTTACAATTATCCGCAGGGCCGTGTTACCGAGCACCGTATTGGCCTGACTATCTACAATTTACCTGACGTAATGAATGGTAACATACAGGAAATTTTAGAGGCATTACAATTTGCTGAAAATGCAGAAAAGCTGAAAGAAGGGAGCGTAGCATAATTTTTTTCACTTTTTTTTGGGACTTATAAAATCAGTTCCTATATTTGCAGTCCCAAACGGGAGGAGTGGTAGTTCAGCTGGTTAGAATACATGCCTGTCACGCATGGGGTCGCGGGTTCGAGTCCCGTCCATTCCGCTAAATATGTTAGCAAAACTATCAAAAAGGCCTTTAATCGATGATTAAGGGCCTTTTTCGTTTTGACATCTATCAAGTACTTTACTAAAACTCGCATTAAAACACATAATTCTATTGAGTCATTCATTGAGTACTTTGAAAATAAAAAAAAGACTCAATGGAAAAGATTTAACGAGTTGTAAATGAGCATGTCCAGCGCGTGGACATCTTGTTTGGATGACACTCTAAACCGACATTTGTTTAACCTTTAAATGTTAGTTTATGTTAGAAAAAAGCTTCGGACTTCTTTTTTATCTCAAAAAGTCCAAAAATCAAAAAAAAGGCCCTGTTTACATTTACCTCAAAATTACGGTAGATGGAAAACCAGTAGAACTGTCCTCGAAAAGGAAATGGGAACCAGCTAAATGGAATTCATCTGCTGGGAGAGCTTCAGGTACAAAAGAGGATGCAAAGGAATTAAATTATTTCCTTGACACTCTGGAATTACAGATTTTTCAAGCCAAAAGATCAATTATTGAGGCTGATGGGGTAGTATCGGCCCAAGCCATTAAAGATATCCTTACCGGCAATGTTGAAAGCAGGAAAAGGATATTAGAGGTGTTCAGCGAACACAATGCACAAATGAAAGCTTTGCAGGGGATTGACTTTGCCCCAAGTACGATGCAACGCTACAATATTTCCTATAAGCACACCAGAGACTTCATCAAATGGAAGTATGGAGCCGATGACAGGGATATCCGGGATCTCGATCATGAGTTCATCTCTCAATACGCCTTCTGGCTCAAAACCGTCAGAAATTGCGATCATAATACAACGATGAAATATCTGGTTAATTTTAAAAAGATCGTGCTCATCTGTGTAAAAAACAAATGGCTTCCAGGAGACCCATTCTCAAATTTCAAGTTGACCAGGAAGCAAGTTGAGAGAACAGCGTTAACTGACGAAGAATTACAAAAAATTGCTGGGAAGGATTTTGACAATGACAGGTTGAATAATGTTAGGGATATATTCCTTTTCAGTTGCTATACCGGATTAGCTTATGTGGATGTCAAGAATTTGAAGCGGGTGGATATCCAAAAGGGAGTAGATGGAGAACAGTGGATCTTTATTAATAGACAAAAAACGAATGCCTTATCAAAAATTCCTCTTCTGAAAGAGGCTAATCAGATCATTAGAAAATATGATCGTCATCCTAAGTGTGTTGTGACAGGCGAAGTTTTACCAGTGTTAACTAATCAAAAGATGAATGCTTATTTGAAAGAAATCGCAGATTGCTGTAATATTAAATTGGAGCTTACTTACCATATCGCAAGGCATACCTTCGCAACTACCGTCACCTTAAATAATGGCGTACCAATAGAAACGGTGTCCAAAATGTTGGGCCATGCAACCATCAAGCAAACTCAGCATTACGCAAAGACACTTGATTTTAAAGTTAGTGAAGACATGAATAAGCTGAAGAAAAGATTGGTTAAAAAAGAACTGGTTTCAGTATAAATGGAAAAAGCCTAAGGTCTTAATGAGCTTAGGCTTTTTTATTCACATGGCGGCCTACCAGGGTGACGGAAGGGGCTATATTTTGTTTACAATAATTTGAATAATGGTACCTTCGTAACAGTCATACGTTGGATGATAGATGATATAGCCGAAGTCCTTTAATTGGGTGATACATTTGTGGTAGGTTGTGATACTACGGAAGTGGGCTTTTGCCATCAAAATTTTACGAGACACCCTAACTTGTGTTTTAAAATTAGTTTGCTGCCATAAAATTAGTAGAGTAGCGTACAGACTAATATGCCACACAGTTAAGCGTGAATCTCCGGTCATCTTATTGTATAGATCTGAAATTATGTCCGGCCTTGAAATCATTTGTCGATCTTTCCATTTACCATGTTTTGAATGTCGCGAAGACTATAAAAATGGATACCACCTACTTTTTGTGATTTAAGCTTTCCGGTGATCCTTAAGTTTTGAATCGTTCCTGTCGAAATCTTGAGTAATTTACGCACATCAGCACATCTGAGCCACTCGATGGTTTCGGATTTTTCGCCGTTGCTCAATAATTCCCGTATGTCATTCAACAGTGTTTGCCGAAATGCGTCGAGGTCATCTTTAGTGATTATTTCAATTGCCATATTTATTGATTCTGATGTAGAAAAGCTTGCAATGTCTTTTCATGTTTATTATTTAATTAGCTATGGAGGCATGACTAAACCAGTTAATCATAGATAGTTGTTTAATCCTTTGCTTGCTGAAAATAATTGCGCCATGTTTCGATATTGAGTTCGATACCTTCATTGAGTTGTTCAAATACTTTTAGCATAATTTCGTCATCAACCCCTATGATCCGGATTCGGTCTGAAGGCGGCCCTTCAAGTCCGAATTCGATATGCGAAATATGAAACATGGTGAGCAGTCGGCTATGCCTAATTTCCAAGCCCTTGAGCTGCCAGAGGGGACGGCTATCAACTGTTTTGAAAATAACGCCCCTGCTAATGACCAGCATATCATGAGTAAAGAAATACTGAATGGCTGTAAGGGTGAATAGCCGCCAACTCAGAAGGGCCGACAGCGCAAGTAAGGCCATGTACCATAAAAAATTCAGTCCGGAAGCCATAAAGCCGGCGAAAATGGTCAGCGCCACATAGGGTGCCAATTGCAGATAAATGTATTTGATCGAGTGCTGGAATGAAATCAGTGTCATAAGTTTTGATGTTTTAATTGTTCAAGAAATGTATTAAAGCCCCTCGGCTTGATGGTTCGGATTCCGGAACGAACGCCCAGAAGCGTTTCGAAAGCGTTTAGGCTTAATTCGGAAGCGTTAAAAGTTTGTCCGCTGATATCAAATAATTCCTCTCCACAATAAAATATAGGTGCGCCTCTGTTCCGGAGCGATGTTGACACCTTGATATCTGTTAATCTGCCGAGGATGTCCCGGCCAAATAACAGAGCGACTTTGCTTGACGAAACCTGCAAGCCGTTAAAGTAGTTACCTATAGCTATAAATTGCAGCTGTCCGAAAACGGGGTATGCATGACTGTAACAACTTAAAAAAGCGATGCATTCCATTGCGGAATGGCTGATAAAGACATGCGGGCCGTTCCCCGCGTTCCAGGGTATAACAGTCGACGGCACCTGGTGAAAGGAAAGGCTGAAATGTTCGGCTTCCTCACCAAAGGGAAACAATAGGCTGCCGTCCGGTAACAACTGATAAAAAGGTTCAAAAAAAAGCCGGACGTTCTTGGGAACGCCCAGCTTTGCAAACAGTACAGCCATCAGCGAGTTGAACGTCTTTTATGATCCCTCTCTTTCGCTTTTTCGGACAGATCTAGTTTTGGCACCAGTTCCTCTTCCTGCTGCTGCTTCATTTGTTCAACAGTGTCCTTGTATTCCTGGCTTTGTTCAGTCGATTTCTCATCTTGTTTTTGACCGATAATCGCTTTAATGCCATGGAATAGCAGGTAAGAAATGCCACCGTCAAATATGATAGATGCGATTAGGGCGATACGGTTCGAGCGGATTCCTTCCCGGGTAGTTGCCGTGTATTTTACTTTGGTACCATCCGGGATCTCTACTTCCTCGCCTCGTTTGAATTTAGCTTTCTGCTCAGGAGTAAGAGCTTGACCATTAATTTCGTCCGGGGCTTCGACTTTCTCTTCATCAGTTTCCAGAAACTGGTTGGTTTCCCTGTCAAATTCAATCAACACTCTTTTCCTCTGACCATTACTGTCTACAATGTCCTTTTCCAGACTTAATTGGTCACCCGTCTCCAATGCCCAGGATTCATCCTCAGTCAGGTAGGTCGGGGCCGCGCTGCGCAGGTAGGTCGGATGAACCAGCAATTCCGGTTTTCCATCGGCACCGGTGATCAACGATAGTTTGGCATTCAAGGAAGCGATCTTTATACCCGCGAATTCCAGATTTTCCAAGCGGATAAGCTGGGTACGGCGGCCGGATAACAGGGCATTCAGGTCGGCCTCTTCTAAAAGTGCACGGCCATCCGATACCAACCCAACTGATCCGAGGTCATGCAAAGGGAGATCCGCCTCATTGAAAATTTCAGTATTCATCGTTTTCTTCCCGTCTTTTTAGTTTCCCCTGCTTCTTCGCTCAGATCCAATGCCGGTTCATCATCCTGTTCCTGATTATAATTCAGCACGTTATCTTGCTCATTTTCCAGTTCGTCAGCATGCTCATATTCCATGCTGTTGTCCCTTTCTTCTTCCCGGTCGAAATCCTGTTCCTCCTCCGGTGATTTGTCAACGGATCGTTGTTGTTTTAGAGCTTCTATTTTGGCAGTTAACAGTGAGGCATATATGCCATCTCCCGGGCTGGCCTTAAAACGATTGCCGGTTGATTTATCCATGACCTGCAGGTCCTTTCCTCGCAGTTTGCCCATGACCTCGTATTGTTTTTCGTTGTAGTCGATCACATCGCCTACGATAAGGATACGTTCCTGCCTTGCGGCCTGACGCTGCTCGGGTGAATTAATTAGGCCATGCAGGTAATCGGTCATATACTGCGCAGCGTTTGCGGCGGCCTCCAGCTCGTCAGGTGCCGTTGACGCCGTCATGTAGACATCTTCATAGTTTATTTGCGGTGCCAGAGCGGCCTTCACACCAATCTCATTGCCAGTGAATAAGGCAGCCAGGGCCGGCCGCGCCTGTTCCGCTGCAGAGACATCCATCGGGTCATATAAGCCCTTTTCGTGTCCTGCGAACTTTACGACTTCGTACAACAGGGCAGCATGATGTTCCTGCGGGGTGCCGAAAGCGTCCTGTTCCGGCATATAGATAATGCGGTCTACCGGATCATATCCCGGTTCACCGGTGGTTGCTTCCACTTTAGCATTAGTCAGTTCCACCAGTTTGGCCAGGGCTTCGACGGGATCAGGCCTTGAGGCGTTGCGGCGTTCTTCAAATTCCCTTAATGGCGGAATGCCTTCAATCTGACTGGCGTTGAACACGTAGGCCTCTGTTTCTACCGGGTTGGCCAGTTTGATCAGTTCTGTCTTTGGATTTCTGCGGATGTTCAGCTGCGGCCGGCCATCCTCATTTAAAAGCTGTACTCGGTCGGTGGTTTTCAGGAAGCTGATTAAAGTTCCCTTTGAACCGGTTTCTACCTTCCAGCCATTTTTGTTTGAAGCCTGTTTCAGCGTCATCCAGCGTGGGTCCTGTTGGCCCTGCATGGCCAGCCAAAGGGCATTCATCCCACGATAGCTTTTGCCGGTGGTGGGATTTAATGGCATCATAATACTGGGAAGATCGAATGGGCTCTGCCTGTCGTTCATTTTTTCGATTAGGCGATCTGCGATCTGTTGATTTGATTGTTTACTCATTACGTATTTATTGATGTTTTGCATAAGACTTGTTCGGGCAAAAGTGTCCGACAATAGCTGACCAGCACAATTACTGGTCTGTCAGGTAACCGGTCTGCCGGTTCAGCTTTTTCCGTAAAAAATATGATTAAGGAATCTCCAGGGATTTAGCCAGCGATTATTATAGGTAAGGGCGAAATGTAAATGTTCCCCGGATACTACGCCGGTTGCTCCGGTAACGCCGATCGGGTCCCCTGCATTTACGGTGTCTCCCGGTAGGACAAGCCATTGCGACAAATGTCCATAAAGGCTGTTCAGGGTACTTCCATGATCGACACGTACGAATAAACCCAGCGTACGGCTGTACCTGCAGGTTTGTACCACCCCGTCAAGAATGGAAAACACCGTGTCGTGCCGTGCGGCAAGGTCAATGCCTGCATGCAGTTTGATCCGATGATAAACCGGGTGAATCCGGTAACCGAATGATGAGGTCAGGCGGACCTGCCGGAGCGGCAGGCTGCACAGCAATAACATCCCCCACAGTTTAACGGCCATAACTTTGCGTATTGCTTTGTTCTTTTTCGGCTGTAATGCCAGCATCTAGGCCGAGTTTACTTTTTACGGTTTCCATGGCAAGACTATGCACACCAGGGTTTTCTACGGCAAGCTGCATGGCTTCTTTAATGCCTTTTGACGTGCCGTTGTTCAGCAGCATACCGATCCGGTGAAGGGCTTTAAAATCCGGGATCGCAAGATTCGTCGTATTGACCAGGAGTTCCTGATAAATGTCTCCGGGCTTTTTGAAAACCAGCAAAGCATTACTGCTATAGAGCGCACGTTCGTTCTTGCCGAAGGTGACGTAGATGTCGTCCTTCTCCGGTTCGGCAAACATGATCATGCCCATTTGACCTTGTTTGTTAACCGGGTCATCCGTTAATTCGGGGTGTACCAGCACCAGGGTGCCGGTTAGATCGTCTGATTGGTTCATTTTCTGTTATTTTTAACTTGCTCTTTCATAGAAGCTTTAGGGGTGTCCACTTTGGGTGGCTGATGTTTCTGCACGATGGCGGCGATCTCCCTGTTAATCCGCTTAAAATTTTCGGTAAGTACCGCTTCTTTCGCGTCGCCGAAATCATAATAAACCGGCAGCGACTTGTATCCCGATTCCTCCTTTTTAAGCTGATCCAGGTTCAGGTTGACCTTGCAATTGATGGCCGAAGACTCATACTGGCCAGTATAGGCTTCTTTTGCATCGGTGGCGATCACGCCGACCAGTTCCCCGGCATTCAGGGTGGCGATTTTTCCGGCCGGCACGAGGGTTTCCAGCTTTTCATTAAGGGATGTGGATGTTTTATTTCGGTCAATCGAAAGACCTTCGCTGATCTGTTTATTACGGCCCAGCAACTTTTCGAGCCAGTCCAGTGTTTCCTTGCTGCGCACCGCTCCGGACAGGACATTTCCGGTCACCGAGGTGATGGTGGCGGCGGTATCTTTGCCATATTGCTGCTGAAATTGCGGCAGTTCCTGTAAACCCATGAGTACGGCAACCTTGTTGGAACGTGCCGTGGCGATAAGGTTTTCGATCTTGTGCACAAAAAGCGTCGGCAATTCGTCGATGATCAGCGCCGAGGGTTTATTGCCCTTGCTGTTGATCAATTTGGTCAACCGGTTAATGATCACCGAATAGCAGGCAGAGTTGATATTTTGCGTAGCCGGATCATTCGCCAATACGAGCATGGCCGGATGTGACTTGTCCGATATTTTCAGGTCAAAATCGTCCCCGCTAAACACCCAGTAGGTTTCTTTCGTGGCCAGCCGGGATAAAAAAATCTTCAGTGTGCCGACCTGACCCTCTAATTGGTCAAAGGCCTTGTTCTTAAACGCCGAGACAAAGGGTGATAAAAGGGAGGCGAGTTCGGTTTGTTTAAACAAGGTCTGGAATATTTCCTCATAGCTGCGGTTCAGTAATGCCAGCACATGTGGGAACGAAGAGTATTTACCATCCTCGTAACGGCTCTGGAAATAGATGCAGGCAGAAAGAAAATTGATCGCGGATTGGGTAAAGAACTGGTCGGAGCCGCCGGACTTGTCACCCTTTTTCATGGCCTCTACCAGCGCTTCGGCAGTTTCCCCAGCGTCCGCCAATGTCCGAATATATTCCTTTTTCCAGGGGTTGATGCGCCGGCTTTTTTCCACTTCGTTCAAGTTGACTACGTGAAAATCATAGCCGGCCAATTTTCCCTGCTGTTTCGCCAGCAGGTAATGATAGTAGGCGATTTGCCCGAGGTCGGGAAACTTGAAATCGTATAATGCCAGGCAAAACCCCTTGGCCGTGAGTTGTCGGATAAAGGGGTTGACGATGGAAAAACTCTTACCGGATCCCGGGGTCCCGATCAAAAGCGTTGCCCGAAATGGGTTCGTCAGGTTGATCCAGCCATTCCGTACTTTTCGTTTGTAATAAAACAGCATCGGAATATTGACCGAATAATCCGTCGTCACCAATTTTTCCGGTTGCTGGAAGCTCTCGCCCTCAACGTTCCAGACGTCTTTACCCAATCCGGAGCGGATGAGCTTAGAAATATTGTCCATGGCGATACTGGTCAGCAATGCCCCGGCGACGGATAGCAACATATAGGCCAAGTCGGTCGAACGTGTATAGGCAAAGAGTAAAGGGCTGTCGCGCCCGTAACAAAACAGGCTCCCGAAAAACAGCATCAATCCCAAAGTGAGCGGGTAAACAATATGTTTTTTAGGTTCGAGGTCGACCTCCTTTTTTGCTACCGTTCCGATACTCACCAGGCAGATCAGGCCTAAGACGACCAGCTTGCTATAGATCAGGTTTGCATAAAATGGCAGCAGGCTGATCCGGTACAATGCATGGTGGAAAATTCCCCAGAACGGCGCCCGGATGTAAACGAAAATGGCCGCTTCTATGGCGACCATCACATAGATTAAACACTGTAAGAAGCCATGCAACTTCTGTTGTTCCCGCGTTTCCTCCATAAAGCAATTCAATGGGTTGGGCAACCGGCTGATCGAAAGGCCGGTTGTGGGTTGTAGTGCCGCTGTGGGAGAGCTGTTATTTAACAAACCTTTCCACGCTGGCAATGGTGTCATGGATGGCACCGCCATGGCTGAACACGGCCACCTTTTCCACTTTGAAAAGTCTGCTTTGGCCCATGACGACCGAATGATAGCCGAAGGTGATGACCAGGCCGCCCGGTTTCAGGCAGCGGGGTATGGCATCTTTTATTCTCCTGAACGGGCTGCAGACGATGCCTTTATAAAGCTCCATGCTTTTTCGCAGTGCATAGGGCGGATCCAGCAGGATCGTTCCGAAGGGTTCGCCCTGCCAGGTTTCCAGGAAAGCTGCCCCGTCGAGGTGGAAATTTGCCGGCATTTCCGGATCGAGGTCATTGCGTACCTCTTCCAGCCCCAGCAATGTCGGTCCCGCGAACAGATTCAGTACGCGGCCTTCACACTGTGCTTCCACCCAGCGGCGGACCGGCCGCACAGAAAAGGTGTATCGGTGCAGGGGGCAACGGTAATGTTCCAGAATCATCCTTTATCTCCCGATGGCCCTCCGGGGCTCGTTCTCCTGTTCTGAATCCAATGATAGGATATTATCCTCGCCCTGAATTTCGTCGATCTCGTCGCTTTCAGATCCTTCCACGACCTTCATTTGGTTTTCCCGGATGGTTCCTGCGATTTTCTCCTGTAGCGTTGCAGCTTCCGCTTTCAGGTCCGCCATTTCCTGTTCTTTATCAAACTCCCTGCTCATGATCCCCTTCAATACGGGCACTTCTTTGTCCAGCGTGGTTACCTCTTTTTCATATTTTTCTTTTAGCGCTACCACCCGGTCTATGGCGCTGATATAGTACCGTGCCGCGAGTTTCGGGTTATCCACGTTAGGCAGGCCGCCGTTGTATAGGTATTTAATGCCCGATCGTGGGCCCTCGGCATAAAGCGAATTGGAATATTTGTACTCCATCAGGCCATTTGTTTCATAACCCTCACGCTGTTGACGGATGTACAAATCAAATCCATACAATGAACCGACCTGTTTATCCTCGGATTCCCCTTTGGCGGGTTTCCAGTTCCGGTAAAGTTCAATGATATGCTTACCGATAATTTCCGGATCGGAAGATTCCAAACCGGTCATGCGGATGGGGTTATGTTTTGTCCCTTCCTCATCATGGGTGAGCAATTTTTTATAATCGCTTTCATCCAGTGCCAGTTTTTCGAGGGTCACCAGTGTTTTACTGCGTTCCTCTTCAACAACCTCAAGACGTACCCGCGCCCGGGAAACCTCCTTGTAGTGTGATGAACGCGAACCTTCCAATGCGGCTATCTTCTTATCGACCCGCGTTTTGTCGAGCAATGAGGTATCGCCGGAAAGGATGGCGATGTATTCCGCAAAACCCATCCCGCTCTGTTCATCCAGGGCGCCTTCATCGATGGAACGGACACTGATCTGGCTGTTTTTGATTTGATCGATAAACCGTTGTTTGGTTTGCAAAAGGTTAAACTTGTAGTTGTCCAGTGATTTTTCCGTGGCGTAAACAAACCTGGGCACCTTGTTATCAAAATATTCTTTGGCCAGCCAGTTGCCCTTGCGGCTAAACCTGCCGCCGCGCTGGTTTAGGTCTGATGGCCGCCAGGGGATGTCCAGGTCGTGGAGCGCCACGCCGCGTTCCTGCACGTTGGTGCCGGTTCCCAGCTTTTCGGTACTGCCAAGCATCACGCGGATATAACCGGCGTTCATCAGGCGGAACATTTCTGGCCTTCGCTTATCCGGCCAGTCATGGATAAAGGAGATCTGACCGGCCGGAATACCAAAATCCTGTACCAGTTTATTTTTCAGCGCATCATAAATATTAAACTCGTCGCTCTTCGGCGTGCCGATATCGCAGAACACCAGTTGGGTACCCCGGTGTTCCTTGCTGAGTTCATAATATTCGGCCACTTTCCGCGCGCAGGTGTTTACTTTGTTATCCGGGTGATCACTGTACAGATCCGCATCGATCAGGCGCATATCCGTCGCCATTTTCTTGGCGTAGTTGGTGGCGATCAGCATCCTGGCCTTGTCTTCTTCCTCGGTCAGCGGTTCGCGCCCGATCAGCGTGGCATCACCTGTGGCAGCAAAATCCATCAGGCGGCGTATAAAATCCTCCTGCTCCGGTGTCGGCTTGATGTTCACCAGCTGCTCATCGAGTTCCGGTTTATCCAGGTTGATCTGTTCCGCAGTCTTATAATCGGTGATCTCGTTATAGAACAGCGCCAGTTCCGGCACTTTTACGAAATGACGGAACCGTTCCTTCTGGATAATTTCATTGGTCACCGAAAATTCAAAGTCTACCGTTTTGCGGGCATATACCGCCGCCCAGCCGTCGAAGTTTTCGATTTGCTGTCTTTGCAGTTCACGTGGCCGCAGATACTTGAAGATCAGGTACATCTCCGTCAGGCTATTGGAAATGGGTGTTCCAGATAAAAAGGTTACACAAAGATCGGCGTCGAACTTTTTCTGTAAAGAGCGTACGGCGAAAAGCATATTCAGCGCCCGTTGGCTACCCTGCGGGTTACCCAGGCCTGCCACCCGGTTATGCCGGGTGGTAAAGGTTAGGTTCTTGAATTTGTGGCTTTCATCCACGAAGAGGTGGTCTATGCCCATTTCCTGGAAGGTGATCCCACTGTCCTTCTTGTTTTCGATGTCGAAAACAATTTGTGCGAGTGATGCCCGTAAATTCGCCTGTCGCACCCGCAGTCCCTTCAGCATTTTGCGGGTGATCTGGGCACCCAGGTTTTCCAGGGTTTGCAGGTCACGCACGACATTGTCCAGTTCTTCCTGCAAGATCTCGCGCTGGATTTCGGGATCCTGCGGGATCTTGCCAAACTGTTCGTGGGTCATGATGACACAGTCCCAATTGTTATTCTTGATCTGGAGGAAGAGCTGCTGGCGTTTGCCCGGCGTAAAATCATCTTCCGTGGGTGCCAGTATGCGCGCATTAGGATAAGCACGGCGAAATGTATCAGCAATCTGGATGACATTGGCTTTCAGCGCCAGAATAGAGGGCTTAGAAACAATCCCCAACCTTTTCATCTCGACTGCCGCTACGATCATGGTCAGCGTTTTACCTAAACCCACCTCATGATCAATCAGCGCACCCCGGTTTTGAATGATGCGCCAGGCGGCATTCCGCTGGGAATCGTACAAGGCGGGAACCCCGGCACCTTTAAGGTCAAGCCCCGGAAAGGTCAGGTGGCTGCCATCGTATTGCCGTAGCGCATAACAATTAAAGATGGTGTTGTAGCGCTTTTCCAGGAACAATTTTTCTTCGGCCGGCAGTTCCTTCAGCCAGCCAACAAATCGTTCACGGATAAGCTCGATCTTTTGATGTGCTGCCTGGGTAGCCTCATTGTCCGGTATCCGGACTTCGTCACCGTCACGTTCAACTTTATAGGTAAAAAAGGGGTTCGTGTTTTCCAGCGCATGCTCCAGGAGCGTGTGTCCTTTCATTTTCTGGCCCGATTTGGGGCTCACGGCAAATTCCCCATCGGTGATGGCGTTCCCTCCTGAATAGCCCACCTTGAATGTATCGGCGGAAGCGAAATACTCTACCTCTGTATTGATCTCAAAAAGCCTGGTGGCAAAACGCTGGTAGTAATCGGCCGGTATCCAGCGTTCACCCAGGTTGAAGTCCAACTCCAGTAATTCGTATGGTATCGTTTCAGGCTGCGCTCGCTGAATGGCCGCCAGGCTGCGGGCGATCTGCAAATGGTCGGGATTCTCTTTAATAGCGATCTCCGCCTCGGCTAATTTCTGAACAACGTTGCCAGACAGGTAACGGTCGGTGGTTTCCCAATCCTGTTTCCCCGGGTTATAAATGATCTGCTTTTCCAAACCGGCAATCACGTCCTGTTCCGAAAGCCCGGTTACCCCTGAAATATAATTGAGGTCTACAAAACCCTTATCGTTCAGGCAGCGCGCCAACGCTTCGGCAGGATCGTCGGTCTTTAAGGCCTCCTGTCGTGGGAATACCGGCCCGTTCAAAATGTCTGATTTGACAAAGCGCCCTTCTTCCTTTTTTTCAAGAGAGTAAAGAACGGTGAAGCCGAAGGCAGGATCATTCAGCATCCGTGATCGGTTGAATGTCCTGTTCAGCTCCCCGTAAGTTTCCGTAAAGGCCTGGTAGTTTTGATTCAGGGTCGCCCGTAGCGCAGGCTGCTCCATCAGGGTTGTTGATTCCGTGTTGAACAACTCTATATATGCGTCGCGAACCTTAATATAGGCCCGATAAAAAGCCCGCTGGTCCTGTTCTTCAAACGGGAAAAATTCAGCTTCCGTTTCTCCGGGTGTTCCGATCAGGCCGGCCTTGTCGCCATGCATAACCAGGGTATCCTTGACATAGAATGGTTTCAGGTTCCGGAAGCCTTTTGGCCGTTCAGGTACCAGGCCAAAGGCGGGTTCCAGGCTTTTGTCCCCTTCGTAAACGTAGTCATACCCGAAACCCTTGAGTTTTGCAGAAAGCGCTTTGAGCTCATCCGTCAGGACATTTCCGGTCAGCCATTTGGCGGATACCTTTAATTCTGCAACATTGGCAAATAGTTTATACAGGTACCGCCCGGTAGATTTGGCCCGTGCGGTCAGCATTACCACGCTATCATGTTCAGGGCGTTCCGTTGTACGGATCGTGCTGATGATGCGGGCGGATGAAGTATCCACGCTCTCGTTGTCCATATCGGATAAATAAGCCTGCGCCTTCCCGGCGGGCTGCGGGGTTGCATCGAAGAGCCCTAACTGGGCAACCACTTTAGTTTCCTTGGGTAACGGAATTTCTAGGAAGGTGAGCTGCTTTGTAGTATCTGTCTTTACCGATTCGTTGCGCCTGTCCAGCTCACCTTTTTCAAAGGCCAGTTGTTGCTGCAGTGTTTCAAAACGGGCCCGGTCAAAGCGGGCGTCCAGGTCATTCGCCAATTGCTCCACCATTGCCGGGAACAGGTCCTCCATATTCCCGTTATGCCAGATCACCCGGGCCGGTTTGCCGTATTGGTTGGTGCCTTCGATGACTTCATCTGCCATGATCAGTTCATGGTGACGATGAACGTAGGCGTTGAGCGGATAGTTGCCGTTCTCCCCGGTTTGCTCGACCGTTTCTAACAGTTGTTCTTCGGCTTCCGAAAAACTATTTTTATGGTCGTTCTTCTGGACCAGCAAGAGATGGGTCGGTACTTCCACATTGGCGTTATCCTTCATCAGGTTATCCGGCAACACCAGCAGGCTGATAAAATCTGCCGAGGTGAACAGGTGCTTGCGGGCCATGTCATTACCAGGGGTGTTCAGGAAAGCATCGGTCGTTAAAAACGCCAATAAACCACCGTGTCCTATTTTGTCCAGGCTTTTTGCAAAGAAATAATTGTGAATACGGTCTGTAATGCTGTTGTTTTTAAATGCAGGGTCGAAAACTGAAATATTTCCAAAAGGTATATTGGATGCGATCAGGTCAAAGCGGCCCTTTTCCGAGGCGTCCGTTTCCTCAAAGCCTTTTACCTGTACGTCTATCGGTAGCAGCATTTCAGAGCATATCGCCGCAAGCACCTTGCCGGTCAGCAGATCCTTTTCTACAGCCGTCACGTTCTGCAGTTCCGGTAAAAGACGGGCTGCTTCTGTAACAAATATTCCTGCCCCTGCGCTTGGTTCATACAGATGCTTCGGTGACAATCCCTGATCGCCCAACGCCGTATAGATGGCACGGGGCAGCAGGTCAGGAGTATAATAGGCTGTGAGCGAGCTGTCCTGCAAATCATCCAATGCACGTTTATAAGCATAACTGCTTAACTTTTCCTTTAGCAGGGCGTGCAGCTCCATAACCTGGGGGTACAAACGGAGATCGGCTTGCGAGGCATTCATTTTAATCCATTCGTCCTGTTCTCCTGCCGGATAGAGTACGGCTTTTAAACCGCCAAAACCTGAATAGGTCTTCAAGGTCGAAACTTCCTCAGCCATCAGTTTACGCTTACCGTCCCAGTCCAGTGCTATGCGAAGCGCGGCAATATTGGCCGCCAGTTTTTCGCGTGGATTATAGGCCATCGGCGCCCCCTTCCTGGAGATAGTCGTCTATGGCGGTGATCACCGCATAGCGAAGTAAGCGGCTGTCATCAGCTTCCGGCCAGCCAAACTCCTGCAAGGTCGTCTCACAAAATGCACAGATATTGAGCAGCTCGTATCGAATGATACCGGCTTCATGAAAACGCAGCCAGTGTCTGCGAAAATCCTGTTCCAATACATCCTCCAGAAAATCGAGCGGCGAAGGCGGCAAAGCAGCGGATAGTGCTTCGATATCGTCAAAACCGTCCAGGTATTTCTCTAAGTCATTCCCATCCTGCAACCGGATATACAAGGCAGGGTCAAGCCGCACCAGCGCATTGGCCAGGCGATTAATGGTTTCTGCCATAAGTTTGAATTGATTAATTCATTCCCTTATTTTGGAAGGACATCGGCACGGAGCAGGTCCCTGTAACCGGCTTTCAGGGTTAGCGTACGCCCTGACAGCTGCTTTTCGCTCAGGCTGATAGTAAACACCTTATTGCCGGGGAATGTCAGTTTTTTAAACACGAAAATGTTCCGGTAATATTTATTGAAGGCCGGAATATCCTGCAGGACATACAATGGCGTAATGGCTACGGACTGAACGGTACTGGCCTTGGTGACTTTTTTATCCTCCATACTGAAATGCAGCTGGTCAATAGTATAGGGCAACTTCGTTTGATTACGATATCCTAAGTCCAGAAAGATATAATCGCCAAGCGTGTAAATGTGAAATAGTGCGCCCTCCAGCCCGAAGGCCTTCGCTTTTTCAATGGGATGGCCAGGCCGCATCGCCAGAAGCCGCAGGGCGTTCGCTTTGAGTTCCGGCTGTGAAAGACCGATCTCAGGATTATCCAGCGGGCGGCAATCAGCGGGTTCAATAGCGATCTCTGTTTGTACGGTGCCGTCCTGATCATCCCGGCAGGGAACTACCCGGTACTGGGCGATAAACTTTTCACCGGTTATGGTAATCACCGCGTCGTTAAAGCGGGAAACAGAATCACGGACGTGGATACGCAAAACGTTGGGTACCGGCAGGTCGCCTGAAATGTCTTTAACCGAAATATCCACGAAACGGATCGGTTCGGGGGATACGAAATGAACGGATATGTTTGTCGGAAGATACACGACCGGCAGGTCGCGTTTATTGAGTTGGGCAAAACCTTGCCCTACTGTCGCTATGATTGCGGCAAGCAATAACAAATATTTTTTCATGTTAACGGGTATTTTGAATGGTTTGCGGGTCGAGCAGGTACACATAGGTACCGTATTTGATCTTTGCTTTGTTTTTGCGGATGGCGCCCGCAATGGCTGATGAAGTAGACTGGAATACCTTGTCCATGGAACTCATCAGCAGTTGGTTCCCGGCGCTTCCGGATTCTATGCTCACACCCTGCATCGTGTTACCGCTCAGATCCTTGGTGAAATCACGAAATGCAGATGCGGGAACATACAGCCCTAAAATTCCGTCCTGGTCGTAGACCGAAAGTTTGACCGGAAGGATCTGGCCGCCGGATAGTACGGAACTGATCACGAATGTGACTCGTTGCTGTGTAAAGCCATTGACAAGCCCATAGAGCAGGGTTCCTTTGGGGATCAGGTTTTTGCCTGCCCAGATATCTTCCAGCAGGCGCAGCCTGATACGGGAACCGGCATAAGCAGTCAGTTCCTCGTCGATCATGGCCGAGATCAGCTCACTGTGCGCCTCCGGTTTAATGGTATTAAAATCAGTGCCGGTCGCCTGTGCTTTGCGAACTTCCAAAGCCGTCGGCTGGTTGGCCAGTGCTTTGGCTTTAGCCTGTTGTTGCTGCCGTTCGGCTTTTTGCGCGGGGTCATTGGCCTTTTGCATGCTGTCGACATAGGCCATTTGCTGTTTAAAAACAGTCATGGGGTCTTTATCTGCGATAACATGGTTAGTCGGACTCCCGGCGGCTGCCCGGGCTTTCCGCTGTGCGGCAAGGGCATTCAGGGCAGCGGTCACCTGCCTGTCCTGAGTAGAAGCGCCCTTGCTGGCAGGAGGCACAATCATCCCGGAACTGAAACGCGCTTTCATGGCGCGGTCTATGGAATCCATTTGCGCCCGCTGGCGGTCAGCATAGTTCCCTGATAATTTCGTGGTTGCTAATTGATCGGTAGTCACGGGCGTTACAGCGGTAAGGCCATCGCTTTCTTTATAAGTATTCCGGAAAGCATCCAGCTTATCAGAAAGGGCAGTTTTCCTGACATGGGCAGAAACGTTGCCCACATCACTTTGTATCGCTGCAATTTGTTTGACCGGCCCTTTGTCTTTGGCTTTTCCGTGATAGACATAGAAGAAAAGGCATAGAAAGGGCAGGAATATCAGCGGCAGGATATAACGCGGTTGTTTGAAGTTGATCTTCATAATTAATGTTCAATTTGATGTTGCAAATGCTGCAAGGTGTCAAGTGCATGTTCGAGCCAAATGCTGTCGGCATGATTCAGTCGGCCTTTCGCCAGTGTAGATTCTACCCGTCCTTTAAGGGCCAGTGTCTGTTTTAAAGCAGATCCCGCTTCCAGTATCCTGTTAAAGCCGTCATCCAGGGGATGTTGGCTTTTCAACTTGTTCGGCTGCTGGTCCTGCATCGCAGGACGGGCAGCCGAACTTTTACCCGGGTGTCGAAAAACGGTAAAGGATAAGGCGCAGGAAAACAGCAGGAGGCCGATCATTGCGCCAAAGATCACGCGGGGATGGTTAAGGCATATACTTCCGAACCGCTGCCCTGCTTTTTCAAAATATCCGCTGAACTCCTGATGCAGGGCTTTCCAAAGGGTATCCTCAGGGTCCCGGTTAGAATGAATTCTTTTGAACATCGGAGAGGTCTTTATTTTCCAGGGTCTTCCACCCGGTGATGAGGACACCGTGAGGGTTATTATCGCTGCGGGGTATATCCTTTAGGTAACCCTCGGTCACCAGGGAGCGCGTCAGCGTCGAGCTGCGCCTGTCGATTTTTAATTTGCCGTAATAGCGGAAATAATGTCGCGGCATGTCCAGCAGTATGGAATCCGTTTGCAGGGTGAGCACCGAACTGGAGGATAAAATGGAGGTAAAGAAACCTTTTTCCTTGAGGTCGTCATATTCCCTTGCGCCGGATTCGTCGATCAGGTACATGGCCTTTTTCAGTTGGTATTCGATATATTTATCATCCGGTGTCAGCGAAAAGAACAGGGTATGAAACAGGTCAACATGTGCGCGGTATTCGGCCGGCCGGTTAACCTGCATATCGGTTTGCTTGGCGAGGATCGGGACATTATTGTCCAGGATGTAAACGCTTTGGCGGGCGTTGGCCACCTGCCGGTAGGCAAATACGGATACAATGCCGCTGATGACGACCGAAGTAACGAGGCTGCCGATGGCGATCACCGTAGCCAGCCGGATTTTGGCTTCGATATTTTTGATGAGCATGAATAAATCCGATTTTACAGCATAGCGCCGCCGGCTTTACGTGCGGCCATGACCACCATAGAAGCATTGCGGCCAAATGCTGAAGAAGCTGAGGAAATCCCTGACGTGGAGATGATCCAGGTTGAGATCGATGGTACCGTGAACATACAAACGGCGCCGATAAAGAATACAACGATTACTTCACCAAAGGAAAGAATACCGTTGCCGGAGAATACCGCGAACTTTTCCATCAGGCCGCTGGCACCGGGCCGGAGGAGCTCCTGGTACTTGCTGATCTCGGATGAAAGCGCGTATTTTTGCATTAGGGCGCAGAGATACATCACCAGGTAAGCGATACCGGTATATAAGTTTACCGAGACAAACCGGGCGACCCAGGTAGAAAAGCTGTCCCGGAAGGCAGGAAGGATACTGACCGCAACGGCAAAGGGCCCGAGGATGATGAGTATACTCGAATAAATGATCTGTATCATGAGTAGGCTAAGCACCCGGCGCCTTGCCATATCGCTATGGTAGGTTTCCAAATACTCGCCCCCGAACCGGACTTACACCTTTCAGCGTATCCGGCTCTCCATTAAAGAGTCAGTCTATCTCACCTGCGTGTGTTTTAACATGACAATTTTTACAAAGGGCAATTGTTTTTCTACGTCTTGCTGTCATAACCTTTTCGACATGTGATTTGCCTTTAAGGTCTTTAAGTTTTCTGACGTGATGCATTTCCAAGGCTTCCTCTGAGCCACATAGTTCACATTTTTCGGCTTTAAGCCTGTCTATCAAACTGTTCTTAGAATGATAAACTGTAGAACTTGTGTCTAATTGCGCATTTGTTACAGGCTTTTTTCTTGAAAAGCTCTCGTTGTAGAATGACTGACTGCCAATTCCCTTTTTAATTGCATAGTGAATTGTGAATACACCGTCTCGCTCGTATTTGCCTGCAATCTTGGCTACGCTGCTTCGATATTTTGCCGCAAACGTTTTATACATACTATATTTCATAATATGCGCGAACGAATGCAATAGCGAGCTGTTATTAGCTATGGCATAGTAATTATGGAATCCCCTTATGGTGTAATTAAACGTTTGAAGGATTTCAAGGTCGTCGTTATGAAGACTTTTACTGTGCTCTCGTGCTTTCCACACCTCTTTTCCGTTGTTCTTTCTGATTTCCAGAACTCCAAAATCGAGTAGCTTACTTTTGATGGTGTTCATAGGAAGTTTGAGGTAGACCTTTTTATTATATGTTCTTACCAACTCCCCATCACAATTTCGCTTTGCGAGATTTGACTTGTTTACCGTTATTTCATATCCGAGAAACTTTGCGGGCTTTTCTGTGTGCGTAATAAGGGTTTTTTCGTCAGATAATTCAAGTTCCAGTTTGGTTCTCAGAAAAGTTCTGATGTCCTCCTTGATTCTATTACTATCTTCTTTACTACCGATTACACCTACGAGAAAGTCGTCTGCATATCTCACATACTTCATTCGCTTGTAACTATTATCCATTTCGTTACAAGCAGGCATAGTAAACCTCTGTTTGTCAATGGCTTTGACCTTCTTGATTAACTCAAGGCGTTCATTGCTATCTTCTACAACTTTGAGTTTTCGCATTACCACAAGCTTTCTGCTATCCAGCGTTTTTCGAAAACTGGTAGGTTTTTTAACCCGCCCTTTGTAAAAGTTTTGGGCATATTCCATCATATATCTGTCTAATTTATCCAGATAGATGTTTGCCAAAATAGGACTTACAATACCACCTTGCGGAGTGCCGCTGTAAGTACTGTGAAAAGTCCATTCTTCAACATAACCTGCTTTGAGGAATTTCCTGATTAAGCGTAGGAAACGGTCGTCTGAAATTCGTTCCTTGAGGATATTTATTATAACCTCATGGTCGATATTATCAAAGAAGCCTTTAATATCTCCTTCGATAAACCATTTCGCTCCGGTAAATGTCTGTTGAATCTTAGTTAATGCCGTGTGGCAGCTACGTTTGGGTCTGAAGCCATGAGAACAATCTAAAAACCGTCCTTCATAAATAGCCTCTAACATCATTCGTACTACCTCTTGCACCAATTTGTCGTCAAAAGATGGAATACCTAATGGGCGCATTTTTCCGTTTTTCTTCGGAATGTACACCCTTCTTGCAGGTTGGGGTTGGTAGGTTTCTGACCTTAGCAATTCAATTAACTGCTTGATACGGTCAAGGCTCATTTCGTCTATTGTTTTTCCGTCGGAACCCTCTGTCATGTTGCCCTCTTTCGCATAGATGCGTTGATAGGCAATGAAGAACATTTCTTCGTTAAACAATAACCTATAGAGCCTTTCATACCTATAGTCCACTTGCGGTCCATGCTTAGATAGACCGTTTAATACGTTCGATGAATTTCTCATAATGTCTCACACATTGTTCATTTTAATTGTATTAAACCTTTAACTGCTTCCCTTCGCCATGTACAAGGCTTTCCCTTGCTCGGACTACTACGGAAGCTCCGTTACCATATCGGATATTCAAAAGCCTGCGCTTTATAGCCGCGCCAGCGGCGTTCCGAGTTAGGTAATCCCCGTTTGCTATGTAATAACATGGCTTGATAGATTGTCGGATATGGTTTCCATCCTTTCCCATTTACTATGGTTGCGTTACGATTTATTCCTGCTTCTTCTACTCATTTTCTGTAGTGAAGTATCGTAATATGACGAGTTTAGTTATCTTACGTCAAAGCTCCTACAACTGCCACTCGGATTGCCATTCAATCAATACGGACTTTATCCTCATATCTATCTTTTCATCTCGCCATTCAGTCGCAGAATGATAACTTTCTGACTTATGACTTTTCCGACATGCTACACTCCCTGATCGATTTCTCTCAACAGATAAGTCGGATGATGACAGGCGTTTAGAATACTTGCCTGATGTCTTGCCAAAGACATATTTAATACATAACCTCGACGGGCGCACAGATGATATAGGTCGCTATTCGGAGTATCCAGATCCCAGTCAGTTCCAGGATCTGCGTCATCAACAACTGGATGCTGATCTGCAGCCTTGCTTTCAGTTCCATCAGGGGAGCGACAACAGTAGAAATTCCTTCCTTGACTGTCGATGTCACCGCATCCCAAGCCTGGCCATACCAGGTATCCGATTCTTTAGCCGCCACTTCGGTTTGTGCCTGGAAAGTATACAGGGAGTCGGCCACCTGTTTCATGAGATCGGCCCGCTGAAAACGAAGCTGATTCACATTATTTTGTTCGGAGGCGAACATCTGCTCGGTTTCGCTGGCTACCAGATCGGTCGGAAAAGCCACCATTTTAGCGAAACCGCCCCACCAGAGGATCACCATCGCGAGGCCGAAGGGCCTTAGCAGCGGCATGACTTCCAGTTTTTTATCGCCCGCCATCATCTCATAGCTCTTGATCGCAAAATAAATGATCATAAAAATGGCTGATAAGGCCTTCGCATCGTTAATGAACAGGTCGAAGTTCGACCAGATGGACTCTTTGAGGGCGCCTAAAAAGGTCATCATCCCTGATTCGTAAACGCCGTCACCCTGCAGAAATTCCAGGGACTTTTCGTAGCTGCTGTCCTGTGCGAAACAGCAAATACTGAGCACGCAGAGGATTGCGAGCAATACTATTCTCTTTTTCATCAGTACTTCCTTTCTGCTACAACCTGTTTGGCCAGTTGCACATCACTGGCCGGGGTCCAGCCCGTGGTGATCACCGGCATAGTTTTAGCCTTTGCCTGCTGGTTGACCATAGTGATATTATGCTGTGCGGTGGCCACACGCGTTGCCCAGGTTGCCGCCAGGGTGCGGTATTCTTTCAGGTAGCGGTAGTAGGCCATAATGCGGGAGCCCCTGTCCATATCCGTCGAACGGGCAGCATTGATGCGCTCTTTGAGCATGGCCAGTTCACTTTCATACCAGGGCAGTAATCCTTCGGAAACCACGGCGGTTCGCACTGGTGCGGGTAATGGCGCCAATAGGGATGCATCCGAATAATTCAGTACAGGCGCCAGCGCCTGGCTATAATAAAGCAACCACAAGGGATCGGCATCAGAAAGCAGGCCGGATTGTTCGGCGATAGCTGTCAATGCCGTATTCCGGACGGTATCAGCATTCAGTTTATAGCTGTTGTCTACCGAATTCATGGTGCCGACCAGCGCCAGCCGCTGTGTCTGAGGCCCGGTGTCCGACAGCGGACGCAGGTCTGTTTTGTGATAATTCGGTTCGAATAGCCCCCAGGTGAGCCAGTAATAAGGGTTGAGGCTCAGAAAACCTGCCTTCGGGGTGAATTTATTCTGGTCCCATTGCAGGTAGACCATGCGTTCTTCCTGGTAACGGACGCTCTGATCAGCTACCTCCCTTTGTGCACAGGCGCGCAGGGCCAAGAGCGGAAACAGGATGATTAATATTATCAATTTCATTTGTTTAAGAATTTGGCGTTTTGAATGATCTGCGCCGCAAAGACGCGATCCTTGTTGATGTAGGCGTCAAAGGGGTTCAGCGTCCGAAGGACGCCGCGCTCCCTGGCCCAAAACATCGATTTCCAGGTGCTATAGGCCATTCCGTCCAGGATTTGAAGTTGCTGGACGACCTTGCGGAGTAGCTGGTCGCGGCCGTTGAAATCAGCCAGTACGTTTCCATCGGACTTGAGGATGAAGGCCGATATATCACTGACCATGGCCGTTGCCCTCGGGCCGAATTCATTTTGAATTTTTAGCGTGACCAGCAAGAGCAAGGGGTCGTCTTTAGCCAGGGTCAGGCTCTCGTTCAGATAATAAATGATATCCGCTGTGGTCCGGCTGATCTGTCTGGCCATCAGGCCATCCTTCAAAGCCGAGTTCACATTAGCCAGCGCATTATAGATCAGCGTTTGAGCGGCCACCACGGAGGATACATTGGTATTCACGGTATTGACGTTATCGTTGATCTTTTTAAGGTAGTCCTGGTGGGTTCCTTCCGCCGCCATCCGCACTGCCTGATTTTCTTCTACGGCGACCAAATGCTGAACGTCAATCACCATTTCCTGTGAAAGAGCAGCAAACCGGAAGCATATGCAGAAAAGCAACAAACCTATCTTTTTCATCGCTTTAAATATTTCGCATTGCTTAAAATGCTGCTGATCATGTGCTGATCCTCGTAAACGAAGTCGTCAAAGGGGTTCAGGTGGTGCAGCAAGGAAGCTACTGTACCAAATTGTACGTTGCGGACGAGGCGGTTACTCATATCCTCGATGTTGCTCAGTTCCGTGATAACGTAATCAAACAGGAGCTTTCGGTCGGAAGCCTTCATCTGGTTGACATCCCCGATTGAAATGATCAGCCCGGCGAGATAGCGGATGAGCATTTCGGAATGTTCGGCGAAATCTATTTCCGTCTGGTAGGCCAAAGCGATGATCGCGGGATTTTTTTGGGCCAGCTGGTAGAGCTGTGACTGTGAGCGGGTAATGCTGTTGACCATGGGCTCCGCCTCGATACCGATATTAGCCGCGGAGATCGCTGTCCCTAATATGGAGTAGCGGTTTTGTAGGGTACGGTACATGTCTTTGATTTTACCGAGGAGAGTCTTATTGGCTGTCTCGGTCGAGGTGACGGTGGCCTGTTTGTCCCGCGCGCCTGTCTGCAGGCTATGCTCGGATTTAGAATAGGAAACTAATTGCAGAAGCTCCGGTATATCCAGCACTTTACCCTGCCCGTAGGAAAAGGCGGTTAAAAAGAGTCCAAAAAGCGTCAGGAGCAGATGTTTACTGATCATAAATTTAAGGGTTAAAATTCGGGATGGTCGCCGTACAGGCCCGGCCTGCCAGCTGAACTGGCGTTATCCGTGCTTTGGCCATGGCAAATCGGGCAGCGGAAGAGCGGCAGATTTACCTGTGAAGGTATTTGGCCTCACTGACTACTGAATTCGCTATACGTATATCTTCGTTCTGCCAGGTTGCCCAAGGATTTAGCGAAGCCCAGATGCTCCGCAACTGGGCCCAGTACATCGCCCGCTGCATTCCGTAGGCCAGTCCGCGCAGGACATGCATTTCGGTGACAATATGATTGAGCAGTTTGCTGCGCTCGGAACTGTCCATGAGGTTGTCGCTGCCGCCTTTCAAAACAAAAGCAGAAACATCCGTTGCGAGGGCGACCGCCCGTTTTTCGAAATCCTGGGCGCCTTGTTGTGCAAACAGCAGCAACACCGGGTTACCTCGGGCAGTCTGAACCGCTTTCTGCACATCGGTGACGATGTCCGAACCGGTTTCGGCGATATCCTTGACCGAATACAGGTTATTAATCACGGAGGCTACCTCGGATAAACCTGTATATATTTTGTTCTGCAAATTATTGACGATCGTGAGCTGACCGGTTACGGCAAGCTGCGCTGTCTGTATCGCCGTTAATTTATTGTTGGTCGTATTCAGCTGGCTGTTGATCACGGCGCTGTTGGCCAGCATGGCGCCCGAAGTGACCGGGTCGACGACAAGTTCCTGGGCCTGCAAGGCTGCGGACAGCAGCAGGCCGGCTATTAGAATCAGGAAGGTTTTCATTTTGATAGGATTAAAGGTTTGTTATGCCGGTTGATCTGCTGAATAAAATCACCTGCGGGGAGTCCGCTGCGTTCCATATCTGTGAGAAAAGCATCCAGCGCCAGCGGATAAGTGCCGTAGTACTGCACATAAACCTGTACAGCATTCTTTTCCGGCTTTTCAGTAGTGTATACGTAATACTGGTGGCGGCTCACCTCAACGCCGTAGACCTCGCCGGTGGAACCACGGCGGATGTAGACCTCGTTAAAGCGGGCGCGGCCGTCGCGGTTATCCAGTTGATTAATCGTAAAGATCTTGCGCTGTTCGGTCGCTGAGATAGAGAGTACTTTGGCAATCTCGCCATAGTTATCCCGGAATTTTCGCTGATCAAGGAGGATTACGGTATCCGAGTTGTTGATGATACTGTCTTTGACCACCGGATTACTGATGATATCGGAAAGCTCCTGCGTTACCTCGATCACTTCGCCCCAGAACTTGCGCACCGTTTTGTTTAGGTACAATAAAAAAGTACTCATGATCGGTGACATCAATGCGCGCCAAGCCTCTTCCAGAATCAGCGCCTTTCGCTGGTTTTTACGGTTGCGCATCTTTTGAATGAACACATCCATGATGATGAGCGTGACGATGGGCAGCAATACGAGATTATCCTGTAAGGCGTCAATTTCGTAGACGACAAACCGTTCATTCAACAGTGACTGGTCACCTGCTTCATTGAGGATGCTATCATATTCGCCCCCGACATAGAATTTTTTGAGTACGTAACGAAACTCGTCCAGATCGAAGGGAATCCGTTCCTCGGTCTTGATCGCGGGTACCTTTTTCAGCGCAAAATCATAGAAGGCATTGAACGAGAGTCCGATGTCCGAGCCTTCGGCGAAAGCAGCGGCATAATAGGCGCTTACCGTAGCTGTCAGCACGTCCCGTTCGATGGTCGAAACGGAACCACCGGCACCCTTCCAGAGTAAGGCGATCAGGGTAACGAGGTTATCCTTTTTTTCCAGGCTATACTCATCTTCGGTAATGAGGAAGGGGTTCATGGTAATAGGCCGCTCATCCGACCAGGTAATGTATTTTCCGCCGTAATAGGCACATAATCCGGAATAGGAATGCCCGACATCCACGATCACGACGTCCATGTTAAATAACAGGTATTGCTCCACTAAGGAGTTCATAAAGAACGATTTGCCGGAACCGCTTGGGCCTAAAACAAACTTGTTCCTGTTGTTGATCCGCCCGGTACGCATGGGCAGGTCAGCCGGGTCAATGGCCACGGGGATTCCCTGCCGGTCAGTCAGGCGGATGCGGAACGATGATGGTTCGTCATCCATGGGCCGCTCCTTAAAGAACAGGCAGAGCGCCGCATCGCTGGTGGTCAGGAACCAATCATAATTCTTCAATTCGAGCCCGTTTCCCGGCATGGCCGCGCGGAAGAGTTCCAGCTGGTTGTAGGCGTTCTGATTAGGAATAATGCCGAGCTGAAACAAGGCGCTTTCCACATAATTGACCGATTTTTGAATATCAGCGGCCGGGGCCGCAATGATGATGCTGTAATGCACATTGACAAGCAGCTGATTATTGCGGGCAACGTCTTTCAGCAGCAGATCGATATCTTCCACACACAGCCCGTTGGCCGGATCAGGAATCCCGGAATGGCGTTTGCGCTTGACCTCCAGTTTATTCAGGGTGGCCTGCTGTGCCGGTATCTCGATGACCTGGTTATAAACGATGGCCTCGAAAGCCGGTACCTGATACAAAAAGGATAACATGTCCACGGGAAAGCCGCGTACGGCTTCGTTCTCATTCAGTTCGGTAAAGGTTCCCAGTTCTCCGGGCATATCCACGTTATCACTGTTCACCAGGGGAATGCAGCGTACCGAGCGGCCGCCCATGCGGATCTCGGTATCATTCGGCTTGAAATTGTTCAGGGCGAACGAACCCTTTCCGAAGCGCATGGCCAGTATCCGCCGGACCAGTTCGGTGATCTGCTTTTCGGATAATATAGCGGGCGCGCATTTGGCAGCTTTCAGGACGTCGGTTACCTTATGTACGGCGGTCCGGAAGTCACGCAGCTGTTTGGGGTCGTAAACATAAAATCTGCCTTTTTTCACCTGCCGGGTGATGGTCAGGTAAGTATCGATCCGCAGGGCTGCCCGGCCCTTAAAATGGGCATTGAATTTTTGCTGCAGGTATTCCGGTGCTGGCGGAAGATCGAAGGGTGTCTTGTGCAGGATATCCTGTTTCTGAAGCAGGTGACCGTCGCCGAGTATTTTTATGATGCCGGTGAGCAGGTTCTGAAATTCGTCGTAATCCGCGGCGGCGGCCGAATACTGCACGACTGGGTTTTTCATGGCGATGACTACGGAGAATTCACCGCTAGAGCCGTATAAGATATCGAAATCGTCACCGGCGTCAACGCCGATATAGGGCGTGTCAAACTTCCGGGTGTTCATAAATAAAAGGGGTAACGATGTAGATCCCGTTATGCCGGGTTTTGTTATGGAGGCCTTTTTTTTGCCGCGAAGCGATGTAAAGCAGGCCGCCCACGATACAGCCGATCAGGACTACCATGCCCAGCCACATATTGATCACGGCCATGGTCACTGAACCCAGGACAAGGCCCGAGAGCACTGCGCCGATGCCCCAATAGATGAATTTTCCGCGAAAGCCCTTATAAATAAGGGGCCGCTGGAGCCCCTTATATACAGCGAATTTTCGCGCCGTCATAAACCGAAAAAGGCTTTGATGATCAGCGACGAGAGAACGAGAAATAAACAGGAACCACCCCAACCCATCAATTCCTTGTTGATATCCTGATCCCCTGAATTCCACTTCGAGTAGACACGAATACCGCCGACGATGCCGACGATACCACCGATAACCAATGTAATATCGGTTACCGGGTCGATATAGGTTTTCAATGTGGATGTTGCGGTAGTTAACCCGTTAACGCCGCTTTGGGCAAATACGAAAATAGGGCTGACGATAAGCGCCAGTACCCAGGCCAGCTTGCGCTGGATGTTTTTAAGCATGAAAAAAGCATAAAAGAGTTTTTTGAAGCCGGCTTAAAGCGATCGTGCGGCTGACATGGAAAAATGGCTGGTTTTAGATACCGAAAACCGCCTGGAGAAACGCGCCGAGTAAAACCATAAACAAGGCGGAAAAGAACCAGGCGGTCACTTCGGCTGTGAAGCGCTCGCGGCCCATCTGTAGGTTGTGGTAGATACGCACTGCACCAATGATGCCCAGGATGGCGGCCACGACGAGCGAAAGATCACGCGCCGAAAAGAACGATTGTGTGAGGTCCGAACGGGCCTCCTGCATTTCGGTAATACCGGGTTGGGCAAAAGCAGCTGCCGGTAAAAGCAGGACAAATGCCAGCAGTTTTTTCATTTAAAAAGTAACCGACTGGTTGTAGGCTATCAGCTCTAATCTGGCCAGCTGAAAGAGGTCTTTAACAGGTACGCCGCCGTAAGCTGAGGCTGCAACCTCTGTAGTGGATTTCTTTGGCGTTGCCGTACTTTTGTCCTCGGGTGCTGCCGGTGCGACTTGCCGTGGTGTTACGGTTTCCTCAAAATGCAGTTCCGGCCCCGTTTCTATTTCGGCGGTCTTTGTTCCGCGAAGCAGGTCCCAGGCGATATTGAGCACATAATAGCACGCATAAAGTCCGGTTAACCAGGAAATGAATTTGATCCAGGTCATAGGGTCATGTTTTGAATAAATTGTTTAATGATCGCTTTGAGTTCGGGGTTTCCCTCGAATAGCTGTTTGACGGCAAAGGCCACCAGGCGGGTGACATCGACACCTGTCGCCATCTTAAAGTGGTTCAGCGTCTGCACCGTTTTTTCATCGAACCTGACGTGGACGAGGCTCTTATGATTGGAGTTGTCATAGGCACGGATCAACTGTAACAGCTTCGCTTCTTCAGCTTTAAGTTTTTTAACCTTTGGCGTTTGGGGTTGTTCCTGTGTTTCCGGCGGCGGCTGAGCGATACGGTTGCGTATTTCATCTGCGAGTGAGGTAATCTTTGTCATGATATTACGTCTTGATGTTTACCCCTGATATTTCCGCAACGACCGCATAGACCTGGTCGAACACGGGGATAACGATCGGTATAACGGGCAAGGGGGTCATGAAAGTGGTTACCCTTTGAAAGTCGATCCTGTCCGGGATAATAGCGGCCATGGTGCCCAGTTTTGACAACTGCTTGTTCACTTCCTGCATCGTTTCGTAGCGAACGTTTGCTTTTACCCGGTTCGGGATAAAGATGATCGGTATCCCGGGGTTGATCTTGCGCAGTACGATAGCGAAGAGCACGGTGGAGTCAAAGCTGAACTCGTCATAGGAAAATGGGCAGATCAGGAGATCTGCCGAACCGAAGATCGGCAATAACCCATCGTCGTCCAGCTTGCCGGGCAGGTCGATCATCACTACTTCGTCAGGCGATTGCATGATCGCGCTCTGCAATACCGGGTAATGCGCCAGTTGTGCGGCGACGACATCATAGGGCGGCTTGTTTTCCAGGACCTTTGCCTTTTCAAACTTTTGGGCAATAGACTGCTGGTAATCCATATCAATGAGCGTTGCCTTCTGGTGTTTCACCATGGTCAGGTAGTTGGCGAGTAAAAGCGCGACGGTGCTCTTTCCGCATCCGCCTTTTTGGTTGCCGATAAGAATGTTCATGAAATTTTGGTTTTAAAATTTTCGCGGTATGTTACCTGAAAGCATAGTTAAGAAATCGCCATGCCCAGTTAACGGGTGTTGGTGCGCGCCTTCTTCTGCCTGCGCCGGCGGGGCCCGTTGATTTGCTGATCGTCCACATCGTTCGCCAGGTAGGGCCGGAAATAAATCGGTTGTGAAGGAGTCGGAGGTCTGTACCGCGGCCCTTCCACGTTTTCTTTTACTGCTGAGACCGCACCGAATGCGGGGCCAATCAGTTCGGAGAGTTTGAGTACCTCGCTGCCTTTAAACACCCGCTGCTGCGTGTGATCAATGATGGTATAACCATAAGGCGGCTTGTCGCCTGAAGCGTGAAAGATCAGATCGATACCGAATTTTCCCTTGAGAAAGTCACCAAGGTCAGAGCGGTAGGCGTTGCCCGGTGAGGTTCTGCCCCCTGAAAGATTCACGGTCGTGCGTTCGGGAACCGCGTTATAAACGGCCTGGTATTTACGAAAGATCGCTTTTAATTGTACAGCGTGTTGTTTATCGGGCCTATGGTACGCGATACTTTCGTCCATGCGCTGGCCGCTAATCGCAAATAGCCGGCGGCCGAATTTATGGAGCAAAAGCTGGTCGTCTTTTTCCCGGATACCATAACCCATTTCCTCGAGTAACAACAACACCTGCGCTTTGGTAGCGCACTGGTATTGCAAAGCTTTAGCGGCATCTAACTGTGCCTGGTGCGCTTCGTCCTTTTGGAGGAGCTGGTTAAGCCCGGCTATGGCGCGACGGTGTTCAAATGCGCTGTCTATCTTTTTGCCTTTACGGCTGACGCGCGAGCTGACCATATGAACATGCGACTGATCGGTATCCCGGTGGTGGATCAGGATGTAAGGCTGATCCCGGTATCCCATCTTGTCAAGCCATTGACCGGCGAGTTTCGCTAGTTTGTCCTTATCAAAAGTGTCGTCTGGCGCGGAAATCATGGCGTGAAATTGCGGTAGCCGGACATTTCGGTTCAGGGCCGATTGTGCTTCCAGGTAATTCCGGTAATCTTCCGGCCGCACCTCGTTCAGCTGCCGCAATGCGCCGAAACCGGATACCTTCATCAGGGTGGCCTGTCCTTTGGCGATCTTATCAAAGTTATAGGTGACGGCTTTAAAGGAGGCGCTCGCACGGAATATTTTAACGATCATAGAACAGGATAGCCGGTGATCCGGGTAACAGCAGCACAAGCGAGCCCAGTAAAAGGCTATCGGCGAAGCATGCTAACAAAGCAGCCATAGACCAGGGTAACGCTGTAACCGCTGAACAATCCAACAATTCATCAACCGAACAGGCGACCATTGTAGCTCAACATCAAAATAACAAGCGAACTATCGAACAAAAAACAGCCGAACTATTGAACAAGCTAACCCGATTTCAAAAGATCAGTAAAACACCCTAATCAGGTAACCGCAGAACCGGCGAGCCATATAACTGCCGCGCAGTTGAACGATAGCACAAGCCAACAGCATAACCGTACAGCAACAGAGCAGGCGAACACCACAACAGGTCAACAGCAGCGCACCGTATCAAGCGATCAAAGCAACCGTATAGCGGTATAACACCGCAGCCGTGTAACTGCGTATCGGGGTTGCAACCGATCATGGGCTCAGGCACCTGATCATTTTGCGGAACAGCAAAGCCAGTTCCATTTGCTCATTTTCATGCCGGCGCAGCAGCCGGGTGTATTCGTCAATAACCGGGGGCGACAAAAGCCCCCGTTTTTGGAGACGGTTAGCATAGCGCGCAAGCTGGTTAATATTATTCCCGCTCCGGGACAATTCCAGGCTGATGGCATCCAGGAGGTTCATCAGTTCCCCGGCGTTTACCGCTAATCCCTTACCCTCATGCAGCAATTTCCGCCTCACCAATTCGGTTTTCTTCAAGCCCAGTTGTTTTTCCAACTGCTCTACCTGGCGGTACTCAGCCTCGGTAAAGCGCACATCGATTTTAAAGGATCGTTTGCCTTCCACTACTGGCGGCCTGCCGCCCTTGTTCCTGGTCATCAATAAAGAAATTGAGTTGCGAAATTTCTTCCCCCGGCATCAGCCGGGCAAGATTCTTTTTGGGAGACCGGAAAAACCAGCGGGGTTTCCGTCGGACAAAAAGACATCTTGCAGGGTAAAAAACAAGAAGGCCCATGCCTTATTAAAATGGCGCCTTTTGCATAAAAAGGGTCATTAACGCTCAAAAGGAACCTCGATATTTTTGAAAAGGTCTTTGGGTTTTTGGGATTCACTTTCGGCTCGTACTTCGGTACGCCGCTTTTCATTATAGTCATGGTGACCGCTGAAAGCCGGTGTGCCATCGGTGGCATAAGGCAGTTCCGTGATGAACTGGCGCAATGACTGATGCCCTTCCGGACTGTGGTCAAAATAAACGGTCAATGCAGGGTACCGCATGGCCACCTTGATGGCAGCGGGCAGCAGGGTATACCGGTTAACCATCAATGCGCTGTCGGCACTTTCAGGATGGTCGTGCTTCCAGCTTAGGTAGTCGAAAATTCCCTTAAAAACACACAATCGACGGTTGTCTCCGTGCAGCAGGGTCAGCCCTTTGTTTCCGAGGCAACCCTTAAAATACTTGTTACGCACTTGCCAGCCGCCAGACTCATTGCAATGGCCCGCGGCACAATAGATGATGGGTTCCTCTTTCTTATCGACCCTGCGGTAGTGAACCTCCTGCAGGATTCCCTGTGCCTCTTCCCAGATGCCGCGCCTCTCCAGGAATTGCCGGATTGCGGGAGTTTGTCCAAGCGGGCAGATTGTGTCGATCCGGAAATAAGGCAGTTTCAAGCTTATCCGGCGTCTTTTGCCGACCTGTTCGACGGCAGGAACTGTAGCGGGTACGGCCTGATGCATGACTTCGCATAGCTTGCCGCAGACCTCCCGGGTAGCCAGGCCGGGCCAGAAGGCCATACCGAGATCAATCACATTGCCGCCTTTACCGGTTCCTTTGTCATACCAAACGCCGAGGGTGTCGTTTACACACAGGGAAAGTTTTTTTCCGTCCTGGCGAAGGACGCTACGATATACGGATTCCGTTCCGGATTTGTGGACGGGCTGGTGGCCAAGCTTGGCAAGTAACGCGGTGATTGATACCTGTTCGCGGATGACCGCAGGGTTGATTGTCGATTCCATCTGAATTTATATTAAAGTTGGCGCCAGATTTCCAGGCTTCTGACGATAGCCTCTATTCTATACCGTCTATACGCTAGTCAAGACTTTGATTGGCGATTACTTCGAATGCTCAGTTCAACTTTGGCCAGCAATTACTCGACGGTTTGCCGGCCATATCTCCGGCTAGCTATTTCCTTTCTTCAGGTAAGTCGACAGTTTGCCGTTGCGTGTCAGTGCGTAGACCCGAGTTCGGCGGCCTCACGGACAATCGTCCGCAGTGTATTGTGGTAAGGGAATTTTCAATAAGTGGTGAAATAAAAAGGGGGCCACCAGGGCCCCCTCAAGACAAATTCAGGACATACTTACGTCATATTCTACAATACGGGCCTTTCAGCCTGCCCGGGCGCTTTTAGCATGTTGCGACTTTACGCTCACCTTCGCCCGATTTCCGCTTTTCAGGCGGATAATGTTTCGTCCCCAAATGTCAAATAACGTCCGTTACCTTTTCTGCCACGGGCAGGTAGGTCAGCCGGTTCCTGGCACCACTGATGGCCTCCGATTGAGTGCGGCTGATTGTCTTTCCATGAGGGGTTATGAGCCCTTCGACGATCCAGCGGTCTACACAGGTGCGACCCGTATCGCCGGTAGGCTTCTGACTTGCTGAGCGTTTCAGGGAGCAGGCGTTCCATCGCCAGTATCTCATTCGCACCGGCGACCGAAACCACTGTAAACAATCCGATCAGTTCGTCTGGTTTAATAGCCTCTTGATGACAGTACAAAGGTTGCCGGACGAGTAAATTTTATTTCAAGAGGCACGACAGGGGGCACCAACTATTTTTAAAGTCATAATCATAAATTACTGGTTATCAAAGTATAAAAAATGGCATGCCGCTGACCTGACTGGCGCTAATGATTAACAACGGCCATTTAGCTTATTAATTTACAGCAACTTTATAATGGATTTGACGGGGGAATAGCCAAGTGACATTGTAGACAACTTAAAAAATCACGATATGCTACTGTAAAGAAATTCGCGATTAAAAATGGCAATTGTTGAAATATATTATTTAGAATTAGTTTAAATAAACTTATAATTGTAGCAAATTTCAATTATGAGGCCAAAACTACTTTCACTGCTTACAGCAATCAGCGTTCTGATGCTATCCAATATTACTTATAGTCAAAACGTTAAAATAAAAGGGATTACAAAAGACTCTTTATCGGCAGTTCCATACGCGACAGTTCAAATTAATCAGCTAAAAACTTCTGGAGATGCAAAAGGGAGGTTCGAAGTTTTTTTACCCGTCGGCCAGCCGCTACAGATCAAAGCATCTGCTACAGGTTATGAAACTTTATCAATAACGCTAACACCGCTAATGAAAGATACGGTTATCACACTCATACTTAAAAAATCTGAGCTGGCTTTGGGTGAGGTGGTCATTTCTGCAACCAGAAAACCTGAAAGTCCTAAGAACATTGTTTCATCAGTGAGTATAGTTTCTAAAAAGAAACTGGAAACCGAGATAGCCGTAAATCCGGACCTGACCAGCATTTTAGCTAACCAGGTACCAGGATTTGCCCCAAGTGCCCAGTCAGGTAGCAACGTTGGACAAAACCTTCGCGGAAGGCCTATGCTGGTGATGATAGACGGCGTAAGCCAGTCATCACCGCTTAGAAATGCGGAGGTTGATCTCCGCTCCATCGACCCCTCGGTTCTTCAACAAATTGAGGTTGTTAAGGGTGCTACAGCCATTTACGGGAATGGTGCAGCGGGTGGATTAGTAAATTATGTGACACTTGTGCCGGATACGGCTAAAGCATTCGCGGGTAAAACCGATATTTTTCTGAATGGATCTTTGGTCAAACTGCGGAATTCGGTAGGTGGCCGTATCAGCCAGATGTTTTACGGAAAGGTCAATAAGTTTGATTACGTAGTTAGCGGTGTGGCTGAACAAACCGGCGAATACAAAGATGCAAAAGGAGATGTGGTTGGCCCTAACTACAGCCTTGGTGAAACAGACACCTACAACGCTTTTGCAAAAATAGGTTTTGAACCGACCAAAAATCAGCGGCTGCAGTTGGTTTACAATTATTATAGCAGTTTGCAAAACAGCAACTTTACCCTGGTAAACGGAAACCTTGCAACCGGCCAAAAGGCTACAGGCGTACTGGGAAAACCGCTTGGTATCCCAACCGGAGCGAAATACAACCACAACGTGCATTTCTCTTACAAAGTGGACAACCTGTTCCTGAAAACCAGTTTAACCGCCGACGCTTACTACGAAAAGCGTGAAGACGTGTTCTATGTTTCACTCGGACGATTCGATGGTGGAGATGGCCAGTCTTTGGCGCACAACGATAAAAAGGGTATCCGGTTATTCTTGCAAACACCACTGGTGAAAAACAATACGATCAATGCTAACCTGTCTTACGGAATTGATGTTTTAAAGGACAAGACATCGCAGCCTTTGGTTGATGGGCGTGTATGGGTTCCTACAATGGACATGACCAACCTGGCACCATTTGCCCAGGCCGATCTAACACTTGTACGTGATCTGGTATTGAAGACCGGTTTCCGTTTCGAGCGTGTCAACATAGACGTAGACGATTACCGTACGCTAAGGATTACGAATGCGACAGGTGCAACGGTTACGCCATCCTTTGATGTAGCCGGTGGGGCGCTAAAATATAATACAGGCTTGTTTAACGCAGGCTTGAAATACAACCGTTATGAATTATTTAGCCCTTTTGTAAGCTTCTCACAGGGATTTTCAGTAATGGATATTGGCCTGGCCTTGCGTGATGCTAAGGTAAACAGCATTGACAAGATCAACACTGACGCAGTAAAAGTAAACAATTATGAGGCTGGTTTTGAAAGTCGCTATAAAGGACTTAATTTTTCAGCTTCCGCCTACAGAAGTACTTCAAAATTGGGTATTGAAGTAGTCTATGACCCGGCTACCGCCTTGTTTAATACAAACCGCAGTCCGGAGATGATATATGGCTTTGAGTTGGCCGCATCCTACCTGTTAAACCGGGAGTTCACTGTTGCAGGAAGTTACAGTTACACAGAAGGTAAACGCGACGTAAACGGTAATGGGAAATACAATGACCCTGAAGATGCGTATCTCAACGGTAGAAGGATTTCTGCTCCTAAAATTACCGGGAGTGTCACTTATTCACCGCTACAAGTGATGGATTTTACACTGAACTATACCGGTATCGGAAACCGAGACAGGTTTATAAAGAACAGTACCGGGGTCTATAATGGAAATGAAGGTGCGGTAAAAGCATATAATTTATTCAACCTGATTGCCGCATTACGCGTTAATAAAAGCACACAGGTTAGCCTGGGTGTAGAAAACCTATTCAACGAAGACTATTTCCCTGCGCGTGCACAATGGTTCATGCAGCCGGGTTTTTATTCAAAAGGGAGAGGAAGAGCAGTCAATTTTGGCATTTCGGTTAGATATTAAGAAAGTACGGTATGCCCATACATTGCTGCCGCTAAACGTATTCTAATGAGTGGTGCCGAAAAGCTTAACTACTTGAACTTTTTTGTCTAAATGGGTCATTAAATGAACGCATCATCATTTTCTATCCATAACCATCTTTTGTTTATTAACAATTCAGTAAAAGCTTTATTTGGCCATACCTTTTAAAATAAGTCCGTATTGATAAAGCAAATTGTAGAGGTCAAAAAATTTATCTTCCTCCGTTTCGCTGAGCGAAGTATTGGAGAAGAAGATCACCGCAACTTCTTTATTCAGATCTGACAACATAAAAGTTCGCACTCCGGGATCTGATCCGTTGTGACCTATTCGTTTACCGCCCATTTTGGTTGCCCAAAATATTCCGGAGTTAAGTTTCCCGGGATCGACATTTTCAGGCTTGTTAGTTTGATCAAACTGGAACTTTAGCATTTCCTGCGCCGACTGTTTATTCAAAATCTTCCGGTTGCCATAAGTTCCGTCATTCAGCAAACAGATAAAAAACTTCGCCAGATCGTCCACCGACGTACGTACGCCTCCATCAGGATAAGTCGTGCAGCCATATAAAGGGATATTTTCAATTATGCTGCCCTTCTTATCATAGAGTTTTGCATGGTTGGCCAAATCAGTTTCAGACAGAAACCAACTGCTGTGCTGCATGCTCAAAGGTTTAAAAATATATTTCCTGCTGTATTCGTTTAATTTCTCACCTGTTTTGAGCTCTACAATATAACCGGCAAGGGCTGCTCCGATATTGGAGTAATCCCGGTAAGTACCTGGTTTATGGTCAAGAAAATTTTCTTTAGCATAATATCTGCCACCGGGTACGAAATAATTTTTTAGAAAATCACCCAAGGGTTCCGGCGAATCTTTACCGGGAAAATAAAGGCTGTCTGTGTAAAAAGGATAACGGTCTGCCAAGCCAGACGTGTGTGTGGCTAATTGTCTAAGGGTGACCATATCATTGGGGTGATACGGATTAACCAATTTAAAAGGCAGGTACCGGTTAATATCCTCGTCAAGATTTAACTTACCCTGTTCTACGGCTTTCATCAGGCATGCGCCCGTAATTGTTTTACTGACCGATGCGATATTCATAACCGTCGATGTAGTGAATGGTCGCTTATTTTCCCTGTCTGCAAAACCGTAGGCATTTTCCCACGCCAGCTTTTTGTTAACGATGATGGCAGCACTTATACCCACCATATCGTTTTTTTTCATCATTTGGGTAATAGCGCTATCTATGTCCAGTTTATTACTAATACTCCCGGAGCTTTGGGCTTTTGCTGGTAAAACCCCAACCAGTAAAAGAAAACATATAGTGATCGTCAATCTTGCGTTCATTCGATAATATTAATTAATATATTGTGAATATCTGATTATAGAAATAAAGCAAGTGATAACGGGGTGGCAAATTGAAAGAATTTCGTCATTTTTTTGATTTTACGCATGTGACGCATTATGAGGTGAGCTGGTTACATTATCAAAACGGTTTACTGCGCAGTGAGGACGATTGCCGATGTTTTTGATTTTATCAGGGGTACCTATTGTCGAAACTTATCTTTGGTAACCACGTTTTCGACAAGTGTTGATTTTTTATCTTATCCAACCCACCTTTTTTTTCCATTCCTCAACGTCTCGTTTTCGCTTTTCCAGGTCTTTTGGCGGCAATTGGTTTTCTTCCTTAGTGCGCTTTCTGATCATTGCGATCTGGTCTTCCAGTGTATTAAGCCCGATAGCCTTTCTTCTTTGATTCACCCTGGTTAAATCATCAAAGGGATTGGGAGTTAATTCACCGTTTTCATCCCAGTCAAATTGAGTGCCATACAGTTGAGGCTGTTCCTCAAATACAGCTATCCGATCAGAGAGGTAAGCTAAGTTTATTGGGGCTGCTTTGTTTTCATCGACAGCTTTTTGCAGCAGTTCCCTGCATTTTCTCATAAAGGCAGGCTGTCCAATGGCATGTTGTATCACCAGCCAGGCAGCTTCGCTTGCTTCCTTACCTACTTTGTCCTCCGTCGGGTAACCGATCTGGTCTATAAGGTCATTCAATATTTTCGCATTGCAATTATGCAATTCTTCCATCGCGGAGTCATAGCCATCAGAAAGCTTGCCCTTCCTGATGAGCTTATTCCTAAGGTTTAAATCCGTATCTTTCAGATCCGTGATGATATGGGCAATATGCTCAGCATTCATGATGGTATGGTTTAGTGCCTGGATACATACACAATAATTTACTCATCAACATTTTTAAGTTGTGCGACTATTTCTACTTCTAATTTGGAATCAGGCTCAATACAAGCGGCTCACCTGCAACCAGGTCGCCGCCGGAAAGTCGCCTTTGTAAAAAGCCTTTCTTGCATTGTTGTATTTTTTCATGGTCTCGATGTCGGTCGTGTACAGCGTTTCTTTTACTACATCTTTTGGGGTTGCTCCGAAGGCCTGAAGGCTCGTCTCCAATGATTGATAAACTCCAGCTACACCTTTAAGACTTAAGTCGGCAGTCGGTATCCCGGAAATATAAAGGGTATTACCCGTTTTGACAACCTGGGCGTACCCTACACTTTCATTTTGCTTTTGCCCATTTTTCCAGTGCCACTTTTCTTTAGTGGTAACTTTTGTTTTATGATGCAGTCGCTCCGGTTGATCTTTTGAATGGGTACTGTTTTTACAACCAGTATTAGCGAATATCAATAAAGTAAAACTCGTTAGAAGGGTAATCAATTTAGTCATAGAAAAGCGTTATGATGATATAATTACAAAAGCTGATTGTAGTTAACAAAACGAACCCAAAATCATTGGATGTCTGTAGTATCCAATTGATTTATAGTCACCAAATTAAGGCTTTCTTATCATTGTTCTTTGCGCCTCTTCAACTGTTAGTGTTTTATCCCAATAGACCTCTGAACGATATGATTTTTTTACGGCTTGAAGGTATTCATCCATTGGTTGCAGTCCCATTGTCTTACGCCGTTCATCTAAACCGGCCGGCTCATCCACTGGCCATACCTTAATTATTGTTCCGATGGTGAGCGTCTGTGTTCCGTATAGTTGTTTTTGCCCGTTTCTAAGTAAAATTCTATCCTGCAAGGTCGCCAGGTCACTTTTGGGCACAATGCCCAATTCAGCCTGCTGTTTGACCAGTGGAAGGTATTTGTTGGCATAATCAATTTCGCCATGATCGATCACCAGGAAAATGGTATGATTATTTGCTGCGGAAAGGCCGTTCGGCCAGCCGCAACTATCCAGCAGCCCGGCAACAAACTGCTGATTTTCTTTGTCCGTCTTTTTCATCTGCAAGGCCAATGCCTTGGTTTTTTCCGGGTTATTTTCGGCGTAAATTTTAATGAATTCTTTTCGGCTGTTCTGGTCAATATCGCGGATGGCTTTTAGTTTGATGTTCAATTGGGCGGAATCGGCGCAGGAGATCGTTTGTGCAACAGCTGAGCCCGTTCCTAAGATGGTAAGTAGTAAGAGTGATAAGACTTATTCATGATAATTGTTTTTTTCAGTAAGATCGAACAGAATGCCATCCTAACATAAATCCGATTCAGATCGTTCATGGCATTCGGCGTATAAGCATGATCATTTGCAATATTTGGGTAGTTAGGTACACGGTCAATTATTGGCTCAAATACCAACCTCGCTATGTTATTTAACTTTTACGATTTTACTTTCCGTTATAATGCTTGATTTAACCATTACACTGTAGTTGATTCTGGCAAACCCTTTTTTTACCGGATCTTTTACAATTGGCTTTAGCCCGTTCTCCCATTGATTACAATGTGTACGTATAGGCGGAACCGCAAATTCCCATCGGCCATTTTTAAAAGTATACACGTTATAATAAGATCTCCGTTTACTGGGTAAATGCTCCCTATGATTTTATTGTTAATTATACTTCTTCCTGCAGGCTATGTTATTCGCTATACTCTACAGCAAAGACACCAAAAAAAAACCTGATAAGTACTTTACTTATCAGGGCATCATATTAGGAGACGTGTTAGTTTAACGGATCAGTTGCATCAACACCTTATCCAATTCTTCTCCCCGCAGGTTTACTGCGATGATTATTCCATTTTTATCCAGTAAAAAGTTCTGAGGAAGACCTGTGATGCCATAGGCTTTCGCTGCTTCGTTGCTAAAGAATTTGAGGTCGCTAACCTGCGTCCATTCCAAATGGTCTGCCTGTATAGCATTCAGCCAGTCTTTCTTGTGTCCGGGACGGTCCAATGATACACTTAATACAGTAAAATTCCGATCTTTATACTTATGATAGGCATTTAGAAGGTTCGGGTTTTCGGCCCGGCAAGGCCCGCACCAGCTTGCCCAAAAATCGAGCAGCACATATTTGCCTTTAAAATCAGATAAACTAACGGGCTTATCATTGACATCGTTCTGCGTGAAATTCGGCGCTTGTTTCCCGACTAATACGCCTTTTCGGGCATCTATCAGGCTTTTAAATTCTTTACCCTTCGGGCTTGACCTTAACCGCACGGAAAGCGAATTGAATACTGGATCATTTTTTTCTACGTCAATAACGGCTCCCGCAGCCTCTCTCAAGGCATCAAGGCTCATGTAAGAGTCAGGGTTTCCCTTGATAAAATCATACAATGCGACCTTTTTTACTTTTAAGGCAGCCTCATTACGATCCTGAAAACCTTTGATCACCGCCGGATCTTTAAGTTTATCATCCGGTGTATTATTGTATTCATAAGCAATCAATTCAAGCGGTTTCCGGCTTGGTGCCATAAAAGTAACGTATCTTTGATATTCTGCGTTAATGGCAGATCCCGGAAAATTCGCATTTTTAACAGAATCTTTTGAAATAACGTTGATCACGCCTTGATCCAGGTACATCATCTTCATGTCTGTGATATTATTGATTTTAGACAGATCAAAACCTTTGTGATCGATGATCAGCTGGGCTTCGGTGGACTCTGTAATGGTCCCACTAAACTCAAAATTACCGTTCTTAAGCGTTGTCGAGTCTGTAATCGTTTTCCCAGCATTACTGTAAATTAAGAAGGCTTTTGCAGGGGCGTTATCAAGGCCTACTTTCCCTTTCAATGTGAAAATCATTTGAGCATGCAAGGCAAGTGGCACTAAGATCAGTGCCGTTAGAACAATCTTTTTCATATCAATTATTTTGTTTAATACTGTATTAATTTTCCCCTGGCGCATGGCGCAGGAGATAAAACCGGTAGGTTCAACATTATTAAAAAACGACTTTACCGGCTACTTCGTCCTTATTGAAAATTGCTGCGGCGACTTCCACCGCCTTAATGATCTCTGCTTCATTATTATACCTGCTGAGCGAAAAGCGTATAGTCGCACAAGCTCCGCTTCTTTTTAGCGCTTTGATTACATGCGATCCGGCACCATTCCCACTGCTGCAAGCGCTACCACCTGAGACGCAGACGCCCTTTAAATCAAACAGGGTAACCAACATATCATTATCGTTACTGGGAAACACGCGCTCAAAACGGTATACAAGGATTTGTCCGGATTATTAAACGAGATGCCAGCAATTGATGCTTCTAACTGTTTCCGCAGATAAAGATTTAAATTTGTTATATAAGTCCGGTCATCTTCCAGTCTTGCTGTCGCCAGTTCAAGAGCCTTGGCAAAACCAACAATTCCGTATACGTTTTCAGTACCGGCGCGTACTTTACGTTCTTGCCCGCCGCCGAAAATTAAAGGCTGCACTGTAATTTCTTCACTGACATACAGTAGTCCTGTTCCTTTCGGGCCATGAAATTTATGTCCCGCTGCTGAGGCGAAATTTACGCCGCTTGCCAATAGATCAGTCGGATAATGGCCGATAGCCTAAACAAAATCGGAATGAAACAAGGCATTGTACTTGCGACATATACCGGCGACCAGTTCCACTTGCAGCAAACTACCTATTTCGTTATTGGCATACATCAAAGTAACCAGGCACTTTACACCTTCGGAAACCTTCTCGGTCAATTGAGCCTCCAAATCAACGTAGTCAATTTCCCCTGTCGCGGTAAGCTTAACGAAAGAATGAGTTGTTCTTTCAATTTTACTGTAATGTTCAACCGTGTGCAAAACCGAATGATGTTCAATTGCCGAAGTGATAATATGTTTGCAACCTAACTCATTTACAGATGCTGCAATAGCTGTATTATTACTTTCGGTTCCCCCGCTGGTAAAATACAGGGTGGTTGGCTTTACACCCAAAATTTTTCCGACGCTTCTGCGGGCCGCCTCAATCGCCGAGCGAGACTTCAGTCCCAACGAATAAGCAGACGATGGATTACCGTAATGCTGCTGCAGGTAGGGTAATATGGTATCCAGAACTTCGGGGTCGAGTGCTGTTGTTGCCGCATTATCCAGGTAGATTATTTGGTTCATAAAATTGATCTATTAAGAGGCATCACATCGATAATTTATTATAATGATCGCCCAGTTCATTTGATAAATATTTAGCAAACATCAACATCTTTGATAAAATGAACAAGGCTTATCCATAAGTCCGTATTTTTTATTGATTTATGTAATTAAATTGATTGAAATTACGATATCAGGTCCTTAAAGTATCAATCCCCAATAATTTTACAGATAGTATGTCAATTATGGAGATTTTAATAATTTTAACGATCAAATTTTCTAAACCGATCATTTCCCACAATTTCTACAGTTGCACAATCTTCCGGTAGTGTATGTTCTCGTGAAAGATCAGGAATTGCAAATATTCATTGCTGACTGGAATTATACCGGATTGACTTACTAAACCAATTTCATCTTCCGGCCTGCCTAATCCCATAACGGTTTTATAAATTTGAGCCGTTTGCGATAATGATTCTCTAATCAATCAAATCTCGGCTTCGTTCACTATTTTATTAGGTTTCGAGCCTTTTTCAAAGTGGGAATTTGTGAATTCATACACGGGGTACAGTTGTGGTGTATTTTGATAAAGCAAGCTTTCGCTTACCACCAGAAGATGGCCCATATTCCAGATGATGTTGTTATTAAAGCCCGGGGGTATAAAATTGTACTGATTCTCTGTAAGTTCCTTCGTCCATCCCAGCAACTGCCTTCTTCCTTCTGCCAATTTGTTGAGGTATTATATCATACAAGTTTATATTAATTATATAAGTTCTCGACAGCCGATAACTATTCCTTAATCGCCGGAAAATCAAACAGGAATTTCCAGACCTATTAATGAGGGGCATCCGTCTTATAGGGATTATTTCTATACTTCGCGGATAGACGGCGCCCCTCATTGCTGTATAATCCGGTACTGTCAATGGATCAACCTCAATGAATAATAATAAATTTAAAATGTGCTACCTAAATATTAATCACATGAATAGTGAACCTAATACCGCATCATTTACTATTTCCTCCATCTCAATTTGTGTCCTCTGTCGTATTACCGGTATTAACTATTTTAGGAAATCAGCATCCTGATAAGCCGGGTTCGGGTACTTATAAAATCCCTCTCCAGAAGATATCCCCAACTTATTTTTATCAATAAAGTTCTCTTTCATGAAATCCTGTCGTTGTTTCCAAACCTCGTCACCGGTTGATTCTGCATATGACTTAATTACATTATACGCTGTATTCATTCCCACCAGATCCGACATTGCCATCGGTCCCAATGTAGCCCCTAAAGTTTTCATCCAGGTTTTATCAATAGATGCCGCATCTGCAATTCCATTGCGGAACAAATCCAGGCCTGCCATTAACCAGGGCACTAATAGCGAATTCATCACGTAACCTGGCTGTTCTTTGTAGATTGGTATGGCTAGCATACCGATAGATTTTGCAAACTGAACTACTTGATCAAAAATTTCCTGATCTGTGCCAGCGTGACCCATAATTTCCGCAACATTGTTCTTCCATAAATAATTGGCAAAGTGCAGGGCCAAAAATTGACCCGGTCTGCCTGTTTCAACGGCGAATTGGCTTGGTAAAAGTGTAGATGAGTTCGTACAAAAAATAGTTTTTGCAGGAGCAACCGCACCTAATCTCGTATAAAACTCTTTCTTTATCTGAATATTCTCAGGGATCGCCTCTATGGTGAGGTCAGCATCCTTTACCGATTCGGCCAAATCTGTCGTGAAATATATTCTTGTTAAAGCATCATCCAAATCGGCAGGGGGCGCATTCAAATCTTGTTGATAAAATTCTTTGAACTGTGCGAACTTCAATTTTGCCTGCTCCAGCAATTCATCTTTGATATCGAATAAGGTAACTTGATAACCTCGATAGGCAGTTTGAAAAGCGATCTGTGCACCCAGTACACCAGATCCAAAAACGGTAACATTTTTAATTTTCATCATAAAGTATTAAATGGTGTTAAATAATTAAGGTCTTAAAGCATATTTCTTTATTAAGAATGCGTTTTTTCCATGAGGTACTATTTTTGGTTGCTATAAGTCATTTTCAAGCGTTGGCGGAATCAGTTTATACATTACCGGTGTTACGATCCTGGATAGGATTGTGGAACTGATTAAGCCGCCGATCAACACGATAGCCAAGGGCGCTATAAGCGGGTTGGGATTCAGCGCGATAGGAAGTAAACCACATATTGCGGTTATGGAAGTTAATACAACCGGCAGAAAGCGCGTTTCACCGGCCATATGGATCGCCTCATCTATGCTATGCCCTTCTAAACGTAGCTGGTTGGTGAAATCTACCAGCAACAACGAATTTTTGACCTGTATACCCGATAATCCGATAAAACCAATGATTGATACCAGCGACATCGGGTTGCCGGTGAAGAGCAGAAATACGACGCCGCCAAGTATCCCCAATGGGATGATCGATAACACGATAATAATTCCTTTGAACGTTTTAAACTGCAATAACAAGACCCCGATAAAAAGAAAGGTGCTCAATATAATTACTGAAAGGAAGTTACCGCCCAGCGTATCGCCTTCTGACTCGGCCTCACCGGAAAGCTTGTAATAATAGCCCTGCGGCATTTTTATTTTATTTAATTGCGGAACAACGTCTTTCAAAATGTCATTGGCCAGTACATGCTCCTTCGTAAGCGACGTGACCTTGGCAAACCGGGCTTTATTGAAATGGTTGATCGCCGTAGGCGAAGTTTCAAAGGAGATCGTAGCGATCTGGTCTACCAGCACCGGCGTGCCTTGCACATTATTGACATAAAGTTTTTTCAGCGCATTTAAATTAGAGAACTTATCCCTGGGCATGGTGATCACTACGTTGCGCGAATCGCCCCGGTCATCGATATAATCTCCCACAGTTAACCCTGCGATTGCCAAACGGATAACTTTATCCACATCGCCCGTCAGGACGCCCAGCGTCCGGGCCTTTTCTTTGTCGATCTTTATTTTGACATCCGATTTATAGATATTGAGTTCGTTATTGACGAAGAATGTGCCCGGATGTTTCCGAAGTATCTCTTCCACCTTAAATGAGAGCGACCGCAAGGTATCCTGGTTTTCTCCAAATACGCGGACAACAATATTCGCTTCAATGGGCGGCCCCTGTTCAAAATCCTTGATTTCTATCCTGGCGTAGGGAAAATCGTTGAACTTTTTTCTCAATCGTTTGATGAGGTCTGTTTTTTCCTTTGGACTTGTCTCTTCGCTCAGCTGAACAAATACCTGTGCAAAGTCTGGCTTTACGTCTTGTTGATGCACATTGTAATAGATCTGTGGGTTACCCTTACCTACGTTGGCGGTGTAATACAGTACCTCTTTGTGCTTCTTTAATTCCCCCTCTACAAGTTTGGTTGCCCGGTCACTTTCGGGAATATTCGCCTGCAAGGGCATTTTGATATTGATCAGGAACATTGGCTTTTCCGACGTTGGGAAAAGCTTAAAGCCGGTTTGCGTAAACAGGAAAAAGGCAAGCCCGCTTAGCGCTAATGATATGCCAATAGTGGTTTTGGGCCATTTTAGCGCAAGCGGCATAATGCGGCTGTAAGAACTGGTCAAAAACCTTTGCAGGTGTTTCAAAAAGAAGTTCCCTTCGCCATGTGTATGTGTTTTTAAGATCCGGCTGCCCAGGAAAGGGACAAGTGTCAGAGCAACGATCATGGATGCCAAAACACTGGTCATCACGGCTACGGGCAGGCTGCGGATAAATTCGCCGGCCACATCGGGTAAAAAGGCCAGGGGCAGGAATGCGATAACCAGCGTGGCGGTACAGCCGACAACAGCAGCACCGATCTGTTTAGTTCCTTTGAATATGGCATCTGTTCGTGAATGACCTTCCCTCAGCCAGCGTTCAATGTTCTCCACCACCACAATACTGTCATCTACCAGCAATCCCAGAGCCACTACAAGCCCTACAATACTCAGCTGATTTAACGAATAACCCAATAAGTTCATGGCAATGAGACCCAGCGCCAGAGAAAGCGGGATGGAAATCATTACAATGAGCGACGCCCTGAAACCTAACGGCAGCAAAGTAACCACCACCAGAACAATAGCCAGCCCAAAGTCAAAACCCAAATGACCCAGACGTTCGGATACCATATTGGCCTGGTCAAAGTTTTTAACCAGGTGAATATTCTCCGGCAGCGTTTTGGCATATGCTTCGATTACGGGTAAATATTCTTTCTGAACGCTCGTAATATTTACATTATCTTTCATTGCCGCTGTAACCAGCACGCAACGGTGTCCGTTTATCCGGCTGATGTGGTTCACCGTACCGTCTTTATAACTTACCGTGGCCACATCTTTCAGGTAGATGATCTTGCCATTCGCATTGTAAATAACCGTATTCGCCACGTCGTCGGTGTTTTTGAATTTGCCGCTGGTCTTCACGTTAAATACTTTGCTGTCCAGGTTAATGCTGCCGCCGGGAATATCCGCCGCCTCGCTCTGCAAACTCCCCATCACCACATTAAGCGGTATCTTCAGTTGCGCCAGCTTATCCAGTTGCATGTCGATGCGGATCTCCTGCTCAGGCATGCCAAAGTATTTCACCTCCTTCAGGTTGGTGATTTTTTCCAGTTGTGTTTTAAGGATGTCTGCCTCGTCCCGAAGTGTTTTACCGGAGGCGTTGTCAGACACCAGGGCAACCTGTAGTACCTTTACATCTGCCGAGGAAACCTTCTCTGTTTTGATCAGGTAGATATCCTTGGGAAGTTCGCTGTTCTTCAAGGCATTGATCTCGGTGGATATTTCCTGGTATTTGTTATCCACATCCACGCCGTATTTAAACTTAGGCTGAATAACCGCTACCCCGTCCTCTACAGTGGTCAGTATCTTTTCAATATTTTCCAGGCCGTAAATTTTGTTTTCTATGGGTTTTACTACCTGCTCTTCCATATCCTTGGGACTGGTGCCGGGGTAAATCACGGTAATGATATATTGCGGCGGATGCGTGGTAGGGTCTTCCGAACGGGGCATAGTAAACAGCGTCAACAGGCCTACAACGGCCACCAAAAGGAATATGATCAGCGTGAACTGGTAATTCTTAACGGCAAAGTTTGTAATTTTCATGGCCTTACTTAATAATTTTAATAATAGACTGTTCGTTGAGATAGGCGCTGTTGGAAACCACGATCTGGTCGATACCTTCCAGTTTATCCTTCAGGTACACATTTTCGTTATCAAACTTCAAGATGGTAACCGGTATTCTTTTTACCCTGTTTGTGCCGATAGTGGTAAATACGAAACCTTTATTGCCGTCTGCTTCTACCAGCGACGCGTATGGAATGACCATCACGCTTTCATCCTGATGGGTGGCTATCTCCGCTTTCCCAAACATGCCGACCGCTGGTTTTACCCCGTTTAATTGTAATTTAAGCTCGATCTGGAAGGAACCCAGTTCGCGGTCTGCCGCCTGCGACTTGCGGAACACGGTGGCATCAAAGATTTGACCGGCATAACCGTCGAGCGTTACTTTAGCAGTTTGTCCGGCTTTGATGATGGCCCATTCACGGTCCGTTACACCGACTTTTAATGAATAACTGTTCCGCTGTTCGGTAGAGTTGGTCAGCAGTACCGGCATTCCTCCGGCAATTACTTCACCTTCGTTTGCTATTTTCTTGCTTACAAACCCATCAGATGATGCGTATATTTTAGAATAGCGCTCATTAAAGGCGGTTGCTTCCCTGGCTTTTTGGGCGACATCCAAAGCGGTTTTGGTATTCTGCAATTGTTCCAGTGTGTAAACGCTGTCTTTATAAAGGTTCAGTGCGCGGTTATAGTCGCGTTGTGCTTTTTCCACACCCAAGCTGGATTGCGCAAGTCCCGCCGAAATTTCAGTAGAATTGAGTGTCGCCAGCAATTGTCCCTGTTTAAAGAACTGGCCTTCCTGTACCAGAATCCGGTTGATCACACCGCCTATTTTGAAGGCGTATTTGGCTTCATCCTCAGTACTGACCAGACCTGTGGCGGTGATCTGGTCAGGCACGCCTAAGGTAGACACCCTGGCGATTTTAACCGGTATGATATCCGGTTCTCCTATTGGATTTTCTTCCTCGTGTTTTGCTTTGCAGGAAACCATTAAGGTTAACGCTGCTATGGTAATAATGAATAATTGTAAGTTTTTCATCGTTTTAATTTATTTTTTAATGGCGATGAAGCTATCATGGGCTTATTGATGTTTTTTTTGAACGGTAGCTCATGATGGTTTCATGATGAGTTATATTTATTGAATGGTGAAACTGGCGTTAGCGCGTTCGATGGCCGTATTGGCTATCCAGGTGTCGTAAAGGGCAATATTGGCTTGCAATTGTGCATCGATCCACTGGTTCTGGGCATCCAGTAACTCAATGTAAATGGCCGTACCCTGTTTGTATAACTTGAGCATGTCACTGTAATAGGTACGGCTGGTCTTCAGTTGGGATTTCGCTGCTTCGTATTGCGCCATGGCGCTTTGCATACCGGCCTGGCGTACCTTCAATTCTGTAAGCAGCTGCTGTTGTACATAATCCGTTTGCGACGCCAGCGCCTGCTGGTCTGCAATGGTTTGTTTGATCCGGTTACTGTGCCTGCCAAAGGAAAAGAGGTTCCATTCCAGGGAAACACCCAGAAAATAATAGCGGCTTTGGCTGTTAACCTTCCAGTCGAAGGCCTGCGAACCCAAGTCCAAGGAGGTACCCACTTTAGGGATCAGGTAAGACCTGGCAAGCCCGGTGAGGTTGCTGTTGATCTCTTTCGCGATACCCAGTTTGGACAACTCCTCACGGCCGCTGATATTACTGCTTAGTAGCTGATCTTGCGCGGGCAACACAGTAATGCTGTCTAACTGTATACTGTCCGTTAAAGGACGGTTGAGCAAAAAATTAAAGTAGTAGCGGGCCGATTCGGCATTTTTTTTCGCAGTAGTAAGCGAAGCGTTGATCCTGGACACCTCGTTCTGGCTCCTCAATACCACAGTACGGTTTACCTTGTTATTGTCGTACAGTTTGGTATTGATGCGCTGCCCTTCTTCAACCAGTCGCAGCGATGACGCATAGATATTCGTTGCGCTGGTCGCTTTCAAATAGGTATAATAAGCCGTTTTGATCTCTTTAACCAATTCACGTTTGTAAAGCAGCACCTCGGTCTTTTGCAGGTCTACCTGCTGCTGTTTGATCCGCTTATTATAGATCAATTCTGCGTTCAGAATGGGGAGGGTGGTACGCAGCTTAGCATCGTAAAAATTATCCGGGTTGATCAGGATGTGCTGGTTTTGCAGCTGCGGAAAAGCATTGCTTCCCGTCAGTTTGTTCAAGGTAGCATAGGCACTGTTAAGCAGATCCCCGGCAGGGAAATCTATTGTACGCCCGCCATCGGCTTTGGTGTAAGTGGTCGAAAAAGTAACATCCGGCAGGAACATGCTTTTTGCTTCTTTTAACGCGTATACATTTTTTTCGAGAACAAAGTTTTGCTGCCTGATGCTCTCATTGGAGGCAAGGCCCTGCCGGACGTACTCATCCAGCCTGCCCTGGGCTTTCACATTGGGTGCAGCCGTTAAGGTTGCCGATATTACCAAAAGTTGATATAATATTTGATTGCTAAATTTCATTTTTAATCATTGTTTTAATTTTAAACGGTGTTCAATTCAAAAGCAAAAAAAACGCTAGCTTTTTTCGAGCAGGGCTACGAAAGACTCATACCCGTTCGCCATGAGTTCTTCATCGGTCTTGCCGACGAAGCTGGTGTTACGGTGCTTGCAAAAAAGTGCACAGATGCCATGTACTACCGAAATGATCAGGAATGTAAAATACTCTGTGTCCATATCCGCGAACCTACCTTTCTGCTGACATTCCTGTACCATTCCTTTCATATAACTGATCGCTTCTTCAGCGATCTGAAATCCTTCGGACAAAGCGTCTTTGACAGGTTCGTCAACAATGAACATCAGGTTATAGTAATCCTTGTTTTCCTGCGCGAATTGAATAAAAATGCGCCCGGAGGCCTTTAAGCGTTCAAATGGATCAGCTACCTTGTCCAATACTTTTAATTGGGTGAGCAACAGCCGGAAGCCTTCTTTATGCAATTCGTGAAAAATCTCACTCTTATCTTTGTAGTAGAAATAAAGTGAGCCCTGGCTATAACTGATCTCGGCAGCAATATTACGCATACTGGTTTTTTCATAACCCTTTTCTAAAAATATCTTACGCGCACCGTTAAGGATGCGTTTGTGCATTTCCTGTTTCTCTTTTAGTTTTCTTTCTGCTATGCCCATTTTCAGATCATTATAATGTACAAATATAAGATCGCCATTCGTGCGGCGAAACTTAGGATTGGAGTTTATAGCTAATCAGCCATTCCCGGACTGATCCCACCCATAATACTCACCGCAGCGTTTCTGTTCAACAGCTTGAAACCGAACAGCATAAACCGGTTCTTCCATCCCTGTATTACCCTTCCTTTCTGCCTTTTTTGCAACGCGCCGGTAAGTTCCCGGGCGACATCTTCTACCGAGGATACCACAAATTTAGGGAAATCACTGGTCTTTGCGCCTGCGTGTGCATGAAAATCTGAGTTAGCCGCGCCTGGATTAAAGCCCGTCACGTAAACCCCTTTGTGCTTGAACTCATACCATAATGATTCGGAGAAATTGGCGACGAAACTCTTGGTGGCTGCGTACACAGAACCGCCCGGCAGCGAAGAATGGGCCAGCAGCGAGCCGATATTGACCAGCGCATCTCCCGATGTAGCATTTTGTAGAAAGCTATAAGAGAGGGTTACCAATGCCTGCATATTCAGCTGCATAGTGGCCAGTTGGTCTTCCAGCGCGATCTCCGTGAATTTTCCGTAGGTGCCTGTACCTGCATTATTAATAAGCACGTCGTACTTTTCAGCACTTAGATGTGCCGCCAGCTTTTGCAAATCCTCTTTGTCGTTCAGATCAGCGACCAGGATGGTATGGCCGTTGCCACTTAAACTGTTTAACGCCTTTTCAAGGCGGTCCCTGTTACGGGCTACCAGTGTAACCTGGTAATTCTGTTGAGCCAGCTGCCGGGCTGTTTCGAGCCCGATGCCTCCGCTGGCGCCTGTGATCAATACTTTTTTCATGATGGCCTGGATTAATTTAAATCGCGACAAATTTATTGAACGGTGTTCAGCAAAACAAAAATCTGCAAAGCTTTTTATTAAAACTGACATTTTGAAGATAAAGTCAGATTTAGACCATACCGAAAATCATCTTAACTCAATGATGAAAAAATTTAAAAATATGACGACCGGCTCGATCAGGTTGACTGAAATAACTTCGGCTTGTGCATAAGCACATAGTAAGCTGATTGTCAGCATTGAGAGTAAAATCGTTGCGGCTCCGGCAATAAGGAATATATTAGACAGGCTCTTCAATTGTAATTTACCAAATATTTCTAATATATTAACCATATTATTATTGTTTTTTAATATTTAGTTAACGAATTATAAATTGGTCGTTACCAAATATAATGAGATGAAAGTTTTACAGTTTACAATTCCGGTCCCGCACGATAAGAGCGTGATAACAGAGCATGTTTATTTGCCATTTCATTATCCATACCTTCACCGCCATAAAGAAATACAACTCACTTGGATTAAGCGTGGAGAAGGTACGCTAATAGCCGGAACGAGTATGCACGATTATATACCTGGAGATTTGTTTCTTATTGGAGCTAATCTTCCACATGTATTTAAAAGCAATCCCGAATATTTTACATCAAATTCAGAAAAAATGGTCGAGGCGCTTACAATATTTTTTGATCCAGAAGGAACTCTATCTTCCTTATTCAACTTGCCCGAGTTAAAACCTTGTCTTATGTTTTTGCAACAACATTATCAGGGACTTAAAGTGCCAAGCTCCTTAATTAGTAAGATTTCACAGTTAATGACAAATCTTCAAAAAGCATCAAGACAAGATCAACTAGTATATTTTATTCAAATACTTAAAACTTTCAGCAATATAAAATGCAAAATGCAGCCACTTTCCACCTTTGGTAAACTACCAAACATAACGGACAATGATGGTATAAAGATTGGGAAAATATACAATTATATTATTCAAAACTATGGCGAACCCATTGCTTTGGATGAAGTAGCTGAAATAGCGCACATGACTCCTGAATCATTTTGTCGGTATTTCAAAAAACATACTGGTCAAACATTCACAGCGTTTCTAAATGACGTTCGCATTAACGAAGCCTGTAAAAAATTAATCTCACACAAATTTGAAAGCATAAACATAGTGGCCTATAAGTGTGGTTTTAAAAGTGTTACCAACTTTAATCGTGTATTTAGGAGCATAACAGGAAATTCGCCACGCACCTATCTGGACTGTTATAACAATAATATCATCAGCATCAAACTGGCAGTCAGCTAATCGAGTGTATAAATTTACTTAAATATAGCCGGTTTGTTAAATGTCTGCTATAACAGGTTAATTTGTAAATAAAATTCTTAGTGAACATCGCTAATTTTATCCTTTTTAAACTATGGCAAATTATCGGTAAGTGCCGTCAATACTTCTATTTATATTGGTAACTCATATTAGTTATTCGCAACAGAATTAACTAAAACTATATTGGCCTACTGATAAGGATATATTGAAAAACTATACAGATGCAGATGCCCTTGATTCCATTACAAGAAAGATTCCGGTAACTCTAAGCCTTAATCCACATTGGACTACAAAAGGAGATCAATTTTGGTACCAGAAAAAAACCGATCATAATAACACATCTTATTTTGGGTCGAACCCGAAAAAGGCGTCAAACAGATAATATTTGAAACAGCCAAATAAGTAATGAGTTGGCTCGGTTAACAGCAAAAATATAACCGGAGGTAATCTAGTAATTAGTGATATGTTTTTAAGTGCTGATAGCAACTTTAAAAACAACTGGCAATTGAGGGATGGAAACCCACGGTATTTTAATTATGAAAAAGTTGATCGTGGGCACAATAACTCTCATTCCAACGGGGGTTAGCATCGGCAGGTCTATGCAGATAAGATGACTTTTGACGCAGATGGAAACATTCAAAAATTAATTCCAACCATATTGGTGTTGGAGTATTGTGCAAACTATCTGTTAATGTACCAGATGAGACTTATCTTAAAAAACAACTGCATCTTCCTGTTATAATGATTTTTATAAACCATCTTTCGCAAATAATAACAATAACGGCACCCTTTGTAAACCTGCAGATGATGGCAGCAATGCTGCCTGGATCAGCATTGATCTTGGCTCGATAAAATCGGTAAAACAGGTATTAACTCAATTTGAATCCCCCACCTCGTATTATCAATATCTAATAGAATCATATATTGATGGTTTAACGTGGAAAACCTATTCCGACCGCCGTAATAATTTTCAGCATGACTCTCCTACGTTAGGTCATGGGAATGCAAAAGCGAGGTTTCTCAGGTTAACAACTACAGGTACACTGTTGATGGTTTACTAGTTTCACTTTCTTTAAATAAACTCCGCCTTTTTAAACGACCTGATTTAGGTCGCAACTTTAAAGGTGCCGTTGACAAGTTTACAGTTTTTGCACAATGTTTATCTACTGCATATGTAAGCGCTTTAGATAAGGATTGGAGAGAAAGGCTACCTGTGCCTGTAGAAGAAAGCCTGTGTTTAAATATTATCCGATTGCGATTACCGCTAGTATTATTGAAATGAGCGCGGCAGACCATGGTTCTGCACAGGTAAACGTGCAATATAATTTTATTAACGAGGAAGACAGTAGGAAAAGCAGTGGCTGGCAGGATGCTGCATATTATAATACGATTACTCTTTTAAAATAAAGATAATTATGGTAACGTAAGTTCAAAAGCACAACCGTCAAGATTAAGCACTTCCTTATATTCTTTCGAGCTTATCGAAGATGATTTTTTGCGTAAAAGAGATTTTGTAGAAGAGGGGGTACATGATACCATCAGGAGCGGCATAAATGCAGATCATGCGCAGCAGCCGTTCCGTATAAACAGCGGCGACAATATTCTGTTGCTTGAATCAAAGGGGGCTAACTCGATGTCAACCAGCCCTACGATCCATTTTTATATCGCAATATATTTGGCGATTTCGTTGCAGAGGTGGAAGTGACAGATATAGGAGATTTAAAGAGCGTAAAATAGTTGGGAACAGCAATATGGGTTTTATGTTACGTATATCGAAGCAAGCAGGTGAAGATGGGGTCGAAAATCTTATTCAAAACAGTATATTTCCTGCCTGGAAGTGCGGAAACATGATTACCAATTTATTAAATGCCAACCGCTCGCAAAACGATACTCTAGTTGAATGGCAATATAACCGCTTTCTACAGATACAGAAATCGGGTAATATATTTTACGTTCGCACCAGCAATGACGGTATCAATTTGGCTGACCTACCCGGAAGCCCGCTGACAAGGCCTGACATGAACAACCGTAATTTACAAATTGGCCTTTATCACAGCACGTACGGGCCAAATGATTCATGTGTTAAATTTTCAAATTTATAACCCGCACCAATCGCGACTGAGCCGGTCAGGTTACATTTAGGTTTTTTTTAAGTCTATCACTTTTCGCATTTAGTAATCAACGCTGATCTTATTCGTAATTCTTTTTGATCTTGGTTTAATCATAATACCGCATTGCGTTATAAGGATTAATTAATATATCAGATTGCCAAAGATAAAATAGAGCAACAACTGGTTAATTCAAGTACTCAGATGACCTTTTTACTTAGTTAATTTTATAAAACAGTTGCACTAGCATAGGAAAATCCTGCAGCAACTCGTTGAAAGTAATGCATATCTGAAAAGGCCGGCATATATGCGTTTCTTTAATATACTTTTTTTATACATTTTATCTGTATAGACCTGTATATAATTAAAATCTTAATAAAATCATATGAGAAAAATTTTACTGTTAATGTTTTTTTGCAGTCTTGCTGATTTTTTTACCTGTGTTTATGCACAGACTACGGTAAGGACAATTAAGGGAACTGTCAAAGATTCTGACGGACAAACATTGTCCGGTGCAACAATAATAGAAGTTGGCGTCAATTCAAATGGCACAACAGCAAATGCCGATGGACAATTTGTGCTCAGATTAAAAGGCACATCTGGAAAAATCACTATATCACTTATTGGATATACAATAGTAGAGCGAACTGTCCCTCCCTCAAATGAAGTTGCCATTATATTACCTGCTCAGGCACATGCATTACAAGAGGTTGTAATTGGTTATACGACGCAAAAGCGGCGTAATGTAACGGCGGCCATATCATCAATTAAAGGAGCGGACATTGCCAATCAGCCAGAATCAAGCTTTGACCAGCTGCTTCAAGGCAGATTACCCGGTGTTAGCGTACTATCATCGAGTGGGGAGTTGGGTCAAAAACCAAGCATCGTTATACGCGGTAGCTCAAACGTAGATTATGCAAACGCGAACGGAGGCAACAGTGGGCCATTATATGTAATAGACGGTATTATATATGATGTTAACGCCATTGGAACATCATATGGAAATAATGACCCTTTGAGCTTTATCAACCCTCAGGATATAGAATCTATTGACGTACTTAAAGATGCTTCAGCCGCAGCCATCTACGGCGCGAGAGGCGGTAATGGCGTAATTATAGTAAAAACTAAAAGTGCCAGTCGCGGCAAACCGCAAGTAAACTTTAATGCATTTGTGGGTTACTCTTCGCACCCTAATTTTTTAGATGTGGTTACCGGACAAGCTGAGCGAAACCTTAAACTACAAATTATACAACAGGGCCTTCCCTATTTATACAAACAACAAGGCTCTATTCCGCTGTCGTTAACAGACTCTTTAAACAGGGCTTTTAATAACAATGTAGACTGGCAGGGGCTTTTAATCAGGTCATCATCTATTACGAATAGCCAGGATCTGAGTGTGGCTGGTATAACCGGAACCACACAATACCGGTTATCTTTAAATCATTACAATGAGCAGGGTGTTATCAATGGTTACGAACTTGAAAAAATTACACCACATTTAACCTTGTCTGTCCACCCGGTTAACAAGTTGAACCTATCTGTAGATATTTTGATGGCGCAGCAAAAGCAAAGCCACGGAGCAGGCGGCCTGGGCGATAACCTGTTTGCCTCCTGGGGTTTCCCTACTTCTAATGTTCAGCTGAACGATGCCCAGGTCAATGCCTATAGCGGTAAAAAGCAGTACTATGATGATGACAAAGCACTCACCTTTGTAGGCTCGATAGCAGCCACAGATACACTTTCAAAGAGACTCACATTACATAGTACTTATGCCATGTCTACTTATAATAACGATTATAATTATTTCTCTCCTCAGGTTTTAAACGGTACGCTGAATACTGCTTATGACATTCATAATAACAACCCGTCATGGTCTTGGGAAAATTTTGTGCAGTATGATCAGCTGATCAAAAAGAATCACTTAAATTTTGTTTTAGGTGGATCTTTATATAGCAATCAGCAGTATTATAGCTATATATCTGCGGCCGGCATTAATGTATCTGGTATTTATACCGCGGCTACTGTGCCATCGGGTACTAATTTAAATGCTTACAGCAGCTATCAGCAAAAAAATACTGCCTCTTATTACGGAAGGTTCAATTACGATTACGATGGCAAGTATTTGTTTATGGCGAGCGTACGACGCGATGCCAGCTCAATTTACAGTTCACAGTACCGCTGGGGTACATTCCCATCCGTTTCAGCCGGATGGATCATATCTGATGAAAGCTTTTTTGAACCGATTAAAAGCGTAGCTAATTTCGCTAAAATCAGAGTAAGTTATGGCATTACCGGTTTAGACCCGGGCGGTTGGTATGTAAAAGACCAGGCGTTGCAGAATGATGCTAGCTATTTTGCATCAACAACTGGAAGTATTTATTCCTCTACAGGCTTGGGTGGTATACCTTCTACGTACAACGGCACCTCTGTGATAACGCCATATTTTTACAATAACTTTGTTCAGAACGGTGGTGTAAAGTCAAGTTCGGATGTAAGATGGGAACGTGACCCACAGTTAGACATTGGTGCTGACATTGAGCTTTTTAGAAGCCGTGTTAATCTAACTTTTGATTACTATAACAAGCACAACAATAATATTTTTTTCTATAATGTACCAGCCCAGGCTACCAGTGGTTACCAGTATTATTCAGGCAATTATGTTAGCCTTCGAAATGCTGGTTGGGAAGCTGCTACGAACATCAATGTATTGGGGCCTAAATCTAATTTCAAATGGATGCTCAATTTAAACGTTTCTTTTAACAGCAATGTAGTAACACAATTACCTAATAACAACAGAGATTTCTTGTTCGGGCCGGCATGGTTCTATAAAACGTTAACAGTAGGGCGACCAATTTTTTCTTATAGAGTTTACAAAACAAATGGTGTTTATCCCACCGACGCTTCGGTGCCGACAGATCCGGTTACGGGCCAGAAAGAAACCTTCAACGGTGCTACCTTGCATGGAGGCGACCCACGATATGTAGACGTTAACGGCGATTACAATATTACAAATGACGATAAAGTTAACGCCGGAGATCCTAACCCGAAATATACCGGTGGATTTGGAAGTAATTTCAGCTTTAAAGGTTTTTCATTAGGTTTTTTCTGTTCTTACGTTTTTGGTAGAACAATTATAAACGGAGCCTTATCTGATGAGCTTAATGGCAGTACTACTTTCAATAATTACACCGGTTGGAATGGCGTTGCCGGTCCTGCCGCTTATCCCAATATACTAAGTCAGTTCTGGCAAACACCGGGTCAGAATGCCAAATATGCCCGCTTGATTTATCCTACAGGAACAGGAATGGACCCTTGGAACGTTGGAACTGATTACTTTTTAAGAAGCGGAAACTTTGTGAAGTTAAGAAACGTCACCTTAGGTTACGAACTGCCTAAAACGTGGTTGAACAACACCGGAATAAAAAGACTCAATGTGTATGTAATGGGCCAAAACCTTTGGATGTGGAAGGCTGCTAAGGACATTCCTGATCCTGAACTGGTTGATCCTACTACCGGTTCATCAAATACGGTGTATCCAACAGTGGCCAAATTTACGCTGGGAGCAAGCTTAACGCTTTAAAAATCACTCAAGTTTTATCTTAAAAATTAACTATATGAGAACGAAGTGCAATGTGTTTATCATAGTTTTGATGATATTTTATTTTACTTCTTGTAAAAAATTTCTAGATCCACAACCTATCAGTACGCCAACGGATGAAGCAACCTGGCAAAGTGACGGGGATGCTAATGCAGCCGTTGCCGGTATATATGCCTTGATAAGGGCGGCCCATAGCAACGCCATATCCTACTACGCCTACGGCGATCTACCTTCTGGTGAATTTTCTAATACAACAGATGGCTCATTCTTAAATGTGCTAAACATGCAGTGGGGCACTGCCGTACCCGCCGCTAATGTTACAACACCACTACTCATTCTTAGAACCTATACGCCTTATTACACGGCAATAGCACAAAGTAACCGTTGCCTTGCACGCATTGCTGTAATGCCTGCAGATAACTTTAATGGTAATGACGTAGCCTCTAAAACAGTACAAAAGAACAGATACTTGGGCGAGGCTTATTTTACTCGTGCCTATAGCTATTTTGAGTTATGCAGGATTTATGGCGATGTACCGTTGGTACTAAACAACGATGATAAATCGGTTTCGCTGGAATATGCCCGTACAGATCAAACCACTGTTCTGAAACAGGCTATTTCCGACTTAAGAATTGCGATAAAAGATCTTGATTGGAAAAACGGCGCATCTGCAGACCGAGTAGTTAGGGCAGATAGGGGTGCAGCTTACGCTTTGCTGGCTCACATATATGCCTGGATGGGCGATTATGATGATTGTAATGCCGCTTGCGACCAGGTAATCAATTCTGGTTCTTACAGCCTGGTAGGCGCTTCAAATTATCTCGACATCTACAAGGGCCAGTCATCCGAAGGGATTTTTGAGATAGCAAGAAACTCCATTTCAGAATCCAGCCAGGCCAATAATGGCTATACCCTTGCGGGTGCAACCTTAACCTCGCCATATATCCCGTCTATAACAACGCCTAACTGGCAGGTAAATAACGGGCTGGTTGCCCAGCTTTACACAGATACGACCGATGTTAGATTTACAAAAGGATTTTCCATGTACACTAACGGACCTGTAAGCTATTATGAGTGTATCAAGTATACGAACATTCAGATGTTAAATAATAATCCTTCCTATCTGGTGTCACTAAATAACATCATCATTTTTCGTCTAGCTGATATTGAACTGTTAAAAGCAGAGGCATTATGCGCAAAGTCAACGCCGGATTATACAACAGCCCAGTCTATCATCAATAATATCCGGGCCAATCGTAACGCGGCTCCAATTACAGGCTTAACCGCTGCCAATACTTTGCAAACCGTTATTGACGAGAGAGGCAGAGAACTTTTTCTCGAAGGTCATCGTTTTTACGATCTGGTAAGGTTGGAACGGCTGAACAATGTGCAACAGTTTGATAATATTACTACAAGCGAATTTAAGGCTGGCAAATATTACTGGCCAGTTGACCCGTCGTTGTTCTTAAATAATTCTAAGTTAACCCAAACCAAGTTTTGGCAAGGAAAAGTAAGTCAATAAAAAAATCATGAAAAAAAACAAACCCTATTATATTATTGCCGCTTTACTACTTGTGCTGACAGCTGTTAGTTCCTGTAAAAAAGACGCCTATCGTACTGATGGTGGCTTGGCAAACGCTTATTCAAATCTATCAACATACGATTATTTAAAAAGCAACCAATATCATCAATTTGATACTGTTTTGCTACTGGTTGATAAGTTCAAGTTGAAAGATTCTATCAATAACGCAAAAACCTTCTTTGCTTTTACAGATTTTTCGGTACATGCATTGATGACATCGTTGGGAACAACCAGCTTAAATCAGCTAACCGATTCTGTTTCTTCCAAATTGTTTCTTCAATATATGTTCGAAAAGCCCATTACCATTGATTCGGCGACATTAATTCCTACTAGCTACAGCAACTATTTGGGAAACGCTGCACCGTGCGCTATTAAAAAAGTTCAGGCTACTTATTATGTCAATCTCAGCAATACAAATCCTGCGTTTACCTATTTCATCTTAGCTTACGTTAAGGTTAACGGGATGATTGATGGCATGGCAGGTCCGGTACAGGGAGATCAGGCAGATATTACTTTGCCTTGTCAAACAGAAGGCATCCATACATCAACCGGCACCATTCTGCATGTACTTGCAAATTCAGTAATACCAACTAAAAGATAATTTAATCGTCAAACCTAACAAGTTGCTTTGTTATGATCACAAAAAGGTTCACTCAGATAAGAATATTCACAATTTTAGCAATTGTGGCCATATATAGTTGTAAAAAAATTCCGGAAGGATATATCAGTAATTTAATTTTCTACAATCAAAATCCACTTACGGTATCTCAGGGAAACACTACTGTTTCAAATGATATTGTTACAAACGGGTCCACACTGCCGTTTTATGTTGACCTGCTGTCCATCAAAGATGCTTCAGGTAAAGACGCCAGCGACTACATGCTAAAGCCCGATACGGTTAAGGTTTTTTCTAAAGGTGGTATTACCAGCAGCGATACCACTTTAGCCTCACTAAAGCTTAAATTAAAAGATAGTTTATTAGCCCCATTCAGCATCAACCGTATCGGAGGAAGGTTGCAGTTTACACGAGCAACAACTTATGTGCCTATCGGCACCTATTCTATTGATGTGCGCGTGCAAAATGTTAAGGGAAGCCAGGTATTAAACCACGCTTGTACCATTAACGTAATACCAAATCAAGCAGATACCCTTTCATATCTGGCATATAACTATTCTGACGCAAAATTTACAAGCTTCACCGGTCAGCCTGCCTCTAACCTTAAAGTTTCTATTACACATATTGCAAACGGTCCTGATCAAATCATTTACGTCTGGAAAGATAAAAATGGAACTTATTTTAATCCTTCAAAGGGAGAAATAACCGGTCGACCCGGACGCCCTAACTGGGGCGATTGGAATCCTTACTACCCGTCGTTAAAAACAGATACATCAATAGTATATCCTTATCCCGGAGGTGTACCGCAGATGCCATTATTTTCTGTTCCAGACAAGTATCCAGGCTTTTCCGGGGGGATTTCTTATTACAGTATTGTAGGTAGCCATACTAGTACAGGTTTAAATGCAAACACTACATTTTCTACGCAATATTTTAATACCAGAGGCACATTTATTCTATCCTGCACATTATCTGATATCACACGTATACCATAAAATTTGATTGGACAAATAAAGTTTCCGTTCTATATATAAAATTCACACTTGGACTGTTTCAATTTTCAACTTATACTGTGGAATTTCTGCGTTATTGAAATATATATTGGGAAACATTTGTAAAATTTTGTGTGCTTTATAGTGCGGCTTATGGGCATCATTACAAAAAAACAATGAGAACACTTATTAATATTCTTTCTTTTCTTCACGGCATAAACCAATTTTTATGAAAAAAAATCTCCTTTTCTCTTTTGGCTCTGCTGTAGCCTTGTGTTTAATTTCGGCACCCGGTTATAGTCAAACAGGGACGCTAAGCATCAGCACTGATTCAAAAACAGTCATCAGCAAACACATTTACGGACAATTTGCCGAGCATTTGGGCCATGGTATTTATGGTGGTTTTTGGGTGGATAAAACACTGCCGGTAAAAAAGCAGGACCGCATTCGCCTGGATGTGGTGGAAGCCTTGAAAAAAATAAAGATACCAAACCTGCGGTGGCCCGGGGGCTGTTTTGCCGACGAGTATCACTGGCGCGATGGCATTGGTCCATCTGCTTTACGCCCGCGCATGGTAAATACAAATTGGGGTGGAACAACCGAAGATAACAGCTTTGGCACGCACGAGTTCCTGGAACTTTGCGAATTGCTAAAATGCGAACCCTATATAGCCGGGAACGTGGGCAGCGGTACTGTTGAAGAAATGTCGAAATGGATTGAATACCTTAACTCGAACAGTTCCAGCACTGTAGTTAAAGAGCGTATAAAAAATGGACATCCTGCACCTTATAAAGTAACCCTTTGGGGTGTTGGTAACGAAAGCTGGGGGTGCGGCGGAGTTATGACACCAGAATACTACACCGATCTTTACAAACGCTATGCAGCTTTTGCAAAAGATTACCCTGACGCACCACTACAAAAAATAGCGGCCGGAGCAAATGCTTATGATTACCGCTGGACAGAAGTGTGTATGAAGAACATCCCTATAGGGATGATGTCGGGCCTTTCACTTCACTATTACACCATCCCAACGGGGAACTGGTATAATAAAGGATCAGCAACCATGTTTGACGAAAAAGAGTATTTCGGTACTATGGTTAGCTGTTTAAAAATGGAAGATATTGTAACTAAGCACTCTGCCATTATGGATAAATACGATCCGGAGAAAAAAGTGGCATTAGTAGTCGATGAATGGGGGGTTTGGACAGATGTTGAACCCGGAACAAACCCCGGCTTTTTGTTTCAGCAAAACAGCCTGCGCGACGCTTTAATTGCCGGAACGACACTTAATATTTTCAATAACCATAGCGACCGTGTGCGTATGGCGGCCCTTGCTCAGACAATAAACGTGCTGCAATCGTTGATCCTAACCGACAAGGAAAAAATGTTACTCACTCCTACCTATCATGTGTTTGATATGTACAAAGTTCACCAGGATGCCAAATATTTGCCCATCAAGCTGGACGTACCTGATTACGAACTTGACGGTAAAAAGATAAAGGCAGTAAATGTTTCTGCATCGCAGGATGCCAAAGGTAAAGTTCATATCTCTTTCGTGAACCTTGATTTGCACAACGCCATTACTATTACTACAGAATTAAAAGATATAGAATGGAATACTTTCAGTGGCCAGATTCTAACGTCAGCTAATATTACTGATATCAACACTTTTAAAGCGCCAAATAAACTGCACCTTGCCCCTTTTTCAGGTGCTAAAAAGGATGGCGATAAGTTAGCAGTAACGCTGCCTGCGAAATCGGTGGTAACATTAGAGTTGAATTAGACATTGGGTCTAAAAAAATCTCATTATAACATATAAAGCGATCCCAAACGATACAGATTAGTCATCTGATAAGGGATCGCTTTGTTCTACCTATTATATGGGTAATTTGCTGTCATCCCGAGAAAGGAATAATTATCATACACCAAGAATTTCCTCTTTGTGAATTCGTAGATGGTTGCCTCATCTACACCAATGGCTAACTGGTTACAGGTCGGTGGCCTGTACTACTGCGCTGTTGACGGACGCGCGGCAGGCTTTACGCGTAATATTTCCAGGGGTATACCATAAACGCGCTATCTAACCTTAAGAAAAAACTACAGACGTCAGAACTTTCCGGGCTAGCGTTAATTTGGAATAGCAATTAAAAACCTATTTTAAAGCAATTCGGTCAATAAGCAACTATCAATAGATAAAATTATGGCAAGTTCGCCTTTTGCGTTTGATGTACCTTTGCTTTTAATATCAGTGTGATCGTTTATTTAACCAATTTATATGTCCTGCAATAACCTTAAAAATCAATTAGCTTCAAGTTTGGCAAAATACTACCTGGTTTTGTTGATATCGGCAGTTGGCCTTTGGCCACAGCATAGTTACGGGCAAAACCCGTGGAAAGATCTGGAAAAAAGGCCTTCAACACTGGAGCTTGGAAACGGCTTTCAATCCGTAAAAGCCGGTAATTTTGTATTAACGCTTGTCCGTTCGTCACAAACTGTCGCTGCACTGAAGCCGCTAACTGATACCGCTTTCGACTTTACGCCCGGAGACAGGCTTAAGCTACGCAGCAGCGATGGTATGTATCAACTGGGAGATATTAACCTGAGGATCAAAACAAGTGCACAAAGCAACTGGTCAAATTACTCTACGGCTGCAAAAAGGCACCCGGTTAGCGACATACCATTTAAAGACAAGAACGTATTGGCGGCAGCTGATTTAAGCAATACGCTGCCAGCAGATATTCCAGTGCATATAGAGCGTTATTGGATGATGGAGGATGGCCATCTGGTATTATTTTTCAAAATCAGGAACACAAGCTCACAACCCTTAGAAATAGGGTCATTAGGCATTCCTATGATCTTTAATAACATTATGCAGGGTAAAAGTCTGGAGGAAACACATGCCCAAAATGTATTTTACGATCCGTATATCGGAAACGACGCCGGTTATTTACAGGTTACCCGGTTAAACGGACATGGCCCCGCTTTATTAGTTGTGCCATTTCACAAAACGCCCTTTGAGGCTTACAATCCGCTGCTGAATGACCCTACGCCCCGTGGAATCGATTTTGAGGGATTCAATGAATGGATGGTTTATAGTAAAGCATACGCCGATAATGAATGGAAAAACGCCGAACCCTGGAATAAACCTACCTCACAAATTCTAAAGCCCGGCGAATCTGCGGGTTACGGGTTAAAGTTTTTAATTTCATCGTCAATCAGTGGAATAGAAAAGACATTAACTGCAAATAAAAGGCCGGTGGCTATTGGGGTGCCGGGCTATGTGCTACCGATGGATGTTGATGCCAGACTATTCTTAAAATACGGGCAAAAGGTTAGCAGTATAAATGTTGAGCCGATGGGTGCGTTAACCGTTAAGCCAGTTGCCGACAGGAGTGGAACCCATCAGCAGTATCAGGTGGCCGGCAAAATATGGGGAAGGGCAAGGCTGACGATTACCTATAGTGATGGGCTCGTTCAAACGGTTAATTATAAGGTAATTAAGTCTGAAGTTGATGTAGTTAAAAATTACGGCGCATTCTTAACGAAGGAGCAGTGGTTTTCCGACCCAAACGATCCGTTTGGCAGAGACCAGTCTGTTATTAGTTATGATTACGAAACCCGGCGCCAGGTAACCCAGGATGGCCGCGCATGGATACCCGGCCTTAGCGATGAAGGAGGGGCAGGTAGCTGGCTCGGAGCAGTAATGAAGGAGGTAATTCAACCTGACGCTGCGGAGATCTTAAAGTTACAGCGTTTTGTCGGCCATACGATGTGGGGTAACCTGCAGTACAGCGAGGGTCCCCAGATGTACGGCGTTAAAAAGAGCCTGTTTTATTACCAGCCGGACGAGATGCCCGCCGGTACTTATAGTGATAGCATCAATTACAAAACCTGGGCGGCCTGGGACCATAATACTGCTAATGATGTTGGGCGTTCTTATAATTATCCGCATGTAGCTTCCGCACATTGGGCGCTCTATCGTTTGGCAAGGTATCACTCCGGCTTAGTTACAGATCGTAAGTGGGATTGGTATTTGAAAAATGCTTACTACACGTCAATGGCAATGGTACAGCAAGCGCCGTATTATGCACAATTCGGGCAAATGGAAGGGACTATATATTACCTGATTCTTTCAGATCTGAAATGTGAAGGCTGGCAAAAGGAAGCTGATGAACTTGAAAAGGCAATGAAGGCTAGGGCCGATCATTGGCGCACGCTCCTTTATCCATTCGGAAGTGAAATGCCCTGGGATTCTACTGGGCAGGAAGAAGTTTACCTCTGGTCGGATTATTTCGGTTACACCGATAAAGCGGCAGCAACTATTAATGCGATCCTGGCTTATATGCCCACTATTCCGAATTGGGGATATAATGGTTCGGCCCGCAGGTACTGGGACTTTGGGTATGCTGGGAAACTATCCAGAATTGAACGCCAGTTGCACCATTACGGTTCGGGACTAAACGCCATCCCGGTTTTATCGGCTTACCGTAAGAGCCCCTCCGATCTTTACATGCTACGTGTAGGCTATGGCGGCTTAATGGGTTCGATATCCAATATCACTGCCGATGGTTTTGGCCCGGCAGCATTTCACTCCTTTCCATCTACGTTAAAGATAGATGGTTTGTCCGGCGATTACGGTTCAAACTTTTTCGGTTATGCCGTTAACAGCGCCGCTTATCTTACCCACGATGCTGAATTGGGCTGGCTTGCATTTGGAGGTAATATCATCCATCGCGGAAATATGATCGATGTAAATATTACTAACGGCTCCAAATCAAAAGTATTTATTGCACCCGCCGGATTATGGTTAACGCTCAAGGCCGGAACGTTCAATAGAGTAAGCTATAATGCCCAAACCAAGCAGGTAATTATATGGCTCAACAAAAAAGATGAGCATACAGCAAATGCTTGGCTACAAATAGAAGAATATGATCCCAAAAATGGAGGTTACAGAATTCAAAAAAGCTACCGTAAAGCACGTGGCAGCTACGTCATTCCGTTGGATAACAAACTAAGACAAGTCAACCTTGATATTAAGGGTTGATTATTGTCCATGCCTATGTGGCTGCAAGCTAAGCGATCCGTTGGGAGAAAGCTGTAGACAAAAAAGGCAACTTGAAGTTCACAGTGCCTAGTTTTCAGCAACATTGACCATTGGTTCTCAATGCACCGTTGACCATTATTTACTTAGTACAACTAATTAAGCAATTCAAAAACGCCCCATGTCAGAGAAAAAACTGTGTATTTATTTATTGTTGCTTATCAACATAATGAGTTCACGTCTCGCTGTTAAGGGTAAGCTTCATCGGAGTAATCAGCAAAATAAGTATAAACTTAAGCTTTCAGAGTTGACCGGCGATGCGGTAAGTAAATCAAAACAGGCAGATTCGATTACTGAACTCAATAACAAATTACTGTCGATGTATGCCAAACAGATCGCATTAGGAAACATAACTCAATCCCTGATTCTGTGATTTCGGTATACAATGGGTATCACATTAACGCAGCCATGCAATTTAGTGTAAAGGACGGATTAACCTATGAGTTGGCTATGCCTTTGAACTATGTTAATTTAAAGCCAGACAGTAAACCGACTTTTATGTACAATATCATGTTAAACGGGGTTATGTCTACCTCTCCTGGTGTAATCAGACAAACCAAGTATGGCCCAGTGAGTATTGTGGGTATTCCACGAGGTTTTTTCAACAGTACAACCTATAATGATCCGAGTTTAAAATTTCCAACCGATTTTGTGCGACTTATACCCTGGTAAAAAAGAAATAACACTCACGTGTTAATTGCTTCGGTTCTACAAAGGATCGGTACCTTATTGGTTAAAGTACTTGATCTGGGGCGAATATTCCGGCATGTTTTACCATGCTGTTCCATACTCATTAGAGCACAAATTCTGTTAAGAAATTCTAAATTTTGCAGTCTGCATTATCGGTCTTATGCGCGCAGATTGCATGGCCAAGCATTCCGGGCTTAGCAAAATAAAGCTATATCTTGTTAAAATGATGAAGTGGGCGTTGAAAAAAATTAAGTTTCTTTGAATGATATGGTGCCAATAATACTATGCAAAGTAATATATAATTATTATAAGATCTTAACCGGTCCAATTACAAAAGGTCTTTTATTAAAATTTTGTAGTCTACCAAAAGAAAGTTGCAATGATAAAAATAGTGAACCCCGGATATATTAGTAAACACCAGAATAAGTTGATAATCAAAAATAAAATGAAAGTAGATACGGCCTTTCTTAAACTTGTTTTTCCTTTGCTCCTTTTAATGACTTTCACAAAAAATGTGGACGCGCAAAACGGCGATCAAATATTGGACGGTATTGGCGAAACGGATATGGTGGCCCGATATATTTTTGACGGCAATGTGAAAGACTGGTCACGTAACCACTTACACGGTAATCTACTCGGTGATGGCAAGTTTGTTCATGACGACCGGTTCGGGAATGTATTATCGTTGAGTGGTAACAATGCATTTGTTACCCTACCCGATAATGTTGTAGCCGATTTAGAATCTATCAGCGTCTCAGGATGGGTTTATTTGCGCTCAGGCCGTCCAGGCCAATATTTATTTGATCTTGGGATGGATGAAGATCACCGCTTTTTTGCATCATCGACTGGAACAGAAACTGCTTCTCTCATGGAAACAGGTATGCTTACCTGTAAAAAAGATAGCCATCCGACTGTAGCCGTCCCCGGGCTGGTAGCAAATAAATGGCTTTATCTTACGATAGTGGCCGATGTTCCTTCACGATATATTATTGCCTATATTAACGGTAAACCTGTAGGACGCACCAATTTAGTATCCAAAGACTTGACTGGAGTTTTTGGGCGGCAATCCACAAAAAAGCAGCTTTATATTGGCAAATCATTAGCACTTAAGGATTCATATCTCAATGCTTTAATACATGATTTCCGTATATACCGCGTTCCTCTTAACAGCAGGCAGGTTGCCGGCATATACAATCATGTTTCAAGCGGAAATCAAATAACCGTAAATACAAATGCCCAAACGGAGGATGACCTTCCGCATTTTTCGCCGACAGCACCTCAACTTTATAATGCGTACCTGATAAAAGTAAGTGATGTAACAGTCGAAACCGAGGTAGGTACTTTACCCCGTCTGCCTGAATATCTGGATGGTACTTATAAAAAAGGGCTAAAGGGGCCTAAAGTACGTGTATTATGGCCAAACCCCAAAAGTAATTCAACTGTTCTTAATACCGGGCGTTATGTGGTTAAAGGCCGTATCCCGGGGTCAGCGGTACAACCAGAAGCTACCGTAATTGTTACAGAGCGTGCAAGGTCAATTGCACCGCAAGCAAAACTGGAAGCGTTCAAGCTGGGCCAGGTTTCTTTAAATACAGATGTAGAAGGTCACAAAACAAAATTTATCGAAAACAGGGATAAATTTTTAAGGACATTGGCCCAGACTGATCCGAATTCTTTTTTGTATATGTTCCGCGAAGCCTTTGGGCAAAAACAACCTGCTAACGCAAGACCACTTGGTGTTTGGGATAGCCAGGATACCAAACTTCGCGGGCATGCCACTGGCCATTATCTAACCGCACTTGCGCAGGCTTATGCTGGCTGCGGATATGATAAAGCTCTTCATGATAAATTTGCCACGAAAATTGACTATATGGTCAACACGCTATATGATTTGTCACAACTCTCAGGTAAGGCCAAAACAGCAGGAGGACCACACGTTTCTGATCCTGCCGCTATACCGATTGGCGCAGGTAAGGCAGGCTTTGATTCTGACCTAAGCGATCAGGGTTTGCGTACCGATTATTGGAACTGGGGAAATGGGTTTATCAGCGCATACCCCCCCGATCAATTTATTATGCTTGAGCACGGGGCCAAATACGGTGGCCAGTCCACTCAGGTTTGGGCTCCATACTATACACTTCACAAAATATTAGCCGGTTTGCTGGATGTTTACGAATTAAGCGGCAACAGGAAAGCACTTAAAATTGCTACGGGTATGGGCGACTGGGTGTACAGCCGATTGAGCAAACTACCGCAGGACACCCTTATTAAAATGTGGAATACTTATATCGCAGGCGAATATGGCGGTATGAATGAGGTGATGGCGCGGATGTATCGCCTCACTAACAACGAAAACTATCTGAAGACCGCGCAATTGTTTGACAACATTAGGGTGTTTTTTGGCGATAAGGAACACTCAAGTGGGCTGGTGAAAAATGTAGATAACTTTAGAGGGTTGCATGCCAACCAGCATATACCGCAGGTTATCGGCAGCATTGAGACTTACACTGCATCCAATAATCCTGAATATTATAAGGTGGCCGATAATTTTTGGCATAAGGCTGTCAGCGATTACATGTATAGCATTGGAGGCTTTGCCGGGGCTCGTAACCCTGCAAACGCCGAGTGTTTTATCCGCGAGCCCGAAACATTGTATGAAAACGGCTTTTCTTCCGGTGGCCAAAATGAAACTTGCGCTACATATAATATGTTGAAACTCTCAAGTGACCTTTTTATGTACAACCAGCAGGCCGAACTAATGGACTATTATGAAAGAGCTTTATACAACCATATTTTGGCTTCGGTAGCCGAAGATGACGCGGCTAATACTTACCATGTACCGCTGCGACCCGGGTCAGTAAAACAGTTTAGTAATGCCGACATGACCGGCTTTACCTGCTGCAACGGGACTGCTTTAGAAAGCAACACTAAACTGCAAAACTCGATTTACTTCAAAAGTAAGGATAACAATGCGCTTTACGTGAATCTTTATATCGCGTCCACACTACAGTGGACAGAGAGAAACATTGTCGTAGAACAAACCACTACTTTCCCTAAAGAAGATCATAGCAGCCTTACTATTAAAGGCAAAGGTAAATTTGATTTATATGTACGTGTACCCTCTTGGGCAACCAAGGGTTTTTATGTGAGCATCAACGGGCAGCACCAAGACCTGAAGGCAATGCCTGGCAGTTATCTTAAAATTAATCGAAATTGGAAAACCGGGGACAAAGTAGAATTGAGAATGCCATTCGGGTTCCATCTGGACCCAATAATGGATCAGCAAAACATAGCCAGCTTATTTTACGGCCCAATATTGCTTGCGGCACAAGAGTCGGAAGCAAGAACAGTGTGGCGGAAGGTAACTTTGAATGCAGCGGACATTAGTAAAAATATAAAGGGCAATCCGCAGCAACTTAACTTTACAATTGACGGAGTACTTTTTAAGCCATTCTACGATTCTTATGGACGGAATTCAGTTTATTTGAATATTATGTTAAAGTAAAAATAAGACGTTATCTTGCCGAAGATGTTATGGGTAATAAATAATCGCCATCGAACTAGCCTCCATTTAATCTACTTGCTCAAACGTGAATTGTTATTGTATTTCGAATTTCCCAGACTACCATAAAAGTATCTGAGGTTCTAAGGTTTCTTTCCAAGCATTGGAGCGAGTCGTATCATTAAACTTTATGAAACACATTGCTGTCAAATTTGCAAGTTCTTATAAAAAAGTGTCTTTTGAACTCAGGTCGGACAGGTATTTGAGCCAATTAGCCATTTGGTCAGAGGGCGTAACTACAAGGGTAACTAAAGTTGTGGAGATCAAGGTCAGGCCCTGACAGCATTGCCTTCGATATTTTATCAGATCAAAAAGCACTTCTATTCCAAGGCTATCAAAAAGGGCCATGTCTATCCCGGCCGGATAAGCACGATTACTGTGTGCCTTGCCGCTTTATTGGGAAAGAGAAGATGTTATATCTCCTTAAAAATGAGCTTTTTCAATATTGAAATCTTTTGCAATAGCGCCTAATATTCGGTGATGCGGACATCATACGAACCGAGCGCAAAGAGATCAAACGATATGATCAAAAATTACAGTGAAGAAAATATGCTGGCTTCCTGTTAATATCGTTACTCATAAATCAATAGTTTCAATAGCCGCGTGATTAAAACATAGCATGTGCATTTTGACTGACTTTAATATAAGAGGAATGGTTTCAAACGCCGAAAGTCAAGTCAAAACTATTGGTAACAGATAGACCTACCTACACATAGTTCCCTTTCAGCCCAACGCTCAAACCTTTTATGGCTAATTTAACCCCTCGAGACTATCCGTTTATTTGCAGGGAGATTCTGATGCGAAACGATACCGAAATTATTGATGCAGATCGGGACGTTTTCATATTAGCAGATGTGAAGATAAACCGTTTAGAAACAATCTTCAAATGTCATTATTTTTAGCCAGAGTTTTACTCCATAAGGGAACGCTATTTTTCAACTCCTTGTATTGCAGGGTGAGGTTAAAATCATACTTTTTAATACCATCATGACCTAATAAATTTCTTTGTATTTGTTCTACACGTTAAAACCGTATTTTCTTTAGGCTCGATAACCACTGCATTTTCCAAGATTGGAATTAACGTTCGCGATAATAGTACGGCTACAATTCAATAGATACTATGAAATCACAAAAAAGTATAATCAGTTGATAATCTCTTTTTGAATGAAATTAAAAACTACAAAATTTTGCTATTAGTTGATAAAATCGAAATGAAATTTACTTTTCAAACATCCAATATTTGTTCTTAAACATCCAAGATTAACTAATTGTTCAACCATTTCAATTATTAACTAAATTTTAATTATGATTAAGAAATTTACACTAAAGCAATTTGCTTTAACAGGACTCTTTATGTTTTTTATGCCGCTTACGCAATCCTGTCAAAAGGTAAACTCTATTGCTCTTCAGGGCCAAACCGGCTCTAAAAAATCAGCTTTATCGACTACCGCTACGACATTTGCAAATGCTACCGGAAAGCAGATTTATTTTCCAACCTACATCTGGGATGGTGTCGCGAACCAGTATATTGTTCAAAATAGAAGCGATTATGATAATGTTTCCAGCCGCTTTTGCACTAGCCGTTCAGCAGTCACTGATAACTTCATTATCTTTTGGGAGGCTGGTTACGGAACAAATCCGGAAACGGCGCCTGATGGCTATCGTGTTTCAATGACAAACATAGAATCCAGATTAGAATCAATGTATGCATTGTACCGTGACAGTCTTAAATTCGTAAACAAGGGAAGTTCACTTACCGATACTTATCGAATGGTTGTCTACTTATTCTATAATAAAGATTTCGGAACGGTGTATGGTTCTGGATCCGATGATAAGGTCGGTACGATGCTTCTTTATCCGTCACGCTTGCAAGGCGAACCTTATGGAGCACTTGCTCATGAGCTTGGTCATGCGTTTCAATATATGGTTCACTGTGACGGCAAAATTGGTTTTAGCGATGGCACTCATTGGGAAATGAGTTCGCAATATATGTTATGGCGATATTATATTAACTGGCCGATATTTGAATCGTACCACGTTAATGCTTTTCTTACCCAAACATATCTTTCGTTCACACATGAAGATAACCAATACCATTCTCCATTCGTATTGGAATACTGGGCCAACAAGCGCGGCGAAAGTTTTATTGGCACATTGTGGAACTCAGCCCAGACAGGCGATGATTTTGTAATGACATACAAACGACTAATGGGACAAACTCAAGCGGCTTTCAACGACGAAATGTTTGATGCCTGCCGTCGATTTATTACATGGGATATTGATAGGGATAGAAGCACGATGGCCAGCTTTTCCAACATGCACACCTCTACATTAAATCTGCTCAGCAACGGTTGGCTTCAAATTGCAGCTACTAATGCTCCTCAAAATTATGGATATAATGGGATACGATTAAACGTTCCTGCTGCAAATACGGTCGTCACAGTCAATTTTAAAGGATTAACATCGGCATCAGGTTACAATATTATCAACCCAAGTAAGGCAGGCTGGCGCTATGGATTTGTTGCGGAGAAAACAGATGGAACACGAGTTTACAGTGCAATAGGAAATAGCGTCAACGGAACTAAAAGTTTCACTGTACCGGCAAATACTTCTTATCTATGGCTGGTTGCAATGGGCGCACCCACCGAACATTGGAAACATAATGCGGACTTCAACAACGCCAACGATGAGCAATGGCCCTACCAGATCAAACTGTCTGGCACCACCGTAAACAGTTCATTCATTAAATAATTTATTTCGAGATATGTCTATGACCACCTATCAGATAATTCCTTAGATGCATCAAGCCTCCCGGATTCCCCGGGAGGCTTTCTTACAGTCTAAAATTTAGAAAAAGTGAATTCAAACTGTTTGACCGTTATTAGGCCAGCTTTTATACTTTATAGCATAAGTTTTACTAAGTTGCTTGTTTTATATAACTTATTTGCGGTCGTATATTAGAGCACCGGATGTAATACCAATTGACCTGGAGTTTGTCATTCCAAGTTGGTAGTTACTCTTATTCTGTTATGCTTCAGATGGGCGACCTTTTTGATCAATGTAACGATACACTTCAGCGCATCTTAATTTAGCCAATTCCAATATTTTCGCTGGTTTAAAGTATGAGAGGATTTGACAAATAAAACCGGCACCAAGGTTTTGAAAGATAGCTGAGATGGTCTCATTAGGCACAAAGGGTAGTGAAAGACTTGTGCAAAATTGTATAATGAAGTTTGAAGGGGCATTTAACTAAGTCAAATCAGTACTACCATTAATGTTGTCGTCAGCCTGATATGCTTTCGATAATCCTATTGTCGAGAATTTTCTTATCGCTCTCCATAAACCTTTATTTACCCTATTGAAAATTTCCACAGATCGAATCATCCAGTTGTCGTGATATTCAAGCGTTGACGTTATTGATTATGTTCATTCGAAAAAAGAAATACTCGCTCAATTACAGGCGTCATAAATGATGTTTTTTGCGATTGCAACAGCTTGTGTTAAACAAAAGGTTATGTATCGCCCTCGAAATTTTAGAACTTCGTCGTAAGAATCCGGTGCCAACATTTGCTTGTTAATGCAGGTTGCCTCATTAATAATTATTCTAAATCTTTTTTGCACATAAGCCTTTAGTTTAAAAAAATTAAGAGAACAAAATTCACTCCGAGATAAAATGAATAATCTTTAATGATAAAGTTTATGTGCCTATAATGTATAGTCCAGCCCAACCAAGTTAATATTTAGTTAGAACGAGTAAGTATTTGATCAAAACGGTAAATTTTTAATCAGGAATTTTATACCGATCTATTAAATTTTATGCTAAAAACAAATAACCTCAAAAATTCATTTTATTTAAAATTTAGACAGCTTTTAGCTATATCAATTATCCTGCTTTTTTCGCAGCGTTATAGTCTGGCTCAGGAGCAAGCTGCTGGCCGGCCTTTAATAGTTAGCTTTAATACGGAAATGGTTAAATCACCGCCTGTAGGCTACGGTTTTGATCCATTTTATAAAAAATATGCCGACGCCTTTGGAATCCCAATCATTTCATCGGAACGGGTATCTGATGATGCACTACTGATCGCACGGGATATTATTAACTATATGCTATTAAAGCGGCCTGACATTCGGGAAGGAATGATAAAGTTAGGTGCAAGACTGTCTATTATTGGAAAGTCGGAAATGCAAACTGATCTTCCCGAATGCCGTGATTGGAAGAAACCAACCTATGATGATGAAAGGCTAACACCCGACGAAAAAGCCAATTATTATAAACCAGGCGGCATTGCCGGCATGACGGATCATGCATATTGGGATCAACGCGCAAGGGGAATGGGAGGTATACAAACGTCTTGCGCGGAGGAAAATTTGCTTGGTTACCCAGGTACACGTTACTTCGGCGAGAATATAATGGTACATGAATTCAGCCACAATATTATGGCTGTGTTGGAAACGATAGATGCAGACGTAATCAAACAAATTAACGCATCTTATGAAAGAGCCAAGAAAAAGGGGCTTTATAAAGGGCAGTATGCCATCAATACAGTTGCAGAATACTGGGCAGAAGGCACTCAGTGGTGGTTTTGGTCTAATATTGAATTTTACGATGGGAAAATTCGTATCCAATCTCCAGAAGACCTGAAAGCCTATGATCCGACGTTATACAACCTTCTTGACAAAGTCTACGCAGGCCACCATATCCCTGGCGATGTTTATTATGGAAAAAACATCAATAATAAAACTCCTAAAAAGTAACGTTTCAGGTCATTTATTAAACATCTATAATTTATTTTTTTTTAAAATGAAACCATAAAATTAATAACCTATTACAACATAGGGTTAATATTCAATTTTCATATGTGAAATACGTGCAAAGATCGCAGGGAATTATCAGACGCTTATAGTGATGAGTCAAGTCAGAGAAGGTACCACTTCAACGGGGTACGTAGGGGAAGATAGGTTTCGTGAGAACCAATGATGCCGGCCTGTTGCTCTACGGCCTCTTTCGACAGCTTTTCAATCCAAAGCAAACGCCGGCAATTAATCTTGGATAGGGACGAGAAGCCAATGCTATTTTCATATACGTAAATTAATATTATCCGCGGATAGGATCTAATTCAATTGAATCAGAATGACTATAACTGTTTATTTATTTTCTTACTTAGATTAACATTAAATCCAATTTATACATGAACCGCAGAAAAAGTATAGGCGCATTGTTAAGTGTTATTACCTCATCGGTCTTATTAAAGGGAAGAGCGTTTGCAGCTGCACCGTCGACGCAAAATATGCCTACGGGTAACGCGTATCTGATGGCACACTTTATGGAAAACGACCAAAAGCTGTACTATGCCTACAGCACCGATGCCCGCAACTGGACAGCACTTAACAATCGCAAACCTGTTTTTGATGCCGGCGTAGATCTGCGCGACCCTTTTATTGGCCGGGCCAAAGGGACATTTCACATGGTGCACACTAAAGGCTGGGATCATCCGGTTATCCATCATTATTCGTCAACCGACCTGCTGACCTGGACGGGCGGTGAAATCAAAGTAATAAGCGACGCTAAAAAACGTGCCTGGGCCCCCGAATGGATCTACGATGATCAAGAAGATTTATTTTACCTTTTTTGGGCTTCGGAAAGTGACGGGCGAAACCGCATTTTTTATACCACCACAAAAACCTGGGATGATATTACACCGGAAAGATCGTCGATGTATTTTGATATTGGCACCGATGATATTGACCTTACCATAACAAAGGCGCAGGGTAAATACCATGCTTTTCATAAATGCGGCAGCCTTGCTGATAACCTTTCTATATTTCACATGACTTCGCTCACATTAAATCCAAAGGATAAGAATTTTGGTTTTGGCAAGCAGGGCAAAGGAACCCCGATAACAGCAGAAGTAGTGAAGCCGATAGAAGGCCCCGAGATCATCAAGCTAAATAACCAACAAAGATGGTACGTGTATGCCGATCCTTTCTATAATGATTTTTTAGCCTGGGAAACTACCGATTTTATCCGCTATAAGCGCATCCCTATAAGTGTACCGCGTGGAACTAAGCATTGCTCATGATAAGCATCACTCAAAATGAACTGGAAGTATTATTAAAGAAATATCCAGTTTAAATTACCAATTCATTTACAGTTGATGATATCATTGGGATTCGGCATCAGAGTATCCTTATACGGAAAAATGTCGGCTGCTGTGGAATGAATCACCTTATATAATCTTTACACCATGGCGTTGCACGGCCGTACCATCCGGATAGCTGATGCTGTTTCCCATAAAGTTAAAATCATAGCTACCGGGCAAAGGGAAGCATTTTTCGTTCCCATCGGCATCGGCAAATTGCTCGCCATAGTGATGCTGTTAGGGAAGGTCTGCTGCAGCTGAATGGTTTGATGTTCACTGAGACTTAGCGTTTCGCTGTGTATGATAATTATAACTTTTCCTTTAACTGGATACTCTTCGGGTTATATGGTAAGCAGCCGGTTCGGATATAGCCTGAAAGTGGCAATATCCTGTTTGTTAACCGCATACTATTGCGCATGTACTACGCCTCCCCCTCTGAGGATAGAGATACTTGCCATAGTCCTATTAATATTTAAGTGCTCGATAAAAATATTGAGCGATATCTACTTTCTTAAGGAAGCCTTTTTCGATAACGTGAGTACATAGGGTATTGTAAGCAATAGCTGTAAATCAAATAGTTGAAAAGAAATCCGTCTGTTTTCTGCCGCAGGTCTGCCTTCAACCTGCCTTATACGTCATGGAATCACTTTAATACCCCATGATGCGAACAGAAATAATGGTCTTTTGTCTACTCGCGGCGACCAGGTTACCGTGTACCGCAAATTATTTGAGGATTTCCGGATGATTGAGGGTTCTCGACAAAACATCCAATTATCATGGTCCCTCCTATTTGTTAATCATCAAACTATATGTTTATATCTTTCAGTGAGAATTCAATTGTCTTCTGCCAAATTTACAAATAATGAGTGTTCCAAACGTTGGCAACCGTTGCATAATAAACCTTAAGCATTGAATATCGGTGAGCAATAGAGCGCATGACTTAGTGATGTTAGTTTATCTTAATATTTTCTTGGAACACCACACATTATCCTGATGGTGTAAATCAAGCCTTCAAATCAATTAAACTTATAGTGATGTAAGTATACATGTAAACATTCCTGTGGCTTTGAAAAACAATGCGGTTTGGCGGGATAGTATCCATCTTTTCCTGGCACATGTTAACGATGCTTATGAAACATATTTTAACGGAACTCTAATTGGCAAAACTGGCGGATTTTCTGATGATAAAGGAGGGTATGTCAGCAAATGGCCAGCCTTAAGGAATTATTGTATAGCGTCAAATAACCAACTGATTAAATGGAATGACGACAACATTATCGCAGTAAAGGTTTGTGACGGCGGCGGATCAGGGGGTATTTTTATGGGCACTCCGTTAATGATATGCTGGAAAAGTTTGACGGGATAGCATTAACCTATCTGCCAACCAGTTTCTGACTTTTAAAAAAGTAAAAAAAATACTATCTGTCGTCAACAGGTTTAACACGGTGATTGCAGGAGAATTTCGTTATAGGGTGCTTGACGAATTAGGCGAGAAAATTATAAGCGATCAAAAGGTAAAGATCAAGCTTGATCCATTTGAAGATAGAAAAATGGTACTAGATCTTCCCCAGCGCGAGGGAGTAAAGGTAATTTATGATTTTAAAGAATCGACCTCCGGTAAAACTAAAACCTTTACGGAAATAGTGCCTTACCTGCTTACACCTTTTGAGCCGCTTAGGCCTATATTAAATATTAAATGGCCAACAAATTATGGGAGCACACCCCGGTTCGCCAATAGTTTATAAAATTCCCTAAGCGGACAAAAACCATTGACTTTTGCTATCAGCAATATTCCTTTCGGATTAAACTTTGGTAGAAAGAATGGAATATTAACAGGTGCTATTGCTAAAGCCGGGAACTATAAGTTGATTTTATCGGCAAAAAACAAGGTAGGAAGAGGCAGGAAGGAGCTCAACATAAAAGTAGGCGCGAAACTAAGGCTTACGCCTCCAATGGGTTGGAACAGTTGGAATTGCTGAGGACTAAATGTAAGCGAAGAAAAGGTAAAAAGTTCTGCTAAGGCTATGATCAGTAATGGTCTGTCAGATTATTCCTGGAATTATATCAATATAAATTATGGCTGGCAAGTGCCGGATCGTTCCCCGGCGGGACAGGTCATGCCAAATTCAAAATTTGAAGAGATGAAAGGTCTTGGCGACATGTTGCAGGCAGAAGGTTGAAGTTTGGTATATACTCGTCTCCCGGGACTAAAACCTGCGGCGGCTTTTTAGGCTCGCTAGGCCATGAAAGAATGGATGCAAGTACGTATGCTGCCTGGGGGCTGGGCTATTTAAAATATGACCTTTGCAGTTATTCCGACATTTCGCTGGCGACACCACTCTTTTCGCGCAGCAAAAACCTTACATCGTTATGCGTGAAGCACTCAGTCTGCAACCTCGGGATATTATTTACAGCATTTGCCAATACGGGATTCTTGACGTTTGGAAATGGGGCTCTGCAATGAATGGAAATTTATGGCGAACAACAGAAGATATAACCGATAGCTGGGAAAGCCTGCGCAATATTGGTTTCAGCCAAGCAGACAAATCTCCTTATGCTCAACCTGGCGGGTGGAATGACCCGGATACGCTTATTGTTGGGCAGGTAGGCTGGGGAGAAAATCTTCACCCATCAAATTTCACACCCTATGAACAATATGCTCACATCAGTTTATGGAGCTTAAGATCTGCCTCATTATTAATCAGTTGTGACATGAGTAAATTAGATTCCTTTAACTTGAATTTATTAAAAACCGGGAGGTGATAGCAATAGATCAAGATATTCTTGCAAAAAGGCTACACGAACAGTTGATATTAACGGCATACAGGTGTGGAAAAAATTACTTTCGGATGGAAATCTTGTCGTTGGCGTGTTTATCTTAATGATAGATATTACCTATATCGATTAAATGTAGCCACAAAAAAACACCCCAAAAATGTAATTCGTGATATATGGACTCAAAAGGATGTTGAGAAAAACGTGAGTTTCTTATCACTTGAAGTACCGCCTCACGGAGTGAAACTAATAAAGGTAGCCGCCAAGTGATTGCATTGGCCTTTATTGGTTAAACAATTGCTACATTAAGTTAAATTCCTGAGTTTTTGAGGCTGTCAGATAGATAATTTTACTTCTATGATAACGATTGCAAATCGGTTGATTGTTTGTACGAAACAAGTAAAACTTTGTTTGACGGTTAAATGACATTCGTTTATTAATGGAATCATTAAACGATCAATCTTCATGTAGCTAATTGGACTCAAAGATAGCAAGGACAGGAATTTGTTTATGTTGATAGCAAATAAGGTGTTTATAGTTAATTAGTTAGTTGATGGTTAGGTTAGATGGTCGTCTCATTGGATTGAGCGGCCTTTAACTTTTAAAATGGAATTCGGTCACTACTTTTATCCGATATTGACACTTACGAAACGCTATTGATTTTGTTAATGGGTAACTAATAAATTGTTATATATAATATAGTCAAAGATATTCCTTAATGATCGAACTTTTCCTTTCGATATGTTAATTATGTTTCGAGTGAAGTATAGGCGGAAGTTCAAACTTGTAAACGAACTTAATTTCATCCTCTTAAAACCGACATATTCCTGTACAGCAAGGTTCTTTAAATATTAAACTTTATGCTTCAATTTTTTTTAAAGTTAATAACCACGCTTGGTGTTACCGCAGTTTCGCTGACAGGTTTTTGCCAGAAAAATACTGTTACATCAGCAGGTAACGGAAACCCCATTATTCCCGGGTATTTTGCAGACCCCACAGTAAGAAAATTTGGTGATACGTTTTACATCTACGCAACAACTGATGGCAATGGCGGCGGCCACGGCCCATCGCAGGTGTGGACATCAAAAGATTTTGTTAACTGGCAAATGAAGGATATGAATTGGCCTACATCCAATTATTTTTGGGCCCCTGATGTTATCAGCGGAAACGACCATAAATATTACATGTACTATTGCCAGCCGGTTGATATTTATGGTGCATCAGCAACGTCACCGACTGGCCCATGGACACCGTTGCTCCCTGACGGAAAACCAATAATTCCCAACTACTTTATCCCTGGTGTTATTACGCTTGACGGACAAACATTTAAAGACGACGATGGGAAAATTTATATGTTTTGGGGCACTTGGGGCATTTTGCCTGACCATGGTTGCGGTGTTGGACTGTTGAACCCGGATATGCATACTTTTTCAAAAACAGCTAAAATTTCAAGTTCCATTGCTAAAGAATTTTTTGAAGCGCCCTTTATGTTTAAAAGAAAGGGCATTTACTACCTAACTTATTCGTCTGATTATTGCGAGAATGAATCATACCGTGTTCAATATGCAATGAGCAAAACAGGTCCAATGGGCCCCTTTATTTTTGGCAAAAACAATCCTGTCTTAAGTACGAGCGACGACGGCACTGTGCATGGTCCCGGACATGAATCGGTTATCCAGGTAGGAAGCGATTTTTATATGATTTATCACCGCCATAACAACCCGCACTCCAACGGGGGATACCACAGGCAGGTTTGCGCTGATAAGATTAATTTTGATGCCGAAGGAAATATCGAAAAACTTATTCCTACTCATAAAGGTGTTGGCTTACTTGGTAAAAGCGCTATAAAAGCTATTAATCTTGCTTATAAAAAAACTGCTACGGCATCTTCATTTTATAATGATAACTACCAGCCTTCGTTTGCCACAGATGATAATAACGGCACCCTTTGGAGGCCTTCCCATAACGATAGCAATCCGGCGTGGTTGAAGATTGATTTGGGGGAGATTAAAAAAATAAAGCAGGTGCTTACACAATTTGAGTATGCTACATGGTATTATCAGTATAAAATAGAAGTGTCGGCTAATGGCCTGAAATGGGACTTGTTTACAGACAAAACACATAACCAGCAGCATGGATCACCTATGATTGATAATGGTAATGTTAAAGCGAGGTATGTGAGATTAACAATAACAGGAACTGAGTATCCTGGCCTTTTCAAATCCATTTGGAATATAAAAATATATAGTGATGAGGTAATTCAGGATGAATCCGGTCACTTAAAAACAACTGGAGTGCCTGATTCAACCAGACAGAAAGGTCTCTTGGTAAGCTTTGATGCGGATAGTTTACAACAAGGGCAATCTGTCCCTGAATTTAGTAATAAAGGCTTATTAGGCGGAGCCTTCCTTGCCGGTGTGAATGCTCCCTATGTAGATATTATCAAAGGAAAAAAGGCATTGGTATTTAATGGCAGCCAACGTTTCGAATCTACCATGAAAGTTCCACGTACCTTATGCGGCAATAATAGTTATACGGTTGCATATACCATTTATAGTTCTGAATTGTTAAACGAAAATCCTGTTTTAAGCTGGACGGCAGACGAATCACAACACCGCGGGGCTATTTTTGGTTATGGTGTAAACAGGGATTTTGGCGTAGCCCAGCACTTTGGCGTTTCTGATTTTCCATTTGCAGCAATGCCGTCAGCAGCAACGTGGCATCAAATTGTAGTTACTTATGACGGTGTTTTTGAAAAGGTGTTTGTTGATGGCGTTTTAAATAATAAAGAAAATAAAATGCTTTTCATGCAGCCTGCAGAGAAAATCTTTTTTGGATCTAAAACCAATAAGTCATTATTCCTGAATGCCGCGGTCGCCTCATTAAAGGTTTACGATATTGCACTTCCTGATTCTCTCGTAAGTGAATTATCTAATGTCAAGAATCATAATAACATTCCGGTATTCCTTGATGCAGGTAAACTAAACTATGGCAAACTCTCTGAATGGGTAAATGATGGGAGTTTTGTCGAAAAATTTGTAGCCTCTGGCGATGCTAAGCCGATAGTTAAGGATATTGGCGGGAAGATTGCCGTGGCGTTTTCCGGTTCGGAAAATTTTGACTTTTACAAGTTAACACAAGATACAACTGGAGATCATAGCTTTATAATAAGTGTCTTTTTGCCCGATCCTGTAAAATATAGCAGGACCAAATCTTATAGAAATAAGTTGGATAGTTGGGTGCGTGATCACGAAAGCATGGCAGGAAAATGGCACTTGCTGGTCAGAACAAAAAAAGGCGGCGAATTAACCGATTTTATGGACGGCTCTAAAGTGATAGCGAATGCTCAATTCAATTACGTTTTTAAAACCCTGTTTTCTAAAAACAGCAGAGGCAATGGCTTTAAAGGTGCTTTAAGTACACTGACTTGCCTTAATCAATCGCTGACGCCGGGCGAAGCTGGGCGTATAACTGATATTTGGTTTAGAAACTTTTACCCTGTTATTTTGAAAACACCTGATTTTATTACGCCTCCACATGCGGTATCGCCTACTTGGATTGAAATGACTGCCGCCGCCCATGCAGGAGAAAATAATAATCTGCAATATTATTTCCAGGACGAGCATGCGAGTACCCAGGAGGGGACATGGAGCAGCGACCCGCATTATACAGACTTCAACGCTGTTCCAGATCATATTTATTCCTATCGCTTCAAAGTAAAGGACAATTTCGGCAATGTTTCCCGATTTTCTGCTGCCCACTCGGTCAGCACATCGGAAGCGCACATTGGCCTAACAAACTTTGATTTTTCAACGAAAGCGGATACAGCAGCTATCGCTGCTCGCAATAGAGATTGGAGTGGCTTAACAGGAGCGCACCAGGGGGGAGCATGTGGCAGCGTCTATTTTACTGATAAGTTGCTTACACTGAAATCGAAAGGGTCAAATTGGGATGGTAACTCACCGTCTGGACCATTTATTTATAAAATGATTTTCGGTGATTTTATAGCGGAGACAGAGATTGCAGATCTGAGCGGATATCAAGAACGAATTGTAAAGGGCAATAATGATGCAGGTTTAATGGTGCGCAAGCCGAAAACAAATGCAGACGAAAACATTCCGGAAGCCCTGTTGCAAAACAGCATATTACCAGCCTGGAATTGTGGCAATCTTTTTACCAATTTTCAATCAGGAGAACGTTTGCAAACCAATACCCGGAGCGGCTGGAACTTTAGCAAGTATTTACAGATCCAAAGGTCCGGTAATACCTTTTTCATCAGGCTTAGCGCGGATGGTAAAAGTTGGAAGGATATGCCGGGAAGCCCAGTCAAGCGTGACGATCTCAACGGCCTTCCCTTACAGGTTGGGCTATTTCAAAGCACCTACGGCCCCCAGGAAGGCTTCGTCACATTTAGATGTTTTAAAATTATACAGGAGAAAAAATCGAGCTCCAAATAATGTTTTCCGATTTTGTATTTAATGATTAAGGTAAATCCTTATTATTTGAAAAATATAAAATGCATCGTAGTAACAGCACTATAACCAACCGCTCTTTCAAGCCAATTAACAATACCCTGTGCAATGTATGTTTTGGCTTCAGGAATTTTTATAACCAGTAAAGTTGCAGCTTCGTTATTGAAAGATTCTTCAAAAATAAATGTCACGCCATCGATCACTTCCTTGCCTGGTACCTGTTCATGTGCCGGTTTGTTCAGTGATTTCGCAATGATACCGCCGAATTGCTTTTGCCGCTGTGTCTTTAAGAAAAACTTCCATAAATTCTCCTTCAAATATCACGAGCATGCCATCGGGCTGTTCGTTAAAGTGCCACTGACGCTGTTGGGCCGGTGGTAAGAGCAAAGCTACAGGGCCCTCAAGTTCCAGCCGGGCATCTTCCAGTAAAATGTGCCCGGTTACTTTTATAAAGAAAAACATATCATAAAAAGAGGTGGCATGGATCTCTTTCAATGCTAAACCCCGGTGTAAAATTTCAGCTATGCTAAAACAATCAATGAGTAACTCTTTGCCATATTTATTTTTATCAAAATCGAATTGGATCATCTGTGAAGCAATAAAGATTCGTTAATTTAAGAAATGAATTTAATGAACAACAAAAGCCCATAAAGGCTGATAGGAATAGATTGGTGACTATCGCTAATTTCCTATAAATAATGAATAAAATATTGCGTGGGAATATCGCGAAACACATTTCGCTCTCCGTTGCAAAATACAGGATTATGAAAGCCACTCCAGTTTCACAAAAGCCTTTAAGCAATATCACGGCGTTAAGACTTTTGAACGGCGGGCATATACCCTCAAAGACTATCAGGCTGCAAACTCGGATCTTTCTGGACACAAACTTGGATGCCCAGTAAAAGTAATGGCGGAAAACACAAGGAATTGGGCAGATGATGCATTATAGTTTGATATGCCACTTTTTGCATCCAAAGGCGTACAGCCTACAGTGCAATATTTAGTAAATTTTTGGCTGAAAATGTAAACTTTATAATTGTTTTAATCGTCACTTCGGGGTAACAAGGCAAATACTAGCACTGGATTCAAGTGGTGAATGGAAAATGTTGCAACCGAAAAGAATCCCCTACTTGCAAAAACCTGTTCAAATAAGTCACAAAAATTATTTTTGAAATGATTATCTAATACGATGGGATATTTCGGAATCGTTGATCAATTTATTCCGGAAATAACTACAAGGCGTTCCAATACCTTTGTCATGCTACCATCCTGAATACATTTTTAATTTTATACTCATCAACGTAATAGATGGCTAATGTACACGGAACAGCATGTTCAATCATGCCAAAATATCCACGCTGCCAATGCTCAGGTGGATTTCACCTTTTCAATGGTGATTCCTACCTTATTAAAATAAAAAACTATTTACGCTGAAACGCATTCAACCCGCTGTCAAGAAATTTAATAAACTCTTGCACGTCGAAATTCGCACCTTGCGGACTGACCAAAGTAGTTTCCGATTTGGGATCGAGTAATACATAGAAAGGCTGAGAATTGGCATGAAATCTTGTAATCTGCAGATCGCTCCACTTGTTTCCAATCGATTTTATTTGTCGGCCGCTTGCTGAAATTGTTTGCTCTTTCAGTCCCAAATCCGTTTTGTCATCAACATACAATTGGATAAGTACATAATCATGGTTTATCCGTTTTGAAACCTCTTCATCCGGCCATATATTGGCTTCCATTTTACGGCAGTTGACACAAGCATGGCCTGTAAAATCAATCATTACCGGCTTTTTTACTTTTTTCGCATAAGCTATGCCTTCATCATAATCAAAAAACGGATCGAAACCTTTTGGCTTATCAAAAAGTGCTGCATATTTATGGACCCCACTTGACGGGGGCTCGGCAGTATGGCTACTATAAACATTCGACAAATCGAAATCCTGCGTAGCCATTGGCGGCAAGAATGCGCTAATTGATTTTAATGGTGCTCCCCAAAGGCCCGGGACCATATACATTGTAAATGACAATACGATAACTGCCAGGAACAATCTTGGAACGGATATATATTGTACGGGGCTGTCGTGATTGAAATTTAATTTGCCTAACAAATATAGCCCCATCAAAGCAAATATAACGATCCACAAAGCTAGAAAGAGCTCCCGATCAAACCAATGCCAGTGATAAGCGAGATCGACATTCGATAAGAACTTCAGCGACAGGGCGAGTTCCAGAAATCCAAGTGTCACTTTTACGCTATTTAACCAGCCCCCGGACTTAGGCAGAGAGTTTAGCCATTGCGGAAACATGGCAAACAATGCAAAAGGAATAGCCAGTGCTAAAGAAAAGCCAAGCATCCCAATAGCGGGTCCCAGTAAAGCGCCGCTTGTAGCTGTTTGCACCAATAAGTAACCGATAATCGGGCCGGTGCAAGAGAATGAAACGAGAGCCAGGGTAGCCGCCATAAAAAACAAGCCTATCATGCCGGTAGATGATGACTTTTCGTCCATTTTATTTACCCAGGAATTAGGTAAGGTGATTTCAAATGCGCCCAGAAAAGACGCGGCAAATACCACAATCAGTAGAAAGAATGCGAAATTGAATACGCCATTTGTCGACAAACTGTTTAATGCATCCGCTCCGAAAATAATGGTCACGATCAGCCCGAGCAAAACGTAGATGACCATTATCGATAATCCGTAGAGTAATGCCCTACTGACGGCGGATAATTTGCCACCGGAACTTTTAGTAAAATAGCTAACCGTTAACGGCAACATTGGAAATATGCAGGGCATCAGCAAGGCCGCGAAGCCACCTGCCAATCCTGCCAAAAATATCGCCCATAAAGTTTGCTGGCCATCTTTTGTGTTGTTAGTTTTAAGCGAGATTTTATTCACAGCTTTACCCACGCCGTTTTGTGTTATTCCGGTGGCGGCACCGGGTGATTTAATTTCGGTAAATGTGACGCCGCTCGTATCAGCTTTCCCCTGCGCATATAAAATTTTTACGGTTAGCAGTATGCCCGTTATTAAAAGAATTATTAGCTTTTTCATACTATCTGGCTCGGAAGGATATTTTCGTTCTATGGAATGGATACTTAACTATTGAAATGTTTCAGGATTTAAGATAAATTGTTGAAGATTTTCGCCGCTCATAAATTTTTTTGCCGCTTTTTGTAAAGCATCCTGGTTGAGGTTTTGAATAGCGGGTACAATTTGATTCACTTCGGTAAGACTTTCGTTGTTACTTAACTGGCGTAAAAGGTAACTTAACCAATAGCCATCTGTTTTCAAGCGCACTTCATTGTTACGTAATGTTTCAGCCTTGAATTTTTCAAGATCTAGCGAGGAAACCCCTTTTACTTTTAACCCTTCTATTTCCTCCAACGTGGCTTTTATCAGTTTATCAGTATTCTGAGGCGCACAGGTGAAATTGATGGTAATCGTGTACCTGGATGACGGATATTTAGAGAAAATGGCTCTTGCATCTGGCGTATATACGCCACCTTCCGATTTCCTCAACCTCTCCAGCAGCCTGAACTCGAGAATAGAACCCAAAGCCTGCAACTGCAGGTTATTAGCCAGGGAATAGTCGTAATTACCGCTGAATACCAGCTTTACCTCAGATTTAGCCTCCTTTCCCTGCGTAATAATATGTGTCGATTTTCCCGGTGGTATAGTTATATGTAAGTCTCTAAAATTGTTTGTAGAAGCGGTATCCGAAGGTAGGCTGCCGAGGTACAATTCACAGTATTTGAGCAAATCTTGCCGATTGAAATTTCCGACGAAAACAAATGTTTCTCCGTTTGCATTATCAAAGTGATTCCGATAAAATTCCAGTGATTTATTCAGATCAATGCTGGATACGTCCTTTACCGTAGGAGCCATTCGTCTGATGTTATAGTTGCCCAATATTGCGTTGACTGTGTCCGAGAAAACAGCTAATGGATCATTGTGCCTGTTCGACGCTGCAATTTTAGCATTGGCGATTATATTTTTAAAAATGATGGTATCTGCTCTGGGCTTAATATGATATTGGTAAATCAGCTGCAAAGCTGTTTTCATATCTTCCGCGCCAAAGCTTCCGCTAAAACCCTCATAAAGTTCATTCATATAAGGAGATACAGATACCTTTTTACCGGCCAGTAACTTCCCTAACTGGTTTGCCGTCAGACCGGCTACACCGCCTGCTTTTACGAGCGCTGCGGCGTTCACGGCCGAATAGTAATTTCGGTCGGACGCCAACGAAGTTCCCCCGGATTTATAGGAATAAAACAGCACGCCGTCGTTTTTAAAATCTGTTGGTTTGAAGACTAACCGCACACCATTACCAAGTTTATAAATAGTTGTATTGATATCTTCAACGTTAGACTCGCCGGTTATTTTACCCGGCAGCGGATCTTCTGCCATTAAGCTTTCACTTATCGTATTTTCTTTGAAAGGACTTAGGTTGGATTGTTCAACGGCATCCCGCCAGGTTTTTAAAGTTGCAGCATCTGGTAATTCTTCCCTGGCTTTTTCAGGTCCCGTTACAATCATATCCTGATCCGGGAGCGATAAAAAGGAAGCAATACTACTGTTTACCTCAGCAAGTGATATACCGGGCAAGAAGGTATTGATGAGCTTATATTCAACATCTACACCGGGTGCGGCATCCTGTCTTAAAAAGTAATTCAGGTAGTCTTCCACATAATTTGTTGAATTGGTTTTGTTCTTCTCCTGAACAAATGCTTTTATGCCCGCCAGATATGTCGTTTTCACACGGTATAGCTCGGATGCCGTAAAGCCATAACGGCGTATGCGTTCCAACTCGGTGTAGGCGTTTTTAAAACCTTCGGCGAATTGGTTGGGTTTAAGGGCAACGCTGAAATCAAATACATCCAGACCGGCGACGTAATTACCGCTGATGATGCCGGCTTGGGTATCAGGAAGATCCGGTCGTTGGTTCAATTCGTTGAACCGCGAAGCCAGCAACTGATCAATTAAGCTGCGGACCATTTTTGCGCGGTAGTCTGACGCACTTCTTAGCTTTGGCGACCTGAATTTATAGGCGATCAATATGCGGGGATCCGGGGCTTCAGCATCGGTATACTTCAAAAATTGTTTTTTACCGGTCAAGGGTATGCTTACATGGAATCTTTGCCGCTCATTGCGTGGATTTTTAAGATCGGAAAATAATAAACGGACAGATTTTTCCATTTGAACGGCGTCTATGTCCCCAACCACGATAAGCGCTTGGAGGTCCGGACGATACCATTGATCATAAAAACTTTTGAGCTGGGATGGTTGAAATGTGGTCAGCACCTTTTCGGTGCCGATTGTAGCCCGCCTGCTGTATAGGGCATTGTTAAGTGTTATCGGAAGGCTTTTATCCAATAAACGCTGGTCAAACCCTGACCGCATCCTTTTTTCTTCCAGAATCACGCCACGTTCTTTGTCGATCTCTACTTTTTCCAGTAAAGCACCATGTGCCCAGTCACGCATGATCTGTAATCCGTTTTTTAACAGCGCAGGGTTATCGGATGGTAAGGGTAATTGATAAACGGTCTCGTCAAAATTTGTATAAGCATTCAGATCAGCACCAAAAGTAACCCCCGATTTCTCCAGGTAGCTGATCAGCTCATTTTGGGGATAATGTGTTGTCCCCTTAAAGTTCATATGCTCCATAAAATGGGCAAGACCACGTTGATCTTCATTTTCCAGAAGCGAGCCGACCTTATTGACTAAATAAAACACAACCCTTTTTTCCGGCGTGGTATTATGGCGGATGAAATAGGTGAAACCATTCGCTAATTTGCCGGTTTTTACCGTTGAGTCCAATGGTAATAAAGCTGTCAAATGTTCTGGTTTGGAGGTTTGCTGGCCATACAGGTTAGCTTTTAAGAAAAAGCTTAACAAAAACAAAGGCAGGTATGCCTTTTTCAATTTTAAATGCATGAATAAAAATAATGGCGACCTGCCTTTACAGGTCGCCGGTTAACTATTAACTGACTATAAAGAACAAAAGGCGAATTAAAATACCAGCCCCTTACGCAGTACAGCTGAGTTCCTGATCTGCTACCTAATTTACCCGCACGGTAAATGCGGCATCGTCCGGAGGTAAACACTTTTCATCGTTGCAGGTCATATAATGTATATTTCCTTTAACGGTGACAGGGCCATTTGTTTTCAGCTTTATTTTTTGCTGAAAAATTACCTCATCGGCAAAATAACTGATCTCCATATTGAACACTTTTTCAAATTTCGTGACCGGCGCTGGCTCTTCTGTTTTACCATTTAACTGGAACTTTTTTGAAGGCTCAAAGGTAATGGTCGTCTTAACCGGCCCGCCTTTTTGAAGGGTCTGCGAGTAAACATGCCAACCCTTATCCATGGTTGCCTTGATGAATATAACGGCCTCTTTATCGTTCAGCCGTTTTGCTGCATAACTCCAGTGAACCGGTGTAAGTATCTGGCCTCTGACAAAACCCGCAGCGCACACGAGCAGCATCAGGATAATTAACTTTTTCATAGTTTATTGTCGAATTTTATAATTAATTGAAGCGTTTTTTAATCCATGCGGTAATAATATTCAATGCTTCGTGAGAAAAATCACTTTTAATCTCTGCGTATTCAGCCGTCGTGCATTTCACGCAAGGCAGGAACAAATGATTTAGGCCAGGCATCGTATAGGTGGTCACATCCGTATTACCACCGGCTGTCGGGAATTTTTTCCAGTTATCCAGGTTCTCTTTGTAAGCAACCATCAGGTCTTTATCCCCATTTAAAGCGAGGATTGGCACCTTTATTTTAGACATGGTATTTTGCGCGTTATACTTCAGGAAGTAACGATACCATGGGCCAACGGCAGATTTCGACCAGCTGTAGATCGGATACCGAAAATGATCAAACTTCACGTTTAAGGTACTGAAGTATATACTGTCTTTCTTTTTCCAAACGTCGTAGGCCTCATTGAGCTTAGCTTCCATGTTGGTAGAATCTGCGTATTTATGCGCAACGGCGAACATCAGAGTGTTCACGTCGTTGTAACGCTTTTTATCATAATCAGGAATTGGTGCAGTATTTACGATATCTTCATTTTGCTTGAGCAGCGACTCATATCCGTTCATAGCAAGACCAGAAAGACTTACCAAAAATTTAATTTTACCGGACTTAGCAGCCGCAATAGCGATAGCTGCGCCCCCCTCACTATGGCCGATCAAGCCTATTTTAGCGGTATCAATTTCAGGGCGTGATCTGAGGTAATCAATAGCTGCAATGGCATCGTCCCCAAAATCCCCGGTTGTCGCGGTTTCATATACACCTGTTGTTTGTCCCGTTCCCCGGTCGTCTGTTCGTAAGACGGCGATGCCGCTTTTAGTAAGAGAATCAGCTATTGTTGCAAACTCTTTGTGTCCTGCCATTTCGCCGTCCCTGTTCTGTTTGCCGGTACCCGACACAATTACCACTGTCGGAAAATGCTTCCTACCAACAGGTAAAGTTAGGGTACCCCCGAAAGTGACAGATCGATCCGCATTCTTAAAGGTTACCTGTAGTGTTTCGTATTTAAGGTTATGAGTTTGTGCACTTGCACCAAGGGCAATGAGTGTGCAGAAAACCCCAATCCAAAGTATTTTTAACATTAGTTCTGTTTTTTTGTCAGTTCAATTAATTGTGATATTTCGTCAGATAGCTCTGTTGCACTTCCTTTAAAACCCGAAGTCATATACCTTACTACTCCCTTTTTATCAATAATCAGTTTCAAGGGTACACCGGAAATCTGAAAAGCTTTGGATACCCTTGAAAAAACTTCTCCGGTACCTTTACCTTTCAGCATTGGGTTGTCAAAAAGCACATTAAAGGTATAGCCGTTATCTTTTACATATTGCTGGATCTGTTGTTTATAATCAGCTTCGGTTTCTTCTGTATCAACGAAATAAAAGACCACGCTCGGGTCATTCTTATAACGCTGCACAGCCAGGTTCATTCCCGGGAGTGAGGCTTTGCAGGGAACGCACCAGGTGGCCCAGAAATCCATCACTACTGTTTTGCCTTTTAACGCGGCGAGGCTCACTTTTTTGCCCTTCAAATCTGTCATCGTCCAGTTTACCATCGCTTTATTTATAATGGGAAGTTCTTCCTTATTCAAATTGGATGCCGAGGCATTCTTTAAAGACTGCAGGTACTTATCGAAACCTTCGTCAGATTTATATTTTGCAATATAATTTTGCTTTATCATATCAAGCATCGGTACGGACACCTGGTTTTCGTACATACTTTTAATCAATACGTCATTGACTTCATTGGCATGTCCGGTTTTGTTCAATAAAAAAACATAATCATCATTCAGCGATTCTTTTTTGTACTGTTGAAAAGTTTCCGCTTCTTTTGCGTAGGCTAATCCTTCTTCAAATTTGCCGGCACCTCTACAGATGCTGATATGTTCCAATACCATCGGGGCATAACCTGCGATATAGGCGTTATTAAAGAAATTAAGCCATTCATCCGGGGAGAAATATTGATACTCTTCAGGAATATTGGATTTTATTGTCTGCATACGTTTAAGCATCAACGCTGAGTAAGGATACAGGTAACTATCTTCAACAGATTTCCTGTGGTGGGCGATCTGTACAGTTTTGTAATAAACATTAATTAACGTCAGATAGGACATTTGGTCAATGTATTTGTCAATTACTTTAAAATCGTTATTCCCGATCTGCAATAAGATCACGGTAAGGTAAACGCGGTTATAATCTATGCCGTTCGCCTTATCGAATTCGCGATAAGCGCGGTCATAGGGAAATTTCGCAAGAAAGTCTTCACCCAGTTGTCTTAACTTGCCTTGATCCTTCTGGGCGCTAAACATTTTATACGCCTGTAGTTTGGCGATATAACTGTCGGGATAGCCAATGGCAATTGCATTCGATAGGGAATCAGCCCGTAGGTCCTGCCCAGTATTTTTCAGGATCTGCCAGGCGCGTAGCAGGTCCATTTGCGTTGCACCCTGACGTGTCAGGTAGTTTAAAACTGCGCGGACTTTTGGTGCACTGCTTCCTCCGTAGGCCCTGTACATTGATGTCGCATAGGGTACTGCAAAAGCCGATTTGTACTCCTGCTGATGATTTTGCTCGAGCTCTTTCTGCAGATACATCGAAACCACGGTATCGCTCACGAATTTACCTTGTTTCAGGTATTCAGGTATCTCAAAACCGTACTCAGACGAGCGGAAAAGCCCCCATACAGCCAATGCTCCTTTAGCTGTCCTGGCAGTATCCTCCGGATTCCGTAAAAACTGCGCATATGGTGTCAAAAAGCTAGCTTTTATGCCGGAATTGGTATCTACCGAGTCTCCGGCCATAAATTTAAAAGCGACTAACGCCCAGTTCTTTTCCGTATTGATGGTCGCAGACCACTTGTTTTTTTCGATTGGAGACATTTTCAGGTCGGTTCCATGCCAACCAAAATCAGCATAGTAATAAGCGATTCCCTTTACATTGCTCATGCCTGACAGGGATGTGCCGGATGCATCGTAAGTAATATCAAAGCGCTGCCCGGCGATGACCGTAGCCGGAGATGTTTTCAATTGCTTATACTGGGCCAAAGCAACTGAAATACCAGCCATACTAAAAAACAGGAAAAGAAAATTTACTTTTTTAAGTAACATGATTATAGAAATTATCTGGTTTTGAACTAAATTCTTATTGAATATGAAATGTTATTAGTACATTAATTAGGCTCACGCAAATCTTTTAACCGTTTATCGGTGGACCTAAAGGAGAATCAGTTACATTTGTTGTTTCACTCGGCATAGGATGCTTTGACTGATTTTTAAAAGTTTCAAAATGGTCTGCATTCGCGGCTGAATCCGCCGTAAGAGCCCAAGCGGTAATTAATAAATTAAAGTTCTTCATAGCATAGATTAAAAAAACTGAGTTAAAGTATCTTTGGGACAACCCCAATTAATTATCCCGGCTCGTTGTCAACCGCCAGCCGGGAGTAATCAAATATTAAGGATTCTGAACGATTTCGGGATTAAGGCCAATAACGTAACCGGCAATCTGAAAAGTGTATTTATTACTGTTAGGATCAAGCGTATAAGTTACACCCGCGTAGGTGCGGGTATAAGTTTTCTGAAATTGAGTCTCGCTCTTTAAGCGGCGCATATCCCACCAGCGTAACATCCGGCAAAAAAACTCACGATGACGCTCGTCAATTACCTTTGCCAGGGCGTCGTTAGCACTCGTAGCCGTTAAATCAGCATAGTCTGTTGTTTTGAAACGTTTCTTTCTTAAAGCATTAACCCAGGTCATTGCGCTTCCGGCATCGCCTTTCCGCGCGAAATTTTCAGCTTTAATCAACATCATTTCGGGAACCGATGGGCCAATATTACGTGCTTCTCCTATAGCCATTTCCCTGTAGAAGAACCGGCCGCCTGCAGCAGTATAAGTTGAAGAGATTTTACTTGCCGGACAGGTAAACAGGTTATACCGCTGATCCTTGGTTCCCAATAAATTTAACAGATCGTCACTTAAGCGAAATACGGTGGGCGAATAATTAACGTAGCCATTAACCGGAATTTTGGATAATAAAATCTCCGGATCATTCTTTCTGAGTGGATAATTAGCGGAGCTAACTGCAGTTAAGGGCGCCAAATCATTTAGCGTAGATTTGATGGCCAGCGCGCTGTCCGCATATAATGAAGCGCTTGCATAATCGTTCATATACAAGTAAGTCCTAGCCAATTCCCCGTAGGCAGAGGCCTTTGTCGGAATAGTATTAAATGCTTGGGTGGTTAATAACGCCGGTATTGCCTTTTTAAGATCTGCAATTATTTGATTATAAATATTTTGCACCGGCGCACGTACCAAAGACTGAACAGTCGTTTCGGTAAGTAACAATGGTACGCCAGGGTCTGAAGCCGAAGTAGCAGCATTATACGGCTTGGCATAACTGTTAACTAACATCAAATAAGCGTCTGCGCGGTGTACTAAAGCTTCGGCTAACAGCTCAGCCTTCTGCGCATCTGTGCCGCCGGTACTGGTCGGCACCTCTGTGGTAACGGTGTTACAATACAAAATGGTATTGTACATGGCATTCCACTCTGCATCGTTATAATAGGTACTGGTTACCGGATAAGCAGCTTGCCAAGTATAACTTAACGGGAACCAAGCATAATAAGCACCGTAGGATACAAACTGTTGTTGCTGGGTACTACCATCGATAATATTTACATCGTCTGATGCTACATCGCCCATTCGGGTTCCAAGCTCATAGGCAGAAGTATTATTGAGCAGATAGCGGTAGTTCGTAATATCACCAGGTGTCAACTGTCCCTGTGTTTTGATATCTACATATTTCTGGCATCCGGCAAGTAACGCTGCAACCATTGCAATTAAAGTAAATTGATATAATGATTTCATGGTGTGGCTGATTATAAGTTTACGTTTAACGAAAGAATATATGACCGGGAAGCCGGTAAACTATAAATATGGTTCAGAGGGTTTACAAAATCGGGGTCATAACCCTGTTTGTTAGCCGTCCACAAAAGCCCCAGATTACGTACGGCTAAACCGATGTTCGCGCTTTTGATCATAATCCTATTCAAAAATGCTGTTGGTAATTTATAGCTTAAGGATACCTCCCGCAACCGAACATAATCCCCTTTTAAAACATTAATGTCGGAATAGTCGTAACGTATTAAACTGGTATTTACAACAGTTGCCGTTCCATTTAAGCCCGGCACGTTTGTAGTCGCTTCGTCGCCAGGTTTCATCCATCGCTTAGCAACATCAGCGTTTAAATCATATTGAAGATTGTATGGATTAGTCGCATAATTTTGCGTCGTAGGCCTTAAAAACACACTACCAAACTGATACGTTAATAAGGTATAAAACGTAAAAGCCTTATAATTCATGGAGGTATTCCAGCTACCATAAAATGGTGCTGTCCTGCGACCCGCGTATTTCAACGCGCTTAATGACGGAATACCTGCCGTAGTGGCTTTAATAATGTTGCCATTAGCATCATAAACCTGCGTCAGGCCATTGGCGTCGAGCCCCGCATTTCTAAAGACCAATATCTTATCTGTAGGCATGCCATCCAGGTAACTTATGCCGGCCGGATTGGCATAATAGCTAGTGGTAGCATAGGCCGAGCTCGTATACTGCGAAGTATAGCGGGGGTCATCAAGTTTATTGGTATTATAGGAAAAGGTAGCTCCAACAGTCCACCTTAAAGCGGTCCCGTTATATACAACTCCATTAAGCCCTAGATCAACACCTTTGCCATTCAATTTGCTGGAGTTTTCGACTAAAGCGGAAGAAATTGTACCCAGATAAGTAGGATTTACGGTAAAAGCAGCAAGTATGTCGGTTCCTCGCTTCTTATAAAAATCTGCGGTACCTGTGATGCGGTTATTCAGTATACTAAAATCGAGGCCGAGATTGGTCACATAAGTTTTTTCCCATCTTAACTGCGGGTTCGCCGGCAAGATGATGCTTGCCGATGCTTGTCCGGTATAGCTATCATTCTGGCCCAACGCAATATAAGTAAATGGATAAACGGTAGTCGAGATATTGCCGTTTACACCATAAGTTGCCCTTAACCCCAAACTATTTATCCAAGTTACCGGCTTCATAAATGCTTCATCACTGAGATTCCATTTGAGACCGCCAGACCATGCAGGTGAAGCGCGGTATTTACGATCGAGCCCAAAGTTGTTATAATCATCGTAGCGAACACTGGCTGTTACAACATATTTGCTGTCAAATGTATATCCGGCATTACTGAAATAAGATAGATACCTACGCCTTTGGTCAGCCTGATTGGTTGGTGAGTTTAAATTGTTGTTATAACCTGTAATGGTCGCATAACCAATATTGCTCCCGTTGGTGATACCTGCATTGACGCCAGTACTTAATCCTGATGAGGTATTATAACCATAAAGTGTTTGATTACCTTGTCCTGTTTGCGTTTGACGCAGCTCGGTACCGGCAAGCGCGATAAGTTGACTTTTACCAAAAGTGCCATTATAATCTAACTGGCCACGCGCTGAATAATTATTGTTATTGGTATTGATTAGGTTGAGAATACCGCCGTTGGTGATACCGATACTATTGACTGAAGAGGCGGGTGCTGTATAAAAATTGATAAAGTCGCGAAAGTAATAGCTTTGGGGACTATAATAGGTCCGGGTGTTACTAAAAGTACGTTCGTTAGAATATAACGCGCTTGCAGTTAGGCCTTTAATAATTGGAACTCTTAAATTAATGGTAGCCGTATAATCGTTATCCTTTTGCGTGTTGTCATTATTAGCCAATTCGTCCAAGTAACTGTATTGCCAGCTTGGGCGTCCTGGGGATAAAGTTTGTGTAAAAGCCGAGGGTACGGCTCTGTCATAAGCCAAATTATTGCCATTAGCATCCTTTAGCAGATTGTAGGGCATCAATGTACTTTGAGACGGTAGATAAACTGAGCCAATAGCGATGCCGTCATTAACATAATTGAAAGATGCCCCTTTCACATTAACCGAAAGGTCGGCTACCTTAAATAACTTCCAATTGTGCGTAAGGTTGATGGTTAAACGGCCTGCCGAATTCCCCCGTGCATTAGGAAGTTCTTTACTGTAAGATGTTGAATAATAGTAGTTAGAATAATCACTGCCACCGCTTACTGATAAATTATACTGTTGGCTCTGCGCTGCCTGCAAAAGGTATTTTGATATTTGTGAACGGTTATCAACAGCACTTAGTGTTGCGGCCTGGGCATCGTACTGTGCCTGCGTTATACTCCCGGCTTTTAGCTGCAAAGCAAGTAAGGTACCCTGACTCCTAACGTTATAAGATGCAGAATTATAGTATGAGCCGTTACCTAAATCGGTAACAAGACCACGGTCTACCAATTCCTTTTCATAGTTGAGCTCCTGAGCAGAGTTCATCGTTTTAAGATAACCTAAGCGAGCTTTCTCTGAGATGGTATAACTTGTTGAGAAATTAATCTTTGGAACCTGGCTATTCGTTCCTTTTTTGGTCGTAATGACAATTACGCCATTGGCAGCGCGTACACCCCAGATAGAAGCTGCCGCTGCGTCCTTTAAAAAGGTGATATTATCAATGTCATTAGGGTTGATCGCAGAAAGATCAAGATTACTTACGGCTCCATCAATGACCAGTAACGGAAAGGTTTCTCCTCTAACAGTGCTGGTACCCCGGACATTTATATTATAGTCGTTCTTTCCAATAGTTCGTGTTCCTCCGTTGATGGCTTGCTGGGTGTTATCATAATCAAAAGAACGATCACCAGCGGTTACGGAAACCTGCAAACCGGGCACCAGGCCTTCAAGCCGCTGAATGATATTTGGAACTGGTATTTTCTCAAGATCCTTAGCGGTTAAGGTTGCAAAAGCACCTGTACTACGCTCTTTAGGCAAGGTTTGGTAACCGTTAGAGACCACCGTTACCTCCTTTAGATTAGACGCCGGATCCCTTACCAGTTTAATATGGATACTTTCCTGACTTCCGGTAGCAACCTCTTGTGTTAAATAACCCACAAAGCTGACAATCAGGATATCTTTTTCATTAATGCTAAAAATATTAACAAAGCCTTCTTGATTCGTCTGCTCTGCTAAACGCGGATAGCCCTTAACTGTAACATTGGCAAAAGCGAGGAAATTTCCTTGTTCGTCAGTTACATAAACTTTAAGGGAATGCCTTGGAGGAGCTTTTGTTACAACTTTTTCATCAATAGTCGTCTCCGGCTTTTTGACCAGCATAATGCTATTATTTAACTCTTTATAACTGAAAGCGGTATTTGCCAATATCAGATCAAGCGTTTGACTGACACTACGGGAGGCCCGTTCCAGTGTCAGATTATTTAAAAGCCTGACATCTTCATTACGGTAAATAAACCTGAATTGCGTATTAGATTCTATCTTCCTCATGGCAGATTCAAAAGACTCATGATTCAATTCTATGGTAACATTTACCTTTGCAGCGTTTTGCCCTTTAACAGAAGATGCAAACATGAAGTTAAGGCTGGTTGTTAGAATTATAGCGGTACATAAACTTATACGCATAATTTGACGAATTACATACGGTGATAGTAAGAGAGCATATTTGGAAGCAGGTGTGCGCAACCAATTGCTTTCTGCTGACTTTGCAGAAAAAATCATAAATTTGAATGTTTTAAGTGATCGTTGAAATTGTTTAAAACAGCCTGTGGACGGTTGGCGCCGAAAACAGGCATAATTTTTAGACTCCCTGCTGATACAGGGAGTTTTTTGTTGCATTAAGCTGAGTACATTTCTTTCATTCAGTAGGGTTTAAAGCGTTTAAATTAAAGGGTGATTTATAGATTATAATGAAGCACAACCAGGTCCGTTAATAATTACCTGGCCTGCATCGGTTATGCTGTACGTCGCGTTATTAAAATCACATACTACCTGCAAGATGTCTTTCAGTTTTTCTCCGTGTAGAAACGTACCCGAAAAGCGGCATTTTTTTACAGCATCATGCTTAAATGTTATTTTCACGTTAAAGCGTTGTTCTAATTCTGATGCGGCTTCCAGCATGGTTATATTTTGAAAAAATATGTCCTTGCTTTGCCATTGCACAATTTGTGTAGAATTAACATGCGCCTGCATCGCACTTTCCTCCACCTTGTCAAATGATAATTGCTCATTTGGTACAATTACCCCCAGAACTTTATCCGCATTGCTCACACTCACCTTGCCGCGCGTTACAGTAACAGTAATATTTTTTCCCTTTTCATATGCATTGATATTAAAAGCTGTTCCCAGTACCGTAGTTGATAAGTTACCCGTATGCACGATAAACGGGTGACGGGTGTCATGTTTAATATCAAAATAGCCTTCACCGATAAGTGTCACCTCTCTAAGCCGGCCATTAAATGATGCGGGGTATTTTAAGAAGCTATGATTATTTAAAACCACCGTACTCCCATCCGAAAGCTTGATTAACTCATGCTCGTTCGATGACTTGGCTTGCATTAGCGTAACCTCCGGCCTTTTGTTGGCTTCAAAGTAATACAGGATGCCTGAACTTATCAGCAAAAAGGCAATCATAGCAGCAGCAAATCGATACCTCTTCAAAAAGAAGTTTTGCTTGTTTTCATCTTCATTATTTTGTGATATTGAAATGATTGATTTAAACATTCGATCGGCCTTAGCCTGCGACATATCCTGATCAAGATCGTCAGCGTCCCATAATTCATCAGCTAATTTCTCCAGTTCTTGCTCATACAAACCTCCGTCGATTGCTTTACACCATTCGAGAAATTCGGCTTCTGTATGAGCATTTTTGAGATATTTCCCGTACAAATATTTAAATCGGTCTTCCGTCATGCTTGAGGTATGATAAATAGTAATTATTTAACAGTATGTTAACCTGCTTATAATAACATGACGTCTTAAATGAAAAAAGTGGGTAGTTGAATTTGGTAAAACGAGGAGAATAAATACAACCTACTGATTAACAGATAGAAGAATTATTAAGAATATAGTTTTGTAATGCGATTGCATTAGTTTTTTAATAGCCTGATTGGCTATTTTCAAGTGGGTTCTGACGGTTTGAATGGAAATATTTAGTTGTTGGGCAACTTCAATATGTTTCATACCATCAATTTTACACAGGGTATAAATCAATTTCTGCTGAGGAGACAAAGAATCCAGTGCCTTATTTAGGCTTTCCTGTATTTCTTTAAAATGAATCAGCTTTTCAGTGTGTTGATCACCTTCCTGCCAATCGATGTTTTTTATTGAATACGCTGTTGTTTCCCGTGCAATTTTCCGGAGATCATCTAAAGCACAGTTTCTGGTGGATCTTCTTAAATAGCCCCCTAAGTTTTGTATGTGTACTAAGGTTTCTCGGTTTGACCACAGATTGAGAAACACATCTTGAACTACTTCTTCCGCTGCATTTTCCGACTTAAGAATTTTTAAAGAATAACTGTAAATTTTGCTTCGGTATTTATCAAAGACAAGACGGAAAGCATGTTGATTACCTTTTGCAATTTTAATCAACAGTTCGCGCTCATTATTTAAATCTTTGGCAATCACAAAGCTAATATATCAAATATTACCTCTTCTAATTGCAATAGATATTAAATCGCCCGTTTCGAAACAAATTATGAGAGTTATTTAAAAAGCATTAGACTTAAAGAAAAGCCCTAAAACATGGGAAAATAAATAATATTTTCAGTCAAAAGTACCAGTCCGACGTGCAACCTATCCCGGTATAATAGCGGGGCAGGTGGTAGATTCCAATTACTGGTTTACCCAGGCACCGATTAACTTTTTAGCTTCGGTTAATTTGAGGTTCTAAATCATCAAAGTAAGCAAAAAACATTTATTGGGGGTTAATAAGTTGATTCGTAGGGTAGCGTTGACCATGTGAGCTTGCTTTCATCCCAATAAAACCAAATAATCACATTCTTCTGGTGACCTATTGGCGAACTGTGCGGATTGAAAAGCCCAATAGATTACCAGAAAGATTGTAAATTGCTGGTATTAAGCATTAAGTTATTAATATCTTAATAGCTGCCATAAAAGAACTAATCTTATAACTTTTAAAGCTTTAAGCGATGAACAACACTTTTGGGTTACTCTTTTGTGTAAAGAGATGGAAATGATTGTACCGACCCAGTTTATTTGCGGATTACCATCGATGGAACGCGTATTAAAACCTCCTATACAAGTTACACCTATGGCAATAAGTATATTTACCGGCCAGGAAATGACCGTTACATCCGGTAACGCAAGATCATGGATGCTTGGGGTAAGGATAATGGATCAGGGCCCTGGGTGTATCATATATAAACCTTTAGTATCTTCGAAGAGCAAGAAAACACAATTGATGGTTTTGTAAGTTTGATATCTTTCAGTAGCGATGGAATTATATGACAAACCATTATCGATGGTAATTTTCAAACATTAAGTCTTGCCCGATTTACCCTAACATCAAAAAAGACGCAAGTTGGTGATCATTATCACAGTCTTCAGCATGTCACCTAATACCAAAAAACGGGTTCCTTTTTTCTAAAAAAGCATTAGATTTAATGAATTAGGAAACTGTTACATTTATTAACCATACATTAAAATTACTTATCATGAAAAAGTTAAATCATTTCAAAAGCTTGTTTGCTTTAACCTTGTTACTATCTGTTTTGGGATGCAAAAAAGAAACAGCTACCACTATGGATAATGTACGAAAAATCGGGCTGGGTGTTTCGCAAAACATGAGTCTGGCAGCTACGGCGTTACCCGCAGCGGGACAAAACAAAGTAGCCTATTATGTTTTTGATGTAACCCCGGTCAATCAGGGTATATTGCCGTTAACCACTTTTACAGACAAAGCAAACGTTGTGATTGTATTTGAAGGCACTTTATGGGAACTGGCGGATACAGTCCATTACAATTCCGGCGCTATGCAAAACGCTTATTACAAAAATAAAAGACAAATTCTTGCTGATATTCAAACCCTACGTGCGCGGGGGATTAAGGTTTTAATGAACGTCGACGACAATGCAAGTTGGAGTACCGCCACTCCATTCACTACTTATAACGGCACCGCTTACAATTACACCCAATTTGCCTCATTTGTGAACGATTGTGTAAATACAGTAGGTTTGGATGGAATCTCGCTTGACGTTGAGCATAATGCGACGGATAACACCAACTACCGGAACCTAATTAAAGAATTCGGGAAATATTTTGGCCCGTTATCCACTAACAGTACCTCTAAAATGTACACAGGTGCCTTTTATTCCGGCGGTGCGCCCGGCCCTATTTTCCGTGAAACTGCATTGAGTCAATATTTGAATTTTGTGATGGATCAGGGTTATTTTCAGGATAATACCACCAGATTTAATTATTGGGCTAATACTTTAGGTAATGCAAAAGTAATGCTCGGTATGGTATCCGATTATAACAGTCAAAGCAGCGCCGTTGCTGAGGGCCAACGACATCCAAATCCAGACAAAGCGGGCATCATGGTTTATGCTGGTAATAAAAATAAAGGTTATACTGATGCGATTTTAGCTTCTGTTGAGATCAACACTACACCTCCACCAACTGGTTCCGACATAACCAATTACGCTGGTTCACTAACTGCGCAATACCAAACCGGCTCGCCATCAGGTGAAGATTATACACAAATCATCGATAACAATACAGCTACTAAATATTATACAGGAAACGCATCTGCATGGGTACAATTTAAACCCAATATTGCGGCAACCGTAGTAAGCTATACAATTACTTCGGCAAATGATGTACCTGCGCGGGATCCAAAAAACTGGACACTCCAAGGCTCAAACAATGGAACATCATGGACTACACTGGACACACAGACCAATCAATCCTTTGCCTCACGTTTCCTTAAAAAAACGTATGCGATTAGTAACACCACATCCTATGCTTATTACAGGTTAAGCATATCAGCTCCGCAGTCAGGTAGTGTAATTCAGTTCTCCGAGTGGGAATTAATACGGAATTAATAGATCTTAGAGAAAGAGGATCCCATCTATAAAACCTTTCACGATAAGTATTGCCCAACTGTAAAATAGTTTTGTATTTTAAGACTATCTGAGCGCCATGAATGTAAATGATTTTTGAATGATTGACAACATCTATTATAAAACATTTCACTAATGTTCCGTAATCAGGAAGTTTGACAAAGGTATTAACTATTATATAACAACTTAATAGAAACAAAATTAGTCTAAATACAAATAAATATAACGCACAACATCGGCGTCATGCTTTTTCACCCTCCTAAACTTTGATTTCACCCGATCCATTTTAAATAAGCTAAAAGTGTTTTGAAATTGATGGAATAAATAATTCAAATTACATTTTATGAAAAATCAAAATGAATCAAAATTTGATCCTAAGCATTTTTAGGAGCAAAAGTGAGTTCTCCGCTTGAGCAGGAGAAACTTCCTGGTGGCACAACTGAAACAGTTGATCCTGAGAAAGAGAAAGAAAAAAAAGAAAAGAAGGAAAATGAAAGCGCTTACGCTCTGTAATTCAACAGATTTTTCTATCTAATAAGCCGGAGTTTTCCGGCTTATTAGATTTATCACTTTCATTCAAATCTTATTGATACGGGCATTTCTCCAAGTTTAGATACCAAGTCAACCGCCGCACAATAGAGTGAAAATTGGTGGATCGATTTTTTGAATAAATCTGATTATTTAAAAAAATTCACTCGTCATTCCTGATATTCTTAGTGAAGAAGAGGTTGCGATATTAAATAATCAAACTTTAAATATTTTACGGGAAATCTTTTTGCGGGAGAATACTTCCTATGATTTCCGTTTACACCTTGAAGGTATTTCCCGCGATAAGACATTTATGCGGGAAAATTTATTTAAGTACGTACCTACCTAAAATGAGTCGCCTGCTAAAAGGGCCGTCCACGCCCTTAAAGACCAAAAATTTGGATTGATTATTATTCGGGTGAAAAGTTTTCAACCGAAATGTCTGAAACGCTGAAAGATTACGACAATTTTAGCACGTTCACATATACCATTTGCGCCCATTTTATGCGCTGGTCATTGGCAATTACTGTCTGCGATTATGGCGCAAAGCGCCATAATCGCATTGGCTCCCACAAAGTTTCCATGTTTTGGCCTGTTTCCCGTCTTAACCTTTTCGGTACCGTAAAGAACGTTCGTTAGGGTAAAGATAAGCGTAAGTTTTTCATTTGCAAGGCGGCTTTTGTTGGTGATTTTTGAGGTCATTTATTCTACGTTCCCTTGACAGTCCTGTATTCTTCCGCTTTTGGTTGCTTAACAGGGAGGATTTTGTAACACCTTTAAATTATATTGATGGCTGTGTCTTATAAGTGGGATAATTGCTTACTCACCGAATTATGCTCCAATTTCTTGCTATAGATCGATTGCAAATCTTATGTAATAAAGATACCAAGTATTACAATGGGCAGCAAATTTGAGTGCTGTTAAAAGCTTAATTTGGGTCGCCCTTTTCCTTTTTAGGCTTACCACACTTAAAATGATAGCTACCAGGACAAAGCCGGCATTTGCCAATGCTGTATATTAGATGCCCAATGATGATGTTACAACTAACCCGCACGTGTAGGAACCCAAGGCTATGCGGATATTAAACGCCGCAATATTTAAACTGGAGGCCACATCTTCAGTTCCGGGAAGGTATCGCTCGCAAGCTTGACGACGTATAGTTGCATACCTGGTACGATCGAGAAGGCAAAGAACCCCACACAGGGCACCAAAATCATCCAGGTTTTATAAGACGCTGAAAGTATAACCCTATAACTACCGCAAATAGCAAAATGTATAATTTCAGGGGTACTTTCACTGGCTTTTTATTGCCAACTCTTCCCCGAACGTGTTATCTACGGCGACATAGACGCCGTAAATCAACAACAGGGATGGCGATGGTGTCCGGTGAAAACCGGGTTATTTCTTTCTAATAAGGGAGGATGACAAAATCAGGTGCTGTGGTAATGATAAATAAACCTCATTACATTCTTAAAGGCTTCGACATGAGGTAATATATGGTTAGCATTTGTTAGTATCATAGCATATTATAATCCTATAACATTAGATATTTAAATATCTAATGTTATAGGATTATAATATGAAAAAAACATTGATCTTAACCGCAACCATGGTTATTTTATTTTTAGCATGTTGCAAAAAGGAAAATAATTCTCAAATCAGTAATACGACTCAACAATTGGAGCAGCTGATGGCTAAATATCCAAATCTGAAATTGCTTACAAGAATTTCGACAAGCCAAAATATCAGCCCGGATGCACTTAAAAGCCTGGACGATTCTTTATCTAAATTTTCAGAGCTTCTAAAGGGTGTCTCCATCTCGAATGCGATGCTAAACACCGATGCGGAATCCCAGTCATCCCGGCTTATCTCAAACGTAATCCATAAAGACGGCAAACTTTCAACGAATGATTATGGACAACCTGTTAATCAATAATCAATGGTCGTATTATAAAACTGTAGGATCAAGTCAGTTAGGCTATTTTCAGGTTTTTTACAATACAACAATCGGCTACCAAACCAATAATTCAACCGGTAGTTACCTTAATTATATCAACTCAGTGACCAATCTTAACTCCTATTCGCCGAGTACGCAAACAACTGACGGCAGCGGAAACTATTATTCTTTTAACTATACCTCCGGAAGTAAGTCTTACACCATTTCTCAAGATAAATCGAAGGTTCAGTTGAACCTATCAGGTACGGCAAACTTTTCTCACGTCTATTACCCGCCAAATCCCGGAGGAGTTTCGACACCTGTCGTAGTGGCATCCGCATCAAATTATCTTATTTCAAATAGTGTTACCCTGAATAGCGCGTCATTCCCATTGATTTATCCCACGCTTCCATAATCCAGGCATGCCATTCAATTATTTCATATCGATGAGGTTCCTGAAAAGACATATCGCGTTGACGACGGCCATATTATTTGCCGCCTTATCGCTTATAACAACCACTGGTTTTAAGGATGACGATCCGGTCATTGCCATTATTGTGCAAAAGCTTGACCTATGGCTTGACCGCTTTGAACCTGAAAAAGTGTACCTGCAATTTGATAAACCATGTTATGTCGCCGGAGAAGATCTATGGTTCAAAGCGATAGTCACCGCCGGTGATCATCGGTTATCAGCTATCAGCGGAACCTTAAATATTGAACTGTCGGATAACAGAGACTCACTGATTAAATGGATCAAACTGCCTTTGAAAGACGGTCTTACCTGGGGGGATTTTGCTTTGCCGGATAGTTTACAAGCCGGCAACTACCGGGTGAGGGCCTATACGAACTGGATGCGTAACGCAGGAGAGGCTTATTTTTTTGAACAAGTCATTCCTATTGGTCGCGTTTCTGGTACGCATATTGACGCCATCGCCAACCTTTCCTATAAGCCATCCGGTAAAGGGCAAAAAGTATCCGCCTTGATCAGCTTCAGAACAAACGATGGTATCCCGGTTTCCGGCAAGGAGGTCAATTATCATATCCTGCTTAAACTCGGAGCAATAGTTGGCGGAAAGGCGATGACCAACGACAAAGGAGAAGTGAAAATTAATTTCGATACAGAAAGTAGGGATGTTTCAACCGGGGCCATTATGGCCAGCATCCATCTCAGTCCCAATGAATCTGTTGTCAAGACCATCCACATTCGGGAAGCGTCAGGCCCGGTCGATTTTCAGCTTTTCCCGGAAGGCGGTTACCTGGTGAGTGGCCTGCTGTCCAGGGTAGCATTTAAAGCTGTAGGACCTGACGGGCTAGGGAGAGAAATCAGCGGGAAGATCATAGACAATGAGCAGAAACAAATAGCTTCATTGACTACGAAGAGCCTAGGGATGGGCGATTTTTGGTTTATACCCGAAGCCGGTAAAACCTATAGAGCCGTACTGACTAATACAGGGGAAGCTGACCAAATTGTCAACCTGCCCGCGGTCCTAAAAAGTGGTTATGTGATGCATATAGATGATAACAGCGGCGATAGTATGCGGGTGAATGTAAGCACAAGTACTTCTTTCAGTAGCATGGGGCAGGTTTATGTGTTTGCACAGTCAAACGGTCGACCACGATATGTAGTCAAAAGTAATGTGGATGGACGCTATTTAAATTTGTCAATTCCCAAGAGCAGGTTTCCCTCCGGTATTACACAGATCACGTTGTTTTCAAGTAGCGGTGAGCCTTTGCAAGAACGAATCGTGTTTATTGTACATAAAAAAGATATTTTAAACCTGCAGGTCAAGGTTGACAGCGTAACCAGGGTCAGGCAAAAAATGAGCATTGGACTTGATGCTAAGGATAACAACGGCAATGCCATCAACGGCTATTTCGCTGCCTCGGTAATAGACGAGAGCAAGGTGCCCGTCAGTAAGGTGCCTGAAGTTAACATCTTGTCCCAATTTTTGCTGACAGCAGACCTGCGGGGGTATATCGAACAGCCTGGTCATTATTTTATGAATACAGGGAAGGAGAACAGGGCAGATCTAGACCTGCTGATGCTTACCCAAGGCTACCGGCGATTTGAATGGAAGTCTTTGCTTTCTCAACCCGATATGCCGTCGGCCTATAAGGCTGAAAAGTTCATGGAGCTGTCCGGTACTGTAATCACCATGTCCGGTAAACCGGTTCCAAAGGCGAAAGTTACGCTGTTCAGTAATTCCGGTATCCTTTTCCTGTTAGATTCCGTAGCCGATGAAAATGGACACTTTGCTTTTCGGAATTTGTTTATCAGGGATAGCGCAAAACTGGTCTTACAGGCACAAACGCCAAAAAAAACAAAAACGTCCTGATTAAAATGGATACCTCGATGAACAACCGTTCTTCTATCTACAGTAGAATGACGGATCTTGAGAACAGCATGCTGTCACCGGCATATTTAAAGGCGGCCCAACAACTTTTTAAGGCGGAAGAATCAGCCGGTTTAGGAAGGCATACGATTGTATTAAAAGAGGTTACCGTTAAAGATAGCAGGAAACGTCAAATGGTCGATGATTCCTATAACTTGAACGGTAAAGGCAATGCTGACCAAGTTATCGGTTTCGATTATTTTAGTAAAGCCTCCTGCAGCACCATAGAGCAATGCCTGGAAGGACGTCTGAACGGTGTTATTTTTAAAGATCACCGGCCTTATTTAGCCAGGAACATCGTTTTAGGAACACCAATGTTACTCGTGGTGAATGGTATCAAAGTACAGCAGGAGATGGTCAATGGATTTTTTCAAAGTACACCGGCGAGCGAAATCGGTAGTGTCGAGGTATTGAAAACGCCAGCCTACGAGTCTGCCTACGATGGATCTACCGGGGTGATTTTAATCAACCTGCGGAACGCTGCAGATGATGAATACCTCCACCAGCAGGACAAAAACAAGCCTGGGCTGGTCTTACCGGGCTTCAAAGGTTATTACCGGGTGCGAACATTCTACTCACCCCTATATGACAATCCCCAAACTAATTATCAGGTTGCCGATCTGAGGACAACTGTATTCTGGAAGCCAAATATGGTAACGGATCAGAACGGTCATGCCAGTTTTGAATTTAACAATGCAGGCTCTCCCGGTACATACCGGGTCACGATTGAGGGAATTGACGCAGATGGTAAATTGGGCAGGAAAGTAATACGCTACAAAGTGGAGTAAAGCTTTTGTATAAGGTAGGGTATGGCTCAGCTCTGCATGCTAACCAGTGCCAACACGACTCGACAATGTTACGAAAAGACGGAAAGACAATTAGGTATCTACTAAATACGGCAAAGCATACAGGGTAGGGCAAGCTATATTTCAGCACGAAGTTACCGTTAGCGACGAACTACTGATCGTAACGAATGTGTTCCAGAATGATAGGGGGCAGCGTTCAACGTGGGCCGATGCGGTTAACAAAGGGCGCCCCTGTTTGGTGTTATGATAATTCAGCTACTTGGGACTAAAATACTTTCATAAATTCGAGTAAATCATTGTTTTCGTAGATGTTTTGCACCACTCGACTGTTCGTTATTTCATTTTCGAAGTATCCTTCCGATTCTTCCTTTTGGCCTATCAGGGGATTTGTTTTATTTTCCGGCTCAGTAGCATTCGTTGGCTTGTAATTATTGCTTTTGATCTGTTTATTAAGCTCTACAGCATTTAAACCTTCTTTAGCAGTAAGCCTGGCATAATAAAATTTTTCATCAATGTCTTTAATAGGTATTAACAACAAAATGTGTTCCCATCTGATTAATCCAGCGAATTCGATCAGTTGTATGTGATCGTTAAATTGTTGCGCAAAACTTATACTTTGATTGAGTTGTACTTGATTGAAAAGTTTTCCAAATTTACTCTCTAAATGATGGGATAGATCCAAATAAAGCGCGTTTTCTTGTGCGCTTGATTCATTGAAATTTACAAATATTTCTTTAATTCTTCTACCCAAATTTACAAATAATAAATTAAATCGAATGTTCAGCCAATGATTATGCAGGATTCGGAAATCCGATATTTTTGAGGCTATAAACATTAACAATTCATCATTTACCGAAGATCCCCGGGAAGTATTTAGACTTGAAATTTGAAGTATATCCGTAGGTTCCAATAGAGGCCTGAAGGCATTCCCTTCATTTCCATTAAAATAATTTTCTATTATTGGCCTGTGCTCTCCGTTCGGCTGAACGAGGTCGAAAAATGGATAATCAGGGAACTTAAGTTTCAAGCGCATATCCTGGGTAGGGGTTTGTACCAAACGCTGTTTCGCCTGATCTGGCTGTAACTGTTCTTTAATAACCAGTCTTATATACAAAATCCATTCATCCTCACTATCAAGCTCAAGCAAGAAAGGAATGTATTTCCAACTTATATAAGGGCTGATCTTATCCAGGAAAGTCTGCGAGCATTTTTCGGCTAAAAGCCTCATAATTATTAAATTTTCTGTGCTGAATATTGAGCTATACGCTTCAATAAGTGAGACAGAAAGCTTTTCATCAATTAGGTCATTGACCTCTTTACCGTTTTTCTGATTTTTATTAAGGGCGTCTCCTATTTCCCAAAATAAGGAAAGCATCCGGGCATTAGTTGTAACTACGATTTCAAAATACAGATTCTCGATAATGTCTGTCACATTACTAATTAACAACTTCGGAACAGCGTAGCTGTTTTTTTCTTCTTTCCTCATATCCTAATATATTACCAGATTGAATCAAATTTAATAAAATTATGGAACTGGTACCGGTACTGAATAGCTGCATGAGCGTTGGCGCGTTATCGTCACTCCGGTGTTCAAATAAGTATAACGAAAATTAGCTTCTGCTGACCAGGATACATTAACCAGATGTGGAGCTGTCGTATAACTTTTGTTAAGCGTTATTGGTGTTACGACCCTGGTGACATTTTGACCGGTAGGGCTATAATAAGTCATATTATTGGGATAAGCTATAACATCATACATGATTACGTCATAGATTGTTCCCGTGGTAGTTCCGGAAATAATAGTGACGGGATATTTGTAGTGTACGGGTGTATATACGGGTGGGGTAACGTACGCAGTAGTTGCTGGGTCAGGTATAGACAAATCATCATCAGTATACTGACTTTCATCCGCAGATAAGTTATAATCGTTGGTTATGACCTGTTCAGGATAGTTTACCCCACCTGGACCAGTTTCCTTCCCGCAGTTGATAAAGTGTAGCCCGGGCGTAACTGAGATATAAACGGCATTCCTTTGGCAACTTCCCGGTATCTTCCCGGGAAATCAATCCGTTAGGAAAAGTGTATTCGATCAATGTTTCCTTCATGCAAGTGCTGAAGCCACAACCACAATCGCTCTATTACTCAACTTTTTAAAACTGATGCTTAAAATCTGACGTCCAAAATCGACTTTTCTCATTTTTGAAAAAAATTTTTTTCCCAGGATAATAAAAGTTTAAGGCGGGCAAAGTGCAAATGAAAGTTTTTTCAAAATCGCAGTCAAGTGTCCTTTTCCGGCAAAATTAAGACACCCAACAAAAAGAGTTCATTTTTTTATCAAAATTTCAATATTACACCAAATTAGCCCTCACAATTGCTAATTATTTATTTATTTTTTCAATTCTAAATTGATTAATAAAGCACAGATAACAAAAAGTTAAAAAAACATTAAAAAACAGCAAAAGTGACCGCTTCTTAATTTTTTGCGTTCTAAATTTAAGGGTAAGCTTCAAAATACTTACCCCTATTACTATGGAAATCGACTTTGAGAAGGCCAGTTTCAAGGATTTTGAAAACATTCGGGGCTACAACATGTACGCCAGGGCCGAACTATTCAGTAACTATTTAGACTTTTTAGATGATCGCGGACACCTCAATTACCGGATGGTCTGTACCTCGGGATGCGGTCCCGAAATACAAGTAATGCTTCCTGGCAGAGCGAAACCGGAACCATTGGTCGGGCTGGTATCGAACGATTACCTTGGTTTTACCCAGCACCCAAAAGTTAAACAAGCAGCTATCGATGCGGTTATAGCATATGGTACCGGTTCGGGGGCATCCCCTGCCATCGGCGGGCACTTTAGCTTTCATCAGCAACTGGAAGAGGCTGTCGCAGGTTTCTTTAATCGGGATAAAGACAGCGCCATTTTATATACGACAGGTTATACTTCAAACAGCGCTACTATTCAATGCCTGATGAAAAAAGAGGACATCGCCATCTTTGACATGGCTGTACACGCGAGTGTCCAGGAAGGAGGCCTTCTGACTAATGTTAAAACTTTCCTGCATAATGACCTGGATAAGCTGGAACACGTTCTGAAAAGCGCGCAGCACAATTACCGGACTAAAATGGTCGTCATCGATGGGGTGTATTCGCAGGATGGTGATATGGCCCCGGTGGACAAGATCCTTGCGCTTACTAAAAATTACGGTGCCTACCTGGTCATAGATGATGCACATGGTATCGGTGTAATCGGGAAAACCGGGCGCGGTGTATTGGAGCTTTATGATTTGCTGGGAGAAGTAGACCTCATTACCGGCACCTTCAGTAAGACATTTGCCAGTATCGGGGGTTACGTCGTAGGACGTCCAGAATTGATCCGACTTTTAAAATTTCAGTCTCGGCAACACCTGTTTTCAGCGGCAGGAACACCCGCCGATATTGCGGCCATACTTCAATCGATGATATTGCTGCAGGAAGAACCGCAATGGATGACTAAACTTTGGGAAAATATCCACTATTTCCGGGAGGGGTTGCTTAACCTGGGCATGGACATAGGTACAACGGAATCGGCTATTATCCCGGTTAAGGTCGGAGACCCCAAAAAAACAGGAGAGGCTGGTCGCTTACTGTTGGAACAGGGCATTTATACCAACCCGATTATTTATCCTGCTGTGTCCAGGAAAGATGCGAGGATAAGAATGAGCCTCATGGCTACCCATACTAAAGAACAACTTGACAAAGCGTTGAAGGCTTTTGCCCGGGTGGACAATGAGATTGGCATCTCAAAGCATCACAAGAGTTTGATAGAAATTTAGCTGTAAAACATACCAATGAAGACAGGATATAAAAGAGTTTCAAGCAGAACGAACAACAGGCCGCTTACAGAGCATAAACTGATCGAAGCGGTCGGTAGCGTTATTAAAAAGAAAGGCTATAAAGGTTTAACTGCAAGGATTATCGCACGGGAAGCAGATGTAACCACAAGCCTGATATTCAAATATTTCGGCACCATGGATAAGCTGATCTCCATATATATCGCTGAAAAAGATTATTGGATGAGTTCGAAAACGCAACTTTCGAAGATGCTTGAAAAGATGCACAAGAAACGCGGACTGCAAGAAATGCTCGTCTATGTATTGGAAAAACAGTTTGACTACTTCTACCGGGACGAAGAAATGCAGCAGCTCATTCTTTGGGAGATTACGGAAAAGTGCTCGATAATGGATGATATCGGCGGGATAAGGGAAAGCCTTGCCAGAGAGTTCTTTAATCATACCGACCCGATTTTTGAAGGATCCGGGGTTAGTTTCAAGGCGGTTGCCGCCCTTTTGGTGTCAGGCATCTATTACCTGGTATTGCATACGCGGACGAATCATAGCACGCTATGCGGCATCAATATTCATTCAGAAGCTGATCGGGCAGAAATCATCAGAACGATCAGGCAGGTATTACAATGGACCTTTGACGCAGCAAAAACAAAGCGATATACGGGCTAAGCATCGCATTTATACGATAAACCTATGAAAACAATAGCAGCCATGGAGCTCCTGATACAGGAGCTTCTACAAAACGCACCGGGTGGATACAGCCAGGAATGCTTAGCTAATGCCCTTGAATTGATGACCAACGAAAGGGAACGGGCCGTACAAACCATACGGGAAACGATCTATCATTTTAACGGGGACCAAGGCCGTAAATCAGCGTACATTGAATACCTGCAAACTGAGATCTGCAAAGTGTCGGACCGGTATGTCGGTCGACTGCCAAATCCGATGGATAACAACCCTGCTCATTCCCTGATCAGCCGCCTGCTTCAAGCCTTAAATGACGTTTACCTATACTTAAAAGAAAATTATGCTTCCGCATTTAATGACCAGCTCAAAGTACCGCTGGCATTAAAACAGGCATTCGCTACCGAAAACCAAAAGATGGCGGCCACGATCATCCGGGCACTTACGGCCAGCGGCGAAGATAAAGCGCTGATGAAACTCATCGGGGATTATCTTAACGTGTTGTCCAAACCGGCCTATCGCCCCGTCCAAAATAGCCGGGAGCTAAATTACCTGACGACCTTTGTGACCGCTCTTTATCAATTGGTCAATAATTACACCGGGCCTGAGCTACGCACGCGGCTTTTCCTTGACCTGATCCGGTTAAATTTCAATTATTTTCCGTTGATCTGTTATTATACCAAAGCAATGCAAACGGATTACGATCAAGTCGAATTTTATCAGGATGAACTGGTCAAGGTTGCAGGAAAGATCCGTGACCTGCGATCCGTCCCGGTCTATAAAGGTAATGGCTACGAGAATGGTACATCATCCCTGAGCGCTATCCTTGCTCAAGCGCTGGAAGAGGAGGAAATCATGCTGAAGAAGCACTTACGGATACAATCCAGGATTACATACAAAAAATGGGAAAACAGGCTCTTTAGTCCTTATTTTCTCCGGGTATCTGCAACGGTGGAGCAGGTCGTCTATTTTTTCCGTGTGTTGATTGAAATCGGCTTTTTTACAGGCATGAAAAAAGTTACTTATTTTGATTACATAGCCAAACATATCGAGACGGATCACCAGCAAATTTTTTCCACCGGTTATGTCAAGAACAGATATAATAATCCCAAAAAGCTTACCTCCGATAAAGTAAAATCGTATTTCCTAAAAGCTGTCCAGTGGATCAATGAACACCCTCCGATGGATTAGGGCCTGCCTGCAATAAATGAAGCATTTTCCGACTTTCCAATAAAGTGGTCAATTCAGTTAACCACCGGAAAGTGAAGCCCCTCTTTTCCATGAGCCTGCTCCAACCGAGATCGATGATTTCCTGCAGGTTGCCAAAGCCCATCTTTCTACACCCCATGAGTAAATGTTCAGAAACGGGGAGATCGGAAATTTTTGTGTGTAGTAAAAGCAGTTCTTCCTTTTTTAATTCAGCTCCCATGAAAGTAAAAAATAGCAGAATAAACGGGGATGATCTCTATCACTCATTCAAATATAAGTTAAACCCGCTAAAGCCTGCAAATGAATCGCCCCGTTTTTCCGAAAAAAAGCGCTGATTACGTCATACTTCAGGTTTTTTCTATTCGGTGCCTCAATTTTTGTACGAAAAGGCACTTGACACTGACAGTTTTGAATACCAACCTTTGTTATTAATTAAAAGTTAATCTTCTTAAGCTCCTGAGTTTGGACGAATGTTGGCCGTTAAGCGCCTTTATCAGGATGAGGAAGGAATAGTGGGTTAGCTTATTTCATAACTAATATTGTTTGCTATGAATGACACATCATGTAAACCGCAGGCGTGGCTTATCCGATACCCGGCAGCCGAGGAGCAATTGAGTCATAATATAACGACTGCGCACTTTGCAAGAAATCAAAAAGAATATGCCGACGAAATAGTGATGTACATTTGGTTAAAGCCATGGTCATCGGAAAAGTTGAATCGCATATGATTGACCAATTGATGGAACTGTTCCGGCTATGGGAAATGATTGACAGGCTGGATGATTTACAGGTTCAAAGGAGTGATTTATTCGCCCGTTGGGAAGAGCTTTGCTGGGGCATGCAAATCCAATTAATTTTGGCTGGTGATGAAAAAAAGTCCTGCTTGAATGCTTTAGCTGCATTAAGTGACCGGATCTATGTGAGGTATAGAAAATTTCGAAAGCACGGTTATCTGCGTGTGTTCCTGGAAAAGTTGGGGACCTTGCTGGAGGACCGGGAGGTACCGGACAGGTATAGCAGAAGTATATTAAAGATAACAATTTCCGATCAGGTGAATACGCTGATCGGAATACTGGCAAAATTCAACATCGAACCTGCGTTATTAAATCTGTTAAAATCTGTCTTTAAAGATATTTCGGCAAATATCGAACCATCCACCCATTTAGCTGATTATCTCAAAGCATTTGGCGATTCGCTCAGGCAAATAAAAGAATTAACATCTGGTGGCCTAATTGACCGACTCATATCCTCCAATTTTAATCATCCCGCTTTTTTGGAATACATGTTTAATTTATATGAATCAGTGGAGTATGATAATGATGATGTTGTAAAACTAAAGCATTTTCAGCTAACCTTAATAAAGAAACAAATGCATTTGGATTTGCTTAAACTGCGATCATCTATGGTGCTGTTTAAAGAAAATGAGTCAGTCGCTGACAAACTAAAGGATTTCCTCGCCACTGAAATGAAATGGGTAGGCTTGCGCATCAACAAACAATGGCGGGAAAATGCCGCCTTCGATACGTCTCATTCTCAAACTAAAGGTTTCACCAACAAGCCCTTCGCGAATAGTATCCTTGCCAAATGGCCTTCGGACAAGTCAGATTTGGTCGAGCTGGTTTATGCCTTATATGTTTATATGCGCACGAGGGGCAGCCAGGTTACTATTGCCGCCCTGGTAAAGTGGTGTGAAGATGCTTTTGGAGTAAGCCTGGCAAGATATTCACATCGTTTCGCTGAAATCAAAATGCGGAAATCGACGCGGCCGTCAAAATTCTTAGATATTATGGTAATCGAATTTTTGAATTATATCGAAAAGGGTAATGCGTTTGAACCTGACCTGAACAGCTGATGATCACTCTTAAACGGTACTGTTGCTCTTGCAAACGGCGTTATTTCACGTACATACCGATGGTTCAATCCAGATCGGCTACGTTCAAAATAGAGAATTTATCGTGATTCAATAAAGGAATTTACTGCCGGTTATTGAACTGCCGAAATAAAAAAATACACTGATTGGTAAAATGCAGCCTCCAAATTAGAAAAAAACAAGATATAAAGCGGTTATTCCATATAATTTACGATTTTCGATGGAATCATTGATATAATTACCAGCAATCGTCAATTTTACTGAATTAAATAGTTATAGCTCAACAGGCAACGCTATTCCGATAAAGAATCGCGCTCAGGAAGTCAAAACAGTAAAGGCACAATAAATCACTACACCGAAAAATGAATTACAAAAAAGGGAAATATCTGTTAGCATTTACATTATTTGTTGTTGCAGGTATAACGGGGTGCATGCCCAGGTAAAGCACGAATGGAAACAAGGCAGTGAAGCTGGATACACCTATCGTTATGTAACGGGCGACCCTATGCATGCAAGGTTTTACAAGCTCAAAAATGGCTTAACGGTTATCCTGAGCGTTAATAAAAAGGAACCGCGCATACAAACGCTGATCGGGGCGTGCAGGAAGTAACAATGATCCTAAAGATCATACCGGCCTTGCGCATTACCTGGAACACTTACTTTTTAAAGGAACCGATAAATACGGGTCCTTAGACTGGGCCAAGGAGAAACCCTACATTGACCAGATTGAGCAATTGTATGACAAGTATAACCATACTACTGAAGTAGCATCACGCAAAACCATTTATCATCAAATTGATAGTGTATCGGGATTAGCTTCACAGCTGCCTGGATTTCCCGTACTCTAAGACCTGTGCAAGTATTTCGATAAGAAACGACAGGAAATCACTTAATTACAATCGAATTTTTGCACAGGTCATCATTGTTACGGTGTGACTATGGCTGATTATATAAAATGCTCCTGATACTCCTGGTTGGTTCGGCAGCATCGTAGTGATTCTGTAAAACGATGATTGTTTTATCATTATCGGTGTGCCTTTCTATGTCGCTTTTATATCCTGGCCAGCCGCCGCTATGCCGCACCACCTTGCCATAGTCAGTATGTTGCTCGATCTTCCATCCGAAACCATATTTGGTGAACGACCCATCATCAAGTTTAGCAGGAGAGAACACCTGCTGCATATCCGTTTTGGAGATCAGTTTATTGGTATAAAGTGCACGGTCCCATTTAAGTAAATTCAAAACGGTTAAGTTAACGGTGCCATCCCCAACTACGCCATCCAGCCAATACACCACTTTAGCCTTTTCAATGGAATCCGGCAGGAGATATTTCCCGAGGTACTTAGAGTAAATGTAGCCAAATGCGTAATTGTCGATCTTCCTTGGATGCAATCTTCTGTTAAAAACAAAAGTGCGCTTCATACGCAGAGGATCAAAGATATTTTTCTTCAGGAAGCTGGCATAGCTTTCGCCAGAACATATTCAATCGCTTTCGGAACAGCTTCGGTGATAGGTAGCCCCTTTGCTGCATAAGCCGCAATGGCCGAGGCCAGTGTGCAGGCTACCCCGTTCATATTATTGGTAATGACATTGGTTTGGTTAAATACTTTTTCATACCCATCTTTAGTTGCGAGAATGCTGTGCAAATGGTGTCCCTGACTTACCATATTGCTAATCAATACGCAGTCCGTTATCTTAAGCATCGCAAAGGCTACCGTCCGCAGGTCTGCCTGCTGTTCAGCACATTCATGTGCGCTAAAGAGCAGAGCCTCATCTATAGTTATTGTTATCAGTTTCGCCAGTGGGAAAAGACGCTCTCTTATTGCAACCACTGCCGCCGGTGAGACGGTACTTTTTCCAAACCGATCAATGGCTTCTGGTTGGACGATAATTGTTAATCCGGGATATTTCTTAAGCGTTTCCGCTATCGCAATTACCGTATCCGGGTCGGTCAATCTTCCGATTTTAACCGTTATCGGGTGGATATCTTCCAGAACAGCTTCAATCTGACTTTTTATGAAGGCGATAGGGACAGGATGGCGTAAGACAATGTCCTGTGTATTTTGTGCATTGACTGACGTAATTACCGAACTGCCGAAGCATCCCAATGCAGAGAATGTTTTTAAATCCGCTTGTATACCGGTGATAGCGCTACTGTCTGATTCGCCGATGGTCATTACGACTGAATATTTATAGACTTGCATTGAGGCAGTTAAATTTAGCTTTTACTGAACTGTGAGACTGAACGGTAAAGTTGTTTGCTTCTGTAAATCTTAAATACTATAACTTCGTACTCAAAAAAATTCTGATGACATTTCCAACATTAACCAGGCTTTCAACCTGCCAGCCTAAACTGTTCATATAGTCCAGGCCATCGCTAATTGTCTTATAGTTTTCAACTTTTTTTATTTTACGTATTGTTATTGTATCCTGGGTTGCAGGTTGATTGTCAATGCCATAGCTTAATTTTATTTCCACAGGAAATGGTGACTGATTTGCATTGGTATTTGTATAGTGTACAAAAAGCTCACAATACCGCTTGGTTTGATTTTGTGCACTGGCGTGATTGACAAACAGAATCGCTAATAAGACCGGGAATAAGATTTTCATTTTCATAGTTGTTTTAATTATTTAAGTGTTTAATAGCAGCATCCAGCTACGCGTCGTAACCATTGTTTAAGGCATTGGGTTGAAAGGCACCATCAGATCCGGAGGAAACCCTTCACCTTCATATCTTTTGTTATCTATGTATTTAAAAGCCGCAAAAGAGGTTTGTACCTTCATGACTGCCCCTACAGCAAACGGCCATCGTTAATATCGAATGTTCTGCAATCGGGCCCCGCAGCACCCCAGGTCGTTTTACCAATAAAATAGCCGTTTGGCATGGAATGAATACCCATCGTCAAAGCTTCCGCTAAGGAAATGGAATTCCGGTCATGGTAAATGATATGATAGCGATTATAGTTCTCAATTAGAATTGGAGATTTATAAAAGTATCAGCTATCATCAGCAGCTTTAACCCTGCAAAGGAAATTCCATTTAAAAATCCCCATGTAATGGACCACGTTAAGAGTTGTTCGCAAATGAAGCATTTCTTAGATGATGAAAGCTTCAAGGGTGTCCCTTAGAAAAGAAATATAACTATATCAGTTATCACTTTTCCCTTCGCCAGCATTACCTGGATCAGGTTCAAAGGGTATAATCTCAGTCCAATTAAGGACACCCCTAAAGTCTTTTTATTAAAATATATTTAAAGTTAAAAAGATTTTAATTTTAAAAAATATAAATTTCATAAATTTAATCTCCCTTTAGTAACAGCATCACTTGCCAGTTAATAATGTCCTGTTATCATACTCATTGAATCAGCTTCGACTTTCATAAAGAATTCTGAGTTGATTGACCACCGTCATTCAATAACAGTTATCAACTAGCTTTAATCCGTCGCTTTTTCGGCTATTGCAGGCTTGTTAAAAAATTTCGAGGTTTTCCCCCGTCAACCCGTGAATTAACGATAATGTATTTTCCCAGTTCGTCCAGCTGATTAAAGCTCTTAATAACTTCAGTTTCCGAGCTTAGGTTGATGCGGTGAAAATCAAGTTGATAAAAGACGATGAATTCTTTGAGCTGGTGTTATATAATTATAAGGGAATCGGTCACTCAATTGGCATAGTTGCTTCTCCCAAGATTTTACTGGTAAGGCATTAATTGAAACGGGTGTTTGGAAGTAATCTCAAAAAGGTCAATTTTAAATACTTAATCAATATATGCCCGATATCAGATAATATCATAAAAAGCGATATTGATTTTGTAGTTAAATTTGTTTAACAAACTTTAACACATGAAAAAAAATCCATTATTGATTATTGCCATTGTTGCCTTTATTTTTTCTGCTTGTAAAAAAGACAATGACACTAGATTGAAAGCCACGGCAGACTTGCAATTAGAACAGTTGATTGCAAAATATCCCAATTTAAAAATCATATCTAAAAGCGGTGCTAACAATGATGTGCTTACGGAAAATGAATTGAAAGCGCTGGATGATTCCCTGGCTATGTTCTCGTCTTTAGCAAAAGGGATTCATGTTGTGCCAAACACGCTTTCAACCACAATTAAAAAGGTCTCTACCGAGTCATTAAAAACCAACTCGACGTTGAAGACCAATGATGATGATGCGACCACAGGCTATGGTTCTTACATATGGACGACTAAACAACAAGTGGGTTCCAGCGAGCTGGGGTATTACAATGTAAGTTATGTTGCGACATTTCAGTATTACAGCAAAATAAGCCGGGTAAACGTCATTTCAGCAATTGGAGATCAAAGGTCAATACCCACCAATGGTACGTATTCCGAACCTGGTGGTCCCTTTTATTATTATACTTATAATTTCAGCTATACGCCTTTAAATACGGCAAGTGCGCTTACCAATAACGCACAAACAGCAAGTTTGAGCTATTCAGGTCAGGTATCATTAACAAAGACAAAGATATCGGTCGGAAATCAATCCATAGTCGTTTCATCCACGTCCAATGTGTTGACATTAAATACGCAGGTATGGAGTTCAACATTCCCCTGGATTTATCCTAATTAAACTTTTATACAAAGCGATTTGAATATTATCAGATGAAGTACGTCGGCTTACTTTTAATTTTTGTTTTAGGGATAAGCTCTTGCATGTCTGTTAAAGGGAAAATAGCTTATTATAGGAAACATCTACAAAAACTGGCAGTCAGATACCATGAAAAAGTAACATTTACCCAAGACGTTGATCCGGACTCCCTTAAGGTGGCTAATGGGGATTGGGCTAAGAAGAGTAAAAAGCAAATAAAGCAAATGCTTGACGAAACCGAACGGGAAATGGTATTGATGACGGATACATTTATAGTTGTTAAAACTTCAGTCAACAATAATCAAAATGGAGTTATCGCAACGCAGTCTATAGATATCAAAAATATTTATATTAAGAATAAAAACAAAATCAGTTACATTAAGAAACACCATATTATTGATTCTACCATTCATATTATCGAAAAATGATGTTTTTTTGTCAATTTCTAAAAGAAAGGTTTTGCATAGCTATTTCCGTTGTAAGATTCCGCCATGCTCATGATCATGGCCAGCTTCACCGCCCTCATGTTCATGACCGTGTTTTTCCTCTTTATCTTTAGCGGTCGAAATGTCGATCTGTGGCTTTTTTTTATCTGCCTTATGTTGTACTTGCTTTTTCATGTTGGTTTTGTTATTCTTCTTCAGCGCCACCAGCAGCCTTAGATTGTAAATAAAATGCCCCTTTCAATGCCACAATCGTTGATGCTGGCAGTATATTAAGAGGTTTGATCTGTATATATCCTAATTCCGTTACCCCTGTAGATACTTCGGCTTTTTTGAATTTTACCGTATTGTTTTTATTTTCTCCGGGGATAACTATAAAAATGAACTGGTTGCCTTCCGACCTGACCACAGCATCTACAGGAACGGCAGATGTTAACCTGCTGCCCGTGCTGATCAGCGCTGTTACATACATACCGGGAATAAGGTTCTTTTGTTCTTTGTTATTGATCACCGCGTGAACGGTAACTCCTTTGCTTTCATTTTCAAATGATTTATTGATACCGTTGATCGTGCCGGTGATCACCTGGTTTTCCTGGTTTGTTAACTGGAAGTTTACCTTTTGACCTACTTTAACATGCATCAGGTCTTTTTCAAAAACGGTGAGATCACAATGTATCTTAGAGTTATCCACCACTTCCATAATAGAAGTGCCGGGCTGAACGAACGCGCCGGTATTGGCAGTGACCTGTCCAACCGTACCGCCGATCGGTGAAAGCACCGGAAATTGCGAAACAATTTTACCGTTCGCAATTCTGGCTGGTGATATACCTAACTGACTTAACTGGCTTTCATAAGCGGTAATACGGGAGCGCTCGGCATTATAAGTAGCTTCTGCCGATTGGAATGATCTGCCTGTTCCGGCACCGGCTTCCTGCAATTGCTTCTGCCTGGTATATTCAGCCTGCACATAAGTAAAATTGTTTTTTGCGGTTAAATAATCCTGCTGTATTTTGATCAGATCCTGGTTTCTTATGGTCGCCAATAACTGCCCGCGTTTTACCTGCTGCCCTTCTATAACGCTGATATGGTCAATTATACCACCTGAAAGTATACTGACATCTGCCTTGTTTTGTGGCGGTACAGCTAATTGCCCGTTGGCTTTGATTACCGAATCCAGGTTCTTTTGCGCAATAGGTCCGGTAACAATACCGACGGTTCGCATTTGTTCCTGTGAAAGTTCCAAACCTTCAACCTTCTCTTTTTTTGCTTCTTCTGTACCTGCCTTTTCTTTGCTACCATTTTCCTTTTTGCCGGAATTTTCCGAACAGGAGGCTAGCGCCACTGCTAAGCATAAGATGACACTGATGATCTTATATTTTTTAATATTCATGATTATTCTCCTTTAATAAATTGTATCTGTATCGCTGATTGATTTAAACGGCTCACCGCTTCGATGTAAGCTAATTTTACCTGAACCGTTGCTGACATATTTTGGATGTATTCGATGTAGCCTATCTCGCCGAGATTGAATGATACCTGCGCGATCCGTAATTGCTCATCGGCCTGTTTCAATCCATCGCTTAAATAATAATCTACCGACTGCCTGAATTTGAGATATTGCTGCATCTCCTGCTCAAATTGCAGGCGTACCTGTGACTGGGTTTGCTGGTAATTGGTTTGAGCTACTTGTGCCGACAACAGTTCAGATTTTACCCTTGCACGGTTAGCTCCATTAAATAGTGGCAAAGCCACCCCTACCTGTATCCCGGCTATGCGCGTACCTGGTGAATAACCACGGTCAATATTAGCGGGGTTAAAACCGGAGATCACCAACTGTTGGTTATAACCCAAAGTAAGATCGGGTAAGCCTTTTGATTTTTCCAAAGCTATCCGTGCATTGGCCACCTCAATATTTTGCAGGTCAACATTTACTTGCGGATTATGAATGACATTGATCGAATCTGTGGGGTTGAACAATAAAATCGGTAGCTTACTTTTAGGAATTGATATGGGTTCAGATGTATTTAAAAGCTGCTTTAGCACCAGTTCATTGCTCCGCAAGTCCGCCTCCGCACCAATTTTCAGGGTAACGATTTCCTGGTATTTATTCTTTGCACTGATTAGTTCCAGATTGGAAGTTTCGCCAGTCTTAAACCTGATCTCTGCCTTTTTAACAAAGCCTTTATAAATGCTGTCCTGATATTCAAGTATGCGTATGATTTCCCTGTTCAGTAAATAGGCATAATATGCGCTCCGTACCTGCCGGGTGATTTCAGCCTTCGTTAGATTTCCTGTACGTTCTGCCAATAAGATTTGCTGATTGAGCAATTTACGCTGATTTTTATAAACACCGGGCCAGGCAATGGTTTGGGTAATTCCGATAGCATTATCCATATTGCCACCGCTGGTCGGGTCTTGAGTAACCATTAATTCAGTTTTAGGAATATCTGTGCCGGATTTTTGTAATGCCCTGGCTTGTTCAATCGTTAATCCCGCCGAGCGTATTTGCAGGTTATTTCTGATAGCTTGACTGATCGCACTGTCCAAAGTAAGCGGCATTTTGTTCTGTGCCTGCGCTGTGGTTTGATGGCACATACCTAAACCGAAAACCACGAGTACAGCAACGAGTACTTTAGATACCTTGACCTGTTCCGCTTCCTTGCGGTTGAATAACAAGTAGAGGCACGGAAGTACAAAAAGAGTTAAGAAGGTCGCGGTAATCAAACCGCCGATCACCACTGTAGCTAAAGGCCGTTGTACTTCAGCACCAGCACTTGAAGATAACGCCATTGGCAGGAAACCTAAAGAAGCAACCGAAGCAGTCATCAGTACCGGGCGTAACCTTGTTTTTGTGCCTTCGAGTACCCGATCATAAATATTGCTTATGCCTTCTTCCTTTAACTGGTTGAAATAACCGATCAATACGATACCATTCAAAACAGCTACGCCGAACAACGCGATAAAACCAACACCCGCAGAAATACTGAAAGGCATTCCGCGCAGCAATAACGCAGCTACGCCACCCATAGAAGCCAGGGGAACCGCTGTAAAGATCAATAAGCTTTCCTTAATAGACCGGAAAGTCACATATAGTAATACCAATATAAATAGTAAGGCCGCAGGTACAGCGATCAGCAACCTTGCTTTAGCAGCTTGCAGATTCTGAAACTGGCCCCCGTAGGTCAGGTAATAACCCGATGGCAGTTTTAAAGCAGTATTGAGTTTACCTTGAATTTCCTTAACGGTTGTTTCCACATCGCGACCCTGTACATTGAAGCCTACGTAAATACGTCTTTTACCATCTTCTCGTGAAACTTGTGCAGGCGCATCCTTAAAAGAAATATCTGCCACTTGGCTTAACGGAACTTTGTTCCCCGAGGGTAACGGCACTAATAAGTTTTCGACGCCTGAAATATTTTCACGCAGGTCACGGTTTAGCCGTACTACCATATCAAAGCGTTTCTCACCCTCGAAAACTACACCGGCCACGCTTCCGGCAAATGCTGTTTTCAGTATCATGTTTACATCGCTAATATTTAAACCGTATTGTGCCATTTTATCGCGATTGTAAGCCACCTGTATCTGCGGTAGACCGCTCACTTTTTCAATGTATGGTTCGCTTACACCCTTTAAAGGTGTTATGAGCTTCGCCAGTTTTTCGGCCTGCACAGCCAGGATATCGAGATCGTCCCCATAAATTTTAATGGCTACATCTTGACGAATACCCGTCATCAATTCGTTAAAACGCATCTGCATGGGTTGGGATATTTCGACATTAATACCGGGAATAGCAGCTAAAGCGCCCTCCATTTTCTCGATCATTTCTTCCTTATTAGATGCCGTTTTCCATTCGCCTTTTGGTTTCATGGCCAGCATCATATCGCCTTTTTCCATCGGCATCGGATCTGTTGGGATTTCGGAACTCCCGATACGGGTAACCGCCTGTTTGATCTCGGGGAATTGCTCCTTCAAAAGCTTCTCCGCTTTACTGAAAGTTTTGACCACTTCGCTTAGGGAAGTTCCCTGCATCATGGAAATTTCTACGGTAAGATCACCTTCATCCAAAGTCGGAATAAACTCCCCGCCCATGCGGCTAAAGGCCCAAATGGCAATGCCAAATACAATGAAGACTACCATTACGGTGATGACCTTTATTTTTAACACCGCAATTAAGGAACGTTGGTAAACGCGTTGCAAAAACTCAGTAATGCGGTCTGATATATTACGTTTGTAAGTTGTCTTCTTGCTGAGAAATAAAGCACTTGCCATTGGCACATAAGTAAGGGAAAGGATAAATGCACCTAATATGGCGAAGGCGACTGTTTCAGCCATTGGTCGGAACATCTTGCCCTCAATACCAACTAAAGACAACAAGGGTAAATAAACGATCAAAATAATGATCTGACCAAATGCGGCAGACTTCATCAATTTGCTGGCGCTGTCCCGTACCTCTACATCCATTTGTTCGGAGGTTAATTTTTCAAGACCTTTTTGTCGGTACCTGCCTGTGGTAATATGGTGTACTACGCTTTCTACGATTATTACAGCACCGTCCACGATCAATCCGAAATCAATAGCACCTAAACTCATGAGGTTACCTGATACACCGAATAATTTCATCATGGAAAATGCGAAGAGCATCGCTAATGGAATAACTGAAGCAACAACTAATCCTGCCCGTAAGTTCCCTAAAAGCAACACCAGTACAAAGATCACTATCAAAGCCCCTTCCAATAGATTGCGTTGAACCGTGCCTATAGCACGGCCAACCAGTTCTGTCCGGTCAATAAACGGCTCGATCACTACGCCTTCAGGCAGGGACTTTTGCACTTGTACCATACGGTCTTTTACGTTTTGGATGACCTCGCTGAAATTCTCACCTTTGAGCATGAGGGCTACGCCCGCTACTACCTCGCCTTCACCGTTACGGGTTACTGCTCCGTAACGGGTTGCGCTGCCAAACTGTACGGTGGCGATATCCCTTACCAGTATAGGAGTGCCTTTGGAACTGGTCACTACGATGCGGCGGATGTCGTCAAGGTTCTGCACCTGGCCTAAGCCCCGGATAAAATAGGCATTACGCTGCTGTTCAATATAAGAGCCGCCCGTGTTTTCGTTGTTTTTTTGTAGGGCTTCATAAACCTGCGGTATGGTGATGCCCAGCGAATTGAGTTTATCATTATCTAAAGCAATTTCATATTGCTTAACATAACCGCCCCAACCGCTTACTTCTGCCAGTCCAACAGTTCCGGATAGTTGCGTTCTTACGATCCAGTCTTGAATGGTACGTAAATCGGTTGGAGTGTACTTGTTTTCGTAACCCTTTTTAGCATGGATCACATATTGATAAATTTCGCCCAGGCCAGTCGTGATCGGTGCCAAGCCCGGCTCACCTAATCCGGCAGGAATACTATTTTCAGCTTCCTTTAATTGAGCGTTAACCTGTTGTCTTGCCCAATAAATGTCTACGTTATCTTTAAAAACGATGGTAATAACGGATATCCCTGAACGGGATATGGAACGTTTTTCAATGATCCCGGCAATATTGGCCATGGATAATTCAATGAGAGCAGTAATGAACTGCTCGACCTCTTGCGCGCCAAGGCTTGGCGCTTGTGTAATGATCTGTACCTGGTTATTGGTAATATCAGGTTGCGCGTCAACCGGAAGATTGTACGCTGAATAGATGCCCACCAGCAATAATACCAGTGTCATTATCCCGATAGTTACCTTGTTCCGAATAGAGAACGCGATAATCTTGTCAAACATAATTTGTAATAAATGAATACGATACGGAAAAGCCGTGCACAGTTGATTGCAGGCGAAAAAATTTAAGGAAACGTATTAAGCTATTTGAGGAGGCTGCCAGATCTTGATTGGCTGTTTTTGAATGGCAGGAATGCCATATTCAGGGTAATCACGAACAATGGATTTTGTAAACACAACGACAGTGGCGGTTGTGGTTAAGTGCCTTGCTGTAGAACAGCAGGAACAAGTACAAAAAGGCGGGCAAGTTTCCTGCCCTCGTTCATCATTAGCGGAATGACTTTTTTTAATAGTGACATGAGTTACACTCGCAATCATATCTTCCCTGTCTTGGCATGGTAATAATGCCAAAAAGGTAAAATAAATACTGAATATAACTGCTAAATATTTCATTCGATACGAAGGTAGTAAATTAATGCAAGCAATCTATCTTTAGGTTAAGGAGTTACAAAAACGTCGTCCTAAAGGTAAGCGAACAATACGTTAATATTTAGCCTTTATTAATTCGGAAACATTCATTATATTTGTATAACGAGTTCATTGACTATCTGTTACAAGTGTTTTAAAGATGAAAATGCGATCAAATGACGTCTAACAAAATGAGACCCATTCGGTTACCATTTGCTAAGTTCCGCTTGATAACTTTAACATAATCAACCCTTTAAGGAGTGGGATAATCATCCTGCCATCATGCTTGGTTATTTTTGCAGCAGGGCGTGGTGGCAGCCCGGTTCGGCACCTTCCGCTATTGAGGGCTGTAGCTCAGCAGGGATGCACCATAATTGCCCCACATTTCGAAATACTGACCTCTTTAACGCCCGCAAAAGAGGAACTGGATGCACGCATTGAGAGGCTTGAAATTGTTTTGAGGCTGTATGCACATGTGCATCAAACAATCGCAGGTATAGGCACTCTATCGGGGGTACATTATTGCTCACGCTTGCAGCAGGAAAAGCGTTAACGCATTTGGGGCACCACATCGGTCCCAATTCAATCTGGAAATTTGAACGGCTTGCCCTTTTGGCACCACCGGTTGATTTTTTCTTGCACCCAGGCGCATTACAGTCAGTCGATACGCAAATCTATCTGCGTAACGGTGTTAAAGATAAAGTTACGCCGCCTTCCAAAGCGCTACTGTTGAAGCAAATATTTGAAAAGCAAGGCCAAATAAATCTGCTTTTGGATGAGGAAGCCGGACATTTTAGTTATATGGATGAACTGCCTCCTCAAATTGAGGATGCGCAACCCAACCGAAAGGTCTTCTTAGCAAATTTAGCCAGAGACATTGCTCAATTTGTTACCGCTTGATTTAAGGCACTTAATACCTAAGATAAGCGTAAGTTGTATCATTGATTTTATGCTTTCAAAAAAACGTTTAAGGCTTTGCAGCCGTTTTAACTGTACAGGACTGATAGGACTGTTGCTCAGGTTTTCAGCTATCTCCGCAAGGCAAAGGGGTTCCTGTGCCGCCTGCAATTGACCGCTGGAGGCAAAGGCGTATAATGCCGTCCACTGGCCGCCATGCCAGTCAGCGGCAATGGCATGAGCAGTTTTTGTGGTTATCGTTCTCATAATTTTTGATGTTTATGTGGTTAGTAGCTGTAATTCGAGCGCACCACTTCGTTATGCTTTTCCTGTAGGGCCTGGTGCGTCATGCCCGGTTGGTTTGCGAACGCCACGAACGCTTTAACCACGCCCTCACGTATCTGCCAGGGGAAACTGTAGACGAGGGCCTCCTGCTGTAAATTAACCAGTAAGGGAACAGGTAAGCGCAGGCTGTGCGCATGCTGTAGTATGGCGATACGGTTACAGGTATCGTTATAGGCTTTATCATCCAGTTGCTCATATTTTAAACGCTGCGCCAGTTTTTCCAGCTGGCATCGCCGCAGGTCGGTGACCGGTTTATGCTTTTTATGCTTGGGGCTTGCCTTCACCATGTGCAGGTCTGCGGCAAGCATGTCCGCTGCATAATCAGGATATTTGGCCTGTATTTCTTCCAGTGCGAACAGCTTGTTTTTTTGAAATACGCGCCGGACGAAGTTGCGACGTGTGCGCTGTTGCTGTAAATCTACTTTGCGCCGGATGCCCTGCTCGGTCAGGACGGTTTGTTTGTCATCGGCCTTCCCGAAATTCTGGTAAAGCTGGCGCAGGGCGATCAGTACGGCCGGACGTTTATGCGTTTGCAGTTCATCATCCAATCGCTTTGCTACCCCTGCTGCGTTAAGGGTATGACCCGTAGCAATCAATTCCCGTAAATAAACCGTTTCCTCATCCGCAGGTACTTCGGGCGGGACGGGCGGGAGTTTCCTCAAACCGCTTTTTAGCGGGAATTTTTCACGAAAGGACTTCAACTGATTTAAGAAGTCAGTTCCTGCGCCTTCGGTTTCCAAATCCAAATCCCCGGCCTCTTTTTCTTCGGCATAGAGAAGCCTTTCCCAATCCTCGTACTGGTGATAACATAGCCGCCAGTCAAAGTGGTGATATTCTATTTCGCCTTTAGTCATGGGCCTGCTCAGAAACGGGAACGCCGTATGCAGCCCCATCGGCCTGCGGTTTCGGTCACGCCACAAGTCGGCATCCATAAACACATATATGCGTGGCGGGTACTTGGTTTGCGGTTTGAAATAATAGTCTACCCGCGCCGCTGTTTTCCGCGGCAAAGCATCCTGCCTTTCAAACTCCGCACGTTCCCTTTCGGACATCACATATCCCTCCTTAATCTTTACCATAACGATATTTGGTTTGTCGTCCTACCTGCGGTTGGATGTCCGGTCTTGGTCACGGAACCTGTCCCGCCTTTCGGCGGCTTTCCTGCTCCTGTGATTCCAGCCCCATAGAAACCAAGCCCATACGGCGAATGCGATTACAATGCCGTAAATCAGATGGTGGCTGTTTAAGGTTGCGAAGTACACACCTGTTGAAATGAAACAGGTGCAGATGAAATAAATGAATGTTTTCATAGCTCTTCCATTTTAAGATGAAGTAGTTTTTGGTAAATATCTTCCCAATAGGCGTATCGGTTCAGGTCGTTCTCGGTAGGCTTGTTTACACGGTAATGCCTGTAATCATCGGCCTGTAACAAAGCGAGGTTAATATTTTCTACCTCAATGACCTTGCCATTTAAATCTATGATTTTCATATCAGGCTGCTTTACGGGTTTTGGTTCCTGAGTGATTTCGTTTCGGCATTTTGATGGTGTTATCAACGGTCGGTGTTACTTTGATCGGTGTCGCCCTGAAATCTTTAAGGTTCAGGAAAAATCCCCTGTTAAACAGCATACCCTCTCTGAATAACTGCCATAACAGGGATGCGCCCAAATTCGCTAATGCGGAATTGATAAATAAATCCTGATGGGTCAGGGCTTCCGCCAATGAACAGCTTGGCGTATTGTCGCTTTTTTCGGCGTTCTCCAGCAATTCCTTAAATTCATGGGTTACTAATGGCAGGTGGCTTACCACCTCAAATTTTTTGGAGGCGGATTGCTGTATCTCGGCAATGGTGGAAAGAACGACCTGTCCTGTGTCCCTGCTGTTGCCGAAGTCCATCCAATAGAGGGGATGGTGATAGGCATGCCTCCTGCTTTCGTAAATATTGGATAACAGGTCTGCAATTTCAAACCTTGCGGGCACCGTGTCCACGCAGGATATGGTTAGTTCGGCCATGCCTAATTCGGGTTCGTCCTTCAACGTTTTCGTGTTGTATCTTTCAGGTATGGCTTTCCAGTTCGTGCCGAAAAACAGGTTGATGCGGTTTACCAAGGCCACGGCCTTGTGCAGGCCGAGTTCTGCGGTTGAAAAAAGCTGCCTGCCTAAGTTAGCTTCCTGTACGGTATCATCGTCAAACACCCGTACCATCAGGCCGGGATGGTTCAGGGCAATCAGCGCATGGTTGATCCTTGCGAGTGCGGTCAGGAACTGGCTTCCTGTCCCGCCCGCCCCAATCAGGTTGACGATTAGCGGGTTATAAGGGGTCAGCAATGATTTTTCTACAATATGTACAGCGGATTTGACCACTTTCAGTTTTTGGGTTTTCATAGGAACAAATTTTTAAGCGTGTAACGGGTGGGTTTTAAAAGCTGGCAGGGAAATACACGGTCAGTGGCGACCTGTTGCTGCCACAGCTGCACGATATTCTCCGTTACGGGGTTAAACTCACCCATGAGGTGGCTGAAGTAACTGTTCCAGAAATAGTTCTCCCACAGTGCCGTAAATTCTTCCAGCCGGGTTTCCTGCCCGATGTTGATGCGGACGGTTCCCATGCAGACCTTACCATCAGTGGCTACATTGAAAAAGGGTGCATAAAAGAGGGCGGTATTACCAACAGGTTTGCGATGTCCTTTCAGGGCATACACGCTGAGTTCTTCCCGGCTTGCTTTCCATACCATTGCAGGAACTTTGCCCCTTCCCGATTTGATGCCTAATGTATTTGCAAAAAACAGGGGTACTTCCTGTGGCGGGGTATACCACACGGCGTAACCTGCTTTTTCAGGATTGACATATAAAACCTTGTTCGGCATCACTCCCCTGCAACGCAGGAAGCCTGTCTTAAATTCCTGTGCAGACTGGAAGATTGCGCTCAGACTCAACATTTCCTTAACAGTCAACGGATGGGCATTGATCGGGTTACCCATTTTACTGATGTCGTAACTTTCGACATATACACTCGTCGTATCTTCTTCGGTATGCTTGGTGTAGATCAGCAGTGTTTTTACAGGCTGATACAGGTTGCTGAAATTATCGGTTAGGTTCTTCATGGTCCAATTCGTTAAGTATGCCTGTTAGTTCGTCCAACAGGAAAAAAAGTCTGTTTTCAAAATCAAAATCATGGCGTGGTACATCCTGCGGGGAGTCAAACCACTGCACGGCAATCGGTTCTTCCTGATAGCCTGCTTCCTGAAACTCGTTGTTCACCATGTCGTAAAGCATACTTTCAAGGGCGTCCCTGCCACTCCAGTAAAAGGAGATATAGTTTTCCCAATAGATTTGGTAATTTTCCTCCCCTTCGTATAATTCGTAGTGCATGCTTTCCTTAATGGCACGGGAGGGATAATCTTTAACCAGTTTCAAAAACTCGTAGGCGACCTCCCGCAGGTCTTTGCCGTGCTTATCTGTCGCTGCAAATGTTTGGAGTTGGTTTTCCCATAAAGCCAAATCAAGGGGCTTTTTGATGTCGGGCAACAACAAGTCGCCTGCCTGTTTCAGTAGTTCAAACTCGGCAAACTGGCGTTTTCTGAAAATTTCTTCTTCCTCATCCTCGTTGCCGTTATCGTCAACCTCGCTGATCCAGTTTTCCAAACTGTCATACGTGTTATCCAGATAGCCCGGTTCACGGAAATACGGGACACCTGCGATTTGATAGAGGTATGCAAATAGTGTCCGCGTTAATTCAAAACAAGCCTGTTTGGATGGCTCATTTTTCATTTGCCAAAAAGGGCGTACCGGAATATAATACAGGCAGTGACCTGTATTATAGGTTTTGACGGTCGCCAGTCGGGCGGGGTAACCTAGATCCTGCAACAGCATAACCGATGCGCCGTCAAAGCGTTGTGCAGACAACTTTTCCAATATGGCCGAAACGTTCTGCGGGAACGGCAAGCCCGAAACATCGGGGGCTTGCCATTGGTGCAATGCGCAAAGGTTCTCGAGTGACTGGAAAAACTGCCGTTCACCCTGCCCGTGATGGGCGAAGGGCAGGCTTAGAAAAGGCTTGAACGAATGGGTCAGAAAACCATTACGGTGCGTTCCTTTGGCGCGCTTCTTAGCGGGTTTTGCTGTACTTGCCTTGCATCGGGCAAGCGGTCTAAGTTTTGAATAAATTCTCCGAATAGCTGGTGCAGTTTCCATTGTTTGCTCTCCTCTATAACTGTTACTTTTCTTTTAATTTTGTTCGTTTCCATGATGGTGCGGATTAACCTTTGGTGCCCATTGTGCTTTCAAAGCGGTATTGTATCTCATCGTTCTTGATCTCCGGCCCGACGATCCGGGCATTGGTCAGGATGGGATAAGTGGCCGTGTAAAAGTTTAGCACCATATCTGGGTTCATGCGGTCGTTAGGGTCTGTCAGACGGACTTCCTGCCCGTTATCCTTATGGATAAAAATTCTTTCGAGTTGCGTTGTCTGTAACATAATGTGTTATTTTTAAGCCTCGTTAAATAATGATAATGCCTGTGCGTATTGTGCTTTTTTGCGTTCAAGGTCAGTGCGTCTTTTCTCCAGTTCTTCTTTTTTCTCGGGATAGTCGGCTACCGATGGCAGAATATTCAGGGCATCCTCATATTTGCAGGCATCGTTCAATTCCACCACTTTTCTGATCGCATCGGTATAGGCTCTTTTCTTATCCTCGGCAGATGCTTTGGGTTCTCCCACTTCAATCTCGTCCGTTTCAGCGCCTGCGGGTTGGGGTTTAAGGGGTTGGGGCTTGCTTCCCTGTCCTAATTTTTTCTTCGCCGTATCTACACTTGCGGTTACGGCTTTAATATTACTGTATAACCCCTGCAAGGCTTCAACCTGCGTTACGGTGGCTTTAAAAAAGCCCTCGTCCATATCCGATGCCTTGCCCCTGTGAATGAGGGGTACGATCATTTTGGTGGCGGGGTCGTTTGATTTAAAAGGAGCGTATAAGGCAGATACGGTAAAGTTGCCGTTTTCATCGTTTTGGATGCCGATTGTCCAAATACCGGGGGCGTTCAGGTTGCCTATGTTCTCAAAAAAGTTCGTTTTCATCTTATTGCTTTTTATGCGGTTAATGCTAATTTTTCTAAATGGGTGGCTATTTTGCCGTCTGCGGTAAACCAATAGTCATTGGCGGTCAATACATCCGCAATGGCTTCGTCGCTTGTGAGATAGTCATACTCAAGGTCAAGGATGTGCAAGTACTGACGGCAAAGGGCTTTGAGGTACTGGTTTTCCACTTCGTCGAGGGAGTTGTCGAGGCCGTCCGTCTGCTCAAATTCACCATTTTCGTCTTTCGGCCATGTGTTGACGATTTGGTCACGCCTTAGCTGGAACTCGGCAGTGGTTAAAAATGTCCCTGTTTTTCCACCGTGGTTAAGGCTGATTTGCCTTGCGGTGTAAAGAGCGTCATGAATATATTCGGCATTGCAGTACCATGCCCTGTCAAGGTCAAACCCCGTAATTTTGAGGCCGACTGTTTTTGCGTCCTCGTAAACGTTGTCCCACCAGTTGTGGCTGACGTTGAAGTCCTGATGGTCTGCCAATGCTTTTTTCTGCGCTTCCTCGCTGAGTTCGCTAAAATGGTATAGGTTTAATTGTATCGTTTTCATGGCGGTATGGCTTATTTGTTGCTGTTCATTTGGTTGTTCAGTATGAAGCTTTTTTGGGAGTAGCTTGAGTTGGTATATCTGAAAACCACACCTGATCCATTCGGAACGGTTCGTTTGTCCCCCGTTGGTAATAGTCAGTCGACACACCGATGTCATTGTGTTTATAGACCACTTTAAGGTTTTGGGAGTACAGGACTACGGTATCATCCTGTTTGGTTGATGCCGACAATAAGCTTTTTATTTTAGTGAGAATTTTCATGGCGTATCCATTTTTAAGATTTAATGTTGATTTGGGTGGGGTCATTGAAAATGGACTGGAAGATGTCGGTAACCTGATTTTGGCTTAGTTTGCTGACATAGGGTTGCCTGCGGTATAATTCCACGAAGTCAATGCTGCGGTCTGAACGGAACGCCGAAGCGACAGCTACACCGCCTACGCCTGTATCTACCCACAGGCTCAGCCAAACGTTGTCTTTGTAAACGGCACCGATGATGAGCGTGTCGTTACCTGTTAACCCGCCGTCCTCCCGGCATTGGTTGATGCGTTCATCCGCAAGCCATAACCGTGCAAGGCGGTTGTACTTAAAGCCGACTTGTGAAGCCATTTCTTTGGCAAATAAGACAGGCGACATTGGCCCCGAAATGTTCCCCTCTTTTTCTTCCAAAAGGGGTTGAATGCTGTACGTGAATTGTTGCTTTTCCATTTTTGTGCTTTTTTTGTTTTGCTTTTTTTTCTTTTACTTTTTTTCAAAGGCGTCTTTGGCAGTCCTTAGCTTTTGGCCTCTGATAGAGGCAAATCACTTGCGCGGGGGGAGAGCGGGTCAAGGCTGCCGCCATACAAAAAATACTACCCCACCCGGGGGTGGAGATTTTTTGACGGCATTCACATGGCCTTGCCCGCTGAAGAGGGGTAAATTTGCCTCAAGCAGAGGTCAAAAGCGGAAAACCCTGAAGGGTTCCTAAACATCAATGGAACCAGTAACAGAAAAAAGAATGGAACCGGGGCAGGGAGCGGCGGCGGGGCATGCCCTGCCGGTGGTTGCTCCGGCCGAAGGCTGCCCCGCCGTCGCCTGCCTAAACCATCATCAGCGAAGTAGCCCGTTAGTGATCGGAAGCGTTATCCTGCCGTCCCCGGCAGATAGAGCGGAGAGCGCGGCCGCAGTCCCCTGCGGAACGGCAGTAGTTTTTTAGACGATGTATAAATGGAGAATCTAACTTGGATTAATACGATGTCATTCGATGAGTGTGTACCTGGCCTGTCGTTAATAGCTATGATAATGACTTCGGTGATTGAGGATTTATTGACGCTACCAATACGAGCTGACTAATACTAACGAAGAGAATGTCCGTGGATTTGGTAGCCTGCTCGACTGAGTTTATCGCCCGCTTTGCTGGTCAGGAGCACTTAAAAAACTATGATATCTTTGAATGGCTGACAGATCAGCTCTATCACTTATTTTCTTAACAAAAAATCTTCCAGCACTAAGATGTCCATACCTGTTTGCATAAAACAGTCAAGGGCTTCCTGGGGGTATTTACAATCGGTTCGTCCATACGGTTAAAGGAGGTATTCACCAGGCATGGGCAACCTGTTAGCTTGTAAAAAGCCTGAAGCAGGTTGTAAAAGCCAGGTTTTTCCTGTGAATTAACAGTTTGCACACGGGAAGTGTAGTCGATATGGGTGACAGCGGGGATAACTGTCGCCGGATTTTTAGTTTATCAAAACCTTTTAAGGTAGGTTTAATTTCGTCCCCTAAGATCCGTAGCTCGGGTTTTACGCTGGTTACCAGCAACATGTACGGACTTGGCGCCGACAACTCAAAATAGTCAGTAGCATATTCCGCTATCACAGCCGACGCAAAGGGCCGGAAAGATTCCCTGAATTTGATCTTTTGGTTTAAAGTACTTTACATATCTGCATTCCGCGGATCGGCGAGGATACTGCGGGCTCCGAGGGCCCTTGGACCAAACTCCATGCGGCCCCTAAAGTAACCTACTACTTTTCCATCAGCCAAACAGGCGGCTACTGTTTCGTTAAGCTTTTCTGTTGACAGCTGTTCATAACTGATCCCGTTTGCTAGCAGACATTGCCTGATTTCATCATTAGCAAACGACGGGCCTAACAGGGCATTCTGCATTTTATCGCCCCGTGCATCTTCCGAATACTCATAATAGGCCGCGTAGGCCGCTCCCAATGCCCCGCCGGCATCCCCTGCGACCGGTTGGATCCAGATCCGCTTAAAACCCTATTGTTCCTATATTTTCCCATTGGCTAGGCAGTTTAGCGCTACGCCGCCGGCCATTCACAAATCATCAAGCTGATATTCCCGGTGCAATGCCGATGTCAGGCTAAGCATGATCTTTTCGGCAGCAGCTTGTATGGAACAGGTGATATCCATGTGGAACTGGCTGATTTCCGCCCCGGCTTTCCTTGGCGGCTGGCCAAACAAGAGGTCAAACCTGGAAGATGTCATGGTAAGGCCGGTACAATAGTTAAAGTATGGCATGCGGAGGCGAAAAGAACCGTCGTCCTTTAAATCTACCAGGTGTTTAAAGATCTGATCTGTATATAGAGGCTCCCCGTAGGGTGCCAGGCCCATTACTTTGTATTCGTCACAATTGACGTTAAAGCTCATGGACTATTATTCATCACGCTCGACTACAACCGTTCAGTACCGGCTGTTTTAAAAAATGCCATTGAGGTGGGTTCGGCACCGCACTGTAAAAATGTGTTTGACGGTAAGTCCGCAGCTATCGTTGGTTTATTGCCCGGCATGATGGGGCCTTTGTGTCAATCAACATCTGCGTCAGTCGTTGGTCCTTGTAAACATGCCTGCTATGCAACAGCCCGAAGCCTACATCGGTGATAGCGAAACGCTTTTTAAAGCAAATGGCGATCTTATCAAAGAAAGCACCCAGATTTATTTACAGAAATTCATGCAGGCTTTTTCGGACTGGTTCGCAAGCTAAACATCCAACACCCGAGCGATGAATGAATCTACTTGAAAAAAGCTAATTTGTGGTTTTTCAGCCGAATAGTTAGACAGGCGACTAATCCGTCGTCTGGCAGAAGTTATTCAAGGCGTTTCCATCTTCTGAAAATGGTAGTTTAGCACAAGCTCGCATTTAATCTTTTATATCTTTGTGATATGGGAAAGGATTTCACGGGTTTGCTGCAAAAGAATCACTTGCACGTTACGGCTCCTCGCCTGAGCGTACTGGAACTGATCGACTCGCGCGAAAGCGCTACATCTCAACCCTATCTGGAAAAAAATATCAACCAGGATATTGACCGGGTCACCCTTTACCGCATTTTAAAAACATTCGAAGAAAAAGGTATTTTACATAAAGTTATTGATCCCAACGGCACAGCTAATTATGCGATGTGCAGTGCGGATTGCAGCGAAGGCCATCATCATGATGAACATGTGCATTTCAACTGCACAACTTGCCAGCAATTGTATTGCTTAAGGGATTTTCAATTGCCGCCATTAAAATTGCCGCCCGGATACACTGCCGAAAGCATTAATACGCTGATTTCAGGGGTGTGTGAACATTGTAAAGGATCATTTTAAATAAAAAGCAACATTGTTGCGAATTTTTATTTGGTTGATTACCTTTGAGAAAAGTAAATCAATGAATAATAATCCGGTTCCTGCGAATGTTCCTCACGGTCTAATTTATCAGGATCATTGCCCCATTTATGACCGCCTGCGTTCCTGCATGGATCACGAAGGTAATTTGCTCAGGCAATTCGTAAAAATTACAGATCCTTCAGATCAGGTTATCGTGGAATTAGCGGCCGGCACAGGCCGGCTAACCGGTTTGCTCGCACCATCGGCCAAAGCCATTCACGCCTTCGATCTGGCTCCGGAGATGGTTGATTATGCCAGGGAAAAGTTTGGCACGTATTCGAACATAACATTTAATGTAGCCAGTAACAGCGCTATTCCGTTACCGGATGGTTTCGCAGATATCGTTGTTGAAGGATGGAGTTTAGGGTATATTGCTTTTGCCGGAGGCAGCGACTGGAAATTAGCTATAGATGAGGTAGTTACGGAGATGGAAAGGCTGTTGAAACCAGGCGGATCGGTCCTGCTTTTCGGGACGCTCGGTACCGGCGTGCACCGCCCCGCTGCTCCAAACAAGGTACTGGAGCAGTTGTACGCCTATCTTGTCACGGAAAAATGTTTTGTACAAAGCGCATGGTTCCCGACAGACTACCATTTTAATGACCTTGAAGAAGCAGTCGCGCTTACCTCGTTCTTTTGGAGCGATAAATTCGGCAACTATGTTCGTGAACATGAATTGGTTATTCTACCGGAATGTACCGCCATCTGGCATAAGACTTTGCCTTTATCATGACAAGCCCTTCCTTCCGAAACCATCACGCTGCTGTATCGGGTAACGTACTGCCTCCCTCGCAAACATTGCTGGAGGGTTTGAAGCATGTTACCGCACCTGCCACCGCCGTTGACCTCGGCTGTGGCGCGGGTACAGATGCACGACACCTGGCATCACAAGGCTGGAAGGTACTGGCGATCGATGCCGACCAGGGTGCGCTTGACGGGATCAAGACCGATAATACATTGAAGACCAGTTGCCAGCGTTTTGAATCACTGGTACTACCATCGGTACAACTGGTGAATGCAAGCTTTGCCCTCCCTTTTTGTAACCCGGTATACTTCGGTGACTGCTGGTTAAATATAACCAGAGCTTTAGAATCAAACGGCGTGTTTTGTGGTCATTTTTTCGGCATCCGGGATAGCTGGGCTACCCGCATAGATATGACCAGCCATACCGCTGAACAACTGAAAGAATTGTTTGCAGGTTTTGAGCTGCTCTGGCAATCAGAAACAGAAAAAGATGGCAAAACGTTGGGCAGCGCGGCAAAGCACTGGCACGTTTATCATATCGTTGCCCGTAAATGCTGAGCAGCCACCGCCTGCATGCGGTTGCGTGTACACCAGTAAACGATATTGATATAGATGATATTTTCGGCCAGTAAGGCGATGTAGATCCCCGGATAGTGCCATAGGTATACCGAAAATAAAACCACCGGCAAAAAGATCAGTAATTCCCGCCGCAGGGTAAATTTGGAAGCCAGGGCTGATTGCCCTGTGGATTGCAGAAAAACGATACTGCCCGATGCGAAAGGCATCATTAACAAGACCAAGATAACCAATCGAAAATAACCCGCACCAGCTGCAGCCAGTTCAGGTCTCGCTAACAATAACGACAGTACCGTTTGCGGAAAAATAAAACAAGTAAGTGCGATGGGCAGTAGCAGAATAATGGCGCAACTGCGAAAGATAGCTACGGCACGTCTGCTCCGGTCAAATTCACCGGCACCATAGTTAATGCCCACCACCGGCCCCAGGGCCTGTAACATGCCGAACATGGGGATAGCCGCGAAGGAGAATAAACGGTAAATACCCGAAAATACGGCCACATCATTAGGCGACCTGGCACTAAAGGCCGCGAGCTTGAAGAGGATCAACTGGCGAAAGAAGCCGTTAGCCTGCATGTAAAAAGTCGGCAGCCCCGTTTTCAGCAGGATATGCAAAAATTGAAGATCTATTATACCCCATTTCAATTGCAGGGGACTGTTTTTTCCTGACAAATGAACCAGGGTAAGGGCACTATAAAAGACCATCGCCAGTATACTGGCCATCGCCGAACCTTTTACGCCTAACCCTGCATACCGGATCAGCAAGGGATTGATCAGCGCGTTAAGCAGCATGGCCAATGCAGTGATACGCATGGCTTTACCGATATGCCCTTCAGAACGGATGAGTGCCGAAGTACACAGGCCGAAAACCGGAAAAAAGGCACCGGCCAGAGTTACATGGTAGAAATCCTGCGCGAAAGGCAGTTGACGTGCAGGAATATCCAGCCAGGCTAACAGCCATGGGGAGGCAGCAAAACCCAGGATCATGAGCAAAACAGTGATCACCAGTACAGCGGCCAGCAGGTGCCGGAATAACATGGCTAAGATAGACTGGTCATTACTGCCGATAGCCCGGCTGTAAACCGATCCTGCACCGGCTGATAAAAGCGCGATTACCGCCGCGTTAACAGTTAACAGGGGCATCGTGTAAGACACACCTGCAAAAGCATCCGCTCCGACTAAATGAGATACAAAAAAGGCATCAACCAAACCATTGACCGAGATCACCAGCATGCCCAGGATCCCGGGCAGGGATAACCTAATCATTAATCTCCATAAGTTACCCTGCAATATTTCTTCGCGTTTATTCATAAAGGGATCATATTGACGGGCTGTTTTTCAATTTGATCCAGCCCGCCAACCAGAACACCAGAACGCCAATAGTTAACACCAGCAGATCACTAAACCAATGCTTTAACTCAAAAGATGCTGGTGGCGTTTGGAATTTAGGCTCGGCGAGATAATCCAGCGGATTCATCAACCTGCCTTCGAATAGCGGACGGTTACTAAACCAAAATACATTCCGGTGAAAAGAACGAGCGGCTGACTTAAATGCCCATTCGTCTGCTAAAGTGGTACCCGCCAGCATGCTTAACATTTCAGACGTATTGTAAGCCGGATCGATCATATTCAATCGCGACATTTTTCGCTGATGTTGCGCCAATACTTCATTGCGCATATCCGCCAGGCTGTCTGCCGCGCGGTCGCCATTAAATAAAAATGCCGAGTATCCCTGGAAATAATAGAACCGGCCAGGTTGCGTGTCTTTGGGCTGATACCGCGGATTGATCACGTAAAATTTTTGCAGGGCCGTATTCATCGCGCTATCTGTTTCCGGCATATTCCGGCTGCGCATCAGCGCTGCTAATTTTGTTTCCTGGGTACGCGGAATCTGTCCCAGTGCCAGATCGGCAGCGGACGGGATAATGATGATGACGCTCACCCAGACAGTCAGTACCGCAATCGCATTGAACGTTCCGTCTTTTTTAAAGCTATTGACCCAAAAATTGATCCCCGTCCAGAACAGGGCGTAGATGACGGTTACAAGGATCCAGCCCAGGCCTTGAAGCAGCTTGATTTGGCCGGTGACTGCAAAACCGGCCAGGCATAATAATAAGGTAGCAGCCATGACCAGCCCCGAACGGAACAGCAAGCGGTATAACAGCAGCAGGCGAAGGTTACCAGAAGCAATGATGAGCAAACGGTCGGTACCTGAACGCAACTCGGTTGACAACACATCAAAGCATAGCGCGCAGAGCAGCAAGGGCATCAGGTAAACGATGACAAAAGCCAGGTCAAAATTACCTGCTTTCAATTTAAATGGATTGTAAATATCTCCTTTAAGTGTCTGCACATAATAGCTTTGGGCGGTCAATGGGTAATACAGCGGGAAGAGATCGCGTTGTCCGATGCACAGGGACGAAAGTGCGCCTGGCCGGTTCATGGCCAGGAAAGGATAATTAAACCTGACCAGTGAAGGTACAGCTGCTTTTTCGTAATTGTAACGGCCTGCCGTGGTCGTTGTATCTGCCATAAAACTTTTTACATAAGCTGCCTGAGCACGTCCGGTCGAATCGACGGCTTCAGCGATCTTTTCCTGTTGGTTATGAATGATCTGCCGCCCATAATAAATGCTGTACGCCCCCAGCAATAAATAACAAATAAAGCCTGCCAATAAAGCCGGACTTCTTTTAAGCTGTAAGTATTCGGTATGAAAAATCGTACGGATCATTTTAAGCGTGATTTAAGTAAACCGGATAACGCTGAACGAACCACCCGATCAGCATTGACCAGATCAGCAAGGAAATCATTCCCGGCAATTGGTGGCTAACCGAGGTCATCAGGCCGGGCGGATGGTAATGAAATGGAGGGACGGCAGCGAAAACCCGCCGGTCAGACCGGTAATCCCAATCTCCCATTTTGGAATGCACCTCCATTTCATGGTTCATCTGCTGAACAAAATGGCGGCGATACTGCTCGGCCTGCCGCTGAAACGCCAGATGACTGTAATAATCTGTCCCGGCTAAAGCCATGGATAATCCGTTTACGGCGATAAAAGGATCGATCAGTCCGCACCATTGCGTAAGCTGGTTCTGCCGGATGAGCGTCTGCTGCAGTTGCGCAAAGTGGCGGTCATACACCCGGCTGCTATATTCCTCCCCGGCTTCCATGATATAGCCATCAAAATTGAAAGGCAGTTTAGCTACCGTATCCACGTTATATTTCCGCAGCAATTCGTTTTTAAGCTTTTGCGCACGGGCACCGGAAGGATCATGCCCGTTGATGCCATTAAGCAGGTCATGATGAATGGCTGCATCGAACGTGTTTTTAGTGGGCAAACGGAAAAGCCCGTCACCGGTGCTGGCGGCCCATTTAGGCAGCACAATGGTAATCATGACCCAGAGCCCTGTCAGCAACAATAAGGTCAACCTGCCATTCCGCAAATAGGCAGAACAAAGCAGGCTTAGCGCCAGTATCACTGCAAAGTATGAACCATACATTCCACCCAATAGCAATATCCGTGACCATTGCGCGATATCGGTGCCTGCAAGAATAGCTAAAATGAGCAATACCAGTATTAGCAGTAAAAACAACAAAAGGCCTAAACCATAAAACTTACCCAGATATAACTGCCTGAAGGAAATACCCTGGCTGTACAGTAACTGAATGGTTTGCTGTTCAAACTCACGGCTAAAGCCGTCAAAACTTATAAAAATGATCATGAGCGGAAAGATCACCTGTAGCATCATAGAAGCGGTGAGCACGCCAAAGCGGCTTACCGCACCGGCGGATTCAGCAGGCTTAAATGCGAACTCATTTTGCCGGTGCGGTTCCAGATAGGCCACGGTACCTGTGAAATCATCCAGCCCGTGATCAAAAAAGCTTAATGGTGTCTGCGGCATGAACGCAAAGTTTCCGAAATGAGCGGCGATATGCGGATGCTTCGGGTCCTGGTTAAGCCAGCGGCTGCGCTGTTCGCTGACAGCCGCCGCTCTTTCCTGGCTGCGCTGCCGGTAGTTACGATAACCGCTGATCAGGATCAGCAGCGTCAGCAATAGGAAAAGACCGCCGGCCAGGTACCAGGCGGGTGACCGCAAGCCGCTGCGGAATTCTTTACCTGCAATGATTTTGATTTTCTTCATGTTATAATCGATCCTGTTCTTCGGTTCGGTGTGTTTTTCCGGGTGTCAATTTACCACCCAGATGATAAACCAGGCTGAAACTCAGCCTACGGCTATCAGGTGTATTTTTATAACTGTAGGGTAAGGTATCGCTCAACGAATAGCCCCAGTACCAGCCGGTATGAAACAGGTCGGCAAAGGCCAGGCGGGCATCCAGTTTTTTGTTCAGGAAGCTCTTTTTGAACCCGCCATCCATGGTAAAATAATATCGGGACATATAGGCGCCGTTCAGATCGGGCGAAGTATAACGGGTCTGCAATTCAAAAGTAATTTTAGCGGGCAGGCGGAAGGTTTGGTTAACAAACAGATCCACCGCATCTTTTGTCACGGTCAACGGGCCGGCCAGTTGTGCTACGGGGTAGGCCGTATGGCTGAAAGTGGTTGTGGTTTGCACCTCCCAGAAAGCAGCCAGTGTGACCGGAATGATCAATTGCAGCTCCAACCGGTCGCGATGCGGAAAATTTCCCGTACTTAAGGTAAGCAACTGGGTTACCGGGTCGACGGTGGCAGTCCTGCCGATGAAATTTTCCGAATGGTTGTAACTCAAACTGGCGATATAACGGTCTTTCCACGTATAAGAAAGCTGGGATAACCAGGAGGTTTCGGCAACCAGTCCGGGATTACCCTGATAAAGTGCATACTTATCGATGTAGTAGCGCACGGGGTTCAGATCAGTATAGTTGGGCCGGTTAATACGGCGGCTGACTGACAGATCAAGCTGCTGCTCCTTGCCTAAACTTTGCGTGATGCCCAGTGAGGGAAACCAGCTTAAATAGTTCGCGGTGTTGCGTCGGCCTGCTGCAATGGCGTTAGCATCCAGGTTAGTTTGTTCGGCGCGCAGGCCGGCCTCCAAATCAGTACCCACCCATTTACAGGAAACTGAACCATACGCGGCCGCTATACGTTCGTGGTATTGAAAATGATCGCTGAGCGATGGTGCATAAGTGCTCACCCCGTTGGCCAGCGAGTCATACCGGAAATTGTTATCCGTTTCTACTGCAGCGTATTTCACCCCGGCTTTATACTTCCAGGTTTTGAAAGGCAGGGTCAGGTCGGCTTTAAAGGAGCGGATATGGATGATACTGGGCTGGTGAAAGTTCAATTGTTGGAAGCCTCCGACCAGGTTGCCCTGTGGATCGTAGGTATTACTGTTCAGGTAACCGTCCGAAAAATTCCGGTAGCCAATATAATCCGCATCGGCGCTCAGTACTTTTCCTAAAGTATCAAGCTTAAGCAGGTAATTAAGGTTAAAAATATTGTTATAAAAGGGTTCCTTCGCATAGTCATGGCTCAGTACCCTTGAAGTTATCTGATTGGCATTATTTATTATCGTTAATGTCCCTGCGGCATCTTTGCTCCAGTCATCAGTGGTACCCGTATAACTAAAGCCCAGTTGCTGCCGGGATGATAAGTTGATATCAACGCCACCCTTGTAGCTGTAAAAACGGCTTTGGTTCGGATTGATCCCATCCCGTAAGAGCGTCGAACCGCCCGATAACTGCGTACTGGTTTCTTCTAAAAAACGCCGCCTGTAATTATAGCCAAAGCTGCCGAAGAAGTTGACTTTACCTGTCCTTACATTTCCGTTCAGGCTTTCCGAATGCAACAAGTAGCGGCTGATGGTCATCCCGCTGCTGATATTGAGTGCATAGCCCGCTTTGTTGGTACGGCGGCTCATGATGTTGATGATCCCGGCATTACCGGCCGCATCGAACTGTGCAGATGGTGTGGTGATGACTTCGATCTTGCTCACCGTTCCTGAATTCATGCCTTCGAGCAGGCGGCTCAACTGCTGACCGGAAAGATAGGTCATACGGCCATCCAGCATCACGTTCACTGCTGCCGATCCCTTCAGCAGGATATTACCATCCTGATCTACATTTACCCCGGGAGTACGGCGCAATAATTCCAGCACGTTGCTACCGGTAGCCGTAGCACTTTGCTCTACGTTGTAGGTGAGTTTACCCTGTTTAACGCTCACCGCATTGGGCGGACTACTAATATTTACTTCTGCCAGTTTCGTTACCAGCGGCTGCAGGTTGATTTTAATAACCGTTGATAAACTGTTTACCTCGTAAGTGTACGGCTGATAACCAACGGCAGTAAATCTGATCTGATAACGAAACGGCTCCTGAATATTAAAACTAAACGCGCCTTGCTGATCACTGGTGACTTGCTGCGCCAAAATGGTGTCGGGTAACCGGTAAAGCCGGATCGTGGCACCGGACAGTGGAGTACCCTGCCCGCTAACCAGCCCTTTTAATAATCGGTTTTGCCCGTTAACCTGTAGCGTACATATTAAAAACAGGACTACCGTTAAGCCAGCCGCTACTTTGAATGTATTCCGGTCCCTTTTGCCGCCGTTGGCAGAAGTGTCAGTGTTTCGAAAATAGGCCATAAAAATAGCAGTGTTGAGTTTCATATCGTTTCCAGGTAAAGTTTTTGCAGGTCGGCGGCAGATATGCCGGCGGTATCCAGCGTATGTATGATCTCGCCCAGGCGCATGATGCCCAACCGGGAGCCAATGGCTACGGCATTGAAAAGGTCATGTGTAGCCATGAGCACGGCACCTCCAAGATCAGCGAAAGCTTTCACCTGGATACTAAAGTCCTCGACAGCGCGGGGGTCAAGCCCGCTGGTCGGTTCGTCCATCACCAGCAGTTTGGCGTTCTTGGCCAGTGCAATAGCGATACCTACTTTTTGGCGCATGCCTTTCGAATAACTACCAATCAGTTGCGTATGCGCCTGTTCCTGCAGGCCACAACGGCTTAACAAATCCCGAAGCTGGTCTTTACTATAATTAAACCCTGCAAGCTTACTGAAGAAGTCCAGGTTTTCCAGTCCGGAAAGCAGCGGATAGAGCTGTACGACTTCCGGGAGATAGGCTACCAAAGCCGACACTTTGCGCGGGTCTGCTAAAAGATCAATACCGTCCAATGTCGCCCGCCCGCCATCCGGCCGGGTAAAGCCCAGCAGGATGTTGATCGCCGTAGACTTCCCGGCACCGTTGGCCCCCAATAAGCCATATATCTCGCCGGAGGCGATTTTCAGGTCAATACCTTTTAAGGCCTGGTGGCTGCCGTAGGATTTACGTAATTGTTGAAGAGTCAGCATTTTTAATTGAGTTTATCCAAACCTGTACAGGTTCCGCTGGTCAGGCTCGTCTTTTTAGCAATTGCGCCCGAACTTATGTTGTAGTTATAGATCGAATTTTCTGATTTTCCCGACACGACAAATGTGATGTTCTGGTTGTCAAAGGCGCGCATGATCGAGGTTCTGGAGCCGAATATATTGGGCAGGCTGCTGCTCAGGTCGCCTAATGACTTTTGATTAGCCAGGTCAATTTTATAATACCTGAAATTCGGCCCGTTGAATTCATAAGCATCGGTAGGGTCCTGGATCTGGGTGGTAAAGGCCAGGCCATTCAGGATGTATAAACCCGAACAATCTTTGCCTGTTGCCGCTTTCAGGTTAAGAAAATAAGAAGTATCGAAGTCCGTACTGCCCTTTTTGATACGCAGGATACCGCTTGGGGCATTACCGGAACCCTGTCCTTCAATGTAAAGATCGCCAGCAGCATCAATGGCGAAACCGCTTACGGATGAACCGGCCAGGAAGATATTGCTGGTGCGGCTGTCGTTGATCAGCTTATCTACTTTAGCGGTCGCCAGGTCGATCACGATCACATGCGCGATGTCATCCAACGGATTAAAACTTTTATCGAAATATTGCACGCCCAGGAATAATTTGCCATCGCGGGCTTTCATCCCCAGGTAATAGGTAGATGCCGCCGCCGGTTTCAGTACACTGCTCAGGTCAATTTCGCCGGTAGTTTGCAAAGCGGAAGGGTTGAATTTGATCACCCTTGCCAAACCTCCTCCCACCGACGCATAAGCTTCGGTACTGCTCACAAATTCTACCGAAGAGAAGGTATTTGCTCCAGGAACAATCAGTTTAGCGGCTACTACCGCTTTACCATTGGCATCGAATGTATACTTGGTTAGGGTAGCTGGCGCCCCAAACGCGCTTAAATATACCGCACCGCCGTAAGCCCACTGCGAGGCAAAACTGCTCAATTCGGTGGCTTTACTGTTATCAAGCGTGGCAACATTGAGATCAGCCAAACCTTGCACATAGGTAGTTTGGCTGGGATATGCACCACCCACATTAGAGATGGCATATTTAACGGCCACGCTTGCTGACGGTGACGGATCATCTTTATGGGACGAGCAGGCCGTCATAAATAAAGCGGAAAAGTACACCAGGCCGCGTACTGTTTTTTTTAAAGATGGAAAGTTGAGTAATTTCATGGTTATTAGATTATTTAAGTAAATAGTGGAGCTTTAAATGCAGTGACCACCCGGGCAATTGCACACTGTAATTATCATATACCTTACGGTTAGTTAAGTTCTGTACCTCCATGCTGAGTGCGTAACGGTCATGCTGCAAAGCATAACTGATTCCTGCCGTCTGTGTGAACTGTGTTGGGATAATCGCCTTTGTTGACGCATCGCCGTCGTTGGCCCAATAGAGGTAATACCAGTGTACATAACTGCCTTGCAGCCATACGGAAAGACGGTCGGCCGGCTGAAACGTATGCTCATGGTTCCACAGCAGCTGCCCGTTGGCAAAAAGAAAGGGAATATTGGGCAAACGCAGCCCATAGTGCCGGTTATCAGCGTCACCAGAGTTTCCTGACAGTGACCGGTTAACAATGTTCTGATAAGTAGCGTTGAGGTCCAGCCGCCATCCGGGCAACGGCTTCAGCCAGTATTCAGTTTCCACGCCGGTAAACTGCGCCTTCAATAGGTTTTGATATAATAAAAAGAAAGTAGAAGGCGGCGCATAGATCAGGTGATCAGCCAGCCGGTAAAAGCCATTGATACTGAACCCCGTGAGCGGAAAGGCAGCAGTAACACCTGTATTGACATTGTGACTGGTTTCCGGTACCAGCGACGGGTTTGGCCGGGTACGCTGGATATAGGTTCCGAACAATTCCGTTTGATCCGGCAGCCGCGCGGCATACTCGTAAGAAGCCTTTGCTGACCACACGGGGTTAAACACATACCGCAGGGCTTCGTTCCATCCCCATTGCTGTTTAGCCGCAGAGGCTCCACTAATATCTCCGCCCGAACTGAACTGATATCCCCGGCTCCCGAAATCAAAATATTTAACCGAGACAATTGTGCTTAAGCGCTGATCCAGAAAGCTGCGGTTGACCGCGAACCCAAAGATCTTTTGATCGAGATTCACCGGAAAATCGACTGTCGCCGGGTTATTTTCTGTTTGCAAAAAATGCAGCAACTGGCCGGAGAACTCGAAGCTGGTCTGCTGATTTAAAAGGTAGGTCGCGTTTCCGCGCAGCAGATCGCTGACCTGACTGTTGTGCAGATCGGTCAGCGGGCCAAAACTTTCCCCGCCGCTGCTACGCCGTGCTACAACCCTGCCGTACCAATCATAAGTATTGAGTGAAGTATCCACATAATGGCCTCGCACTGTAGTTTGTCCGCCGGCCAGATTAACCAACCATTTATCCCAGCGTTTGCGATAGTGGAGTACGTAACTTTGTGCGTTGTTGGAATAGGTGACCTGTCCGTACGGCTGGGTCATTACCGGATTATTCTGCACTTGCTGGGATATGCCTGACCAGGAAGCATTTAAACTTAACTCATCGGCCCAGCTTAAATCTTTTACACCCGCTTTGGCTGATGCGAACAGGTTATGAAATCCGTCATGGAAACGATTGACGGTAACCGGTACCGGGTTTCCTGTGCTGTTGATAACATTCACATCAACAGGATAATTGTTGCGGGTAGTATTATAAAATGCGTTAATATCCGTAAAAAAATGCGTGTTGATATTCCGGTGCAGGCTTAACGTAGCCCGGTGGGTATTAAAAGAACTCAGCGCATAAGAAGCATCCAGGTAATTACCGGTATTATGCCTGGTCATCACATTAATGGCGCCACCTAAAGCATCAGCTCCCAGCCGTACCGGCACAACACCTTTATAGACATCGATGCGTTCTATCACATTAGCAGGCAGCAGGTTGATATTCAGGCCGGGGCCGAGGAAATCCAGCGGCAGATCATCGATAAAAAAACGTACCTGTTTGCCCGAAAGCCCGTTCAGGTAATAGTCTGCCTGACTTCCCAGGCCGCCTTGCTGGCGTACTTTAACGCCTGCCGCCTGGTTGAGGAGCGCCAAAGCACCTTCCGGCCGGTCGTAATATGGTTTCAGATCGATCACAGTCAGATGCTGGGGCTGTTCACGCGCTTCGGAAACAGCCGTCTTGCCTTTGACTGTTACTTCTGAAAGGGCGACCTCTTGCGGGATCAGCCGGATATCCCGGTAATTGTTCTTTTGATGGAGATGAATTAGCAGTATTACAGAATGATAACCGGTTAATGATGCCTGCAGCGTTGCCTGTCCTGCCTGCAAACCATCTAGTCGGTAATTACCTGCGCTATCCGCCACAGTACTGACAGTACCAACGCGAATAGTGGTGCCGGGAAGGTCTTCACCATGCGTACCCGTGGCACGACCGGACAGGGATACCTGGGCGAATAAAAAATTGGTCCAGACCAGGCTTGCCAGTAACAAACCCGACCTGGTTAAGAAACCAGTCAAAGGAATTGAGTTAAAATGAATTGATATCAGGCAGCAATGCTGCTTTAAACAGTGCAGGAAATAGTAAAACGCGCAGGTGGCCCTTTATTGGGTAGAATAGCATGAAGGCCTGAAATAAGCAGGAATACCCCGTTGGTTAATTTAAGTACCGGAACGGGTGTATTTATAAAAGTATAGCAAAAGGATCCGGGCTGAACCGGTGCGTAGTGGTGTGCAAAGTAATGGCAGATTGCACAATCCGTACGCAGCTGAAATTGAGCTTTCTCCAAAGTTTGCCGGTGCCGGATCTCTGCTCCAGGATGTTGATGGTGGTGAAATGCTTCGGTGATTTGCACCAGTAAAATCATCATCACCAATAAGACGGCGATGCCCTTTAAGGCTGGATGATTTTTATACAAGCGTTTCATTAAATGCAATAATGTTGCAATATAGCTAATTTATTTGTTCGTTGATGATATTTTTAGCCAGTAATTCATCATAAGCATCCGGATCTAAAGCATTTAGCTCTTCGGCAAGGCGCACACCATCAGCCGCCAGCCAGATCAATTGCTGTACTGGTGTCAACTCGTAAGCCAATTCATCCGAACGGTGAAACAAATAAATTTTGCCAGGCTTATCCAAACGCAGCCAGGCCGCGTTTTTAAACGTCATGACATGATTACCTTGTCGTAACGGAAGCATTTCCCGCTCTTCATTGTACGTAATATAACTGTATCGGCTATTGAAATTTAGTCGCCGCTTTTCTCCGGCAGCCAATTCAAAAACCTGAATGTTATCCGGGGTCAGCCTTTTTCCGGGCACATAGTCGATCACTTTTACAGGCAGCTTTTCCGGGGAAGGGTTATAGGCGATAGTGACACCTTCCTCTTCAGTTATTTCTAATTCTTCCACAAAGAAATGATCATCGGCAGCCGTCTTCGACAGGCGAATTTGTCCTTCGCTGATCACTTCAGAAAGCAAGGTATACTTACCTAATGGCGCATCTGCCGGCAATTGGTAATGCCAGTAATAATGCCTGCCCGATTGAATATTTTGTAAGATCTCTACCAGTCGTTCCTTGGTTTGTTTGCCGCTCAAATAATCGGCCATCACCATTAAAGGCAGGTTTTTATTTAAATGCAGAGCTTGTCCAGGTTTACTGTTTTCTTCATCACAAACCGACGGCAACGTCAGGACATGATCTTCCATCAGCATGCTCGTATTGCCTAGCGGATCGGTGACGCCTATACGTACCAAAGGATAGACCGGTTGATCAAAGAGATGAGCAGTATTGAAGTTCCAATGGATTGTAACGGTTTTACCCCGGCGCGTGCGTTTAGGAAAAATACTCATAGGCTACTTGCGGAGTTCGTTTAATTTAATTTTACTGTAGTTAATGGGATATTCCCTGAACCATCTGTGCGTTACTTCAGCCCCAAGGTGATCGTAAGCGCAACTCACCACATAACTTAACTTTTTGGAAAACTCCAGCCGGGCTGCTTCGGGATCAGCCTCATTGGCTAAACGTTGTTTTTCTTTTTCAGCTTTAGATGCAGGTAAATGGTGAAAATAGCGTCCGAAATGGGTCTGGCAATACTGCTGGTATTCTTTAGTGAACAAAATGAAATTATGCCACATTTCGTCAATGATCAGCAGATGATCAGGAATGAAGATTCCCGGTAATTGACAGAGGTACATAAAACGCAGCGTGTCGGCAAATATGAGTTCGGCGCTTGTTTCATCAATGGCAAATTGATCTGTAAACCGGGAAATAATATCCTCGTTCCGGTAATCCAGCATGGATTGTAATTGGTTTGGTTTCATAAATCAAGAAGTAAACAGCGGAAAAGCCATCATAAGCTTTTCCGCCGGGATTTTCTTACAGCGAGCTGGTACAGTGGCCGCAGTTGCTGCAATGTGAAGAAGAAACCAGGCTTTCAGCCACGATTTGAGCGATCAAAGCTTCTTTTGATACTTGTGTCATTGTTTTCAAATTAAATTGTTTCCGCCTACTCTGGATGAGGTTTTCGGCATACCCTCAACTTTGCAATGTTGTTGCAATTATAGACAACAGATTCTAAATAAGCAACAATGTTGCATTTTTTATTTTATTTGTTAGTTTTGCCACAGTTTAATGCGAATCAAGTGATGAATAAATTGCCCGTGACTGTACTTAGCGGCTTCTTAGGAGCCGGGAAAACAACCTTGCTAAATCACATTCTACATAATAAGGCAAATCTCAAGGTAGCGGTTATCGTGAATGATATGAGCGAGGTTAATATCGATGCCCGGTTAGTTTCCGCTGAAAAAACATTGTCTCGCACGGAAGAAAAGCTGGTGGAAATGAACAACGGCTGCATTTGCTGTACACTCCGGGAGGACCTGATGATCGAAGTGGAAAAATTAGCGAAAGAAAACAGGTTCGATTACCTGCTGATCGAAAGCACCGGCATTTCAGAACCGATCCCTGTAGCACAGACATTCACCTTTATTGACAACAACGCGGGTATTGATCTCAGCCGGTTTTCCAGGCTGGATACGATGGTCACCGTGGTGGATTGCTTTAACTTTTACAAAGATTTCGGCAGTGCGGAGCGGCTGATTGACCGGGCGCTGGTGGGTGATGACGCCGATCAGCGGACCATTGTGAACCTGCTGACAGAACAGATCGAATTCGCTAACGTGATCATTTTGAACAAGACAGATCTCATTGGTCCGGGGGATCTCCAGTTACTGGAAGCATTGATCAAACGCTTAAACCCGGAAGCGAAGGTAATTCATTCCTGTTTCGGCAAAGTGGCACCGCAAGAAATTCTCGACACGGGGTTGTTTGACTTTGATAAAGCATCACAGGCAGCCGGATGGATCAAAGAACTGCAAAATGAGCATACACCGGAAACGGAGGAATACGGCATAAGCTCCATGGTGTTCAGGAGCAGGAAACCTTTTCATCCTGTGCGTTTCTGGCAATGGTTACATCAGGATTTCCCTACAAACATTATCCGTTCAAAAGGCATGTTCTGGATTGCATCAAGACCCGATTATGCCATAAATTTTTCCCAGGCAGGTGGCTCAAGCCGGTTAGAAACGGCCGGGGTATGGTGGGCCAGCATGAGTTATGCCGAGCGCATCCGCTACAGCGATTACCTGGAAAACAAAGATTACATTGAGGGAAAGTGGGTTAAAGATTGGGACGACCGGATGAACGAATTAGTATTCATCGGACAGGATATGGAAAAGGCAAAATTGATGGAAGAGTTAGCGTCTTGCCTGATCAGCGAAGTAGAAGTAACCGATTACCTGGAGGGAAAGAAATTTGAAGACCCGTTCCAGATTGCTTGTTAATGTCCGGCAGCCACAGCGCAATGCGACATTCATTGGTCTAAGTGGTTATTTCTGTGGTGTGTTGACTACACAAGGTAATAAGAGTACTCTATAGATAAGAGAAAAAGGAATACACGCAAGTATAAAGTTTTTGATTGTGTTTTTTAAATTACAATAAATTGGCAGGATATGGAAGTTCCACACAGATATTTCTTAAATTCTGAGAACGAACAGGTTTTTGAATAATAATGGTGCCCCTATCTATATCAATTCATTTTGGGATAGTTTAAATGCAGGTCCGGTTAACGACAAGGCGGTTGATCTTGGAACTATCAGGGATAGTTGGGTGGAGATTATGATGAATGAGACCACACCATTTCGGCGTAAGATAGTTGGGGATGGATTATTGCTCATGGAGCCACAATTATACAAACCGACAGACCCCGGGAATTATTGCAGTACCGTCGGAACAAAAAAACTTCATAATTGATCTGCTCAATTATGGATCGGCAAGACCGTTATTTTATCATAATCTTCAAAGCAAGTTACATCATGAATTTATTTGATAATAAATAGTTATCTATTATTGAAAGACGAACCAATTTGGTGCAATTCTAACAGGACGCCGCCAAATGGTTAGTAGCAAACCGTTTCAATATTGAAAGTATATTATACAGCTATTTTTTTCTGGCTAATTTCCTCGTCTTCAAAATCATAGGTAAGTGTTAGATTTTTGAAAATGTCTTTTTTGATGAGCTTGTCAAATTGTATTTTTAACTCTTTGTAGCTGACATCTTTTTTGGTATATAGTTCAGCATCTTCACGTTTGATAGAATAATGACTAAGCAATAAACGGCTTTCTTCGCTCAGCACTTGCGGAATGTTGGTGAAATCATTGGCTTGAATGATCACCTTGACCAGGTCTCGTTCCGTTGCGTTGATATTGTTATATAATTCCCGCCATTCCTGAGTCAATCCAATCTCTTCAAATACTTTACGATAAATAATATACGCTTCAGGCATATGTAGCAACTCCTCAAACGCCACCAAGTCTTTCCCAAATGCCCTTTCAAAAAAACTACGCCCTGGGGCCACAATGCCTTTAGTTACATTTAAAATCGATTGTATGGCTCGTATGAATTTTTTATTCCATTTACTGCCTATAAAATCTCTGGTTTTCGCTTCCTCACCAAATAGTGGAATATACTTCATAGGAAATGAATAAATTGGCATTTGCAATTCTTCACTCAGGGAAACGTTTATTTCGAGCCTTTTATAAAGTTCTACAGGAGTGTCTTTGAAATTGTATAAGATGTAGTTGGATAGTTCACCAATTTTGTATTTACCGGCCAATCTTACTGCTTTTTCATACTTATCTTTCATACCCCAATAGTCGAAAGCAATACGCAAAGGCTTAATAGGAATCTCACTCATCAGCCTCATTAGCGCGTCGGTCACATATCGCGCATCAGTTCCCTGATTAAAGTCCACATAACGGAGCTTTTTAGACTTAGGCCGGTACTTTTCGTAAATTCCGGAAATTGCTTCATAAGAATCCAATAACGCTTGCTTGGTGGTACTTTCCAGATCTCCCAGTTTGAAGTCTTCCAGGACAGTAGTAAATTTTTCCCTATTGGCGCCTTTTATTCTAGGTTTAATTTGCTGCAACAGCTTATGGGTCCGTCTGATATATGCGCGGTCATTAATGCCTCCAGAAAGATTAGCTATAGCAATCTCGTATTGATTGGGTTCCACAAACGTAGCGCCTTTGTAAAAGCCCATATCTTTTATTTCCTGGATAATTTCTGGGAAATTTGGTGAAGCCAGAACATTATTATCCATCAATAACAAATTCTGTTGCTCGCCATACATACGCTTGATATCAAAAAACTTGTCCTTTGTTTCTATTTTCGGCTTATAAGTAGGTTCCAGGATTGGTACTGAGCAAAAGGCACATTTACGTGTACAACCCTTAGTCATAAAAGTGAAATAAGCGCTGCCTGTAGGGTACTCATACTCGATTTCATCTAAAATGGAATAGTCCAGCGGGAGATTATCTATGACCAAGTCCTTGGCCAAAGGGTTTTCTGGATCTAACATGCCGGGTTTATCCAACAAACCGGGGTGAGACTTAATACCGGTTTCGGCTTCTAATTCTTTTTCCAGTAAGGAAGCCAATACCCCACCCACAAATAATTGCCTTTGGTCAATAATCAAGTTTTTTGCATAATGAATAGCTTCAACAGTTACCTTCCAGTAAAAAGTAAAAAGTGTAGTCACATAGATCCGATCCCATTTAGGAAATAAGTGATGTTTTTTTTGCCGGTAAATGGACGCGTAATTATCCAGCAAGTTGATGATTTGTACAGACTGGCCTTCAGTATCACCCAAAGGCATCCTGGCAATAAACTCTATCCTTTTAGTTTTAATGTAATTTCTTGTATCGGCGTGCAATATTTTTTTACCACTATCCGCGTAAATCTGGCTGAGTTGGTCCAAGCATTGGTCGGTTAATTTATCCAAGACCAAGTCCGAAAGATCGCCTTTAAAAAATTCGACCGAATCACCTAACATCCGGTGATACGTCGCGATTTTCATCAAACCTATCGGCGGGTATTTATTTTTGTACTTGGGCTCTATTAATAATATATTAGCCATAATTAATTGTACTTTTCAAGAATTAACCTTTTTAATTTTTTGGCATCTTCGGGTTTTAAGTTTTCCTCTATTATGGTAAAAATATCACGCACGACATCTTGTTCGTTCTTTTTCAATTTTCTAAAAATCGGTGGATCATAGGTATTAAGAACAATGTCATCTCCGTCAGGTATAGCTAAGTTCTCCTGGCCGACGATGCTGTCATACAGTTTTGCAACAGTTTTATCCTTTTCTGTATTCTGTTGGATTTTATTGATGGCCTTGATGGCTTTTTGCGCTTTCTGTTGCGATTGACGCATACTATCAACATAAACTTTTTCTTCTGCCGCATCTTCAAAAGCACCTTTTTCTTTCATTGCTTCATACTGTTGAGAAGCAGCTTGATAACGCTTAATGTCTTGTACGCGGTTATGTAACTGTGAAGCTGTTTGTGCTAAGCGATTCTCCCAATTTTCAGACAAAAATATTTCCGTAAGTTTTTTTTCAAAAGTTTGCAGAGTGGTGTTTTCATTAAAATAGTCGCGCCTTGCATTGGGAATAAAGCCATTGCTGATTATATGTAATTCACCAATAAACCTCAAATTGGTCCGCTCGATTTTAAAAAAACGATTCAGGGTCGTTTCATCACCTAGGGCTATGTTACTTTTACGTAAACGCAGCCCTCTTTCTTTGACAGTTGTCGGTAGGACATTATTGCTCAAGTTCCTAAAACCACACCAGCCCAAAGCCAGTAATTCAGAATCATCATCGCGGACCTGGAAAAACTCAATCCCAATAAGTTCTGAAGTTACCTTTTCTTCCTGGAATGTATTTTTGTAGGGTTTAAAAATCTGTTTACCATTAATCTCGACATGATATTCATCGAGAATGAAATTATTCTTTTTAAAAAAGGCATTGATCTCTTCGGCGCTGGTAAATTCCTTATTAAAAGGCAATGGGGCGACCATAGATAAATAGTCAGTGACACTTCCGATATCTAATATTTTTTCCGTTGAAACACGTTCTAACGTAATCTTGAAAAAATGACTTTCCTTACGCTCGGATTCGCGCTTAATGGAAGTAATGACGCTGATAACAGAAGAAGCATCCAGATCATTGCTATTATCTTCAATGATGCTGCGCAGCATTTTAGCGTCCAGCGACATGATGCTTTTGAAATCCTCATTTTTAAATGAAGTTTCAAAGATAAGTTTATCACAATAACCCAAGCCGCCCAATCGGCCGATACCACGAAATCCTTTTCGTTTTTCGCGGTCTTTTTGCGAATTGGCGACATCTCCCAAAAATTTCGTAACATCTTTTCCGCTGATGCCGGTAGCATTATCATAAACGTTGATCTTTTGTCCGGGCACATCTATGGTAATAGATATCTTACCATCTGCCTTTTTTGCCAATACACCGGTTTCTACGGCAACATCAATCTGATCCGCTGCATTCTGCACATATTCGCGAAACACGAAACGCGAATCATCGTACATACCTGATGTCAACGTTTCTATGACTCTTTTTCCTATATGTGGCTTTAAATCATCAGCCATTCTTTGCTTTTTTTAATTCCATCCGGACTTTGGCCGGCACTTTGTTTACATTAATTTCGTCATGCCCATGATAAATATTTCCTTCCGTATGATGGAAAACGATGAATACATCATTGTCTTCGTCATAGGCGTAAAACCTTTTTCCTGCCCTTATAGCACTGTCCAAATACTGTTGCGGCACTACATCATTTTGGTCGCGGCAGCTTAAAGGAGATTCATAATCACCTTGCTTTTTACCATCGTGATGCTTTGGGCTATGACTGAAAACTTTTTTGAACTGGTTAAAGAACTGTGTGACCTGTTCGCTGTCGCCGGCAATGATCGTATCATGTTTTTTTGCCGGTCCAGTTAACTCCTTGGTATGTAGCACGGCATGTTCAGGCCAAAGATACTTAAAAGTAAAGTAAACATTATTTCTATTATTGTTGGTATGTATTTCATTAATTAAATACTTTACCTCCTGAGTTAAATTAGGCTTGTAGTGACTTTTTAATAATTCCGGGTCACTGGTGACCTCTGTCTCGCTGGTGGGTTTGTACTGAACGATCTCGGAAGCCACTTTGCCTAAGAAACTGTAAACAATATTTTTGAATACAGAAAAGGAACTAGGCATTTGCTCAAATGGGAAACCAGCCATCATTTCCGACAACAATTCCGTTCTAAGTAAAAGCCTTGGTCGTTCGTCTTCAATTTTTTCAATCAATTGAATAAGTTCGCTTTTCAATGTGAAATAACTCGTCTTATTTTGTTCAAAATGTGCCGGATCCCATACAACAGCAGAGACATCTAACACAATGGCATAATTCGGATTAGTTGCCACGCATGCGTTTGTTCATTTGGGCCTGAACGATGGCTTTTAGTTCTAAATTGGATTGTTCAATAAAATCTTCCGGGAAATAATCAATAGTGCCCATATCATCGAGTTCGATAATCTCGAAATAAACTTCGCCATCTTGAGCCTCTATAAAAGTAAGATTTAGAGCATTCAGCAAATCTTCGTTTTGACTTTCGGCAATACGCCGCCGCATCCTAGTGATAAAATGGTCACTGTGTGTTTCAATGATTACATTTTTTCCCTGCAGAACCAGACTATATAGAAAATCGAAAAGGAGGCTTTGTACTTTCGGGTGTAAATGTATTTCCGGCTGTTCTAGTATTAAAGTACCGTCTATCTCCATTAACAAGCCTTCAACAATTATTGGCAATACTTGGCTAATCCCGAAACCGACATGCTTAATCGTTGTCTCTATACCTGCGTCATTTGTGAGCACGATGCTGTACGATTCCCCCTGTTTTTTGGAAAAGATGTCTTTCCCAATTTTGAAAATGTCGCACATCCATATCTTTACACCTGTTAATAATGGTACTTCGATTGCTTCGTAACTGATTCCACTGGGCGCAAGTGCCGGATTTAAAAAGTTAATAGTTTCCCCGGCGAAATTTTCGAGAACCTGCGCAGTAAATTCGCCCAGATTACCTACATGCCTTTTACGGCTGCTCATCGGATATAGATCTTTGGGTTGTTCTCGAAGCGGGCCGATATAAGAAACACTGGCAAACTTCCGGTCAAGCAGAGATTTGATACCTGCGATCTTCGGGAAATATTTGGTCGTGTTTTGCTGGTGGATATTTTCTTCAGAGCGTTTTGTGCCTTCTGCGACTTCCAGCTCGGTAATTTCGTAATAATTAGGAAAAATAGACGAAAACTGTAGATCGGTCACATTAGCATCCGTACCCCATAATTCATCGCCAAATAGAAGGTTACTGGCCTCAATTTTGTATTTAGTATTTTCTCCAACTATGGTTTGAAACCGCACATATTGTTCGCGTTTGTCACCTGTTGGGAGTTGATATAAAATAAAGAAGTCACTGATGCCAATCTGTTCATCGTGCTGCTCAAAAGTTACTTCTACTTTGATCGTAAAAGTTTCATAGGCATCGAATAGGGTGATCCGTTTGCCGGTATTTAGTGCAATGTCTTCCTCTTTGGAAAATTCAAAGCCCACTTTTAAAGACTTGCTAAGATCTTTGTTAGTTAAGATATCTTTAAAAGAGCCAACCTGATAAAAGTCCCCGTTTAGAAGCAACGGGTTCTTAGTCGAATCCAGTTGCAGCGTTTGCTTCAGTAATAGCAATAATTGTATAAGCGAGGACTTACCCGAACTGTTCACGCCCGACAATACTGTCAGCGGTTTAAGCTCATAATCAGCAAGGCTCCTGATCGCTTTAAAATTTTCAATAGAAATTTTCATGTGTAAATGTACAAAGTAATCCGATTTTGTTGATTACTCCTCGGGAAGCCATTCTTTTTGTAACGAATGAGCGAGCCGTATTTCGCGGAACGCTGCCAGTAAAGATCGGTCCAAATCGTCGATTTCAGCATCAGCGTAAGACTTGTACTTTTTTTCAGCGATGATTTTATCTATGATTACTTTATAGGTATCATAAATTGGTTTTCTCTCCGGGTAAGGCATAATCGTAATTCTGATAGGTTTATAAACAAATCTAAGTAATTATTAAATCTGTATTAGGGAAATATAAATAAATATATTTGATTACTAAATAACCTTTCACCTTTATGACCAAGTGGCCTATTGTTTACCGGGACGTCGCGCTCCAACTGTATAAGTTTTGGCAGAAAAATAAAAAGAATGCAGATACGGCCTTGTTCGGCCTCCTGTCCAAAGATCCTGATTTTATCCGCGCGAATAACTGGTTAACCAAGTTATCCGCTAAATTTGAAACTGACCGGGTTGACCCGATCCAACTTTATTGCAGCTTCAGCGCCAATTCCCAAAAAATGAAGTCCCGGACAGCTAATATTAACCATATATTACGCCTGCTCGGTTCGCAAAAGGTCTATGACGATATCGATTTTGATGGCTGTCCGGCGCCCTTCACGATCAGGATGAGTTCTGCGCGGGTGGTTGCTGAGCAAAAGGAAATATGGACAGTATTTCAAACGATAGTAAAGGAAGGACGGCAAGGCCTTCAGCAAAAATATTTTGACCAGGCCCGTACCTGGTACGGCATCGAGATCAGTGCTTTTACCATATTTTTGTTTTGGATCGACCCGGACGCATTTATCCCGCTGGATAAACATACGCTCGGCTATCTATTTGCTACAAATATCATCAGCGCCCAACCGGACACTTTATTTCAGTACAATAATTTATTGGATTCAATCCCCCAATCCAACATTCAAAATATTGTAGCCATAGCCTATCAGCAACGACGGGATAAAATTAAATATGTGCCGGTAACAAAATCTACTGTTGAATCGCTGGCAACAACCAGTGAACCGAAATCCCGTACTTTTATAGCCGATTTCAAATTATTAGGGTTATATGTGCAAAATGAGATTGACCCCAAACTTCGGAAAGTATTGTTGCCGGGTTGGTATCTTTGTTATGAGTGCTATGAGTTTTTAAGCGCGCAATACATTGCTTACCATTCCAGTCTTGATATCAACCTTTATAGTAACGAAAAATTTGATATTAATATCTCCGCTGTAGTAGGCCCAAATGGTTCAGGAAAAAGCACGTTTACCGAATTACTTTATGCTGCGGTAAACAACCTGGCCTGCGCGCACCCCAAATTTGAGGAAGTATTGACGCCGGTAGCTGGTCTTTATCTTGATCTTTATTTTAAAACTGATTTTTTATACCGTCTGAGCTTCAACGATGAGATGATCCAGCTTTTTGAATACACTTTTGAAGACCAAGTCTACCAGTACCCCCGGGAAATCAATTTCAAAAATTTTGATTTCGGACATTTTTTCTATTCTGTTGCGGTAAATTACGCCCATTATTCGCTTAATTCCATACATATCGGGAAATGGATCGACCAATTATTCCATAAAAACGATGGTTATCAAACACCTATCGTGATCAATCCCTATCGGAAGAAAGGTAATATTGATATCAATAAAGAACATATCTTACTGAAAAATAGGCTACTGGCCAACCTGCTGGAACCAGTGCCACAAGTGGAGGAAGGTGACGAACCGCGGGCTAACATGCGCCAGATTACAGAAAGACAGGGCGCAGAAGCACTTACATTTACGATTAACGCTAGGAAATTCGGTACCTTTTACAAGGATGATGACGGGGAGATCAATTTGTATGCTGCCGAAAAGGGTTGGGAAGCGGTTATCCCCGAAATAAACGAAGCATTTGGGATCTCCGTTGACCAAGCTATTCATATACCTGGCAAAGCCAGAAATTGGTTAAACTTTATACACTCTTATCTATTGCGTAAGGTGGTTAATATTGCCAGTAGATACAAACCTTATCAAGCCTATTTTGATATGGATAAACGGGAGCTTATTGACATACCGGGCCTGATAGCCTTGATAAAAAAGGACCCAAGCCATATCACTTTTAAGTTCAAACAGGCTGTTAATTTTATTAAATACAATGATCTGATCATGCCATTAATAGATTTTTCAGGTGAAAAACCGACCATCAGCTTGGAAGATCTGAGTATAGCCATCGAGCGCATCAAAATCGACCATCCTAATGAAAAACATCGTACTCTGGAACTGCTCCCCCCTTCATTCATTGATACCGATATTGTTTTAAACGATGGGGAGTTTTTCCATGACCTGAGTTCGGGTGAAAAGCAGCGAATTTATACCGTCAGTTCGGTCGTTTATCACCTCATCAATTTGAACTCTGTCACCGATCTTCATCAATTAGTTCGTTATCGTTTTGTGAATGTGATCTTTGATGAGGTGGAGCTTTACTTTCATCCGGAGATGCAGCGCGCCTTCATTGACTACCTCTTGAATTATCTGAGCTATATTGATCTGAATATTGCTGCACTGAATTTTATGTTTATTACGCATTCCCCGTTCATTCTTTCCGATATACCCAGAAGTAATATTTTGTTCCTCAACCCAGCTGAACGGAAATTAGAGTTTTCGGAAACATTAGGTGCCAATATCCATGACCTGCTGGCCCACAGCTTTTTCCTCGAACAAGGTTTTATGGGCGAGTATATCAAAAAACAAGTTAAAGCATTGACGGAATTTTTGACCAGTTCAGCGGCTGATACGCCGGAATGGAACGAAGGAAAAGCTAGAGACCTGATCAACGCCATCGGCGAACCGTTGATCAAAGACCGGTTAGATATCTTATACCAAATGAAATATCCAAATGATCTCGACTTGCAAATCGAAGCATTGGAGCAAAAACTTAGCAACCTGAAAGATGCGAAAAATAAAAGATAGTGCGGTTCTTCAGCAAACCGTCACAGATTTTTACGATCATTTATTTGTTGGCCGAGATCCTGATTTTGACCTTCCATTGGACAGACTTGCCCGATTACGGTTAGCGACTAAACGCTACCCGCGCATAACGACCGCCCAAAGGAGAAATTATATCTCGGCTATAGAGCAGAACTACCTGCCGATATTAAAAGCAAACTGGAAGGACATACCAGCTTGGAAAGCGGTCTTTGAAGCGATCATACCTGCAAAGGATGTTAAAGGAGCCTTCGCGGATGCCGTGGTCAAAGCCATGGGGTATTCAGACATGCGTAAAAAGGAATTTCCGGCCATTTTTCAACAACTGGAGATTAAAACCTGTATTTATTGCCATAGTCAACTAACCTTGATCGTCACAAAAGAGCTGTACAGCCGAAAATATGGTATATACAATAAGGGGGATATTAAGAAGCGGAGCGCGAAACTTGAACTAGATCACTTTCACGCGAAATCTGATTATCCTTTTTTGAGTACGACTTTTTATAATCTGTATCCAGTTTGTGCAAATTGCAATAAATCAAAAAATGATAAAGCTTGTTCGTTTGAACTTTATACCGATAATGACTTATTGGATTCTTACCGGTTTAAAGTAACACCAGCCAGCATTATCGATTATTGGCGGACCGGCAACAAAGAGGATATTCAAATCGAGTTTCATCATTTGCAAGGCAGCGAAGCAGAGCGGGTCATTTTTGATAATATGTTCGATATTCTGGAAATTTATAAAACACAGAAGGATGTAGTAGAGGAATTATTACATAAGAAGAAAGTTTATAATAAAGCCTACCGCGATAACCTTACACGGGATTTCGCTAAGCTCTTCCCCGACCCGGCATTAATCAAGAGGCTGATCATTGGCAATTATGATGAGCCGAAAGATATTCATAAACGTCCTATGGCGAAATTCACACAGGACATCGCAATGAACATCCGTTTAATCAAGAAAATCAAGTAAAGCGAATGGAAAACTTAGGACGGGTCGATAGCGAAGCAGCTTTGGTGAAGCTCGTCACTGACCTTGAAAAAGGCTGCCGCCAACCAGCAAACTCTTGTTCCGTGGACAGAGCGAATTATATCCTGCTATGCGTTCAGGCAAGGCGCGACCTGGTATAAAGATCGTACCAGAAGTTGAAAACGGTTGGCGTACGCTTATCGAACGATTACTGACCAAGCGTAACCGGACCAATGAATTCACCCAAGCAGTTTTGCAACATTATGGCATGGCCACGCATTTTTTGGACTTGACCAATGACGCCACGATAGCCGGCTGGTTCGCAACCCAGCAATATCAACAAAATCCATCTTTTTGGATTGGTGATACAATGCGCATACAAGACGAAGTGACGTATCAACCGATAACTGACGGCACAGGTTATGTTTTGATTCTGGTTATACCCAATTTTCAGGAGCTGATCGATGGTAATATCTTATTTGACATTTCCGGTGAAGACTATTTTATCCGGGCAAAAAGACAGGATGCCTGGCTGATGCTCGACCACCAGCCGATACAACCTGATCCCAATATTTTTCTACAATATATCATGGAAATTGATAGAAGTAAATTTATCACCAGTAAAAGCCAATCTCATTTATTCCCCTCACCCAAGGAAGATCAGGGCTATATGCATCTGTTGGATGTCCCGTATGTTCAAATACCGGCAGCGTTATTTCGCGACCTTGACGGCAAGGCTAAACCGCCGCTTTCCGTTTTGGATGAAGAGCCTGGTGCCAATGCGGAGGAAATTGATAAATACATGGTCTTTGGGAAACGAGCGCTAAATATTCCTTTCTACCAAACTGGAAAAAAAGACTTGTTCGATTATAATCCCAAGTGGAAAGATACGGTGGTCTATGAACCAATGCCGTTCCGGCTCTGGACAAGAATGGCGCTGGATTTAAGTACCCTGCACCGCGGCTTGTTAGGCAAATTGGAAGACGCTGTCAAAATATCTATTGCGCCATCCGCGCTAACGCTAATGAATAAGCATGCCAATAAAGTAGAGCTGGTTTGGCCGGAGATACAATCAGACAATATTTTATTTGTCCGCGCTGAGACGGGGCACGATAAAGTTATCCTTCATAGTCCTCCTTATTTAGGGATCTGGTTAAACAGGAATGATGACCTCATCGTTGATCATCAACTTTTAGCAGACGAAGAAAGGTTCAGGTATGTGGATGGTCATGGCTACCGTTTCATTCAAGGTGTATTATCTCCGGTAAAGATCGACAATGAATGTACCTGCGGCAAACCAGAAGAACACGCGGCGGTCGTTAAAACTTTACTCACGATGCACGAATTGGTCAGGACGGGGAAGCTTGCATTGCTACAGCACCCAATGATGATCAAAGATTGGTACATATTGATATAATTAAGCCCAATTGCAGCGCATTTATTAGTCGGTCGCTCGAATTGCAACATTCAGGAATGAATGGGCTACATTCTTTGGTTAACAAAGGATAACTGAACATTATCTTATAGATGTGGCCGCATTAATTTTTCTATATCCGGCCACATCGTCATTGATTATCAGCATAACTTTACCATTAAATCCGCCAGCGACAACAAGGTTTATTTCGGCATATATTCGAAAGAAAATATTCCTTTCCGCGTTTTGTTTCGGCATTTAGTGTCCCAACCTAAATAGTTTCCGGCAATCCATGCCAGTCCGCATAAACCAAAATTCTTTTTGCTATAAGATTATTTTTTAGGGGCTCGTTTTTTAGTTAGTAAACCAGCATCCTGCAGCTTTCTGCCTAACTCGTCATCTAAAGCCACTTTCAGGAAATCTTTTTCCAGTCCCATAACAAATAACACTTGGAAATAAGCTCCCATGGCCACAGTTGGCGTGCCCTTTTCGATTTGCCATAAGTAGCCCGGCTAATGCCGGCCCGTTCTAAAATTTGGGCAGTGCTCAGCTTTCTCCGTAAACGGGCAAGCTTAATGTTCTCACCAAGATCATTAAGTACCTTTTGCGCTTTAGGTAGAAGTGCTGATTGTTGTTTCATAATGTTTTATATAATAAACAAAATTAGTTAAGCTGTTTATTATATAAAACATTATAGTGATTCTATTTAGGTTTAAATATTCTTATTTTCAGAGGCAACTTTGAAAAGTAACGCTATCGAAATGCCTAGTTTACTATGTTAATTGTGTTAATGAACCAAAACGTTTAAAACCATTATAATAGTTCCCTTTATATTTCTTTTGATCTTTTTGTTTCAGATTTGCTCCTCAAATTATAATTACATGTCCAATTAATGAGAAAAAATGAACATGTGTGCTGTTTGTGTTCATTTTTCCCATGAATTAATTATCTGTTCATGTAGTAACAAAAGACAAATATTAGTTAGCCACAATATATTAATTTACAACTCCAAAATTTGAAATGTATAATTTTTAATAGATAATCGAATATTTTTCGACTATCTATTGATTATTTTGCATACTGCAAAATATATTGTAATTTTGCAATCAGATAAACGAATATATTAGTTTATCTGATTATTTTCTTACATGATGATATGGATGTTAACCAAAATATCAGAGAATATTCTTCGCAGCCACTGACGCATCAGTTAATGATGTCCTTCTTAAAGGATTACAAGCGTCCAAATGATAAAATCAAGTCACTTCGAGCTGAAGGAGTTCTCGAATCCATAAAAAAGGGATTGTATATCGCCGGGCCTAATATTAAGGGGCGAAAGCCGGAAAGCGGATTACTGGCTAATCATATATATGGCCCAAGTTACGTTTCGCTGGAAACCGCCTTATCTTACTATGGCCTCATTCCTGAGCGGGTATATGAAACCGCTTCTATGACAACAAAATCATCCAAAGAATTTAATACTCCTGCTGGAATATTTACTTATACACACCTGCCTTTACCCTATTATGCTTTTGGATTAAGTATGATTAAGTTGTCAAAGGATCAACATGCCATATTTGCATCCCCTGAGAAGGCATTATGTGATAAAGTTGTAAGTACATCAGGCATCTTGCTAAGAAGTATTACGCAGGTTACAGCATATTTGTTGGAAGATTTAAGGATCGAAGAATCATCTTTGAAAAATTTTGATATCAAGAAAATGGAGAGCTGGGTATCGGATGCCCCCAAAAGTGATAGCTTAAATATGCTTATTAAAATGATTAAAAATTTATGATCAAGGAGTGGATAGAAGAATATAAGCCAACCAATCAGCAGGATGCCAACGATGCTTTGAGGGAAGTCATGCAGGAAATTGCGCTGGCTGGACTATCACGTGCCGGTTTTTTTGAAAAGGCAGCGTTTTATGGTGGTACCGCTTTAAGAATATTTTATGGCCTCGACAGGTTTTCCGAGGACCTTGATTTTTCACTGCTAGCTGCTGATCCTCAGTTTTCATTAGGTAAATACCAAGACGCTATTATCAGTGAATTCAGTTCGCTTGGAATGCAGGTAGCGATAAGGGAAAAGCAAAAAACAAATTTGACCAATATAGATTCCGCTTTTTTAAAGTCTGAAACGATTTGGAAAGAACTTGTGCTGGAGAATATTATTCCACAAAGCGGTCTTAATCAAGTAGCTAACATCACAATAAAGATTGAAGTAGACCGTGAACCGCCTTTGGGGTTTGATACTGAAGAAAAATTATTGTTGCGACCTGCATCATTTTATGTAAAGTGCTTAACACTTCCTAACCTTTTCGCAGGAAAGATGCACGCTTTGCTATTCCGTAAGTGGGGTAAAAATGTTAAAGGCAGAGATTGGTATGATATGGAATGGTATATCCGGAAAGGCATACCGCTTAATTTAAGTCATTTTGTGATCCGGGCAAAGGACAGCGGAGATTGGGATAAAGACGAAATCACAGAGGCGGAATTTAGAGAATTGCTTAAACAAAAAATTGATGCTGTAAAAATGGATTATGTAATAAATGATATCAGGCGTTTTATAAAAGACCCGAAAGTGCTCGACATTTGGTCTCCCCAGTATTTCCATGACCTGGTGAGTAAGCTGAAGGTACTATCATAATTTTTCAGGCATTCTGAACATCTACCTTGGTGTTTAATTAATGAATCAATAAAGGGCATAAATGACTTATTGAAGGCTAATGAAATGATTAATTTGATTAAACAGGAGATTTATCCAAAAATGCCAAAAATTCCTATTGCGTCATTCGTAAAGTCTTCGATAAAAGCAATAAGGATAGGCCTGTAAACCAGCGCGTTAAAGGCAGGGTTCATGGTTTTTAGGGACAGTTGCTTTCATCTATTTAGTCATTAAAAACCATATTATCTATTTGATTTACAGTGCCTTAATGGATGTATAAATTAAATGTGCCAATATCTTGCTAACAGACTTTTTTCGTTGCAAATTGTTAGTTTCCGAAAGAAATTGTACATTTACGTAACGATTTAGAGTCATTCCAGCAGTAATTGCGTGATTCGTAAAGTACTTGATAAATACATTTGTAACATATTGATAATGAGATTGTTGTGAATAAAGTTCATGACCCGTCCATTCCGCAAAAAAAGACCAGTCCGGTCCGAAAAAAGCCTCATTTGTTGAGGCTTTTTTCGTTTAATAAGCTACTCAAGTGGATTTTTGAAAAATCATTAATTAAGTTTTACTGATCATAGGTTTTACTGGATCAAGCAGAATAATTTACTTGATCCCAATTCAGGCTTCGCGCCCTTCAGCGTGCCACTGCACAGTTGCAGCAACTCCTCGCTTAATTGAAAGAAAATCGTTTGTGTTTTGACCGGGGATAAGGTGAGTTGCAGAAAAACGCCTGGCCATTCTTCAAAGCATGGATGAGTTGGAGATCTGCCTGCAGTGATCGTTTTTATCGCTCTTGTTTGCTTTAAATTTCCGTACGAGTACTTCCGGTCGTGACAGACGTCATCATTCGGAGCGAGATTAAAAAAATAGCGATTTCTTTTTGCTGGCTCGTGCCAGCAGTTTACGGTAAAACCAATATTTGAGCAATTCGGCAAAAAACATATAAGCAACCACAAGCAGGGTTACCCAGCCATACAGCCTCACCGGTAGAGGCGTAAAGCCAAACCACCTGGCCAGCGGAGAAAAAGGAATCAGGCACACGACTAAAACGATCACGCTACTGGCAGCCAGCAGGGCATTGCCGGGCAGGCTCCGGAAGAAGGTTTTGCGGGTACGTACCACCAGCACGATCAGTACTGCTGAAATAACCGACTCAGTAAACCAGCCGGTTTGAAATACTGCTTCATTGGCATTAAAGAACAGCAGCAGACAGCCAAAGGTAAGGTAATCGAATACAGAACTTAGTAACCCAAAGGTGAGCATAAACCGGCGGATAAAAGCCATATCCCAGTGTTGTGGCGAAGCAAGTTGGGCGCTGTCTACCCGGTCGCTTGCAATAGCCATTTCCGGGAAATCCGTCAGCAGGTTGGTCAGCAGCACCTGTTTCGGCAGCAAAGGCAGGAACGGCAGGAAAAGCGAGGCCCCGGCCATGCTAAACATATTCCCGAAGTTGGCACTGGTGGTCATGAAGACGTATTTCATCGTATTAGCAAAAGTTTTACGCCCTTCTTCAATTCCATCCAGTAAAACCTGCAAGCCGCGCTCCAGAAGTACAATGTCTGCCGCCTCCTTGGCTACGTCGACCGCGGTATTTACCGAAATGCCTACATCTGCGGCATGCAGGGCGGGGGCGTCATTAATGCCGTCGCCCATAAAGCCAACCACGTACCCGGCTTTCTTTAGCAGGAGAATGATACGTTCCTTTTGATTAGGCTCTACTTCAGCGAAAATATCCGTACGCGGAGCGGCGTGCAGCAGGGCCGCCTGGCTCATTTGGCGCATGTCAGCCCCGGTCAATATCCGTGGATCGGGGATCTGCAGCAGTTGTGCAATATGTCGGGCGATCAGGGCATTATCACCGGTGATGATCTTCAGATGTACGCCGGTTTGTTGCAACTGGGAAAGCGTGGCGGCGCTGTCGGGTTTCAACGGATCGAACAGGGTGATAAAGCCCAGGAAAGTCATCGCTGACTCATCCTCCCGGGTGATCTTGTGATGGTCCGGGATCGGCGTAGAGGCCAGTCCTAACGTTCGGTAGCCACTTTGGCTTAGTTCCTTATAACGTTGTAACAAGCCGTGTTTGGTCTCTTGTGTCAGTGGTAGGGTTCCGCCGTTACTTTCCCAGCTGGAACAGCTGTCCAGAATGGCATTAAAAGCACCTTTGGTAATCATTCGAGATTGACCAGCTTCCTCCACCTGTATACTTAACTTTTTGCGGTAAAAGTCGTATGGTATCTCTGCCGTAGCCGGCGGATGTGTGGCGTCACCTGAATAGGCCTGGCAAATAGCTTTGTCGATGGGGTTGTGAAAGCCTTGTTGCAATGCGGCATTCAGCCAGGCGTCTCGTAAAACACGTGAGCTGGGCTGACCATCGCAGTCCAGTGCATCGTTCAGCACCACATTACCTGCAGTAATCGTCCCCGTTTTATCCGTACATAGTACATTCATACTGCCGAAGTTCTCAATGGCTGAAAGCCTTTTAACCACCACCTGTTTTCTGGCCATCTTTCTGGCACCCGTTGCCAGGTTAACACTGATAATGGCTGGTAACAATTGCGGCGTAAGCCCTACTGCCAGTGCCAGTGAAAACAGAAAAGAGTCCAGCACCGGCTTATGTAGCCAAACGTTTAAGGCAAAAATGATGATGACCAATAATAATGTAATTTCCATCAGCAGATAGCCGAACTTTCGGATACCCCTTTCAAAATCAGTTTCAGGTATAGCACTTTCCAGACTTGCAGACAATTTGCCGAACTCGGTTGCTGTACCGGTAGTAATTACCAGCGCACGCGCAGTTCCGCTTACCACATGGCTGCCCATGAACAAAGCGTTTGTTCTTTTAGACAAAGGGATATCAGCGGGTACCACGCCGCAGGATTTTTCAACAGGAAAAGTTTCCCCGGTAAAGGCCGCCTCATCAACAAAAAGCGCCGATGCCAATAACAACAGACTATCTCCCGGGATCAGGTCGCCAGCAGATAATTGCACAACATCTCCAGGAACAACAGCCGTTACCGGGATGCTTACCGGTTGGCCATCCCGGACTACAATACAATTCAACTGCACTATCCGGAGCAGGCTCCTGATCGCCTGAGCAGCACCTTTTTCCTGCCAGAAACCCAGGAAGCCGCTGAGTAGAACGATGCCAAGGATGATGATTGCATCTGCCGTATCGCCCAGGCCCGCCGCCAGCAGGGCCGCTATGATTAGCAGGATAGTAACCGGGCTTTTAAATTGTGACAGTAACAGCAAGATCAACTGTCGGGAAGTTTTTGATTTTATAGTGTTCGGCCCAAAAGTCCGGAGCCGCCCGGCTGCTTCCCGGCTCGATAAACCACCTGCATGGGCGCCCAGCCGGTTCAGTGCCGCCTGGATATCCACGTTCCAAAATGGAAATGATGCATCAGCTTTCGTTTGCATGACATGTCGTTATAGAGGAAATAACAGTATGGGTATACTGATACCTGCCGGTAACTGACTGGTCAGGCGCTCGCCGATGATTTCTTTAAAGTGAACCCTGTGATTGATCAGAACAAGCAGGTCATTATGGAGGCCGTTGATCAGCACATCCAGCGCCCGGTGGATGTCGGGCTCCTGAATATTATTAAAGGTTAGCGCACTGCCAGGTAACTGGCGCCTAATGTCTGCAAATAGCCGTAATCCGTAACTTTCAACTATTGGAACCAGTCCTTTTTTGCTGAAATGAGCAAGGGAAAGCCCCGCCTGCGTAGCGATCGCCCATTCGGACAGATAGCGCATAATGTTCTGACGGCAATACCGGAGATCTGCCATATAGGTGATACGGCGAACCCAATCACCAGACCAGTTTTCCGGCACCATTAACAGCGGGCAACGCAGCCGGTTAAGCAGGCTTTGAAAATCAAGTGGGGAATAGCCGGGCGGCATCTTGCCGCAACCCCTGATAATCATCCAGCAATCGGTACGCAAGGCCATGTCAGCCATGGTACTTGCATCAGTTACCGGGAACTCCTCAAGGGAAATAACCGGCTGGAAACCATCATTCAGCTGCTGCAATAACCGGGAAAGCCGGTCAGTTTCAGGTTGCAAACCTTCCTCGACCAAACCGCTGGCGCCGGCCAGTACCCTGGCGGGGTGTGCCTTGGCCTGGCCATAAGTTTGAACTATCAGGATCTCCGCCTGCATGGCTTTCACCACCTGCAGCGCCAGTTTTGCAGCCAAACCTACGGCTGTTGAACCATCATTGATGAGGAGGATCTTTTTCATACTTGCTTGCATTGTTTAAGTTCAAATTGGCAATCTGTGCCGGCAAAACATGCCCTCGTCATCCTGTCCCATGCGGCTGCTCACCGTAAAGTTCCTGGTAATACTGCCTGGCCAAACGATCACTTTCAAAAGCCGGATTGATATGGTCGAAAGCAGTGCGGGCCATCTGAAACCAATCTTCCGGGCGGTCATAATACAGGGGCAGCACCCGTTGCACCAGCACTTCGGACAAGGCCCTATTCTCCCATTGGTCCTTTTCCGTTTCCGTCAGTTCCGGCGGGGCGGTGGGGATGCAAAAACAATTGACCTGGTCACGGGCAAACTCCGGAACCCAACCATCCGGGATGGTCAGGTTGATCGTTCCGTTCATAGCTGCGGTCATGCCGCTGGTTCCCGAAGCCTCATGATATAAGCGCGGTGTATTCAGCCACACGTCGGCACCGCGCTTCAAAACGCCTGATAGCTGCAGTTCATAGCCTGTCAGCACCGCACAGTTCACAAAAGCGCCTGTGCGGTCGATAAGCCGGTTAAACTGTGCTATGCCGCCTTCGTCGCCAGGATAAGGCTTTCCCGCCCAGATCACCTGGACCGGGTACCTTATCTGGGAAACCAACTGAACGAAACGGTCCCAGTCCAACATCAGCAATTCGGGCCGTTTATAGCCTGCGAAACGACGCGCCCAAACAATGGTCAGCACATCTTCCTGAAATAATTTGCCGCATTGATCCGCTACGATCTGGAATAATTCGCGCTTGAGTTCTTTTTTGCGCTTACTGAATTCCCTGACGTCATTGCGCTGAATAGCTCCGCCTAAGGCAGCATCCGCCCAATAGTCCTGGTTTTGCGCATTCGTGATCGCGATGATGGGGCAGATGCCGGTGTTACCATCCCACATACGGCTAGCCACCTGCGTATGCATTTGAGATACACCATTGGCTTTACGCGCGAATTTCAGGGCGGAGAGTGTGTAGTTGAATTGATCTCCGCTGATCTGAAGCAGGCCGCGCACCTGCGCCTGGTTCAACCGGTAGAAAAAAGACATCGTATCCAGCAATGCAAAACTGTGTGCTTCATTTCCGGCCATCTCTGGCGTATGCGTTGTAAAAACAACCCTCTTTTTTACATCTGCGAGGTTCCTGAACTTATCGTACAAGTAAAAGTTCAGCGCGACGGCATGGCCTTCATTCATGTGATAGACATCCGGGGTCAGCCCCAGGATATCCAGCAACATAGCTCCACCGATACCTAAAACAATATTTTGTGCAATACGCGTCTCCTCATTGGCATCGTACAGTTTATAAGTGATCGATCTGGACAGCTCGTCGTTTTCAGGGATGTCCGTACTCAGCAAAAACAATGGCGCACTTTTGAAAGTCTCCGCCGGGAGCAGGTAAGCCTTAACATGCACGGGCGCCTGGTGAACGGTAACGGTAAACATAATACCGGTGTCCTTCAGAAAAGAATAATGTTTTTCTATAAAAACGCCCGTCATGTGGTTGGTCGTATCGCGAACCTGATCATAGTAGCCATATTTCCAAAGCAGCCCGACAGCGATGAAATCTTGTTGCAGATGATAGGCACTGCGCAGGTGCGAACCCGCCAAAAAGCCCAGGCCGCCGGCATAGGTCTTAAGCGACTGGTCGATAGCATACTCCATGGCAAAATAAGCAACCGCTGTACGGTAAGGTGCTGCGGGTGTATAGCCGAGTAATTCCGTTTTGTCCATATCAGTCGTCTTTTTTAGGCTGCCTGGTAATCATAGCTTTTAATTTTTCCGGTATCGGCCTGCAGCCACAATTTTGCTGATGCGCCACATGCCAGATGATCCGCTGGTCCTGGGTTGCATTTTTCGGCATGACGTTCGCCGCATGCCAGCCTTTATTGATCTTCATGATCTGATATATTAAGATGCAGGTGTCCATTTCCAGTCCTTCACCTCGGGCATGTCGTCCAAATGCTGCCAGATATATTGATGGTGTCGCTGCAGCATGGATTGGCAATAGGTCAGGAAGTTGTCGGCCCGGGTCTGAACGATCCCTATACGCTTTACCGCTTCCATTGCCAGGTGATAGCGGCTCATTTCGTTAAGCACCACCATATCGAAAGGTGTGGTGGTTGTCCCCTCTTCCATGTAACCACGTACGTGAAAACGCGCAGGGTCGGGTCGCCCGTGTACCAGGTCGTGAATAATGCGGACATAGCCATGAAAAGCGAAGATCACATGCGCGGTATCGGTGAACAGGCTGGTAAATAATTCATTGCTCATACCATGAGGGTGATACGCCTGCGGTGACAGCGACATGAGATCGATGACATTGACAACACGCACTTTCAGTTCGGGCAAATGGTGCCTCAGCAGCCAGGCTGCCGCCACCGTTTCCAGCGTCGGTACATCACCGGCGCATGCCAGTACGATATCCGGCGCATCATCCGCCGAGTTTCCTGCCCATTCCCAGGCCGAAGCGCCCTGGGCAACATGCTTTACCGCATCATCGATATTCAGCCATTGCAGTTCCGGCTGTTTGCCGGCTACGATCACATTAATATAATCACGGCTGCGCAGGCAGTGATCCATTACGCAAAGCAGCGTATTGGCATCCGGCGGCAGGTAGATACGTGCTACCGCACTTTTTTTATTCACCACGGCATCAATGAAACCTGGCCCCTGGTGGCTGTAGCCGTTATTATCCTGACGCCAGACGTGGGAGGTCAATAAGTAATTCAACGAAGCCACCGGTTTGCGCCAAGGTAATTCAGCTGCTGTTTTCAGCCATTTGGCATGCTGGCTCATCATCGAATCTACAATGGTCACAAAGGCCTCGTAACATGGGAATAAGCCATGCCTGCCCGTCAACAAATAGCCCTCCAGCCAGCCTTCACACAAGTGTTCGCTTAAAACTTCCATCACGCGTCCGTTAGCATTCAGGCTGACATCGGTAGGTAATGTTTTTTCCATGAAGCAGCGTTCCGTCACTTCAAAAACGGCTTCCAAACGGTTGGAACTGGTTTCATCCGGACAGAAAAGCCTGAAGTTCTGCGTGTCCGCATTTAGCGAGAAAACATCCCGGATATATTTACCAAGGTTACGGGTACTTTCCGCTTCCGCCACGCCGGGTGCAGATACCTTAAGCGCGTAACTTTCCGGTTGAGGTAATTGCAGTTCTTTCAGCAATAGACCGGCATTAGCAAAGGGCTGCGCACTCATACGCTTCTGACCAGTGGGCGCTATTTCAGCCAGTTCCGGCAACAACCTGCCACTTTCGTCGAAAAGCCGTTCTGGCTGGTAACTTCTCATCCAGTTTTCTATGTACGCCAGCTTGTCCGCATCCTCCCTTACCCCTGTTAAGGGTACCTGGTGCGACCGGAACGTGCCTTCAATGGGCAGGCCGTCCCATTCCTTTGGCCCTGTCCAGCCCTTGGGCGTGCGTAAAATGATCATCGGCCATTGCACGTGATCCGCAGCGTCTTTAACGCGGGCACGGTCTTGAATTGACCGTATCCTGCGATAGGCTTCATCGAGCGTGCCCGCTAATTGATGGTGAACAGCTATCGGATCATCTCCGGTTACGAATAAAACATCGTAGCCATAGCCGCAAAATAGCTGGGTTAGTTCCTCATCACTAAACCTGGCCAGCACTGTCGGGCCGGATATCTTGTAGCCGTTTAAGTGAAGGATAGGCAATACTGCTCCGTCACGCACCGGGTTTAAAAAGTTGATTGATTTCCAGCTTCCCTCCAGCGGGCAGGTTTCGGCCTCGCCATCACCAACTACACAGGCAGCGATCAGGCCGGGATTGTCAAATACCGCCCCAAAGGCATGTGCCAGTGAATAACCGAGCTCGCCACCTTCGTGGATGGAGCCGGGTGTGTGCGCACCGACATGGCTTGGGATACCTCCCGGTGTGGAGAACTGTCGGAAAAAATGGTTCATCCCTTTTTCATCCGGCGTTACTTCGGGATATAACTCGGAGTAAGTGCCTTCCAGGTAAGTGTGCGCGATAATAGCCGGCGCACCATGCCCCGGGCCACAGATGTAAATAATATCGGCATCGGTATTTTTGATGAGCCGGTTTAGGTGCACGTAGATCATATTTAAACCCGGAGACGTTCCCCAATGGCCTAAAAGGCGTGGCTTAATATCTTCTGCTTTAAGCGGTTCCTTTAGAAGAGGATTGGCCTGCAGATAGATCTGGCCCGCAGACAGGTAATTAGCGGCCTGCCAATAAGCATGTATCTTTTGAACCTCTCTTTCATTTAACGTATTCATGCTGCTAATGATTATTAATTAAATGCTAAGCGTGCCTGGAACCGCAGTTAATCGCCAGTATGAAGGCATCGTCAGTTAATGTTATACATCGAAATTATCGGGTTATTGGCGATAAAAATATGACGGCGCTCACCGGCAGAAGTGATCTGTTAGCGTTTGACAGGGGAAGCTGAGGTTTTAATAACGCGCTTCCTCCATTTGATCAGCTCAAACCATACTGCGGCAATAAATCCGGTGATTGCACTAAGCCCCAGTCTGTCGGCTGACAATGGCGCGAAACTAAAAAAACTGGCTAAAGGGTTAATGTAGATCAGTGCCACAGCAAGTATAATGGTTGCCCCGATGATGTACAACACGAGGTTGTTTTTATAGCTGATGGTGGTGAACAACGAATAATAAAATGATCGGTTCACCAAGGTAAGCCAGATATTTGCGGTAATCAGGCAGATAAATACCATGGTGCGGGTAACCGCTTCGTTGAAGCCGTTACTAACGGCGTACCGGTAGATGAGCAGCGTTGCTGCTGTGATCACCAGCCCCTGTACTACACTTGTCGCTAATTCTTTCCAGTTAAAAAAGGTGCTGCTGAACGGCCGGGGCTTTTGCAGCATGGTATTTTTTTCCATCGGCTCGTTCTCATAGATGATGGAGCAGGTAGGCCCCATGATCAGCTCCAGGAAAATAATATGTACCGGCGAAAATATATTAGGATATATCCAGCCAAGTGCCAACGGTATGAAAACGGTCAATATGATAGGGATGTGAATGGAAATAATGTATTGTATCGCCTTTTTCAGGTTGGCATAAATACGCCTGCCCATGGCAATGGCCTCAACCATCTTAGACAGGTCATCTTCCAATAAAATCAGTGAGGCTGCATCTTTAGCGATCTCCGTGCCCTTTTTACCCATCGCAATACCAATGTGTGCCGCTTTTAAGGCAGGCCCGTCGTTAACACCATCGCCGGTCATGGCCACAATCTCATTCCTGTCTTTCAGCGCGTTGATGATCCTTAGCTTGGCATCCGGAAACATCCGGGTAAAAATAGTCACCGCTTCCACATCGTCCTGAAGTTCCTGATCAGACAGCTGCATCAGCACCTCCCCGCTAAGTGATCGGCTATCCCCCTGAAACGCGATCTGACGGGCGATAGCGCCGGTAGTTGCCGCATTATCGCCTGTGATGATCTTCACTTTGATCCCGGCAAGGTAGAAACCTTGCAGTACCGACTGGATGTTTTTTTTAGGCGGATCATAAAAGCCTACCAAGCCCTGGAACGCAAAACGAAAGTCCTGCTGCCTGGCCGGGAAATTACTACCGCCGAACGTTGCCTCGCCAACGGCCAGTACCCGGTAGCCTTTATCCGCCAGGGCGGTGATTGCCACCCCGATTTGTGCTTTTTGGGCTTCTGTTAAATCGCAGACCGCCAGCAACGCTTCTGGTGCGCCCTTAGCCGCGATGATGCGTTCGCCGTTTTTATTCTCAAATAAATGTGTCATCATGGGTGGCTGGCCGCCCAGGGGATATTCATGGACCATCTGGTAATCTGGTCGCTCATCCCGGAGACACGAACCCGCATAAGCTTCATGCAATGCGATTTCCATCGGGTCGAATGGTATCGGTTCGCTTGCCCACATGGCCAGCCTGACCAGGTTCAGTTCCGGTCCGCCAGGCAACTTTTCACTGGCATCGGTCAAACGATCTGCTTGCAGTGTATACACTTTAGCCAGGCTCATTTTGTTTTCCGTGAGCGTGCCAGTCTTATCCGTACAGATGACGGATGCACTGCCCAGAGTCTCTACTGTTTTCATTTGTTTAACCACGATGCCCATTTTCATCATCCGCCAGGCACCCAGCGCCATAAAGGTGGTAAATGCTACCGGGATCTCTTCGGGCAGGATGCTCATCGCGAGTGTCAGCGCTTTGATCAGGCTATCCAACAAGTTTGGCGAACGGAAATAGTTGATGCTCCAGACGCCCGCAAATACGATCAGTCCAGCGATCACCATTTTTTTCACAAAATTGCTAATCTGCAGTTCCAGTGGTGTTTTTTCGTCTGGTATGTCTTCCAGGCTTTTACCAATTTTGCCCAAACGCGTTTGGTTGCCGATAGCGGTTATGGTAGCGATAGCCAGGCCGCTGGCGACGGTTGTGCCGTGAAAAATAAAATGGTCTGCCGCTGCGCTATCTTTATATACCGCAAGGGATTCGCCGGTAAGCACGCTTTCATTGACGGAGAAATCATTGGCATGTGCGATCACGCCATCCGCCATGATTAAATTGCCCTCTTCAACCATCAGACTGTCGCCAACGACCAATTCTTCACTTTTTACCGTTGTGACGGCGCCGTTGCGGATCACTTTGCATTGAGGTTGTGAGAAATCTTTTAATTTTTCAAGCGCATTGCGGCTTCTGGAGTCCTGGAACAAAGAAATGCCGGCAACCAGTATAATTGCCGAGGCCAGGAAAGCACCGTCACCTGTTTTACCGCTGATAAAATAAACACAAGCCGTAACCAGTAACAGCAACACCATGGGCTCTTTGGCAATTCCACTCAGGGCACCGATAAAACCATTCGTTTTTTTAAAAGAAATATCGTTCTTTCCATAAGCCGATCTTGATCTAATCACTTCGGGGTCACTTAAGCCCTGTATACCAAAATTATTCGCTGCCATAAATTTATCTTAAACGGTGTTTCCCGCTGATTCGCCGTCAGTATTGATCATGTCAGACGGAATAACGAGCAGCGGCATAGTTGGATGATCCAAGGCGGCTTCAGTAACAGACCTATTGAACAGGCCGGAAAGCAGCCCGGCAGAGCGGTGGGTGATGGCCAGCATCGCTGGACCGTCATCTTTGCATCGGCGTTGTAGACGTCCGATCACGCCCTTGCCCTTCACATCAAAAAACGTAACCCTCGTTGTTTCAACGGCATGAACATAATTGAGGATGGCTGCCTCTTTTACCGGGTCGTCCCTTTCGTCAGGTTCGGATACATGAACAATCTCTAACAGAAGCCCTGTTTTTTTACAGAAACCGATCAGGTAATTGATTGCATTGATGTCGGCCAGTTCAAAACCGGTAGCGTAGGTCATCTTTTTAAGTGTACCTATATCAGCGCCTGGCGGAATGATCAGTACAGGGCAGCCAACCTGCCCAATGACCGACTTCGTATTGCTGCCGAAGATCAGCTGATTTATGGAGGTACTACTACCGCTGCCGATCACCACGAGGCCGACGTGGTTTTCCTGAATGATTGCCACAATATTTTTCCCTAACGAACCCGCACCGCATTGATAAAGAATTTTGGGCTCAAACCCAATATTAGGGATTCCGTTTAGGATATATTTTAATTGAATTGCTAAATGGTCGAGCCTTGCGGTAGCTTCCTGCTCACGCAAATTAAAATCTTCCACCACCCAGGGACCGCCTGCAAAACTGGTAACTATAGGGTGATTATAATAGGTATGATAGAGCAAAATGTCTGCTTTTAATTTAGGAACGATCACAGAGGCGGCTTTAGCAGCATGGTTCGCATTTTCTGAAAAATCAGTAAGCATCAGTACTGTTCGCATGGTGTATTTTTTAGACCTAATATTGGCCGTTTTCCTCTGAAAATAAATGACAAAGATCATCGATATTCCTGAGCTCAATTACTTGAGCTACTCCCTGTTCCTTTATATAGCCGCCTGGATAAACGTTATATTAATGAAGAAGCTTTTCATTGAGGTTTCGGGCAGTTATTAGCACGTTCTAATTCTGGAAACCCTGGATTGCAAACAAGGATCTGCAAAAATTCTATTGCCGATTACAAAAGTGACCAGCATCACTTTAGCGCCGTAGCCAGATCATATCGGTTTAGTCGACGTCGGTGTAATTTAGATTGGCGAATGACATTACCCTCATCAGTAAGCTAATGTTCCTTCGCTTTCAGCAATAAAATTATGTTAGGAAAACTCAATGATGCACAAATCGAGCGGCTGCTGAAGGAGCAGGTGGTTGGCCGCATTGCCTGTCAAAGCAAAGACGAGCTCTACCTGGTTCCCATTAACTATGTGTACCGTAACGGCTGCATTTATGCGCATTCCGGTGAAGGGAAGAAGATCCGCATGATGCGTGAAAACCCGAAAGTCTGCTTTGCCGTGGATGACATTAAAAGTGTTTTCAACTGGAAAAGCGTCATCGCACAGGGAACATTTGAGGAGATCATCGATATGGAAGAAAAGCAGCAGGCTATGCAGGGCATCATTCACCGGATCATGCCACTGGTCACCAAGCCGGAAGGGCATCCTTCACATGGTATCACTGAAAACGAAAGCGATGTAGGCACTAATATAGAACTGGTCATTTACAGAATCCGGCTGGGAGAAACCAGCGGACGGTTTGAGAGTGATGAGTAGCTTCGGCTGACCTGGCCTGCAAGCCCACAATCAACACCTTCTTAGATGATGATAATCAGGCAATTATATGTCTTCGATCATTTTAATCAGGCAGAGATAGTCGTAACTTCACTACAAATCCATTACCATGGTACTTTTACGATTCAATTTTGATCACCCTTTTCAGGGGAAAGTCTTACTGAGAAGCATTGATTGCGGAAACTGCTGGAGCGACATGATGCAATTTGACAGCCAGGGAAAGCATGATTTCGATATTCCACTGGATTTGCCCGGAGACGGCTGCTATCATATCCTTATCGATTGGGAACATGAAGGCCGCATGTTCTTTCATGAGACCACTGTGAAGGTTAAAGATGGCATACAAGTCGCTGAAAGTACCTACTAATCAATAACTAATAATTAAACAATACGATATGACCCGGTTATTTATAGACACTGAACTGGAAGCGGAGCTTCAGGAGGTGTATATGCAGGCCACTCATTGGCTACAGGACATTTCATTTCTGGAAACAGAAACACAATTTTTCCAGACACTTGTAGCACGCTACAAGCCTGCCGTAGCCAGCGGCCAATCGCAACCATTTGAGGAGCTGATCAAGACGCAGCAGGATAGACTAAAAACTTTAAAAGCAAGAATCCCTCAATTTTTAGCCTTTGTTGAACCCTGTCTGGATGACCTCAAAAAACCTTTGCATATTGACTTTTTGGAACGTTATAACGCGCTTCAAAAAGAACTGACCGGTTTGTTTGCTGCTGCAAAAGCCACCAAGAAGCAACTTTTCGACTATACCGGCCGCCTGCTCCCGGCGGGGCAATAAAAATAAAAAGGGTAGATAGTGTAAAGTTATTACATACCTGCACAGCAGGTCTCATAACAGATGCAAATACATAGTGGTAATCTGATATCTTTTAAGCAGCCAAAGGAATTTAAACAGCATTTCATTATTGTCCGTTGATCAAAAGGGCTTCGACCTTTTTATTAAGTTCATGGCCATGATTACTGTTCGTCATGGAAACGAAACCAGTACCGGTTTTGCGGTCGATCATAAAATTCGACTGAAAATCCTCGTTCGTGCCACCATGCGCAAATACCTCGCCGTAAGGCGTAGGTTTCACCGCAAAACCCATCGCCCAATCCGTCCAGCCAAAGTATTGGGTAATGATATGGCCGGGAGGCAACTTGATCTGCTTAGTCAGCATACGGTCGGTACTGGATTTTGACAATAATTTATAGCCCAATACAGCAGACAGAAACCGGGCATAATCCGTACACGTTGTCAGCAGGCTCGAAGCTGCGTTAACCACCTTTGGCTTCCATATCTCACGCGGCGTTTTTCCATCTTCATAACCAGTAGCCAGGCGGGTCTCCAGTCCGTCCTGCCAAACCAGATAACTCGCCTGCATCCCCAACGGAACAAACAGGTCACGCCTGATCCTTGCCCCTAAAGTGACTGCATTGGAGTGTGTGATGACGGCTACAACTTTGGCCAGGTAATCATATCCCTCTCCTGAATAAGAGAATTGCGTACCCGGTTCAAACTTAATATCCAGTTCCTGTCCACGGTTATCAGCCCGCCAGTTCGGTAGTCCGCTGGTATGTGATAAAACCATTCGTGCGGTAATCTTTTTGTAGCGCGAGTCATAGTCAAGGTCAGGGAGCGGCAGGTACTGGTATAAAGGCTTGTTCAGGTCGATCAGCCCTTTTTGGGCCAGCCAGTTTACATAATAAGCAAACAAGGGCTTGGTCATTGAAGCGGCTTCGAACAAGGTAGTGCTGGTAACCGGGCGCTTTTGTTCCAGGTTGGCATAGCCAAAATCATGCTGGTAAACCACCTGGTTATGGTTCAGGATACAAACCGCAGTCCCGGTAATCTTTAGCGAATCCATCTGCATTTGGATGTACCTGCTCAGAAAGACAGTGTCCAGTAATTTTCCGGATAATGTCATGACCTGGGCCGTTGAAGTGGCAGAATAAAATGTTATGACGAGCAGTAATAATTTACTTGTCTTTTTTAACAGGTAATTCATTGAGTAAAATTTATCAAAAGCTTCAAATTCCTAAGAGAAGCATTCATGCAGTCCTTCTTCAAATTAAGCAATAGTTAAGACATCCTCTAACTTTTACTTCCAAATTTTTCTTAAAAATAATCTATGGGTCATATAAATGTTACCAAACTTTCACATATTTGCACATCTATTTTTAATTAGTCTAAATAAATATCATGATTAAATCATCAACTTACCGAACACTGATCCTATCAGTATTTGCGTTTTTACTCCACTTTTACTCGCTTCATGCACAACCCCAGCCTGATATTTCAGCTATTGAAGGCCACGCGGTAACCACCGACGGAAAGGCAGCCCAAGGTATAAGTGTACAAATACAAAGTTTAAACAGAGGCACCGCTACTGACGAGAAAGGTTATTATATACTCCACAAACTAAAACCAGGCACTTATGAACTAACGATATCTGCAACGGGTATCGAAAAGCAGCAACAAAAAGTCACGCTGAAACCAGGCGAAACCCTGCGCTTTGACATTACGATTAACGAAAGCAGCCAGCAACTGAACGAGGTTGTAGTACGCAGCCTCAGCACAAATAAGTTTGTTCATACAGAAAGTGAGCAGGTTGCCAAAATACCTTTGGCCAACCTGGAAAACCCGCAGGTATATTCTGTTATTTCAAAAGCACTGGTGCAAGACCAGGTGCTGCTGAATAACCGTGATGTAATTAACAATGCTGCCGGTGTTTTGGCCTACAATACACCAACCGGTACGGTAAGTGCATTCATAAGAGGTTTTGATACCCGTAACGCGGTACGCAACGGAATGGTAACACAATACCGTGCCGAATCTGACCCTATTAATATCGAACGGATAGAAGTAATAAAGGGGCCTTCAGGTACGCTTTATGGCTCAAACGCCATCTCCTTTGGCGGGCTGATCAACAAGGTAACCAAAACCCCTGGCGAAGTCTCTCATACAGAGGTTTCACTAACAGGCGGCAGCTTTGGTTTAACACGCCTCACGGCAGATATTAACACCCCGCTTAACGCCGATAAAACTGCACTCTTCAGGCTTAATGCGGCGTATCATAACGAAGACAGCTTTCAGGATATTGGCCGTTACCGTAACTGGACAGCCGCGCCAAGCTTTATTTATCATGCCAGCGACAGGCTAACCTTTTGGGTAGATGCTGAACTGGCCGGTGTTACCCGCACCATGCAGCCTTACCCTTCGTTTGCATCGCAAACAACATTTAAAAGCTTTAAAGACCTGACCATTCCTTATACCAAATACATTGGCGGCGAAGATGTAGATTCTAAAACAACAGTAGCCAATCTGTTCACCAAAGCGATTTACAAACTGTCAGACCAGTGGATATCTTCAACCAACCTTAACTCCAGCAACGGCTATGTAAACTACAGCAACCAGTTGTATCCCCGCTGGCTGACGGACTCGACCATGACGCGCAACATCGGCCTTTACAGTGCGCGTACCTTAGCTTTTGTACAGTTGCAGCAAAATTTCAATGGCGACTTTAAGATCGGGAAGCTAAGAAACCGGATGGTTATTGGTGCAGACATCACCCAGACCAAAACAAAACTCGATTATACCTATACCCCTTACGATACAATTAATGTAAAGCATGACTTTGCACCACTATATGCACAAAAGGTAAATGCGCTGCTGGCCAGCCGCACCCCGGGTTTTTACAGCAATACCCAAACCAGCTACAGCGCATATACATCTGACGTGGTAAATATTACGGATCAACTGCTGGCAATGGCAAGTGTACGGGTTGACCACTTTGTTAATAAATCAGGCATCGAAAATAATCAGGCAGTAAGTGATGCTTATAATCAAACAGCAGTATCGCCAAAATTTGGGCTTATTTACCAGGTGCTGCCAAAGCAAATCAGCCTGTTTGGCAACTACATGAACGGGTTTCTGAACCAGGGCCCTGCTGATCAGCCTAACGGCACATTGCTGTCTCTTAAACCCAAGCAGGCCAACCAATGGGAAACCGGCTTTAAGGTAGATGCTTTTCAGCAAAGGCTTAACTTAACGGTAAGCGTTTACACAATTAAGGTAAATAACGCTACCTATACCGACGAAAACAACTTTACCATTCAGCAAGGGACTCAGCGCAGCCGCGGGTTTGAACTGGAACTTAACGCAGAAGTGATAAATCATTTCCACATCATAGCGGGTTATGGTAAAAACGAGAACCGCTTTTTATCCGGCGACCCGAGCCTGATAGGACGCAGGGCACAAGGCGCGCCGGCAGATCTGGCTAATCTTTGGCTTACCTATCGTATATCACAGGGCTTGTTTAAAAATTTCGGCCTTGGAGCAGGCGGTAATTATTCAAGCAAATCATACTGGGATGCGGCTAACACCATCACGCTGCCAAAATATACGGTGCTAAATGCGGTGATCAATTACAATCAGCCTAAATGGATGGCTGCCATTAAGGTAAATAACCTTACAGACCAAAAATACTGGAACCCAGACAGCCAGCCGCAGTCGCTGCGCCAATGGCTGGCCTCAGTCACCTTCAAATTTTAATTAACACCTAAGCCCCACTCACAAAACATTCACATCAACCTGAATAATTATGCGTTACCAAAACATACACAGCATTTTAATCGAAGAGAAATGCAAAGAAAAAGGTATTGACTGCCGTTTACTTACTCCTAATGATGAAGAGATATTCGTTCTGCAAAAAGATGGCCAGACCCTTTATATCAACCGTGCCATATCGCCCAGGCTTCATCATATGACGGCTGTTATCTCTGAGAACAAGATCGCAACCAATACACTCTTGTCAGCAGCGGGGCTGCCTATTCCTCCGTTTATGTTCAGTCATTCAGTTACACCTGATGTCATCAGCTTTTTTTCACAGCATCATCCCATCGTGATTAAGCCTTTTGATACCAATAAAGGTGTAGGCATCCATTTGGATATTGACACCATTGAAGAACTGGAAACAGCTTTTAATGAGGTCAGAAAGTTAAGCGAGCTGGTTATCCTACAAAAGCAGGCTAAAGGGAAAGATTACCGGGTATTGGTTATTGACCAAAAGGTAGCAGGGGTGCTTTACAATGAGTGGGCTTATGTTGTTGGCAACGGGCAGCAGAATTTAAATGAGCTTATAGCAGCAGAAAACCAGCAGCGCGATACCGTGCGTACTCCCATTTACCACCGCGCCTTTAAAATGCTTTGCCCGGTTGATTTAGCAGATGCGGAAAAAGCATTACAGCAGCAAAGCCTAACCATGAGCGACGTGCCTGCACAGGGTGAGAAAGTCTACATCAGCTCATGTGGTAATGGCTGGGCAGGTGCACTTGCCATAGATCAAACCGACCGTATCCATCCCGATAACGTTGAACTGGCCCTGCAAATAGCCCGGGTATCGCAAATTGACGTTCTGGGCATAGACTTACGTTGTGCGGATATAGCTATATCCCACAAAGAAAGTGATTTTGCCATTATTGAAACCAACATACGCCCAAGCCTGGTAGACCATGTTTACCCTACGCATGGCCAGTCAAGAGACGTGGTATCTGTTTTTCTGGATTACTTATTTAAAGAAATGTAAGCCATGAAAACAATCACTTTACCTACCGCCTTACCGCAACCAACGGCAAGAAACTTACAGGAGGCACAGCAGGAAATATTAAAACGCCTGATCCGCGCCTTTGTACGTGAAACACCGGGGATTAAAACGATACCGGCTAATGCAGTGCCAAATTACACCGATAGTTACAAGATAATTATTGATCAGCCCGCTGAAATCATATTAACCGTTAACAAAATTTTACAACCATCGGGCCGGGCCTGGATTAATGTTATACAGCACAAAGAAAACGAAAGGCATAACCTCAATATTCTGGATTTGTTGTCACTGGTCTTGAGCATTTGGCAAGCCTCAGCATCACAGATAAAGCAAATTACTGCCGAGTTGCAGAATTGCTATAACTGCATGGCATTAGCTTTCGCCTGGGAAATACAAAACATGCCACTTATTCATACCTGGATAACGTTGGTCTGCAATACCCAAAAAGACCTTAAAAAAAGACGGGATGCATTATTGTATTCTGAAGCCATCCCTTTTACCGGGCACCCGATACATGTATGTAGTAAAACCAAAATCGGCTTTACAAATGAGGATAACCTGGCTTATAACCCTGAATTTGCGCCTAAGGTAGGGCTTAAGATACTGGCGGTACATCGCAGGCATATCATAGCCAGAGGCAACTTCAATTTATGGCAACAGTATATTTCACAGGTTTTGCCAATTAGTACATTGAATGATTACGTTTATTTCCCTGTACATCCGTGGCAATACCAGCACCTGTTGCAATCTGAGCTATATGCAGACCTGCTTAACAAAAAGGAATTAATCCTTTTAAACGATATTCAACTCCATGTCCAACCCACCTTATCATTACGTACAGCAGCACTGCCGGAAGCGCCAACATTACCGCTGATGCACATTAAGGTACCTGTTGATATCCAGGCAACCAGTGTAAAAAGAACCTTGTCGCTTCGAGATCTGTACAACGGACTTATTTTCAGTGACTTTTTGAAGCAAGCCGAGACCCTGGTTCCGGCGATTATCAATGGAAGCGGGCGCATAGTAAAGGATCATTGCGCCGCTCACATTAAGGCCGATGGGCATAACAGGCCGCAACTGTCATTTATGCTTAGAGAAGACCCTTTGTGCTATGCCCGTAATGAAGAAACAATGGTAGTTGCGGCGGCGCTTTTCCATACCACAACAGCTAATCCTATACCTTTATTGGCGCGTTTCATTCATCTGTCTGGCATGCCCGCAGAGCAATACTTCATGCAGTTGTTTACGCATTTGCTCGAGTTGCCCATGCAACTCTTTCTGCAATTCGGCATTGCGCTTGATATGCACAGCCAAAATTCATTATTAGCTTTTGATCTTAATTACAACCCGGTGGCATTGGTTTACCGCGATTTGGGAAGCATACAGGTTGTTAAGGGAGTTTTTCCCTTTAATGATGAACTGATGCATTTCGAAGATATGGAAGCAACGATTATGAATAATGAGGACGCTTTTGCCGAATTGAGTCATACGCTTTTTGATCACCTTGTACAAGAGTTTGTTTTACTGGCAGACGGGTACTTTCATCTTGACCCTGACGCGCTATGGCAGCAGGTTGGTCAGCTTTGTATCCAGATCATTGACGACTGCCCTGCAAAGCCATCTGTAAAAATGCTGTTAAAGCACAAATTACAGACACAAACCTGGGCTATTAAGCCACTGCTCAAAATGCGCATTGAAGAGCGGACATTATATACACAGATCACTAACCCGATGTTTAATGCTAATATATAGCACTCAACCTGTAGAAGCTGACAAGGCACAGGGAGTCCGCTTCTACAGGCGCTTCCTTGCCTGCTCATTTTTAGGTGCGCTGGGCGATTACGTTACCCTGGCCGCTTTGGGCTGGTACGTTGTAGATACTATAGACTCTGCTAAAATATTAGGATGGATTTTCTTTGCCAGAACTGTTCCGCGCTTTTTCATGAGTTTTGTAGGCGGGTACCTGGCAGACCGTTTTGACCGCCGCCTGCTGCTGCTATTGGTATACGGCGGCCTTCTGCTGGCAACCGGGCTGCAACTGGCCGTCATCTGGCAGATCAATCACCTGCACTGGTTATTTCTGGTTGGCGTAGTGTTTTTGAGAAATGCATTCGACAGTGCAGAGCCCAGCATCCGTAATGCGATTTTACCAGATATTGTACCTAAATCTGAAATTGCAAAAGCAGTAGGGCTGTATGCTTCCAGCTTAAACCTGGCCGCTATAGTGGCCCCACTTATTGTAGGCTACACCATGGAAAGCTTAGGGTTTCGCAGGCTTTTGTTCATAGATATGCTATTGCAGTTGCCTGCATTTTTCATCTTGTTCGGTATACCGCGTATTGCAAGAGATAATACAGAAGTAAGTAACCCTAAACCGGCCGGTTATATCAATGCGCTGAGATATATCAATCGTGTTCCGCTGCTAAAATTCAGTTTGCTGCTCAGCATTGCACTCATGCTGGTACTTTTTCCGTTCTCTGCCATGATGCCGCTTTATATTAAAAATCATTTGCATTGGGATACCCGCCAGTATGGCTGGCTTAGCGGAGCAGAAAGTGCAGGAGCGGTGCTTAGCGGTATGCTGATTGCTAAAATCGGCTCTTCAAAACTTGAAAAGGCGTGGCAATGGATCGGGCTGGCCGCTTGCTGTTTGTTAGTCATCCTGAGCTTTATTTCAAATAACATTTCCGTGTTTGTCATCATCTTTCTGTTAGGCCTGTTCAGCCAGCTTTTCAGAAGTATCAGCCGTATCCGATTTCAATTGCATACCCCTACTGCAATCAGGGGAAAGGTTATGGCCGTCATTATCTCAGACAGTGGCTTTGTTTCGCTCGGGTTATTGATCTTCACCCAAATCAGCAGCCTTCACTCCATCACAATGGCGTTTAAAATAATGGGGATAGCAGGTTTAACCGCGATTTTAGTTATTTATATCATTGCTCAGAGCCGCAAGCCATCAACAGGTAATCGTATTTAACCTTAAGGGTAAATACGTCTGTGCTTATAAATAAGCTGTGGTTTGAACTCACCGGTAGTCTATATAATAGAAAGTATTGGGTAAAGGCTGATCTCACGATCGCACTCGAAACGCAGAAAGAATGCCTGAAGCTACAAAACTATCTTTTAAGGTATGGGAATCGTTGTATGCGAGCCATAACTATAAGTTGATGTCATGTTTAATCGAATTTTCTTAGATTTTGGATTTTTTTCAGCATAAGCCATTATTTGGTAGGTTTTATCTCTGATCAAATCAAGCCTAAATGATTCCCCTATATTTAATGATACAAGGAATTGGTTATCATGATCCCAGTTACCAGAATAAGGCCACGTATAGACCATATCATACACATGTATTATTGAATTATCATTATTCACGAGGGTAACAGAGCTTCCGGTATCAGGCATAAAACTTTTTATTGAAGATATGAATTATTTTGCTTGCTTCCGAATTAAATTCACTGAGGCTTCATTATCCCACCAATAAGACTTACTTACACAACCTATTGGTAGCACTTAGCTAATCTCAAAGCAAAGCCCCCTGAAAGTGTATACCTTCAGGAGGCTGCTTAGTTTATAAATACGTGCAGTATTCTGCGTGCTACTTAAACATTTGAGGATATAATTTACCATCGGTACCCTGCAAATCGACACCGGCAAGTTTACTTATCAATGGAGCGATATCAACCATATTCATTACAGGTATCACTACTCCCTTTTTAAGTCCGGGGCCAAATGCTACAAAGCCTGTTTGTATTTGCCTATGGTCCGGGTAAAAACCATGCGTTCCATGTATGCCTTTTAATTTTTCCAGTAACAAATCGGCCCTGTTGCCAATAGTTGTTCCGTTTATACCGCTAATGGCTAAAGAAACATTAGGATCGGCGCCAACCTTTGTTAATTCTGCTTTGCTGATGACCTGGTAATAAGACTTAACCGAATCAGGTTGTTGGGCAAGTATACTTTCTACTTTTTTAAGCGTAGCCTTATCCTTACTATCTTTTAACTGTAAAAACGATGACCCGCCCGATGAGTGAAACTGTGCTTTCCAGTTTCCTGTTTTTATATCAGTGATCAGGCCTGCCTGTTTTAGCAGATAATTTGGATTAAAGCCTCTGTAAATATTTTCAAAGCCATGATCGCCTAGTACGATGATCAACGTACTATCTGCAATGTTGGCTCTGTTCACACTTTCCAACAGGGTTTTAATTGCACGGTCGGCACCGGCAACCGATGCTTTCACCATGTAATGATCGCGGCCATATTCATGCTCGTAATGATCGGTACAAGCCAGGTGAATTGCCGTAAAGTTTGGCTTATACTGCCTGATGATATATCCTGCAATACGAGCGGCATTCTCATCCTGTATCAATTCATTTTTATTGGCATTAAAGTCATCTGCGGTAAGCAGTCCTGTTGCCTTCTCCTGCACTTCAGCCCATAAAGATGCGGGCTGTGTATTAGCAGCTGTGTATGCCCTGGCATCGCTCATGTCCTTATAATTCCAATATTCCGGGATGCGGTAATCTATCGGGGCATTAACCGTTACTGGCCAGCGTACACATGCCGTTTTTTTGCCGGCCTTGTGCATAGCATCCCATAGGGTGGGAGATTTGATTAACTTATAATCCCAGTACCATATACCCGTTACACCTTCCGGCTCGAAAGGGGTATTGTAATAAATACCATGTTTGGCGGGTGTTACACCGGTTACCATGGTGGTATGATCGGGATAAGTAACTGAAGGAAAAACGGGATTTAAGCCTTCGGCAGCCACACCATTTTTCATCAGCTCTCTTACAGTAGGCATAGCATAAGTACTATCCAGGTAAAATTCGGGCCTGAAACCGTCAATCGTTACCAGGATCACATACTTAGCCGGTGCAGACTGCGCACCAGCTTTAACGCTTACGCCTGTCAAAATCGCCAATAGTGCGATTGCATATCTAAGTATTTTCATACAGCGCTTTTGTTTAAAAACCATATCTAGCACCTATCTGGAACTGGTATGGGTTACCTCCTAAACTTGATACGCCTGCGTTGGTATTAACCGCATACACGTATTGCTTATTGGCAGCATCAAAACTCTTAATAGTGTAAATGGAGGTTGTACCCAGGTTATGGTTAATGCCCCAGTTTTTGTTGATCAGGTTGCTAACGTTGAACAAGTCGCCGGTAATTTCCAAATAGTGTTTTTTGTATACGGTGATCTTTTTAATCAGGCGCAGATCAAACACACCATAAAATGGATTAACACCGCCATTACGTTCAGCAATTTTACCATAGCTGTTCATTATGTACTTCTTCATGCTTTTTTCAACCTTGGGATTGTTCAGGATGGCATTAATACCGTCTTTTAAATATTGCGGTGTAGATGCAGCATTAGGGTCATAGATATAGGCCAGGTCATTACTTGCCACAAAGTCGCCGTTCACGTTACCATTAACTGTTAATGAATATCTGGTACCACCTATGCCCGAAAAACGCAAACCTGCACTGAAACCATGAAATGTTGGCGAACTACCATAAAGCACAATCTTGTTTCTGAATTGATTATCAGAATAGCTTACCGCACTCAGGTTACGCGGATCATCTTTTACATATTGTACCAGCGTTGCAGTATTTGCAACGTTACCGTTGTAAGAGGTATTATCTTTAGTTTGGTTCCAGGTATAAGAGAAAGACACTTCGCCTTGTTTATAATAACGGTAATCCGCATCAACAACAAAAGCCATCTGATTAACCTTGCCTAAGCTTTCTAATTCTAACACACGGCCAACTTCGGTAGTTTTACGGCCTTGGGTCCAGTCGGCAGAACCATTAGATGCATTGATGGTGCTTGCCGGTACATAAACGCCGCGGTTATCTTCAGCTGCAATACGGAAGTAAGGCTGGTCTACCATGTTTTTGTCTACATAGGTGTAGTTGTTACGGCCTAAGCTAAGGTAACCGGCAACGGTAACACGGAAGTTTTGCGCAAAAAAGTGAGAGTAAGATAAATTGGCTTTATATACGGTGGGCACTTTTGCATCCTTTCCGTTCATATTAATGGTAGCCAGTTTAGGTATCGATGGGTTATTTAACAAGTCTATACCCGGTGCGGTATTAGGATCTTTGCGATAAGCAGGGAAATTTGGCGTAGGCACCTGCGCTCCTGTTAAATCAACGCTTAAAATATGCGAGCCATCAAAAAGCATATTGTTGATCATCGAATACGGGTTCAATGCCGAACCAAGTATGCCGCCGCCAAGCCTTATAATGTCTTTACCGTTTTGGTCTACATCCCAGGTAGCCTGCACACGTGGCTGTACCTGTAAAGTAGCCAGTTTGTTAGAGGTATTCAGCCCAAGCGTACGGTACACAACAGGGTTAAAGTTTGCACGATCAAGGTAATCGGTGTAATCAACACGTATACCTGCAGTAACATCAAGCCCGGGCGCAACGGTTGATTGTACCTGCGCATAAATGTTAGGCGTAAGGATATTGAACTTTATATTTCTGTCTGAAGAAGTGTAAATATCTCGCGCAAAACGGTATGGGGTAAGGTTATTAAAATTGGTTAAACCTGTAAAATAAAAACGGCCGTTAGTTTCACTACCATAAATTGAATTTTGATTAGTGAATGATAAGCCGCCACCTAAAGTGAAGTTGTATTTACCAACAGTCCAGTAAACATTGTCAACTAACTGTGCAACGTTGTTGTTAAAGTAGTCGTTACCATAACGCTGCCCGCCAAGTTGTATGGCTGTAGTATAAGTAGAGCCGTCTGCCGCAACTGAGCTAATATTTTGTACAATAGCACGGGGAATATTATCAGCAGGTAATTGGCTGTTGGCAAATAGCTTGTTGTACTCCCAGTAGTGCTGTACTTTTAATTCGTTGGTTAGCGTAGGGCTTAAAGTACTTCTTAAAGATGCCATTACGCTGTTGTTCATACTTTTACGGGTACTGTATACCTCGTAAAGGTTAATGGCGGTATTGTCACCGTCTGATTGGTTGTCCAGATCATAGATAAAATTATCCCTGATCGTGAACAGGTTTTTTGAATTGATTTGCCAGTCGATACGGGCAAACGCTGCATGGGTATTCTTAAATTTATCAAACTGGCCAAACTGCGGCGTATTAGCTACCCCGTATTTAGCCCTGGCTATGGTTAAGAAATTATCAAGGGTTGACTGTGTTACGTTGTTACGCTTCTCGTCATCTGCAGATTGAATATTAGCAATATACAAGGGCCTTGAATCGGCCTGATGATCCCAGGCGACAAAAAACTGTGCCTTATCTTTAACAATAGGGCCTCCTAAAGAGAAACCGTACTGATAGGTAGAGAATGACTGGTTACGCTTTAATCCGTTTAAACCATACGGGCTCGAAAGCCAGTTGGTACGTGCATAGGCAAATGCGCTTCCTGATAATACGTTAGTACCCGATTTGGTTACTGTACTGATGGTACCGCCACCTGCATTACCTAAGGTTACATCATATTGGTTGGTAACTACCTGAAACTCACGCACGGCTTCAAGCGATATAGAATAAGCACCGGTTGGCAGACCACCTGCTATCGTACTGCGGGCCGACATACCATCAATTGTATAATTGGTTGCAGAAGCAAGCTGACCATTAAGGCTGCCTCCCGAGCTAAGCGGAGATAAATCTGCAAGTGTGGTAAAATTACGACCATTAACAGGTAATTTGGCAATATCCCTTGCCGTTACAGCGGTTGAAGATCCGATATTTTCCACACGGTTACGTGTAGTAGCAGCAGTTACCTCTACAACGTTTAATTCCTGAACTTTTTCTTTCATGTTGAAAGAGACCTGAAGCAAATCGCCTTGGTTTAACGCAAAACCGGTTTGTTTCTGAGTAGCCATTCCTACGGTTGCTACCGTAATGCTATACGGAGAACCAAGTGGAATCTCTTTTAATAAAAATGCACCTTTGGAGTTTGATGCAGTTTTAATTGTAAAACCTGTCGACTCGTTTTTTACTGTAATGGTGGCATTAGGTAAAACTGCCCCATCAGGGCCTGTTACCTTACCAGATATTGTGGCCAGGTTAGTTTGGGCAAAACCCGCCGTGACAAACACAAAGCAGAACAGGCACATAAGGCATATTCTGGAAAAGAAAGTTTTAGTACTTAACATGTGTAACAATTTGGTTGCGCCAAAATTGCAAGTACTATGTTAAGTGGTTTTTCGTTGCAGGTTATTGTTAGGTTGTGAATAGATGATCATTATATTAACCACCCCATCTCCCTTAATAAATTGATAACGTTTAACTGTATTTTAAAAAACATAGGCAACAAACTTTTAATTTCTTTGAAATATTATCAATCAAAGCCTAAGAGTAACACTTTCAACACGTTAGCGCTGTTATATACTTAGTTAAGTATTTCTTAACGGAGCCGCTATAGCTGGCTTAAAAACAGCAGAAGCCGGACCTTATATGAATATGGTTAATGGCGTAACGTCTTATACATAAAGCTTATTGACCCACAGCAACCTCTTGATTTCCCTGGATCAATAAACTTTACAGTGACCTAACCCTACGACATACAGCACGCTTTAAAATCGACCGTTAATTAATGGTTTATCATTACATCAGGATTTTAAATTTAAGAAAGCATCCTTGTGCTCATTTGCAAAATCACTAAATGAACGCGGCTGACAATTAGTTAGTCTATAAACTTCTTCACTAAGATCATGATCATGGTTTTTTGCAACCACTTCTGCATATTGTACAACAAGTCCGTTAGCTAACCATCGGGATGCTCCGAATGTCCTCAATAAAATGCGAAATGCTAATGAAGGCAGATGTATATACCGTACTTTTTTACTTATAGCTTCTGATATTTTTAAAGCGATCTCTTTCATATCTAAAGCTTCAGGACCGTTAAGATAATAAGTAGCCCTTTTGTGATGGTCTTGTGTTAAAACATGATAAGCAACAATACCTATATCCTGCGCATCAATGTAGCCCACAAGCCCTTTACCACCAACCTGCGGCAAAAAGCCTTTGGAGATTGGCTTGGTCATGGTTAAAAAGTTTTGCATAAACGCAGTTGGCTTGAGTATCGTCCACGCTATACCAGATGCACGAAGGTGATGGTCTATATAAGCGTGAGCTTTTGCCCAGGGCACTAATGTCCTCAAATTTGCGTCAGAGGCAGAAACTCTCACAATGTAAGCAATCTGTTCTTCTTTTGCCACGTCAATAGCCTTCGTTTCACATTCAAGCTGATTCTCATTAGGCGCGCTCACCAAAAATAAACTACTACAGCCTTTCATGGCCGTTCTCAAGCTTTCGGGATTCTCAAAATCACCCAAAACAGCGTCGATGCCCTGCTTGCGGAATTTTTCTAATTGCTCTTCTTTGCGGCACATCGCACGAAATGCTTTGTTATTTTCAGCCAGTAATTGACATAGCTTTTGCCCAATAACACTTGTAGCTCCGGTTACTAAAATCATAATTTCGTCGTTTTATTTTCTGTTTTTTTAATTGAATGCTTAGATATCACAGGAGGTCATGCTTTACCATGATCAAAAAATGACCATCAGTCACTTTTGGGTTAAAAAAATTTATGCTTTAAGTCCGCTTACTATAATTTCTGAGTACATTATAAGCAGATCTTCTCTGCGTAGTTTCACAATCTCTTCAATAAAGACTTTCTTAGCTTCTATAAAATTCAGCAAACCCATACTGCTTCCCCAAATCATATAAGTACAGTATGAAGGGTCTAAGTCTTTTTTAATCAAGCCCGCCGACTGGCATTTTACCAGGTAACTGGTAAAATGATTTTTCAGTTGCAAGCTGATATTCACATAGTTTTGCACATTACTACTAAAATCTGGCCTTTCCATATAAATAAAAAGCTCAAACTGTTTCGGATACTTCAGGTAGAATTTATAGAGTGCCAGTATTAGTGCTTTTAAAGCTTCCAACATATCGTTTTCTTCCTCCACAGCTGCTTTAAAATAGTCAAGTAATATATTCAGTGCTTTAACGCTCACCTCTGCAAGCAAGTCATCCTTACTGTTATAATATTTGTAGATAGTTCCCTTGGCTACACCCAAATGAGCCACTACTTTATCAATTGTAAAATCCCGTGCGCCAACATTGGTCAATACATAATCTGCTGCATTGATAATTTGTTGTTCCCTGTCTGGCTTGGGAAGATGTTTATTTTTAACACGCATAAAGTGACCGTTAGTCATTTTATGACAACGGTTGATTTAATTTGTTTTATTTGATTAAAATTTGTTGATGACTTTACGAACAACAGTGTTATTAAATGCTTCCTGAGTATGGAAATTCGTATCTTAATGCCCTGTAAACTTCATCATCCCGATAACTATTCCGATCAGAAATGAAAGTAATGGAAAAGAGACCGACACCATGATGGACCTGATCAGCAAGGCCTTTTTAGAATATCCTGATTTAGAGAAAAACTGGTAGTAGAACCATATCCCGTAGAAGAAAGTGAAGCCGGCAATGCCTATGTAATAAATGCCTATAAGTACCTGTATATTGGTATAAAAGATGGTGATCACTGTAAACAGCAAGGCTACAATTAACTCTGCTGAAGTTTTGTAGGAGTTTAGCACCAAATGCTCTGCATAATTGAACTTTGCTTTTCTAAACCATACCAAACTAAAAAAAGAAGTGATAGGTATGGTGATTAACAATATTACCTTAGGATATTTTACAGAAAATTCTTCGAACGCGTTTATGGCATGTTTACTGGCCTCCGGTACTAGGTCAATCATCCTAATATGAGTGTAATGCGCAACCACACTTGATACTCCCAAAATGAGCAGCATAAGAGTTATGAAGTTAAAGTAATTAACCCTTTTACCCAGTATGTATGCCCTTGTACTGTTCCCTGGATTAGTAAATAACTGTTTAATCGTAAACAAAACACCCTTATCAACATGCCACACACCATGTATAAAATCGTGCGCAACCACATGCTTTAATGAGTAACGGTGTGTACTGGAAACCTGCCCGCAATTGCCGCAGTATTTTTCTGTCACCAGGTTTCCGCAGTTTAAACAGTTAGCCGCCAAATGTTCCATCATCATCTTTACTATTTTCGTTATTGTAGTTCTTTATTTATTGCATTAATGCTGCTGCCAATGGTAATAGCAACAACCTAAAATTGAGCATTAAATTATTTTGAGGTACTACACCAGCGTGTAGATTTGTAAATTGCCTTCAACATTACTTTATGACTCATAAAGACTTTACAAGCCTCCTTACCAAGAATAAGATTAAGCCGGGAGCTGATAATCAAAGGCCCCAGCCAAAAGATTACCTTCCTGCAATCAGCGCCTTTTCGCGTCTGACGTACGAAAGCATTTATATTATTGATTATGAAAAAATGGGATTCGAATACGTTTCTGAAAACCCATTATTCTTATGCGGATATACACCCGGGGAAGTGCTGGCAATGGGGTACGAGTTTTACTTCAGGAACGTACCCGAAAGCGACCTTGAACTGCTTACTAATATTAATAATGCAGGGTTCGATTTCTATGACAAGATCGTCCCGGAGGAGCGGAGCCTGTATACGATCACTTACGACTTTCATCTGAATACTAAAGACGGCGATCAGTTGCTGATCAACCATAAACTTACACCGCTGTTCATCAATGCCGACAATAAGATACAGTTAGCCATGTGTATCGTATCCATCTCTTATCAAAAAGATGCCGGTAACATTTACATTTATAAGCAGGGTACTACAGAAAGATGGGAATTAGATACAGCACAAGGCGTTTGGCGCAAATCGGTTACTCCGCAGCTAAACAAAAGGGAACTGGAAGTATTGCGGCTTCATGCCCGGGGGTTTGCTATCAATGCCATTGCAGAGAAACTGTTTGTAGTTCCGGATACCATTAAATATTACAGGCGCCGCATATTTGAAAAGTTGCAGGTTGGTAACATGACAGAAGCGCTGCAACGCGCTATTGACAGTAAAATAATTTAGATGGGAAGTCAATTTTCAGAATTAGCGTTCATTCGGGCTAATGACCAAAACTAAAGGTGGCTGAAATTGTGAATATCAGACTTGGTGAGACTGTTATTATTTCCGTTCAGTTAATTTTTTCCACTTCCAATCCTATAAGAGCCATTCAATTCTCAGTACAATTTCATTTTTTAACATAGTTTGACTCCTTACTGTTGGATGTTTTACTTTTTATTGATTTTTGGCTCACGGATTTTTGCTTTACTCATTACAGTTTGGTGCCAGGGCGTAGCTTTTTACAATTTTTTTTAAATAGGATCTATGGCAATTTCATTGATGTTGATAGCGGCAGCCGTTGCAATTAATACCCCTTTATGAAAATCACAACTGAAACTGTTGCCCAAAAACATACGCTGATACTCATTATCAGCACTTTTATTATCCGCGTTTTAATTGCCAAATACACCGGTTTGGGCATAGGCGAATCCTATTACTTTCGCGGGGCATTGCAGCTTGACCTTAGTTATTTTGATCAGCCACCTTTATTTTTCTGGTTAGGCTGGCTAAGCATTAAAACATTAGGGTTAAACACTTTGGGGCTGAGGTTCCCATCGGTATTACTATTTGCAGGTACATCATGGCTGCTCTTCTTAATTACCCGGATGATCTTTAACGCCCGTTCCGGTTTTTGGGCGGTAGTGATATTAAATCTTAGCGCAGTGTTTACAGTCCCTGTAGCCTGCTGGTTTCAACCCGATGCACCGCTGATGTTCTTTTGGCTGCTAAGCACTTATTTTATAGTCCAGCTATTGTTTAATAAAAACAGCGACGGTACAACGGCTAAGCGCAGCAACACACACATCTATTTTTTGTGGATCCTGATCGGCATCAGCATGGGATTGGCCACACTAAGCAAATATCATGTATTGTTCCTGTTTGTGGGAGTGTTTCTCTTCATCATCAATAATACAGATCAAAGGCATTGGCTTAAACACCCGGGGCCATACCTGGCTATATTAATTTCGCTGGCATTTGCATTTCCCATATTCTGGTGGAACTACCATAACCACTGGGTTTCATTTGTATTCCAGGGTTCACGGGCGGGCGCTCAGCATGGGCACTTTAAGCTTCACTTCGATTGGTTTTTCCGCAGCATTGCCGGACAAGCCGTATGGTTGCTGCCATGGATATGGGTACCTATAATGGGCCAGCTTGTTAAAAGTTATAAGGATCGTAAAATATCCGAAACTTACAGCTTCTTTATGTGGACATCTGTATTACCCATTGTGTTTTTTACACTGGTTACTTTATGGAGCGACCTGCAATATCACTTCCACTGGCAGGCACCTGGGTATTTAATGTTATTTATGCCTTTGGGTTATGCTATTGATCAAAGTCTAAGCAGTAACGAGCCACTTGCATCAAGGCGCACCCGCAGATGGCTACGGTTTACTACTATCTTCACGGTAGTTATTGTTACAATTCTTAACCTGCACCAAGTTACCGGTTTCTGGCAAGCCTATGGCCCCAGATGGGTGGTTAGCCTGGGCAACAGCAACAGCGACCCTACCATGCAAGGGGTTGATTATGATGACATTCTTACACGCTTTAAAAAAGAAGGCTGGCTTAATAACAATAAAGTATTTGCAGGCGGCACCCGCTGGTGGCTTACCGGTAAGGTAGACTGGGCTTTAAAAGGGCAGAAACCCGTTGTGGTTTTTGACCGCGACCCGCGCAACCTGGCTTTTCTGGTCAATCCGCTTACTCTGGTTGGTAAAGATGCGGTGGTGATCAGCCAGGACCATGCAGGTACTATACAGGAAGACGCTATGCCATTTTTTGACAGTGTAACCCAATTGCCTGATATTATTGTAAAACGTAACGGCCGTGCAGAACTTAACCTGCAGGTATATTATTGCAAAAACTTTCACGAAAGTAAAGTGCCCGTAGGCTTTTTGCCACTTTACCATCAGCTAAAAGGCGAGCCGCCTTTTTAAAAAATACACATGACTATGCCTGATACGGCCCGTATTTTAATGCGGATACCTCATTGATATTTATAATATTTGTGAACACTGATTAACTAAAGGATGGTTGACAAAAAAAATATTGGCCTTGAGCTGGGGAAAGCGATGCAGGAAATTCGCACCCTGATCAGGCAATATATACAGGCAATGCTGAAAGAAAACGACATCAACCTCACCTTTGAAATGCTGGAAGTGCTGTATGTCCTTTGGCAAAATGACGGTATCAACCAGCAGGAAATAGCAGACCTTACTTTGAGGGATAAATCCAGTGTCACTTACCTCATCGATAATATTGTTAAAAGGCACATGGTGACCCGCGTTGAGGACAAGCAAGACAGGCGCAACAAAAAAATATTCCTTACACCAGAAGGTGCCAGGCTAAAAGATCTTTTGGAGCCAAGTGTTGCACGGGCATATGGAAAAGCCCTTGGAGATGTACCAGCTAAAGATGCACAGGCATTGCTCATGCTACTTCAAAAAATGGTAGATAATCTTAAAACCTGCTAACCTTCGCTCTATTATTTACTACTTGACCATTAGTAACACATTGTGACATAAACGCTACAATTATAGTTGAATATTTAACAATTTGATATTTAACTTTGATCGTCTTATTACCTCATGGTTATGAAAAGCCTGTTAATTCCCTACGATAATTCTCCTGCCTGCGCTAACGCACTTACTTATGCTGCAGACATTTGCAAACATTATCATATCACCCGCATATATCTGCTTAAAAGCTATTATGTTTCGGCATTAGCGCAAATTTTACCTTCCGCTGATCTGGTACAGATAAGTACCGAAGAAGTACAGGAGTTTTATAATGAAAGCCTTAAAGAATTAGATAATGTAGAAAAAAAGCTATCGGCGCTTTGCGAAAACAAAGTCGTTATTGAGTCGATACTTACGGAGCAAACCATAGTAAGAGGGCTTTTGGAAACCGTTGCTGATGTATCACCGGATTATATTGTGATCGGTAGTGGCGGCAATAAGCCTGAGTTTGAAGGTTCGGTTAGCGAGCATGTTGTTGAAATTGCCCGTGTAAGCCCGATACCTGTACTGGTGGTACCGCCAATGGCAAAATTTAAGCCTGTTAAAAAGCTACTTATTCCATGCGATTTTGAAAATCTCAACCGCTTTTCATCATTAAAAACTTTGTGGGCTGCTGAACTTAGTTTGCAAACAGAGGTTATTGTGTACAATGTAGATCCGGAAAAAAAGTACTTAGGAAAAGAACAGGAACAGGAGCAGCTACTAAAAGCATTTATGGATAAGTACCACTTTACGGTAGCTTATTCCGGCGATAAGGATATTGTCGCCTCGGTCATATCATTCGCCCGTGAAAGCGGTGTTGATGCTATTGTAGCTTTACCCGGCAGCCATAGTTTCTTTTACAGGCTTACACACCAGAGCATTTCAGAAGGCCTGGCACAAAACACCAACTACCCGGTTTTTATTATGAAGTAGGACTTACATTTAACATCGGCTATTTGCTTTTTGCTATTTTAGCTGATCATAAATAAGCCTGCATGTTAACTTTAGAAGAGCTGGGAGAACGAATTTGCATCATTGGCCCCAGCTCCAGTGGTAAATCTACCCTTGCAAAAACTTTAGGGCAAAAATTAGGCTATGCAGTTTGCCATCTTGATCAGTTAGCACATGTGCCAAATACTAATTGGGAAGTGCGGGATAAAGCCTTGTTAAAAAAAGACCATCACCAATTTCTCATTGAAAACAATCAATGGATCATTGAAGGGAATTACAGCTTCCTGATGAAAGACAGGTTTGCGAAGGCTACCTATGTGATATGGCTTGACTTTGGGGTGGGTGGTTCTATAACACGATATATAAAACGAAGCATCAAAAACGCCGACAAAAGGCCGGGCAATCTGCCGGGTGCTAAAAGCCAATTCAGCTGGGCACTGATCCGTTATATTATTTTCTCTGCGCCTAAAAACCGCCCGAAATACCGTAATTTAATTAATGAAAGCAAGGTTAATCTTTTATACTTAGCTTCATATAAACAACTTAAAAACTATTACCGCTTTTGGGGTTTAAAGGCATAAGTATAATGGCTTGTGCCAAACATCAATTTCAATGCTCTTAAAACTAATTTACAAATACAGGCAATTGCTCATCTACGGTTTAAGCCTTGGTGTTTTGTTTATTATACTGAGATGGCTCGAGTGGCAGTTTATTTTTCAGCAGCAAGCGTTTAAAATTTATGGTGGCATTATAGCCATATTATTCACTGCTTTAGGCATCTGGATAGCGACTAAATTAATCTCACCAAAGGTTCAAACTATCATTTTAGAAAAAGAAGCCAGCTTCGATAGCCCTTTTGAAGTCAATCAAGCTGAAATTGACCGTCTGCGTTTAAGTAAACGTGAAATGGAGGTATTGCAATTAATGGCCGATGGATTAACCAACCCGCAAATTGCCGAAAAGCTGTTCGTTTCGCTAAATACCATTAAAACCCATAGCTCAAACCTGTTCTTGAAACTTGAAGTAACCCGGCGTACCGAGGCCATTAAAAATGCACGAAAGCTGCGATTGATTCCTTAATTTCACCCATAAACCATACAAAATTTTCAAAATCACCCGAAAGGGTGAACGCCAAAAGTGATTGATCGTCCATATTTGAGGCATATTTAAAACCTAATCAATGAAAAGGATCATTTTTATATGTGGTATTACCGCCGGGCTGATCAGTAGTTTATGGAGCATTTACGGCGATCATTTTCTTGGCAAAGATGTCTCGCTTAACGCACGTGTATGGTTTGGGTATGCCTCCATGGTGGTCGCATTTTCGCTGATATTTATTGGGGTAAAAAACTATCGCGACCAGTTTGGCAACGGAAGCATCAGCTTTGGGAAAGCCCTGCAAATCGCATTGCTGATCACCATTATTGCCTCAACGGTATACACTGTGGGTTGGATGATTAATTTCTATTATTTCCTTCCTGACTTTGGCGAAAAGTACATGGCTGCCATGCGTGCGCAACTGATAGCCAAAGGTGTTAGCGCGGCAGAGCTAAACAAGCAAATGGCCGACATGCAGGCTTATATGCAGCAATATAAAAATCCCCTTTACAACGCTATGGCAACCTATGCCGAGATACTTCCGGTAGGTATAACCATGTCGCTGCTTTGCGCACTGCTGCTCAAAAGAAACGCACAGGTTTCAACATCAAACAATTAAACTTAAACACGATAAATCATATGAAAAAAGTAACAGGAATTGGCGGTGTATTTTTTAAATGCGCAAACCCAAAGGCCATGAACGATTGGTATGCTAAAAACCTCGGCTTACCAACCAGCGATTACGGTGCAACTTTTGAATGGGTAGATGCTGAAGACAGCTCAAAAAAAGGCTCCACAACATGGTCTACCTTTTCGCACGATTCAAATCATTTCGCCCCGTCTGAAAAACCTTTCATGATCAATTACCGTGTGGAAAATATTGAAGCATTGGTAGAAGATCTGAAGAAAGAAAACGTAACCGTAGTAGATGAAATAGCTGCTTATGATTATGGAAAGTTTGTCCACATAATGGATCCGGAAGGCAATATCATTGAATTGTGGGAGCCAGCCGACGAATAGCTTTTACCCCGTAAACATTAAATTTTATTAATACAACCTGATTAAGTGTGTAGCAAGCTATATTGCGCTGTATTTACCGCGACAACGAAATGCTATCTAAAAAAGCGCTTGCTATAACATTGCTTCTATTTGCCACTTTCAAATTAGTGATGGCACAGGACGAGTTTAAAATTTTAAAGTCAGAGCTTGTTTTTAACAACCCACCTTTTAATAATTGCCATGCTTCAACTATTATTGAAACACAATCGGGCAGGTTATTAATGGCTTGCTTTGGCGGTTCGCAAGAAGGCAAAAAAGATGTTTCCATCTGGCTTACTGATCTTGGTATTAAAAACCCCGAACCGCATATTGTTGCCGATGGTATGGTGAGCGACACCTTACGCTACCCTGCCTGGAACCCTGTACTTTTTAAAGACCCTAAAGGCAAACTGTTTTTGTTTTATAAAGTAGGCCCCAACCCGCGCGAGTGGTGGGGGATGTACAAAACATCAAATGATAATGGCGTTACATGGTCGGCAGCTGTTAAACTATCCAAAGGCATTTTAGGCCCTATCAAAAATAAGCCTGTGCAAATAAGTAAAAATCTTATCCTTTCACCATCAAGTGTGGAAGAAGCTAACGGCAGGTGGAAAGCCCATTTGGAGAAATCAACCGACGATGGCAGAACATGGTCGATAATCCCCTTAGATACCGCCAAAGCGTTCGATGTGATACAGCCAAGCATTTTAAAATACCCTGACCATAAATTGCAGTTGCTGATGCGCAGCAAACAAGGCGCGGTGGCGCAATGCTGGTCGGATGATGATGGCAAAACCTGGAGCAAAATTTCTGCGACGAGCCTCTTAAACCCAAACTCAGGCACCGATGCTGTAACCTTAAAAAGCGGCAAGCAATTGATTGTTTACAACCCGGACGTACCTGGTAAAGATTGGTATAATGGCAGGGGCAAATTAAGAGTGGCTTGCTCAACCGACGGCGAAACCTGGAAAGACATTGCCGTACTTGAAAACGGCGACAAAGAGGAATACAGTTACCCGGCAATTATTCAAACCAAAGACGGGCTGATACACATCACTTATACCTACAACAGAAAAAATATAAAGCATGTAGTGATGCAGGAAATAAAATAGCGTTTACTTGTTTATTTTACTTCCGAACAATATTTCAAACACAATGCCTACCAGCAATGCGGTAAAAGCCATAAATGTTAACAGTAGTTTCTTCATACCCTTATTTGTTTACACTTTAAAGGAACAAACAATAGCCGGGCCATAAAAACGCAATAGACTAAGCCCAACAGAAAATATACAAAACCGTAAATCTTAGCGACAAGGTAAATTAAAGACCGGCGCGTAAAATGTGTATGTTTATAGCAACAATGAGAAAGCTTCTTTTAATACTGATGCTTGGCATCATGGCAAGTGCTAACAGCTATAGCCAGGTTAAAAACACTTTTACAATAGACAATGGCAGTTTCGTTTTAAACGGAAAGCCTGTACAGATACACTCGGGCGAAATGCACTTTGCCCGTATACCGCAGCCCTACTGGCGTCACCGCTTAAAAATGCTTAAAGCAATGGGCTTAAATGCTGTTGCTACTTACGTTTTCTGGAACCATCATGAAATTGCACCAGGCGTTTGGGATTTCAAAACAGGCAACCGCAACATCCGAGAGTTTATTAAAACCGCACAGCAGGAAGGCCTGATGGTAATTCTACGTCCCGGTCCTTATGCCTGTGCCGAATGGGAGTTTGGCGGCTACCCTTGGTGGCTGCAAAAAGATCATAACCTGGTGATCAGAAGTAAGAACAAAAACTTTTTAGATTCCTGCCGTACGTACATCAATCATCTTTTAGGGCAGGTTAAAGATCTGCAGATCACCCACGGCGGCCCTATTATTATGATACAGGCCGAAAACGAATTCGGCTCTTATGTAGATCAGCGTAAGGATATTCCGCTCGAAGATCATAAAGCTTACAGCACTGCTATAAAGGATATGCTTTTGAAAGCAGGTGTGGATGTTCCGCTGTTTACTTCAGATGGCGACTGGCTGTTTGCCGGTGGTACCATAGCAGGGGCATTACCTACCGCCAACGGGGAAACCAATACTGCTAATCTTAAAAAACTGGTTAAGCAATTTAACGGCGGCAAGGGTCCTTATATGGTAGCCGAATATTATCCCGGCTGGTTAGATCATTGGGGCGAAAAGTTTGAGAAAGTACCAACGGAAAATGTCATTAAAGACCTTGAAAGTTTTTTAAAAGATACGGTATCGTTTAATATCTACATGGCACATGGTGGTACCAACTTTGGTTTTACCAGTGGCGCAAACTACAACAAAGAGCACAATATACAGCCTGATATTACCAGCTACGATTACGACGCCCCTGTTAGCGAAGCAGGATGGGCTACGCCAAAATATATTGCTATACGCAATCTGATCAAAAACCATGTTGATTATCCTGTTCCGGCCATCCCTGCGGCCCCACCGGTAATCGAAATAAAAAACATTAAGCTTACTACTTCGGCTAATTTGCTGGATTGGGCTAAGAAACAGAAGCCAGTTGTAAGCGATACCCCTCGCACTTTTGAAGACCTTAACCAGGGGCATGGCTATGTGCTTTACAGCCGCAAATTTAACAAAGCCATCAGCGGCGAGCTGCAAATACCGGGCATAAGGGATTATGCAACAGTTTATATCAATGGCAAACGGGTGGGCGAATTAAACAGGCAAAGCAATGTGTATACCTGCAAAATTGATATACCAGCCAATAGCACACTCGACCTATTAGTTGAAAACATGGGCCGCATTAATTATGGCGCCGAGATTGTGCATAACCTGAAAGGTATCACCGGCGATGTAAAAATTGACGGGCAAAAAATAACCGGCAACTGGCAAATGTATAAATTGCCAATGAGTACAGTACCTGCATTGAATACAGCATCACATGCTGTAAAAAGCGCACCTGCACTTTATAAAGGATCATTTACTTTAAGCAAAACAGGTGACACCTTTATAGATACGAAAGATTGGGGTAAGGGAATCATCTTTGTGAATGGCATCAATTTAGGCAGGTACTGGAATGCTGGGCCGCAGCAAACGCTGTATCTTCCGGGTTGCTGGCTTAAAAAAGGCGTTAACAGTATTTTGATCATGGATCAGCTGAATGACACCATACAAAAAAGTATCAGCACGGTGAACAAGCCTGTTATTGATGCCCCTGTAAAGTAGATTAGGATAATACGCCCAACTCTTGCTTCGGGAAAATCTGTTGTTTACATTTGATAATGGCGTTTCCGGAGTTTGAGAACTATTTAAAATCCTTAACAGATCTGTCTGATGCCGAAGTTGCGCGTATCAGCGCTTTGGCTAAGGAAAGGAAACTTCGTAAAAATGAATTTTTACTGCGCGAAGGCGAAATATGCCGACATAAAACATTTGTTTTAAAAGGGATGCTCCGCAATTTCGGAACAGCGCCCGATGGTAGCGAACACATCCTGCAATTCTCGCCGGAGCTAACCTGGACACTGGATGCAGAAAGTTACGATAACCTATCGCCTGCGCGTTACAGTATTTGCGCGGTAGAACCAACTGAGGTTTTACAGTGGACAAAAAATGATTTTAATACTCTGCTCATCGAAAGCCCTAAGCTAAAATCACTGTCGGAAAAGATCATATCCCGAAACATCTATAACAGCCGCCAGCGGTTGCTTACTGCGCTTAGTGCCACGCCCGAAGAAAAATATGAGGACTTTATAAAGCAGCATCCCGGCATGCTTTCCAGGTTGCCTTTAAAAATGATAGCCGCCTACCTGGGTATCTCCTTAAAAACACTTACCCGTATCCGCCATGCACAGCTGCTTGCCACAAAATAGAATTATGGTCATTTGACCATGTTTAGTAAATGGCGCTGCTGCAATTTTGTGTTACAATAAATAAATGAACCTATGCGTGTATTTGTAACAGGAGCCTCGGGATTTGTAGGCTCGGCCATTGTAGATGATTTAATTAAAGCAGGGCACCAGGTGTTAGGCCTTGCACGGTCTGAAAGTTCTGTTGAAAAAGTAAAAGCCGCCGGAGCAGATGTTCACCATGGCGATATTTACGACCTTGAGAGCATTAAACAGGGGGCAATGCAGTGTGATGCCGTAATTCACACCGCTTTTAACCACGATTTTTCGAAATTTAAAGACAACTGCGAAACCGACCGTAAGGTAATCGCGACACTGGGTGAAGCGCTAAGGGGTACTGAAAAACCTTTAGTAGTAACGTCAGGAGTTGGCTTGCTAAGATCAGACCATATCGTTACTGAAGATGAACTACCCCAAAGTTCTGAAGTGATGCCACGTGCAGCATCAGAAGAGGCGGCCCGTGCCGCAGCAGCGCAAGGCGTTGATGCTTACATTGTGCGCTTACCACCAACTACACACGATAAAGGCGACCACGGGTTTATTCCAATGGTAATTAACATGGACAAGGAAAAAGGTATGGCGGCATATGTTGGCGATGGCAGTAACCGCTGGCCTGCTGTCCACCGTTCAGATGCAGCAACTTTATACCGGCTAATTATCGAAAAACGCCCTGAATTAAAAGTGTTCCATCCTGTGGCAGAAGAGGGAATACCATTCCGCGAAATTGCAGAAGCCATAGGCAAAGGCCTGCAATTACCTGTTGAAAGTAAGAGCGGCGAAGAGGCTGCAGCACATTTCGGCTGGTTTTTACACTATGCAAGTTTTAACTGCCCCTCATCAAGCGAAAAAACGCGGGCTGCTTTAAACTGGGAACCTAAAGGGCCCTCACTAATGGCCGATCTGGAAGCAGGGCACTATTTTAAAAAATAGAAAATAACGGTATTTAATTGTGCGGCGCTGCTGATAATACTGGCAGCGCCGCTTGTTTTTTAAAAAAATTGAAAAGAAGTCGCCGGTAAACCAAACAAAACTGTTTTTAAATCTTTAACAAAATATATTGTTTACAACTTAAGTGAATGCATAAAGTATTTACTCAAAGTTGTTTATTTGCGTTTAATTAACTTACCTATTATATCGACTATTTTTACGGTGCCTAATTTATATCCCTTTTTGGAAGGTGGCGGACAGTTGGGGGAGCTGATCCGTAACACAGATTGGTCAAAAACCAGCTTTGGCACACCGGATACATGGCCGGATAGCCTTACTTCTGCTGTGAGCATTATTCTTAACTCGGGATTTCCGATTGCAGTTTACTGGGGCAAAGATTTCAGTTTGATATACAATGATTCCTGGAGCAGTATACCTGGCGACAAGCATCCCTGGGGATTAGGCAAACCCGGTGCTGTGGTATGGCCGGAGATATGGGAGGGAATTAAGGACGAATTTGAATCAGTGCTTTCAGAAGGTAAATCGTATCGTCGCCCGGATGCGCCATTATACATGTACAGGTATGGTTATACAGAAGAATGCTTCTTTGACTATACATTATCACCTGTAAAAGCTAAGGATGGTTCAACCGGCGGTATATTTAACGCCGTTATAGAAACTACGTTCAAGGTAATCCATGAGCGACGCACAAAGGTCATTAACCAGTTAATGGCTAATAAGTATGTTTCACATGATCAATCACAAGCCACTGCGGTAATCAAAGGTATACTTGAAAACGCAAAGGTTGATATTCCTTTTTTTGCGCTTTACATTTCGCCACAAGAGTATAAATATGTTTTATCGGCCTCATCAGGGCTATCAGCTAAAAACTTCTTAGCCGCCCATGACCTGAACATCAGTGCCCTTATCAATCTGCACGATGGTTACATTAATGATATACAATCTATTTTCCAGGAGCCGACACACCAATACTGGCCCGAGCCTGTAAAAGAAGCTTTAATTGTACCTATTGCAACCGGCGAGGCCAGGCTTAAGGGTTATTTATTATTTGGCATTTCGGCACGCAAAAGGCTGGACAATGAATACAGTAACTTTTTGCAAGCCGTTGGTATGCATGTAGGCACCATACTAAACAATGCGTTGGCCTATCAAACAAGCGAAGCTTATCAGAACGAGCTGGCCATTAATGAGGAACTTGCAGCTGCAAATGAAGAATTGGCAGCAGTAAACGAAGAGTTGCAGCTTACACAGGAGCATCTGCATAAATTAAACACCGAGTTGGAAGACCGTGTGCAGGAACGCACATTTCAACTTGCAGAAGAACGCGATAAACTGAAACGCTTTTTTATGCAGGCGCCCGCAGGTATTTGTATTTTAACCGGCCCAGACCTGGTGTTTGAACTGGTAAACAAGCCATACCAGGAGCTGCTGCCAGACAGGCAATTGCTTGGACGACCGATATTTGAAGCCATGCCCGAGATTAAAGACCAGCCTGTTGGTGAGATCCTACGACATGTTTACCATACCGGCCAGGCTTATGAAGGCAAGGAAATACATGCTCCTATTGCCACGGCAGAAGGCACAGCAGTTGTAGACCGCTACTTTAATTTTTATTATCAACCCCGGTTTGCTGCTGATGGCAGTACCGAGGGTATAATGGCTTTTGTTTACGAAGTAACACAACTGGTAGAATCCCGCAAGCAATCAGAAGCAAGCGAGCGTAACCTGCGCGAACTGGTAATGGCTTCTCATTATCCCTTAATGATTTTAAGGGGCAATGAATATGTGGTAGAGGTTGCTAATGAACAATTAGCAGCGCTGTGGAACAAAAACCTTGATAGCATTCTTGGCCATAAACTGTTAGCTATTTTACCAGAGCTCGTTGACCAACCTTTCCCGGCACTGTTAAAACAGGTTTATGATACCGGCGTACCTTACGGACAGGAGGAGGAAGTATTTTATCTTGATACGGAAGAAGGCCGCCTTACCCGGTACATTAGCTTTTATTACGATCCGCTGAAGGACGAAAAAGGCAACGTAAGCGGCATTATTGTAGCCGCAGCCGATATTACAGACATGGTTCGTTCGCGGCAGCTTTTGCAGGAAAGCTACGACATGCAGCAGTCGCTGAATGAAGAAATCAGTGCAACAAATGAAGAACTTGCTTCTGCTAACGAAGAGCTGCAAACCACCAACGAAGAATTATACCTTGCACAAAACCGGCTCGAAAACTATGTAAGCGAATTAGCCGCAAGCGAATCGCGTTTCCGTTCGCTGATACAGGATGCCCCTGTTGCTATAGGTGTATTACGTACGCGCGAACTGATTATCGAAGCAGCCAATACTTCTATTTTAAAACTTTGGGGTAAATCTGCTGACATTATAGGTAAAAACCTGGCCGATGCCCTGCCCGAACTCAGGGGGCAGGCCTACCTTAAACTGCTTGATGATGTTTATACATCCGGCGTGGCTTACAGGGGAGACGAGTCAAAAGCTTTATTAGAGCATGCCGGAACCCTGGAAGAGTACTTCTTTAACTTTGTTTATCAGCCGTTATTTGATAGCCGGGGTAATACCGATGCAATAATGGTTGTAGCAATTGATGTTACACCGCAAGTAAAGTCGCGCAAGGCATTAGAGCAGGCGCAGGACTCTTTAAAACTTGCGTTTAATGCCGCTGAACTGGGTAGCTTTGATATGGACCTTGAAAAAGGAACATTATTTTGGGATAAACGTTGCCGTACCCTGTTTGGCGTAAGCCATAATGATGAAGTAACCTATGAAAAGGATTTCATCAACGGACTGCATCCCGAAGACCGCGAGCGCATATTAAAGGTTATAGATAATGTATATAACAAAGCCCTCAGCAATGGCGATTACGATGTGGAATACCGTACCGTTGGCATGGATGATGGAAAGCTACGCTGGTTAAGGGCAAAAGGCAAGGCTTATTTTGACGATAACGATAAACCGGTACGCTTTGTAGGTAGCGTACTTGATATTACCGAACAAAAGCTTGACGAGATCAGGAAAAACGATTTTATTGGCATGGTAAGCCATGAGCTTAAAACGCCATTAACATCCTTAACTGCTTATTTGCAAGTATTACTGTCTAAAGCCAGAAAGCAACAAGACGGTTTTACTACAGATGCACTGAGCAAAGCTAATCAGCAGGCAAAAAGGATGAGCACCATGATCAATGGTTTCCTTAACGTTTCAAGGCTTGAATCCGGAAAGATACAATTAGAAAAACAGGATTTCTTTTTAAATGATCTGATCACAAGCGTTATCGAAGAAGCAAATCTGATGTCAGGATCACATAATATTCAGTTTACGCCTTGTGAAAACATTCCTGTTCATGCCGATATGGATAAAATTGGCTCTGTAATTACTAACCTGGTCAGTAACGCTATTAAATATTCGCAAAAGGGGCAGCTAATACACCTCAGTTGCAGCGTTACAGACCATGAGGCCAAAGTATCAGTAAAAGATGAAGGGATGGGGATAAAGTCCGAAGACCAGCAAAAATTATTTGAACGCTATTACAGGGTAGAAAACCAGCATGCAAAACATATATCAGGATTTGGCATTGGCTTGTATCTTTCGGCAGAAATTATCCACCGCCACGAAGGTAAAATTGGCGTGGAGAGCGAATTAGGCAAGGGAAGTAATTTTTGGTTTACGCTGCCTTTGAAATAAGCAGGGTTGCAATGCTTTAAAGCTTATCCAGCTTAAAATAACCGAGTATGATTTCGTCGTCTGGCAAATCTGGCTGCAACGTAAGCTGGATATGCCAGGCGGCTTTCTGTTCGGGAGAAAGGACATCTTCAATGCGGTAGATGTCATCGACGTCAACCCCATACTTTTCGTCGACATGTGCAGTAGCCCCTTTTAACTTTGCTATGGTGCTTTGCTTAAAAAAGGATGTATGTTTTGATACAGACATGGCTTTTTTGCGATCGTCTTGTACGGTAAGCAAATTATAATGCTGCTCTTCAAGCTTTCCAGACTGATATCCGCCAAGGTTAATAAAAAACAATCTTTGCCCTGTTGCTCCCACTCCCCCTGATTTGGGCACCACTTTTACAGCATAGCCCTCAACGCTTGTTACTTCGCGCCAGCCATCTATATGCAAACTATTGCCAGCCTCGGGCCAAAAAGCTTTCATGGCAGGCACAAGTTCTTTTATCGATGTGGCAATACCAAAAAAATAGTCGTGCTGCTCCACATTACGGGCAGGTGCCTTTGAACCCAGCAAAACCATGAATAGTTTATAATCCTCCATTATTCAGGCAAATTTAATAGCCTTTTCACAATTGCCAGTGATGAAGCTTCACCAAAGTCAAGCCCCGAGTAATCTGGATTAAAGCCACCGATAAATGGTACGGCCATGAAATAAAGGCGCTCGTTATAAGCATTATAATCATCAACCGCCTGGAAGTAGTCGTTTATTGCAACACCGGGCACGGTAAGATAATAATTACCCTTGCTATCTTTGGTAACCGGTTGTCCATCTTTTTCAAGCAATTCTTTACCTGCCTCAGCACTTTTAAAGCGCAGCCTTGCCCTGCTAACAGTACCTTCATTAATCAAGCTTTTGAAAGGAATATCCTCGTATGCCAGGTGCCGCTGGCCAATGCAGTCAACAAAAGTTTCATAGTGATTTACATGCGACCCGCCATGCTCATCTGTATAACTGTATATCACGCCGCCCTTATCATCAGGCTTTACTTCGCTGTCATCACCAACAGCTATCATGGTTAGTTTACCAGCATTGTGCATAGCCATTAATGTTTCGGCCGAGCTTTGGGGCACAAAGGCAATCACAACAGAAATTAAAGGCATCAGCGTGTTTTGTAGGCGCAGCATGTCTTCTGCCGAGAAATACTTTGCCGGATAGTTCATGGCAAAACTTAAAATAGCCAGCATCTCTTTCCAGTATACAGACTGGTGCCGTTTGATGGAGCGTTCGGCCTCGTCGTATTCTGCTTTTAACAGTTCAAAGGGATCGGCTTTTTCCCGTTCATTCATTACATGGCTCACGAAAGCCTCCATGTTCATGTCCTTTATTTTTTCGTAAAATGCAGGATCATGCTGTTGAATTCCTTTTTTAAAATTTTGCTCAAACACATAATCCAATGACAGAAAACCTTCGTTCTTAGTTCTGTTTTCTTCTACCTCTTCGTGGCTTAAAACCGTATCCTTACCTAAATGGGTATCTTCAAGATGGAAACGTACTGCCGGCAGCAAGCCATTTCTTGAGTGCATAACAATTCGAAAATCAGGGCTGTCATCATTCACTTTAAAAGTTAGCACGCCATCACTGTTCTTTTCAAAAACACCGTTATGGCGGCCAAGTGTGCGTATGGCATCAATTGCTGTTAATGATGAACCCCGCACGGCAACAGCATGATTGGCCTTAATAGCGATTTTTTGAGGTGGATAAGGTGAATCAAACCAACCAGTTACCTGCTCTTCATATCTTTTAGGCCACAAGTGCCCGGTACAAATAATCACACGGTCGTATGCTGCCTTTTCACCCTGTGCAGGTATTACCCATATTTCTTCCTTTTCACGGTCATCTTTAATGTCAGCAACCGCGCTGTTGTAAAACACCTCCGTGTTGATACCCTTTGCCTTTCCCAGTTCAAGCAGCAGCTTAAACTGGGCATTCAGGTATTGTCCAAACAACAAGCGGGGTAGTACCTTATAATCATTAAACTTTGCCGGATCGATATTGTATTTATCAAGCGTGTCTTTGGGTACAGTATTAATCCACTCTGAAACCGAGGTGACCATATCGGGTATTTCATTACCGGAGACGTTGGTGATATGTTCATCCGCTGCACCGGCATGGCTGTAAGGCATGCCGCTACCGAGGCTGCCGCTTTTTTCGTAGATATCTATTACTAAATGATGATCGCCGTTTTCTATCAGGCGCTTGTACATGAACATGCCGCTTGGGCCACCGCCGATTATGGCAACACGTAAATGTTGGTTGTTTTTGGGGTTGTAAAGTTTCAAAGCAAGTAAATTTGAAGTATCAGCAAAGCAGCATAAATAACCAGCCACTAAAGTCTTTGTTTTAAACCAGCATTTATCAATGAATTAATATGTTATAATCTTAATTGAGCAATTATTGTATTTTAGAAAAAAACTTTGCGGTGCTAACTAAAATATATTCTTCGCTTTTGCTGCTTGCGGCAATTTATTCAAATGCTGCGGCCAAACCTGTGGCACTTCAATGCGAGCACTTAAATAATCCGCTTGGTATTGATGCCTTGCACCCTAGGTTATCATGGCGGATGGACGATCCCAGGCAGGGCGCCAGACAAACTGCTTATCAGCTTATTGTAGGTACAGATTCGGCACAGGTTGCGAAAGGCACAGGGACCGATTGGCAAACTGCCGAAATTAAATCGCAGCAAACATTGGTCAATTACCAGGGCAAGCCCTTGCATGAATTTACCAAGTACTACTGGTGTGTACGCCAGTGGGATAAAGATCATAAAGCTTCGCTATCATCAGTTGCCTCGTTTGAAACAGCCATGCTTAACATGGACCAATGGAAAGGCTACTGGATAAGCGATCATAAAAGCATCGATGAAAAGGCTGCACCGTATTTCAGGCATGAGTTTTCAGTTAAAAAGAAGATCGTATCAGCGAGGGCTTATATCGTAGCGGCTGGCTTGTACGAGTTATATATTAATGGCCAGCGCATTGGTGACCACCGCCTCGACCCGATGTATACGCGTTTCGACCGACGTAACCTGTATGTAACTTATGATATAACTGCTGAACTACAGAAAGGCAAAAATGCGCTTGGCATTTTACTGGGTAATGGCTGGTATAATCATCAGTCGACCGCGGTATGGTATTTTGACAAAGCCTGGTGGCGTGCCCGCCCGGCGTTTTGCATGGATCTGCGCATTACCTATTCTGACGGCACAGTTGAAACCGTTGTTTCTGATGCTTCGTGGAAAACGGCTTTAAGCCCTGTGGTTTTCAACAGCATTTACACAGGTGAGCATTATGATGCCCGCCTGGAGCAACCCGGATGGAACAAACCCGGCTTTAACGATACTACCTGGAAAGATGTGCTGATCAGGCCTGCCCCGTCTGAAAAAATCAAATCGCAAACTATGGTGCCTATCCGCAATGTATTGCGCATACCTGTAAAAGCCATGCATAAGATAAATGATACCGCTTATGTATTTGATATGGGGCGTAACTTTTCGGGCGTTAGCCAGCTTACGGTTAAAGGCGAAGCAGGAACGGTGATCAGGTTACAACATGCAGAACGTTTATATAAAAATGGCCGCGCCGATCAATCGAACATTATTATGCATTATCGTCCGCATGATGATCTCGACCCGTTCCAAACCGACATATTTACCTTAAGTGGCAAGGGCGAAGAAACCTTTATGCCGCGCTTTAATTACAAAGGATTTCAGTATGTTGAAATTACCAGCAGCAAACCGATTCATTTAACCGAGCAAAGCCTTGTGGGCTGGTTTATGCACAGCGATGTAAATAGCGTTGGGCATGTCTCCTCGTCAAACCCTATTATAGATAAGATCTGGCAGGCTACCAATAACTCTTACCTGTCGAACCTGTTTGGCTATCCAACCGATTGCCCTCAGCGTGAGAAAAACGGATGGACGGGTGATGCGCATATCGCTATAGAAACAGGCTTGTATAACTTCGATGGTATATCAGTTTACGAAAAATGGATGAATGACCACCGCGACGAGCAGCAGCCAAATGGCGTATTTCCGGCTACTATACCATCAGCGGGTTGGGGTTACGAATGGGCAAACGGCCCCGACTGGACAAGTACCATCGCTATTATCCCATGGAAAATCTACGAATTTTACGGCGATAAAAAAGTACTTGTTGCTTGCTACGATAACATCAGAAAATATGTGGATCACATCAATTACCTGTATCCATCAGGCTTAACCACCTGGGGTTTGGGTGATTGGGTGCCGGTAAAATCGCAATCCCCGGTTGAACTAACTTCTTCTATTTATTACTATACCGATGTCAATATTTTGGCAAAGGCGGCTAAACTAATTGGTAAAACAGATGATTACAACAAGTACTCGCTGCTTGCCGAAAAGATTAAGGATGCTATCAATAAAAAATATCTCAATACCAAAACAGGTGTTTACGGGTCAGGCTATCAGACCGAGCAAAGCGCTCCGCTGTATTGGGGTATAGTTCCTGAGCAACTTAAACCAAAAGTAGCTGCTAACCTTGCCAAAGCTGTGGCCGATGCAAACTACCATCTCGATGTTGGCATACTTGGCGCTAAGGCTATATTAACCGCATTAAGCGACAATGGCTATGCCGACGTGGCCTACAAAATAGCCGCACAGACAACTTATCCATCATGGGGATGGTGGATGGTAAACGGCGCTACTACGCTTTACGAAAACTGGAACATTGATTCGAAGAGTGACATCTCCCTGAACCACATTATGTTTGGCGAAATAGGTGCGTGGCTTTATAAAGGCATTGGTGGTATAAGGCCCGACGCTGAACATCCCGGCTTTAGTAACATCATTATTGAGCCGCATTTTGTATCAGGACTTACACATTTTGAAGCCGAACACGATGCGCCGCAAGGAAAAATCATTTCAGCATGGAAAAGAAACGGCAGTGATGTTGACTATCATTTAATTATCCCTGCCAATGCTACAGCAAGTTTGCGCCTGCCAAAAGGTAGGATAACGCTTAACGGCAAACCGTTTCAAAACACAGGAAAGCTGGTATCCGGAACGTATGACTTTAAGGTGCTATTACAATAATAGTTGGTTACCTATTGAAAATTTTCTTTAAAATTGAAGATCTGGTTTTTTATGGCATATAGCACAATACCAACCCTCGATTTAAGATTAAGCTTTAAGAATAACGATTCCCTGTAATTGTCTACGGTACGGTGGTTCACAAACATTTTATCGGCAATCTCTTTATAGGTAAGTTCAGAACAACATAGTTTCATAAACTGAAGTTCGCGCTTGGTAAGCAGCAGCTTGCTGCTTTCTTCTTTTACATTTTTCAGCAGTTTGCGCGATACCAGTTCGTTCATGTAACTGCCTCTTTCATGTAAATGAGTAATGGCATTAAGCAGCTCGCGTGGGCGTGATTCTTTTAACACGTATCCGCATGCGCCGGCCTTGATCATTTTAATTACCGAAACATCATCTTCAAACATACTTAATGCTAAAACCTTTACCTCCGGATAATTTTTATAGAGCCAGGCAGTAGCATCATAACCATCCATTAGCGGCATATTAATGTCCATTAATATTACATCAGGCGCATTTTCTTTCTGAAGCATCTGCTGCATTTGGATACCATGCCCCGCCTGAAACAGGATATTGATCTCGCTAAACTCACATAACAATGCCGCCATTCCTTCTCTGAATAAAGTATGGTCATCCACAATAGCAATATTAATTGGTGATGTTTCCATTACGGATAAGGTATAAATAGTGTAATACTGGTGCCCTTTCCCGGCATAGAATAAATTTCTGCACTTCCGCCAATCATGGCCGCCCTGCGATTAATGTTTTGCAAACCCATTCCATTTTTATCTTCCTGTTGTGTCCCCGGGTCAAACCCAACACCATTATCTTCAACAATCAGATTCAATACCCCCTGTTTAAGCTCAAGCTTTATGCTGATGCGGGTGCAAAAGGCATGTTTGATAATGTTATTAATAATTTCCTGTATGATACGAAAAATGAAAAGATCTTTATCTGCATTGCCGCTTTCGGGCCAGTGTTTTTCTATCTGGTAACTTATTTCAAATCTCCCCGACTTTTCCAGCCACTGCAACTCTTGTAAAACAGCATTAGCCAGGCCCTGCCCAATCAGGTTTTCCCCTTGCAGTAACCGGCCAAGCATCCGCATTTCCTTTATCGAATTATTGGTAAGCGTTATGGCAGTATCTATCTTCTGCTTAATTTTTCCGTCTTGTTCAATTTCAATTGAGCCCAGCGTAAGTGATGTTAAACTTAATAACTGACCGATGTTATCATGCAGTTCGGCGCCTATGGTTTGCAACGTTTGTTCCTGAACCTCATATTGTGTTTTAATAAGTTCGGCGCCAAAAGCATTTTGCATTGCTGCTTTTTCTTCAATATGCTTTTGTTTACGGCGGTTATAAATTAGTACAAGCAAAATAAGGCCACAGGCAATCAACAGAAAGATTACCGAGGTAGTTATAACTGCGATATATATTTCTCTTTGATTTTCAGACATATAACAGCCTTAATCCAAAAACAATACAATATAATGTTTAATACATTCATAATAATATACCGTAACGATACTGTATGCTTGATTTTAACCCGCACCAGCTGGCTAAAAAAAGTATCTACCCCTATACTTGTTGCATAAAAAATAAAGCAGCCCGATATAAACCAAAAAGCAGGCTCTTTTAAAAGATTAACATAATGCTCGGTTTGAAACAGACTGTAAAAATAAACCATGCAAAATAATATCGCCACAACCGACCCGTATATACATGTTTTTTCAAAAAATGTGGTAATCCCTACCTGGTGCCATTCTATGAAATAAACTATCACAAAAGATATGAATGCTGTATATATCAACCCACGAAAGTTACTAAACAGCCACAACCTTGATATAAACCATATATCAAAACTAAATTCAACAACCATAAAAAGGTTGTAAATCCACTGGTTATTGCTTTTAAGCATCCAGCCCAGGTAATAAGCAATGCTTTCTGTAGCCACGACTATACCGAGGTAGTATTTTATAACATTCCAGTACCTGGGAACTGGTTTCTTTATTAGCAGAATGGCTACTACAAAGCATAACCATTCTGCTAAAAGATAGTAAGGGAACCTTAGCATCCGATTTTTTAAAAATTACTTCCAATATCATCATGATAAAAGCCATCACCATCGCCTCCGTCGCAATCCGGTGGGCAAATAGAGCCCCGGTCTAAGCCGCTTCCTACGGTAATACTGCCCAATACATCCGTACCTGCGCCTGCAAGCGAGACAAAATCATTTCCCTTTAGCATATCATGCCAAATTTGGATCGCTGATCCTCCTGATAGCTTTTCTTCTTTTATAGTGGTGTTACACAAAATAACCGTATCAAAAGGTTTATAACCTGGCCGGTTTGCAGGGCAGGTATCCATACTTACATTATGGCTGCCTTTGTAAATTTTTAATCCATAATCAGAGGTTGCTGCTATTTCTGCATCAGTTAATCTGAGTATACCATTACTAACCAAAAGTTTAAGTAATTCGGGCACAGAGAAATGGGCAAATTTTAAGGAGAACCTATCTTTAAGCCTGTTTGCGCGGTAAGCTTTTACCATGGCTTTAATAGCTTCGGCATCTATGGGGCCGCCTAAGAAATCACTTTTAGTGCTGTTTAATTGAATTGGCATGTGTTAAAGGTTTAATTGTGAATAATTAATTAAGTAGTCTCCCCAAATCTCACACTTAACTACCAGATTTACAACGTTTTTATATCCTATTAAACACCGTAAAAACACCTTTTTAATAAGGGCGATGCTACATTACCTTAAGCCGAACGCTTACATGAAATTTGAATAATACACACTTAAATCTTTACAGCTATGTTATTATTCGACGAAAACTACAATCAACTTGATGCCAAAGAACTGGTAAAAGAGTTCGGTAATCTTGACGACGTTACCACGCCTACCGAAAGCGAACTTGAACAGGAGTTAGGCAAGTACTATGAAAAGGCTTTGCAGGCAGAAGCAAAGTCAAACAATTTTGCCATTAGCTTTACAAGCAATTTTGCTGCAGCAATAAATGTAGGTGGTATCTTAAAAAAAATAAAGGATTTTATTTGCAGGGTGCTTACAGGCTCTTCAACTGTTGAAGATATTATTGAGGCCGTGCTTGATGCATTATCAAGTATTATACCCGGCGGCATCATACTTAAACCCATTGTGAAAAAGATTGTGAAATATATCCTTACAAAAGGTATTGACACCTTTTGCGCTGTTAGCGGCAACTAAAAACAAAGCCCCGGAGATATTCCGGGGCTTTGTTTTTATCTACTGTTTTTGATACCAGGTTTCGCCACCTATACAGTCTGCATTTGGCGGGCAGTGTATAGTAAGCGACAACGAATCTACTGTAGCATTGTATGCTACAGTATAACTAAGCGATTGAAATACCGGCGGATGTGATACCAGTTTATCAATTGCTACATAACCCTGGCTAGCATCATCTTTTGTGTAAGTGGTAGATATGTTAAGTGTTAGCTGGTCTTTTGAAACGGTATAGGTACCTACCGTTCGGTAAGTGTAACCAAGCACCTGGTTGCTGGAATTTGCTATGGCGCTTCTTAACTCAAAAGTACCATCGCTTTTAAACTTATATTCTTCTACCTGCACATCGCCTGAGCTGGCAACGATTTTCTTCTGCCATGTGCCCAAAAGCGGATCGGATTTGCCATTGTCTTTTTTGCAGCCTGCAATCATAAACACCGCTGCTGTAATAATGAATAAGGTTTTTAAAGTTTTCATGTTTCGGTTATTGTTATACAGCCATTACGAAAATGCAATGAACTGTATAACAATGAAGAGCAACTTTATTCTCAAGATCAGGAAGCATCCTATCTTCCACCCGGAGGGCAATGTTCACGAAGATATTGTGTATAAAGTGTACGCAAATGTTCGGTAGTGCCTTCGCCTTCTGATATGGCGTGTGTGCGGTTTGGGTATGACATCAGTTGAAACTGCTTGTTGTACTTAACCAGCTGATTGATCAGCTGCTCGGCATTAGCGTAATGTACGTTATCGTCTCCGGTACCATGAATGTACAACAGGTTTCCCTTTAAGTTTTTGGCATAAGTAACCGGCGACCCTTTAATAAAAACCGCACGCCCGGCTTCATCAGTAGGTACGCCCATATAGCGTTCCTGGTAAATATTATCATACGTAAGCTGGTTGCCCACGGCTGCAATAGCAATACCTGTTTTGTATACTTCAGGGTATTGGAACATCAGGTTAAGGGTTGACGAACCACCGCCGCTCCAGCCCCAAACCGCAACACGGCTGCTATCAACATAAGGCCACTTTAAAATCTCTTTGGCGGCCATTGCCTGGTCGTGTACGTTTAAAATGCCGATATTTTTATAGATCGCTTTACGGAACTCGCGTCCGCGTGGCGCAGGTGCACCGCGGTTTTCGATAGATATGTAGATATACCCATCATCAGCCATGCTGCCTTTGTACAACCCGTTACGCGATGCGCCAAACCTGTCTATCACGGTTTGCGAAGCCGGTTCACCATACACATAAAATACAACGGGATATTTTTTCGATGGATCAAAGTTAGTTGGTTTTACCATCCAGCCGTCCAGCTCAATGCCATCAGCGGTTTTCACTTTAAAAAACTCGGTTTTGTTTTTAACGGCATCGGCATTTAACCTAATTTCTGTACCACCGATGTGCTGGTGCTGCGGGATGTTAACCACTTCTGACAGCGGACGGGTAAAGCTGTTTGAAAAATTATGTAATGCCAGCTTACCATTCGGCGATAGCTCATAGCTGTGAGTGCCCGGCTGGTCCATTGGCGTAATACGGTCGGGCGTGGTGCTGCCATTTAAAGAAACACGGTATAAATAACGTTGTGTTGCATTCTCCGGCGATGCAATAAAATACACAAAACCGTCAGCTTCATCAATCAGGCTAACCTCCACCACATCATAGTTGCCTTTGGTAAGCAATTGCTCCTGGCCTTCACGATTGATTTTATAAATATGCCTCCAGCCGTCTTTATCACTTAGCCATATAAAAGCCTTACCGCTGCTTAACCAATCCCAGCCAATAGGTTCAGGCTTTACGTCAACCCAGGCCTTATCAGTTTCACTTGATATTATCCTCGCCGTTGCATTTGAAATATTGCACATGATAATGCGGCTTTCATTTTGTGCCCGGTTCAGCTGCTGCAATATCAGTTCATTGCTGCTGGCAGCCCATTCCATACGCGGGATGTAATGCTGCACAGCATCACCCGGAACTTTCATCCAGTTAGTTTTTGCCGTTGAAACGTTTACAACCCCTACTTTGCATGAACTTGGGTCGGTGCCGGCAACCGGATATTCAACAGGCACATTAAATGAGTAGGCAGAGTCTGTAGTGTTGAGCATCAGGTAGTTTCTGATCTTACGGGCATCAATTTGCCAGTAAGCGATAGACCGGCTATCAGGCGACCATCTGAACCCATCGCGGCAATCAAACTCTTCTTCATAAGCCCAGTCAAACGTACCGTTGATCAAACGCTTGGTGCCGTCAGTAGTTAAAGGCTTGATAGTACCTGTGGCTAAATCCTCCACATAAATATTATGTTCGCTTACATAAGCGGCCTTTGTACCATCTGGCGATAGCTTGGCAAACATCAATGACGATGCCGGCCTTCCTTTACCTAACTGTTTTAGTTTATTGGTGTGCAGGTCATAAAGCCAGTAGTCGCCCCGGGTATCATAGCGCCAAACCTTTTTGGTATTGGTGCTGATCAATACCTTATCTCCGTTTTGTGATACCGAAAACCTGCGTACCTTTATCGTGTCTCCTTTGGCAATGCCTAACTGGTTGCGGTTAAGCAGCACCGTTTGCTTTGATGGTTCGCGCGCATCTACGCTCACAATATTTCCATTGTCAAGCTCGTAATAGTGAAAACCATCTTTGGTCCATTGGGTGCCCGGAAACTGTGCAGCAGCCTGGTAAAAGCAGGCCAAACCAAACACAATGGTTAATGCCAGCCTGGCAAAAGGGGAAAATTTGAATTTCATTAGATCAAAAAATATAAATCGGCGTTTATAGTATTAGCCAACTGTAAATATCTAAATTCTGATAGCTGAATGAAAATAAGATACTCCATTTTTTTAAGCTTTTTTATATTAACCGCTGTTACTGCCAATGCACAGCAAATCAACCGCAGCAAATTTATTACCGATAGCCTTGATGCTTACATTAACAAGGCGCTCACCAATTGGCGTATTCCGGGTGCTGCTGTTTGTATTGTGAAAGACAACCGCATTGTATTAATGCGGGGCTACGGGATCAAAGAATTAGGGGTGCCGACCAAGGTAGATCAGAATACCCTTTTTATGATTGGCAGTAACACCAAAGCGTTTACAGCTACAGCCCTTGCCATGCTGCAAGAACAGCGCAAACTTTCGCTTGATGACAAGGTGACCAAATATATTCCGGAGTTTAAGCTGGAGAACAGCCAGGCTACACAAATGGTGACTATACGCGACCTGCTTTGCCACCGCATTGGTTTTGGCACCTTTCAGGGTGATTTTACCTACTGGACAAGCAACCTCACCCGTAACGAGGTGATTGAAAAAATGGCGCACATAAAGCCGCAATACCCCTTCCGTACCACATGGGGCTATACTAATGCCGCCTTTTTAACCGCGGGTGAAATTATTCCGCGTGTTACCGGTAAGCCCTGGGAAGTATATATCAAAGAGAATATTTTTGCTCCGCTGGGTATGACAAATACTTTGGCACTTAGCCAGGATTTCCCAAAGACAATTAATAAAGCATCTGCACATACCATAACCGATGGCAGGCTGATTGCTATTCCGTTCCCTTCTATAGACAACCTTGCTCCGGCAGGTTCTATCAGCTCCTCAGCCAGCGATATGGGCAAATGGATGATGACCTTACTCGACGGCGGAAAGGTTGGCAACAGACAGGTAATACCTGCGGCTGCTATTGATGCCACGCGCCAGGCACAGGATATTGTATCGGCAGCACAAGGGCCAAACGGCGAAGCTTATTTTGAGCTTTACGGCCTTGGCTGGTTCTTGCAGACTTATGATAATAAAATGCTGATAATGCATGATGGTGGCGTAAACGGGTATGTATCATCTGTAACGCTTGTCCCTTCAGAACATTTAGGTATTGTGATACTTACCAACAGCGACCAGAACCAGCTTTATGATGCCCTGCGCTGGGAAATTTTAGCTGCGTACTTTAAAAAGCCTTTTGAAGATTACAGCACTAAGGCCTTAAACCGTTACAAAGTGCGTTATGATGCTGCACTACAACAAAACATGCGCATGCGCGACTCTTTAGCACTTAACCCAAAACCTGCGCTATCACTAAATGATTATACTGGTAAATATATGAACGATCTGTATGGCAGCCTCACTATTGCCCGTGGTGATAATAACGACCTTGAAGTGCGCTTTGAGCATCACCCGCGCATGTTTGCCCGCCTGCAGCCTTTAGGAGGCAACCGCTTTTATGCCACATTTTCGGACCCGGAGTTTGGCAAAGCCATTTTCCCCTTCACTGTACAAAACGGCCGTGTAACCAACCTGCGTGTTAAGGTTTCAGATTTTATTGAATACGGCGCTTATGATTTTAAGAAGCAGTAGGGATAAAAGATGACTGAGGTAAGAGGTAATATGAGGTAGAGATGCAAGATCTTGCATCTCTACTAATTTTTAGAAGTCTATATCTTCAACTTAATACCAATCTTATTTAACAAGCCTGTAAGCCATATCATCAGGAAAGAAAAGATTAAGCACTTAATCAACCCGCCTGTTCCCTGGCTCAGGTATTCGGGATAGCCCAGGTTGGTCATTTCATAAATGGGATAAAATATGAACGGCACCAGGTAGCAGGTAAAGGTTTGCTTGCCTGCCGGTTCAATAATGCTGGCCCATTTATATTTATGCTTAAAATCAACCAGGAAGGCAAAAAAGGCATAGGCAATCAGGCTGAAACCGGTACAGATAAACACCCACGATGGAGTATCATGCGCTTTAGAAATACCGCCGCTGAAATACCTTACAATAATGCCCAGATTAAACAGGATAAATGCCAACAGGATCATGCCGATCCAAAGCAGCTGAATATCCTTGTTTTCTTTCAATCGCATGTACATTACAGACACTACAATACCTGCCATGGTAAAGGCCTGCATAGCGCCGTTGCCGGCAATCCATGCGTATTTTTGAACGGGCGCAAGGAAATCTAAAAGCCCGAAGTGGAAATCAAGATTAAAGAACAGGAAGAAGATCCAGGCAGCTGCCTGCACCCATAATACTCCGCCAGAGTAGTAGTAAATAAGCGCGCATAACAGGTATGCCCATCCGATAAGTCCCAAAATACCCCACCAGGTAAGGTGCAGCCAGGTTTGGCCGGGATCGGTTGTTTTGTATAAAACAGACATAGCTACCAGCAATGCAATACCAAAGCCTTGCAGCAAATAGCGTTTAACCTTACTAAAGTGGCTGTAATCAAGAAATATAAAGAAGAAACTGAAGGTAAGTAGGCTCTCCCATACGGGCTTGGGTAATATGGCTATAGCTTCGTTATAGGTTTCCATGTTGGCATGGTAAAAGCCTATAAAGATCAAAGCAAAGGACCGGGTAATAATTCTTGCAGGTATGCGATGATCGCCGCGTTTGATGCGGTTTTCAAAAGCAAATGGAATGGATAATCCTACAATGAAAAGGAAAGCAGGAAAAATAGTATCGGCAAATCCAAGTGCGTCGGCATTTTCAGCGGCATGTTTAAGCCAAGAGGGCGTTTTAGGTACTCCGTCAAGATCATTCACAAAGATCATCAGGAACATTGTAACAGCCCGAAAGGCGTCAATGGAACGCACCCGGTCATATACGTTATTCATTAATAAGGTAGATAGAGTGTTTACGGATGTTTGCTAATTTAACGCATCTGTGTTTAAAAGATTATAACTGTAAGTTAATTGTGACATTTTTAGTTAATCTCTGTCGCGGCTTAGCTTAGTAAATTTCAACGGATCCTCGTTTAGCTCTTCATTTTCGCGGCGGTGCCTAACAATGTGCAAAGCGGTAAATAATGCTTCACGGAAGGAAACCTCAGAAGCTTTATTTTGCCCGGCAATGTCATAAGCTGTCCCATGATCCGGCGAGGTGCGAACAAAATTTAAACCTGCTGTAAAGTTAACGCCCGACTCAAACGCAATCTGTTTAAACGGAATCAAGCCCTGATCGTGGTACATGGCCAAAACAGCATCAAACTGCAGGTAAGTACCATTGGCAAAAAAGCCATCAGCAGGGTATGGGCCAAATGCAAGTATATCGTTCGCCCTTGCTTCTTCAATAGCAGGGTTAATAATTGCTTGTTCTTCAATACCAATCAGGCCATTGTCGCCCGCATGAGGATTTAAACCTAAAACCGCAATTTTAGGTTTTCGTACCCAGAAGTCCTGCTTAAGCGATTCGTTCATCAGCTTCAACTTAGCCAATATTTTCCCGATAGTAATACTTTCGGCAACCTTACTTACCGGAATGTGCCCGGTTACAACACCTACACGCAGCGTATCGCTCACCAAAAACATTAAAGATTCGGCAGCGCCGTCACGATCCTGCAAGTATTCGGTATGACCCGGAAAACTGAACTGCTCGTTCTGGATATTATCTTTATTAATAGGTGCCGTTACCAGCGCATCAATATCTCCACTTACCAGGTCATCGGTAGCGCGTTGTAAAGACAGGAATGCATACTTGCCTCCGGTTTCATTAATAACACCTACATCAATCTTTACATCCTCTTCCCAGCAGTTAATCAGGTTTGCCTTTTTATGCTGCGCCTGCGAAGGATGGTTAATCACCGTAAAATTAAGGTCATGAACGTTGGCCAGCCGGCGGTGGAACGATGCCACCTTGGTATGCCCGTAAACAATTGGGGTGCAATAATCGAAAATTCGGGTATCGGCTAAGGTTTTAATGATGATCTCAAGACCAATTCCATTAACGTCGCCTATACTAATACCAATTTTTAGTTTTTCACTCATATTTAAATGGTTACACGATAGAAATATGATTACACTGATATGGAGTGAAACCAGTTTAACAACTGCAAAGAAAAGATTTTAAGCGCAATATTCCTGACAAAAGCATAAATATGAGTTAATTTGCTTTAAATACACGTTATATGTCATTAGTCAGAGCCAAAAAACATCTGGGTCAGCATTTTCTGACTGATAAAAATATAGCAGCCCGCATTGTCAACGGCCTGCGCCCCGAACAGCGTTTCAATCAGGTTCTTGAGGTAGGCCCGGGCATGGGTGTGCTCTCTGATATTTTATTCCAGCATGCCGAATATGAAACCTATCTGATCGATATCGACACAGAATCATACGAATACCTGCTGAAGCAATACCCCCAGGCTGCCAGCCGTATCATCAATGCCGATTTTTTGGAGATGGATTTTAGCAGCATATTTAAGCAGCCCTTTGCCATTATCGGTAACTTCCCTTATAATATATCTTCACAGATCTTATTTAAAGTGCTCGACAACCGCCAGCAGGTGGTTGAGGTAGTAGGCATGTTCCAGAAAGAAGTGGCAGAACGCTGCACCGCTAAGCCGGGGAGCAAAGAATACGGAATATTAAGTGTGTTTTTGCAGGCCTGGTATACTTGCGAGTATTTGTTCACGGTAAAAGCAGGATCATTCAACCCGCCACCAAAGGTACTTTCGGGTGTCATCAGGCTTACCCGGAATAATATCGCCACGCTCGACTGTGAGGAGAAGCTTTTTTGGCAGGTGGTAAAGGCAGGCTTTAACCAGCGCAGAAAAACTTTGCGTAATGCACTTTCGGCATTGATCAACAAAGAGAAAATGGCCGAAGAGCCCTTGCTCGATCTTCGGGCTGAACGGCTTTCAGTTAATGATTTTGTGGAACTGACTAACAAGATAACCGCAAACAGGTAGCGCAATTGCTTTAAGGCATCTTCTTATCGTAACATCATAAAATCAGTTTAGGTAAACATAATACTTGTTAAGATCAATAATACAGGTTCAAACGTATTCGCTTTGCATGACCAAAAAGTATTTTGAAAGGGTCTATATATAAATTTACAAATTATAGCGTTTGCATTATATTAACCACAATACACGTCCTTCTTTATCATGAAAAAGATTTTGCTGATCCTCTTTTTATTGTCTGCACACATTTTTGCCAATGCTCAAAAAGTTTATGAGCCTGACACCCATAAGCACCCCGAATGGTCAAAACCCTTTCCGCCGTTCCGTATTGCCGGCAATCTTTATTATGTAGGCACCACTGACCTGGCATGCTATCTTATTGTAACCCCTAAAGGCAATATACTGATCAATACCGGGCTGGCATCATCTCAACCACTGATCAAGAAAAGCATCGAAACGCTCGGCTTTAAACTTACTGATACCAAAATACTATTGACTACCCAGGCACACTTTGACCATCTTGGCGCTATGGCGGCCATAAAGCAACTAACGGGCGCTAAAATGATGGTAAATGAAGGCGATGCTGCGGTAGTAGCAGACGGCGGCCGCTCTGACTATGAACTTACAGGTAATGTTTGTGTATTTAAACCGATAAAGATTGACCGCGTTTTGCACAATGGTGATAGCATTGTGTTAGGCGGCACAAAACTGACGATACTGAACCATCCCGGGCATACTAAAGGCTCTTGCAGCTATATATTCAATGTAAAAGATAACAAGCGAAGCTATAGAGTACTTATTGCCAACATGCCTACAATAGTAACCGACAAAAAATTTAAGGATGTTACTACTTATCCTAACATTGCTAAAGATTATGCCTATACCCTTAATGCCATGAAGCATTTAAAATTTGATATCTGGATGGCTTCGCATGGTGTGCAGTTTGACCTTGTTGAAAAGCATAAACCCGGCAGCCCATACAATCCCTTAGCTTTTGCAGACAAGAAAACTTACTACGATGAACTTAATGAACTGCAAGCTGATTACGACAAGAAGCTGGCAGAGCAATAAACAGAACTATTTTGTTTCCACGTTGATGCCAGCAGCTTTAAAAGGATTGTAGGGCTTGTCAGAATAATAGCTCGCAGCTACAATGTCTTTGCCTACACCTTCGTATAGCAAAAGTAGAACTGAATTTCTGTTTTTGGGATCCTGATATATTGCATAGTAAAATGGCCAGGGCTGATTGAGATCGATATATATACCTTTTAAATTTAATCCTAATCTTTTTTGAGGTACTTTTTTAAGCTCTTCTGGTTTAACATCTGGTGCTAAAAAATAGGTTTCTAAGGTATCTTTCCGGTTAAATCTTATTTAATATTATGATCTTTTAACCAATAAATCTGAAATGCTCCGGTTGGCTTCTTTTTTATTTCCTGCCAATAAAATGTCCCCTTGGTTTGGTCACTTGGTAAATTCAATGCACAATATATAGCTGATACATTGCCTTGTGCCAACAATGTACCAGCTGTTAAAAGAAACAAAACTGTCAGGTAGGTGAATTTTCTCATTTCACAAACATTTGTTTTCATTCATGAATATATTAATTCGATTAATAGTGTCTACTCAGCTTTACCTTTCGCAAGTGTAAGTCCGTAGTTGTACAGGATATTATAGATCTCAAAGAACTTATCTTCATCCTTCTCTTCTAATGAAGTATTAACGAATAATATTACGGCGATATGCCTGTCCAGGTCAGACAGCATAAAGGTGCGCACACCAGGGTCAGAACCATTATGCCCGATACGCTTTCCGCCCATTTTAGTTGCCCAAAACAATCCCGAATTAAGCTTAGCCGGGTCTACATTTTCGGGCTTATCTTTTTCTGTGAACTGGAATTGCAGCATTTCCTTAACCAAACTTTCTTTTAAAACCTGTTTTCCGTTGTAGTTCCCATTGTTCAACAAGCAGATAAAAAAGCTGGTTAAATCATCCACCGTTGTGCGCACACCGCCATCGGGGTAAGTGGTGCAGCCATATAATGGTATTTGAGCAACAATGTCATTCTTTTTATCATAGAGCGCGGCGTGCTTAGCCAGATTTGTTTCTTTTAAAAACCAACTGGTATTATGCATGCCAAGTGGTTCGAAAAGATTTTGCTTGCTGTAAGTGTTTAATTTTTTCCCTGTTCGTAGTTCAACAATGTATCCTGCCAATGCAGCCCCAATGTTCGAATAATCGCGGTAGGTGCCGGGCTTATGGGCTAAAAAGTTTTCTTTGCTGTAATGTTTACCGCCTTTAACAAAGTAGTTTTTCAAAAAATCTCCCAATGCTTCAGGTGAATCTTTTCCATTATAATAAGTACTGTCTGTGTAAAACGGATAACGGTCTGTAAGCCCGGAGGTATGGGTAGCCAGCTGGCGCAAGGTGATGATTTCTTGCGGAAAGTTCGGATTAATAATCTTAAAAGGCAGGTAGCTGTTGATATTTTCATCCAAACTCACTTTACCCTGCTCAACGGCTTTCATCAGGCAGGCACCGGTAACGGTTTTGCTGACCGAGGCAATGTTCATTATCGTTGATGTGGTAAAAGGAGTTCCCTGTTCCTTGTTGGCAAAGCCATAACCATTCTTCCAGGCCAGTTTTTTATCTATGATAATAGCAGCACCAAGCCCCACCATGCCGCTTTGCTGCATTTTAGCAATAATCGTACTGTCTATTGATGGCTGGCTACTTTTACTCGATTGACTATGCGCTGCTATGAATAATATTCCAGTTAACGCAATGAAAGTACTGGTAAATAATTTTCTCATGAAACCTTTGCTGAACAGACAGCTTCTGTTTGGATGGTTCTAAGGACCAGTTGTTACGCCAGTAACTATAAAAGCTGCTGCTGCGTGGCGACCATAATCAGCTCGGCTACGTTTTTAACTTCAAACTTCTGTATCAGGTTACGGCGATGGGTGTCCACGGTAAGCGGGCTTAAAAAAAGCTCTTCGCCAATAACAAGGCTGGTTTTTCCTTGAGCCAGTAGCGCCAGTATTTGTTTTTCGCGGCGGGTAAGCTGAGGCGCCCCTTGCAACTCATTCTTCGATGGCTTGCTCATGATCTCCATCACATCCCTGCTATAACAAATGTTACCTGTAACCGCCTCACTGATGCAATGCCTCAACTCATCTAACGAGCTATTTTTAAGCAGGTAGCCATTCGCTCCATTCTGTATGGCCCGCATAATGATACTTCGTTGGGTGTGGTTACTCAATATTAAGATCATGGTCTCGGGCGACTCTTGTTTAACCTCCTGGCACAGATCGATGCCGTTTACATCAGGCAAAGTAATATCAAGTAAAATCAGGTCAACGGTATTGGCTTTTAAATATTCCAAAGTCTCGGCACCATTGTTAAACCCGCCAGCCAGTTCAAGATTATCCTCGTGCTGCAGCAGTGTTTTTAGTCCTTCAATTACTATGGGGTGATCATCTACAATAATGGTACGTAACTTATTCATCTGCTATGGTGTTAAGCTCAATGTTAATAATAGTTCCCTCACCGGGTGCTGATATGATCTCGAACTTCCCTTTCAGAAAAGCAATTCTGTTTCTCAGGTTATCAATTCCCATACCTTTTTTATTGGCAAGTATGGCGGTGTCAAACCCTACTCCGTCATCTTCAAATGTTATAAAAACGGTGTTTGCATTCTGGCTGCATTGTAATATAATGTTGCTGGCCTGTGCATGTTTTATAGCATTGGAGATCAGTTCCTGCACAATGCGGTAAATATTTAACTGAACATTTAAGGCAATGGTTTTGCCCAGGTCGAACGACTCGAAAGTAATGTGCAGCCTGTCGCTCATATGAAACTCGCACAGATCTTTCAATGCCACTTCAAGCCCGAATTTTAAAAGGCTTTCTGGTACCATGTTGCGGGCAATACGCCTTAGCTCTGCTACCGAAGTATCCAGCTGACCAATGATACGGTGCAGATCCTTATCCTGCGATACGCTTTCCTGGTTATTGCTCCAGCCTGAAAGGCCGATCTTAACCCCGGCAAGCATTCCGCCCAGGCCGTCATGCAAATCCCTGGCCACACGTTCGCGCTCGTGTTCTTCACCGTCAAGCATGGCCTTAATCACCTTTAACTGCTCACGTTGCTCCATTTCATGCAGTTGTTGGCGGTGGTTTATTTCCTTTTGCTCTGCCAGTTTCCGGATGTTACGGGCGTTAAGTATCACTACAAACAGAATAATTACCAAGAGCAGACATACAGATCCCAGCAGCCATTTGTACAAGCGTTCGTTTTTAATGATCAGTGCCGTTTGCTTATTCTGCGATTGTAATAAAGTGATCTTTTTCTGGTTTTCAGCGCTTCTATATTTCGTCTCCAGTTCGTTTATCTTTAGCTCGGTTTGGCTTTTACTGATGCTGTCAGATATGGTGCGGCTTTTATTTAGCCAGGTGTAGGCCTCTTTATAATCTTTTAAATTTTCATTGGCTTTCGCTAACTCCAGAAATACCGCTGCCCTGTCATTACTATTGGCGATGAGCGTACCTTCTTTAACTATATCCAGCAGTATCTGACGGGCTTTGGCATATTGTTTTTGCTGAGTAAGGATCTCATACTTACGAAAAAGAAATTGCTGATAAAGCTGCGTTTGGTTATACTTTTTTGCCAATACAATGCCTTTGTCCACACTTATTAAAGCGCTGTTATAATCTTTAATGGTTTCATTATATAAAGCTTCGTTGTTATAATATAAAGTATAGTTTAATGACCCGGGGAAGGGTTTTAGTAAATCCTGTGCCTTCTTTAACAAAACTTTTGCCTGTCCGGGCTGGCTATCGTAACAATTAATACTCACTCCGCTCAGGTAGGCAAATAACAGGTTGGTTGTATTAGGCTTGCCTTTTTCCAAAAGCTCTATGGCTTTCTGGTTATAAGATCGTGCCTTTGCAAACTGATAATTATTCATCAGTATGGTAGACAGTTGGGTATAATAGAAAGCAAGTGTTGCCGGGTTGCCTGTCTTTTCTGCAATAGGGATAACCTTATCTAAAGTAATACGGGTAATAAAGTCGTATCCTTTAGCATCCTTGTTCATGATGGCATAGTTGTACAAAGCGGCCGCGCGTTTAGCATAAGCTGCCGGGGTTTGAAATTTAGCAAGCGCCTCTTCGGCTTTTTTAAAAGCTACCGATGCTTTCGGGTGGTTCCAGTTAAAGTAGTACTGCCCTTCAAAGAAATAGGCTAACGCTTTATAATAAGGTGTATGGAGCGAGAACTTCTTTCCTTCTTCCAGGTAGGATTTACTTTTTACAGTGTCCTTAAACTTCCAGTATTCTACCAGCGCAAAACTTGCATTAGCTTTTGAACTATCTGCCCGCGTGCTTTTTAAGATAGCTTGCAGGCTATCGGTATATCTTTTTTCATCAAGCGGAACCTGTTGTTGTGCAAACGATTTAAATGCAACTGCAAATAATAACAGTATAGGGACTATCTTTTTCATCAACCGGTAAATGGATGTGTTACGGAAATAATACTTACCATGGTAAGTATAGTGTAAATATCTCGCTCACCACAAAACACCATGCTAATAATTTAAACCATTTAAAAAATACCTGAAAATAAGTAGAAAAGAACCCTTAAAAACTGGTATTTAATAGCAATAATGCTTGTAATAGCTTTGCTATTACATCTTAATAAACGTTACAGACTATGAAATACCTATTTACGCTGATCATTAGCTTATCAGCAGTTTCCTCATTATTTGCCCAATACCAGGAACCCGAAAGAAAGGAGAAAACGGAGACCTTTTACCCACAGGTAGCCTTTGATTCGTTACAAGCAAAAAAAATGCTGGCAAAAGGTACTGCAACTATTAAAGGGGTTGCTTTTACCAAGCAAAAAAACAGCATGGGCTTTAAGCCATTATTAGGGCAACGTATTTACGCCAACAAAATGAAGGTAGTACTATTACCTGTCACGCCCTATTTTGAAGAATGGTATAAGTTAAGAGACGAGAAAGAAAACCTGAGAAAGAAACGGTTTGTGTACATGTCTGATGCTGCATATAGATACCGCCTGGAAGCGATTACCAACAGCAACGGTGAATTTACCTTCCCGGATATGCTGCCCGGAAAATACTTTTTACAGGGATTGTTAGATTTTACAGTTTCAGGCACTTATAACGAATACACCGGTTCGGGCTATGGGAGTTACGGTGGCCGGACAGATTATTATCAGCAAAAGCACTATTCTGTTGACCACCAAGACCGTATTGAGGAGTTTGTAGAGGTGAAGGAAAACGGCGAAATCGTAAGAGTAAAACTACATTAAGCGCAAGGGTTAACATTTAACGAAACATCAACTTTATGAAAAAGATAACAGGCATTTTAATGGCCATAACATTAATGGCTACTATTGAAGCTAAAGCCCAATCGGCATGGTTGCAAAAGGTTAAAAATAAGGCTAACGAAGCCATTGACAACAAGCTGAATAAAAAAGACGGTGAAACCAAAAAATCAAAGGGATTTGAAAGCCCGGTACAAACAAGCAGCGACTTTGTACGCGGTAGCCGATTGATATTTGAAGAAAACTTTTCGGCTTACCCTGCTGGCACATCTGCCAAAACATTTAAAACTAACGGCGCGGCAGCTGTTGCAACTGTTAAAGACCAAAGCGGTAAATGGCTGGTTTTGCAAAATCAGTCGACTTACAAGCTTGCAAAGCAAATCATATACCCTAAACATTTTACGGTTGAATTTGATGTGCTTGCAACAGCAGACCAGGTAAAAGATATTTCGCCAATGTATTTCGGGTTTTCAACTGATAACAGTGCAAGAGAATATACCAGCGGTGAAGGGGCCTATGTAGAACTGCAATATTATGATGGCGATGCTATAGTTATAGGCAGCAATAATCCCCAGAAATACACCAACACTACATTTGATCTTGCTTCAGCTATTAACCAGCCGATGCACGTAAGCATAAGCGTTAACGGCGAAATGATGACTGTATATATTAACAATACAAAACTGGCCGATACCCAAATGTTCACGCCAACGGCAGCTAAAAACTTTTACATTACTGCTCCCTTTGAGTACCATAACGGGTCAAAGGTTTTAGTGAGCAATATTAAAATATATGGTTTCGGCGCTTAATAAGCACCAAATCATTCAGGTATTTGCCTAAACCCTAAATAGTAATTGTTGGTGCTGTTGTAACCTGAAACTTGCAGGAAGCGTCACAGCACCAAACAATTATTACGATGCTCAAAATAAAACCCGCCCGAATCTTATCACTTTTATTTGCTCTTTTATTTTATTTTTCAAATCCAATTCTTGCCCAATCTCTTGAAAACAGGGTAGATAGCCTCATTAAGAAAAACATCAGTGATACCAGTGGCCCAGGGGCGGTATTTTTGATAGCACAACATGGCAAGCCTGTTTATCAAAAAGCTTTTGGCAAAGCTAATCTTGAATTGGGCGTTAACCTGCAACCTGATTACATTTTTGAATTGGGCTCCATGACCAAGCAGTTTACAGCAATAGCCATACTTATATTGGAGGAACAAGGCAAGCTTGCTATAACAGATCCGGTTTCCAAATATGTTCCGGATTATCCCAACGGCAAAAACATCACCATCCACCACTTGCTTACACATACATCGGGGATTAAGGATTTTACCAAAATGAGTGCCTTAGCAGGCATCGCCCAAAAGGACATGAGCCCGAAAATGATGGTTGACTTTTTCAAAAATGAGCCTGTTGATTTTGCGCCCGGAGAAAAATTCGATTATAACAATTCTGGCTATGTTTTACTGGGTTATATAATCGAAGTGGCTTCAGGAGATACTTACGAGAATTTTATCAGGAAAAATATTTTCGACAAAGCAGGCATGACCGAATCGGATTATGCGAGTGACCGTAAGATTATCAAAAAACGTGCTTACGGTTATCAGAAAAAAAGCGCTGGTTATGTCAATAAATCAAGTATCAGCTTTACCGTACCTTTTGCATCCGGAGCATTAATGTCTACTTTGTCAGATATGCTTAAATGGCAAAATGCCCTGAACCGTCACTTATTGCTTAGCGCAAAAGAAACAGACAAGGCATTTACCAATTATAGATTAAACAACGGGCAAAATATTGGTTATGGCTATGGCTGGCATATCACAGCACTAAACGGCTTAAAGTCCCGCGAGCATGGTGGCAGCATCTTCGGATTTAAAACCATGGGGGTTTACATTCCTGAACAAGACCTTTATGTTTTAGCTTTAAGCAACTGCGATTGTAATTCGCCAACGCAATTAGCCAGGGATATAGCCTCAATGGCTTTGAACAGCGTCAGTCACCAATAATTATTTTATAGGTTCTGATATGGTTTTAAAAGTAATATCGTCCGTATCAAAAACACTGTAAGTAACCAATACATTGCCGGGCTTTTCGGGGTCTTTAGTAATTACCTTTAAGCCAGGGGTTTCAAATTCGTTGCAATGTGTTTGAATAGGCGGTACTGCCAGTTCCCATTTTTTATGCTTGTAGGTATAAACCCTGTACAAATGCCAGCAGCCACCAAACCATTGTGGTAAAATACCGATCTCGTCTAAGCCGTCGCCATTAAGGTCGCCGAGATTAGTAATATCAGCGCCTATGCAATCTTTTACTGTAATGGACGCTGTATTAGAATTGGTGAAGCCAATTTTAGTTGTACATCCGCCGGGGCAACTCACTTCATCACTGTCCACTTTCGGCGTGGTTATAATCACCGACTCCTCGTGATTTTTGGTGGTAAAATATCCTTTTATATTGGTGTCTTCCTGCTTAGGTTTAAAACTCAGGAATAATGTTCCGGCAAAAACAATTGCCGGAACAAGTACGAGGGGTATTAAATGGCTCCTTTTCATAACCTACTTATTTACAGCTTATATAACATCATATTAAACGAAATAACAGCATCCGAGTTACAGCTTACTTTGTGGTTTTATCCTCTTTACGATATGCCCAACCAAATATCAGCGGGAACACCCATAAGCTAAAGATCATGGCGCAAAGGATACCACCAATTACTACCCTTGCCAAAGGCCTTGAGCTTTCTGAACCGATACCATGTGATATAGCTGCCGGGAATAAACCAATAGCTGCCATCAATGCGGTCATCATCACCGGCCTGATCCGTGAATTTACACCCAGTTTAATAGCGTTGTACAAGGTTTGCTCGCCTACCTGCAGGTTTGCCAGGTTTTGCTTAAATACGGTGATCAGCAATACACCATCCTGAATACAGATACCAAACAGTGCAATAAACCCGATACCTGCTGAGATACTGAAATTAGTACCCGTAATAAACAAGGCGAGTATACCCCCGACTATAGCGAACGGCACGTTAAGGAACACCAATGCTGCATCTTTTATAGTACCGAACATGATAAACAGCAGGAAGAAAATCAGGATCAAACTGATAGGCACCACCTGCGCTAACCGCTTGGTTGCACGCTGCTGGTTTTCAAAATCTCCCTGCCAGGCTAGGCGGTAGCCTCGCTTAATCTGCACCTGTGCAGCAACCTTTTGTTGCGCTTCGGCTATGGTGCTACCCATATCCCGCCCGCGAACAGAGAATTTAACCGTAGCATAACGCTCGTTACCGTCTCTGAATATCAGGCAAGGCCCCGTTTTTTGGGTAATGGTGGCAATCTCACTCAGCGCTACCTTGCTGCCGTTCATGGTAGGTACAAGCAGGTCGCCAATGTCGTCAGGCGTTTTCCTAAACCCTTCCGGGAAACGGATACGTATATCAAATGTACGTACACCCTCATATAAGGTAGATGCGGCCTGTCCGCCTATCGCCATTGAAATTACAGAGTTGGCATCGGCAGTGCTTACCCCATACTGCGCCATTTTTTGCTGGTTCAGGTTAATGTTCAATTCAGGTAAACCGATGCTTTTCAGTACCCCAAGATCTTCGATACCACGTACGGTTTTTAATACGCGGTATACCGAATTGACACGATTTTCCATGTAATTAAGCGAATCGCCATATACCTTCACTACAATGGAACCCTTCACACCTGATACCGCTTCTTCCACGTTATCACTGATGGGTTGCGAAAAGTTAAGGTCGGCACCCGGTATTACAGATAGCTTTTGATTCATCTGCTTAATCAGTTCCTCCTTTGAGATCTTGGGCTTCCAATCCTCTTCCGGGTACATGATCACGTCAAACTCGTTGTTGTAAAATCCGGCCACATCTGTTCCGTTATCGGGCCTTCCGGTTTGCGATACCGCATATTTTACCTGCGGAAAGGTCATGAGTATTTTACGCACTTGTTTTGCTGTAACTACAGACTGATCAAGCGATACACTGTAGGGCAACTGCACACGCAGCCATATGGAGCCTTCATTTAGTTCGGGCAAAAATTCGCTACCCAAAAACTTAAAGGAAAACAAGCCTAACACCATAGCAATCAATGATAGCACCACCACAATTTCTTTATGTTTAAAAGAACGGATAAAGCCGCCCAGCATAAAGCCTGTAAGGGCGTGTACTACCGGGTTATGCTTTTCATGCACGTTTTTCTTAAGCAACAGGCTTATCAATACAGGTACCAGCGTAAGCGTGGTGATTAATGCGCCGAGCAGTGCAAAACCCAGTGTATAAGCTAAAGGCGAAAACAACTTGCCTTCTACTTTTTGGAAAGCAAAGATGGGCAGCAAGCCTGTAATAATGATCAGCTTGGCAAAGAAGATCGCCTTACCTAATACTGCGCCATTATTTTTGATCATGCCCGATTTGATCTTTTTGTTAAACCGGTCCATGCCCAGCGTAACAGCCTGATGATCGAGAAAGACGAACATACCTTCCACCATCACCACCGCACCGTCTATGATAATCCCAAAGTCGACAGCGCCTAATGAAAGCAGGTTGGCCGACATGCCCTTCAAATGCAGACAGATAAAGGCAAATAACAGCGCCAGCGGAATAATGATAGATACAATCAGCGTGGTGCGCCAGTTAAACATAAAAATGGACACCAGGAATGTTACCAGCAAGATACCTTCTATCAGGTTATGCAATACGGTATGGGTTGCATAGTCAATTAAATTAGTACGGTCATAATAGGGGATGATCTTGGTATCAGCAGGTAAAACATCATTATTCAGCTTATCAATTTCAGCTTTTAATGCTTTTACTACCACGGTTGGGTTTTCGCCTTTACGCATTACCACAATCGCCTCAACAGCATCAGGGTCGTCTATCACTTTACGCTTACCGTTTTCACTGTCAATTGCATCACTACGGCCAACCCAACCTAATCGCGGCAGGTTTGAGATCTGTACCTCGGCTACGTCCTTAACCAGTACCGGCACACCGTTATTATTGGTAACGATGATGTTCCTGATCTCATTAATATCATTCAGCAAACCGATACCACGTACCGCAAATGCCTGGTTGTTACGCACAATCATGTCGCCGCCAACGTTAATGTTGGTTTTTTGCACGGCGGTGAAAACATCAAGCGGTGTAATGTTTAAGGTAGCCAGCTTTTCGGGGTTAACGGTGATCTCGTAAGTCTTGGTTTTACCACCAAAGGCATTGATGTCGCCGATACCAGGTATGGCACGTAAGCGGCGGTCGATCACCCAGTCCTGGATGGTTTTCAGTTCCCTCACATCCCTTACCGAGCTTTTAAGCGTGTAGCGGTAAATCTCGCCTGTGGGGCCAACCGGCGGCTGCACCGATGGCTGTATACCATTTGGCAACGTTGCATTTTGCAACAGGTTCATTACCTGCTGGCGCGCTTCGGGGTCTTTTACATCATCATCAAATATTACTTTGATGTAGCTAAGTCCGAATATGGTTGACGAGCGCAAGCTTACCTTTTGTTGCACCGGGTTTAAGGCGATTTCAATAGGTATGGTTACCAGTTTCTCTACCTCTTCGGCGCTTTGCCCTGGCCATTGGGTAATAATGTCAATCTCGGTATTGGTTACATCCGGGAAGGCCTCAATAGGCATCTGGCTAAAGACTATTACACCTGTAACTACCAGTGTGGCAGCCAGCGCAATAATCAGGTATTTATTTCTTAAAGAGAATCCGATGATCCCTCTGAGTATCTTGTCCATGTTTTAAGCAGGAAAAAGTGAATAAATGATTAGCTGTTTAATGATCCATAAATCAGTAGCGCATCAGAGCTGATCAGCCTTTCGCCCGGTTTTACACCATTGCGTATATAGGCTGTTTTACCATTAATGCTGATCACGTCAACCGGACGAAGCTGCAGGTTCTTTTTACCGCTTACCACAATTACATAATATTGGCTATGATCGAAAATAAGTGCGCTGCTGGCTATGGAAGTAGCCTCCTCGCTTTCGGTATTGTTAACCGCTACCGTAGCAAACATTTGCGGTTTAAGCTGATAGCCGGGGTTGTTAAGCACCACGCGCATTTTCATTACTTTGGTTGATGGATCAAGCACGTTCATCACCTTGTTGATCTTTCCTTTGAAAACTTTATCCGGATAAGCAATGGTCGTAACTTCAGCTTCCTGCCCCTCATGTACTTTACTGATATTAGCCTCATAAACATTAGCCTCAACCCAAACATTCTTAAGGTCAGAGATCACAAATAAAGGGGCGCTGTTGTCGGTACGGATAGCCATGTCATCAGTCACGTTTTTCTGTACCACAAAACCTTCTATCGGTGTTTTTATGGTGTACTGGCCATTAGTGCTATTGCCATTTATGCTAAGTACCCTTTTAGCGGCAGTAAGTGCAGCAACAGCCTGCTCATAATTTACCTGGGCGCTGGTAACATCAACTTGTGATGCAAGGCCGCTCTTGAATAGCTCCTTCTGTTGGTCCAGCTGGCGTTTGGTAAGCTGCACATTGGTTTGTGCATCAATAAGCGAGGTAGAATAGTTGGCCATTTCGCTACTTTTTACGTAACCTAATACCTGTCCGGCTTTTACATAATCACCGGGCATCACGCTAACACCTTGTACGGCGCCGCTCACCATTGGATAAAGATTTACTACTTTATCTGTATTGAAATTAACTACACCGTTAAACTTAAGTGCATCGGTGATATGCGATGTGGTCACCGTATCAATGCTCAGCGTGCGCATCAGCGAATCGGGGATTACATAAGGTTCGCGTGCATCTTCGGTTTCAGTATTTGAGTGGCAGGCAGCCATGCTCAGCATTAGCATTCCGGCTGAAAAAATCAATCCGCTTTTATTAAGTATCTTATTCATAAAAGGATAGGAGTAAAAACTTAGTACTTTTTGTTAAATAGTGTTGTGCCCGTAACATAGTTCAGCTGCTCTAACGATTGCATTAAATTCTGTTGCAGGTTATTGAGCTGTAGGGTGTTGTTCTTGTAAGAGTCATAGAAATCGAGGAACTCCAGTAAACTGATATTCCGTTTCTTGTAGTTATCCAATACGCCGTTAATTAAGCGGGTAAAATCTTTGCTCAGATTAGGGTCCATAGCCCGGTATAACTTCTGCAAACGCAGTGCGCCTTTATAGCTCATGGCCACATCAGCCTCCACTTGTTTTTGTGTGCTTTGCAGTTGCACCTTACTTTGGTCAATAGCAATATGCGCTTGTTTTATGCCACCCTGGTTGCGATTAAAAAATGGCAGGTTAAATTCTATACCGCCGCCTAAAAAGTTATTACCATAACTGCCCAGTTTATCGTAATTAAGCGAAAGGCTTACATCTGGTATGGCAAGCGCCTTTTGCAGTTGCAGATTGGTATTGCTGTAGTCAACCGCGCTTTGAGCCAGTTTAAGATCATACCTGTCGACGTAAGCTGAATCCAGCAATTGGTTGTAAGGGACTGTGTTTAAATCGTCAATGGCCTTAGCTTCATCAGCCGCTACAATGGGAGAAATGGTTGTATTTGGAGAAGCATTGATCAATAACCTGAACTCGCGTTGGGTGGAATCAATACCCACCAACAGATTATTGTACTCTACCTGTAATGATGACAGCTGCGATGCAATGCGCAATACTTCTTTCTCTGCAATATTGCCTTTGCTGTACTGCGTTCTGAAGGCGGATAGGATATCCTGCAAAGAGCTGATCTCTTTATCATATACCTTAGCCGATTGCTGTTGGTAGTATATGGTGTAGAAATCGTTGTGCAACGAATATTTAAGCGTACGCAGCAGATCGAAGAACTGATATTTAGCTTGTTGAATACCAATCTTAGCTAATTCTATGTTCTTATTCCTTTTACCTGCAGTTTGTATTAATTGCGACAAGCCGGCAGTTTGCTCGCGCGCAGGATTACTAACCTGGGTACCGGCTATACCATTGCTAAATGTAAAATCGGGGTTTGGAAATAATTTAGCAGTAATGAGCTGTGCGCTGGCATTGTCAACGTTGTAACGCTGGCTGATCAGTTGCAGGTTGTTTTTCAGGAACTGCTGCTCGGCAGTTTTCAGGTCGATACGTAAAGTATCGCCTGCTACGTTTTGTGCTTTAAGGCTGCTGAAACTGAAGCAAAGCCCGACACACAATAGTAATAAAACGCGTTTTTGATATGTGGATTTCATGTATTTATTTATGTAAAACGGTAAATGCAATTGCACTTACTATTGATAACTCAAAGGTATTTTAGTGTTATTAGAGGACACTTAATGCGTTATAAGAGCCGGATTAAATGTTTATTAAAATTTTCTAATGTTCTTAAACTGTACTTTTATTTCATTAAAATATTCGCCCCAAAACAGATCATAACGGGAACGTAATTTGAAATTCCGTACCCTGTTTTAGTTGCGATTTTACTTTCATTGTTCCATTGTGCAGCTTGATTATATTTTGTGTTAGTGCAAGGCCAATTCCCGATCCGGGATAAGTCATGGCATTTTGCGACCTGAAAAACGGCTGGAATATTTTATCCATATCCTTTTCAGATATGCCTATTCCCTGGTCTTTTATTTTAATATGTAAACCCTTACGGTCGCTGTATACATGGCATTGAACCGGCTGCTGATCAGAAAACTTGATGGCATTTTTGATAATATTACTAATGGCGATCAGCAGCAATTGCCTGTTGCCTAAAATGGTATTCTTGGGTAACTCCTCCGACAGGTTGAAATCTATATTTACACAGCTTTCAGGATTCCGGAATTCCAATTCGTCTTTAATATCCCAGAACAACTCGCTCATGCTGATGCTTTCCATGCTGCGGTTCTCTACATTGGTCTGTATCAGATCCAGTAAACTATTAATGATATAGCTTAGCCTTTCAGCCTCTTTAATGATATTGCTTAATGCCGCCTCATATTCTTTCGGCGAACGCTCGCTCATCATCGTAATCTCGGCCTCGCCAAGTATGGTAGTTATCGGTGTACGCAACTCATGAGATGCATTGGATATAAATGCGCTTTGGTTATCGAACGACTGCTGAAGGTGCTCCAATACCTGGTTAATGGTCAGCGAAAGGTTATCGATCTCGTCCGGCTTTTTGTTGACAACAGGTAACCTTAAATCGAGGCTTGATGCCCTGATACGCTCCAAATCACCAGTGATGTGTTTAATAGGCTGCAATGCCAGTCGCGAGAACAGCAGACCTGCAAAAAAGGTAATCAGCAGCGAGAACAGGAAGAACACCACCATGATAATGCGGAGGCTATGCAAATAGTGGCGGCCTAATTCGTCTGATGCGGAAACGACTATGATGTAGTTACCCGAATTATCTACATAATCTATACCTACTACCTGGCGCTCGTTAACCCTGAAATCCAGCTTTTTCTTTTCGGTGATCTGCTGTAAAATCTTTTCATTCCAGTTTACGCCCGATTCCGGTACAAACCTTGGCCTGAACTGGTCATCATAAATTCTGATGTTTTCCTTTGGAAGGCTTTGCGGAAACTTTTCACTTATTTTAGAGAACTTCTCTTTTGAAACATTGTCTTCTGCCAGGTAGAACTGCGCCACAGTAACTGCCCGTTCTGCCAGTCGGTCGTAAAAGGTATTGGTGCGGTTATGCTGTACATACAGGTAAATACCTGCCAGCACGCCGGTAAGCAGCACCGCGAATAAAAAGGTAAACTGTAAAGAAAGTTTGTTACGTACTTTCAAGTTGATAATATTTTATAGTTAGCCCGTGCTTAGTCACGGATCATGTAACCCATGCCCACTATAGTATGGATCAATTGCTTAGGATAGCCTTTGTCGATCTTGGTACGCAGATAATTGATGTATACATCTATCAGGTTGGTACCCCTGTTAAAGTTGATACCCCAAACAGCTTCGGCAATGTAAGCCCTTGACAGCACCCTATTTTTATTGAACATTAAGGTTTCCAGCAGCGTAAACTCCTTTACCGTAAGCATAATTAAATTACCGGCGCGGGTAACAGTTTTGCGATAGCAATCCATACGCAGATCTTCAATCTCAAAGTAAGTACCAGGCAATACTTTGTTTCTGCGGCGGTCTAAAGCATTGATACGGGCAAGCAGTTCTTCAAAATGGAAAGGCTTGGTTAGATAATCGTCAGCGCCATTTTCAAGTCCTGTCACTTTATCTGTAACAGTGCCTAAAGCACTTAACATCAGGATAGGGAGTTCCATTTTAAACTGCCGTATCTGTTTACAAACCTCAAAGCCGCTTGTATACGGGAGTACTACATCTAAAATAACAAGGTCAAAATCATTCTCTAAAGCCAGCTTAACTCCCATTAAGCCATCATAAGCTAAAGTGACGTTATGAAGCTGCTCTTCTAAACCTTTTTTAATGAAGGCCGCTACTTTTGACTCATCTTCTATCAAAAGAATATTCATATGAAAAAATTTCCATACAAAAATAAGTAGGCTCAAAATCAGTACATCGTACATTAGAGGATTCTAATCCAACATTAGAGAATTCTAATTTCAGATCAGCTAGTTAGCGTTTAATCTTGAGCTTATTCAGTACACTAAGTAAATCGATTTAACGAATTACAGAAGCCTATATTCAAATATTAAATAGCCTGATTAAGTGTATTATCAACACAGCAATATGTATAAATTATCTATAGAAATAATTATTTCATATAATAATATTAATTAATTTTAGCGCAAGCTGGGCTTAACTTCCAGGCAACCCGCCAACCAATTATTAACTAACAAAAACATTTTTCCTTACCCCAATGAAAACACTTAGACCTTTTCATGCTATCAGCCGTGGCTATTATTGGCTGGTTGCATCAGTACTCACCCTGTCCTTTTTAGCATCTTGTAAAAAGTCGGACATGATCTCGCCAAGCGCAGCAAAACTTAAAGATGTTCAGGTAAATCAGCAACTGACATCTACTACGCCTATACCAGCATCTGGTAATAACAAAGTGGCCTATTACACATTTGATGCCACACCAACCGGCACACCTAAAGTTAAACTAAGCATGCTTGATTTTGCTAAGGATGCCAACATTGTGATTGTATTTGAAGGCTCTGCCTGGGAGCTTGCAGACACGGCACATTATGGCAGCAGCAGTTCCATTATGCTGAGCGGTTATTATAAAAACTACCGTTCTATACTTTCTGATATTAAAACGCTGCAATCAAGAGGTGTGAAAGTGTTAATGAACGTTGACGACGCCAACTCATGGAATACTACCACACCTTTTACCACATACAACGGCACCAAACAAACTTATACCCAGTTTGCCGCATTTCTTAACACCTGCGTAACTACGCAATTAGGTATGGACGGCATCTCGCTTGATGTAGAACACATGGGCAGTACCGCTGCAAATACCAATTACACCAATCTCTTAAAAGAATTTGGTAAATACTGGGGGCCAATGTCATCAGCAACCACCACAACTGTTTACACCGCGGCTATTTATGATGGCGCACAGGCAGGCTACGCCATTGGCCAATCTACCACTGTAGCGCAGTACCTTAACTTTGTGATGGACATGGGCTATTTTGAAGATAATACCCAGCGCTTTAACAGGTGGGCTAACTACATAGGCGCTTCAAAAACCATGATCGCGCTTTCAAAAGATTATAACAGCTTAAGCAGCGGCATAGCTGCGGCGCAATATCAACCTGCTAACGGCACAAAAGCAGGTATATCTGTTTACGCTGCCAATGTTGATTCTGCTTATTGCAACCCGGTTTTCCGGGCGCTTAAAACCGGATCAACTACAACATCTGGTGCCGTGTTTTACCAGGACACTCAATATGGCGGCACGGCCACCACAGCCATACCTAAAGGTAACTATACATCCAGCCAGTTAAAAACGTATGGCTTTACCAGTAAATGGGCTTCGTCTGTAACATTACCGTCAGGCTGGAAAGTAATTATGTACTCAGGCGATAATTTCACCGGCACATCATGGACATTAACAGCAAGCAATGCCGATTTTACAAAGCTTTCGCCAAGCGCTAATGATCTTGTAACCTCTATTAAAATTCAATAGTCAATAAACAGCTATCCGGAAGTTGGGTGCTGAAGATTATTGATGATAACATTACCAAACGGGGCGACTGTAATCAGTCACCCCGTTTTTTTATATCACTCAGGCTTATCAATCTATTTAAATTCGCTGCATTTGATAGTTTTGTGGAATATATTAAAACAGTCATGACTGAACAAGTAAGCACCCTCATCAATAATTTAAAGAACCACAGCATCAACTTTGCAGATGTGCTCAAACACATTGAAGCGGAATACAACCATCAACCTACCGCATTTAAAAATGGCGATGTTTACAACGAAGCCTCACAAAACCAGGGCAGTGCAAAGGTTTTGTCTTATGCAAAGCTTAACAACTTAAGTAAAGAAGATACCCTGCTACTGTTTGCCGAACACTATCAATCTGTACTTGACGATCCGGATGGCGAAGCACACCAGAATATCCGTCAGTTTATGGCACACGGCTGGGAAGGTGTTGTTTTTGAAGGCGATGCTTTAACCAAAAAGTAGCCCTATAACTACACAATTAAGTGCCTATTAGCATTTAAGCTTCCAAATAGTAAAATAAATTATACTTTTGCCGTTGATTAATTTCTCAAGGGGTGCCTAGATTTGGTTACGGACAAACTGCAGGTTATTCGCCAAACTGAAATACAGGCTGAGATCATACCCATTGTTTGAGTTATAGCTTAAAAGTTGAAAGTTATAAGTGAGCTACACTTTACACTACAAACTTTACACTTTAAACTCAAACATACACCTGATCCGGATAATGCCGGCGTAGGGATAGGTAAAAGTTAAGTGTACTGCGCGTTTACACCCGGCGTGCAGATGGTTTAACTAAGTTTATTTTAAAAATTTGAAAAGTTTATTTGCGGCGGCAATCGCCCTGCTGTTGCCATTTCTGGCAGCGGCCCAACTACGTGTCTCGGGCACTGTAACCGACGACCGTACCAACCAGCCATTACCTGGCGCCACGGTTTCATTACAAAACTTACAAACTGCACCCGGCGCACAAACAGATGCAAACGGCAGCTTTAGTATCGACAATGTAAAGCCAGGCAGCTATGTGTTAAAGATCACTTACATAGGCTACCAAACCTGGCAAAAGCCGATGAATGTTAACAGTAATACCACTATTGCTGTAAAAATGACATCAAGCAGTACCAACATTACAGAAGATATTAATGTAATAGCCACGCGTGCAGGCAGCAAATCACCAACAACATTCACTAATCTTAATCATAAAGAGATCCAGAAAAACAATTTAGGACAGGATCTGCCTTACCTGCTTAGCCAAACACCATCGGCAGTGGTCACATCTGATGCAGGTGCAGGCGTTGGTTATACAGGTATCCGGATCCGCGGATCAGACGGTACACGTATCAATGTTACCGTAAACGGCATCCCGTACAACGATTCTGAGAGCCAGGGCAGTTATTTTGTTGACCTTCCCGACTTTGCTTCATCTGTTGATAACATTCAGATACAGCGCGGGGTAGGTACATCTACCAACGGTGCAGGCGCATTTGGAGCGAGTATCAACATACAAACTAATACTCGCCGGGATACGGCTTATGCGGAATTGAACAACTCTGCAGGCTCATACGGAACGGTTAAAAATACGGTGAACCTGGGTACAGGTTTACTTGGCGGACATTTCAGTGTCGACGGCCGTTTATCACGCATCAGCTCTGACGGCTATATCGACAGGGCATCATCCAACCTGAAATCATACTTTTTAAGCGGCGCTTACTATGGCAAATCCAGCATTGTAAGGGTAAACGTATTCTCGGGCCATGAGAAAACATACCAGGCCTGGAACGGCGTACCGGCCGATAGTGTAGCTGCAGGTAACCGTACTTACAACGAATTAGGTTATATCAATTCAAGAGGCTATTATTACAACAACCAAACCGACAACTATACGCAAAATCACTACCAACTACTTTACGACCAGAAATTAGGCAGTAAACTGTCTTTTAATGGTGCTTTACACTATACCAAAGGTTATGGTTATTACGAAGAATATAAAAATGCCGACTCGCTAAAAAAATATGGCATTACTCCAGTTGTTGTAGGCGGCACCACCATTGCTGCTACAGATCTGGTACGCCGCCTGTGGTTAAACAATGATTTTTACGGCTTCACCTATAACTTTAAATACCGCCCTAATAACGACCTGAATGTTTTGTTAGGCGGCGCTTATAATCAGTACAAAGGTGCGCACTATAATAATATAGAATGGACACAGGAGAGCACTTCTATTCCACCAGACTATGAGTACTCGCGCGATAACGCCAAGAAGAATGACTTTAATACTTACCTGCGTGGCGAATACCAATTAGGCAAAGTGCTGCTTTACGGCGATCTGCAATACCGCCATGTATATTATTCTTTCCTGGGTTACGACCGCAACCTGAACAATGTTCAGCAGGCAGTTGACCTTAACTTCTTTAATCCTAAAGCGGGCATTACGTTCGACCTGACTGACAATAGCAATATTTATGCCTCATGGGCAGTTGGCCACCGCGAACCAAACCGCGATGATTATACCAACTCGACACCTGCAAGCCGCCCAAAAGCAGAAACCCTGCACGACTTTGAACTAGGCTATCGTACAACGGGGCATATCTTCAGCGGTGGCATTAACGGCTTTTACATGCTGTACAAAAACCAGCTGGTGCTAACCGGATCGCTTAACGATGTGGGTGCAGCTATTCGTACCAATATTAACGACAGCTACCGCGCCGGTGTGGAGCTTGACGGCCGCTTACGTATTACACCCATGTTAAGCTGGGCTGCCAATGTAGCCATCAGCACCAATAAGGTGAAAGACTTCCACCAGTTTTTGTATAACTACGATACAGAAAGCAATGTGGAAACCGTTTACAAAAAATCGGATATTGCCTTCTCGCCAAGTTTTGTCGGCAACAGCGAGATCAGTTTCCGCCCGGTTAAAGGCGGAGAGATTGCCTTTATCAGCAAATATGTAAGCAAGCAATATCTCGATAATACATCAAACGTTAACCCGCAGGGTGTACCATCAGCCGGGAACAACGAGTATGCGGTTAATCGTTACCTGAAATCATACTTTGTAAACAACCTGCGTTTAAGCTATAATTTCCAGGCATGGTCGCTTAAGAATATCGGCGTATCCTTCTTGATCAATAATATTTTCAGCGCGAAATATAGTGCAAATGGTGCTACCTATCCTGATATTGAGGGCGGGCAAGTAGTTAATTACAACTATTATTACCCGCAGGCACCGCGCAATTTCCTGGCATCACTTAGCTTAAAATTCTGATGCATCAGTGGATACAGTTACTTATTGAGCAAATACGGCAAACCACTTTATTAGAGTGGCTTGCCGTATTGCTTGGTGTTGCTGAGGTATTGCTGGCAAAAAGAAATAACATTCTGCTTTATCCGGCAGGCATTGGCGGCTCGGCATTATCTATTTTTTTACTGCTGGAATCGGGGCTTTATGCCGAGGCAGGGCTAAGCGTGTATTATGTAGTAATGAGTATTTATGGCTGGATAATATGGGTTCGGCGCAAAAATGAGCCGCCATTACCGGTAACTTATGCCAGCAAAAACGAGTGGCTGATTGTCTTGCTGATTACCTTTGGCGGCTGGCTGGGTATTTACCTGTTACTGCACCATTTTACCAAATCAACCGTTCCGGTATGGGATGCCCTGGTATCATCAACCGCATGGGCAGGCACATGGCTGCTGGCTAGGCGCAAAATTGAGAACTGGGTTGTGCTTAATATCTCCAACCTGTTTGCCGTACCGCTTTTGTTTTATAAGCATTTGCCTCTGTTTGCTTTACTTACTGTATTTCTGTTTGTGGTTGCCGTGTTCGGGTTTTTCGACTGGCAGCGTATCTATCGTAAAGAGAAACAAGTTAATTAAACAGATCATCTATGAAAAAGATACAACACCCTTCTGCATTAGTACAGGCAGATTGGGTTGATATGATACGTAAAGAAGCTTTTGCTGCCGAGCAGGAAGGGCAATTACAACCCGGGCAGTTAGCATTGATTTATGACCAGCAATGGTTTAAGCTGCTGGTACCAAAAGCTTATGGAGGTTTGGAAACGCCTTTACCAGATCTGGTAAGGCTGGAAGAAGCCTTAGCATGGGCTGATGGCAGCCTGGGGTGGGTTGTAACTTTGTGCACCGGTGCAGGTTGGTTTGGGGGCTTTATTGAGCCAGAAGTAGCTTTAAAGATATTTGCTGATCCGCAAGTGTGCCTGGCAGGTAGCGGTGCGGCAAGCGGCACAGCAGTAAAAACTGAAGATGGATACCTGATAAACGGTAGCTGGAAATATGCCAGCGGTGTTAAGCATGCCACACATTTTACCTGTAATTGCAATATCGAGGACGAGAACGGCCCGGTTTTAAATGAACAGGGGCAACCGCTTGTATTACCTTTTGTGATTGACAGCAAACAAGCTACTTTGATACCCGCCTGGAAATACATAGGCATGATGGGCACGGGTAGCCATGCTTTTGAAATAAAAGATGCCGTAGTAACTGCTGACCGCCGCTTTAAGATAGATGCCACTGCTACACAGGTCGACGGCTTGCTATACCGATATCCGTTTATGCAACTGGCTGAAGCAACGCTGGCGGCCAACATTGCCGGCATAGCCACTCATTTTATTGATCTGTGCCCTGCTGTATTTGAGAACAAACCACGCTTAACGCCTGAAAAAGCAGCAACGCTTAGTACGGAACTGGAGACCGCCAGGTGGAATATGGAGCAGGCCAGAAGCGAATTTTACCGTGCAGTAGATCAATCGTGGGAATTGCTGTTTAATAATGCAGATGCTTCTGAGAGCTTGCAAGCGGTAAGCCGCACCAGCAGGCAACTGGCCACCATAGCACGCGAGTCGGTTGATACGCTTTATCCTTACTGCGGGCTTCTGGCCGCATCGCCGGATACAGAAATTAACCAGGTATGGCGGGATCTGCATACAGCCAGCCAGCATTCGTTACTGACGTTTAATTAATATACAGAGGCGCAAAATTTGCGCCTCTGTCATTTTGAAACAATCTTCAAATATTAGTTAACAAAATTGTCACATAAACTTCTTATAGTATTTTGGATATTTGGCACTTTAACTTCCTATAATGAAGATCAGACAATTACTTTTCGGCATATTAGCCGTAGCCGGAACTTCCGTATCAGCACAAACTCACAAAAAAGCAGCAACAGCAGCACCGTCAACAGATGTGTCACGGCCTAAATTGGTGGTAGGCATCGTGATTGACCAAATGCGTTGGGATTACTTGTACCGTTATTACGACCGCTACCAAGCTGGTGGTTTTAAGCGCATGCTTAACGAGGGTTTTACTTGTGAAAACACCCAGATTGATTACCTGCCAACTGAAACCGCACCAGGGCATACCTGTGTTTATACCGGCTCTGTGCCTGCTATACATGGCATCGTTGCCAACGAATTCACGATACAGGCAACTGGTAAAGAGATATACAGCGCAGGCGATTCAACCGTTGCAGGTGTAGGTACCACCTCAGATGCCGGTAAAATGTCGCCTCGAAACCTACTGGTTACCACAGTGACCGACCAATTACGACTGGCAACTAATTTCCGCTCAAAAGTAATTGGCGTTGCGTTAAAAGACCGTGCTTCCATACTTCCGGCAGGCCACGCTGCCAATGCTGCCTATTGGTTTGATGATGCTACCGGCCACTGGATCACCAGTACCTACTACATGAATGATTTGCCGCAATGGGTAAAATCATATAACGACAATGGTAAGCTTAAAGATTATTTGAGTAAGAAATGGGAGACGCTTTATCCGATTAACACTTACGCTCAAAGTACTGCCGATAATTCGCCTTATGAAGGTAAATATCGCAACGAAACATCGGCTACCTTTCCGCATGACCTTGCTGTAATCAGCGGTCAAGGCACTAACACCGGCGCTATCCGCAGCTCCCCTTTCGGTGTAAGCTTCACGCTGGATTTCGCCAAAACGACGATAGAAAACGAACAAATGGGCAAGCATCCGCAAACCGATTTTTTAGCGGTAAGCTTATCATCAACCGATTATGTTGGCCACCAGTTTGGGCCTAATGCAATAGAGATTGAAGATATTTACCTGCGTTTGGATAAAGACCTTGCTGATTTCTTCAACTACCTGGATGCTAAAGTAGGAAAGGGAAACTATACTGCCTTTTTAACCGCCGACCATGGTGCGGCTAATAACCCTCATTTCCTGACAGATCATAACATCCCAGCAGGTTACTTTAACAGCGGCCTTGCCGTTCGCGACCTGAATACTTTGTTAGAGAAAAAATATGATGTTAAAAACATTGTGTTAAATGCCGGCAGCTATGAGATTAACCTTAATAATAAGGTTATTGCAGATAAAAAACTGAATGAGAATGCGATTAAATATGACTGCATCGAGTTTTTGAAAAAGCAACCGGGCGTAATGTTTGCTATCGATCTTGCAAATGCGCAAAATGCAAGCATTCCTGAGTGGATCAGGACCAGAGCGCTTAACTCTTATAACCCCGAAAGAAGCGGTGTGATTTTAATTGCCCTTAAACCCGGATGGTACTCAGGTTCGCAAAATGCTACTGGCACTTCCCACGGTACATGGTCGCCTTATGATACGCATATCCCATTGGTATTTATGGGGTGGGGCGTACAGCATGGCAGCCTTAACCGCGAAACCCATATGACGGATATTTCGGCAACCGTTGCCGCATTATTGCACATTCAGGTGCCAAATGGCTGTATCGGTCAGCCGATAAGCGAGTTGATGAAGAAATAACAAAGAAGGGCGATGTTGATCGCCCTTCTTTGTTATTTGTCATTTCGAACGAATGTGAGAAATCTGTTCAAATCAAATAAGATCTCTCACTGCGTTCGAGATGACAATGTTATTTTACTTCCCTTTAATCCAGTTTTTAATCTTTTTAAAGATGTCGTCTTTGCGTGGTTTAGGTTTACCGTCGTGAGTTAGTTGCTGGTCGTAGTGCTGCTGTAATTGCTTAGCATATAATTGTTCTTGCGTACTTCCATTATTCAATAAATCAATAAAAGGTAATACCCTGTAATTTAAAGTGCTATTCTGCGAAACTGTAAAGTAACGGCTTGGTGTAGCGTTATCTGCATTGTTATTAATTGGCGGGTGGCCGTTCTCTGAGAAGTAATCAACGTGAAATATTTCAGGATTCAGCTTTTTTAAGCGCTTAGTCCCCTTACGCTCGTTGCGCCACGGATGCTCGCCTTTAGGTAATTGAGCCAACAAAAAATCTTTGTCCCAAATGGTTACCTGGTGCGACATCAAATAGCCGGATGCTTGATTATCCAACTGCGCTATGGTAAAGCCATTGATTACATGTGCGGTAGGTTGGGTAACATATACATCAGAACTGGTGAGTTTCACCTGCTGCCAGTTATTTTTAATTATATACTGAAACAGGCTCTCAAAAAAAGAAGCATCTACAGCTTTATCAAGCCACATATCTTCCTGGAAGTAAATGATATGCTTTTCAGGAATTTGCTTCAATAGCTTAACCAACCTGTCGCTCCATTCGCCTTTGCCCGATTTAATATTGGTGAAGCCATTAATGTCCGCATCAATTTCTTCCGTTGCAAAGTAATAGGTGCATGGCACGTTGAAATCCCAGAAGCGTTCAAAAAAGTAAGAAAAACCTTCGTATAGAAATGAATAACGGTCGCATGCGTGTACCAGCAGCGCAAAATCAGTTGAAGGTTTTGTATTCATATTACAATAAACAAAAATACAATTAGCTTAGCAGAATATAAGGATTCGAACCTATGTCATCTCACCATATTGTCCGCGAAAAACAGGAGCCGGCTTTGCTGGTACTCGATCTTGACGACTTTTCTTTTGAATTGTTGGGGCAACTATTGGAATGGAGTCCTACGGTTATCGCTACAAAAGAGACCGCCAAGCAGTTGATCAACAATCACATTAAGGTGGACAGGATTATCAGTTCCATTGTTTCTGATGAGCAATCTGATGTACAACATATCCTTACAAATCACAGCTATATAGAAGCTGCTTTTGATTTCCTGCTTGAAGAAAAATATCCGGCAGTCAATGTCATTACAAATGATTGGGAACCATTAAAGGCTTATGCAAATCTGATTAACCTGGTGGTTTATACAGAGGCTGAAAAGATATTTGGTGTACAATCTGGCTTTAACAAATGGAAACCGCAAGGAGAACACATCAGGATAATAGATAAGCCTTTAGATCTTACTACACGAGGATTGAAGCAAATCGGCGAAGATATCTACGAAACTACAGCGGATGGTTTTTACAACCTGCAATTCAGCAAACCGGAATTGTTGTTTATAGCCGAACCGATTGACTAAAGCACTGCCGATTTTACATGATGTTCATCGGCTTCGTCGTCGCTTTTTTTGCTTTTGCCTAATTTAACTTTGCTTAAAAGCCCTTTCGCCTTATCCCAAATACTGTGTACAGCATCGTCATTAATAAAGGCTGAAGCTTTTTGCGAAACCAGACCTACCAACGTTTTTACCAATACGTTTGATCCTTTAAACAGTGTTTTATTTAAAGTGATTGGCAAAACAAACCTCGAAACCAAACCTATAATATCTGGAGTAAAAAATTTACTGGCCGCTTTTGGGTCGCCTGATTTATTAAAAAGGCTAAACGCTGCAGAAAAAACAGATGATGGACTGTTGTACCTTTTTTTAAGATCCATTTCCTGCTGCTGTTTAAGCTTTTCCAGCCTGATAATCTCGCTGCGCAGGTCGTTTATATTATTAACAGGTATATCCATCACTCGTTATCGCTAAATATCTTTTTGATCAGTGTGTTAATGATTGGTTTTTTAAAGCCGTCTTTAGCCATCATTACCACTACGGCAATGATAAGGTATATAAGGGCTACGGCGCCAAAACCTTTCCAATAGGAGTGAAATACGTCTGCCAGGAAAAGCGCCAGTGTAAAGCTGGCAAACAAAAAGGTAAGTGCCAGGCAAACTACAATAATAACATCGGTAACTATACCTGCAATAACCGATGTGCTTTTCTCAATCACCTTGTATTTGGAAAGCTTAATACGTGTTTCCACGTAGTCGCGCAGCTGATCTAAAGCAGGTGGTTGTTGTGGCTCTTTAACTTCTTGTTCTCTTTCTTCCATCATCAGAAAATATCTCCCGGGACATAAGCCCGGGATCATTTATAATTTTTATGCGTGCTCCAGATCGTCCTGATACTCTTCTTCAGCACCGTTGATCTTGGTCTTTATACTATCAACTACTTTGTCTTTAAAACCAAGCAAGCTGTCAATTTCTTTACCGGCGGTTTCTTTAATGCTATCGCTTAAGCTTTTTAAAGAATCGGCCAGTTTATCGCGTGTTTCATCACCTTTTTCAGGTGCAAACAATATACCTAAGGCTGCCCCCGCTGCTATCCCTGCAAGTAAGGCCACAATTACTTTTGTGTTATTGTTCATAGTACTATAATTTTTAAGTTGGATGTTTTGTTTGTGTTCGTTCTAAATTTATTTAATGGTTTATATTTATTACCCTTTAAACGGGCACGAAGCAAGGGTAGTACAATTTATAAATCGTTCTCCATTTTAATTCTGTCAAGCCGCTCAGCAGCAAGCCGGTTAGTTTCATAAATTTCTACAAGTAACAGAAAATAGGATAACAATACCGGCCCAAATACGAGGCCTAAAATACCAAAAAGCGGCAAACCTATAAAAACCCCTATAATGGAAATAATAGGATGTGTATTAGCAATACGCTTATTAATGATCATGCGCAGCACGTTATCAATGTTGCCGATAAACAGCAGGCCATAAACAATAATGCCGATTCCACGCCAAGTTTCACCAATCATCATTAAATAAATACCCGCAGGTATAGAAAGCGTTGGCGCACCTACTACCGGCAAAAACGAAATGAACGTGCCTATAATTCCCCAGAATAAAGCATCGGGTATGCCTACTATCCAAAACCCGTTAGCCAGCAGTAATCCCTGTACTATTGAAATAATACCCTGCCCCAGTACGTTTGAGTAGGTTGCATTTTTTAACGCGGTAGCAAACTTCAATGCATGCTGCTCGCGGAATGGCGCATAGCGCAGCAGGCCAGCTTCAAACTCGCGCAGTTGCACAAACATAAAATACAATAGAAAGTACAACACCAGCAGGGTGAGCAAGATATTAGCTGCACCGCCTAAAATGGACGGAAACAAATCTGTGGCATATGTGCTTATTTTATCGGTAAAGCTATCAATCATGTGAGGCTGATTGAAGGTTGAGCCGGTAAAGGCATTTGCCTTTTTAATCAACTGGTCAATAAACACCGGGTTATCCTTGATCTCTGCAATCTTGTTGATCACCATAAAGCTTAATGAAAGAAAGGGGATAACAATTACAATAAGCGTAACAAGTATAAACATCAGCGCTGTAACAGAACGCCCCCAGTTCTTTTTTTCCGTGAGATAGATATACCCGGGACGGCAGATCACATACAGCACAATGGCGCCCAGTATAGAGCTAAAGAGTGAGCTTAGGGCATACAACAGAAAACAGCCAAGCACAATGATGCTGATCAGGATTATATTATTGCGTTGCCTGTAATTAAAAATCGACATAAGTATTGCTTTAGCTCAACAGCCATCACCCGCACTGCTCTGTCCAGTAAAATTAGTGTGAAAGATTGTTAAACAGCTATAAGCTGTAAATGTTTAAATCTGTACTACAAAAATAGCCTTTATTCAAGGCCATTTAACAATTCGTTTATCTTTCCGCATCCGGCAGCAATGGTCTCCAGATAAAAAGCAGTCTCGTCATCCACAGGTCTTATCTCATACTTTAGCTGTTCTAACGCCAGGTTGATGTTAGAAAGCTGATTGCGTATATCATGCCTTATCAAGCTTAAATCCGGTTGTTCTTTATCTTCTGCCATTATTTACCCAAATTGATCGCCTTCATTTTATTATATAAAGTTTTGCGGTCTATCTTCAGTATTTCTGCAGCCTTGGTTTTATTAAAATTTACCTCGCGTAATACGCGCAAAATGGTGTCGTACTCTGCTTCAAGCGCCGCATTTTTAAGGTCTTTGCGGTTGTGCTCTCTTACAGGTGCAGGCTCGGCACTATAGTTATTGCTATTAGCAGCAAAATCATGCGGAGCCGCTATACGGCTATAATTTGAGATTTCGAGCGGAAGGGACTTAATTTGTACGGTATCGCCCTCTGTTAAAAGTGTAGCCCGGCGAATTACATTTTTAAGCTCGCGGATATTACCCGTCCACTTGTAGTTGATAAAGCACTCTTCAACCTCGGGCGAAAAATATTGTACGCTGCGACCCAGTTCATGGTTGGCTATTTTCAGAAAATGTTCGGCCATCAGCATAATATCGCTGCCCCGGTCGCGCAGTGGCGGCATGTATATGGTAAACTCATTAAAGCGATGGTACAAATCTTCGCGGAAACGGCCTTTCTGAATGCCATCCATCAGGTTTTCGTTAGTAGCCACAATAATGCGTACATCGAGGTCAATTTCCTTGGTACTGCCAATCCGTTTTACTTTACGTTCCTGCACGGTACGCAGCAACGCCGCCTGAATATCGTATGACAGGTTGCCTACCTCATCAAGAAACAGCGTGCCGCCGTTCGCCATTTCAAAGTGACCGATTTTAGTGTATAATGCACCGGTGAATGATCCTTTCTCGTGACCGAAAAATTCGCTCTGGGCAAGCTCTTTGGTCAATGAACCGCAGTCCATGGCAATAAACGGCTGATCGCGGCGAGGGCTGTTTAAGTGGATGCTTTTAGCTACCGACTCTTTACCTGTACCGCTTTCGCCCAAAATAATCACACTGTAATTGGTTGGCGCAACCAGCTCTATCTGCCTTAACAGTTCTTTAGATGCCCGGCTTTTGCCTACAACAAACTCGTTTGAAGGCATTTGTTGCTTTTTATCTTCTTTCGCTTTGGGGCTAACAGCGGCCAATTCTTCCTGCGGCTCGGTTACCAGCGCGTGATGGGTTTCTATAGCTTTGTTAATGGTATTCAGAATCTCATCGGGATATAAAGGCTTGGTGATATAATCATAAGCGCCCATTTTGATCAGCTCAACAGCCATTTTTATATCCGAATAGCCTGTGATAATAATAACACCGGTTTTAGGGTACTGAGATTTTATGCTCTTCAGCATTTCGCGGCCATCGGTGTCCTCCAGCCTGAAATCGCACAATACAAGATCATAAGCATCGTTTTTAAGATATTCCATACCGCTGCCACCATTTGAAGCGGTGGAAACTTCAAATCCATTTCTGGTTAAAAATTTAGAAAGTAATAACGCGGTATTTACTTCATCATCAACGATGAGGATCTTTTTCATAACAGAATATCTTCAAACAAACGTAAAAGTACTTAACCACCTGGGTTAATTACAAATTAATTATTTATTGAGGGGATACGAAATATACGTATAAAAAGTTATACCAACTATAAACCTTTAAATTCTGGTGACCGTTTTTCAAGAAACGCAGCTACTCCTTCTTTAAAATCAGCTGAACTAAAGCAGTTTCCAAACAAATCGATCTCTGCCTTAAAACCTTCGGATACGGCAGCCGCGCTTACCGCTTTTATAGCGGCAGCAACAGCCAAAGGCGCACGCTTCAGTATTTTATGCATTAATTCTTCGGCTTTAACCATAGCATTATCTGCTTCGGTAACATGATTCACCAAGCCAAGTTGCAATGCTTCTTCGGCACCTATCATATCAGCCGTCATGATAAGTTCGAGCGCTTTGCCGCGACCAACTAATTGCGTAAGCCGCTGTGTACCTCCATAGCCCGGAATCAATCCCAAAGTAACTTCTGGCAAGCCCATCTTAGCCGTGTTGGCAGCTATACGTATATGGCAGGCCATAGCCAGCTCTAACCCGCCGCCAAGTGCGTAACCATTTATTACAGCAATAATCGGCTTTGCACCGTTTGCAATAAGATCGAACACACTGTGCTGAGCCTCGCGCGCCATCTGGCTGCCTTCGTTTACACCCTTGCCCTGAAACTCGCTAATGTCGGCCCCGGCAACAAATGCTTTTGAACCGGCACCGGTTATAATTACACCACCAATAGCCTGATCTTCAAACGTGCTTGCGAATACTGCATGAAGCTCTGTAAGGGTATCCTTGTTCAAAGCATTCAATTTACTTTCGCGGTTAATGGTGATGTACCTGATACGACCTTTATCTTCGATTAATAAGTTTTGATATGACATAAGCAGTGCTTTAGAAGTTACGGTGCTGATGCACCCAGTTAGTGATATAATCTACAATGCTGCTGGTGGAAGTACCCGGCGGGAAAAGTTCGCCTACGCCCATTTCCTTTAGTTTAGCTGCATCGCTATCGGGGATTATACCTCCGCCGGTGAGCAGCACATCGTTCACCTGTTTTTCTTTGAGCAGATTAATGATTTTAGGAAACACCGTCATGTGCGCACCCGAAAGTATGGAAACCCCAATGGCATCAACATCCTCCTGCAGGGCAGCATTCACTACCATTTCGGGCGTTTGCCTTAAGCCTGTATAAATTACCTCCATACCGGCATCGCGAAGCGTTGTAGCTATAATACGCGCACCACGGTCGTGACCGTCAAGGCCGACTTTAGCAATTAAGACTCTGATGGGGCGGTTAAACTGGTTTTCACTCATGCAAGCGAATAATTGGTATGCGGTAAATGTACAAACAATATTAAAATAGTTTGGGTTTTGCCCGCTTACTTAAATAAGCGATAAAATAACAAAGCCTTCCGGCTTGTGACTGGAAGGCTTTGTTGTAGATTACATTTCGAATACCTTTACTTCACCGGGTCTTCAATGATAATGTAAATACTGTCATCTATATAAGTTAGATCCTTTTCTGACCTATGCTTAGCACGATACTCATTTAAAACAACCTTACCGGATCTTTTGGGGACCTGTTTAAGAATTTTGCAACCTGATATCCTTTGATTATCTATATCCAGGCAGAATATCACGTTTTTGTGCTTGTATTTTTGAGCTGTAAAATGATATCCTTGAAGAAAAGCGAGGCTGTTTTGTAAATCTGCATCTTCCTTATTCAATAGAGCATAAGTAACTATATCCCCATTTGCGTCTGTTTTACAATCCACTAAGATATTTTGCCACATGCAGTTAGCTTATACAGATTCAGGGGCATGGAAGTGATTTAAAACATATTTGCTGAATGCGATATTTTTAGGCTGAGCCTGTAAATCCATTGAAAATAGACTAAAAATAAACATGAAAACAATAATGCTCCTGTTCATAAAATCAATGTAATATCTCAATTGATGCGGCTTCTATAACGTTTTCTTCTAGGTAATTAGCCAAGTAGGTATTTGCATTGGTTGAATACAAAGACTCATGTGAAAAGCCGAAATCTTCAGCAGAACCTTTCATTATTCTATTCGGGCTATTATCTGTGTTCGACCAAGCGTTAATAGCAGAAGGCATAAAAAAGTCGTATGACGCGCCAACAATTCCTATTCCGGATTTAAATATAAACCTGTCCATACCTCGCCAGTAATCTACACCGTCATTACTCCAATTATCTAACAGCCAGAAATGATACGCCGTGCCGTATTTATTGGTAGACTTATAGGATAAATGTAATTGCGGATTGTTTTTCAGGCTAGCGTCGAAGCGTATTTCTGAGTTTTTAAAATTACTTGAATAAGCATAAAAGTGTTTTCGCTTAAAAGCAGTTTCATGCTCCATTATGCTTAACATTTTAGCAGTTGTATCTATTTCAAAAACTTTGGATGATTCGGTACGGCTACTCACTAATTTAAAGAACTCTGAAATGCAATCACTGCTATTGACATAATACCCATCATTACGCCTAACAATGATATGTATGTTGTTATACTTTAACCGGTCTAAAAATCCGTGTTCTTTTTGAGGGTAGTCATTAAACTTTTTTAACATCAAGGATGATAGTTGTTTTAGATTTAAACACCCTCCTTTAATAGTATCCGGATTGATCTTTTTCCAAACAGGTGACTTGCTTGACAGCGAAGGCATAACAGAAAATACAGCTAAGCTCTGATTGTATAATATGTTATAAACTTCAATTGTGGTGCTGTCTTGTACTTTGTTTATCAATAACCGCTGCCTCAAAGTAACCTTGTTCATTATATAACTATCAAGCTTACTGTCCTGACTTAATAAAACGTACTGACTTGAGTTATTAACGGAAATTGCACTTGTTTTATCTGATAATTTTGAATTCGAAGATTGAGCTTTTACAATTGAAATGCTGGATACAATCAAACATATTATTATTGAAATTTTCATAACCTATGGATTACATTTAGTTCCTTTTGAATTACCTGTGCTTGTATCTCTTTCGTCTTGGTTTGCCCCCAGAATACTAGGCTCATCAAAGATTCCATATCTTGCTAAAGCATTAGCACTATCTGTTGGGAAAGCAGAATTATATGATAAAATGGCCGAACTGATAAGATTAGTAAAATATTCTGCCATCGTAACATGTTTTGGGTCAACCTTTGTGTAGTATGCTCCATCATCCAAATAATAATTATAGGGATCTTTAGCATTAGCCGAATAACTTGGTCTTGAAACTACTTTGATTTGAGGATATTTCGAAGCAAAACCGCTACTGCCAAGTCGCTGCATTTCTAAATTTAGAAATGCGTGTACTCCTTCGTGAAACATTGTAGCTAAAATATATTCGTTTGAAGAATTGGTCAAAATAGTTGGATTTAAGTAAATGTCGAACCCTTCTGTAATACCATCTTCAGTTGGATCGCTTGCAAATTGAGTTGCAGTACCATTATGAAAAACAATATTACTACCTGTACCAGCACCAAAAGCATCCTTCAATAATTTAGAAAGCTGTGAATTAAAATTAGGCAATTTAACTAATAGCTGTTTTGCACATGGATATTTATTGCTAATGCTATCTAATATATCTGGTATTTCATATTCCCCATCTACCGGGCATCCATTATTGGTAGGTTGTGGAAACCCTGTACCGGGATCTGTTGGGTCATTCGGCTCACCAACTATACCTGTGCCTGGATCTGTTGGTGCTTTATTAATTGTCACCTTTTTAACTGAGTTTGTCGTTGGACAGTCAGACGGTGGAGAAGTTGAGGGGCCACCACCACTAGAGGTGCCTGTTGATCCTGAATCATCAGTGCCACCACCTTCGCAATCTGTAAAGAGGTATTCTCTACCGTCTTCATTTCCGTTTTGATCGTAGGACACTAGCCAGTAATCCCAACATTCAGCTGGCGCATAATTAGGTTTTATTATACCATTAGTTCCTTTTGATGCTGAGTTGCTGCCAGGTTTTATCAGTTTGCCATTAATATAACTGTAGCCACCTACAAAGCTTCCTTTAGGAGTAAAATACATAACCATGCCGCTAAAATCTGACTCTCGTTTGCTATAAGTATTGTTTGCAAGCTTAGCATAATTTCCTTTAAGATATACAGAATCAGCCATCACAATCATGATATAAGCTTTGTAGCCTGAACTATCTTTTAACAATAAAAATGAAGCTTTAGTGCTCTTTTTAGTGTAAGGCACTTGTTTGGTAGCATTGTTCAATAGTGCCGCTGCAAATTTGTTTGAAGGATCTAATGGTAACTCGATAACATCCTGATTAAACCTCTTATAATTTGAAGGGTGTGCCCAATCAGGTTTAATGCGTTGGCTAAAATCATGATTATTGGATAATGAGTTAGTGCCTTTGCTGTTATTTGCTATAACAGGATAAGCACCGTTGTACCAACTTTTGGCGGCTAGCACTACAGGATCGCCGAGTGAAGCATTGTTATTAATGCCACTGTCTTTCTTACAACTGTGGATGATGAAAATAACGGCCACCAGAATTAGGGCCGCTGTAAAGCGGATAAAGTTTTTTAAAGGGGTATTCATTATGTAATAAATGTTTAGTCTGCTTTGTTACGGCTTTCTGAAATCAAAAGTTATAGCATTTTATAAAAACCGACTTATAAGTATTATTATAAGTCCCTATAAAATAACAAAGCCTTCCGGCTTATCACTGGAAGGCTTTGTTATTCATTATTAATATTTCTTATCTCGGGGCACGTACCTGTCCGCCGGTTGCCGGGCGGGCGCCTTGTCCCTGTTGCGAGCCGCCACCGTTGCCCGGCTGTGCATCATCAGGTATACTTTCCTGATCTTGCTGCTGATCCTGGCGGCGCTGCTGGCGCTGGCGGCCTGCCGGGGTGTTTGATCCGAAACGATATGCCAGCGTAAACAACACAATACGCGTTGCCCAACGGCGGTCTGACGATTGTACGGTACTGCTTTCCGCATCGCCATACGTTCTTACCGACCTGAATTTCCTGGTGTTAAAAATATCCCGTGCGTTTGCACTAAAGTTCAACGTCTTGGTGATATCATACCTTAAACCGCCATCAAGCCCGTACATTGATTTCATACGGCCCTGCGCAATCACCTGCGGCCCCTGATAGTCGCCGCGTAACTGGATCCCCAATTTTGATACGGGCTTAAAATTTGCCGTTAAGTTAGCATTCCATGCATAACCAGAAGTTGATGCCACCCTTAATGTCGGGTCGCCCTCGATGTTACGGTAATAAACGTTAACGTTACCTGTAAGGTCTATCTTTGATGATGGGCTTAATTTTGCAATCAGTTCGTAACCTGCGTTAGACGCATTTTTAAGATTTTCGAATTTGGTTAAGCTGATGATACCCGACGGATCATAATTGCTTTGGATCTGCTGAATGTTATCATAGGTAAGGCGATAATACAGCGATGATGTTAAGGTCAGCGCTTTCCAGTAATTGATATAACTTAACTCAAACGAGTGGGTGTCTTCCGGCTTAAGGAAAGGGTTACCCTGCTGATAATTCTGACGGTCGCTGCGGTCAAGAAAAGGAGAGATCTGCCTGTCGCGCGGACGGCTTACACGGCGGCTGTAGCTCAATTGCAAGGTCTGGTTATCCGTAAGCTTTTCGGTTAAGAACAAGCTTGGGTAAACACGGAAATAGTCCTGTTTGTGCTTTTCGTCCTGGCCAAGCGTGGTGGTTGTGGTATTGATCAGCGCTTCTTCTAAACGCACCCCACCCTGTATGCTAAACTTGCCAAAGCTTTGCTGATAGTTAGTATAAGCGGCATGAACCTGCTCATTATAAACAAAGTGGTTGCTCAGTGTATCGGCAGGGACAAAAATATTGGTGGCATTATTCAGCGTATCAACAAGGTAGTTATTATCATTCTTGTTAAAGGTACTGCGATAGCCCATTTCAAGGCGGTTGTTATGGTTTAATGGCAATACAAAATCTGCCTGAAGATTGACGTTATGCTGCCGGCCTATGGTATAGTTATTTTGCAGTAACGAATAATCTGTAAAACTACCGGTGCTGTAATCATATGCCGTATTCAGGTTATCTGTATTGTTGTTTTTACTGGTTGAGTAACCAACGTTAGCTGTTAACTCTTCCTGCGGCTTTTTGTATTTGTGGCTGAAATCAAGGTTAAAGTCGAGGTTATTACCGTTGCCTGTACTGGTGTTGTTACGGTTAATAGTTTGATTATACAGCGGACTGCTAACGGTAGTTCCACCCGTTTGAAAACGGTCGTAACTACGGATGTTGATGTTATTTGAAAAACTTAGAGTAGTTTTTGGGTCAAGCGAAAAATCAATGCCGCTACGGATATTATTTGAGTTGATCCTGAATTCCTGATCGTTTACCTGGTATTGGTTAAACGCACGCTTTAAGCTATCAATGGTATTAGTTTGGCTGGTGCCGTTACCAATACGGCGGCCTTTACGGTAGCTGTAGTTGGCGTAAACGTTAATCAATTTGTTTTGATAGTTAAGGTTTACCGAGCCATTGTAGGTATGCTGTGTGCCCGCAGTTGCCGATACCGAGCCATTGAAGCCCGTTTGTGCATTACGTTTTAAAACGATATTGATAATGCCCGATTGCCCTTCGGCGTCATATTTTGACGACGGATTAGTAATTACTTCGATATTTTCGATTGAGCTTGCCGGGATGGACTGTAAGATATCGGTAAGGTTTGCACCTGTTAAGGCTGATGGTTTTCCGTTGATCAGGATACGCACATTGCTTGAGCCACGCAGGTTAATGTTACCATCAACGTCGACCTGTACCGATGGCACATTGCTGAGCAGGTCTGTAGCTGAACCGCCCTGGCTTACCAGGCTCTGTTCAACGCTAAATACTTTTTTATCGGTACTTAACTGTATCTGGCTGCGTTGTGCTGTTACAGTTACTTCTTTTAATACACCTTTTGAAGGGCGCATTTTTATAGCACCAAGATTTACGGTGTTGCCACCTTTTATGTTTAGCGTATCTTTTGTGAATGAAATATAGCCTACAAAGGTGGCGCGGAAAAGGTATACACCATCAGGAATGCCGGTAAGCTTAAAGTTGCCCTGCAAATCTGTTTGCATACTTTTAGCAGGCTGATTATCTGTTTTACGGATTAACGCTACTGTAGCAAAATCAAGTATCTGCCCGGTAGAGGCATCAACAAGCTTACCTGCAACGGTGCCACCTGTTTGTGCCTTTACTGCAAAAACTGTAGTGAGTAGAAAAATAAATGTTAAGAACTTTAATAGGGTACGGGTATTCATGCCGCAAAAATCAACCTTTTTATCAGGCTTGCATTATCCGGCTTGTAACTTTGTTGTAAGGAATGTATTAAATTTAGTAAAATTTCTATTACGAGGCTTCTGCTTATAATATTTTATACAAAATAATATTTGTCATGTAATGACACATAGGGCTGTATGATATTTATCTTTATCATCCATCAAGTTCAAAGATACTTATCATGGTACTTTTCAGAAATGCTACAGCTGCTGATTTTGATCTGACCCTTCAAATCAAAAAAACATCAATCAAGCCATATATAGAGCAAATATGGGGTTGGGATGATTCAGTTCAGCTGGAATTTCATACCAAAGACTTCGATCCTGAAAAAGTTAAAATCCTCCTTAATGACCGCAATGATGCTATCGGGCTTCTTGTTACTAAAGAAGACGATACGCGTATTTACCTTCAAAGCCTTCTTATATGTGACCACACTCAGGGTAAGGGTATTGGTACAGCGGTATTGTATGAATTAATTCAGCAAGCGAAATTAAGATCAAAACAAATCGAATTACAGGTTTTTAAGGTAAATAAGCGAGCTAAAGCCTTGTATGAACGATTGGGATTCTGTACAACCGGAGAGACCGCGTTTCATTATAAAATGTCGTTCGACAATGTTAATAGTTTATAAAAGTTTTAAGGCGCTCCTAAGCTCATGTCACCTATTTCAGCTGGCTCATCAGTAACTTGTCAAAAACACGGTCGGGCAGCAGGCTGCGTAAAAACAAAATAGGCTTCGCCATATAGCCACCGCTATATCTTGTTTTAGGTTTTTTTGATGCTATGGCATGTTTAATAAGCCGGGTAATTACCTTCGGATCCGACATACGGTGCCCTTGTTGTTTCCCCAGTTGTGCAAATCTGTTAGCCATATTCTGGTATGCCCCATTGCCCGAAACTTTGATAGCGTTATCCATCGCTATGTCTGCCCATTCAGATTTAACGCCGCCCGGTTCTATAATGATTACATCAATTCCAAATTGCTTCACTTCATTACGCACGCTATCGCTCAGTGCTTCAAGCGCGTGTTTGCTGGCGTGGTACCAGCCGCCAAGTGGCGTAGAGAATTTGCCTGCGATGGAAGATATATTGATGATACGGCCGAAATGTTGTTTGCGCATGTGCGGTAATACCAATTGCATCAGCCGCGCAGCACCAATTACATTTACTTCGAGCTGATACCGGGCATCGTCCATTGATACTTCTTCAATTGCACCGTATGAGCCAAAGCCGGCATTATTGATCAGCACATCAATGCGGCCTTCATTGGCAATAATAGTATTGATGCCGTTTACCATAGACTCGTCATTGGTTACATCCATAGCCATTACCTTAACACCCAACGCTTGCAGATCAGCCATTTTATCTACCCTGCGGGCCGCTCCATAAACGGTATGGCCATCTTTAAGAAGTTCTATTGCGAAATCTTTACCCATGCCAGATGAGGCTCCGGTAATCAGGATTACTTTTTTCATTGTCTAATTGCTACGATGCAAAGTTAGACAATGAAAGTATCGTATGTTTTGTTTTAAAGCTTGAGTTTGTCTTGCTGTTAAGAAAATTTTCTCAGGCGCTTTGCTGCTGTATTTCACCTTCGCGGTGCAACAGGTCTTCGATCTTGGTAATAAGGTCGTCCATGTCGAAGGGTTTTGCAATAAAGCCATCGGCTCCCGAATCTATGGCCGATGCGGCGATATCCTTACTTGCAGAAATCATGAGGACAGGAATACCACTTGTGGCAGGATTGTTCTTTAGCTTATGGCATACATCGCGCCCATCAACGCCCGACATCCAGATGTCCAGTAATATCAGATCAGGATTTAATTCAGGCACAAGATCAGTTACCTCATTTCCATCATAAGTAGAGCTTACCTGATAGTCGTAAAAGCTCAGCATCATTTCAACCGCATCTACAATCCCCGGATCGTCGTCAGCAATGAGTATTCTTTTCAGCATGTTAATTAGCAGGTAAAAACAAACATAAAAATGTTAAGTTAAAGAAGAAAAATTTATGGAATTTAATCAAGCACTCGATGAAAGTATATGATTCTATAACACAGTGATTTAAATTCTGTTTTGAGATAGTGAAAAACAAAAAGTTGAGCCTTTGCCATAAACAGAATTTACCCAAATACGGCCGCCTTCGCGTTTAATAATTTCCGACGAAATGTAAAGTCCAAGTCCCAAGCCCGGAAAAGTGTGCTGCTTATCGCCGCTTACCCGGTAAAACTGCTCGAATACATAAGGTTGCTTATCTTCATCTATACCAATTCCAAAATCCTGAACACATACCTCAACTTCTTTATTGTTAAGTTCTGCTTTAACAATAATATCTTCACTATCAGGCGAGTATTTTATGGCATTGGTAATCAGGTTAACTATTACCTGGCTTATCCGGTCGCGGTCAGCGTATACTTCTCCAACCGGATGTATCTCCGCTTTAATTTTATGGCGCTGAGTAGTACGCTGTAAATCTTCAATTAACTCGGTAATCATCTCATCGAAATTGAAGTAGCTGTGATTGAATTGCAACCTGCCCGATTGTATCTTGGTAACATCTAACAAATCGCTGATCAGGTTGGTAAGGCGGTCAATCTGGGTGTTCATCTTAAGCACCATGTTTGCCTTTTGCTCGTCGCCGTTTCTGCGGAACATCGCCTCCAGTACCTGGCTATACGCCTTAATGCTGGTAACCGGGGTTTTTAATTCATGACTGGCTATGCCAATAAACTCGTCCTTTTGCTGTTGTAGTTGCTTTTGATCAGTTATATCTACACAAGCGCCAATATAGCCTGTAAAGCGCCCATCCGAATTATATTGCGGATTGCCTGTACAAACCACCCAGCGTTCTGTGCCGTTAGGGTTTTTTATTCTGAAATGGCTCTCATGAAACTTACGTCCATTAAAGTCGCTCAGGAATTTGGCTGACGCTTTTTCAACGTCTTCGGCCATCACATAATTTAGCCAACCTTCGCCCAGGTGCCCTTCCAGCGGTACGCCTGTCCAGTCGATCCAGATCTTGTTCACATAAATGATCTGTGCATTATCGTCAGACATCCATAATGCCGCAGGGGAGGCAGTAGTAATACCCCTGAATAATTGCTCACTTTCGGCAAGTGCTTTTTGTGAAGCCATTTCAGATCTCAAATCCCTGAAAATAGTTGCCCTGCCAAGCAACCTGTCCGAGTAACGGTCCTTCAATAAAAAGGTTGTTCCGTAGCCAGGTATTGGTTCTTTACTTACAAAGTGCCGAAAATTTATATGGCCAGACCACTGCCCTTCTGATAGTAGCGATGGATTAATTTGCTCCTGAAGTTTTGGCAACTCATCAGGCATAATGTAATCCATGTTAGGCCTTTTCGCTTCATCAATATTTTCAAAGCCTAAAAGCTCAAGCCCGGCTTTGTTTACATAAGTTACAAAACCCTCGGGAGACGACAGGCTGATAAAGTCATTCGTGTTTTCAATCAGCAGCAGCAAGCGTTCCTGTTCTTCGCGCTGTTCAATTTCTGTGGTAATATCCATAGATACCCCCATCAACACTACAGGGTTACCATCCGGGTCAAAAATGAACGACCCTAATGTTTTTACCCAGTGTATTGATCCATCCTTCCAGATAAAACGCGCCTCGTAACTCAGTTTGCCTGTTTTAAATCCCTCCTCGTAGGCTTTTGCCCGTTTATCTGTATCATCCGGATGCAAAAAGTTTACAAATTGTTCCCGGCTGATATTTTCCTGCTCCAGTCCGCCTAACACCCTGCCAAGGGATGGCGAGTATATCATTTCGTTGTTAAGCATATCAATGAAGAACGTACCTGCACCTGCTGCTTCAATAGCTAATTGCGTAAGCTGTTCTGCGGAACGGATTTTTTCTTCAGAAGCTACAGCTTCAGTAATATCCTGTGCAATACCCGAAAAGCGGTAAGGTTTGCCTTCTGCATCAAAGTATGCCTTGCCCTGGCAGTGCAACCATTTCACTTTATCATTTTCCACCCCAGATGTACGGAACTTCACATTATAATTACCGCCTTTTGCCGGGTTTAATGCATCGTTAACAGCTGCATCAACCATAAAACGGTCGGCATGGTGGATAAACTTAAATACTTCTTCATAAGGTATAATATCGGTATTTGTCAATCCAAAAAGCTCCCGGCAGCGGTCGTCCCACCAAACTAATCTATTGACAACATCCAGGTCCCAGCTGCCTATACCTACCGAATCAAGTACAAAGCGCGTACGCGCTTCAGCTTCTGACAATCGCTGGCGTGCCAGTACAAGCTCGGTAAGATCTTTAGCAGTATTTAAAACCGCCCAAACAGTTCCGTCAGCTTTTTTTAATGGGGTATAAGCAAAGTCAAAGTAAAAGAGCTTAGGGACACCGTCAATGGTCAGGACAACTTCCTGCTGCTTTGCTTCATATAACTCGCCGGTTGTATAAACCTGGTCTAACAATTTGTAAAACCCTTGCTCATCAAGTTCGGGGAGTACCTCCCGAAAGGTTTTGCCTACCACATCCCACTTTCCCCAGGTTTGTTTTATGGCTTTGTTTGCTAACTGTATGCGCATTTCACGGCCTACATATAAACCAACAGGGTCGGGCGTTTCCTCAATGAGGCTACGCAAAGCTTCTATTTCTTCCTGCTGGTTGTTAGCGATGGGCATAAGTTGAAAAATGTTTTTGCATAAAGAGCCTTTAGGGCAATTTGTTTGCAATCTTAAACACTTAAGAAAATTTTATTAATTATAATCAAATTCAGGCTAATATCTGCAAGGTATTTCCTAAAGATAATTCGCCCTCTCCTTTATGAAGTAAGTTTTGTCCGAAGAGGATCTTATTATTTTTGAAGCGGTATTTAGCTAAGGTTTTTAACGGTTCTGTACCTTTTGCCGCCGTCTGCTGGTTAATGGTAACCATTACACACCTTGCGCATAATTTAACCCCATAAAAATGAATCCCGTTAATGGCAAAATGCTTCATTTCATCTTCCTGAAAAGGCTCACCGCCGGTAAAAACAATATTTGGCCTGAAACGGTCGATGCTGATTTTTTCTTCTAACCGGCTGTTCAATTCATCGAGTGACGATTGCCCAATCAGTAAAAACGGGTAAGCATCAGCAAAAGAAGTTACTTCTCCATCAAGGGCATATCTTGGGTCCACATTACGATGCGATACGTCCGGCATGTAAACCATGCGGCATGGCATATTTAGTATAGCCGTAAACCACTGATCTACCGCATCACTTACGCGGATACCCACACAGGTATCATCCCAAACGGTAACCTGTATTTGCTCATCGGTTTCAGGCTGGAACGGTACAATGATATTACTGCCATCAGGCTGGTAAGTAATCAATAAACCTTCGTCTTTGATAGCTACATTAAACAAAGCCATGTTTGCATGCTCCCGCTGTGACAAAAAACGGTTATTGTTATCAATCAGCATCCACCTGCGGTCGTGCATCAGGCCGCGGTCCGTTACCTGCGCTTTAGTAACAGCAATGCCTCCCAAAGATTTTACCGGATAAATAAACAATTGGCTTACCTGCAACATTGCGCTAAATTAAAGCTATTTTGTTTAATGAACATCAATGCTTTATTACCATTATAGCCAATGGATAATTCACCTAATTTTAGGTACCTTAAAATTGTTAGTTACCACATCCTGTTTTTATTTTTAAACATTTTAGCACTAGAAGGTGTACTAATAGCACGATAAACTTGCATGACTGATAAAAATACTACTAAAGAAGATCTAAGCTATGTACAAAAAGTATGGAGCACGGTAGGCATTGTTGCCTTTCTGGTTATCCTGATACTTATTGCACGTGTTGCTTTTAATGTACTGTTAATGATGCTTGCAGGGTCTCTTATAGCCGTTTACTTTCATGGCTTGGGAGATATTATCCAACGAAAAACCAAGATGAAACGCGGCCCTGCTATGGGCATATCCGTGGTAGGTTCATTTCTGATACTTGCCGCATTGCTTTGGTTTATGGGCACCAAAATACAGGCACAGATCGCCGAGCTTAGCGATAGCCTACCCCATACTATCAGTAATGCCCGCGCTAAACTTGCTGAAACATCTTTAGGGCAAAAAGTACTGGATTATTTATCAGACGATGGTAACTCGCAAAAAATGTTTACTACCGCGCAGCATTTTTTCAGTACCAGTTTTGGTGTAATGGGAAATATCTATGTGATCTTTCTACTCAGCATATTTTTCACCGTTAACCCATCAATGTATAAAAACGGCATTATTATGATGTTCAGGCCTAAGCACAAAGAGCTGGCCACCTGTGTGATGGATAGGTTAAGCCTTTCTTTAAAAGCCTGGCTTAAAACTACCATGCTATCTATTGTGCTTATATCTATATTCCTGTTCACCGGCTTATCTATCATGGGCATCCCTGCCGCACTGGTACTGGCCTTATTTGCCGGTATGCTAAAAATAGTACCCAACTTTGGGTCGTTAGTGGCCATGATACCGGGCGTTTTGCTGGCGCTTACCATCAGCACGGATACGGCAATTATAGTAACGCTGCTTTATGTGGTTTCACAAACCATTGTAAGTAGTGTAATTACACCTATTGTGCAAAATCGCATGATCAATCTGCCGCCTGCACTAACCATAGTTAGCCAGATCATCATGGGGACACTGTCCGGTGCTTTGGGCGTGATACTGGCAGTACCGCTGTTAGCTATTGTTTTTATTTTGGTTGATGAGCTCTATGTAAAAAAGATCAACCGCGAGGCTGCCTAAGCATTAAGCGGCAGAGATATACTTTACTAAACTTCTTTTAGCTACGGGCAGCAAAGTTTGCTCTAACGGGAACATCATATCGCTTTGCACATAATATACCGCCGGGTTAGCAAGGTGATTACGGCTGGTGATCAACTTAATCTTAATGGCTTCGGGCGTGGTAGCAATGCTTTCTTCAAAGGTATCTACAAACTGCACGTTAATGCCCCGGTATTTATCGTCCTTACTTTCAAAAATGGTGATCTGGTACTCGTAAACCCAATTGGTTTTTGTGTCACCATTGCGAAGCGAGAAATAACCATAATAAGGTGTTAAGGGTACCACCCCGACGGGATCGATATTGATACGGCTTTCTACAAAGTCATAAAGTTCTTTGCCAACCTGTATGGAGCTGTCCATTTTATTAATGGCATAACCAATAATATGCTCAATTTCGTGCATGGAATTATCGTCCTGAATGATCTTTTGGTAAGTAAGTTTTACAGCCTCGATATCTGCCTTGCTTAACCGCTGTGGAAAGGCCTGCTGTAAAACCGACTTATTGTGCTTGAAATCTATCAGATTATTATAATGAAATATCAGATCAGTAAGATTTGGATACAGCTTACTTTTATCAAAATGGCGGTTTATTTCCTGCAAATAATCAAGCAGGATGTACTTTTTATGCTCAAAATCTATGTGGCCTTCAATAAACCAGTTAACTCCTAATGATTTCATATCAGACAAACTCCTTTCGTTATGCTTAAATTAAATTAAAAAGAGCAATTTTGCAACATGACTGCCGGAACACTTTATTTAATACCGGTTCCGCTTGCAGACGACGCAGCGGCCAAATCTTTTACACCGTTTCTGGTTGATACTATTAACAGCATTACGGAGTATATTGTTGAGAATGAAAAGACCGCCCGCCGGTTTTTAAAAGAAGCCGGATTAAAAACCCCGCAAAGCCAGCTCATCATTCATGATTATGGCAAACACAACCGCAGTGGCGATATAGCCGCTTTTTTTACAGGTTTGATTGCCGGGCGCGATGCAGGTTTAATGAGCGAAGCAGGTTGCCCTGGCATTGCCGACCCGGGTGCCGACATTGTTGCCGAAGCACATAAACGAGGTATAAAAGTAGTGCCGCTTGTTGGCCCAAGCTCCATATTGTTGGCACTGATGGCATCAGGCTTTAATGGGCAAAGCTTTACCTTTCACGGTTATCTACCAATTGATAAAGTGCAGCGCAGTAAGCGCATTAAAGAACTGGAAGGATTGGCCGAACGGTTTAAGCAAACGCAGTTGTTTATAGAAACTCCCTTCCGAAACAATCAGCTATTAGAGGAAATACTTAAAAGTTGCAAACCCGCCACCCGCTTGTGTATTGCCTGTAACCTTACGGCAGCCGATGAAATGGTGGTTACCAAAACAGTTTCGCAATGGAAGCAAAGCGTGCCCGAACTGCATAAAAAACCAACCATCTTCCTGATCTTTTCATAGCTGATAACATATGAAGCTCACCAGCCAGCATACCCAGGTATTAATTATAGGCGCAGGGCCATCCGGTTTAATGATGGCAGCGCAGCTGATCAGGTATGGCATTGCTCCGCTTATTATTGATAGCAAGCAAGGGCCTACCGAACATACCAAAGCTTTAGCTGTACAGGCACGCAGCCTGGAAATATACAGGCAAATGGGTATTGCCGATGCTGTGATCTCGGGCGGTAAGCCCGCCAAAGGCTTCAGGTTTACTTATAATGGCAGGGCAAACGGATACCTCCCAATTGAGGAAATTGGCAAAGGTCAAACGTTATATCCTTATGTGTTTATCTATCCGCAAAGTAAAAATGAGCGTGTATTATTAAATACGTTAACCCAAAACACGGTACCCGTTTACTGGAACACTAAGCTGATCGAATTAAAACCCGATGATAGGTTGATCACTGCAATTTTAGAAGATGGAAACGAGCAAATAAACATTACGGCTGATTGGGTTATCGGTGCAGATGGCGCTCATAGCACCATGCGCCAAAAGTTACACATTCCTTTTAATGGGGATACCTATCCGCAATTGTTTTACCTGGCAGATATTGTTGCCAATCATACCGGCGATGATATGGAAATGTACGTTACCTCAAACGGCTTTGCCGGATTTTTCCCGGCAGAAGAGAAGAACGGATTTCGCATTATCGGCGATTTACCTAAAAGGCTTATTGACAAACAGGATTTAACTTTTGATGACGTGCTGCCTGATTTAGAGCGGGTAAAAGGCTCAAAAGTAATTGTTAATCAATGCAAATGGTTTACTACCTATAAGCTTCATCACCGTAAGGCAGATAGTTTCAGATCGGGCCGTTGCTTTTTGATAGGTGATGCCGCACATATCCATTCGCCCGTTGGCGGTCAGGGCATGAATACCGGCTTGCAGGATGCTTATAACCTTGCATGGAAACTGGCTGGCGTAATTAACGGTAAAATACAGGAACGGATATTAGACAGCTATGCGGCCGAGCGCATGCCGGTTGCAAAAGATCTGCTCAAATCTACCGACAGGGCGTTCAGCACTATTATGTCTAACAGTTTAACTGCGCGTTTATTTAAAAGGTGGATGATGCCTGCTATTTTAAACAGTGCATGGAAAAGTAAAAAAATTAAGCAATACCTGTTTAAGTGCATTTCTCAAATTGAAATTAACTACCGGCATAGTGAAATCAACCTGCATTTAAGTCAGGCACATCAGGTAAAGGCGGGCGACCGACTGCCTTACCTCAAACTATATGATGAAAAGAAACAGGTAGAAACAGACCTGCATGCCTGGTGCAGCAAACCGGGATTTACACTGATATTATTTGGCCATTTGCAGGAACAGCAATTGCTAACCTTTGCCCGGTGGATTACGCATTATTACGGACAGGGGCTCAACTTTTTCTACCTGCCGCCATCAAAACGCAACCAGCATATATTTGATGCTTTTGAGATTAAGCCAGGTTTTCTGAAATCGATTGTTGTTAGGCCGGATACTCATATAGGCTTTATGTGCGATAGCGCCGACATGGATGTAATTAATAATTATTTAGAGCAGACAACCGGGTTGAAAAGGAACAGCTAAATGGTTTAATAACCATGCGCTTGCAATGGCATAGTGATTGTTAAATATCATTTACCATGAAAAAGCGAATACTGGTTGTTGATGATGACAGGAGCGTTGCAGAAGTATTAAGTGATATACTTGCATTTAGTAATTACGATGTGAAAGCGATAACACGCGGCGAAATTGTTTTTAAAGAAATAGATAGCTATCAGCCTGACCTGATTCTGCTTGATGTGATGTTATCTGGTATGGATGGGCGTATGATATGCAAAAGTATCAAAACCAGCGATAAGCTGAAAGATATACCCGTTATCTTATTATCTGCATATATGAGCAGTTATCCATGCGTTTTTGAGCAAAACGGACCGGATGACTTTGTACTTAAGCCTTTTGATATCAGTTTTTTATTGAGGAAAGTAGACGAGCAACTTGCGGCCTAACCGTGTATCGTTTCTTTTTTGCCGTAATTTTGAATTACAATAGCTTCATAGGCTAAAAAATTATTCCAGCGTGTATTAACGTCTATCCCGTCGGCATACTTACGCGCCAGGCGAATAAAAGTAGTATAGTGTGTAGCTTCGCTTACCATCAGCTCGTAATAAAAATCTGACAGCTGCTTATCGTTAATATTTTCAGAAAGCACTTTAAAACGCTCGCAGCTGCGCGCTTCAATCATTGCAGCAAAAAGCAGTCGGTCAACCAATTGTTCGCGGCGTGCGCCACCTTTTTTCAAAAACTTAAGCAACTCGTTTACATAATCATCCTTGCGTTCACGCCCTAATGTGTAACCCCTTTCCAGAATAATATCATGTACCCGTTTAAAGTGATCCATTTCTTCCTGCACCAAAGCAGCCATTTCCTGTACCAGGTCAGACAGTTCGGGATTTTGTACAATTAAGGTAATTGCATTACTGGCCGCTTTTTGTTCACAAAAGGCATGGTCAGTTAAAATTTCTTCGATGTTGCTTTCTACAATATTTTTTACCCAACGTGGGTCGGTTGGCAATTGCAGCTTTAAAATGGTTTTCTCGCTCACAGTACAAAGATAGTTGATAGTTTTCAGAGACAAGAATTAGTAAGCAACCACTATTTGGCTCTTTGGATCTATAAACAGGATTGTGGATACTGTACATAAGAGGTCGCGCATTAATCATTTTAGTGATGGAATGGCTGTTTTTATTGCTTACTAAGCAAATTTTGTAGTTTATAATATACACCCAACTGGTTATAACAAGCATAAAAGCCCGTTTTAGATAAATTGTGTGTGGGTTAAAAAGTTGGCATTATTATCGTTTATACTTTAATACATCTAATAAATTAAAAAACTGAGACTATGAAAACTATTAACAACACTGACCTTTTACTTAAAGCGTTTGATATCGAACTAAAGAAAATGTTGCAGCAGGACATTAAAAATTTTCGTACTGCTCAGGTAAAGAATGGCAACAACCAGGGCGCTAAAAAAGCAGCCTGACACTATATATTCTCATCTATCTATAAAAACAAAAATGAGCGTCCTAACCGGATGCTCATTTTTTGTTTGGTGTAATTTCAACTGGCTATTATAACAAAAAACGCCTCCCTCAAAGGGGAGACGTTCGACACATTAAGACAGTTAATTTATTGCGATCACTTATTTATAAATGCTTCCTGTATTTCTATAACCTGCAGCTGTATTGCTATACCAGTCGGTATAAGTTGTACCGCCAGATGCGGCCCAATCTGCAAAGTGTGGATAAGCAGTATTGATAGGCACCGTTTCAAAAGGATAATCAAATGTTGTATTGAAGCTGATAGCCCATGGCCAGTTTTCTTTTGATACATAAGTACGGCCTGCTGCTACTGATGTATTATCATCATCTGTACCAAATAAAGTAGTAGTTGCTTTATCGGTTGGTGCCATATTTGGCAAGTGAACCTCATAACCACGACGCAGGTTGCTGATCAGGAACGGATTGAATGCTGATGGTGTCAAAGTAGACGCTGCAACCGGCGTAGTAAACTTAACATTCACAGTGGCTGTACTGCTGGTCACTTTTGCTTTTGATGATAATGTATTGATCAGGTATGAACCGTCAGGGTTTTTAATCAAAGCCTCGTGGTTATCAAACGGAATAATTACCGCTTTGCTTTGGCCTGCTTCCACACCGTTTGATGCAAAAGTGATATAATTACTGATGGCTTGCTGCCCGGTTACCGAAGCTACTGCCGAAGCTGAAACCGGTAATTGTACGCCAAATCCATTATGGAATGATGCGCCTGCTGCACCAATAGTGTAAGTACCTGTCATTTCAACCACCTGGTTTGATGCATTGCTGATGAACTGGTAACGGTAGTTAACCAAAAGGTCATTCAAATCATAGTCGCCTTTTTTAGGAAAGTTATCTTCGAAAGCCACAGTTGAGTATGAGCTTGCAGATGGATAATAGCTGATGAATGCTCTTGTAGGGTCATTCGGGAAAGCATCCTGAGTATCCAATACGCCGTCACCATCGGTATCGCCACCGCGATCAATGTTTGCAACGCCATTATTTGATATTGCTGTGATCGGATTTGCAGAAGCGTATACAACAAGGTCATTAAAGTCGTTGTCAGAGCCGCCTGTTTGCCTGTTGGTATCTTCAAAGCCTAACAAATAAAGTTTGTGAACATCGTCATACAGCATAACAGAGTGCTTACGCAAAGCGGCGGTATTCTCAGGGTTAAACTCGTCCTGGCTGTAGAATTTTGCAGCGCCGGTATTAACACCGCTGCCGGTCCATGCATTCTGTATCAGTACAAAACCGATTGAAGTGCCTGCATCAAAGGTGCCTAATTTTACTTTATCGCCGGCAACTAAACCACCGCCAGAACCTGCTGCCGAAGCGTTAGGGAATATGTAAGTAATTTTATCGATACCGCCTAATAAAGTGCCGCCACCTGATGATGTTGGTGCACTGCCGGTTTTATAGGTATAGTAGGCTAATGTATTTTGATAACCTGCGCCTTCTGCAACAAACGTAATCCAAACATCTGATTTGGCGGTAACGTTGATTGTTTTAACAGCACTGCTGGTTAAATATTCAGGATGAGAAGTAGTTACAGGCGTTCCTTCTGGTAATGATGAATTTACGTAAGAAAGTAAAGAAGCATCAATTACATCGCCGGTTGATTCAAGATAAGCAGGGCGACCAAGGTTGGTTGGGCTCAAAAATGCATTTGACGAGCTGTAACCTGTTGGGTAGCCAATTTCAGTGGTCAACAAACCGTTGATAGTGATTTTGCCGGTTGAAGAGTTAGCATTGGGATTGTTATTGATCGCATCTGGGATAATATCGCCGCTGTAACCTGTTTTACCGCCGATAACTGCGGTTACAGATCCATTGTTGATACTTGCAGTTGCGTTATGCAGCAAACCGATGTAAGCGGGGTCAATAATCAATTTATCATAAGAAGCCGGTAGCGTTACTGTTGCAGTGATATTGCCGTTTTTATCGGTAACACCTTTAAAAATTGACCCATCTGTGCTGGTATTGTCCGGTTTGTAAACACTTACAATTACGCCGGCTATTGGCCCGTTGTTGTTGTCTTTTAGCGTAACATTAAGTTTAACGTTTTTAGTTGTTGCGAAGTTAAAGCCATCCGGAGCGATTTTGTTCGCAGGTGTAATTGGTGTATTGCCGTTGTTGTTGTCTTTTTTACAACTGGTAAAAGTAGCAATCCCGGCAAGTAAGAAAAGGGTAAAGTAGTTTCTCATAATTAACTAATACGTAACAAATTATTGAATATTTGATTCTTTTTTACGTATTAAGTTCAATTAATGTTCCAAAGGTGAAATTGTGCTATATTTTACTGTTTTGGCAATTGTTGATTAATTTTCAGGAAATATATTTCCCATTAACAAAATACCGTGGGGAATGTATTTCCGCATAGCCCACACTTGTTCTCCACAATTAACAAGATTAATTAATAATATTATCTACTTATGCACACTTAACTTCTTGTGAAATCTGGCGCCTTTTGAACCGCATACTAAAATAAAAAAGCCGTACTGATCATCAGCACGGCTTGGGCGTTTTGTTTATTTGAATTTTATTTGGTGTATAGCTTACTGTTATCGCGATAACCTGCAGCTGTATTGCTGTACCAGTCGGTAAAATTAATACCAGCCGAACTTGCCCAGTCAGTAAAGTGAGGGTAAGCGCTTGTAATAGGCACAGTTTCTAACGGGTAGGTAAATGTCCCGGTGAAGCTGATTGCCCAAGGCCAGTTTTCTTTTGATACATAAGTACGGCCTGCTGCCACAGATGTGTTATCGTCACCGGTACCAAATAAAGTAGTAGTTGCTTTATCGGTTGGTGCCATGTTAGGCAAGTGAACCTCGTAACCACGGCGCAGGTTGCTGATCAGGAACGGATTGAAGGCTGATGGCGTTAACGTTGAAGCTGCAACAGGAGTAGCGAATTTAACCACTACAGTGGCTGTACCGCTGCTCACTTTATCTTTTGATAATAATGTATTGATCAGGTATGATCCGTCAGGATTTTTAATCAATGCCTCATGGTTATCAAACGGAATGATTACCGCTTTACTTTGGCCAGCTTCCACACCGTTTGATGCAAAAGTAATATAGTTGCTGATGGCTTGCTGCCCCGTTACCGAAGCTACTGCCGAAGCTGCAACCGGCAATTGTACGCCAAACCCGTTGTGGAATGATGCGCCTGCTGCACTGATATTGTAAGTGCCTGTCATTTCAACTACCTGGTTTGATGCATTACTTACAAACTGGTAGCGGAAATTAACCAGCAAGTCATTCATGTCATAATCGCCTTTGTTAGGGAAGTTATCTTCGAAAGCAAGGCTCGAATAGGTACTTGCTGATGGATAGTAGCTAATGTAGGCTTTGGTCGGATCATTAGGGAAAGCATCTAAGTTATCTAAAACGCCATCGCCATCGGTATCGCCACCTTTGTCTACAGTTGATACTCCAGATGTTGAAATACCTGTTACAGGATTTGATGTTGCATACATCACTAAATCGTTAAAGTCGTTATCAGAACCATTTTCGCGGTTGATATCTTCAAACCCTATTATAAATAGTTTGTGTACATCGTCCCAAAGCAGAACAGTGTGTTTTTTAAGCGATGTATTGTTTTCAGGGTTAAGTTTATAGTCTGTATAAAACTTGGTGTTATTAATGTTTACACCACTGCCATTCCATGCGTTTTGAATTAATACGAACCCAATTGAGATACCGGCATCAAAAGTTCCTAATTTTACTTTATCGCCCGCTTTTAAACCACCGCCAGAGCCATAAGAAGAGGCATTAGGGAAAATCATTGTAGCCTTATCAATATCATTAACTGTTTTAGGCGGCGTATTGGTAGGGTAAGTATAGTAAGCCAAACTGTTGGTATAGCCTGCACCTTCTGAAACAAAGGTAACCCATACGTCTGATTTTGCAGTAATGTTGATATTTGGGGTTGCGGTGAGGCTTAAAAAGTTGGCATGTGTATTTGGCAGCGCTACACTTTCTGGCAACGAGGCATTAATGTATGACAATAAAGAAGCATCAATAACATCGGGCGTAGCCTCCAGATATTGCGGGCGGCCTAAGTTAGAAGGGTAAGTAGAATTGTTCACTACCGCGCTTGCTGTATTAGTGTAACCGGTTGGGTATACATAGTTAGTGCCATCATTAGCATAAGTTAATACACCTTTGTCTGATGGATTTGCTACTGTAGGACCAGCTTCTGCAACAATGTCACCAGAAAAACCATCTTTGCCACCGATAACTGCTGTAACTGTATTGTTGTTGATTTTTGCAGTAGCGTTACGCAATAAACCTACATAAGCCGGGTCGATTATCAACTGGCTGTACGACGAAGGTACGCTTACTTTAGCAGAAAGATTACCGTTCTTATCTGTGACTCCCTTAAATATAGAAGCATTTACGTTGATGTTATCCGGCAGATAAATACTTACAACCGCACCTGCAATAGCGCCGTTGTTATTGTCTTTAAGTGATATATTAACATTAACCGTTTTTGTAGTTGAAAAATCAAAACCGTCTGGTGCAATTTTGTTAGCGCTGGTAACAGGGCTTGTGCTGGTGCTGCCATTGTCTTTCTTACAAGAAGTAAGACCTGCTGCAACTGAAGCACATAAAAATAGGGTAAATAACTTGTTCATAAATTAACTGTGTCTAATAAAGAGTGATTCGCGTCTATCCATCTATGCAAAGCAAGTTCCACAACTGTAAACTACTTGTTACAAGATGTTTAAAGCGCCCCACTTCAAATAGTTGTATACGTTGTTGTTGCTTCTTGTGGAAATAGTTCTACACACTTACGGCAGTTTCCACATATTGGATCTTATTTTAATGAAAGCATTTAAACTAATAAGAAAACAAGCGATTGGTATTCAGGTTAAAGATTTAAAGACATTACTATGAAAAATTTAATCATCCTTATTGCTTTTGCCATGATAACATGCGCAACAACGGCAAACGCACAATCGGCTAAACCTGATACCATGACCACTAACTTTATTACCAAGGCCAGCATCGGTAACTTACAGGAAGTTGCCGCAGGAAAGCTTGCAGCACAAAAAGCACAGAACACACAGGTTAAATCATTCGGTACCCGTATGGTTACAGACCATACTACCGCTCAGAATAAGTTATTACAGATTATAAAGTCAAGTGGATTAAAATTGCCCCCGGCAGCAACCGGTAACACCGTACCCGATGATATGTTGGTTAAAGCAACCGGCAGCACCTTTGATAAAATGTATGTGCATATGATGGTGCCCGATCACCGGAAAACGGTATTGCTGTTCCAAACTTATGCCATTAACGGTAAAGATCCGCAGCTAAAGGCGTTTGCCCAGCAAACGTTACCAATACTAAAACAACATTTAGCCAGCATAACGGCTATAGAAGAGCAAATGAAAAAACAAGCCGCTAAATAAAGCGGCTTTATTATTTAGCAGGAAATTTTATTTACACGGGTGGCGTGGCGGCCACCTTCAAATTCAGTAGTAAGAAAGGTTTGTACAATTGCTTTGGCATCTTCCACAGTGATAAAGCGTGCAGGTAAGCAAAGTACATTAGCATTATTATGCAGGCGCACAAGCGATGCTACTTCAGTATTCCAGCAAAGGCCAGCACGTATGCCCTGGTGTTTGTTAGCAGTAATGGCTACACCATTCGCGCTTCCGCAAATAAGGATGCCCAAATCAAACTCGCCGCTTTCAACAGCATTGGCAACAGGATGTGCAAAATCCGGATAATCAACAGAATCGGCGCTGTAAGTACCAAAGTCTTTTACTTCTTTGTCCTGCAAAAAATCAATAACAGCTTGTTTGTATTCGAAACCGGCATGATCGGCGCCGATGGCAACTTTTAAATTTTTCATGCTAAGCCTTCTTCCTGCGCTCTTTTAAGTTTTCTTTTTTCAACTATTCCTGCTACTACAATACCAACCTCATACAATACAAATAGTGGAATACTTACAACCGTCATGGTTAGCATATCTGGTGTTGGGGTAATTACAGCCGCTATGATCAGGATAATTACAATTGCATAACGACGGCCCGAGCGCATAAATTTAACGGTAAGCACACCAAGGTTTGACAGGATGTAGATCAGTATTGGCAACTCAAATACGATACCTGTTGCCAGCGTTAGTGTAGCTACAGACGAAAGATAAGAATCAACTGTAAACGTATTTTCTATCTCTTTACTTACGCTAAGGTTAGCCAGGAAACTGATTGACTCCGGAACGATAACGAAATAACCAAACATTATCCCGATAAGGAATAGTAAGGTTGCATAGAATACGAAGCCACTTGCAGCTTTACGTTCTTTCTCATGTAATGCCGGTTTAATAAAACGCCACAACTCCCACAGTAAATAAGGAAAACCAAGCGTAATACCAATTATCAATGCTGAATTGATTTCCAGTGTAAACTGGCCTGCCATTTCGGTATTGATAATTTTACCGGGTATTTTATCAATACAAAAACCTGGCCTGTGAAGCGCTTCGCCAAGTTTGCAGAGCATCCGATAAGTCCAAAAAGTAGGCTTTTTAGGCCCCATAATAATGGTATCGAAAATAAAATCATAATAGATAAAGGCTACTACCATGAATACCAGGATAGCAATAGAGGCCCGGATCAGGTGCCAGCGCAGTGCTTCCAGGTGATCAAAAAATGACATCTCGGCCTCGAGGTTCTTACTCTTCTCTTTTATGGCCTTTACTATTTTATTCTCGCTCATGTATCAGAAACAAAAATACCATTCTGTTTGAAGTTAGAATGGTATTGGGGTATTTTTATGTATATACGTAAAAAGCTGAATTAGAATTCGAAACTTTCCATAAATTTTGTGGTAAAGTTACCTGCTCGGAAATTTGGGTCCTGCATTAATTTTAAATGGAAAGGAATAGTGGTTTTAATACCTTCGATAACAAATTCTGATAATGCACGCTCCATCGTATTTAAAGCTTCTTCTCGTGTTTGCGCCACACAAATAAGCTTGGCAATCATCGAATCATAATTCGGCGGTATCACATAGCCACTGTAAACGTGGGTATCCACCCTTACACCGTGGCCACCCGGAGAGTGGAAGTTGGTAATTTTACCCGGCGACGGGCGGAAACCGTTGGCAGGATCTTCAGCATTGATACGACACTCGATGGCATGCATGGTTGGCTCGTAGTTTTTGCCTGAAATAGGGATACCTGCCGCAACTTTGATCTGTTCTTTGATCAGGTCAAAGTTTATTACTTCTTCAGTTACCGGGTGTTCTACCTGGATACGGGTATTCATCTCCATAAAGTAGAAATTGCGGTGCTTGTCAACCAAAAACTCAATAGTGCCTGCACCTTCGTATTTAACAGCTTTCGCTCCTTTAATAGCAGCTTCACCCATTTTTTTACGCAGTTTTTCGGTCATGAAGGGTGAAGGAGATTCTTCAACCAGTTTCTGGTGACGGCGCTGTATAGAGCAATCGCGTTCAGAAAGATGGCAAACTTTGCCATATTGATCGCCAACCACCTGGATCTCGATGTGGCGAGGGTCCTCTACAAACTTTTCTAAATAAATACCGTCGTTTCCGAAAGCGGCACCGGCCTCGGTACGTGCCGAATCCCATGCCGGTTCAAACTCAAGGTCGTTCCAAACAATACGCATACCACGGCCACCACCACCGGCAGTAGCTTTAAGTATCACAGGGTAGCCTATTTTATTGGCAACAGTAATGCCTTCTTTAACATCATGCAACAAGCCTTCAGAACCCGGAATAGTAGGCACACCCGCTTTTTTCATGGTTGCTTTTGCAGAAGCCTTGTCACCCATGGCATTAATCTGATCGGCAGTAGCACCGATAAATTTTATACCGTATTCAGCGCAGATCGCAGAAAACTTAGCGTTCTCAGATAAGAAACCATATCCTGGATGGATAGCATCGGCATTGGTAACTTCGGCAGCTGAAATGATGTTCGGAATATTTAAGTAAGAGTCGCGGCTTGCAGGCGGACCGATACAAACAGCCTCGTCTGCAAAACGTACGTGCAGGCTGTCGCGGTCGGCAGTTGAATATACAGCTACGGTTTTAATGCCCATCTCTTTACAAGTACGTATCACACGCAGGGCAATTTCACCACGGTTAGCTATGAGTATTTTTTTAAACATGTTTTTTAATTTTAGATTTCACTGATTTAAAAAAAGATCTCACTGATTGGTTATCGGTGAAATCAAATAAGAATCGGTGCAATCATCAATTACATAGGTTCTACTAAAAACAAAGGCTGATCGTATTCTACAGGTGATGCATTTTCAACAAGTACTTTTACGATACGGCCAGAAACTTCAGATTCAATTTCGTTAAACAGTTTCATCGCTTCAACAATGCAAAGTACAGAACCTGGTTTAATCTCGTCACCAACGTTTACAAACGATGGTTTTTCAGGTGTTGATGAACGGTAGAAAGTACCGATCATTGGCGACTTAATAGTTAAATACTTAGACACATCAGCTGCAGCTGGCGCTTCAGCCGGTGCAGGGGTATGTGCTACCGGAACCATCGGAGCAGGCGCTGCCGGTACACCAGCAGGAACTGCAGACGGAATAGTTGCATTAACTATTGTTGGAGCCTGAGCCGCTTTAATGGTGATTTTAAATTCGTTTTGCTCGATAGAAACTTCGCTAACGCCAGCTTTTGAAACGAAGCGGATCAAATCCTGAATTTGTTTGATATCCATACTTTACTAAGAAATTGATTTTGGATAAAAGATTAAATATCTAAGTTATAACAATTTATATGAAAAAAGTTGAAGCGAAATTAATAAGCCCATTTGATATACATGGCTCCCCATGTAAAACCGCCGCCAAAAGCAGCTAAAATAAGGTTATCGCCCTTCTTAAATTTATTTTCCCACTCCCACAGGCACAATGGTATAGTGCCGTTGGTGGTATTGCCATAACGGTCTATGTTAATTATCACCTTATCGGCGCTTAGGCCGGTGCGGTTTGCAGTAGCATCAATAATGCGTTTATTAGCCTGGTGCGGCACCAGCCATGATACATCGTCTGAGCTAAGATTGTTGCGTTCCATTACTTCGGCAGCAACTTCGGCCATATTGGTTACCGCAAACTTAAATACGGTTTGGCCTTCCTGGTAAGCAAAATGTTCTTTGGCGTCAATAGTTTCGTGGCTTGCCGGTTTTAATGAACCGCCTGCCTTCATGTTTAAGAAGCTGCGGCCAGCGCCATCGCTTTTTAAAACTGAATCAAGTATACCAAAACCTTCGTTGTTAGGCTCTAAAAGAGCACAACCACAACCGTCACCAAAAATGATGCAGGTAGCGCGGTCTTCGTAATTGATGATAGATGACATTTTATCGCCGCCTACTACCAGTACTTTTTGATGCCTGCCGCTTTCAATAAAGCTTGCACCTGTAGATAGCCCAAACAAAAAGCCAGAACATGCTGCCTGTAAATCATACCCCCATGCATTTTTCGCGCCTATTTTATCAGCTAAAATATTTGCAGTTGCCGGGAAAGGCATATCAGGTGTAGTGGTACAGAAAATAATCAGGTCCAGATCATTTGCAGTGATGCCGCGTTTTTTAAGCAGGCCTTCAACAGCCGGAACTGCCATATCTGAGGTTGCAAGGCCCTCGCCTTTGAGAATACGACGCTCTTTGATACCGGTACGGCTGATGATCCATTCGTCGTTCGTGTCCACCATTGTTTCCAGCTCCTGATTGGTTAATACGTACTCTGGTACATAACCATTCACAGCTGTAATAGCAGCATAGGTTTTTTGCATTGTATTAATATCTTATTTATTGGAAAGCTTGTTTAATTTTTTCGATCAAACCGCTTTCAAACATATCTTTTGATAAAAGTACCATATTTTTTATGGCCTCCGGATTGGAGATGCCGTGCCCAACTACTACAGGGGCATTTACACCCAAAATAGGGCTTCCGCCATATTGCTCGTAGTTGAAGCGATCGAAAAACTCGTCCTTGATTTGCTTTTTAAGTGAAATCACATAAAAAGACTCGGCCATTTTCAGGATCACGTTACCAGTAAAGCCATCAGTAACAATAACATCGGCATCTTCGCTGAAAACGTCACGCCCTTCAATGTTGCCAACAAAATTAAATAATTTAGTCTCCTTCATTAAAGGATACGTTGCCTGGGTAAGCAGATTGCCCTTTTCTTCCTCTTCGCCAATATTCATTAAGGCAACGCGCGGAGTAGCAATTTTGTAGATAGATTCGGCATATAAACTGCCTAAAACGCCAAATTGCAGCAGGGTGTCCGGCTTGCAATCGGCATTGGCGCCAACGTCCAACAAAATACCCAAACCGCCTTTCAGTTTGGGTACAATGGTTGCCATGGCAGGGCGTAATACGCCCGAAATACTTTTTACGCTGAAAACCGAGCCCACTAACATAGCGCCCGTGTTCCCGGCCGACGAAAAAGCCTGTATCTTTCCCTCCTTCAGCATATTAAAGCCAACGGCTATGCTGGAGTCCGGTTTCTGAACAATGGCCTTGGTAGGGTGCTCGCCCATGCCAATAACCTGGGTTGTATGTACAAACTCAAAGTTATCGGGGCTGAAGTTGTTTTCTTCGAGCAGGCTCAAAGCCGTTGGCTTATCACCTATCAATACCAACTGATGATCTGCTGATAGTACTTTATAAGCTGCAATTGCCCCTAAAACGGTTGCTTTGGGAGCGTAATCACCGCCCATAATATCTAAGCCAATCTTCATTCAGGCAGAAAATTAACTTAAGCTACAGAAGTTTTTTCAACAAGTAATTTACCGTTGTAGTAAAGGTTACCATCAACAGTGTAAGCTCTGTGAGGTAAGTGTACAGCGCCGGTAGTTTTGCAAGTTGTTAAACCCGGAGCTTCTGCTTTGTAGTGGGTTCTGCGTTTATCTCTTCTTGATTTCGAAAATTTACGTTTCGGATTTGGCATAACTTTTTACTTTATAGTTATTTTAATTTTTTCAGCGCATCCCAACGCGGGTCTTGCTGTTCTGTTGTTTCACTCTCGCCTGATAGGTTGTTTAAACGATCAAGCATTTCTTTATCACAATATGGGGTATTTCCCTCATCATCACAGCGCGTTATAAACGGCACTGCAATGGTTACATATTCATATATCAGCCCCGCAACATCTATTTCGTAATCATTTTTGCGCAGGGTAATTATCTCTTCGTCCTCGTCAATGTCTTCTTCGGCAAATTTAGCAATCTGCTGCTCTTTTATATCCACATTCTGAGGATATTGAGATAAGCATTTATCGCAGGTAAGCCCGATGGTGCCGGTGATATGAAAATCCAGGATGATCATTGTCTCCTGTTTGTCCATCTCCACTTTGCAAACCAAGTCAGCCTTTTTTACCAGCGAATACTCGTATTCTTCGAAAAAAGCATCTGTAATCACATACTCAAAGTGATGCTTCCCCAGCTTTAAGCCGGTAAACGGTATCGAATATGTTTTTAACGATTTCAATGAGCGATAATTAGCCCGCAAATGTAGGGATTTTTTAAATAACTGGAAAGTGTTTTTTTGGAATAGTTTTTAGCTGCCTTTACCGATGTAATATAATAAGCAATCAACTGATTATGTAACGCACCCATCACCTTAAAATTACTCTATAGATTAAATAAAAAAAGAGGCCATTAGCCTCTTTTTGTTTTGTACTAAAATGCAATTTATTTGAACCCTAAAAGGTCAATGGTAAAAATCAGTACTGAGTTGGCAGGTATGCTGCCTTGTGCCTGGTTTTTATAACCTAATGTTGATGGTATATATAGTATGATACGTCCACCGGTGTTAATATGCGGGATACCATATTGCCAGCCAGCTATCAAGCCACTTAAAGACTGGTTGGTTAATGAGCCGCTGTCAAACACGGTACCGTTAAGCAGCGTGCCTTTGTAATTAACATTGACAGTTGAAGTAGAGGTTGGATACGCACCGGTACCGGCAGTTACTACCTGGTAATAAACACCGCTTGGGTCTTTAGTAGCAGTAAGGTTGTTTGTTTTTAAGTAAGCCTGAATTTTAGCATCATCAGCTGCGGCTTGAGCCGTGGCATCATAGTTATCGCTGCTGCTGTCTTTTTTACAGGCGCTAAATCCGGTTACGGCTAATAGAAGTACGAATAAAAGTTTTTTCATTATGTATTTACAACTGTTAAGGGTTGATCAAATAGTTAGTTAACCCCTATACGGATAATTGCTGCTAATATTACAGCACGAGTGAAATATCTTAAACGGTTGTTTTAATTTTAAGCTCATCCATTTGTGCAGGTGCAATGGTTGATGGCGAATCAATCATTACGTCGCGGCCCGAATTATTTTTAGGGAACGCAATTACATCGCGGATAGAATCCAGCCCTGCAAAAATAGATGCCAGCCTGTCGAAGCCGAATGCGATACCACCATGCGGAGGTGCGCCATATTCAAAAGCATCCATCAGGAAGCCAAATTGCTTCTGTGCTTCTTCAGGGCTAAAGCCTAAATGCTTAAACATTAAAGCCTGCAGTTCTTTATTATGAATACGGATAGAACCACCGCCAATTTCAGTACCGTTAATAACCAAATCATAGGCATTGGCACGTACATCATCAGGGTTTGTATCTAACAAGGCGATATCTTCTGGCTTTGGCGAAGTGAAAGGGTGGTGCATAGCGTGGTGGCGCTGCGACTCTTCGTCCCACTCTAAAAGTGGAAAATCGATCACCCAAAGCGGTGCAAACTTATTTTTATCGCGTAAGTCTAAACGGCTGCCCATCTCCAGGCGAAGCTCATTCAATTGTTTACGCACTTTATTAGCAGAGCCGGCAAGGATCAGGATCAAATCATTAGCTTCTGCATTAAATGCTTCTGCCCATTTCTTCAATTCATCTTCGCTGTAAAATTTATCTACAGATGATTTTAAGCTACCATCTGTATTGTAACGCATATAGATCATGCCGGTAGCACCAATCTGCGGGCGTTTTAACCACTCGGTCAGCTCGTCCATTTGCTTGCGGGTATAACCTGCACAACCTTTTGCGTTGATACCAACAACAAGCTCGGCATTATCAAAAATACTGAAGCCTTTGCCTTTAACAATATCGTTCAATTCAACAAACTCCATCCCGAAACGCAGGTCGGGTTTGTCTGATCCATACAAACGCATGGCATCAGCATACAGCATACGCGGAAATTCCTGTAGTTCTATGTTTTTCACCTTACGGAAAAGGTGACGGGTTAAGCCTTCAAAAATATTAAGGATGTCTTCCTGTGTAACGAAAGACAACTCACAGTCAATTTGTGTAAACTCCGGCTGACGGTCGGCACGCAGGTCCTCGTCGCGGAAACACTTCACAATCTGGAAATAACGGTCGAACCCACTTACCATCAACAATTGCTTAAAGGTTTGCGGCGATTGCGGCAATGCGTAAAACTCGCCCGGGTTCATGCGGCTTGGCACCACAAAATCACGCGCACCTTCCGGGGTCGACTTAATTAACACAGGCGTTTCCACCTCGATAAAATCCAGGTCACTCAGGTAACGGCGAACTTCCTGTGCCATTTGATGGCGCAATACGAGATTATTGCGGATAGGATTACGTCGAAGATCGAGGTAACGGTATTTAGCGCGTAATTCTTCGCCACCATCAGTTTCATCCTCAATTAAAAATGGAGGAATTTTAGCTTCATTCAATATTTCAAGCTGCTCAACGGCAATTTCAATATCGCCGGTGGCCATGCGCGGGTTTTTGCTGGTACGCTCCAGTACTTTGCCTGTAACGCTGATCACAAATTCGCGGCCAAGGGCACGGGCTTTGTCACGCAACTGGGCATCCGTATCGGCATTAAGTACTAACTGAGTTAAACCATAACGGTCGCGAACGTCGATAAAAGTAGTACCGCCCAAATCCCGAGATTTTTGTACCCAACCGGTTAAGGTAACCGTTTGGCCCAGGTTGCTGATATTTAATTGGCCGCAAGTGTGTGTTCTAAGCATAGCTCTGTAAAATATGAATTCCGCAAAAGTATATTTTGATTTTGGATTTCGGAAGTTGAATTTCAGTTTGGGCAGCTCCACCTAAATCCTCCCAAGTCCAAAGGACTCCTGTGGAATAGGAAGGACTTAATATAATCCATAATTATTCAAAACCCCTTTCTTACGGAGAGGGCTGGGGTGAGGCTTCTTGATTCTATTCCGCTTTCTCTTCCCAAATCTGCACCAGTTGCAAAATGGTTTCAACTGCTTTTTGCATATCCTGAATAGATACCCATTCCTGCTTACCGTGGAACGCATGTTCGCCGGCAAATATATTTGGACAAGGCAAACCCATGAATGATAAGCGCGAACCATCGGTACCGCCACGGATACTTTGCAAATGCGGTGTCATACCGGCACGCTTAATGGCTTCAATACCATATTCAACTATCTGCGGGTGCTGGTCCAAAACCTTTTTCATATTACGGTATTGCTCTTTTATCTGCAGTTCGAAACTTGCACCCGGAAAGCCTTTAACCACACCGGCGGCAATACGGCGAATTATATTGGCATAATCTGCCAAACGCTCATCCTGAAAATCGCGGATAATGAAATCTATAACGGCCTGTTCTGCATGGCCGCTTACTGATACCGGGTGTACAAAACCTTCTTTATCTTCCGTACCCTCTGGAGAAAGCTCAAAAGGTAAGGCAGCAATAATTTTACCGGCAATTTTTATGGCGCTTTGCATATTGCCTTTGGCAAAACCCGGATGCGCACTTATCCCATTAATAATCAGCTTTGCGCCATCGGCAGAAAAGGTTTCGTTTTCAATATGTCCCCTGCTTTCGCCATCCATAGTATAACCAAAATCGGCACCTAATTTTTGCAGGTCTGCTTTTTCTACGCCACGGCCTATTTCTTCATCCGGTGTAAATAATATCCTGATCTTGCCATGCTTAATTTCAGGATGATTAACCAGTTGATAAGCCGCATCCATAATTTCGGCAAGTCCTGCTTTGTTATCTGCACCTAAAAGCGTAGTGCCACTTGCGGTGATAATGTCATTGCCTTTCTGGTTTTTCAGGTCTGGGTGTTCCCTGTACTTCAGCACAACCGAGTTGTCATCGGGTAATACAATATCCTGTCCCTGGTAATCATGATGGATGATAGGTTTTACGCCTTCGCCGCTGCAGTCAGGTGATGTGTCCATGTGCGAGCAAAAGCAAATTACCGGCACATCTTTATCCGTGTTTGAAGGGATGGTAGCATACACATAACCATGCTCGTCAAGCTCGGCATCGGTAATGCCTATTTCCTGTAATTCCTGCACCAGCAAACGGCCAAGATTCTTCTGTTTTTCTGTTGACGGACAGGTTGGCGATTCAGGGTCCGACTGGGTATCAATGGTCACATAACGTAAGAAACGCTCAGCAACGGTAAAATTCGATTCTGTATTCATACGCAAAATTAATTGTGCAAATTAGAACTTTATTTACCGGTTGAACAACAATTAAGCCATGAACATTGAAGATTTGCGCGACTATTGCCTGCAAAAACCTGCGGTAACCGAAGGTTTTCCTTTTGGTGAAGAAACACTGGTGTTTAAAGTTGCTGATAAATTATTTCTATTGATCGGACTTGACGAAGCCAACCGTTTCAACGTGAAATGCGACCCTGAACTGGCCGTTGAGTTACGCGACAGGCACCCGGAAGTACAACCCGGCTGGCACATGAATAAAAAGATGTGGAATACCGTTTACATGGATGGCAACCTTACCGTTAAGCAACTGCACGAAATGATAGACCACTCTTACGAACAGGTGGTAAAAGGCCTTACTAAAAAGGCACGCCTGGAACACGGCTTGTAATATTTAGTTAGCCGTCAGCGCGGTGACCGCATTTAAAAACCATGCAGCGTGCGGCAACCACTGCTCTGTCCAACGCCACTCGTTCCCGTTGGCTTCTTTTTTAAAGTCGATACCGCTGCCGTCGGGGTTGCCGTCTTTACCTGTTATGCCATTTGAGATACCACCCCGTTCAGAACCATGACCAAAATTGCTGTGCATGTAGGGCACATTGTTGCGCCCAAATCCATACATAAAGCACATGGCGTAAGGGTTGCAGCCCAATATCCAGCTTAATTGTTGCGAAGCATAGGCTTTAAGTGAATCCCGGCGGGCAGTGTTATGATCTGTAGTGTATAATAGCTTACCACCCTCAAGCGCGGCAGTTGCAAGTGAAGCTAAGCGTGCATTTTCACCCTGCCACCACCAGCCGGTTTCATTTTCATGCGGAATAAAAAATCCATCTTTCACCTGAACATTTATCCGAAACGTTTGCCTGGCGTAACCAAAAGGATTGGATACGTTATTGGTTACACGTAGGTTATAATCCAGTGCCTTGCTAATTACGTTTATAGCTGTTTTACGATTAGGAGCATTTGTTTCTTTAGCCAGATAACGGCATAAAGCAACAACAGGCAAGCCTGCATCAGCAGCATGCCAGAAAGGACGATTGCCATCATCGGCAATAAAGTAGCCTTCAGGGGTAAGACGCTTTTCTAAGTTATGCGCCCGTTTCCGTGCTTCGTTCTGGTAAAGTTGCTGGCCTGTGCTTATCCAAAGCTCGGCAGCTGCCATTAATGCGCAATAATCGTCTATGATATTTTCCTTGCCGTCATCATCGTACTTTGTATTATAAAGCGACAAATGGTCAAATGCCAGCTTGGCTGCGTTAAGATATTGTGCCGAAGTATATTCGCCATGTTGTTTCCAGCGTGAAACTCGTGCCAATGCTGCAATAGCCATTCCACCACCTTCGCGAAAAGCGCATTGATAATCTGCCGTCGTTACGCTATTTGCCAGCAGGCCAACCACACGGCGTGCATTAGGGTCTTTATTAAAATAGCTGAATACAATCATGCGGAAATAGCCATCTTTTGATAACGCGCGCATCATATAATCAGCACCGAATAATGCTTCGCGGCGAAGGCTATCCTTTACTCTTTGCCCGGTTATTGAAATTGGTAGGCGCTCGGCAGCATTTGCAAGCGACCAGGTAACTAAAGGTATTTGCTGTGGTGATACAAAATTGGCGTAGGCCAGGTGCGAAAAATATTTACTTACATCGCCGCTTGCATCACACCAGCCGCCATGCATATCAACGCGGGTATCGCTGCCAAAAAGCTTAATGGCTTTGTCTGATTTAAGCTCGGCAGGTGTAGTAGCACGTTGCTTATTGTAGTAATGAACAATAGACGGTACGGTGAGTTTTGCCAGTGCATTGTCCGTAATTATAAATGCATCAGATGTTGTTTGTGTATTATTAATAGTGATCTGTAATTTGTATTTGCCTGTAGTAACTACCTGCGAGAAATCTGCCTGGTAGTAAAATTTGCCTGTTTGCCAGTCGGGCACTTCATAGGGGCCGCTTAATACACCGGTGGTAACAGTTTTGCCCGACGCGTCAATCATGCGAAAAATTGTTTTGAGGTTCAATTTTCCATCAACACTAACCACTGCAATTTTAGGCAGGCTGCTGTCAAAGGCTACCTGATTAATGAAAATTTCTGTCGTTGCTTTGCTGATAAAGCTTAGGCAGGCAAAGATCAGGGTAAATAATATTTTGTAGTATTTCATGTTACCGATGTGAAGCCCAGAAGATAGCATTACGAAAAAGCGTAGTGTAAGCCGTGTTATTGAACAAGCCGGGATCGTGCCCCATGAAGATATAAATGTTACGCGCCTTGTATTTAAGGTTAGTCCATATTACAGGATGGTCGCCCATTTTAATATCGCTATCAGGGTTATAAGTTGATTCGTCCACACTGGCAATTACATGTACATTTTGCCTTGGGCTTTTATCGTAGGTGTACCATTCTTCTTTATCAATTGTAAAACCAGCAGGAACGCCTTTCATTACCGGGTGCTTTTTATCTTCAACATTAACTTTGGCACTGGCAAAGGTGGCTATATAATTTTTAAAGCGGATCTGTCCCATAAAGTCCCAGAACCAGGTCCACATGGGGTAACCATCAAATTCACCTAATAAGCTGGAGTGATGAAACCCAATCCAGCCGCCACGGCCTTCAGCGATGTATTTTTCGAAGGCGGCAACTGCCTGCGGTTTCCAGGCATACGGAGGAAAATCGAGTTGGATAAATAGCTGATAATTTTTCAGGAAATCGTCGTTGATCTTGTCCGTGTTCTGGATATAATCAACAGTGAAATTGCTGTCTGCTGCCAGCTTATTTAGCCATACTTTAGCTGCCTTTGAATACGCTACATGGTGGCCGCCATTTTCATATATCGCCAACACTTTAAACCGTGGTTGTGCTTTAGCCATACTCGACAGGCACAGCAACAAAAGCATGATATGTATTTTCTTCATAGGTATATCTGCCTGCTCAAGTTAGCTATATTTTATATGCAGGGCGAGTTAATCTTCAAAAACGTTTGAGTAACAGTCGGTATATCGCCAAAATATTTTTTATATGAATAAATATTTCTACATTGTGTCTGTATAACACAAAGATTTAAACCAACTATAACCGATTTATGAAGTCACTTAAATTAATAGGCATGGCCTTGCTGCTGCCATCGCTCATTTATGCACAAAAAAAAGCAGCACCCAAAGTTCCCCAATTGGGGAAAAGCCCTGTAAAAGATGTTGTTGCCGCCATGACTTTAGAGGAGAAAGTCAAAATGGTAGTGGGCATGGGTTTCAATGTAGAAGGCATTCCGCCGGGCATGTTGCCGCCAATGGACCCCGCAGATAAAATCCCTGAAAAAGTAGAAGGTGCCGCTGGCCGTTTACATGGCATCCCACGTTTGGGTATTCCTATTTTAACCGTTTCTGATGGCCCTGCCGGTGTTCGTATCAACGCCATCAGGCATAAAGACAGTACTAAAACATATTATGCTACGGCATTCCCGGTTGGTACCTTGCTGGCATCAACCTGGGATACCGCAACCGTTCGCCGCGTGGGTGTTGCCTTCGGCAGTGAGGTGCGCGAGTATGGTATAGATGTACTCTTAGGCCCTGGTATGAATATCCAGCGCAACCCTCTTGGCGGCCGTAACTTCGAATATTATTCAGAAGATCCTTTGATTACAGGCAGCATAGCTGCAAGCATTGTAAAAGGTATTCAAAGTAATGGTGTGGGTACATCTATCAAACACTTTGCCGCCAACAATGCCGAGTTTAACCGCATGAACCTGCAGACCAACATTAGCGAGCGTGCATTGCGTGAAATCTACCTGAAAGGTTTTGAGATTGCTGTTAAAAGGGCGCAACCCTGGACAGTCATGTCATCCTATAACTATATTAACGGCACGTACACTTCACAAAGCCGCGAATTGCTAACCACCATTTTACGAAACGAGTGGGGCTTTAAAGGTTTTGTAATGACAGATTGGTTTGGCGGCCGCGATGCTGTTGCGCAAATGAACGCCGGTAACGACCTGCTGATGCCAGGCACCAGTCCGCAAACTAAAGCTATTATTGATGGTGTAAAATCAGGCAAGATTACAATGACTCAATTGGATGCCAACGTAACCCATATCCTGAATATCGTTTTAAAATCGCCAACATTTAAAGGTTACAAATATTCTGATAAGCCAGATCTGAAGGCTGATGCAATGGTAAGCCGTCAGGCTGCTACAGAAGGTATGGTGCTGTTAAAGAATGACGACCGTACCTTACCAATGGTTTCTGCAAAAAATATAGCCTTGTATGGTATTACCTCTTATGATCTTTTTGCAGGTGGTACAGGTAGCGGCGATGTAAACAAAGCTTACGTGGTATCGCTTGACCAGGGCTTAACCAATGCAGGTTATAAACTTGATCCGGGTATGGTGGCCAACTACAAAAAATATATTGTCGATCAGAAAGCCGTTCGCCCAAAACCTAAGGTAATGTTCTTTGCGCCACCGGCATTACCAGAAATGCCTTTGGATGCCAATACACTTAAAGAGCGTGCCGATGTAGCCGATGCTGCTATTATTACCATTGGCCGTAATGCAGGCGAAGGCATGGACCGCCAGCCGGAAGATTTTAATCTAACTGAAACAGAAAAAATATTGATTTCCCAGGTAGCAGACGCTTACCATGCAAAAGGTAAAAAAGTAGTGGTGGTATTAAACGTAGGCGGTGTAACAGAGGTAGCCAGCTGGCGCGATAAAGTTGATGCTGTATTATTGGCATGGCAGCCCGGCCTGGAAGCAGGCAACGCCATAGCTGATATCATAAGCGGAAAGGTAAATCCCTCAGGAAAATTAGCAGTTACCTTCCCTGTTGCGTACAGCGATGTGCCGTCTGCTAAAACTTTCCCTGGTAAAGAGCTTCCGCAACAAGGCGATCAGCCTTCCAACCCTTTAATGGGTAAACCTGCCGAAGTAACTTATGACGATGGCATATACGTTGGCTACCGCTATTACAATACCTTTAAGGTTAAAGCAGCTTATGACTTCGGCTATGGTTTATCTTATACCGACTTTGATTACAGCAAGTTTAAGTTAAGCAGCAATACTTTTAATGGTAAGATCACAGCATCGGTACTGGTAACTAACAAAGGCAAGCTGGCAGGTAAAGAAGTGGTAGAGCTGTATTTAAGCGCTCCCGCGAAAATGCTCGATAAACCTGAAAGCGAGTTAAAAGCATTTGCTAAAACAAGGCTATTGCAACCTGGCGAGGCACAACTGATCACCTTTACGCTTACCCCTGCTGATCTGGCATCATTCAACACTGCAACCACCACTTGGGTAGCCGAAAAAGGCGACTATAAAGTGAAGATAGGTTCATCGTCAACGGATATTAAAAAAGACGGTAAGTTTTATCTCGCAAAATCACTTGATGTAGAAAAGGTGCATAAAGTACTGGTCCCGAAGGAGCCGATTACCGAACTAAAGAATAAATAATCAAGGAACCCTCTAAACAGAGGGTTTTTTTATTGCAACACAAATGTTACTTCTTAAATTATTTTAAAAAGTAACACAGGCTTATTAAAACTTGTTAATTAAAATTAACATTGCTATTTTGCATCAGATCAATTACAAACACTCATCATCATGAAAAAATTGTTGGCCCTGGCTTGCCTGTGTTGCAGCGTAATATCGCTCAATGCGCAAACTACCCGTAAAATCGCAATCATACCCGAACCTGTAACCATTACAGAAACTGCAGGCACTTTCGTTTTACCCAAAACGGTTGTAATTGCAGGTAGTGGTACCGGTGTTGCTAATGTTACCAGTTACTTTAAAAAGAAGCTTACCACCGCTGCAAGAGTAAATGTTACAGAGAATGCAGGTGCTGCTGCATATACCATCAAGTTTGCTTTAAACAAATCGCCGGAAGGTGTAATTGGTGATGAAGGTTACCATCTGACAGTTTCTCCAAAAAGCATCCTGATTATAGCTAACAAACCTGCAGGTTTATTTTATGGTGTACAAACCTTATTGCAGTTGTTCCCTAAAGAAATTGAAAGCAATACAGTAGTTGACCGTAAATGGACAGTGCCTTGCGTAAAAGTGACTGACTATCCGCGTTTTGGCTGGAGAGGTTTGATGTTCGATGTGTCACGCCATTTCTTTACCAAGCAGGATGTTAAACAGTATATTGATCAGATGGTGCGCTATAAATTTAATTTGCTGCACCTGCACTTAACCGATGATGAAGGCTGGAGAATTGAAATTAAAAGTTTACCAAAACTAACAGAGGTTGGCGCATGGCGCGTGAAAAGAGTTGGTTATTTCAATACCCTGTCGCCTCCCACACCCGGCGAACCTAAAACAGAAGGCGGTTTTTACACCCAGGATGATATCCGCGAGCTGGTTAAATATGCGCAGGATAATTATGTGAATATTTTGCCTGAGATTGATGTTCCGGGCCATAGCCTTGCTGCTGTAGTGGCTTACCCTGAATTATCATGCACACCTGGCGCAGAAAACTATCACGTACGTAACGGAGATGAAATTGCTGACTGGGGCAAACCAGGGGGACCTGTGGCATTGGTTGATAACACCCTTTGCCCGGCTAATGAAAAGGTATACGAGTTTTTGGATAAAGTAATAGGCGAAATAGCACCTTTGTTTCCGTTCCCTTATATCCACATGGGGGGCGATGAGTGTATGAAAAACTTTTGGGCACAAAGCGATGCTGTTAAACAACTGATGCAGCGCGAAAACCTGAAAGATTACGAACAGGTACAAAGCTATTTTGAGAAACGGGTTGAAAAGATTGTTGAATCAAAAGGCAAGCGCTTTATGGGCTGGGATGAGATATTAGAAGGCGGGCTTGCGCCTAATGCGGCTGTAATGAGCTGGCGCGGCATGAGCGGTGGTATTGCTGCTGCAAAAGCCAAGCATGATGTGATCATGAGCCCTACCACCTTTGCTTACCTTGATTATATGAATGGAGATGTGGCTATTGAACCTAAAGTTTATGCAACCCTGCGTTTATCAAAAGCTTACTCTTTTGAGCCGGTGCCTGATAGCATTGATGCATCGTACATTAAAGGTGGGCAGGCTAACCTTTGGACCGAGCAAGTTTACAACATGCGCCATGCAGAATACATGACCTGGCCACGCGGCTTTGCCATAGCAGAAACCATGTGGTCGCCGAAGGCAAAGAAAAACTGGAACGACTTTTTTGGCCGTGTAGAAACCCAGTTTGACCGTTATAAGGTTGCCGATATTAAGTATGCACCAAGTGTTTACGACCCGATATTTACAACCAGTTTATCAAAAGACAATGAAGTATCTATTTACATGAGTACCGAGGTTAACGGGCTTGATATTTACTATAGCTGGGATAACAGTTTCCCGGATAACCATTACGACAAGTACACGCAACCTTTAATGATCCCTAAAGATGCGGCGCAACTAAGGGTAATCACTTACCGCGGTAACCAACCAATTGGCCGCATGATTACCATACAGGTAAGCGACCTTAACCAACGAGCCGGTAAAAAAGCAACGAAATAATTAATGCCCCGAAAGGGGCATTTTTGTTTTTAGATAATGTCTGTTAAAACTATGGCATAGATACCGCTAATAAAAACCAGGCGGTGTGCGGTAACCATTGCTCGGCCCAGCGCCAGTCGGCATCTTTATGGGTCTGGCTGTAAGGCAGGTTAAAGTCAATGTCGTTTTCGTTCTCAAAGCCAGACGTAATGCCGTTTACTATGCCGCCTGGAGCATTGGTATATTCAAACGTACCGAAGAAGCCATAAGCCGGGTTATTATGCCCGGTTCCCTGCAACATACAGGCATTATAAGGGTTTAGTCCAAGGGTCCAGTTCAACTGATCTGCGGCAAAGCTTTGTAGTTTATTGCTGAATGCGGTATCATCCTTAAACGTAATAGCAGCCAGCTTTGCTGCGGATGCCATAGAACTCAGCCTTGCATTTTCTCCCTGCCACCAGGGCGAAGCCTCGCTGCCATGCGGAAAAAAGAAGGCACTGCGGCGATTGCCTAAAGTATCCTGCACCAATTGACGGCTGTAACCGAAAGGGTTGTTAACCTCATGAGTAATGCTCAGCTCATATTCCATCGAAGATTTTACAGCCGATTTAATACTTTTCTGTAAATCAGCCGAAGCATAACGATAATAGTATAGCAAGCTCACTACAGGCAGCCCGGCATCTGAAGGATGAAAGAATGGGCGGTCTTTATCGTCTGCACGCCAGTAATTTTTATAGCTTTTCCATGAACTCAACCTTTTAAGCAAGTTCATTGTGCGCTTATCGGCAGCTGTTTTATAAACAGCTTTATGCGTTACTTTATATAACTCGGTAGCGGCCGTAAGTGCGCAATAATCATCCAAAATATTTTCCTTTCCGTCGTAATCAATTGCAGGATTTTGCTTTTCTAAAAACGCGAAAGCATTCTCAGCGGCTTTCAGATAATCTGCATTGGAATAATCACCTGATACAGGATATGTAGAAGCCATTGCCAAAGCAGCTATAGCCAATCCGCCACCCGACCGGTAACTGGCAAGGTAACTTTTTAAGGGGTTGGCTTCCGTATTTTTTGTGAATGACTGATCCTTATTTTGCTTAATGCGATAGCTGCCCTCGTCGGGTTGTATACTTCTATCCTTTGGCAACTTACCCGGCCCCGGCGCACCAACCGAACGGTAAAACGATCCGTTCTTAACTTGCATGCGGGTAAGGTAATCGGCGCCGTACATGGCTTCGTCTAAAATGCGGCGCATATACTGGCGATAATCTGTGCCGGGTTTTGCGGCCAGGTATTCATAAGTTTTAAACAGGCTCCACGCAGTAAGGCTGATTTGCTGCGGATTAAAGTATATGGAAAATGACAAGTGCGACAAGTGCTTGCCATAATCGCCTGTAGCATCGTACCAGCCGCCATGTGCATCAACGGTACTGTCTGTTTTTCCACCGCTAAAATGCAGCTGATGGTCTGCTTTATCTAACAAACCCGAACTTCTTTGGCCTTTAAAATAATAGACCACATCAGATATGGTGTTTCGTTCCAATACATTCCTGCCGATTGTAAAGGGATAAGAGCTTACCGTCTTCCCGGGCGTAACCACTTCAATTTTATAGTTGCCTTCTTTGGTGAAGTTGCTAAAATCAATCGTCCAGAATTGCCAATTTTTCCATTTATCAACTGGCCCGCTATAAATTGCTTTTCCGGATGAAACCGTACTGCCATTATCTGCATCCACCAACTTGTAATCAACGCTGGCTAATTTGCTGTCGGCCACAATCACCGCATGTTTGGGCTTATTAAAATCGTAACCGATATGGTTGGTCACTACCTTTAACATTTGTGCCCTTAACACTATTGGTAAAAGGATTAAGCAAATGCAGAAAAGCTTTTTGATTGACAAACGTAAAGTTGGGGAATTGATCATTGGAGAATGTTTAATGAATTGGAATTGAAGATAATCAAATTAGCCGACCATCACTAAAAGTGTTTAACCAAACATGATTTGGTAAAGCTTTTTGGAATTATTATAAATTACCTTTTTCGCATACTAAATCCAGATATTCCTGTTAACTTATAATTGTTATCAATTAACAGACCTATGGAAGAAAATCAATCAGGCTCGTCGCAGGGTGCCGAGTCAATGGAAGATAATCCGAGAAGAAACTTTTTAAAACAGTCGACTTTATTAACAGCCATTGCGCTTACCCCGGCAGCAGCAGTTAAAGCTGCTGAAAACCACCTGGATGAGAAAGTTGCGGCGGTGTTTGAGAAAATGCCGGTAACCATTGAGATAAATGGCAAAGTGCATCATCTTTCTGTTGAGCCACGTACCACTTTACTTGATCTGTTGCGCGAGCAACTGGATTTAACAGGCACTAAAAAAGGCTGCGATTACGGCCAGTGCGGCGCTTGTACCGTACATGTGGACGGACACAGGGTAAACGCTTGCCTTACCCTTGCGGTGATGACTGATGGTAAAAAGGTGACTACTATTGAGGGCCTTGCCAAAGGCGAGGAGCTACACCCTATGCAAGAAGCCTTTATTAAACACGATGGTTTTCAGTGCGGTTATTGCACACCAGGTCAGATTATGTCGGCAGTAGCATGTGTACGCGAAGGCCATGCCGGTTCTGAAGCAGAGATACGAGAGTACATGAGCGGGAATATTTGCCGTTGCGGTGCTTATCCTAATATTGTGAATGCTATTATGGAAGTTAAAGCCGGAGGACAGCAGGTATGAAACAGTTTCAGTACGTCCGCCCGTCAACACAACAAAATGTGATTGCCGCAATAGCGCAACCGGGTACAAAAATTATTGCAGGTGGCAGTAACCTTGTCGACCTGATGAAACACGGCGTAATGTCGCCGGATAAGCTGGTTGATATCAACAAACTTCCTTTAAAGCACATTACACAGGGGAAAAATGGTGTACATATCGGCGCATTAGCTTTAAACAGCCAGGTTGCCGAAGATCAAATCATAAAAGATCATTTCCCTTTATTGTCCATGGCGCTCAACGCAGGTGCATCTGCACAATTGCGCAACATGGCAACCGTAGGCGGTAATATGATGCAGCGCACACGCTGCCCTTATTTTTATGATGTGGCAATGCCTTGTAATAAACGCAATCCGGGTTCGGGATGTGGTGCGTTAGAAGGCTTTAACCGCATGCATGCCATCTTTGGGCAAAGTGATAAATGTATTGCCGTGCACCCATCAGATATGGCGGTAGCTATGGCTGCGCTTGATGCCACAGTAACCGTTGTCGGGCGCAAAGGCGAAAGGCGCATCGCTTTTACCGATTTTCACCGGCTCCCGGGCGATCATCCTGAATTAGATAACAACCTGGCAAAAGATGAGCTGATACTTGGCGTTGATATCCCTGCTAATAATTTTGCTAAACATAGCTACTATCTTAAAGTGCGCGACAGGGCATCGTATGCTTTTGCGCTGGTATCAGTAGCTGCTGCACTTGATATTGATAATGGCATTATCCGTTCGGCGCGTTTGGCTATGGGCGGCGTGGCGCATAAACCATGGCGACTAACCAATGCAGAAAAGGCATTGGCAGGCAAACCCGCCACTACGGCCAACTTTGAGCAGGCGGCACAAATAGCTATGCAAGGTGCCAGGGCTTATAAAGAAAACGAGTTTAAATTGAAACTTGCCCCGGCATCAATTATCGAGGCATTAAATCATGCAGCTGGCTTAGTTTAGTTATCATCTATGAAAACACAAGAATCCTTAAACAGAGCACCTTTTACAGAAGGGATCAGCCGTGTAGACGGCCGGTTAAAAGTAACCGGGGCTGCAAAATATTCGGCAGAATACAATATGCCAAACATGGTGTATGCGGTATTTGCTGTAAGTAATATAACCAAAGGCACCATAAAGGCGATTGATACCAAACCGGCCGAACGTGCCCCGGGTGTAGTACAGATAATTACTTATCTCAATGCACCCAAAGTGCCGGGCTATCAAACAGGCAAAGACCCTTCTAAGCCAGCCAATGGCAGCGGACCGCTTCGATTGTTTGTTGACAATACGATTAAATATAACGGGCAGCCCATAGCTATGGTGATTGCCGATACCTTTGAAAGGGCAACATTTGCGGCATCACTGATTAAAGCTACCTATAGCCAGGAAGCTTTTGATACCGATGCTGCCAAAAATATGGATAAGGCTTTTAAGCCTCATAGATCTGAAGATTATAAGCGCGGCAATCCGGACGATTGGAAAAATTCGGCAGTAACGCTGGAAGAAGAATACATTGTTCCGATTGAAGTGCATAACCCAATGGAGCTGCACGCCATTATTGCCAACTGGACAGCAGACGATAAAGTTGAAGTTTTTGCAAAAACGCAGGGGGTAAAGTCTACACAAAACAACATCGCACAGGCATTTAGTATACCGAAGGAAAATGTGCAGGTAACTACCAAGTTTGTAGGTGGTGCATTTGGCAATGCCTTGCGCACCTGGCCGCATGAGATTGCCGCAGTAATGGCAGCTAAAGTGGTAAAGCGCCCTTTAAAACTGGTGCTTACCCGCGAATTGCAATTTAACTCGGTAGGTTACCGCCCTTATACCTGGCAAAAAATTACGATGGGCGCTACTAACGATGGTAAACTAACCGCATTGATACACGAGGCCACAGGACAAACTTCAAGCTTTGAAGAATTTACCGAAGGCAGCGTAAACATGTCGCGTTTTATGTATGCCTGCCCCAACGTAAGCACGGTTTATAAAATTGTAGCTGTTGACATGAATACGCCAACGTGGATGCGTGGGCCCGGAGAAGCAACCGGTGCTTTCGCATTGGAATCAGCGGTTGATGAGATGGCTTACAAGCTAAACATGGATCCTATCGAATTGCGCATTCGTAACCATGCGGATACCGATCCTGAAACCAATAAACCATTCAGCACTAAATACCTGAAAGAAGCTTATCAGTTAGGTGCTGATAAAATTGGATGGAAAGACCGTCCATCAAAACCGGGCAGCCTTAAAGAAGATGGCTGGCTGGTAGGTTACGGTATGGCATCCGGTGTTTTTGGCGCATTCCGTGGTCAGGCAACGGTTAAAGCTACTATGCAGTCCAATGGCATGTTGTTATTGCAAACCGCCGTAACAGATATAGGCGTAGGTACCGGCACCGCCATGACGGCTATTGCTTCAGATACCTTCGGCATCCCATCATCAAAAATTAAGTTTGAACTTGGCGATTCCTCCCTGCCGCCATCACCAACACAGGGTGGTTCTTCTATTACGGCTACCGTGGGTTCGGCTGTGCATGATGCCTGCAGGGCGTTGAAAGAGAAATTTCAGCAGGTTGCAGGCAATGGTGGTACCGATCATCCTGATTATACAAAAATTTTAAAAGATAAAGGCCTCGACAAACTCGATGTGACCATTACGTCGTCTGCCAGTTCAGATTCGCGCAAATACTCGAGCTACTCTTATTCTGTACATTTTATAAAGGTGAAAGTAAACCCGCTTACAGGCGTAGTGAGGGTAGTAAATGTGGCTTCGGTTGCAGATTCGGGAACTATTGCCAGTCCTAAAACTGCACGCAGCCAGATTGTAGGCGGTGCTATAGGTGGCATTGGTATGGCATTAATGGAAGAAGCTGTGGTAGACCACCGCTTCGGTCGTTATGTAAATGCTGACCTGGCTGGTTACCATGTACCTGTACATGCAGATATCCCGCAGATTGATACCGTTTTTGTCAACAAACCCGATTATGTTGTGAACCCGATGGGTGTGAAAGGTATGGGCGAAATTGCACTGATTGGCATGTCGGCAGCGGTGGCTAATGCCATTTATAATGCCACCGGCAAACGCATCAGGGAACTTCCGATTACACCTGATAAACTGATCTAACCCAAAAAGCATTGAAAGAGCTGCAGGATATAGTAAGGGCTTTTGAACAGGCGCGGCTGGCGAACAAGCAAGCGGCTTTGGCAACGGTGGTGCATGTGGAAGGCTCGTCGTACAGGCGGTCGGGGGCACGTATGCTGGTTACCGAAGATGGGCAGTTAACGGGTGCCATCAGCGGCGGTTGCCTGGAAGGTGATACTTTGAGAAAGGCACGGTTGGTGATTATGCAGCAACAGCCTATGCTGGTTACTTATGATACTACTGATGATGACGATGCCAAACTGGGTGTAGGCTTAGGATGCAACGGTATTATCCATGTACTTATCGAGCCTATTAATACTGCCGATGATTATCACCCCATTAAGCTATTCCAGCTTTTTCTTAACAAAAGGGAGCCGGTTGTATTGATAACTATTTTCAACATAGTTAACAGGCATGCACCGCAGCATGGCACCTGTATGCTGATAGAACAACAAGGTGTAGCTTACGGATTTATCCCTGTTAAAGACTTAGAAAGTGATATTAAAACAACAGCAGATCAATTATTAGCAGGAAACGAAACATCATCTAAAAGCTACCTCACCGATGGTGAATATCAGTGCTTTGTAGAGCTGCTACAACCTGCCTTGTCTTTAGTTATAGTGGGCGCTGGCAATGATGCTATTCCGCTGATGCAGATAGCAAAGGTTTTAGGATGGCAGATCACCATTGCAGATGGCAGGGCGAACTATATCTCAACCGAACGGTTTCCATTAGCCGACCGTTTGCTTGTTGCAAGGCCTAATGAGGTTGTTGACCAATTATCAGTTGATAAGCGCACAGTGTTTATGCTGATGACGCACAACTATAATTACGACAGCGCTTTATTAGCCGATCTGCTTTCGCTTGATGTTCCATACATTGGCGTACTTGGGCCTAAGAAAAGGTTAGTGCGCATGCTTGACGAAATATCTGCTGAATTGTCAGAAAATATACCCACCCAATTACACGGGCCTGCGGGTTTAGATATCGGTTCGGAGAATGCAGAGGAAATTGCATTAGCTATTGTTGCCGAAATACAATCAGTCATTAACAAGCGCGATGGGTTATCGTTAAAAAGAAAGGTGTTTGTGCATATGCGCGAAAGCGATAACATTACAGCCTAAGTATGACGGCTATTGTGATACTGGCAGCCGGAGCTTCTACCAGGTTAGGTCGGCCAAAACAAAACCTGATCTACAAGAGCGAAACTTTATTAAATAAGGTTTTAACAGCTGCAAAAGCGGTTGCGGATAATATTTATATCGTGGTGGGCGCTCATAGTGATGTTGTCCGTTCAGGAATTGCAGAAGATAATGTTACAGTATTAAACAACCCCGACTGGGCAACTGGGATGGCATCATCTATCCATGTGGCTGTAAATCACATGATGCAAAATCAGCCCTCAATAACAGCAATTTTATTTTTGGTTTGCGATCAACCCCATGTAAACGCAGAATTATTAAAGCACATTATTGAAAGGGCTAAAGCATCAGAGAAAGGCATTATAGCCTGCAATTACAGTAATACACTTGGGGTGCCTGCCTTGTTTAAACAGCAATATTTTAATGACCTGTTAAAACTAAAAGGGCAGGAAGGCGCAAAAAAACTTTTGATTGCCCATCAGGCAGATGTTGAAGCTGCTCCATTTGCGCTTGGCAATATTGACATTGACACGGAAGAGGATTATAAAAAATTAACCAGCCAGTATAACTAAACAATTTTGATGCTATCGCACTTTCTATACCTATGAAAACCATAATCTTTAAAATACTTTCCGTTACCCTGTTAGTCTTACTTGCAACCGGGTTTTCTTTCGCACAAAAACCTTTAAAGGTGATCATTTTGCGCCATGCCGAGAAGCCGGCAGAAGGTGATAACTTATCATGCGAGGGCTTTAACCGTGCCATGAAATTACCGTCAGTACTTATTGCGAAGTTTGGTGTACCTGATTATGTGTACGTGCCATCGCCATCTACAGGCAAGGCAACCAAAAGCGGCCGCATGATGCAAACCATATGGCCGTTAGCGGTGAAGTATAACCTCACCGTCAACTCAAAATATGATGTCGAAAAAACAGAACAACTGGCAGCCAACATACTGAAACGTTCGGGCACTGTTATAGTAGTTTGGGAACACGGCAATATTCCTGATATTATTGATGCGCTTGGTGTAAAAACAGATAAACTTAAATGGAAAGGCGACGATTTCGACAGCCTTTGGATTGTTACCTTCAAGGGTAAAAAAAGTTATCTGACTACCGAAGCACAAGGCATTAAACCATCAGCAAACTGTGCATTTTAAGGGATAACCAGCCACCTGTTTGCTGTATTATAAGGTGCTTGTAATACCACTTTATAAAATTTGGATGGCATGTCTTTCACATTGATCAAGGCATGGCCATCTTTCACATCTGCTTCCTGTAATAGTTTATACTCGTCCGTTCCACTAGTTTTAACATTGTTAGTGGTCGTAACATATATTTTTACTTTGCCTTCGGGCTTAAAGGGCTTCCAGCTTACGCTGATGGTGCCCTGTATGTAATTAAGTTTTACATCTGCTACAGACACCGGGCCTATTAAGCTTGTTCCGTCTACCTCCCGTGTTACATTTTCCGGAATGTTCACTTTTAAATAATTAGCCAGTGTCGGCATAATATCAACTATTGCCGGGTTGCCCAGCCTTGCATAATTGTTCAGGTTCTTATAGTTTGTAATCATCCAGGTATCACGCTGACGTTCGCTTTGTCCGCCGTGGTTCCTCCCGGTCTGTTCATCGCGGCCATGGTCGGTAGTTACTACTAATAGCCATTTCTCTTTAGTGTGTGCTTCCCTGTATTTTATGGCATTATAAAGCTTTGTAAGTTGGGCATCGAGATACTTAACCGCAGTCTCCATTTCGGGGCTATCGCCGTGCATGTGGCCCATATCGTCAGTGTATTCTAAATATACCCATGATAAATCCGGCGCTTTAGTTTTTATAGCATCACTTGCCTTATCAACCACTTGCTCATCTATGCGGTGCATAAAATCGCGCTTTTTGTCGTGTTTAAAATTTACAGTATCCAGCTCGAAGCCATCAGCATAATAGTCAACTTTTAAATTGCGGGTTTGCGGCAGGTTGTCGCCTACCAATTTAGTGCGGTTATCCTGCCAGCTCGAAAACACGGCAATCTTTTTGTTCGGATATTGATCTTTAAACAACCTGAAGATGGTTGGGTAATTATAATTGGGATCCTTAATATCATTATCGGGTACATTATGTTTGTTTACCCATGTGCCAGTAAGCAAACTATTGTAGCCCACAGCCGAAATAGTGGGTGTTTGGTTATAAGTTCCCTTATCTCCCCCAACATGCATCCTGATATATGCACCATCATTAATAATTGCCTGCATACCCGGTAATTTTAAACGTTCAATCACATCGGCCGGGATACCATCTGCTATAACAAATACCGCTTTTGGTGTTTGTGCAGATGCCTGTATGCCGATCAGTAAAAAGATGTATATCAGTAATTTTTTCATGTTAGTATAAGAGTGTATTTTATCAGCAATACTAAACTTTGTTTATTATTTATAAATAAAATTTAGGTTAAGATGTGCTTATAATCTATGACCTCTTGTTATGCAACGCAATGTATAAATTCTTAAATTTATCATGCTTATCGCGCAAGTTATGGCCCACAATCAGCAGTTAATAAACAGGGTAAGAGAATACCTGGCCAACTATCCTGAACTGCATATCATACAAAAGGAGATGTTCAAATGCCTGGCTTTTATGGTTAACAACAAATTATGTGTTGGCGTAAGTGGAGATGAAATACTGGTAAGGTTTGACGCGGCGCTTCATGACGAATTTGCTGAAAGGACCGGCTTCCGCCCAATGCAAAGCAAAAGCAGGGTATATAAAGGCTACGGTTATATAGATGCTGCTGTGCTAAACAAAAATGAGGATTTCGATTTCTGGCTGCAGCAATGTCTTGCATTTAATCCGCGGGCAAAGGCAAGTAAAAAGAAATAATAGCGAATAAAAAAACCGCCTCAATTTATACTGAGGCGGTTTTTTAGTTTAGTCTCCTAAATATGCTCTTAAAGACCGGGTTCGTCTGCTGTCGCGCAAACGGGCTAAAGCCCTGTCTTTAATTTGCCTTACACGCTCGCGTGTCAAATGTATCTTATCGCCAATTTCTTCAAGGCTATGTGCATGCTGATTCTTTAAACCGAAGAACAGCTCAACCACTTCTTTTTCTTTTTCGCTGAGTATTTTCATACTGTCGGCTACGTCAACACTAAGCGATTCGTTCATCATTTCCTTATCAGTTCCAGGCTCAACGCTTTTTAAGACATCAAGCAACGTATTATCTTCTTCGCTTGAAAAAGGGCTGTCATAAGAAATGTGCTTACCCGAGTTAGCCAGAGAAGTAGTTACCTTATCAACTGTTGTTTCAAGGTCTTCTGCTAATTCTTCGGCAGTAGGTTGTCTTTCATACACCTGCTCCAATCTTGATGACGATTTAGCAATCTTAGATAGCTCGCCCACCTGGTTTGCAGGTAAACGCACCATACGCGATTGCTCGGCAATGGCAGCCAAGATAGACTGGCGAATCCACCATACTGCATACGATATAAATTTAAAGCCTTTAGTCTCGTCAAAGCGTTTTGCAGCTTTAACCAGGCCAACATTGCCCTCGTTAATCAGATCGCCCAGGGTTAAGCCTGAACTTTGATATTGCTTTGCTACTGATACCACAAATCGCAGGTTTGCAGTTGTTAAACGTTGCAAAGCTGCCTCATCACCTTCCCGTATCTTTTGAGCTAAGATCACCTCTTCCTGTGCAGTAACCATCGGAATCTTGGCAATGTCTGACAAATATTGATTCAACGACGCTGTCTCACGATTGGTGATCGACTCACTAATTTTAAGTTGCCTCATTTATAAATATATTTTTTAAATGTGAAAGCTAAAGATTCAGATGCCTTATAAGCGCTGTAAGCAGAAGAGTTCTCTTTGAGAAATAACAGCATATTGCTGATGCCTGCGGAAGAAAGGATTAGAAAATCTTTAACGAACAAAAGTACGCAAAAAGCACAAAAATGATGTCTCCTGAATGTCAAGATGTTAGACTTTAACTTTACCTCTAATTAAATAGGTTATATGGATTTAGTACAACCGCAGCAAAATGCCCATTTACGAAAAACAGCCTGTACAAAAACATGAATTCACGAAATACCGTAATAATTAAACTTAAAACTTTAATATAACTACATGATTTTCAATACATTGAATACATGGCATACTTGTGGTACTAAACCCGCCAAACAACAATTACATAAAAACTAAAACTACAATTATGAAATTCACAGTTAAAGACGGAACAGAGATTTATTACAAAGATTGGGGCACCGGACAACCAATTGTATTCCACCATGGCTGGCCGTTATCAAGCGATGATTGGGACGCACAAATGATGTTTTTTGTACAACATGGTTATAGAGTAGTTGCGCATGACCGCCGGGGCCACGGCAGATCAACACAAGCAGCTACCGGCCATAACATGGAAACTTATGTTAATGATGCTGCTGAACTTTACGATTACTTAGGTTTGCAGGATGCTATCCACGTAGGACACTCTACCGGCGGCGGCGAGGTGATCAGCTATGTGGCTAAGTATGGTAAAGGCCGTGTTGCAAAAGCGGTACTGATCAGCGCAGTTACTCCATTAATGCTACAAACAGAAAACAATCCAGAAGGCGTTCCAATGAGTGTATTTGACGAGATTCGCCAGGGAACGGCTTTTAACAGGCCGCAGTACTTTCAGGACTTTACCATTCCGTTTTATGGCTATAACCGCGAAGGCGCAAAGGTATCACAAGGTATCCGCGACAACTGGTGGCGCCAGGGCATGATGGGTAGCATACTTGCACATCATGACGGTATCAAAGCTTTTTCTGAAACAGACTTTACCGAGGATTTGAAAAGCGTAGACCTTCCGGTACTGGTGCTGCATGGCGAAGATGACCAGATCGTGCCATTTGCAATATCAGCTCCTAAAGCTGTAAAGCTGCTGAAAAACGGTAAACTGATCTCATATCCAGGTTTCCCTCATGGTATGCCAACAACAGAGGCGGCTACTATAAATGCAGATATATTGGCATTTATCCAATCGTAATAATCGATAGTAAACTGAAAGGGCGCCTGCAAAGGTGCCCTTTTTGCTAATAAGACAGTAATGCTAAAGAGCGCTAACAATGTGATTAACCGGCTATTGACCAAGCGGCTAAATCAATTGCACAATGAAGGCTATATTTATGATTTTGCCTTGAATAACGACAAAGCTATTTTATGTATTCAGAACAATTGCCGCGTTGCTAAAAATTCATTTAGTGTTAAACTGATTGATCAGGTATATGATCAGCTTTTTAACAATTACAAATACATTCATACTATTGAAACAGATGCCGGTGAAAAGGGCATACTGCTGTTACCGGAGATTTACTTTCATAAAACGGTTAATTAGTAAAAAGCAATTGCCCTTGTTAAGTATGATCAGTTATGGAAAAGAATAAAATGACAGACCAGAGGCTAATGGTTTATGGGCCGCCGAACTCTTCCTCTGCCTATGTGATCAGGGATTTCTTAAAACGCAGCCTGGTAAGTTTTGACTGGATACCTGTCGAAACTATCGATAGCCTGAAGCTTTTAATCCCCGGCCAGATAAGCAGCAAAGCGCAGCTACCTGTTGTAAGGCTGCCTGAAGGTGACCTTTTGTATAACCCAACGGTTGAAAATATTGCCTGCAAGCTGGGATGGATCTCCAAACCAAAATATACCGAATATGATGTTTCCATATTTGGCGCTGGACCGGCCGGTTTAAGCGCAGCCGTTTATGCAGCATCAGAAGGATTGCGGACAGTGTTAGTAGAACGCGAAGCTATTGGCGGCCAGGCAGGCACCAGTTCGCGTATCGAAAACTATCTCGGTTTCCCTAATGGAATATCGGGGTCAGAACTTGCTGAAAGGGCAAAAAACCAGGCGGTTAAATTTGGCGCTGATATTTTACTGATACGTAAGGGTATTAAAGCAGAATTTATAGACCGCAAACTGCACGTAGACCTGATAGATGGCAATAAGATTATTGCAAAAGCCAATATATCGGCAACAGGAGTTGAATATGCACGACTGAACCTGCCCGAGGAAGATCACTTTCTAAACCTTGGTATTTATTACGGCGCAGGGGCAAGCGAAGCGTTGCTTTGTGCTAATCAGCACGTTTTTATAGTTGGCGGCGGCAACTCTGCCGGGCAGGCGGCGCTTAATTTTTGCAAGCATGCCAAAAAAGTTACCATGATCATCCGCGGCAGTAACCTGTCAGATTCTCTTTCATATTACCTGCTATCGCGAATAAAGGATAAAAAGAAAATTGAAGTACTTTATAATTCTGCTATCACCCAACTGCATGGTAACGGAACGCTTGATGGTATCAGTATTTCAAATTCTGTAACTAAACAGGTATCCAACTATGATACTAAATTTGTATTTGTTTGCATAGGCGGAAAGCCTAATACCATTTGGGCAAAAGATACTGCTATTGTGCGGGATGATGCAGGTTACCTGGTTACCGGTAATGACCTTTTTATGCCGCAGTTTTCACAACGCTGGGATAAAAGCTTTACCCCGGCATTTTTAGAAACCAGTGTTGCAGGCTGTTTTGCAGCGGGCGACGTGCGTTTTAATTCTATAAAAAGAGTAGCATCGGCTGTTGGCGAAGGAGCCATGGCCGTAACATTTGTACACCGATATTTACACGAAAATTATTAAATAATGGATCAATCTGTTTGTAAGCATCTGCAGGAATTTAAAGAGATACCCGCAGATAAATATTATTGCGAAGAATGTGTTAAAACCGGTGGTAACTGGTTGCACCTGCGCGTTTGTCAAACCTGTGGTGTAGTGCTATGCTGTGATTCATCTCCTAACCGCCATGCATCAAAACATGCGGCGCAAAAGCATCACCCTGTAATTACCTCTGCCGAGCCTGGCGAAAGATGGGCTTATTGCTTTATTGATGATATAGGCATCGAGCTGGAATAAGCCTCGATGCCAATCAAAGCAGCATTTAATAAGATCGAATGGGAGAGGTTTGAATACCTATCGTTTTAGCAATAACTTCTCTTTGGATTTTTCCTCATTCGGTCAGCATAGCGATGGGGTGCTTTTATATGACTACCTTACACAATTAGCTTATACCCACTGTAGCAGGCCGGGCACTTAAATTTAGAATTGAAGTGTTATGGTATTGTACTAAATTAGTTGTTAGACTAATAACAAAAACCAAATACTTTTACTTTTGTATATAAACAGGCTTAGATCAGCCTGTATATATACATTAATAGTGATAGTAGATGATAGTGTCCTTCTTCAACAATAATTTATGATAATTTAAGTTATTCTGTAATATTGCAAATAAGTAAACGCTCTGCTATTCACTATATTTACCTTTCAATCGAACAAATGAACTTCAAAAAACTATCGCTGCTTTTTATATTAGGAGCATCTGCACTCGCCACTCAGGCACAAACACCATCCAAAGCAAAAGTACAAACCGTTATAGACGCCGAAGAGAACTTCAATAAACTTGTTGCCAGAAAAGGTATTAAAGAAGGCTTTTTAAGCGTTGCTGATCCTGAAGGCATTGTTTTTAAGCCGGAGGCTGTTAAAATAAACGACTTTTATACCAACATAGACAAGCAGCCCGGTACATTATCATGGACCCCAAAAGTTGCTCGTATTTCTGCCGCAGGCGACCTGGCTTTTACGGCCGGCCCTTACGTTTATCAAAACGGCAAGTCTGATGATGATAAGGTTTATGGCGATTATGTATCTATCTGGCGCACTGATGCCGACAATAAATTAAAATTGTTGGTTGATTTAGGCATTCAGCATCCTGAAGCTAACCAGGATCCGATGACGGACATTAAAGATCCTGATCCGGATGCTAAGACCACCATCAGCAAAGATCCGTTTATGGGTAAAAGTATTATCGTAAATACCGATAAAACAGCTAACCATACACTTACCATTTCTACTTTAGCAACTTATAAAGAGTTTTTTGCCCCTGAAGGTAAATTTTATTTCCCTGGTTTCCCGCCAATGAATGGTATCGACCGTACCATGAAGTTTATTAACAATGAAGGAATAAACATTACAGCAGAAACAGTGAACGCAGGCCGCTCAACCAGTGGCGATCTTGCTTACAGCTATGGTCGTGCACGCATTAAAAAAGGGAACATTGTAAGCAATTACAATTATGTACGTATATGGGAGCGTGATGCCAAAAACCGTTGGAACATTACGCTTGAGATATTCTCGGCAATTGAAAATGAATAATAGATTTTCTTAGATATAAACAGAAAGGGCTGCCAAATGGCAGCCCTTTCTGTTTTGTGAATATTTTGATTTTAAAATAGCTGTTCAATGATTTGATCGGCAGACAAGCCTTCTGCCTCAGCCTGATAGCTGCGCACAATACGGTGCCTTAAAATAGCTTTTGCTACAGCCTGTACGTCCTCAACATCCGGCGAATATTTACCGCTGATCACGGCATGACATTTAGCCCCTAAAACAAGAAATTGCGAAGCACGCGGGCCAGCACCCCAATTTAATAAACGCTTTACCAGCGGCGTAGCCAATTCGCCTTGCGGGCGCGTTTTGGCAGCCAGTTTAACGGCATATTCAAGCACATGATCGGTTACAGGTATATTGCGAACCAATTGCTGAAAATAAATAATCTGTTCGGCATTCAGTACCTTATGCAATTCTGCTACCTGAGTACCTGTGGTATTTTTTACCACCTGTAACTCTTCGGCAAATGTTGGATAGGTAAGCGACACGTTAAACATAAAACGGTCTAACTGCGCCTCTGGCAGTGGATAAGTACCTTCCTGTTCAATAGGGTTTTGGGTAGCTAATACAAAAAATGGCTGTGCGAGTTTATAAGTAACTCCCGAAGCTGTAACCGCTTTTTCCTGCATGGCTTCTAATAATGCAGCCTGCGTTTTTGGTGGCGTACGGTTAATCTCGTCAGCCAATATGATATTAGAAAATACTGGTCCGTGTATAAATTTAAAGTTCCTGTCTTCGCCCAGTACCTCAGAACCTATAATGTCCGAAGGCATCAGGTCGGGCGTAAACTGTATACGGTTAAAGTTAAGATCGAGTACACGTGCTACCGTTTGTACCAGTAAAGTTTTTGCTAAGCCAGGTACACCTACCAAAAGGCAATGCCCATTGCTGAACACGGCAATAAGTACAGACTTAACCACATCCTCCTGGCCAACTATAACTTTGGCAATTTCAGATCGGGCCTTATCATATACTTGCTTTAAGGCGTCGGCTGCCTCAACTTCTGACCGGTATAACGAATGCATATTACTGTTTTGGCGTATCGGTTGTAGTAGTAGTGGCAGCTACTGCTTTAGGCGCGCTGTCCATCCACCTTTTCACCATAGCGCAACCCTGGTATTCAGGGTCAACACGTATAAATGTTTGCTTACGTTTTTTCTCAAACCACTCGCTCACGGTACGGTTTACTTTTTCATTGTAAGCGGCATCTTTAATTTTTGGAAAATCCTGCGCAAGGTTAGCTTTATGCGCATCGGTAACAGATTTCAATAAAAATATACGATAGCTTTTTTTGCCATCCTGTGCAGTATACAGTATAGGTTTAGAAATTTCACCTACCTTCATGGTATCAGTTACCAGCGCCACCTGCGGATCAAGCTTATCCGTTGGTATGTAAGTAGAGCGGGTTTGTACGTTATCTGCGTTAAGCATCATACCGCCGTTGTACTTGGTATCCTTATCGTCTGAGTAATAGGCAGCCGCACTTGAGAAATCAATCTTTTTATTCTTGGTCAGCAGGTCGTAAACGCTGTCTGCCTTCATTTTAGCCCGGTCAACACTTGCCTGGGTAATTTGAGGCATAATCAGGATATGGCGCACATGCACCTGCTCACCGCGGCGCTCAATCACTTGTAAAAAGTGAAAACCATAATCGGTTTCAAATACCGGAGACAATTCACCAGCCTTTAATCTGAAAGCCATTGCACTAAATTCTTTTACAAATGTACCACGTTCGTTAAAACCAAGGTCGCCACCTTGAGGTGCAGAACCAGGATCTTGCGAATAAAGCCTTGCCAAAGTGGCAAAGTCTTCTCCTTTTTTAACACGGGCACGTAGCTCTTCTGCTTTCTCTTTCGACATTTCCTTCTCTTCCTTGTTCAGTGTTGGGTTAAAACTGATCACCCCCACCTCAACTTCTTTGTTGAAGGATGGCAAGCTGTCTTTAGGAATTTTGTCGTAATAGTTTTTTACATCAAGCGGGGTAACGCTGATCTTTTCAGTGATCTTGCCGCGCATACGATCGGCAACCATGCTTTCGCGGATTTCGTTGCGGATCTCGTCTTTGTACTGGATAATAGAACGTCCTAAGAATTGCTCCAGGCGCTCCTCGCCACCGGCACGTTGCACCATTGAACGCATACGGCGATCAAGCTCGGCATCAACCTCATCGTCTTTTACGCTAACGCTATCGATAACGGCCTGCTGAGCTAATATTTTCTGAGTAAGCTGGTTTTGTAATATCTCACATTTAAAGTTTGGTGGTAATGTTGCACCCTGAGCCAGGTATTGGGCATAAAGCTGTTCAATGTCTGACTGTAGAATGATGCTGCTGCCCACAACACCGGCAATTTTGTCAACCGAGCGTTGCTGCGCTTTTGAAACTGAAATTACCAGCAATAAGCCTAAAATGGCTAATCCGAATTTTCTCATCTAATTTTTAATATTCCTTACGATACCCTGCGGCACTAATAATCAACAAATTTCGCAATTTTTATTGAACTGCAGGCGTTTAAAATGTTATTTAGCCATAATAGCCAATATTTTACGAATATGCTGATTATGGCTCAGTTGCTTTAAGTATTTTTGGTTAAAATTTGTTAAATATGCCAACGGACGACACCGCCTTTCTTCAGTTTTTTTTGCAGGACGAATTATACCTGCTTAAAGAAGATAAGGCTTTTTATGCTGAAGGCCCCGCAGCTGCACCCACAGAAGAAAAAACGCCCGAACCGCAATTTAATTGCCTGGGAAATAACAACAAGCAGTTTCTGATATTAGTACATTACAGCGACCATGAACACATGGACCCGGCGCATCAGAAAGCGCTGGAAAGTACGCTTGGCAGAAAAGAACTTACTTTGGCTGATGTAGCTATTTTAAACGTTGCTAAAGTTGATCCGCAAGTTCAGCAGCATATCGTTTCATTTTATAAGCCTACAAAGCTGGTTGTACTGGGTTCCACAGCAGTTATTAGCGGATTACCATCAATAAATATAAACACCATTGCCGAAGGCGATATCAAACAGCTGCATACTTATAGTTTTACCGAAATGCTGGCCGACCGTGAAAAGGCAAAGTCATTTTGGGAACAAATGAAGAATTTTTAATATGCCTCACCAATTAGTTTTTGCCACAAATAACCGCCATAAGCTGGATGAAGTTGCTGATAAAATTGGCGACAAGTTTAAACTATTAACTCTTAATGATATTGGCTGTACGGATGATATTGAAGAGAACGGCGCAACTTTTCATGCAAATGCCTCGATAAAAAGCCATCATATTTTTAATAAGTATCGCCTCGATTGCTTTGGCGACGACAGCGGACTGGAGATAGAAGCACTGAATGGGGAGCCTGGCGTTTACTCTGCACGTTATGCCGGGAAACATGGCAACCATGCTGCCAACATAAAAAAGGTGCTTGATAATTTGCAGGGCATTGAAAACCGCAGGGCACGTTTCATCACTGTGATTTCATTGATATGGAATGGTGAGGAGCACTTTTTTGAAGGTACGGTTGAAGGCACTATCCGAAATGAACTGTCAGGATCAGAAGGTTTTGGGTATGACCCCATCTTCCAGCCAGAAGGATATGACGTTACCTTTGCCGAAATGACTATGGAAGAAAAGAACCGCATTAGCCACCGTGCAAAAGCCATGGAAAAGCTGATGGCGTTTTTGAAGGAGCAGTAACCCCTTGCTGCTCTCTAAATGCAATGAAAATTTAAGCTAATTACTTTTAAAGCAGGGGATTTATTCGTCGCTAACACTCTTCGCCAAGACGGTGTCTGCTTCTATTATAAAGTTTTTATATCTGACCTCTGGCTTCTCGTCTCTGAGCTCTTATCTTCAAATCTAATAACTCATTTCATCCAGCTTTACTTTTCCCTTAAAGGTGAAAAATACAAAAGTGGTATAGCCTACAACCAACGGTACGCCTATGGCTGCAAAGATCAGCATAATGCCCAACGTCTTTTCCGATGAGGATGCGTTGTAAACAGTAAGGTGATAAGCCGGATTTACTTTTGAAAGCAGCATGTTAGGGTAAAGTTCTATGGCTACCAACACCATTAACAGGCTGATGGTTACCGCCGAAGATATAAAGGCAAACAAATATTTACGCTTGGTGATTTGCCGGGTTACGTTAGCTATAGCTAATACCATCATTACCGGGATAACAAACATTACAGGGTACCTGCGCATGGTGATAGCCATGTGCGGCAGGTAAAGCAGTGTGTAAAAAGAGGTTAGCAGTATCATAATCACAAAAAAGATGGTGGTATCCCGCACCATAATGGTAAGCTTGGTATACAGTCTGTTCTCTGTTTTCATTACCAGGTAAATAGCACCGTGCATCATCATTAAAGCCAGAGTAGTGATCCCCATCAGTATAGAATATGGGTTAACAAAATCAAGCACATTGCCACGGAATACATGGTCGGCCCCCATGTTTATCCCTTGTATTACATTGCCCAATATTACCCCTAATAAAAAGGCAATCAGCGAGCTTGAGCAGGCATAACAGATATCCCACATTCTGCGCCACCATTTCATTGGTTCCTTGCTCCTAAATTCAATAGATATGGCCCTGAATATTATGCCGGTAAGAAAAAGCATAAAAGGCACATAAAACGCAGATAGCAGCGAAGCGTAAACCTCCGGGAAACCAGCAAATAACGAACCGCCGCCTATCACTATCCAAACTTCATTGCCGTCCCAAACCGGGCCAATTGCATTAAGCGCAATACGCCGGCTATCCTCCTTGTTAAAAAACAGGTGCAGTGCACCGGCGCCCAAGTCAAATCCATCTAAAATTATATAGCCTGTAAACACTGCTCCAATTAGCAGGAACCACCATGTTTGATAATCGATACCTAAAAATGTTGCCATGTGTATTACTGTTTATGATAATGAATCTGCCATTTCTATATGACGCGGACTATGGTCAAGGTTCTCTTCGTCGAACGGCCCATGTTTAATTTTCTTGTTAAGCAGGTAAATAAACAAGCTGAACAAGATGATATAAACAAATGTGAAAAGGATAAGCGAAAACACAACGGCTTCTGCCTTTACAGCTTGTGAGAGCGCATGCGATGTGCGGAGCAGCCCATACACTACCCAGGGCTGGCGGCCAACTTCGGCTGTGTACCAGCCTACCTGGTTAGCCAGCTGCGGCAGCAATACCGAAAAAGCGAAGATGTACATCAGCCACCTTTTATTAAATAGTTTGCCACGCCACCATAAAAAGCATGCATACAGGGTAAGTGCTATCATAAACATGCCGATAGCTACCATGAGGTGATACGTTTGGAACACAAAATTCAAAGCATGCGGCCGGTCGTCCGGTTTGAAATTATTTAATCCGGTAACCGGCTTTTTGAAGTCGCCTTTGGTAATAAAACTTAAGCCACCCGGAATACCAATACCCTTTGTCTCGTTTTTCTTTTGATCGATATATCCAATCAGGTACATATCAGCCGGTTTTGAGCCATCAAAGTGTCCCTCAATAGCAGCCAGCTTAGCAGGCTGGTAATCGGCCACTACCTTTGCCGACTCATGGCCTGCGAATAGTTGCGCCAGTGAACAAATGGTGGCCAGTACCAAGGATATTTTGAATGACTTTCTTGAAAAACTGACATAACGGTTTTTAAGCAGGTAATAGGCGCTGATACTTAACACCAAAAACGTACCTGATAAAAATGCCCCCAGCCATACATGCGTTATGCGCTGCACGGATGACGGGTTAAAAACCATTGCCCAAAAATCGGTGATCTGTGCCCGGGCATTGAAGCCGGTACCCACTATGTGATAACCTGCAGGGGTTTGCTGCCATGAATTAGCAACCACTATCCATATGGCCGAAAACATTGACCCTAATGTGACCAGCAATGTTGAAATGAAATGCACTTTAGGACTAACCTTATTCCAGCCGAAAAGTAATATACCCAGGAAACCAGATTCGAGCGCAAAGGCAAAGATACCTTCAGCGGCCAATGCGCTGCCAAAAACATCGCCCACATAACGGGAATAGGTAGCCCAGTTGGTACCAAACTCAAATTCCATTACAATACCGGTAGCCACACCGATACCAAATATTAAGGCGAAAATGCGCACAAAAAATTTGGTCATCTTTTCATAGATCTTCTCTCCGGTTTTCAGATACATGGCTTCCATAATGACCATGTTTAATCCAAGGCCAATGCTAAGCGGCGGATAGATGTAATGGAAAGCAATTGTAAACGCGAATTGGACACGGGCTAATATTTCAACGTTCATAACTATTTAATTTTAAGGCAGTCGCTGCAATTCAAATGTCGTAACGGAAGCGTTACAATGTGTGCAACTACAAGCTAAAAATGCAATTTAGAAAAGATATGAATTAAAGTATTAGTTGTACCAGCTTTTGAGGAGTGGGGATAATTTATTATAAAAGAGAAGCGTTACCTAAATCCTACCCGGCCAAAGTGATTTATATATAGTAGATAAGACTCAAAAATATTATCAGATACGTCATTGCGATCCGCTTTCGGCGGAGAAGCAATCACCAGGATGCAAATTAATTGCTAGTGATTGCATCGTTCCTCGCAAAGACGATCTTGATAATAAAACGCCCTTTCCTTTTGAGGAGGGCTGGGGTGAGGTCAAACATGCCTCTCGGGGATTGCTTCGTCGTTTACACTCCTCGCAAAGACGATTTCGATAGTATAAACTCCCTCTCCTTTTGGAGAGGGTTGCGGTGAGGCTTCAACAAAAAAGCCCTTTGCTTTCACAAAGGGCTTCGTTTTATTTTACAAGGTTCTTTAATTGTATCACCTCTTTTTCGTCTAAAAATCTCCATCGGCCACGCGGAAGGTCCTTTTTGGTAAGGTTGGCATAAACCGAACGGTCAAGCTTTTCTACTTCATAACCTAAATGTTCAAATATACGGCGAACGATGCGGTTACGTCCGCTATGGATCTGGATACCTACTTCGCGTTTTGTTCCGCCCTGTACATAAGATACTGCATCTGGCTTAATAAAGCCGTCTTCCAGCTCAACACCAAATTGTATTTTATTTAAATCTCCCTGGGTTAAGCTTTTGCTTAACTCAACCTGGTATATCTTGGTAATGCTATTACGTGGGTGCGAAAGTTTATCTGCCAGGTCGCCATCATTGGTCATCAGCAGTAAACCTGTTGTATTACGGTCTAAACGGCCTACAGGATAAATGCGTTCTTTGCTGGCTTTATCAACCAACTGCATTACTGTGCGACGTTCCTGCGGATCGTCGGTTGTAGTAATATAATCCTTTGGTTTATTTAATAACACGTAAACCATTTTTTCGCGCTTCAATGTTTCCCCATTGTAACGGATCAAATCTTTCGAGGGATCAACCTTATAGCCAAGTTCTGAAACAACCTCGCCATTAACACTAACAACGCCGGCTTGTATCAACTCATCAGCTTTACGGCGTGAGCAAATACCTGCGTTTGAAATATAACGGTTCAACCTGATCAGGCCGTCGTCTTTACTTTCTGTAGTGGTGGTTGATTTTTTTGCACGCATGGTACGTGCAGGTTTTTTGTCGGCATCAAAGTCGCGTGAACGCTCTGGCTTGTCGTATGATTTTTTGAACGGTCTACCAAAGTTCTCTGTACGTTTTTCATAACGTCCTTCTGAACTACGATTGCCGAATGATTCGCCTTCTGATCTGTTAAAACCAGATTTATTACCGAATTTCTTTTCGCCATAAGGCTTATCGCTGCTGCGGTTGCCAAACGACCTTCCTTCTGACTTGCCAAAGCCCGACTTATTGCCAAACTTTTTATCGCCGAATGAACGGTCACTGCTTTTGCCACCAAATGGCTTATCGCCTGTTTTGCGGGCAGGTTTATCACCAAAAGATTTTCCGGTACTTTTGTAAGGGCGGTCGCCACCACTTGAACGGCCAAAACTACGCTCGCCGCTTTTGCTGTCAGCTGACTTGCTAAAGCTACGTTCTCCGTCTTCCGATGTAGTACGGGGACGTCTTGGTGAATCGTTAAAATCTTTGTTGAATTTTGAGGATGAACGCGGACCCGATGAAGCTCTGCTTCCTGAACCTTCTGCGCTTTTTGCGCTTCTTCCTGTTGATCTTGATGGCTTGTCGTCGCGACTGTTGCCTGGTTTTCTAAATACCATACTTTTGGGGGTTAACGCTTCTCAGCGAGGGGTGTAAAGTTACGAAATTTAATGAAATTTGGAATTTATTTTTTCACAAAAAAACTATGCATACATAGTTAAAAACAAGTGTTTTTAAAAGTTATCAACATGTTGATAAACACTAAGGGGTGGCTAACTATTTGATATTCTGACCTGTTTTTTTACCTTTGCCGACACATCAACCTACTATTGTTGAACTAAAATACATTGAATGATTAAAAAACATCTAATTACGTGCTCCGTAATATTGGTGTCGGTTGTCATTTTCAAACTGTTTATTTGCAGTACAACTGAAAAGAGAAGTCAGGTAAAAATAACACGCTTTGCACCTTACCTGACGCCGCGTATTGAACCAAACAAAGGCTACAATTTTGCCGATGAGTCTATGCCGGTAGCTAATAAAAAAGCCAACAGAAAAATCAAAGTTTCGTTATGGCGCCATAGCTACGCAAGGGTAGGTTCGCAATTATTGCAAAAGAAAGCTGCCAAACTATTTCCGATCATTGAGCCGATTTTGCTTGCATACGGCATTCCGGAAGATTTTAAGTACATGCCATTGGTAGAGTCGGGCCTTAAAGAAGGCACCTCACCTAAAGGCGCGCGTGGATTATGGCAGTTTATGCCACAAACCGCCCGCGACTATGGGCTAAAGGTAAACAGCAGTAAAGACGAGCGTTTAAATGTCCGCAAATCAACTATTGCTGCCTGCAAATACCTTAAAGAACTTTATGGACAGTTTAACAGCTGGACATTGGCCGCTGCTGCTTATAATGCAGGGTCGCCACGTGTGGCACGTGCCATTAACCGCCATAACCAGGGCAACTATTACCGCATGAGCCTTAACAAAGAAACAGGCTCATATATTTACAAGCTCATTGCCATGAAAGAGGTGATTGAGAAACCGCGTAAATACGGGTATAAAACGGTAACCACAGAGTTTACCCCGCCAGCAGAGTTATTGGTTGCTAATTAAAATATTACGGAGCATGTAGAGGCCGTTTTGTCCAGCTGACAGAACGGCCTTTTTTTGTTATATTTGTGCCTCTTTTTCTGCTATTTAAACTATGGCACAAACATAGCTGTGTAAGCAGGGTTACATTAGTTTTCCGATAGTAATTTATGAATAAAAATAACGTTGATCTGGGCGAGCAAAGTGAAGTTGAAGTTTATGGAGCCCGGGTTCACAACTTAAAAAATATAGATGTTTCTTTCCCACGTAACAAGCTGGTAGTAATTACCGGTTTAAGCGGCAGCGGCAAGTCATCATTGGCATTTGATACCATCTATGCCGAAGGCCAGCGCCGTTATATGGAAACATTTTCTGCCTACTCGCGCCAGTTTATGGGCGGCATGGAGCGCCCGGATGTGGATAAGGTATCGGGCCTTAGCCCGGTGATTGCCATTGAGCAAAAAACCACCAGCAAAAACCCACGTTCAACAGTAGGCACCATTACCGAGATCTACGACTTTATGCGCCTGCTTTATGCACGTGCAGGTGACGCCTATTCTTATGTTACCGGCGAGAAAATGGAACGTATGTCTGAAGACCAGATCTACAAAGCCATTTTAAGCAAGTTCGATGGGCAGCCGGTTAATATCCTTGCTCCTGTTGTTAAAGGACGTAAAGGGCACTACCGCGAGTTGTTTGAGCAAATCCGCAAACAGGGCTATCTTAAAGTTTGGGTCGACGGCGAGATTATGGACGTTGAGCCCAAAATGCAGGTTGACCGCTATAAGATCCACGATATTGATATTGTGGTTGACCGTTTGGTGATTAGCGATAAAGACAGTAAACGTTTGTACACCTCCTTACAGTCGGCGCTAAAAACAGCAAAAGGTATTATTCGTGTTGCTGATAAGGATAACAACATTTCTTACTTCAGTAAATACCTGATGGACCCGGTTTCGGGGATTTCTTATGATGAACCGCAGCCTAATACTTTCTCGTTTAACTCACCTTATGGCGCCTGCGATAAGTGCGACGGTTTAGGATACATTTTTGAGGTTGACGAAAATTCAGTTATTCCCAACCCGAAGCTGAGTATTATTAACGGCGGTTTAGCACCAATTGGTGAATACCGTGAAACCTGGATTTTCCATGTACTGAAAGCGCTTGCCAAAAAGTATGAGTTTTCTTTATCTGTACCGATTGAAAAAATCCCGCGCGATAAGCTGGAGATCATCTTGAATGGATCGCATGAGTTGATCACGGTGGCAGTTGAGTATAACAAATGGAACGTTCAAAGCTACCAGATCACGTTTGATGGCATCATCCGCATGCTTGAAGAGCAGCAGGAACGCCGCAGTGAAGATGCCGTGGACGACATGGAAGCCTATCGTGTACTTAAAACCTGCCCGGTTTGTGGTGGCGCACGATTGAAGAAAGAATCGCTGCATTTTAAGGTGGATAATAAAAATATTTTTGAACTGGCTTGTATGGATATTAATACCCTGCAAGACTGGTTCACTGGATTAGAAGAACGCCTTAATGACCGTCAGAATATAATCGCTAAGGAGATATTAAAGGAAATACGTGCCCGCATAGGCTTTTTGCTTGATGTAGGCTTAAGCTATTTAACGCTCGACCGTACTGCACGTACGCTATCTGGTGGTGAAGCACAGCGTATCCGCCTGGCTACTCAGATTGGTTCGCAGCTGATGAATGTAATGTACATTCTGGATGAGCCGAGCATCGGTTTGCACCAGCGCGATAACGACCGCCTGATTAAAGCATTAAAGAACCTGCGCGATCTGGGTAATACCGTTTTAGTGGTTGAGCACGATAAGGACATGATCCTTGAAGCCGACCATGTGATTGACATGGGACCGGCTGCAGGCGTACACGGCGGAACAGTAGTTGCCGAAGGCACACCTGCCCAGTTAATGGAAGCACATACACTTACCACCTCCTATTTAAATGGCGAGCGCGAAATTGCTATACCTAAAAAGCGCAGGGCAGGCAACGGCAAAAAGCTTTCATTAAAAAACGCGACTGGCCATAACCTTAAAAACGTATCTGTCGACTTTCCTTTGGGTAAGCTGATCGGTGTAACCGGTGTATCTGGCAGCGGCAAGTCGAGCTTAATTACCGAAACACTATACCCGATACTTAATCATCACTTTTTCCGCGCTAAGAAACATCCTTTAACTTATAAAAAGATTGATGGGTTAGAGCATATCGACAAGGTAATTGAGATTGACCAAACGCCTATTGGCCGTACGCCGCGCTCAAATCCGGCTACCTATACTGGTGTGTTCTCTGATATTAGAAACCTTTACGTTCAGTTGCCCGAGTCAAAGATCAGGGGTTATAAGCCAGGCCGTTTCTCCTTCAACGTAAAAGGTGGCCGCTGCGAAACTTGCCAGGGTGCGGGCATGAAGCTGATTGAAATGAACTTTTTGCCTGATGTACACGTACCATGTGAAGAGTGCGGCGGCAAACGCTACAACCGCGAAACACTGGAGGTAAGATACCGTGGTAAATCTATCAGTGATGTACTGGACATGAGCATTGAAGAGGCCGTGCCTTTCTTTGAGCATATCCCGGCTATATACCGAAAGGTAAAAACACTGAATGATGTTGGCTTGGGCTATATCACACTGGGGCAATCATCTTTAACCCTGTCAGGCGGCGAAGCGCAGCGTGTAAAACTGGCTACCGAGCTTTCTAAAAAGGATACAGGTAATACCTTCTATATACTTGACGAGCCAACAACAGGCCTGCACTTTGAGGACATTAATGTATTGCTTGGTGTATTAAACCAGTTGGTTGATAAAGGCAATACGGTGTTAGTAATTGAACATAACCTTGATGTAATTAAAGTGGTAGATCATGTGATTGATCTGGGCCCTGAAGGTGGTTCAGGCGGTGGTACTATTGTTTTTACCGGTTCACCCGAAGGCTTAGCCAAATCAAAAGATAGTTTTACAGGCAAGTTTCTGGCTAAGGAAATGGGCATTAAGTAAAGATATCGGAGACGAGATGCCAGAGGCTCTGAGGTGAGAGACCAATAGCAACAGACTATATATAGGAGGAGAAGTAATTATTAAAACGCATCTTGCGATCTGCCGGCTGACGGAGAAGCAATCCCCACCTATCAGTTCTTGCAATGACGTATTGTCATTTTGTAAACAAAATCAGCCTGAGTAACTTTATACATCATGCAACCCTTATTAACCGCAGCGCAGATAAAAGAAGCTGATGCGTATACCATCGCCCACGAACCAGTATCATCTATAGATCTAATGGAACGTGCTTCAAAGGCATTCGTTAATCTTTTCGTTAGTGAATATCCCGATAAGCAAAAAAGTGTAGCTGTTTATTGTGGTACGGGTAATAACGGTGGCGATGGTTTAGCTATTGCGCGTATTTTAAAGCATGAGGGCTATTCAAATATTACTGTTAAAACCGCCCGCTTCTCTGAGAAATCAACCAGCGATTTCAATACCAATTTACAAAGGTTACAAGATACAGGTATTGAAGTTGTGGAGTTTACTTCTCCAGAGCAGTTAAGTAATGAACCAGCCAATATTATTATAGATGCCTTATTGGGGAATGGCTTGAACAAACCATTAGAAGGGGCTTATAAGCGACTTGTTGAATACATTAACAGCCTGAATAAAACAGTAGTTGCCGTTGATGTGCCTACCGGCTTTTATGGCGACCAGGAATTGAACCCCGAGGCTACAGTTATAAAAGCCGACCTTGCTGTTACCTTTCAGCAGCCAAAAATTAATTTTCTGCTACTAGATAGTAAAGCCTGGATCAAAAGATGGTTGGTGGCTGATATCGGAATTGATCGAGCTTTTCTACAAAACATTGATTCGCCTTACCAATATTTACAGGAAGAAGATATCATTAAAATGCTGAAGCCCCGCGAAGCATTTAGTAATAAAGGGACTTATGGCCATGCACTGATAGTGGCTGGGCAGGCGCAAACTATGGGCGCTGCGCTGCTTTGCTCATCTGCCTGTGTGCAGGCCGGGGCGGGCTTAACTACTGCTTGCATACCGCAAAGCGGCTTAACCGCGCTCAACAGTTACATGCCCGAAATTATGGCTGCGATACGCGAGGGCGACAATTTGCCCGACGTTGAGTGGAACAGATTCAGCACAATGGGTATTGGACCAGGTTTGGGTAAAGATGATAGCACTTTGGCGCTGTTGAGTGAGATTTTTACCAATTACACCAGCCCGGTAGTGGTGGATGCCGATGCGCTGAACATGCTTTCGATGCATAAAGAGCTTTGGGCTTGTTTACCTAAAGGCAGTGTGCTTACCCCACACATGAAAGAGTTTGACCGTTTATTCGGCGATCATACTACCTGGTGGCAGCGTTTGCAAACTGCCATGCACAAAGCCAAAGAATTAGAAATTTGCATTGTGCTTAAAAACGATTATACGATCATCGCATCGCCTGAAGGGAAATTATATTTTAATTCTACCAGTAACGCGGCTATGGCAAGCGGTGGAATGGGTGATGTACTTACCGGGATCATCACTGCACTGCTGGCGCAAAGATATCCGGCTTTAGAAGCATGCTTAATTGGTGTTTATGTGCATGGCCTGGCTGGGGATCAGTTGGCTCTATCTTACAAATTGCATGTGGTTACTCCTGAAAAAGTAGCTGCGCAGGTACCTGTTACTATTGCGGGTCTGTTAAATAAAAAAGCGGCATTAAGTATTAAATAGCCGCTTTTTTCTAACTAACTGACCTATAAAGAACAAAATACTGTATATAAGATGCAGTATAGGCAGCAATAGTTACAGAAAATACAAATTATTTTTTATTTTATAAGGAAGCGAGGGTTTTACCAACAGCCATCATCTGGTCAAGTGTTGGAGAAGCACTGCCGCCGCGTGGCTCAAGCGTTACTGCAAATGCCTGTGCATCAGCAATTGGCTTCATTTCTTTCATGCCTGTAGAATCTGCAGAAGCATCAAAGACACCAAGATCAACCGGCTTGCCTTTAACAATTGCCCAAAGCTGATAGGAGTGCTGATCGTCATTGGCAGGCATTTTAGCGCGACCCATATCAATCATCACCTCTTTCATGGCAGGGCTATAGGCAACCATCAGCTTAGCCTTAGGTGTTTTAGAAGTACCGTCAAGTTTAACCATTTGGAAAGCAGGGTCGCGGAACAACGCAATCTGTTTATCCATTAGGTTTACCCGGTTGGCGTACTTTTGGTTTTGTGTTTGTAGAGCCAGCAATTGCCCCGTAGTATTCTGCAGGCGGTTATAAACGCTGAACAATGCTGCTAAACTGAGTATAAGTAATGCCAAACAGGCAGCAAAAGCATACTTATAAATACTATTTGATTTTTGCTTACGTAATGTAACTACTTTAGCTTCATGTGCTGATACCGTTTTTGTAGGGAAATTACGATCATCGCCTAAGTTTACCAGTAAGCTGTTTAAAACACGGTCGCGTAAATGTTCTGGAGGGTCTATGGCTGCTGCACCTGCATATTTTTCAAGTGAAAGTTCAATTTCAATAAGTTCGGCCTTCACTTCAGGGTGTTGTAAAGACATAGCCTCTACCTTCAGCTTTTCTTCCGGGGTAACATCCCCCAAAACGTAAGCTTCAAGTATGCCTGATTCGATATATGTCTTTATGTCTTCCAACTTAATTAAAACTTTTTCTTAGTTCCTGAATTGCCATTCGCAGCCTTGTTTTAACGGTTCCAAGCGGCAGGCCAAGTTCATCAGCTGCCTCTACGTGTGTATAACCTTTAAAGTATACCAGGTCAAGCACCAGTTTCTGATCTGGCTTCAAAGTCTGCACTAAATCTTTTATCCCAAGTAGTTCGGGTTTGTATACCGTATTTTTTTGCTCGTCAATAAAAGTTACGTTATTTTCGAGTTCCTGGTTTTTTGTTTGATTTTTAAAATCTTTAGACCGCACCTTATCTATTGATAAATTTCGTGCAATATTAATCATCCAGGTAAAAAGGCGGCCTTTTTCGGCGCTGTAACTGGAGAACGAATTCCAGATTTTGACAAAAGTCTCCTGAAGCACATCCTCGGCAATGGCTTCGTCGGTAATTATTCTTGATATTACGCCGAATAATGACGCTGAGTACATATCATACAATGCCTCAATGGCAATCTTTTCCCGATTGCGCATGGCATGCACCAGCTCTTCTTCAGATAATGATATTTTGGTTCTGCGGCTCAATGGGTTGAAGATATGAAGGAAGTATCATATTTCAAATAAATGTTTTTCAGCATGGTAAGATGAGCGCACAAGCGGCCCGCTCTCTACGTATCTGAAACCCATTTCTAATCCTATTTCCTTGTAACGTTTAAACTGATCCGGATGTATCCAGTCAATCACCGGGTGATGGCTGCGTGTTGGCTGCAGGTACTGCCCCAGGGTAAGGATATGCACACCGGCCTGCAGTAAATCTCCCATTGCTTCCACAACATCTTCTTCTGTTTCGCCTAAACCAAGCATAATGCCTGACTTGGTACGCAAACCAGCTTCAGAGATGTGGCGCAGGCATTCCAAACTGCGGTCGTATTTTGCCTGTATACGTACCTCGCGGGTAAGGCGGCGTACAGTTTCCAGGTTATGCGAAACAACTTCAGGACGCACATCAGTTACACGTTTCAGGTTGTCCCAGTTGCCTTTAAAATCAGGCAATAAAGTTTCTAAAGTAGTTTCAGGGCTTTCGCGGCGAATAGCGTTAATGGTTTCTGCCCAGATGATGGAACCGCCATCCTTAAGGTCGTCGCGGTCAACAGAGGTAATAACGCAGTGTTTAACCTGCATTAGTTTTACAGAGTTGGCCACACGGTTAGGCTCGTCCATGTCAACAGCCAACGGGCGGCCTGTTGCTACAGCACAAAAAGAACACGATCGGGTACAGATGTTGCCAAGTATCATAAACGTGGCAGTACCTGCTCCCCAGCATTCGCCCATGTTAGGGCAATTACCGCTTTCACAAATGGTATGCAGCTTATGGGTATCCACCAGGCTGCGTACATGCGCGTATTCTTTTCCAACCGGAAGTTTCACCCGCAGCCAGTCTGGCTTGCGTTGGGTTTGGCTTGCCGGTATAACCGGTAAATCAATCATTATACAAATGTAAATAAAAAAGAAAAGCCCTCAACACCTTAAAAGTTGCACCTGCACAAAACTTACAGGTAAATGACCTCTGCTAAGGCCAGATATTATCTAATCTTTTAAGAAGCTGGTATTATTGTACCATTACCAGTGCTTCCTCTACCGAAATGCCACCGTGCGATTGGTCAAGTATGCACTCGCCCTCTTTGATCAGCAACAGTTGAGGTGATTCGTGATGTACATGGAAATCTTCTGCAACCTGGTTTGAGATAGGGCGATATTTGATCAGGTCAAGAAAATACAGCGGAATGTTATCGGGCATCTGATCCCAGTCCATTTCAAAACGCCTGCGGGCCATCATGCTGATAGAGCAACGCGTACTATGTTTAAAAATAATGCTGTAGCCTGCATGCGCTTTAATCTCATTCAACTGGTCGGCAGACTCCAAGGGTATCCATTTCATAATTTTCCCAATAACTTTATGCAAAAATAAACGGAAAACCGCGAAAAGGTTTGAATTGGATTGTAAAAAGATAGTAAAGCTTTTGGCTTAGCGCCTGTGATAGCTGCCGTAAGCCGGGCAAAGCTTGTTTGAGCATGAAGATATGGTGCAACCTAAAGCTACTGCCACTAATGCTATGTAGATGATTTTTTTCATATCGCTCTTAATACCTGAGTTTAAAATCTGTTAAAGCTTTCGGCAAGGTCAGCCATTTTAATTGCTGTAATGGCAGCTTCGTCTCCTTTGTTGCCATGCTTGCCACCAGCGCGGTCAATAGCCTGCTGCTGGTTATCAGTAGTAAGTACACCAAAAATTACCGGCTTGCTATGTTTAAGGCCTACGTTGCTTAATCCGTTTGCCACTGCATCGCAAATAAAATCAAAGTGCCTTGTTTCGCCTTGTATTACACAGCCAAGGCAAATCACTGCATCTAAGTTAGCAATATTTCTAAACAAAATATCGGCTCCGGCTATTAATTCAAAACTGCCCGGAACGGCGTATGAAAATATGTGATCGGGGTTTGCACCATTATTTACCAGGCTTTGGTAAGCGCCTTGGTACAGTGCATTAGTGATTTCTGCATTCCATTCGGCCGTAACAATACCAAACCGGTATGGCGCTGCCGATGGAATTTCGGTTTCAGAAAAATCTGACAGGTTTTTTAACTGTGTAGCCATCTGGGCTGCAATTATTGGTTAAGCTTTGCTTCTGCACGTGCAATATACTCGTCGATATTTTGTGCTTCAGCGCTGTCGCTATAGTCTGATTTAATTTTTTTGTACGCATCAACAGCCGATTTGTTATCGTTCTGCGCTTCGTAAACCAAACCTAATTTCTTTAAGTATAATGGAGATAAAAACTTGTTATTCGCTTTGTCAGCAGCCTTTTTAAAGTAAGAAGCTGCTTTATCAAGATCTTTCAGTTCAACATAAGCATCGCCGGTACCGCCAAGCGCTTCTGCCGATACCATGCTGTCGTCACCATGATAATTGCTCAGGTAATCAATCGCTTTGCGGTACTCGCCTTTGTTAAGGTAAGCAATACCGCCATAGTAGTAAGCAAGGTTAGCTGCTTTGGTGTTGCTGTAATCGCTGATGATTTTTTCAAAACCAGGGTATGAGGCATCGCCTTTAAGTGCCTTGTCCCAGTCTTTTTTAGCCCAGTTTTCCTGTGCAACATGCATTTGATCCTGTGCCTCGCTTTCGCGTGGGCCTAAGTATATTTTTTGATAAGCAAAATAGATCACAACCAACGCAACAATAGCCGCAATGATAAAGGTTAGGCTTTTTCTGTTCTCTTGCACAAAATTGCCGTTATGCCCAAAATCTTTCTTTGGCGATGTTTCGACTTTGGTGTTTGCCTGAGTATTTGACATTTCTATTTAAAATTAGGAGTGCAAAAATACGGTTTTCATAAATTTATACAATAGCTTTTAAGTTAAATAGTTATACTTAATTTAAATATCCTTTTATAATAAGCGTTTGTTATGTGCTAACTTTGAAACCTGATTTATGTATCTGCAGCAATTATCCGTTATCAATTTTAAAAATTATGCCGAGGCCAGGCTTGAACTAAGCCCCGGTGTTAATGCGTTTACAGGCAATAACGGGGCTGGAAAAACCAATCTGCTGGACGCTATTCACTACCTGTCGTTATGCAAAAGTTATTTTAACCCTATCGATAGCCAGCAGATTAAACAGGATGCAGATTTTTTTATCATTAACGGTCTATTTGAAAGAAACGGGCATACAGAAAGTGTTGCCTGCTCGGTAAAACGGAATCAGAAAAAGCAGTTTAAGCGCAATAAGAAAGATTATCAGCGCCTGGCAGATCATATCGGCTTGTTTCCGCTGGTAATGGTATCGCCATATGATGTAAGCATTATTATTGAAGGCAGCGAAGAACGCCGCAGGTTCATTGATAACGTAATATCCCAAACCGACAACCAGTACCTTGACGAGCTGATTGCCTATAATAAGATCGTGCTTAACCGCAACGCAGTATTAAAACGCATGAGCGAGAATGGCCGTTTTGATGTAAGCCTGCTGGAGGTTTATAACGAGCAGATGGTAACGCTCGGAATTAAGATATTTGAAAAACGTAAAGCATTTATGGATGCCTTTACACCAATATTTAATGAGCACTACCGCTTTATCAGTAACGGAGCTGAACAGGTAGAACTGATCTATCAATCACAACTGATAGATGGCGATTTTAACGAACTGCTTTTAAAAAATGCAGACCGGGACAGGATATTGCAGCGCACATCGGTAGGTATCCACCGAGATGATCTGCTATTCAGCATACATGGTATGCCTATGAAAAAATTTGGGTCGCAGGGGCAGCAAAAGTCGTTTTTAATTGCGCTGAAGTTGGCGCAGTATAGCTTTTTATACCAGCAAAAAGGATTTAAACCCTTGCTGCTGCTTGATGATATTTTTGATAAACTGGATAATCTGCGGGTTACCAAGTTGATGCAAATGGTATCAGACCATAATTTTGGCCAGGTATTTATCACAGACACCAGCGATAAGCGTGTAGCCGAAGTTTTTAATGCCATTGATGTAAGCCTGAAACTATTTAACGTAACCGGAGGAGAAGTATATGCGGAAAGCTAACGACAAAACTTTAAAAGATGCCATTGCGCAAATGCTGCAGGTTTATAAAATTAAACGCCGCTTTGACGAAACAGGTATTGTTGCCGCATGGCCCGATATTGTTGGCAAAGCTGTTGCTAACCGCACAAAGGAATTGTTTATCCGCGATAAGAAATTGTTTTTACGGATTGAATCGTCAGTTGTTAAAAATGAACTGATGCTGATCCGTTCGCAAATCATAGAAAAGCTCAATGAGCATGCAAGTGCTGATGTAGTAGAAGAACTGATCTTTCTTTAAGCGTGTTTGTCTTTAAGCCTTACTTTAAACATGCGTAAGTTATGCGAATAAAGATCATCGTGAATAACTGAGAAAATAATCAGAACAATACCCGGCACCCAAAACGCCAGTTGTACTTCGGGGTGGTTGATGAACAGATCAAAGCTGCCGATTAAAATTAACGGGAGAGAAACTACATATAAAATGTATTTTATCGCGGTCTTTAATCTAAGGTTCATCGCTTTTAGTTTTAATATTTATAGGTAGTAATAATTGTGATTTATTTAAGGTATTGGTAAAAATATCAAACAAATGTTATAAACCAAACTATTACCACAATTAACGGGCGAAATTGTTCGCCCGTTAATTAATTACCTATTAAGTAACCGGTATTATATTATCTCGAAAGCTGAAAAGAAAAAGCTACCTTCTATAGCTGCATTCTCGTCAGAATCTGAACCGTGTACTGCGTTAGCCTCAATTGATTCGGCAAAGCGGTTACGGATGGTTCCTTCTTCTGCTTTTTTAGGGTCTGTTGCGCCAATAAGCTTACGAAATTCTTCAACAGCATTGTCTTTCTCAAGGATAGCAGCTACAATAGGGCCGCTTGACATAAACTGAACAAGGTCATTATAAAAAGGACGTTCTTTATGTACAGCATAAAACTGGCCTGCTTTTTCAGGAGTAAGTGCAGTTAATTTCATTGCTTTTATACTGAAACCTGCTTTGATAATCTGATCAAGTATACCACCGATGTGCCCGTTAGCAACAGCATCAGGTTTGATCATTGTAAATGTTTTGTTATTTTCCATCTTTCTTCACAAAATTGCCGCAAAGGTAGCTTATTTACCCCGTAAGCTAAAGCCTTTAAATCAAATATATAAGTGCTATTTAATTAATTTAATTAGCTTTGCGGTTCGTTTCAAATTATTGATGTTGGATATTACTGCCTTAAAAGCCCTGCTTGCACAACCTAAAAGAATTGTGATCACAACCCACCACAAACCCGATGGCGATGCTATTGGCTCTTCTTTAGGTTTGTATAATTATCTGATACAACACGGGCACCATGCTAAGGTAATTACCCCAACAGATTATCCGCAGTTTTTTGACTGGATGCCAGGTAACGAACAGGTAATTATTTATACCGAACATATCGCGCAATCAAACCAGCTTGTTGCCGAAGCCGAACTGATCTTTTGCCTTGATTTTAATGCTCTTAGCCGCATCAACGAGCTTGGCGCAGAGGTGGAGAAAAGCACGGCCGTTAAAATCATGATCGACCATCATCTGGAGCCCCAGGATTTTGATGATTACCGTTACTGGAATATCAACGCATGCGCTACCGCACAGTTGATTTATGAGTTTATCGTAAACGAACTTCATGACAAAGCTTTAATTAATAAAGATGTGGCCAGCTGCCTGTACACAGGCATCATGACAGATTCGGGATCTTTCCGTTTTCCGAACACCACATCGGCAGTACACCGCATCGTAGCCGATCTTATTGATGCCGGTGCCGTGAACTGGCACATTCACGAGCTGGTTTATAATAGCGCAACAGAAGCACGCTTACGCTTTTTAGGCCATTGCCTCGCCGATAAGCTTGAAGTGTTACCCGAGTATAATACCGCATTAATTACAGTAACACAGGCCGAGCTTGAACGATACCATATTATTACCGGCGATACCGAAGGCATCGTAAATTATGCTTTATCAATAATAGGTATCAAACTGGCTGCGTTTATCGTAGAAAGGAAAGACAGGGTAAAACTATCTTTACGCTCAAAAGGTGACTTTCCGGCTAATGACATTTGCAAAAAATACTTTAACGGCGGCGGCCACCGCAATGCCGCGGGCGGCCACTCTGATGAAAGCCTTGAACAGGTTATTGCCCAATTCAAATCTATATTGCCTAACTATAAAACTCTTTTAATACAATAAGAACAAGATGAAAAAAAACTTAGTTTTTTTAGCTGTTGCAGCTATCGGCTTTGCCGGATGTAACGGTGGATTTAAGAAAAGCGATGGCGGGTTGCTTTACAACATCGTCGACGATAAATCGGGTACCAACATTACCAACAACGATTTTGTAAGCGCAAACGTAATTGCTAAAACAGATGCCGATTCTGTATTATTCAGTACTTATGATACAGGGCACCCTGCATTTTTAACCATCCCTGCTAAATTGCAATCAAAAGGCGATATTTATTCTGCCATGATGCTTTTAAGCGAAGGTGACAGCGCCGAAGTTAAAGTTAACGCCGATTCGCTGTTTAAAAAAGGCATGCCTAAGCCACCGGGCTTCAAAGGTAAATTTGTTATTTATGAGATCAAGATCAATAAAGTGATCTCTAAAGGTAAACTAAGCGACCAGGTATTTGGCGGCCGTATTCAGGATTACTTCAAAACAGAAGCTGCTAAAATGAAAGCTGCTGAGCCTGGTAAAATCCAAAAGTATATCGCGGATCATAAGATCAATGCTACCAAATCAGATTCGGGCTTATACTACCAGATCACCAAACAAGGAAGCGGCGCGCTACCTGCAAAAGGCGATACTGTAGTAGTTAATTATACTGGCCGCTTTGTAACTAACGGCAAAGTATTTGAAACCAGCGACAAGGCTGTAGCACAAAAAGAAAAAGTGTTTAACCCAATGGCTCCTTATAAGCCAATTCACATCCCGGTTGGTATCAATGCTGTAATTAAAGGTTGGGACCAGGGCTTAATGATGCTTAATAAAGGCGCTCAGGCTACATTAGTTATTCCATCAAACTTAGCTTATGGCGAACAAGGTTTCCAGGCAATTGGCCCATACACGCCGCTTGCTTTTGATGTTGAGGTTATTGATATTATCCATCCAAACCCTAACGCACCTAAGCCGGTAATGCCGCAGTTACCAGGCCAGCCGTCTGCAAAATAATAAAGACCATATTTAAACGCTTATGCACCCACAAGTCATAAGCGTTTATTTTTATACAGATATGAAGAAATTAATTTTCTCGCTGCTTGCTTTATCAGCTGTTACAATGGCAAAAGCACAAATGCAGCAAACTTCGCAGGGGGCGCAGTACCAGATCTTTACACAAAGTACCGGGCCTAAAATTAAGGTTGGCGATATCGTTACTTTAAACCTGATCAATAAAACCGAAAAGGATTCGGTATTATTCAGCACTTATACTGCCGGTGCGCCTACGCAGGTACAGGTACAGCCTACACAAAACATTGCCGACCTGATGGCTATCTTCCCATTGCTTAGCAATAAGGATAGTGTGCTGGTTAAAATTCCTGCCGACTCTGTTTTTAAAAACCAGGAAGACAAACGTCCGCCGTTTTTCCCGGCAAAAAGTAATATCGTTTTTGTAATTAAGATTGAAAAAATTCAATCGTTAAACGAAGCAATTGCTGAGCGTAATGCATCAATGGCTAAATTACAGGCAGCAGAACCATTAGCAATTACCAAATACATCACCGCTAATAAGCTAATGCCAAAGACAACCGCTTCTGGCTTAAAGTATGTCATCCTTTCTCTTCCGGAAAAAGGATCAGGCCGTAAACCTTTACCGGGCGATACCGTAATGGTAAACTATGTTGGCCGTACGCTTGAAGGCAAAGTATTTGACTCGAGTGTGCAGATGGTAGCTAAAGAAGCCGGACTTGATCAGCCTGGCCGTAATTACGAGCCAATACGTTTTGTAGTTGGCGCAGGCCAGATGATACCGGGCTGGGACGAAGGTTTCCAGTACATTCCTGAAGGTGCTGCAGCTAAATTGATATTACCATCGAAACTGGCTTATGGCGAGCGTGGCGCGCCGCCGACAATTGCGCCTTACAGCCCGCTGGTGTTCGACGTAAATTTGTTACGCATATACCCTACCAAACATCCGGTTGTTGCAGCAAAGCCGGCAGCAAAAAAAACAACTGCTAAAAAGACCACCACGACGAAAAAAGTCACACATAAATAAAGTTATCAAAAAGCCTTCTGCAACAAACAGAAGGCTTTTTACATTTGCAGCATGGTACTAACAGACACGCACACCCACATTTATTACGAACGCGATACAGCTAAACGCGAACAGATGATGCAGCGCTGCCTGGACAACAACATCAGCCGGTTATTTTTACCTAATGTGGATGCAGCCTCGGTACCATTAGTACATGAAATGGTGGATGCCTATCCTGATCAATGCTTTGCGATGCTTGGCCTGCATCCATGCGATGTTAAACCGGGTTGGGAACAGGAGCTTGACAAGATCAAAGCCGCGTGGGGGCAGCAGAAAACATACGCTATTGGAGAAATAGGTATTGATCTTTATTGGGATAAAACATTCCTTCATGGTCAGGTTGCAGCATTTGAAGCTCAGATTAACTGGGCGAAATCTGTTGATCTGCCTATAGTGATCCACTGCCGGGATGCGTTTAACGAAGTTTTTGAAGTGCTTGAGCGTAATAAGGACAGTAAGCTGAGGGGTATATTTCATTGCTTTACCGGGAACCTGGAACAGGCGCACCGCACAATCGATCTGGGCTTTCACCTGGGTATTGGCGGTGTGGTTACCTATAAAAACAGCGGGTTAGATAAGGTGGTGGAGCAGATAGAGCTGCAGCATATTGTTTTAGAAACAGATGCCCCTTACCTGACACCCGTACCGTACCGGGGCAAACCGAACGAAAGCGCTTATTTAAAATACGTAGCCGAAAAAGTTGCTTTGCTGCATCATACTGATATCGAGCAGATTGCAGCCGTTACTACCGAAAACTCGAAACGCATATTCGGTATTTAACATTCGTTTTTGACATATTTTACTACTTTTATAGCAAACCTGAAATAGATACATGTGCCAGATAATGATCATCTATACCGGCGGGACAATCGGTATGATGAGTGATCCGAAGACAAATGTGCTTAAACCCATTAACTTTGAGCAGATAATGGACAATGTTCCTGAACTGGAACGGCTTAACTGTCGTATCAAGGTCCACTCATTTGATCAGGTGATTGATTCATCAAATATGAACCCTGCCATCTGGAGCCAGCTTGCAGGTTTAATTGAGGATAACTATGATGATGTTGACGGTTTTGTGATTCTTCACGGCTCTGACACCATGGCTTTTACAGCTTCAGCTTTAAGCTTTATGCTGGAAGACCTGAACAAACCAGTGATCTTCACAGGCTCGCAGTTACCCATCAGCGCCATACGTACAGACGCCAAGGAAAACCTGATGACCGCCATTGAGATTGCAAAGGCTAAAAAGAATGGCCAGGTACGCGTTCCGGAGGTATGTATCTATTTCGATTATAAATTATTCCGCGGCAATAGGGCCTTCAAGTACAACTCGTCAAAGTTTGAGGCATTCCGTTCGCCTAATTACCCTATACTTGCCGAATCTGGCGTACACCTGCGGTTCAGCGTTAATGATATACGCCATCCGCAAACCGACGGTAAATTAAAGATCCATAAAAAGCTGGTAAGCGATGTTGCCGTACTTAAGCTATACCCGGGTATAAGCGCTAAAGTGGTAGAAAACATCCTTTCGGCTGATGCACGCGGTATCGTAATGGAAACCTTTGGCGCGGGTAATACCAGTACCGACCAATGGTTCACCGACCTGCTTAAAAACGCTATCGACAGCGGTAAAGTCATCATAGATATATCGCAGTGCAAAGTAGGCACGGTTGAGCTTGGCCGTTATGAAACCAGTAAACAGCTGAAAGATATTGGAGTAGCTAACGGCTACGACATGACTTATGAGGCAGCCATCACCAAAGCCATGTACCTGCTTGGCCAGTATGACGATCCAAAGCTGATTAAAGAGCTGATGGAAACAGACCTGCGCGGTGAGCTTACTGTATCATAGTCTGCGGCTATTTACCTGCTGCGTAGTGTCCGTTACGTACCATATCCTTTACGGCTAAAGCCAGGAAATTTTTGCCCTGCTCGTCAAGTTCCTTAACCGGGCCCTGATGGTTAAAGTCGTATAAGATATCTCCATGGTCATCGGTTTCGGCAATCAGTTCATTTTCATCAAGGTTATACTTTGCGTAACCGCTTGGGCTGATATGCACAATAGCCGTTTGCTCTTTATTAAAAGCAACATTACCCCTGTATTCAATTTTTACTTTTTTACCGTTGCCGTTAGAAGTAATAACAGTATGCCTTCCTCCAAATCTGCATGCAGCAGCAATTAATGCGATGAATAGAATTGCGATTGATTTTTTCATGATATGCTTATTTATTAAACAAACATAAAACAAAACATAGTAATATGCAATACATAGTACTGTATTATTTTAAATTTATTACTGCTTCATCGTTATATCACAGATTATTATATTTTTGCAAACCTTTTAGGAGAGATGTCTGAGTGGTCGAAAGAGCACGCCTGGTCCAAAGGACTCCTTTGGAGAAAGTGAGTATACGTCAAAAGCGTTTAATGTATAAATTGTAACAAATGTTTTTCAGCTATATTTTAAAAAGCTTAAAAGATGAAAAATATTATTATGGCAGTACAAATGACGTTGATAAACGCTTAACGAAACACAATAAGGGCGAGGTTAAAGCTACCAAGCACAGAAGACCATTGAAATTGCATTATAAGGAAGAGCATTCAACTCGAAGTGAAGCATTCAAAAGAGAAATGTTTTATAAATCAATAGAAGGGTATAGATTTTTAAAAGATAATAATATAATCAGGAGAGATGTCTGAGTGGTCGAAAGAGCACGCCTGGAAAGTGTGTATACGTCAAAAGCGTATCGAGGGTTCGAATCCCTCTCTCTCCGCTGATTTTCATACCAAAAAAGAGTAAAAGCCCGCATTTCGCATGAAAACGGGCTTTTAATTTTCCGTTGAGCTGTTTTATACGCCAATTCGTAAGTTTTGGTGCGTAATTCGGTGAGTCATTTCGATTTTCGGCCTGACTCACCAGAAAGGGGTTAATTTACTGACTGACAGCCAGTCGAAAAATTGTCTCATGGGTGCCCTAACGTGGCCCTTATAGTATAAGCGGTCAGGATACTTAGATTTACGGCTCTGAAAAGAGAAGAAATAAACTGGTGAGTCATGCGGTGAGCCAATTTCGAAAACGAGCGTAATTAACTGAAAATCAAATGAATAACTTACAGGGTTCTGAACTCCGTTTTTATGGCAATTATTCAGGGAGAGAAAACTTCTGAATAGGGGTTTCTTTCTCAACCTGCAAGACTTCAGGGCGCAGCCCTTAGCGGTGTGATCAGGTCATTCGACCCGTCAGGCAACAAAAAATTACCCGGCGGGCTCTGCCATGCGGAGCCCCTTTTCGCCCCCTGTAACTATTGGAAATAAATCAGCTGATACAGGGGGGGCTTGCATATTAGTGATCGCTTCATTAACGGAGATCAATCTGGCTTTCTGATACGAACTCATGTGTTCAATTGCTTTGGTAACCAACACCGGAACAAAACAGTTTTTGATTGTTTATAAAAGCAAATGATTACGGGTGATATGCTAATGATTTTATACTTCAATTAATGGATAAAGCAGCGCAAACCATTTCTACTACGGGTCTTAGCCAAAAACATTGCCTGGTCACAGCATTTGAGTCGGTTAAGTCGTTAGGCTGGCGGATTCGTTTTGTTTCTGACGCAGGTGTCATCGCTTACACAGGTAACAGTGGGTTCTCATGGAACGGAGAAGTTACGGTTAGAGTTGAAGAAGACCAGTTGCGTGTTGAATGTGTTTCAACGTCAGCCATGCCCATTGATGATGGACGGAATGAAAGCGCTGTCAGGCAGTATGTTGGGGTTTTTGAAAAGTTAAGGACCGTGATAACGGAAGAAGAAGTGCGCCAGAAGTATAGATTATATGAGCAAGACTTTGTACCACCATATGAGGATACACTAAAGCCGGACATCCGGCCAAAGTTTAATCTGATCACCAGCTTCTGGGGGTTTTTCCGTCCGGCTAAAAACTATTTTTTTACGCCTGTGCTCGTGAGTTTGAACATCCTGATCTTCCTGACTATGGTTGGAAGCGGAATTTCATTCATAGATCCGAATGGACAAAGCTTACTAGCCTGGGGTGCCAATTCAACCGTCGCCACACTTAACGGACAGTGGTGGCGTTTGCTGACCAATTGTTTCCTTCACTTCGGCATCATACACCTGGCGTTAAATATGTATGCGCTCGTTTTCGTTGGCATGCTGCTGGAGCCTTTTTTAGGGAAAGCAAAGTTTTTGATTGCCTATCTGTTAACGGGGATAGCAGCAAGTGTGGTCAGTTTATGGTGGCATGATTACACCATCAGCGCTGGCGCTTCCGGTGCCATATTCGGGTTATATGGGGTATTCTTAGCTATTCTGAGCACCAATCATATTGAGCGCAGCATACGCAATGGTTTATTGAGCAGCATCGGCATGTTCGTTATTTACAATCTGGTGTATGGCAGTTTAAAAAGCGGTATTGATAACGCAGCACATTTAGGCGGACTGGTAAGCGGATTACTAATCGGCTATTTATATTGGCCAGCTTTGAGAAGGCCTGATGACACCAGAGTAAACCGGCTGGTAATAGGGGGGGCCATGATACTCATCCTTTCGCTTTCGGCATTCACTTACATCGTCCTCTCGCGCAGCGACCGCGTTATTTATTTTAAGCGAATGGAAAGCTTTTATCAGTTGGAAGAGAAAGCTCTTAAGGTAGTTGGACAGGAAGACAATAAAAATTCTGATGCCTTGCTGCCTGATCTGCAGCAAGGCATCAGCTATTGGCAGGAAGGAATTAGTTTGATAAATGAGTCGGATAAGCTCAATGTGTCATCCAGTATTCATAGCAAAAATCGTCAATTGATTAAATACTGTCAGCTAAGGATCAAAAGCTATCAGATCACTTACTATGCCTATCAAAACGGAACTTATCCTGATCAGAAGCAAGTCTTCGAGATCAACCAGCAGATTAAAGAAGTTATGAATGAATTATCATCAAGATAAATCAGATAGCCGAACTATACGATGGACTAAAGCTCGAGATGCTTAGGTAAATTCAACAAAACATTTGCTGGTTGCCAACGATTGTATTATTTCCATGGAAAGAAACAGTTTTTGGAGACTTTTTACGCTATTTATTGTAGCTGTTATGACTTGTTTTGCCTGTAACCATCGTGAAGCATCCCGTCAGCAGGTTGATAAAAACGCCTTGTTGGAATTGATTAAACAATTGTCCAAAACAGAAGGTAAAAATACATCGAATGCCAGCCGGGACGTATTACGAGATTATGCCAAACGGTATGAGTTGATTGTGGTTGACAGCATATTTAAGGCGGCGGATTCCAGCATGGTGCAGGTACGTGTGGTGCATGATAAGCAGTTTCCGCACATTGACATTCAGCTACCATCACAGTTAGAAAGACAGCTGACCTTTGCAGACTTTGCTCAACTTTTTGGTACAGGTGTAGAATCGCCGCGACCGAAGGAGCCCATTGGCTTCAGCGTCATGTATATTGCGTCTAAAGTTGGCGATATTCGCGTGATGGTTCAAAGTCATCAACCGCCGGATGTGCCTCATCCTCAAATTTATCAAATTTTGATACTGTAAATACCAATAGTCATAATGAAGTATTTGTTTCTCGTAATACAAATAGCCACAGTTGTACTGGGATGCTATTTTAACTCCAACATGGGTTCCGGCGCCGGCAATACTCATAAAATTGCATAAGTTCCTTCAGGCTATACCGGATCTTTTGATCTGTCCAGGTTACTGTTAAAAGAAAATGCTACGGAACTTTTGAAAGCCTATAAGATAAACACTGAAGCCGTAACAGATTCGGATGCAATCATGCTGGGCTCGACCGTCTAATAAGCCGAGCATCGGAAGCGTATCGATCAGGTTGATGACTTGTCCTTCGCAATCCGGTCTGCCACAATTAGCACTTAAGTGCCATAGAACAGCGATTCCTTGAAGTTCGGGTCAAAAAAATAAAACCATCAGTTTGTTATTCAGTTATTTAATATGCTATGTCGAGACTTTACTTGTCATTTATTCTTGTTTTATGTTCAGCTTTTTGTTCGGCCCAAAAACCAAGTGCTTTTCGTGGCGTCTTGTTAACTAAAATCACCTATCAAATTAAAAGTTCTGACACCACCCAAATTTTATATTGCAAAAACACTGTCGGCGATCAAATTGCTGTATACACTACTGAAGGAGGTGTAATTTCAGAGGCGAATGCTTACCGGTTTAGTGAAGGCTCGCACGGTTTGTTTCTTTACCGCCAGCCACTCCTGTCTAACCAACAAATGAAAGATAGCTTAGAGGTAGCATTTAAAGATAACTCACATACGGTAGTGATTAACAGAACCGATCGTTATGTGCTTTTTCCGGCATATTATTCGCGCTTTAAAAAGGAAGTTTACAGAAGACATTCCATCAGGGCCCTTGTTGACCTGCTTGCTGATGCTATTGGCAATTATTCTGTTTCGGACCTTCTCTATTTAATCAATTACACCCCGCATTTCAATAAGCGAATTCGTAGTACCACCATAACCACTCAACGCAGCCAGGCCGATATGACAGACACGTGGACCGGAAAATATTACTATAATACTCAAGGTCTGCTGGATTCAGTGATAGCCTACAGCGGCAAAGAGGTGCGCTTTAGCAAAAAGGTAAAATATAATGGCAGTAAGAATGCGCGAAGCCACGCTTTTTACAACATAGAAAGCAGGCAAATAGTTAACCGTTATATCACCCATGATATACCTAACCGTTCAGTGCTGAAATGGGAAGAAGACGTATACGAGACCGGCAAGGATCTTGAAACACATTTATCCATAACCCTAAAATTAAAGGATCTGGGTGTAATGCATAACCCTAACCTGTCAACTGCTGAAGTTTTGAAAATTGTAAAGAAATAAGTAATGAATATGAAAGTAAATATATCCGCTGTTTTAGCCCTGATTATCTTGCTATTCTCCTGCAAGGATAAACCGAGAACCGATCTGGCTAAAATAACTTTTAAAGAGCCAGCAGCAGATCTCATTAACTATGACGATAAATATGTAGGGGGAATTGACAATTTCGAGGCGCCGATGTCATTTGCCCTCCAGGGCACAGCGCCAAATTCTTTTGCCTTTAATGGCGTTAAACTGGATAGCGCTGATATTACCTTTCAGTTACGGTCAGACAAGATCAGAAAAGATACGCTGCTTTATCAAGGAGGGGCAACGATAGATCAGGAGCATATAAAAAATTCAGCCGATCTGAAAAAATTACTGAATAAGTACCAGGCGGATAGTGTGATCTACGCCTACCGTGTCAGGTTAAAAACACCGGAGATAAAATCGTCAATCTTAACGCAATTGATTAAATTATACGGCCCTGGTATAAAGAACCCAAACACGGACAATGGACTGTACTGGAACCTGAAAAATCAGCACCGCTTTATTTTTTTTAACCCTGATTACAGATCGCTGATTGTGGTTGACAACACGAATCTTTCTAAGACCTGCTATTGGGATCCTACTACCGGAAATATAGATATGGGTGGCTGTGATATAGAACAGTATAAAGCAAATATTTTGAAATAGACCGAATTGCATGCTGATATGGCAACTGAAGTCACCTGGCGAAATCCTCAATCAATTAAAAATGAATAAAAACCTATTGCTGCTACTTACAGGCTTGTTTATTTACAGCGGATGTAATTCAGAAAATAACATGGCCTCAGCTCCTACGCCCATCATCATTAAAAAAAAGGCAGACTACAACACGAATCAACCCTATTACCAATTAGACTTTAAAGCGGCATTTTGCAGATTCGAAGTTGCGGTTAATGATGTCACAGTGTTCAACATGAGCATTGCCGGACAAACTTCATCATTCATTCCTATCAACGCCGCAATTTCACAGAGTGGCAAACAGGCAATCGTTGTAAAAGTGTATCCGCTTAATGGTGAAAAGGCGCTACATCGAAGCGCCGAATTCAGCTATAACATCAAGGTTTTTGATGCCTTAAAACAACTGGAGTTTAAAGAGCAACTTTCAGGAGAATATGCCATTCCTAAAATTGACCCGGCAAAAAAAATACCTTTCCTTACCCAGAGTGCTTTTTTTGTAGCTAATGTACCCTACAACATAATAAGCTACCAGGACGGCGCTGACCTCAGACGCATTACTAACTTAAAAGACAAATTACAGGGCGCTTACCAACAATTAGCCAGGATTATTGCTAATAAAGAGATGGGAAAATTACAAAAGCTGATTGCTAACCGTGAGCACGTTGTCGGGGTAACAATGTATTTAAACAAGGAGGAAACAGAAGCTAGAATCAAGGGCTTAACCCGGGACTTGGGGGCTGGCTTTAAATTGTTACCGATACCATCAGATGCTATTATTAAAATATCTGGTAACGGCAAGTTGGCATCTTTGGTCAAACCCAACGGTGACGCTGCCATAACATTGATAAACACCCAAACCGAAGAAGAAATGAACCTGGAGTTTTCCTTTTACATACCAAAGGGAAAAACAGAACTGGAGATCATCTGATAAAAAATAATAATTGACAGTTTTTCAATTGACGATAAGGGTTTGTCAAGATTAGCTAATGAACTTTTTGTAATCTTTTCAAACATATAAACCTTTTATTTACAAAGGGGATTTCCACTTCACAAACCACCTTTTCTATACTGACATAAATCGTTTTATACACTTTGTTAGCGGTCTTTCGCAGCTTTTTTCCGGCAGCTTTAATAACTTCAGCAACTGATGATAAGCAAATTCACTTCCTGGGTGCAAAAGTAAATTTTCTATTATAGATGTGGATTAACAAATACTTGTAGTTGGTTTAAGATGGATCACCTGACGTTATTGAGCCACCCTAATTTTCCATTATGACATCACGTGGCTTTCGCTGAAATTTGAAGGTGTTATATAGTAAAAAGCCCTTGCGGTATTGCTAAAGGGCTTTTTACGCTATCAGTGATTGATGATAACAAAGGTGCATATCTGCTTGTGCACTCATTTTATTTACAATTGTTCTATCTTAAATCCGGCCGCTTGTACTTTGCTGACGATTTCATCAAGAGTGACGTTACTTTCAACTGTCAGGATCTTTTCGGGTACGCCGGTTTCTACCTGCCAGTTTCCTTCACCTACAGCTTCATTTAATGCTGGAGTTACCTTGGCGATACAGCCACCACAATTGATATTTGTCTTAAATTTTATAGTTCCCATTTTATATAATTTATAATTCAAAATTAGTCTATATCAAGGTTTTAGATTTACAGGATAAGCGCGATTTGTTATAAAATAATCGGGCTAAATTTTGATTGTTTTTAAACGCAGGCTGTTACTCACCACCGATACTGAACTCAAAGCCATCGCTGCACCGGCGATCATGGGGTTCAACAGAAAACCGTTGTATGGGTATAGTATCCCGGCAGCCAGCGGTATCCCGATCACATTATAGATAAATGCCCAAAAGAGGTTTTGTCTTATCGTGCTTACCGTCTTCTTAGAAAGCAGGAGCGCTTTGGGTATCGACTGAAGATCGGATGTGATGAGCGTGATTTTGGCCACCTCCATCGCAATATCTGATCCTTTCCCCATGGCAATACTCACATCTGCCTGTGCCAGCGCTTCACTGTCATTAATACCATCGCCGACCATGGCCACCACTTTGCCTTTTGCCTGCAACGCTTTTATAAATTCCGCTTTATCATGCGACATGACCTCAGCTTTGAAGTTTTTAATACCCACCTCGCCAGCTATTGCCGCGGCTGTCTGCACATTATCTCCCGTCAGCATAAACACCTCCACGCCATTTTGCTGCAACTGTTGGATGGCGTTTTTAGAATTGCTTTTTACATTGTCAGCTATAGCTACAATAGCCAGGCAGTGACGGTCATCACTGAAGTACACCACCGTTTTGGCGGATGCCTGTAATTCATCTGCTCGTTGTTTTAATAACGGATCAACTGCAATGGCATTCTCTTCCATTAGCTTGCCATTGCCAAACAGGTACCGGCGACCCGAATATTCCGCTTTAACGCCCCTTCCGGTCAGACTTTCAAAGTTCTGCAATGCAAGGTCCTTGGTAGCTTCTACCGCTACTACTACAGCTTCTGCTAGAGGATGTTCAGAACGGGATTCCAAACTGTAAAGAATTTGACGCAACAAAAGATCATCAGCCAGTCCGTTCAGCCAAGCTATTTCTGTAACCCGGGGCTTGCCTTCGGTGATCGTTCCGGTCTTGTCCAGGACTACGGCGTTAACCTTATACCCCAATTCCAGGCTCTCAGCATCTTTAATTAAAATATGGTTCTCCGCACCTTTACCTACACCTACCATAATAGCCGTCGGCGTTGCCAGGCCCAGAGCGCAGGGACAGGCAATAACCAAAACAGTTATCGAAGTAAGCAATGCATGGGTAAATGCACTATCGCCACCAAACAGCATCCAAATAGTAAATGTCAAGACGGAGATCACTAGGACTACAGGTACAAAAATGCCGGCGGTCTTGTCGACTAACTTCTGCACCGGTGCTTTGCTACCCTGTGCTTCCTGTACCATCTTAATGATATGTGCGAGCAAAGTATCGCTGCCGATCTTTTCTGCTGCAAACTGAAAACTTCCTTTCTGATTGATCGTACCTGCAAATACCTTTTCTCCGGCCGTTTTTTCCACCGGTACAGGTTCACCGGTGATCATGCTTTCGTCTACAAAGGAAGTACCTATGCTTACCGTACCATCTACAGCGATCTTTTCGCCTGGGCGTACAAGAATGACATCACCCGGCACGACCGATTCAATCGGCATTACCTGCTCTGCGCCGTCGACAATCACGTGAACCGTTTTCGGTTGGAGGCCGATGAGCTTTTTAATAGCCGTCGACGTGTTAGACTTCGCTTTTTCCTCCAATAACTTCCCCAGGGAGATAAAGGCGATAACGACCGCAGCAGCTTCGAAATAAACATGTGGGTGAATACCTCTGCGGTGCCAAAATTCAGGATCGATCGTATTGAAGGCGCTAAAAATGAAAGCAATTCCCGTGCTTAGGGCGACGAGCGTATCCATGTTCGCTTTACCATGGCAGGCTTGTTTCCACGCACCGATAAAGAAGTTCCTGCCAAACCAAAATACTACAGGTATGGTCAGCAACATCGAGATCCATTCGGCGTGGGGTATATCCATAAAAAACATGCCGATTAGGAAAACAGGAAGAGCAAATACGGAAGACCATACAGTTCGTGCTTTTACCTCCAGGTATTTATTGTGCTGTGCTTCTTCCTGAGCTTTAGCAGGATCTTCAGCGTCTACAATCAGGTCGTAACCAACCGCCTGCACCGCTTGTTGGAGTGCCTTGGGGTTAGTTAGGGTATCATCATAGGAAGCCCAGGCCGTACTGTTAGCGAAGTTAACACCAGCGTTGTTAACGCCCGGCGCGGATTTAAGTATCGATTCCACACTCACCGCGCAACCAGCACAGGTCATGCCGGTAACGGGAAATGATCTCTTTTGATTATGAGTTGTTAGGGTTGTCATTGTTCAGTACTTTAATTAAACAAAGATCTGAAGTGTGAGCCCTTGAGCTTTATAGAATTGGCTAAGTGATTTATATCTTTTTCAGATAGCATCCAGCGAGCGGCGTGCGCTACCGGCAGATCTTGCTGCTTTAAACTGTGAGGGCGTTTGCCCGGTCACTTTTTTAAACTGCGCAGAAAGATGGGCAACGCTGCTATAGCCCAATTTATAAGAGATCTCGCTCAGGTTCATTTCATCGTAAAACAGCAGTTCCTTCACCCGTTCGATCTTTTGCTGAATGATATATTGCTCCAGGGTGATGCCTTCCACACCCGAAAATAAGCCGCTGAGGTGCTTATAGTCTTGGTTAAGTTCATCTGAAAGCAAAGCCGACCAGTTCACTTTGATATCCAGGTAGTCGCTATGATGTATTTTTTGAATGATACTGTTTTTGATCTGCTCTACTGTTTTTGACTTAACGTCATCCAACAATTCAAAGCCCAGTTTATTTAATCCCTCCGCCAATTCCAGGCGTTGTCTTTTATCGATGTCATTCCGTAAATGCACAAGGCCCAGATGAACATCGTCCACCTGGAGCCCGTGTTTGTTGAGTTCCTGTTCGACCACCATTTTACAGCGGTCGCATACCATATTTTTAATGAAGAGTTCGGTCATATAGCAAACCTAAAGGTCGCTATTTAATCTCAAAGGCATTTATACAATTATGCCCGATCTTTATAAAATAAGTGGCGTTAATGTACCGGATGTTGATTGGCTTGCTTTTTTAGAAACAAACAATGCGCGGCGCAGGCATGCAGTTTATAGTTCTTGTGTGTAGTGCCCAGATTGTGCCCGGCAGGATCCAGTATCTCACATTCCCCGGCATCTTTATCTTTTACTTTCAAAACCTGCTGTCCTTCGTTGTTGAAATAAAAGCCGTTCTTCGCTGCTTTTCCTAATTTGTTGCCCTTGGCATCGATCACGTTGCCATCGCGGTCAATAAAATAGACTTTATTGCCCTTGGTATCCCTTACGATATCGTCCTTGCTGATATAGCCTAATAAGGTTCCGCCATGGTCGTGTATCTCGCCTTTCTTGTTGATATGAATTTCATTGGCTGGCACCGCTTTCGGTTCGGTTTGCGCAGACGCAGGTGCAAAACCATCAATGATCAGGGTGGTTATGGCCCATATTAAATGGATCGCTTTTTTCATGATTGTTTTTAAGTCAAAGTAAAGCAGGCGGATAAGCAATCATATTGATCATCGTCAATTATTGAAATGATTGACAACATTATCGGGACTTCATAAATTTGGTTATTTTGTAAATACTATAGAAAATTATATAAATCGCTTTCCGTTATGTTGATGATATTTGTATCGTGATCAAAAAGCTGTTCATAACCTTTTTAGCCGTGCTGTACCTGGGCGTTTCTTCCGGGGCAACGCTGCATTACCAGTACTGTATGGGCAGGCTGGTCAAGGTATCGCTATGGCACAGTCACACCGAAAAATGCCATACCTGCGGTATGGACCTTAAGGCAAAATCAACTAAAAACTGCTGTACGGACAAGCACCAGCAGCTCAAATCGGATAAAAGCGGTTCGGTCACTTATAGCCAGTTTACTTTGGGCACTGGCGCGGTTGTCCTGCCGTCATTTCCTTTCTTCGGATCACTGCCTTATCCTACTGTACCTCTAACGGTGCAGCACCCGGTAAGCCAGGCACCGCCTTCCGTCCCGGCTGTCCCTGTATTTTTACGTAACTGCGTTTTTCGTATCTGATCCCCATTCTATTTCTTCGACCCTCAAGAAACTGATGATCCTTTGGATCATCTATTCCTATGCAAACTTATTCGAAACAATAATTTCCTGTTAACAGGAATTAATATTCATTTATAAAATTTAAGAACATGAAAAAGCTTCAAATTCTCGCATGCGCCTTTGTGGTGCTATTATCCTTTACCCAAGCAAAAGCACAAATTAATACTTCCAAAGACGCGGTATTGACCGCCTATTACGGCGTAAAAAACGCCCTGATCAATAGTAATGCGGCTACTGCAAATGCCAAGGCAAAGGAATTTCAAAGCGCGGTCAGCGCTCTTACTGCCGATCAATTAGCCGAGGCTCAAAAAGATAAATTATTGTTTGATGCCCGTCACATCGGCGAAAGCAACGATATCGCCCATCAGCGCGAACATTTTGCCAAACTATCGGAGAATATGTACGCGCTGGTAAAAGCCGGTAAGTTCAACAGCGCGCCGGTTTACCGCGACTATTGCCCGATGAAAAAGTCTTATTGGCTGAGCGAATCGGCAGCCATCAAAAACCCTTATTACGGTAATCAAATGTTAACCTGCGGCGAGGTCAAAGAAACTTTACCCGCAGCACAATAAAATATACGGGCCGGAGTGAAAACTTCGGCCTGTTTTATACCATGAAAAAATTAATTTTAGTTATCGTTCCATTTTTGCTTTTTGGAGTAGCCTATGCGCAGCACTCCATGATGGGGATGGGCGGCCCTACTGAAAGCAAACATCTTCCGCTGCATACCAGGATCGACAATCGGGACGTCTATCACCTATACATTAATGATACAACGGTCAATTACACTGGCAGGCAAACATCGGCGATGGCGATTAACGGCAGCATACCTGCGCCGACGCTGGAGTTTACCGAGGGTGATACGGCGGAGATCTATGTGCACAATGAAATGATGATGGAAACTTCCATCCATTGGCACGGTTTGATCTTGCCTAACCGTTACGATGGCGTGTCGTATCTCACCACAACGCCCATTCTTGCCGGGCAAACACATTTGTTTAAATTTCCATTAGTGCAGCATGGCACCTATTGGTATCACTCGCATACCATGACACAGGAACAAAGCGGACTGTACGGTGCTTTTATTATCCATGAGCGTAAGCCTCAGCCAATGAAAAAATATACTTTATTGCTGAGCGACTGGACGGACGAGAACCCGGTGCAGGTGCAGCGTCGCTTGCATAATGCTACCGACTGGTATGCCATTCGTAAAGGGAGTACCCAAGATTATCTTGCTGCTTTGAAAACAGGGCACCTGAAAACCAAGCTGACCAACGAGTGGAAGCGTATGAACGCCATGGATGTAAGCGATGTTTATTACGACAGGTTTTTGAGCAATGGTAAAGTTGAGGCCAAAGCCCCGCAGTTCAAGGCAGGCGAAAAGGTTCGTTTACGGATAGTCAACGGCAGTTCGTCTACCTATTTCTGGCTGAAATGGGCCGGTGGAAAGATACAGGTGGTAGCCAATGATGGCGAAGATGTGCAGCCCGTAGACGTTGACCGAATGATAATAGGTGTGGCGGAAACCTATGATGTGGTGGTTACCATTCCGGCAGATGGCAGCTATGAATTTCTGGCGACGCCAGAGGACCGCACAAAGTATACTTCACTTTGGTTAGGAAATGGTTCTAAGCATCCGGCTAAAAAGATGGCACGTTTGAAGTACTTTGAAGGCATGAACATGATGAACGACATGATGGACATGCAGGGAAATATGAAAGAGATGAAAGGTATGGTGATGACAAACCAGGCCATGGACATGAATACCGTGATGTATCCTGAAATATCCGGCGAAGATGAAAGTAGGGTAAAGGACACGTCTAAACCTATGCAACCTATGGCGGGCATGGATATGGGCGCAGGCAGCGGCGATATCGTTACCTTAAATTATAACATGCTCAAGTCTCCCCACGTTACTACTCTCCCGAAGGGGCCCACTAAAACGCTCAACTTTGAATTGACCGGCAACATGAACCGTTATGTCTGGTCGATCAATAACAAAACCGTTTCTGAATCGGATAAAATCCTGATCAAACAGGGTGAGAACGTCCGCATCGTCCTGTACAACAATACCATGATGCGGCACCCCATGCACCTGCACGGCCATTATTTCCGTGTATTGAACGGACAGGGCGACTATGCCCCGCTTAAGAACACGCTGGATATTATGCCGATGGAACGGGATACCATCGAGTTCCGGGCGACGGAAAGTGGCGATTGGTTCTTTCACTGTCATATCCTGTACCACATGATGAGCGGTATGGGACGGATCTTTAGCTATGAGAATTCACCGCCGAATCCGGAAGTTCCCGATCCTGTAGCCGGTTTTAAAAAGGTAGCTGCCGATGATCGCCAATTTTACGCTTCCGTAAAATTAGGGTTGGAAAGTAACGGCAGCGACGGCAACGCAGCATTGGCCAACACCCGCTGGAAGTTTTCGACGATGTGGCACCTGGGAATTAACGACACCAAAGGCTATGAAAACGAGACCATGTTCGGGCGTTACTTCGGCCGGATGCAGTGGCTTTATGGATATGCCGGCTTTGACTATCATTACAAACGCACAGATGAAGTGGAGAAAAACATGTTTGGCCAGGTTAGCAATAAGAACAACCGGCACACAGCTGTAGTCGGTTTAGCCTATACACTGCCCATGTTATTTGTAGCAGATTTCCGTGTAGATGGCGATGGTAAATTTAGGTTTCAGCTTGGGCGGGAAGATATCCCCCTAACCAACCGGTTGCGTATGACGCTGATGGGTAATACCGACAAAGAATACACCGCCGGATTACGCTATATCGTGAATAAAACCTTTTCCGTATCCAGCCATTACGACAGCGATATGGGACTGGGGGCAGGATTAACATTGACCTATTAAAAGAATCATTAAAAACAAGCATTATGGAACATCAGCACCATGTGACCGAAAACTCAGCTCATAAAAACAAGCATCATGATATGCATCACCAGCAAATGGGGCATGGCGGCCATGACCACAACGCCATGATCGCTGATTTCCGTAAGCGTTTTTATCTCGTACTGGTATTGACGGTTCCGATCCTGCTTTTGTCACACATGATCCAGCAGTGGCTGCACTTGCCGATTAATTTCCCCGGCAGCCAGTATCTTCTTTTTTTATTGTCCACTGTAGTCTTTGTTTATGGAGGATGGCCGTTCCTGACCGGCTGGTTTTCGGAAATGAAATCGAAAAATCCGGGGATGATGACCCTGATCGGCTTCGCCATAACCGTAGCCTACGGCTACAGCACCGCAACGGTATTTGGATTGAAAGGCATGGATTTCTTTTGGGAACTGGCCACACTCATCCTCATTATGCTGCTTGGTCACTGGATCGAGATGAGGTCGGTCGCCGGCGCTTCGCGCGAATTGGAACTACTCGTCCAACTGATGCCCTCTACTGCTCACCTGATCAAAGACGATGTCACAACGCAGGTACAAACAGAAATATTGAAAGAAGGCGATCTTATCCTCGTCAAACCCGGTGAAAAAATCGCGGCAGACGGTCTGGTTGAAGAAGGTGACAGCTACCTGAATGAATCGATGCTGACGGGCGAATCTCAGCCCGTTCAAAAAACAAGGGGACAAAAAGTGATCGCTGGTTCGGTAAACGGCAACGGTTCATTAAAAGTTCGGGTGACTCATAGCGGTAAGGATTCCTATCTCTTCAAAGTCGTTGACCTGGTGCGAAGCGCACAGGAGTCTAAATCCAATACACAACTCTTAGCGGACAAAGCCGCACGTTGGCTGACCATCATTGCGCTCTTGGCGGGTATTGCTACGTTTATTGTATGGATAAGTCTGGGCCGCGATATTGCCTTTGCCATGGAGCGCATGGTTACCGTCATTGTGATCTGCTGTCCCCATGCGCTTGGCCTGGCTGTACCGCTGGTAGTGGCCAGATCAACTGCTATATCGGCACAGCATGGCCTGCTGATTAAGAATCGGACCGCTTTTGAAAACTCCCGCAAGATCACCTCCGTGGTATTTGATAAAACCGGAACTTTAACCAAGGGGAAGTTCGAGGTATCGCGGATTGTTATCATAGGTCAACAGGCTAAAAATGAAGATGAACTCATTCGTTTTGCCGGGACCCTCGAAGCTAACTCTGAGCACCCCATTGCAACCGGGATCATAAGCGAAGTAAAGAAACGAAATCTGACCCTGCCGCAGGTTTCAGATTTCAGGGCGATCACAGGTAAAGGTGTAGAAGGAGTGGTAGATGGAAAACAGGTTAGGATCGTTAGTCCCGGCTATCTTAAAGAAAATAATTTGCAGCTGCCTTCGGATTACAGTGCGGCTGGTAATGAGACGGTGGTATTTGTGTTGATCAATGATCAGCTGGCCGGTTTTGTGGCCATGGCTGATGCGATCAGGCCGGAATCGGCAAGCGCTGTGACCACATTACACGATAACAATATCCGGTCAATTCTGCTCACCGGGGACAACAAGCAGGTGGCCGAAAGTGTCAGTAAACAACTGAAAATGGACGGTTTTTTTGCGGAAGTGCTGCCTCATGAGAAATTAGAAAAGATCAAGGAACTTCAGAGAAAAGGCGAATTTGTGGCGATGACTGGCGACGGGGTAAATGATGCCCCGGCGCTTGCCCAGGCCGATATTGGCATCGCCGTAGGATCCGGCAGCGATATTGCTGCGGAAACCGCCGGGATCGTTTTGGTGAACAGTAACCCTCAGGACATTGTGAACCTGATCTTGTTTGGTAAATCCACTTATCGGAAAATGATCCAGAACCTGGCTTGGGCGACCGGTTACAATGTAATAACCATACCGCTTGCCGCTGGCGTATTGTACAATCAGGGCATCTTGTTAAGCCCGGCAATTGGCGCTGTGCTGATGACCGTGAGCACGGTAGTGGTAGCCATCAATGCTAGATTATTGAAAGTAAAAATACCACAATAGAAGGTCTCTGATGACGGCCTTCTATTATGATATTTTTCAAATGTCAGCCGGTTTCATAGTAACTGCAAAAGGAATTGGATAAAAAGCACCTCCAACACACATCCATATTGATCCAAACTTACCAAAGTGGAGTCATAGAATTAGGCTTCGCGACAGAATTTTGATAGTGAGGGTAATATTATTTTATAAGCTAGAGTTTTCCAAGAGATCTTTGGATTGACCAGCACGCGATTGCTCTTAGGGATCGCTGAAAAGCCGGTATTACCGGGATCATAAGCTCCGTTGTAATTATAGCTGCTAAATATCGTAGTCCCGACTTTGCTCCATTGCCGGCTGTAAAAGCCGCTGGCATCGGTTTCTTGCCCGGCGTTTTGCTAATCAGGTTCACCAAACCTGCTATGGCCCCGCCGCCATACAGGATGGATGCGGAACCCTTGATGATCACGACCTGTTTAAGGTTGAGCGGTGAAACCTGCACCAGGCCTGATCAATACAGTACAGAGATGGGTTCTGAACCCTCTCTCTCCGCTGATTTTCATACTAAAAAAGAGTTAAAGCCTGTATTTCGCATGAAAACGGGCTTTTTTTATTTTTCGTTAAGCTGTTTTATACGCCATTTCGTAAGTTTTATCAAGGCATCTTTTCATTTAGTCAGACTATATGAGCATCCCTTTTCTGCATAAAATTGAACCAAATAACCTGTTGGAGTTTTGAAAGAACGGCATTGGGCGTTAATTACACGGGTGGGAGTTGTTGTCTTGATCGTACATGACTGATTGAATTTCGACTTTATGATTCCCTTGTCAAATTGATTATTGGCCCATTGAATGCTAACTTCGTAACCACCCCTTGCGCGCAACCCGCTGATCGTTCCACTGCTCCAGGTTGAGGGCAATGCAGGTAACAAATTAATAAATCCTTCATGGCTTTGCAGTAACATCTCCGTCATGCCTGCGGTGCCGGCAAAATTGCCGTCAATTTGAAATGGGGGATGCGCGTCAAATAAATTAGGATAGGTGCCACCACTGTCGTTCATTTCAATTTCGTTAGTAGTGGTATAATGCAAAAGATTTCTGATGAGACTATACGCGTGGTCACCATCGCCCAACCTGGCCCATAGATTAATTTTCCATCCTCTGCTCCACCCTGTACCTCCGTCACCACGTATTTCAAGCGTCCTTTTGGCTGCTTTAAAAAGTGAAGGAGTGGTAGTAAGGGTGATCTCATTGCCGGGATATAGCCCGAACAAATGCGAAACGTGGCGGTGTTGCGGGTCTGTTTCCGCAAAATCTTTGTACCATTCCATTAACTGGCCTTCTTTACCGACCTGCTTGGGGAATAACAACGCTTTTTTCGACAAAATGTTATCCCTGAAACGACTATCAGTGTTGAGTACCTTTGCTGCCTCTGCTATGTTCGTAAACAAGTCCCAGTTTTTCTATCCCAAATGCTTAATCCGCTGCCATCTGTGCCTATCCAGACGCGGCCATCCCCGGCCTCACAGGCAGTGATACAAAAGTTACTCACCAAACTGTTTTGCTGATTAGGATAATGCCTGATCGATTGGAAATGGGAGATTTTTTGGTCTAAAATATCTATCCCCCCGCGAAAGGTTCCTATCCATACCCGGTTTAATTCGTCCGGGAAAACAGTGTACACAGAATTACTTGCGAGAATCCTGGTATCAAGATGACCACTAACTTTCACACTTCCATTGGCTTCCGATAATTTAATGACGCCATTTCCGTCAGTAGCAACGTATATATCATTACCCAACCTGGTCAAACCATCAATTTTTGAATTGCTGTATTCGAGCATATTCACCTTTGATATTTGGTTTTCCGATTTATCATAAGAAAAAAGACCAGATTCAGATCCCAATAAGAGTGCGCCGCTGCCAATACTGGTGATACTTGAACAATATAAACTGTGCCGTTTTACAACCATTAAACGATCGCTGAGCGCATCATATTTACACAAGCCGACATTATCTACAGACACCCAAAGCTCTCCGGATTGGGAAAGAAAGATACAGGCGGCAGAATAATTACCCGCTAAAAGCCGGTTATTAAGTTTAAGCGGAACAACGACAGTTCCTCCTGCAGCATTTGCCTTAAGTAAGCCGTTTTCTGCTGTGGCCAGGAAAATATGGCCGTCTGTATTTCGGCATATTGATGGGACCTGCCCTTTGATCAGCCTTTTTTTGCCACCTGGATCTCTATAGTATATCTGGATAAATTTAAGGTTCCGTTTGTCCAACAGGGCAACGCCATCTTGCGTACCTACCCAAATATGACCTGCGTGGTCACCTGCTACAGACATTACGTTATCATTAGGAAGCGTTGTGGTATCACCATAGATATTCCCGAATTTTCGGAATGTGTAGCCGTCATACTGGTTAAGCCCATCCAACGTACCGAACCACATTAACCCTGTATCATCTTTATAAATAGATGTAACCGTGTTATTGGAAAGCCCGTCGCGGATATCCAAATTCCTGGTCGTCTGTGCATTCGATGTCAGGCATAGCAGAATAAACCAAAAAACACAGATATACTTAGACGGGTTCATATCTTTTAAACTTCAGGTAATTGGGATACGCGGAGTTCTAACGGTCGCGTAAATAAAATATTAAGGTAACGCAAAATTGCGACTAACGCCATTAAGAGGGTATTTTTTTGCGTTTACTTAATTATTCAACTGAAAACAGCAAAGATCCAGGAATCAATTGAAGCGGCTTCGCTACTAAATATTCATTGAGGAAGAGAAGGATGAAGTGGAGAAAGCACTTATTAGTCAGTCATATTTTGCAGTGAGTTAATTTTTGGTGAGATCATAATAATTTGAAAATCAACGAAATACAGAGATGGGTTCTGAACCCTCTCTCTCCGCTGTATCAAATAAAACCCGATTACATCGGGTTTTATTTGATGATTAAGCGCTCTAATTTAGTTCTACAATTACCTTTCAAAGTAAAGCATGATGGAAGTAATTCTCAAGAGCTTCCATATTTCACTAGTTACATCAAGGGCACCTCGCAAGGTTAATATTTTGCAAAACATTCATTTTCAGTTGTTTCAGCAGTTCTTTACCTTGTTGATTTCCTTCAGGATACCGGTTTCGCCGGGGTAACTGCTTACCATTTGTAAGCAAACGCAGCTAAGTTTGTATCTATTAAAAATACTTAACGATAAAAAAATGGCTACGCAAAAATGGACAGAAGCAAATATTTCTTCACAAGAAAGCAAAACAGTTCTCATTACCGGTGCTAACAGCGGACTTGGTTTGCAAGCTGCAATGGTTTTAAGTGCAAAAGGCGCTCACGTTATTATGACAGCCCGAAATATAGAAAAAGGACAAGAGGCTATAGCGGGAATTAAACGCAAATTCCCGAATGCAAAAATTGAATTGATGCACATGGACTTGGCCGATTTCGATTCCATCAGGAAGTTTTCAGTAGAATTTCATCATCAATATTCGCAGCTGGATATCTTAATCAATAATGCGGGGATCATGAGCCCTAAGCACAGAGAAGCGACCAAACAAAATATGGAGGTTCAATTTGGCGTCAACCACTTAGGGCATTTTTTGCTTACGGGGCTATTGTTAGATGTCCTTAAAAATACGCCCCATTCCCGTGTAGTTGTTCAAAGTAGTAATGCCCATCATGAAAAGTTTATGAAACCGGCTATCCATTTTGATGATCTGAATTGGGAGAAATCCTATAATCGTTTTCAATCCTATTCGCAAAGCAAATTAGCCAATCTGCTTTTTGCTTATGAATTAGACAGAAAATTAAAAGCCAACCAACTTGACATGATCGTTACGGCGGCACACCCGGGCTGGACAAAGACAAATCTTCAAAATTCAATGGGCTTTTTTGTAACCAGAATTTTGAACAATATCATAGGGCAAGATCTGCCAACAGGCACTTTACCTATTTTAAGGGCAGCCACAGAAGAAAATTTAAAAGGCAAGGAATATTTCGGTCCAACCAGGATGAACGGTCTTCGTGGTAATCCCGAACTCGTAAAGTCAAGTAACCTGTCTTATGATCAAGCATTAGCAAAAAAACTCTGGGAAGTTTCTGAAAAAATCACGGGTATTACCTACAAGTTTAATTAACAGATTGATTCCATGAATCCAATTTAGTTGGCGTTACCATGCACATTAGAATTTCTGTTTAGATTCTTTTTTAAACAGGAATTTACGATGTGTAACTCCCCAGGTCGAAATGGCGGTAATTACCCCGCTTAAAGTTTTACCGTGTTCTGTTAACTCGTATTCTACCGTTATTGGTTTGGTAGGCATCACGGTTCGGGCCACAATTTGATTTTGCTCCAATTCCTGTAATTCTTTAGACAGCATTTTAGCGGCAATCCCCTCTATTCCGCGCAGCATATCCATAAAACGCACTTTTCCGTACAGGAGCAGCCATCCAATGATTTGAATTTTCCATTTTCCAGATAGCAAGATCATCGTATCCTTTATCGCAATCAGTTGCTCCTTACATTCAGGCGCTTCCACGGCCTGCTTCTTTGCATTCATAGTATACAAAATTACAGTAAACACTACATCAATAGCCACTTGGTTTCATAAAGGAAACCAGTTTCTAAAAGGTAACAGATAACAATAGTAAAGTTGTATCGAAATAATTTTGTGCCATAATATTTTAATCATGCAGAAAGAAAAAAGAATTTATTGGATAGTTACCATTATCGCAATGGCGTTAATTGTGCTGCCATCCTATTTTGTACCGCGGGAATACCTGGTAGAAGCCATACGAAGGATGGGCTTCCCCGCTTATTTTGGTCTCGAACTGGACATCTGTAAGATCATTGGTGCAGTAATTATCCTCATCCCGTTTATACCCAGCATGTTTAAAGAATGGGCTTATGTTGCTTTTGGCATATTGCTCCTTTCCGCAAGCCTGGGACACTGGCTTGCTGATGGCCCTTCAAAAGGCATAGCACCACTGGTTCCGTTTGCCATACTATGTGTATCCTATTATTATTTCAGAAAACTAAATTATGCTGCCACTGGAAGATTATAAATATTCATGTTTTTAAAACGCAATCCACCTATTCGCCCGGTGACAATTGTACAAACTAATTGATCAATACAAACACAAAAAGAACATATATGAAAAAAACAATAGCCATTGTTGGTGCCGGTCCGGGTGTAGGATTTGCCGTGGCTGAAAAATTCGGAAAAGAGGGGTACAATGTGGCGCTGCTTGCAAGAAACATGGAGAAGCTAAATGCGCTGAAAGACGATCTGCTGAACAAAGGCATTGAGGCTACGTCTTTCCAGGCCAACATATTAGACCGTGAGCAATTATCCCGCTCGCTACAGGAAGTTATCAATCATTACGGTACCATTGATGTATTGGAATTCAGCCCGACCCCTACCTGGGATAGTATGCGGACCGCAAGAAACATCGATGTAGTAAATGAACAGCATCATCTGGACTATCAGGTACTTGCTGCCATAACTGCAGTACAGGCCGTGCTCCCACAAATGCTGGCAAGAAAAGACGGCAGCATCCTGTTTACCACAGCATCGTCTGCACAGCATCCAGTAAATAGAACCGCAAGTTTCGGCGTTGCCGCGGGGGCATTATTAAATTATGCACGGCTGCTCAATATGGATCTGAAGGATGATAACATATATGCAGGTATTGTATCTATTGGTGCACTGGTTGTAAGTGAAGGTAAACATAAGGGAGATTTTCCGGAAGGAATGCCAACGATAACAGCAGCTGAGGTTGCAGAAGCCCACTGGAAACTTCATCAACAACGTGCAGTTGCAGAGATCATGTTACCGTAATTTAGTGAAAAAGGTTGATACGGGACTTGATCAAAGAAGCATCCTGCTGATAATTTTTAATGAGTAAAATAATGCTGCAACATATTTAAATTGATAATTGGTCGGCGTATTGCAATGCTTGCTATACGTTTCTCAAATTTAAATATGTTGCAGCATTATTTTGTTTTCCTATTGAATCGGCCGCTTTCATCCAGGAACATCAGTCCAAAGCCTTTTTGTCTTGCCAAACAAAATTTCCCCGCCTTGCACTTAATAACCATTTGCCATTTACCCGTGCATAATTATCATGATAAATAGCCCCGATAGTCGACTTTATCTTAACTCCGTTTTCAATACTAATGATGGTTATTTGACTGTACAACGTACCTTCAGCATCGTTATTCTTTATTAAAACTGTATGCTGCCCGTTGAGATGAAAAGCAACTTCAAAATTACTGTTGAATTCTTTGAACGCCTCGGCCATGGCTTGCCGCCCCTGTAGCTTCATGATGATTTTTCCGTCCACGGTGATCTCCGTAGTCGCATCTTCAGTAAATTGCTGAACCTGCGAAGAAAAATCCTTTTGATCTGCCAGTATAGAAACCTGATCAACCAATGCCCTAAGCTCCAGGCGATCTGATAATTCTTGTGTATTCATGATTTTAGGCTACGGTAAGTACAATCTTTCCCTGAATATGACCTTTAGCGGCACGTTCATGCGCTTTGCGAGCATCTGACAATGGAAATGTGCTGTCTATAAGAACTTTAATGCTTCCATCGTTAAGCAATTTAGCCAGTTGCGCAAGTTGTACCCCGCTGGAGCGGACCTGTACTGAGGATACGGTGATGCCGAGTCTTTCTGCTTCATCATAATCTGCAAAACCTAAAGGATAAACCGGAAACAATGCGCCCCCACGTTTTAACGTTTTTAAAAATCGGCCCGACGATGCCCCGCCGATGGCATCTACCACCAAATCTATATTCCGTACAACTTCGTCAGCAGAGGTTTGCGTATAGTCAATGAATTCGTCTGCACCCAGGTTTCGTAAAATTGCTTCATGTTGCCCGGCCGCTACACCAATTACCTTAGCTCCGTGAAGCCTGGCCACCTGAACTGCAAAGTGCCCTACGCCGCCTGCTGCGCCATTTACCAATACCGTCTTGCCTTTTAACGGCACCGGAACATGCGGATAAGGTTGTAATGGGTTTGGATGATTATGGCCAACCTCCACTAAAAATTGCCAGGCAGTCAATAGCGACATTGGTGCTCCGGCAGCGTGTACGTGGTCAATACCGGCAGGTCTAATTGCAAGGTCAGATATGGGTACGCTCACATATTCAGCATATCCCTTACTTTCTCCGATGCTGAAAAATCGGACCATAGCATAAACTTCATCGCCCACTTTAAAGTCCTTTACGTCATCTGCAACCTCAACTACAACCCCTGATATATCCGTGCCGAGAATCATTGGAAATTCACCTTTGGGTTGCCACTCTGGCGGCAGCGAACGATAGCCATCGCGCAGATACCAGTCGGGCGGGTTAAGGGCAGATGCATAAACTTTTACCAAGACTTCTCCGGTTTTAAGCGTAGGCATTGGTGCATCCTCGTAGCGTAGTACTTCCGGGCCGCCAAATTCATGTAACCTTACTGCTTTCATTACACCACTGGTAGGATCTTTTATATTTACTAACTCTTCCATTATAATTTATTTTATGCTTATTAATGACTTGTTAATGATGATACAATTGTCGGACAAATAGGTACTTTTGGCAAGTATGTACTTTTTAGTATCTTATATACTAAAAAGTATGTATTGTTAATTACCAGCGTTTTACATAATTCATGGAAATGAAAAATGATCAAATTGTGACGAATAATACTCAGCTGTGTGCTGTGGATTATGCATTCAAGCGGATAGGTGGAAAGTACAAGGCACGTATCTTATGGTACCTGGATATGAAAAAGGTACTTCGCTATGGGGAATTAACCCGGACGCTTCCTGACATTACTACCAAAATGCTTACGCAGACCTTACGGGAGTTGGAGCAGGACAAACTGATCGTCCGGCAGATGTACCATGAAGTTCCTCCTAAAGTGGAGTATTCGCTTAGCGAGACCGGACAGGAATTGATACCTTTCATCGCTCATTTGCATAATTGGGGGAAAAAGCAAATTGAGCTGGAGTTACTTAATAGCGGTAAACAAATAGACGAACGAACAGCAAGTGTTTGTCGTACGGTATGTGACACAGATTAATGAATCGCGCTTTCTGACAATTTAATTAAAAGCCTGCCTAAATTCAAGCGGAGATAAATTAGTCTTCTTTTTAAAAAGCGTACTGAATGATTGTGCATGCTCAAAGCCCAGCGCATAAGCAATCTCACTAACCGACAGATTAGTTGTAGATAACTTCTCTTTGGCTTTTGCGATCAATTTTTCGTGGATGTGCTGCTGTGTGTTTTGCCCGGTATGGATCCGCAGCAGGTCACTCAGGTAGTTTGGCGACAGGTTCATTTGCGCAGCAATGTATTGTACCGTCAGTAAACCCTGTATCTCGCGCTTAAAGTAATCATCTATCAACTGCTCAAACCTTGTCAGCAATGCCGAATTATTGTTTTTGCGGGTCAAAAACTGCCGCTCATAAAAACGGTTGCTGTATTTCAGCAGGCTCTCAATGTGGGTCAGGATGATCTCTTGCGTGTACTTATCAATATGCTGGCACTCCTTATCAATTTTATGCATTATAGTGATCAGGTCTTCTTCTTCCTCAGCCGACAGGTGCAACGCTTCGTTAACCGCGTAATCGAAAAAACCATACTGATGAATGGTGTTCGCCAGCGGATGCTGCAACAGAAAATCCGGGTGAAAAATCAGGAGATAACCAGACCCGCATTCCATGTTATGCAGGTCCAGTTGATGCACCTGGTTAGGTGCCGTAAAACTCAATACCCCTTTATCATAATCGTAATGCCGTTGCCCGTACCTGATCTTGCCCTTAGCTTCGCGTTTCAGCGCTACGCAATAGAAGCGGTTAACAAAACCTTTCCAGATCTCATCTTCTAAGAAAACAGATTCTGCCAGGTTAATCACGCTCACCAGCGGATGGCGGGGCTCCGGTAACGACAGTAAACGATGAAATTCGGATATTGAGTTAATGGCGTTCATAATCAAATTTAATCAATTAAGCCCATACTAAACTCATCATAAGGCGCGCCGGTATCTGTACCTAAAGGAACAATGCTTTCCAACTGCGACAGATCAGCCTTAGTCAGCTCAATGCTGGTTGCCGCAATGTTTTGCTCCAGATATTTTCTGCGTTTGGTTCCGGGGATAGGTACAATACCCTTACTGATGATCCATGCTAAAGCCAGCTGCGATGATGTTACGTTCTTTTCTTCAGCCATAGCTTCAATTGCCTTAACCAATTCAATATTCTTATTAAACATTTCGCCCTGAAAACGCGGAATTCCCCTGCGGAAATCATTCTCCGGCAGGTCGTCACTACTTTTGATCTGTCCCGACAAAAATCCGCGGCCCAATGGCGAGTAAGCTACAAAGCCAATCCCCAGTTCCTTTAATGTTGCTAATACACCGCGTTCTTCTACAGTTCGCTCAAATAAAGAGTACTCGCTTTGTACAGCGGTAACTGGATGCACAGCATGCGCCCGTTTAACCGTTTCAGACGAAACTTCCGACAGTCCGATATAACCCACTTTACCTTCTTTTACCAGTTCGGCCATTGCGCCAACCGTTTCTTCAATTGGCGTATTTTTATCAAGGCGGTGCATATAATACAGATCAATGTAATCCGTATTCAGGTTTTTGAGCGAACGCTCAATAGATTTCTTAACATAGTCCTTTTTACCATTGATGGCCCAGGTCACTTTGTTGTTATCATCAATTTCCCATCCAAACTTGGTAGCTAAAATGTACTGATCGCGTTTACCGCTGATGGCTTTGGCAATCAGCTGCTCATTTTTCAGCGGTCCGTATAAATCTGCAGTATCCAAAAAATTACCACCTAACTCAAGCGAACGGTGAATAGTCGCAATGGCTTCCTGCTCATCTGAGGGGCCATATACATGTCCTTCTTCAAAACCCGTCATGCCCATACAGCCCAACCCTATTACCGGTACAACCAATCCCTGGCTGCCCAGCGCAATCTGTTTTATTTCCATAATCCAAAGGTCGGGAAGCCTAGTCGCGCGCATGTATGCAAATCCCTGAAGCTTGTAAGCAAATCAAGGAATGAATCAGATTACTTATTTACCGATCACTTCTTTGCGATGTGCCAAACCCCAGAAATGAAGTTCATCTAAAACCTTTTCAAGCGATAAACCATGTGATGTTATAGCATATTCGACGGTTGGTGGGAAGGTATCGTAAACCGTTCTGAGGACGAGTTTATTGGCTTCAAGGCTTTTTAACTCTTTAGACAGGGTTTTATCGGTAATTCCCTGCACTTCTTTTGCAATCTGCTTGAATCTTTTGGGCTTTTCGGCCAATGCAAATAAGATCAGCAGCTTCCATCTTCCTTCTACGGCATCCAGCGCGTCTTTAATGGAAAGCATGGTTTTGGGGCAACCACCATTTGATAACATAGCTTTTGTTTAGCGTTACTTTCCCAACGGATAGTGCTTTCCAAATGGATAGTACTATCTATTGGATAGCGAATGTAAATATTTTTGCTCAAAAAAATTTAAACTCATGACAGCTCAACGCAAAATTTCAAAAACAATTAACATCCTCCTGTGGGTAGCACAGGGCGTTTTAGCCATTATCTTGCTATGGGTAGGCTCCATGAAACTCTTTAAACCTGAAGGCCTGCCGTTTCCCTGGATCAAAGAAAACCCTGAACTGGTTATAATTACAGGCATCGTTGATCTGTTAGGCGGGCTTGGTATTGTATTACCAGTGGCGCTGCGTATCAGGTCAGGATTGACCGTTTGGGCCGCTTACGGAATTATAGCGTTAATGATTGTGGCCATGATCTTTCATATTTCCAGAGGTGAGGCCCAAAACATCGGTGTTAATATCTTCTTTTTATTGCTCGCGGTTTTCGTTGCCTGGGGCAGGCGCAGCGGGTCTGTTGTATAAAAGTCTGTTATCTGGCAGCTACTGAAGGCCGGCCAAACAGACTGCGCTGGTGTATGCGAACCCTGAAGCTTGTAAGCAAATCAAGGAATGATTATTTTTATAATCAGGATAGCTCTTTTTACAAGCGGGACTCTAATAATAACATCCCCGCTGGATACGTTAAAAAGAAGATCCTAATAACCTATCTATCATGAAGATCTTTTCAATTACGCTTTTACTGTCTGTCGCGTTTGCAGTTGCACTGGCGCAAAACAAAACCAGTTTTACTACTTACAATAGAAAAGCGACCGAGGAAAATGGCGTTATAAAAATAGCGGCAAATGAGAACCCGGGCCTTGCGTGGCTAAACGATAAAAGCTTTAATTATGGAACGATCAGCTTTGAAGTAAAAGGCAGGGACGTTTTCCAGGAAAGTTTTGTAGGTATTGCTTTTCATGGATTGAACGACACTACCTATGAAGCTGTTTATTTCCGTCCTTTCAATTTCAAGGCGAAAGACCCTGAACGTAAGGCCCATGCCGTGCAATATATTGCGGTACCGCAATTCGACTGGCCATTTTTAAGGAAAACCTATCATAACCAGTATGAAAAACCGCTGGCGAACGCACCTGATCCAAATGATTGGTTTAGGGTTAAGATAGTAGTTAGTCCCAATGAAATTAATGTATTCGTGAATGATCAACCCAAAGCTGACCTGATGATTAAGCCGCTGGTATCAGCGAGAGGGCAAAAGATCGGCTTCTGGACCGGTCACATTTCGTCAGGGGAGTTCCGCAACTTAAAGCTTGAACCAGATAAGCAATAGGTGTAAGCAACAGTAATCTCTTTAGCTTTAATTCTCATAATATCAATTGGCTTTTTCCAGATCACTTTTTTAAAATCTTCAACTACTTAAACTTTTTTGCAACCTGGCCCGGCGACCTTTGTGTTATGGAAAACACAAAAAGCATAGAAGAAACCATTCTGATGTATACCAGTGCATGGAATGAGACCGAACGTGATAAGATCCGTGAAAAAATTGACCAATGCTGGTCGCCCGAAGGGACATATACCGATAAGCTAACTGATACGATCACCGGACGTGATGCTATAACAAATCTCGTTATCAGTTCATATCAAACAATGGGTCCGCGTACCTTTAAGGTATTGGAACAACCTGTTAACCACCACCGCAGCGGCCGGTTCCGCTGGATGGCAATATTTCCCGAAGGCTATCCGGCAGAGGGAATGGATTATTTTGAGTTTGACGAACAAAACCGAATTACCCGAATTGTAGGCTTCTTTTAAAATATGACAGTAGTAACAATCCCGGAGAATGTGCCAGGCACAGGACCGGTGCTGATGCTGAACATGCTTAAATTTGCCGACCGCCGTCTTTACTTTGGAGAATACATTCCCGCTTTTAACAGGGTGATGAAAATGTTAGGCCTGGAGGCAAAAGTAAATGTGGTAAGCAATGTATTAGCCAGTGTGATAGCTGACGAAGGTGAAGAATGGGATGCCATTGCCTTGATAGAATATACAAGCGCAGAAGCATTTTTAACCGTAGCGCAAAGTGATGAATACCGCGAATTTGCGGAACCACTGCGGCTGGCTGCTCTTAAAGACCTGAAATTATACATGACGCGCCCCTTTGACTTGTAATAATTACCTTAGTGCATGCACCAGCTTATACTGAACAATTTTGCCATGCACATAGCGCTTGCCCCTCATGAACAGGAGCAAGCGCTTGCCATGTTTCAACTAAAGCAAGTAAAAAAGCGAACATGGCTGCTGCACCCTGGTGAAATTGACCGGCATATTTATTTTGTAAATCGCGGTTGCCTCCGCATGCTACACACCGATAAAAATGGCGAAGAACATAACATTGGCTTTTATCCCGAAAACTGGTGGGTATGCGATATTGTGAGTTTTTTTAAAGAAGCAGCTTCATCAAATGCCATTCAGGCGCTGGAAGACAGCGAGGTTTACTACACCTCGCTATCCAAGCTGGAAGAACTTTTTTTGAAGGTGCCGAAATTTGAGCGCTTCTTCCGCATCCTGATACAAAATGGCTTTGACCTTTACCAAAAGCGTATCACATCTAATCTTTCTAAAACGGCCGAAGAACGCTATCTTGAATTCCGCAAACGTTATCCCGGGCTTGAGCAACGTATCGCTCAAAAACACATCGCCAGCTATTTAGGCATTACACCGGCATTCTTAAGCATGATGCGAAAGGCAAGCGAGATATGATTTAGGTAAGCAGGAATCATACAGGCTTACAAATATTTTATCATGTCTTCAATAAGCCTTTTTATTTCCGGCTCTATGTAACCATATCTATCTTCGGGGCTGCTTGTCAACGGCAAAACCACTTTATTGCGATCTATCTTTCCATCCGTTGCTTTATAAACCCTACGCCATCATTATAATCCAGATGGTGTGTGCTAAAAGATAAAATATAGTCATTCGCATTTCTTTGCAGTTTCATCTCCAGATAGTAGTCATCTAAATTGGAAATCAATTGATAAGAGATGCCGGCAGATTGAAGCTTTTCTTTTCCAAGCGTTTCAAAAATCTCCCAAAATTCTGCAATAGTTGTGCTAATCATTGACAATGAACATACTTAAAATAAAAATGTTGATTAAGTATAAATGCTGTTATCTTATTTTGCCTTACCTATTAGTTAACATGTTAGCCGAATGAATAAACTAATAAAACCAGTCGCAATCTTTATAATAACCGGGCTATACGCATGCGGTCCGAAAACACCTAAACAATCCAAATTGGCAAAGCCAGCTTCTAAGCCAGCAAAACAAATTGTTAAACACCAGCAAGAGGTTGAACATACTGATCAAATGGCTTTTGTAAAGTATCTTGATGATGGCGATTACTTTCAGTTACTGGCGAAAAAAAATGATACTACAGACGTTTTTATTAACGAAACAGATACCACAAGAAACTTGAACTGGGGAGATCTGATTAAAGTTACCTGGAAAAACGGCACTGTTACTGTTCCTGGCGACAACGATTCTGAAATGCCAGCCAAATTATTGCTTTCCGTAAAAAGGATAGGTGATGGCTCGGTGTCAAAGCTCAGGGAAAGCTATGGTAAAAAGCTTAAGTATACTTTTTCGCCCGGTGATAACTTTACATCATCTTACCTTGACAAGGTTTATTTATCCGTTGAGTATTATTTAGCTACTACCAAAAACCCTTTATTGCAAATTGCAATAAAAGACAGGCAGGAAGTGACTTACTCCATAGAATCGAGAGATAGAGATAACCGTAGCTATAGGGTTATTGGCATTGCCGCTGTTGGGCCAAACGGCAGTAACGTAGTTCAATGGCTTTATATAGACGAAGAACGCGATCAAATTTATGAGTATGATTTACCAGCGGACAAACTGGTGCCGTATGATTAAAGCAGCTGATTTATGATCCAAACTTGTGGTATATGAAAAAACTTATATTAAAATATTGGCTCATCTATCTGTTAATAAGCATAGTATTGTTTGTTGCTTACAGAATTGCGATAATAAAAACTATATATAACGGTAGCGGATTATTAGGCAATATCTTAGATATCCTGGATATACTTTTAAATATCGGATTCTCTTTTATTTACTTAGCTGCGATGATGCTATGCTCATTTGCAGTTTTCTTAAATCATTTCAAAAAGATAAGAGATAAAAGTCTCTATTCATGGCTTACCTTTTCAGGTGCAGCAGTGATCATAGTAATTACATTAATTATCAACTTATTCATCGAGGGTGCCTCCAGGGATAGTATTACGTTGAAGCTTGTACTTTTCTCCATACTATACCTGTTTCTTACTGTCATGCTGTTTTTTATGTTCAGAAAAGCTATGCTCGCTACTGCCTTTAATTAAGACGCGGCAAAGCTTTATTGGTGTTATTACCATCTTATGCTTTGCTTTACATAAAAATTCTCTACCTTATAAGGCTAATACCTTACCAACTAAATGAGAAAGATCAAGCTTAAGCCGTTCTGTATTTTAATATTGCTTATCTGTATTTTTCAAAATCTACTTGCTCAAAATAATGGTGGCTATTACTTAAAAGGAGTTGTACAAAGCACGAGTAATGAAGCTTTGGTAGGTGCTACTATCCTATTAAAAGATGGCTTAACTGGTAAAACATTAAAGCAAACACAAGGCAATCAGGACGGAGCGTTTTCTTTCGATATTAATGCCGGTAACTACATCCTCGCAGTGAGTTACCTGGGTTCACTGTCTTATCAAAGCGAACTGATAAAATTAACAGGCAGCACAGATCTTGGTGTGTTGAAAATTAACACAGCTACTGTCAATCTTAAAGAGGTTGTGATCAAAAGTTCGGTAAATAAGCCTGCTATAAAAATTGAAGGCAGAAAAATGATCTATAATGTCCAGAGCAGCATAACGGCACAGGGCAATAATGTTTTAGAAGCGCTAAAGAAAACTCCCGGGGTTATTGTTAGCCAGGATAATTCGGTTACTATAAATGGCGCCAGCGGTGCTTTGATTATGATTAACGGAAGGCAAACTTATTTGCAGCCAGAAGATCTGGCGCAATTAATGAAGTCAATGTCTGCATCTGATTTAAAATCTATTGAAATCATTAAAAATCCCTCGGCCGAGTATGATGCAGCAGGCACAGGAGGTATCATTAATCTTGTATTAAAAAAGTCAGTTAACCAGGGCTTCAACGGGAGTATAAATAACGGCATTGCTTACGGCAAAACATTAAAGCAAAATACCAATTTAAGCCTCACTTACCGGAAGGACAAACTGAACTTGTTTGCAAACTATAATCACGCTTTTGGCTATTACGCCATGGACTATGATAATGACAGAACAACAAATGGCAAGATTTATTTAAACGCTAATCATGATATTGATAAGAAACATTATATAGGCACTAACATAGGTGCCGATTACGAAATTGATACAACTAAAACGATCGGTTTTGTAGCTGGCGGCAATTTTTCCAGCGGCGGAGGCCTGATTACTCCGATTACAAATATCTTTGAACAGCCAACCGGCCAGCTTATTCAGACTTTAAGAAGCCAGAGCAGCTATCCTAAACAGTTGGCCAATCGTTACAATTTTAATCTGAACTATCGTTATAAAGGCAGAAACAACACTAATCTTAATATAGATGCCGACTATGGCATTTTTGATGCATCCACCAATAACTTAAGCACCAATACTTATTTTACTCCCGATGGGCAGTTTCAGTCTGCCAATAACTTTCTGGTAGCTAATAGCCGAAATATTAAGCTATATGCCATAAAAGCTGATTATGGTTTTCCTATAGGAAAAGGAAAAATGTCGGCAGGGGGTAAATACTCTAATGTAGATGCGAATAATGTGTTTGATCAGTATGATGCAAACGGGCCTGTTAATGTAATTGACATTAATTTGTCCAATACCTTCAGATACAGAGAGGGGATCACTGCAGGATACCTGAGATACGAAACTCCGTTAAATGATAAATTAAGTTTGGATCTTGGTGTAAGGGCAGAGAATACGCATTCGGAAGGTGACCTACAGCCGAGGCAAGGCAGCAGCCAGCAGCCAACGTCAGTAATTAGAAACTATCTTAACCTGTTTCCGACGGCTTCCGTCAATTATAAGACAGAAAAGTCGGGTTCCTATAATTTAAGCTTCGCCCGTCGTGTTGACCGCCCGGCTTATAATAATCTCAACCCGTTTTCATACCCCGTTGACGAACTTTCTTACTGGAAAGGAAACCCCTTCCTTCAACCCCAGTATGCCAACAGCATTGCGCTTCAGTACAGTTATAGTAACACGACAATAGCCGCTGGTTACACCCATACCAGTGATCTGACCAGTACTGTTTCAGAAGTTTTCGGAAACAACCTGATCAATATGATACCCAGGAACATCGGTGAGCAAAGTAATTTTAATTTGACAGTAACCCAGCAACTGAAACTTGCGGAGTGGTGGAACATGAGCATCACCGGTATGGGGTACCGCCTGCAGAACAATGTAGGAACCGATGAATATGGGAATTACCGCTTCAACCGTTTTTCCGGCACCGTCAATGTTCAGCAAAGCTTCAAACTGCCATACCATATTACCGGCGAAATAGCCAGCGTGGTAAACTCTAAAACCATCAGCGGTTTGAATACCTATGTAAAAGGAAATTCACAGGTTGACCTTGGCCTGCAAAAAAGTATCATAAATGATAAGGCTGCGATAAGACTGGCAGTTACCGATCTGTTTTGGACAAACCGGTATAATACAGATACAGAGCTACGTAACTTAATACTTCATACTACCTATAGAGGCGAAAGCCGCCAGGTAAGACTGAACTTTACGTATAAATTCGGCAGTAATAAGATTAAAGCGCGGGAGAGCCGCGAAACAGGATTACAAAATGAAACACAGCGGCTGTAATCTTCTACTTGCTGATCTCAATGATATGAAATGAACCCGGTAATGATTTTGCACGCGGTTTTGGATTAGCAGCAGTAGGTACCCCTGGTTCGGTTTTAGCGGCTGGGAGATATATTTTATGGGTTAATATATCTAAACCAATAGTTCGCGCACTTGGCTCTGTTTTCACATCTTCAAATTGCTCAAACTTATTAGCTGAAACTTCTTTGATTACAGATAGAGTACCCTCGTTATTTGATGTATAGATCATTTTGGTTGATGGATCGAAAGCAACACCATCACAGTCGCCAATTTTATACTTTGCCAGGTTTTTACCGTTTGCAGCATCCATTACTACCAGCGTTTGATTGCCACCACATCCTATAAACAGCCGGTTAGTTACGCGATCTATAGCTAAGCCAGATGGTTCATCGCCCTCCTGTATCTTGTATCGTGCTATAGCCTTGTAAGTGTTCGCATTAATAACAACCACCTCATTTGTGGTTTCTGAATTTACATAAACCTTTCCTTTCCCATCTGACACGCCGGTTTCCGGCTTCCTACCCAACGGTATTGTTGCAACTACCTTATCTGTTACAGGGTCAATTACCGAAGCATCTTTGCTTTTGCCATTAAATACAAACACCTTCTTTGAATAGTCATCATAAAATATAGCGTCGGGATTAGTGCCTACAGCAATGGTATTTAATAGTTTATAACTTGTAAGATCAAAAACAGTACAGCTATTATTACGCCCATCACTGGTGTACCCTTTATTCAATGATTTTACAAGCGCTATACCATGTACGCCGTTGGTATTAGGGATTACGCCTACAGAATCACCGCTGGTAGTAAGTATATTAACCTGTGTACCATGTGATACAAAAATGCGTTTGCTTTTGCCGTCTACCGTAATATAATCCCAGCCTCCGGCGCTTTTAATCGGAAATTTACCTGTAATGTGTAAGTGTGAACTTTGCTGAGCAAAGCCAGCAGTAGTAATTATAAGGCCACAAATAAGCAGGGGTATTCTTTTAAATGACATAATCATATTATTAACAGGGGTAATTTATTGATGCAGTAAATATAAGTTAGAGTATTTAATACGTGGGAATTATAACTGTAATAAAAGCATGATTAGCGATATAACATAATTAGGTGACCGCTTTAATTCCAAGTTAGACAGATTGCATATGCAGTCAACGCTTGTGTATATTTGAATTCTGTTAAAAACTACAAAATTGAACAATAAAAATATCCTTATAGTTGACGATCTGCACCCTGCCTTTATGGAAGGTGCGGAAGCCTTGGGTTATACTTGCAACTATCAGCCAACCATAACGGTTGACGAAGCGTTGAGAATTTTGCCTGATTATCAGGGTTTAACTATCCGCTCAAAATTCCAGGTGAGCAAAGCAGTAATTGACCTTGCTACCAATCTTAAATTTATTGCTCGTGCAGGTGCAGGGATGGATAACATTGACGAAGCTTACGCTTTGCAAAAAGGCCTTCAACTGTTAAATGCCCCCGAAGGAAATATGGATGCAGTAGGCGAACATGCCGTGGGTTTATTGCTGGCGCTGATCAATAACTTTCGCCGGGCAGATATGGAAGTACGCAATGGCCAATGGCACCGTGAGGCTAACCGCGGTTATGAGCTTAAAGGTAAAACGGTTGGTATTATCGGTTATGGCTTTATGGGCAAAAGCTTTGCAAAAAAACTGTCGGGCTTTGAGGTAAATATAATTGCCTACGATAAATATAAAACCGGGTTCAGTGATCAATATGTGCGCGAGGTAAGCATGGAAGAAATTGTTAAGCACAGTGATGCACTTAGCCTGCACATTCCGCTTACCAATGAAACCCGGGGCTTAGTGAACGACGAATACCTGTTTCATTTTCGCAAGCCTATATTCTTCTTAAACACTGCACGCGGCCCTATTGTACAAACTCAAGCCATTTTAAACGGATTAAAACAAGGCAAGATACTTGGTGCGGGGCTTGATGTACTGGAAGTTGAGAAGTTCCCGGCGCTTGGGGAACAGCTCTGGTATCCTGAACTTGCACAAACAGAAAATGTGATTTTAACTCCTCATATTGCCGGCTGGACGTTTGACAGTTATCGTAAAATAAGCGAGGTTTTAGTTGAAAAATTGCAGCACGTATCATACTAAGTATCAAAATTTAACACATATTTAAAAGCCAAAAATTTGGAATTTAATATTTAATTCTCTTATCTTCGTTTTACACCAAACAAGACTATAACGGTTCGCCGGCATAGTCTTGTTTGTTTTTAAAGCCCTTGGGTGCCATGCACAAAGGGCAGTTTTATTTAACGACTTTAAGGAAAACATTAATAATTGTGAGTTATGGCAGAAGTTGCTTATTACACCAAAGAAGGATTAGAAAACTTAAAACAAGAACTACAGTATTTAAAAACTGAAGGCCGTTCGCAAATAGCCAAGGCTATTGCGGAAGCGCGTGATAAAGGCGACTTATCTGAAAATGCAGAGTATGATGCGGCTAAAGAAGCACAAGGCCATCATGAAACAAAAATTGCAAAAATGGAAGAGCTGCTGGCAAATGCCCGCCTGCTTGATGAGTCAAAACTGGATACATCAAAGGTGCTTGCACTTTCAAAAGTGAAAATTAAAAATGTAAAGAACGGCGCTACCATGAGCTATCAACTGGTGTCTGAAAGCGAAGCCGATCTTAAAGCAGGTAAGATCTCAGTATCATCACCTATTGCAAAGGGCCTTTTAGGTAAAAAAGTAGGCGACCGTACCGAAATCATGGTACCTGCCGGTACTATGGAATTTGAGATACTGGAAATTTCACGTTAACAACTAAACAACACTACCTATGTCTACCATTTTCTCAAAAATCATATCCGGAGAAATACCTGCTCACAAAGTTGCCGAAAGTATCGACTTCCTGGCGTTTCTTGACATTAGCCCCCTGGCAGAAGGCCATGTACTGGTCATCCCTAAAAAAGAAGTGGATAACCTGTTTGATCTTGATGACGAGACTTATACCGGTTTGCAGCTATTTGCTAAAATTATTGCCCACGGCATTGCAAGGGCAATACCTTGTAAAAAAGTAGGCGTAGCCGTAATTGGACTGGAAGTTCCGCATGCGCACATCCACCTTATCCCGGTAAACAATGTTGATGACATGAATTTTGCCCGCCCCAAACTAAATCCGTCTGCAGAAGAACTACAGGCAACTGCACAGAAAATCAAAGCAGCATTACACCAGGATTTTGAAGAAGGCGTTTAAAAGATACCCAATAAACAAAAAAGGAGCTGATGAGCTCCTTTTTTGTTTATTATTATTTCCCGGATGATTTTGGCGGCGCTTTAAATTTGATAGGCCCGCTTACCCGCGCCGTATTGTCTTTAACAAATGAAGCCCAGCCCGAGTAGGTGATCTTGCTTCCGCGGCCGGTTGATATTTTTTGAAAGCTATGACAAACAGCAACGGCCAGCCCATCTGTTGCATCTAAAAACTCGGGCGTTTCTTTAAACACCAGCAATTGCTGCAGCATCGATGCCACCTGTTCTTTGGCGGCATTTCCGTTACCGGTAATAGATTGCTTGATCTTTCGAGGTGAATATTCGTTTACCGGGATATTGCGCGAGAGGGCGGCAGCGATGGCCATTCCCTGTGCACGGCCAAGTTTAAGCATTACCTGAATGTTTTTACCATAAAAAGGAGCTTCAATAGCTAATGCATCGGGATGGTAATTATCAATTAACGCAACGGTTTTTTCAAATATCCGCTGCAGTTTAACCATATGATCGTCCCCGCCCGGAATCTTCACCACGCCCATCGCCAATAATTCTATCTTCGAACCTGTTTCTTTAATAATACCATACCCCATTACAACCGTCCCGGGGTCAATCCCTAAAATTATCCGCTCTTTACTGCCTGGTAATCCCATTGGGTAAATATACGCTTAGCATTGTATATGTTGCAGCATGTTATAAATGCCGGCCCTTAATTAAGGTTGACATCATCATAAACTTTGTTGTTTATGGTACGCACAATTACATCCAGTTCTTTGGCGCATGCATTTATTAGGTTTATCAGCTCTTCCTTTTCCTCTAAAGTGCCACTAAGCTCTAAAAGATGGATGAGCCCTAAAATAGAAGCCACCGGCCGCCTTACCTCATGCGAACTGATCCAAACTACCTCACGTAGTAAATCGTTTTGCTTTAATAAGGCTTCGTAAATCTTTTTCCGCTGAGTGATATTTTGGTAAATGCCAATATAGCCGGTATAATTTTTATCCTCATCAAAAGTTGGCGTAAACTCTACATTAACCCAAAATTCTTCACCAGCCTTGGTATATTTTAAAAGGTCAATAGCGAACGCCTCTTTTGAAGCCTGTTTTTTATTGAGATATTTAATAGATTCTGCCGATGTTTTAGGCCCCCGCATAAAACTGCCATGAGAAGCGCCTTTAATCTCAGAAAGATAATAACCTGTAAACTCTTCAAATGCTTTATTCACCCATTCTATCTGATTTTTCGCATTTAATACAATAACCATATTGTTAACGCGGGTAATTATACCTGCCAGTCGCTTCAGCTCTAAGTCTTTACGTTTTTCTTCAGATACATCGGCAAGATATACGGCGGCGCCTTTTTCAGTTGGGTAGGCTGCTATCCTGAACCATTTTTGCCTTAGTTTTGAAAACACATCCAGCTTTGCAATCTCCTTGTTTTGAAGCACCCGCAAATATGCTTTATGAAATTCAGAATTTTCTGCCCCGGGAAATACATCAAGCAACTTAATATCTATGGTTTCGCTTCTTTTAAGATGATACTCTTTTAAAAACTTGTCATTCGCATTAACAATTTCCAGATCATGGTTTAATGCAAAAAACATTTCGTTAATCGTATTAATCGTATTATCCAGATCAAGCAGGTAAGCGTTCCTTTCCTGTTCCAACTGTTTTAATTCAGTTACATCCTGCATAGATCCTATTGCCCGGTATGGCTTACTGTCCTTATACTCTAACCTGCCTAACTGGCGTATAAATCTTATTTCGCCATTATCCATTGTTATGCGGTGTACCCTGTCAAGAGGCTTGCCTTCCGTGATTAATTTATGAAACGCTTCACGCGCCCAGTCGCGGTCTTCCGGGTATATATAATCAAAATAGTTTTCAAGCGGCGACTTATCTTCATCGTGCTTTATATTGATAATGGTATAAAAATCATCCGACCACTCTACCTTTTTGGTATCTACATAATATTCCCACCCTGCAATTTTGGCTATCTGCTGCGTTTCGCGCAGTTTTAATTTTTCTTCCTCCATTTCATGGTTAACATTTTCAAGCTGCCGCTCAAATAATACCTTATCTGTGAGATCCTGTATTAATGTCATCACACAACTGTTCCCATTAAAATCAAGCGGGTGCGAGGTCAGGCTTACATAAAACTCGGCTCCGTTCTTTTTAATATGCCGCCACACACCGCTTTTAACAGCCCCTTCACGCATTTCGCCAACCGCCTGCTTAATGTACTCACGGTCCTCAACAGGCCTTATCTCCAGAATGGACATTTCCAGAAATTCTTCGCGTGTATAGCCGTATTTTTCAACCGCAGCATCATTAACAGAGATAAATTTCAATGTATCTATATCATATATCCACATAGGGTTAGGGTTGCCTTCGTAAATGCCACGGTACTGTTTTTCGCTTTCAGCTATTTTTTTATTGTCGCGCCTCATCAGCTGATAAAGCAACAGTCCGTTGATCAATACAAATACAAAACCTTTTATACTGCCCAGCAAAACAACGGTTTTAGGGCTCAATACTCCCATAAAACCATATAAGGCCTTATCGCTCAATGCAATCCACAGTAAGCTGACTAAGATATAAATGATAGTTATCTTTAATGCTCCTTGCCTCATTTCTTAAAGACTACGGTTTAATTGGTTATAAAATTTTAATTGAGGTAGATAGCGATGCAACTTTTCACTTTAAGTAAAATGCTTTTTGTTCTACGAAAAGCACCAATAAAAAGTTTAAAATTCATTTATTAACAAGATATAAAGTTTAGTCAGTTTTTACACAAACTATTTACTGATATGCCTTTACGTTTGCAACATGCCGTAAAATCAATTACTTTGGGAAGATCATTTTACTGTTATGTCCTACAAATACCAGCGTATTGTTATTAAAATTGGCTCAAACGTATTAACACAAGCCAATGGATTGCCCGATGTTGAGCGGATAACAAACCTGGTAGCGCAAATAGCAGCCATACAAAGTTCGGGTACCGAAGTGATACTGGTATCATCGGGTGCGGTGGCATCGGGCCGCAGCCTGATTAAGCTTCCCGAAAAAACAGACCAGATAGCTGCACGCCAGTTACTGGCATCTGTTGGCCAGGTAAAACTAATCAATACCTATGCACAGCTATTTGAAACCTACGAGATATTATGCTCGCAGGTGTTGGTAACACGCGAGGATTTCAGGGACCGTACGCATTACCTGAATATGAAGAACTGCCTTGAAATTTTACTACAGCATAAGGTGTTGCCTATTGTAAACGAGAACGACGTGGTATCGGTAACAGAATTAATGTTTACCGATAACGACGAGCTGGCAGGGCTATTGGCATCTATGCTTAATGCACAGGCGCTAATCATTTTAACCAATGTCGACGGTATTTTTACCGGCGACCCTAAACTGCCCTCTTCGTCACTTATTGAAGAGATTGGCCAATCGGGTATTGATTTTTCATCATTTGTAAGTACCGGTAAATCGCAGTTTGGCAGGGGCGGCATGATTACCAAATCAACCATGGCGCAAAAGGTGGCGCATTTGGGCATAGCCGTACATATTGCTAATGGCACAACAGATAGCATCTTAACCGATGTATTAAGCGGTGCTGTAAAACACACGCGCTTTATACCCGACCGTTCTGCATCGGGTAAGAAAAAATGGATTGCCCATTCTGCAAATTATGCTGTTGGCGAAGTAAAGATTAACGAAGGGGCAAGCCTGGCGCTAAACTCTGCAAGGGCTAATAGTTTATTACCAGTAGGTATTACCCAAATTAGCCATGAATTTAAAAAGGGTGATATTATAAAAGTAGTGGATGAGCATGGCAAACTCATTGGACAAGGCATTGCCGAATACGGCTCTGACAAAGCGCGCGAACGCATGGGCAAAAAGAACGAAAAGGCACTGATACATTACGATTACCTTTACCTACAATCATGATGGAGCAATACAACCACTATTTCGAAAGCGCAGCAAAAGCCAGTCGTGACATTGCAGGTTTAGATGCAGATCTGATTAACCGAGTGCTTATAGCGCTCGCCGATAAAGCTGTTGAGCATACTGATTTTCTATTGGCAGAAAATCAGAAAGACCTTGACCGAATGGATAAAGCCGACCCTAAATATGACCGGCTTAAACTTACAGCAGAGCGTATTGAATCTATTGCTGCCGAAATGCGAAATGTGGCTGCCTTGCCTACGCCGCTTGGCCATGTACTTAGCGGAACTAACCGACCGAATGGACTGCACCTTTTAAAGGTAGCTGTACCGCTTGGTGTGGTGGGCATTATATACGAAGCCCGTCCCAACGTTACGTTTGATGTTTTTGCCCTATGCTTTAAAACAGGCAATGTGTGCATTTTGAAAGGCGGCAGCGATGCCGACTTCTCTAACCGGGCCATTCTATCACTAATACATGAAGTACTCAAAGCATTTGACATTACTACCGATGCTGCTATATTATTACCCGCCGAACGAGAAGCTACGGAAGCCCTGCTTAAAGCAACAGGCTTTGTAGATGTGCTAATTCCGCGGGGCAGCCAGGGGCTGATCAATTTTGTGCGTGAGAATAGCAAAGTACCTGTAATTGAAACAGGGGCGGGTATTGTACATACCTACGTTGATGAATCTGCCGACGTAGAAATGGCTGCTGCCATTATCTTTAATGCAAAAACAAGGCGGGTAAGTGTATGTAATGCTTTGGATTGCCTCATTCTGCATTCATCTCAGTTAATCCACCTTCCTGCATTGACAGACCAGCTTGGCAAAGCAGGAGTAGAGGTGTTTGCCGACGAACGCTCTTACAGTCATATAAAAGAAAGCTATCCCGCAAACTTATTACAACACGCCACAGAAGAACATTTTGGCACCGAGTTTTTATCCATGAAAATAGCCATTAAGACTGTAGATAATATTAACGAAGCGCTTACGCATATCGCTCAACATAGTTCAAAACACAGTGAAGCTATTATTTCTGAAAATACAGATCACGTCGCATTATTTCTGAATAAGGTAGACGCGGCGGCGGTTTATGTCAATGCCTCTACCGCATTTACTGATGGTGCACAGTTTGGCTTAGGTGCAGAGATCGGTATCAGTACACAAAAGCTGCATGCACGGGGACCAATGGGACTTGCCGAGCTTACCAGCTATAAATGGATAGTTAAGGGTACGGGGCAGGTAAGAAATACTTAATATACTATGCCACATATTTTTTACAAGAACTTATCATAAAGTTAACCTTGCTTTAATGCCGTATATAAACCCGATTTGCAGTTTTGGAGCATGTCAAACCGCCGCAAATTTATTAAATCGGGCATTGCCGGAATTGCTGGCATTAGCCTGCTGCCTGCTGTAAACTCGTTTGCTTCGCCTTCAGGTATATACAAGGCTGAGGGGAATTTTAAGCTGAGGTTCGCTATTGCATCCGACGGGCATTATGCACAGCCTGACACAGACTCGGATAAATTTTACAGCGATCTGATCGGCTGGCTTAACAATGAGCATCAGCACAATCACCTGGACCTGGTGATTATCAACGGCGACCTGGTGCATAACCGCCCTGATTTACTGCCAAAGGTAAAAGAGACTTACCTGGATAAACTGCCAGTACCATACCATACGCTGCCCGGCAATCATGATTTTGCCGATGCGGCCATCTGGAAAAAGGTATTTGGTTATGAAGATAATTACAGCTTCGATTTTGGCGACATTGGTTTTGTGCTGGCCAATACAGCGACTACCAAGGGCGAGTACGTATGCCCCAACAATGCATTTTTAAAATTTGCGCTTGATCAGTATGCGCAAAAACGTATTGTGTTTGTAATTCTGCATATTCCGCCGCATCAGTGGATGGAAGAAGAAAAAACCATTTTTGTGGACTGCCCCGGAACTGTAGAACTATTGCACAAATATCCTAATGTAAAAGCAGCATTTCATGGGCACGATCATTCATTAGACAGTGTGAGATATACCGGCAAGCTACCGCACTTTTTCGATTCACACTTCGGCGGCAACTGGGGAACGGCTTACAAAGGCTATCGTATTGTTGAGGTAGGTAACGATTATGCAATAACTACGTATCAAGTAAATGCCAGCATGAACCCACAACTTAACCTCAATAAGTTTTAATCAGGATATAGCATATGAAAAACAAATACTTAATTACCGCCCTGCTTGTTGGGTTGAGTACTTTTGCAAAGGCACAAATCGGTTTTGGCGGGTCAACACCTGTGTATAGTGCAGCTTCGCCACAGCCATTTCTATTTTCGGTTAATACATTAACGGCATCTACGCCTTTCTGGAGCGTCAATTACTCGGGCAGTTACGGCGAACGTGTTGCCGGGCCTTTCGGGTTCGATGGTGTAGACCAGCAACTTGCCGTAAAGGGTTACATGGGCAACCGTTTCACTTTATATGGTAATGCGGCTATTGGTTTCGGGCGATCTGGCGGCGTAACCAGTGCTCAGCAAATAGAAGTTTTGCGTGATGTATTCGGCGGCAAACAGCTATTCGGCCCACGTTTGGGTATCAGTTTAGGCGCAGGGCGCGACTGGTCGAACGTTAAATCTATTTTCAGCCGTGTAACTGCATCGTTTGATAAAGCATCATGGCGGGTTATAGGTAATGCCCGTTTCGAAAAAGCATTCTCAAGCAAACGCGACGATATCGACCTCATCAGCAGTGTTGGGTTTCAGCATCGCCTTACTGGCAACTTTTACGCAGGTATAGAAGCTGTAGGTGAAGATTTGGAAGGCTTTTGGGAAGCAGACGAAGCAGAGGGCGGCGCAAAGTTATTAGTAGGCCCATCATTAAATCTCATTCCATCAAACTCACGCCTGGCATTTTCTTTATGCGGCGGTCCTGTTTTTTATGCTACACACAGCAATGTAATACCTTCAGAAGCCATCAGGGATGTTGGAACTATTGGCGCACAAAATGGTTTTACTGTACGTGCATCTGTTTCTTTCAATTTACATCAATGATTTACTTTTTATAATCCCCTATTCGATGAACCGTTCTTCAATTATCATTAAAGCGTTTATTATCGTAGCCGCATTTTACAGCACGCAAAGCTTTGCACAACTACCCGGTAAAGACAAGCAAACCGAACAAATCTTACTCCCTAACGGATGGAAACTAAGCCCGGTAGGCCGGTCATTGCCATTAGGCGATTTACCGTTGAATATGCAGTTAAGCAAGTCGGGTAAACTGCTGGCCGTAACTAACAATGGCCAAAGCACGCAGACCATTCAGCTGATCGACCCTAAAAAGGAGAAAGTACTTGATGAAAAAGAGATTGGCAAGTCATGGTATGGTTTAGCTTTCAGTAATGACGAAAAGCATCTTTATGCATCGGGTGGTAACGACAACTGGATATTCGACTACGAGATAAAAAACAACAAATTACGCCAGCCCGATACCATCAGCATGGGTATGCAGTGGCCAAAGGATAAGATCAGCCCGGCAGGTATGCTGGTTACGCATGACGATAGCCGCATGTACACCGTAACCAAAGAGGACAGCAGCGTTTATACCATTGATCTGGCCAACCGCAAAATATTGAGCCGTGTGCAGCTATCAACCATCGCTTATGGCTGCGCCTTATCTCCAGATGAGCAAACACTTTATGTATCACTTTGGGGCGGTAATGAAGTTGCGGTTTACAATACTGCCAGTCAAACCGTTACAACCACTATCAAAACAGGCAGCCACCCTAACGAGCTTTTATTAAATAAAAAAGGCACCTTGCTTTATGTAGCCAATGCTAATGACAACACGGTATCTGTAATTAACACGGCCAATAACCAGGTGATTGAAACCTTATCTACCACTTTATATCCCACAACGCTTACAGGCTCAACCACCAATGGTTTAGCGTTATCAGATAACGAAAAAACGCTTTACATTGCCAATGCAGATAACAACTGCCTGGCTGTTTTTGATGTTTCGGTACGTGGCAACAGTAAAAGCCAGGGCTTTATACCCGTGGGTTGGTACCCAACAAATGTTAAAGTATTGGGTGATAAAATACTGGTAAGTAATGGCAAAGGATTTTCTTCATTACCCAACCCGCATGGCCCGCAGCCTCTTTCAAAGGCAGATAACAGCGGCTACCAAACCGGCAGTTCCGCAAACAGCGATTTACAGTATATAGCAGGTTTATTTAAAGGCACATTATCCATAATTGATGCGCCCAATGCAGATCAATTAAAGGCATATACTAAGCAGGTTTATGCCAATACACCTTTCAATGATAAAAAAGCAGCCACTGCCGATGGCGAGCAGGGCAATCCTATCCCTCGTCGCCAGGGCGAAAAATCACCCATAAAGCATGTGTTTTATATCATTAAAGAAAACCGTACTTATGACCAGGTATTGGGCGATATGCCTAAAGGAAACGGCGACAGGTCGCTTTGCTTGTTCGGCAGCCGGATAACCCCTAACCACCATGCAATTGCCGATGAGTTTGTACTTTTAGATAACTTTTATGTAGATGCCGAAGTAAGCGCCGACGGCCACAACTGGAGCATGGCGGCCTATGCCACAGATGTGGTTGAAAAAACTTGGCCTACCAGCTATGGCAAACGTGGTGGTACTACTAATTACGAAGGTGGACGACCAGCCACTTATCCTAAAGATGGTTTTATCTGGGATTATTGCCAGCGGGCAGGGGTTACCTACCGCAGCTATGGCGAGTTTGGTGAATTTAATAATGCGCACTTAAAGTCGTTAAAAGGGCACATGGGCCCGCATTCGCCAGGTTTTGACCTCGACGTTACCGACCAGGTAAGGGCCGATGCCTGGGAGCATGATTTCGACTCATTATTAACCATAAACGCAGTGCCGCAGCTTAGCGTACTGCGCATCTCTAACGACCATACCAGCGGGCAGCGCAAAGGCAAAATATCGCCAATGGCAGCCGTGGCTGATAATGACCTAGCTATAGGCCGTATCATTGAGCATCTGTCAAACAGTCCGGTGTGGAAAGAATCTGTTGTATTTATTTTAGAAGATGACGCCCAGAACGGCCCCGACCATATCGACGCCCACCGCTCACCTGCCTTTATTGCCGGTCCATATGTGAAGCGCGATGCCGTGGTACATAGCATGTACTCAACATCGGGTATGCTACGCACCATTGAACTTATTTTAGGCTTGCCGCCTATGAGCCAGTATGATGCTGCTGCCAAGCCTTTTTATGAATGCTTTACCAGCAAAGCCGACCTTACCCCTTACAAATGCAAACCCGCTCTTTACAACTTAAATCAGCGCAACGTTGCAGAAAACAAGAGCAGCAAACTGTCTGAAAAATTTGATTTCAGTAAAGAAGATGCCGCACCCGACCTTGCATTGAACCAGATAATATGGAAATCTGTAAAAGGTGAAGATGCTGTAATGCCTGCGCCAAAACGCAGCGCATTTGTGATACTTGAAAAAAAGAAAAAAGACGACGACGATTAACCCAACCGGGACATATAAGCACAAAAAAGCCCTTCCTGAAAAAGTGAAGGGCTTTGTGTTTATAGCCGGTTAGTTAAAATGGCAAATCATTATCAATATCGGCGCTATAGTCTTCGCTTACAGTGCTTGTTTTAGCGTTTGTGCCATTCCGGGGAGTTTCTGCTTCAAAATCGCTTTTGCGGCCAAGCATGGTAAAGTTTTCGGCCACAATCTCTGTAGTATATTTCTTTATCCCCTCCTTATCCTCAAAAGAGCGTGTACGCAATTTTCCTTCTATATAAACCAGCTTGCCCTTTTGCAGATATTTAGCCGCAACATCAGCCAGACCACGCCACATTACAATATTATGCCATTCGGTTTGCTCCACCTTTTTCCCGTCTTTGGTATACGTTTCAGATGTAGCCAGCGGAAAACTCGCTACAGCAACACCTCCTTCCAAATGACGGATTTCAGGATCTTTACCTAAATGGCCTACCAATATTACTTTATTTATTCCAGACATATTTAATCGTGTACAGGGAAATTATTTTTGAATTTAAAAAAATTAGTTAAAAATATAAAAATGATTTGAGGCATACCTAAATTTTTTAAATTTTCTACTTCTATGAAAAACCACTCTTTCTTTAAACTAATAGGATTATCCTTTAAAACGATAAAATTAACTGTTAATCGCTGATGAGTTAGTACATGCTTAATTGGGCCAGCTACCTGAAGCAATACCGGGCTATTACCAAAATACCTTACACTTTCTGGTTGTTTCAACACTTCATACGGTTCAAGATATTCCAAGGTTTCAACAGATGGTAAATCATGTAAATTTGTCCAGATATCTCCCGTACCGCGCTTATTAATCAGTATTTGCTCACCATCGGTATATAAAAAGTAGTTGAGGTAACGCTCGCGCACCTTTAATTTTTTCAGCTTAACGGGCAGTTGTGCAGTAGCATTATGCAAAAAAGCATGGCAACCTTCACGAACCGGACAAATCCCGCAGGCGGGATTTTTAGGTTTGCAAATCATGGCCCCTAATTCCATCATAGCCTGGTTATGTAGCCCTGCATGCTGCTGGTTAAGTAATTTGTCGGCCGTTTCCTGAAACAGCTTTTTCCCTTTGGTCGAATTAATCGGCTCATCAATGCCAAAGTACCGAGCCAGTACACGGTATACATTACCATCAACCACCGCTCTGGCCTCGTTAGCGGCAAATGATGATATGGCAGCAGCAGTATATTCGCCTATGCCTTTTAACCGGATTAGGTCCTCATACTTATTGGGGAAGCGGCCCTGGTACTTTTCATTAACCAGCCTGGCGGTGGCAAGCATATTACGCCCGCGCGAATAATAACCCAGGCCCTGCCATAAACGCAGGATATCATCTTCATCCGCAGCTGCAAAATCAGCAACAGCAGGGTAGTTTTCCAGAAACCTATAAAAGTAGGGCATACCCTGCTCAACACGGGTTTGCTGCAGTATTATTTCAGACAGCCAAATGGTGTAAGCATCAGTAGTATTACGCCATGGCAGGTCACGTTTATTTTGGTTATACCAGTTTATAATTTGGTCAGAAAAATTCATGTAATGCAAAGTTAATGTATTGTCATATTAACGCTTATACCGTTGTATAAAAGCGGGCGGTAAAAAAATACATGGTTTTATTTCGATGTTTCGCGATATATCCATACTTTTGCAACCCCAAAACAATTAAGTAGTTACATATAATTAAAGGAAAATAAGGTATGACCAAGGCAGAGATTATAGCTGAGATCTCAACAAAAACAGGCATTGAGAAAGTAGACGTTCAGGAAACTGTTGAGGCATTTTTCAAAGTGGTAAAAACCTCTATGGTGGGCGGCGAAAATGTATATGTAAGAGGGTTCGGAAGCTTCGTAGTTAAAAAACGCGCTAAGAAAACAGCACGTAACATTTCAAAAAACACTGCCATCATTATACCAGAGCACTTTGTGCCAAGCTTTAAGCCGGCTAAAACTTTTGTTGAAAAAGTAAAAAGCGGTAACAAAACTAAAAGCAAATAATTTTTCGTAGCAATAAAGAGATGAAGGTAAAACAAATAGTCGCTGCCGGTGCAATTGTTGCCCTAATGGGCTATTTGTATACTTTGCCGCCAAAGGGCCTTAAACCTAAAGATAACGAATCGGGCCATAGCAATGGCGTTGTTGCCGGCAGACCCAGCTGCCCGGTTAAACAGGTTTCTGTAGAGGCTGTATCCGCAAGCGCCAAAGCAGTAATTGCACCGTCGCTTACCACCAAGATAGCAAGCCTTGAAGATCAATTGAGCAAAACGCCCGAGGGCGAAGCTAAGTTTGATGTTAAAAGAAAGCTGGCCCAGCAATGGGACGATGTTAACCAACCAGCCCCTGCCGCATTTTATTACCTTGATCTTGCACGCCACGATAATAAATTTGAAGACTGGCTTAACGCCGGTAACAGGTTTAATGATGCTTACAAATTTACACAGGATACCAACGTGCAGCCGGCTTACATAGCCAATGCTGTTGAAGCCTTTGAACATGCCACTAAACTTAAACCTACTAACCTTGATGCTAAAACAGGTTTAGGTGTTGCCTACGTAAACGGCGGCGCCCCAAGCCCAATGCAAGGTATCGGTTTATTGCTTGATGTGGTTAAGCAAGACCCCAACAACCACAGCGCCAACCTTAACTTAGGCCAGTTCGCCATGAAATCTGGCCAGTATGATAAGGCGGTAGCAAGGTTTAAATCCATCATTGCACAAAAACCCGATGTTGAGGCTTACTTTTATCTTGCCGAAAGCTATAAGCAGTTAGGCATGAAAAAAGAAGCTATAGCAGCTTATAAAAAGTGCAAAGAAATGATGCCCGACCCGGCCTTCGGCGAGCGCATCGATCAGTTTATAAAAGAATTACAAGATTAATTAACACATTTAAAAAATTAAATTATGCCAAGCGGTAAAAAACGTAAGCGCCATAAAATGGCTACTCACAAACGCAAAAAACGTTTAAGAAAAAACAGACATAAAAAGAAATAAGCTTACATAGCTGAATTACCTGCCTGGTAGGCAGGTAAACTTTTTTTGTTTTTGTTTTACTTGTTGCGGCACAACGGTGCCGCATTTAAGAAATGGAGTAGCAGTTGGTAAAAGAATTAATTATCGATTCATCCCCAAACGGGGCTACTATTGCTTTATTACAGGATAAACAACTTGTAGAACTTCATAAAGAGCAGGTTACCAACAATTATACTGTTGGAGACATTTATTTAGGGCGTATTAAAAAAATTATGCCCGGCTTAAATGCTGCCTTTGTGGATGTTGGTTACGAGAAGGATGCTTTTTTGCATTACCTTGACCTGGGGCCGCAAGTACAAAGCCTGCTTAAATTAACCAAGCAGGTACGCGGTGGAAGCTACCAATCTAAACTGCTCGACATTTTTAAACCCGAGGCTGATATCAGCAAATCAGGAAAAATTTCTGAGGTGCTGGCAAAAAATCAGCTGATACCGGTACAGATTGCCAAAGAACCCATTTCAACAAAGGGGCCGCGCTTAAGCTCAGACCTGTCAATTGCAGGGCGCTATGTAGTGCTGGTACCGTTCTCTGAAGCTATTTCTATCTCTAAAAAGATAAAAAGCAATACAGAACGTACCCGACTGCGTAAAATAGTTGAAGGCATTAAGCCACAGCACTTTGGTGTTATCATCCGTACCGTATCTGAGGATAAAGGTGTAACTGAACTGCAAAAGGACCTGTTGGACCTGATAGCCAAGTGGGAAACATTTGTTACCCGCCTGCCGGCCACAGAGCCTTCGAAAAAAGTACTGGGTGAGATTGACCGCACATCAACACTGCTGCGCGATATTTTAAACCCCGACTTTCAGCACATTTATGTGAATGATTCTTCGATATATGAAGAAGTAAAATCATATGTGCATGAGATTTCGCCCGACCTGGAAAATATCGTTCGCCTGCATAAGCATCGCGAACCGATATTTGAACATCACGGCGTAGAAAAGCAGATCAAATCGGCATTTGGAAAAACAGTTAATCTTGCGGGCGGCGCTTACCTGGTTATTGAGCATACAGAAGCCCTGCACGTTGTTGACGTGAACAGCGGTAACCGTACTGCCAACAAAGAGAACCAGGAAGAGAACGCACTGCAGGTTAATAAAGAGGCAGCACGCGAAATAGCACGCCAGTTAAGGCTGCGCGATATGGGTGGCATTGTGGTTATCGACTTTATAGATATGCACAAACCGGCCAATCGTAAAGAGCTTTTTGATTATCTCAGGGAAGAGATGGCACATGACAGGGCCAAGCATACGATACTGCCGCCAAGCAAATTTGGCCTGGTGCAGATCACCCGTCAGCGTGTACGCCCCGAGATGAACATTGTAACCAGCGAAGTTTGCCCTACCTGTCATGGTACAGGTGTGATCAGGCCAAGTATCTTATTGCTCGATGATATTGAAAATAATTTCAATTATATATTAGTTGAGCAAAACGAAAAGAACATTACCCTGTGTGTACACCCTTACATTGAGGCGTACATTAAAAAAGGAATAGTAACACGCCAGTTTAAATGGTATTTTAAATATGGCCAGTGGATAAAGGTTAAAAGTAACCCATCCTATCAAATTACAGAGTTTCATTTCTTCTCAGAAAAAGACGAAGAGATCAAGCTTTAAAGGCAACTTGTTTAACAACATTTTGCAAAATAATTTCTAAGGCTTCCTGAAAAGGGAGCCTTTTTTTGTTTAGCTACTTTAGTGGTAACTTTCGCCAGCAAAACCTATCAAAAACATGAACGGAACTTTAGCACAGCTCATAGCCATTGTATCTTACGGCAATGAGTACCTGGTAAATGATAACCTGGCCAGCGATTTTTACGATACAAACTCAACTTTTCAGTTCTGTAATCGAGTACAATTTTGGGATACGGTCCTGAAAAAATCCTTTTTCAAAAAGTCTGTGGAGCCTGGAGTTGTAGCCGGCGATCCGGTTAAATGGTTTGAAAACCTGAAACAGGATGGCTTCAAAAAACTGAAACTGGTTTATAAGCCATCAGACGATCAATCTTTTGCCAAAGATTATAAACTTGCAGGCTTTGTTGGCGGAGGCGGGAAGTGGTTTATTGAAGCCATTAACTCAAATAATTCTTCCACCTTTTGGGAGTCAGACTGGCAGGTCACCAATCAAAATGCAAGCGACAGAAAAATATGGACTGTTAATTACCTGAACAGGTTTACGGCAGAGTCAACAGGTGATATTAAGGATGATGTAGCCGAAATACAACAAACACTTAAAAAGGTACTATCTGATATTGCTGAATTTGCTTACAAGAATGAATTAACCAACTGGGGCGATTGGTTTACGAAGGCTTATGATGCATTAAATGCCGGGGAGCCTGAAAAGGATTTTTATCATACAGATATTATCATCAATAAAAATTACAGTTTACAAGCCCGCCAGGTTTTCTTCAGCAGTGCAAAGGCGTGGGTATTTGGCGGTATGGGATCATGGAATGATCTGGGGTTCAGCAAACCTGAAGATCAAACAAAATATGAAACCTTGAGCGACCTGCTGTATCAAACGATCATCAGATCAATAGTGGCTGTGTTTGGATAAGGATTACTTGTAAAACATTTCTGTTGCATACCAGTTACCAATTTTAAGTTGACTTTATGCAAGCCGATACAAGTATTTCTATAAATGAAGCCATTAAACGCGGACGCCGCATGTTGCTTTTGCCCCGTATATTACTTGTTTTAGGCGCTTTCCATTGGCTTTTTTCAGGTTGGATATATTTTGAGATGTGGATTAACTCGCCGCCGGATAGTATTAAGTTACTGACTATATCCGGCGCGGTTTGGATTGTTGCCTTTTTTCCAATGATATGGCTTCCATTCTGGTTTTGGAGCAAGCGGACAACGAAATGGAAGTTATGGGCTTTTGATCAAGTGGCCGATGTGCATGAACTTAAACGCCAGGCTATGAGGGCTGCACTGTATGCAGACAATGGCACCTTTTTAAACCGATTACAGATCCGTTCGGCTGACGAAGATGAGCGTTGGGCAGCTTTGCAATATAAGCTCAGGCAGAAGCCACTATTTACCGATGATGATCGCATTCCTTTAGAAACGGTGATCCGCATATCTCCCTACAAAACCGCTTTTAGTGTAATCGCATGTTTAATACCCTGTGTGCTGGGTGTAGGAGCCATTTACCTGAGCTTCCATGTCCAGAAATCACCATGGATAAGTTTTGTAATTGGTATAGCGTTAACTGTTTATGGCTCCGTATTTATCTATCAGCTTATACGGGATCTGATAGCAAATAAGCCACAAATCATCATCAACAATAAAGGCATTGCAACCATAACCAACGGCTTCCATAGCTGGGATACCATCAGAAATGAATCAATCAGGTATGGCAATTCGGTTAAAGGCAATCGCAGGACGTTTCTGCATTACGATTATTGGGGAGGAACAACTGATTTTGAGATCGCATCTCTTGCTATTTCTAACAGGCAACTCGAGAATCTGCTGGTTATCTACCGGGGCAGGTATGAGGCTTTTAAATAAATCAGATTACAATCTGTCTGCTAATATTGTTAGCAAATACTTATCTTTACAATCGCTGACAATCAAATTGTCAAATCAATAAATCAAACATTGTGGCTAAAACCAAAACAACATATTTCTGCCAGAGCTGCGGATACGAGTCGCCCAAGTGGCTGGGTAAATGCCCATCGTGCATGCAATGGAACACCTTTGTAGAAGAAATTATAGAGAAACCCAATGCTGCCATTCCCGACTGGAAAAACACTGGCGGCAGCGGAAGTTCATCTACGCTGCAACGGGCTAACAAAGCCATTGAAGTAGCTAACATTAAAGTTGAGGAAGAGCACCGTTACATTACACCCGACCAGGAATTTAACCGTGTGTTAGGTGGTGGTATTGTTGATGGTTCATTGATACTTATCGGCGGGGAGCCTGGTATTGGTAAATCAACGCTGATGCTTCAACTGGCACTTAATATGCCTAACCTGCGCGTGCTTTATGTATCGGGAGAAGAAAGCGAGAAGCAGATTAAAATGCGCGCGGAGCGCTTAACCCCTCAATCCCCTAAAGGGGAAGCTCCTGTAAGTGTTACAATTCCCCCTTCAGGGGGAAGGGGGGCTGGCTGCTTCATCCTTACCGAAACTTCAACGCAAAACATCTTTAAACAGATAGAACAGCTGGAACCGGAGCTGGTGGTTATCGACTCGATACAGACGCTTTACTCGTCGCATATCGAATCAACTCCGGGTAGCGTATCGCAGGTGCGCGAATGTACTGCCGAGCTTTTACGCTTTGCCAAAGAGAGCGGAACACCTGTAATCCTGATAGGCCATATTACTAAAGACGGCATGATTGCAGGGCCTAAGATACTGGAGCACATGGTTGATACTGTTTTGCAGTTTGAAGGCGACAGGCACCACGTATACCGCATTATAAGGGCTATTAAAAACCGCTTTGGTTCCGCAGCAGAACTGGGCATTTATGAAATGCTCGGCGCTGGCCTGCGCGAGGTATCTAATCCGTCAGAGATCTTACTATCACAGCGCGACGAACCATTGAGCGGCATTACCATATCGGCCACGCTGGAAGGTATGCGCCCTATGCTGATAGAAACACAAGCGCTGGTAAGCCCATCACCATATGGTACGCCTCAACGTTCGGCAACCGGTTTTGACACTAAACGCATGAATATGCTACTGGCTGTGTTAGAGAAACGCTGTGGCTTTAAGCTTGGCGCTAAAGACGTTTTTCTGAACATTACGGGCGGTATACGTGTAGAAGACCCGGCTATTGACTTAGGATTGGCCGCTGCCATTATATCATCGCATGAGGATATGCCTATACCTGTTAAAACCTGCTTTGCGGGCGAATTAGGTTTATCCGGCGAGGTACGTGCCGTTAACCGGGTAGAGCAGCGTATTGCCGAAGCCCAAAAACTTGGCTTCGAAAAGATCTTTATCTCCAAATATAACCTGCCATCGGCTAAGAACGATAAAAGGCAGATCGACCTTTCTCGTTTTAGTATTGAAATTGTGCCGGTAGCCAATATCGAAGAGGTATTCGGCTTATTATTTGGATAACAAAAATGCCCGGCAAAAACCGGGCATTTCTTATTTAATTTATACGTTGAACTTACTTGCTCAAGTACATTGATTTTTCTTTGTATAATTTAACAAAGTATGGGTCGTGCAGATCAGGAATAAAGCGGATAGCTTCACCTGTTGATTTCATTTCTGGGCCAAGCTCTTTATTTACCTCAGGGAACTTATCAAAAGAGAACACCGGTTCTTTAATGGCATAACCCTTCAATTTACGTTCGATTGTGAAGTCTTTAAGCTTGTTAACACCCATCATTACTTTTGCAGCAATGTTTATATAAGGCACATCGTATGCTTTGGCGATGAAAGGCACCGTACGCGATGCACGAGGGTTAGCCTCAATTACATACACCTTATCATTTTTGATAGCGAATTGTATGTTTAACAAGCCGCGTACATTTAATGCCTTAGCCAGTTTAATGGTGTATTCTTCCATTTGCTGAATCACGCTTTCGCTCAGGTCGAACGGAGGTAATACAGCAGACGAGTCGCCGGAGTGGATACCCGCAGGTTCAATGTGCTCCATCATACCGATGATATGTACATCCTCACCGTCACAGATCGAGTCAGACTCGGCCTCTGCAGCACGGTCAAGGAAGTGGTCAATCAGTACACGGTTTCCCGGAAGGTTACGTAGCAGGTTAACTACGGCTTTCTCCAGGTCTTCATCGTTGATTACAATGCTCATGCCCTGTCCGCCTAATACATAACTTGGGCGAACAAGCACCGGGTAACCAACTTCGTGTGCTACTTCAATTGCTTCTTCAGCACTTTCGGCAACACCATATTTAGGGTAAGGGATGCCTAAGTCTTTTAGCAAGTCAGAGAAACGGCCACGGTCTTCGGCAATATCCATGCTATCGAACGAAGTTCCGATGATCTTAATGCCATGCTCATGCAGCTTTTCTGCCATTTTAAGGGCAGTCTGGCCACCTAATTGAACGATAACACCTTCAGGTTTTTCAAGTTCGATAATCTCACGTACATGTTCCCAGAAGATTGGCTCGAAGTATAACTTATCGGCCATGTTAAAGTCGGTCGATACGGTTTCAGGGTTACAGTTAACCATGATCGCTTCGTAACCAGCTTCTTTGGCAGCTAATAGGCCGTGTACACAGCTATAGTCAAACTCGATACCCTGGCCGATACGGTTAGGCCCTGATCCTAATACCAGGATCTTTTTCTTATCGCTAACTATAGACTCATTCTCACCTTCGTAAGTTGAGTAATAGTAAGGCGTTTGTGCCTGGAACTCTGCTGCGCAGGTATCAACCATTTTGTAAACGCGGTTGATATTTAATTCTTTACGGCGTTTGTATACATCCTCTTCGGTAGTGTTACCGCCTAAAATCCAGGCGATCTGTACGTCAGAGAAACCTTTCTGCTTTAAAGTAAAGAAGAATTCTTCAGGGATGTTGCTAACCGAGTAACGGCGTAATTCTGTTTCCAGGCTTACCAGCTCTTGTATCTGGTTCAGGAACCAGCGGTCGATTTTAGTTGCTTTACGCACCGACTCAATTGGCACACCCAGGCTCAGGGCATCATAAATGTGGAACAACCTGTCCCAACTTGGATGCTCAAGGCTTTGCATAATCTCGTCCAGGTTACGGTTCTGGCGGCCATCGGCACCTAAACCGGCCCGGCCTATTTCAAGGCTCTGGCAGGCTTTCTGTAAAGCTTCGGTAAAGCTGCGGCCAATACCCATTACCTCACCTACAGATTTCATTTGCAGGCCAAGCTCTTTATTGGCGCCTTTAAATTTATCAAAGTTCCAGCGAGGGATCTTAACGATCACATAATCTAAAGTAGGCTCAAAGTAAGCCGATGTTGTTTTGGTGATCTGGTTTTCTATTTCGTCAAGGTTGTAACCTATCGCCAGTTTAGCGGCAATTTTTGCAATCGGGTAACCTGTAGCTTTTGACGCTAATGCTGATGAACGTGATACACGCGGGTTAATCTCGATAGCAATGATTGACTCGTCAGCCGGGTTAACCGAAAACTGCACGTTACAGCCACCTGCAAAGTTACCGATGGCTCGCATCATGCGGATAGCCTGGTTACGCATCTCCTGATAGCAACGGTCGCTCAGTGTCATGGCTGGCGCCACGGTGATCGAGTCGCCGGTATGGATACCCATTGGGTCAAAGTTTTCGATAGAGCAGATGATGATTACGTTATCATTGTTGTCACGTAATAACTCCAGCTCGTATTCTTTCCAGCCTAATACCGCTTGCTCAACCAAAACCTCGTGGGTTGGCGATGCTTGTAAACCGCGGCTCAGTGCTGCATCGAAATCTTCTTTTTTATGTACGAAACCTGCACCTTTACCACCCAGGGTATAGCTTGGGCGGATAACCAGCGGAAAGCCGATCAGCTGTGCAGCTTCTTTTCCTTCTAAAAATGAATTTGCAATTTTTGATTTGGCAACGCCTACATTAATGTCGACCATCAACTGGCGGAAAGCCTCGCGGTTTTCGGTCTTTTCAATGGCATCAACGTCAACACCTACTACCTTAACATTATACTTTTGCCAGATGCCGCGTTCTTCGGCTTCTTTACAAAGGTTTAAGGCAGTTTGGCCACCCATGGTTGGCAGTACAGCGTCAATGTGCTGTTCCTGCAAAATCTGCTCAATACTTTCGCAGGTTAGGGGTAGCAGGTAAACATGGTCGCCGATAACTTTATCGGTCATGATGGTAGCCGGGTTGCTGTTGATGATAGACACCTCGATGCCTTCTTCTTTCAGCGATAAAGCTGCCTGTGATCCCGAGTAGTCAAACTCGCATGCTTGTCCGATAATAATAGGACCGGAACCAATAATTAAAACTGATTTGATGGAGGTGTCTTTTGGCATAGTTCTTTTTAAAGAGTCTTTAGCTTATAGCTTGTGGCCTGTGTTTTAAACCCATAAGTTGTTGACTTTGAGCTTTCGACTACAGACTGTAGGCTGATTAATACTATGCGCTGGAAGTAATAAACCGACTTCAGCGTTCGGGATGCAAAGATAGAAATTAATAGGTATGCTAAGGGACTTATTTTTAATTTAATATCAGCAATTTTTAATGCCTGTATTTTACAGCATTTACAACCACAATTTGACATTACAGAAACGCGCCAATTTGCGTAGGGATAGGATATTTGAATATCTTGCGCACAATTTCTGTACAATGATGAAAAAGCTAATTTACAGTGCTGTTTTAGGATTAATTTTAGCAGGCTGCGGCACGGTGCAAAAGGTAATAAAAAGCAGCTTTCCGTATACCACAACTTTAAACATCCCGACAACTGCAAAGGCGGGTATCATGGCATCATCGGTAAGCCTGGCAAGCAGCTTTGATCAAAACTTTAAGAAAGACGGCAACAATGCCAGCCGTTTAGGCAATGTACGCATGGCTTCGGCAAAAATGCAGGCATCAAACCCTTCTGATTATAACATCGGTAATATCGAATCACTAAAACTGTATATGGCTAAGCCCGATGGCAGCGGCGAAGTATTAATAGCCAGCCGCAATGATATTGGGAACAATGCGGGCAGCTCTTTAATTTTAGATATCGACAACGCTAATAACCTGAGCGAACTGGTGCGCCAGCCAAACGTACGCGTTAAAATGGTTTACAAACTGCGTAAATCCATCGACCTTGATGTGAACCTGAAAGTAAAGCTGGATTTAAAAGCTGATGCAGGGAATTAGTAATGATCATGCTAATGTAACGGCTTATACAGTGTGTTTATAATGGGCTTTAAAGTATAGGCTTCTTTATTTAACTGATGGCCATCAAAAGAATAGTAATTTTCAGATAAATAACCCGGTGCTTCAAAGCTATTTACACAGTAATCTGACTGATAAACATAAAAAACAGGAAGTATATAATAATGCGCTTTATTATCCTTTAATATTGAGTTAAGCAACTCGAACTTTAAAGACACTTTTATTTTTTCAAACTCGTCCTTAAATAATTGAGGAGCACTGTCTGACACAGACAAAGACACGACTTTTCCTCCATCACCCATTTCAATCAAAATATTTGTGTAAGTGGAAACACATGATTGTTTTAGCGCGTCCGGATATTTAAAGGTTTTAACAAAGTTTTTTTGAAAATCAAAGTCTTTTTCCTGCGCGTAAGATTTCCCAGCCAATGGGAGTAAACTAAAAACGATTAGCAGTTTAACCCAAAACTTATTGGCATCGCTTTCCTTTTGTACCTGTTGCATTTTTATATTGTGAATTTATACTAATAATATCGTGCAGGGAACTAATAGTACATCTCTACTTTAAATGTGATTGGCAAAGTATAAACGAAACTGGCCGGCTTTCCGTAAGCTGTTCCAGGTATCCAGTCGGGCATTTGCTGCACCACCCTAATAGCTTCCTGATCAATTGATGGCACTACCGAATTTATCACCTTAACATCCTTAAGCTTTCCGTTATGCTGAATAACTATTTTAAGCAAGACAGTACCATGCTGCTTAAGTAAACGTGCTTGTTGAGGGTACCTGATATTTCTACCTAAGAATTTACCCATTTCCATTACACCACCCGGATATTCTGGCCGGATAAATCTTTTTGTATAATTTGTTGATACACCTGCCGAATCTATAGATGTGCCCGAAACTAATACTCCATTTTGATATTGTTCTGTAAAGCTAATTTTACGAGATAAATCTTTCCCTTTCACAGTACCATCAAGTTTCCCATTTTTAATGGTGTCTTGTTCTATTATCTGGTCAAAGGCACTATTATACCTTAAAAGATATCCGTTACCATTTTCAACCACCGCTTTGCCGCTGGTATCATAAGCAGATATGATTAATGAATCCTGATCTGACAGTTTTCTATAGTCCGGAGTACGGGTTTCTTTACCATCCTTAAAAACAAATTTCTTTGTGATATAGGGCTTACCGTTAGGAAAAAACTGTGTTAACTCGCCGTGCCAAAAATTACTCAGATAAGCAGCCACCATTTTTCGGTTACCGTTTTCATAAAACCATGTTGCCTGCCCAACCAGCTGCAAGGGATTAATATTTGAAGTTTTACCAGTGAATCGCAGTTGTCCCTTTTTGTAGTATTCATCTACATCATAGATGCTCGAGCCATCGTTTGGCTCAAATACAAACCGGATATAATCCGCACTGTCAACATTTTCTACAATGCTGCCGTCGTTCTTAACAAAGAAATTATAGTGTGGATTTTTAATAGGCTGTTGTGCAAAACAAATGCACACAAACAGTAATAAGGCAGGAGTAAGTATAAATTTCATAATTGCGCTAAGGTTAGCGCAACTAAATTACTTAATCAATTTGTTATCTGTATCAGGGAAAACCAAAATTGGCTCGTATTTGCGGGCCTCTTCCATTTCCATTGATGCATAAGAGATAATGATCACTATATCGCCTACCTGTGCAAGGCGCGCTGCTGCACCATTAAGGCATACAATACCGCTGCCGCGCTCGCCTTTTATCACATAAGTTTCAAAGCGTGCACCATTGTTGTTGTTAACAATCTGCACCTTTTCGTTAGGGATAATATTAGCTGCTTCTATCAGGTCTTCGTCAATAGTAATACTCCCAACATAATTTAGTTCGGCCTGTGTTACTTTAACGCGATGTATTTTTGACTTTAAAACCTCAATAATCATGGGTGCAAAGGTACTATAAACATTGTGTAAAACCGATACTCCACAATCAGCGGATTATCATATTATCTATCAGCCTTGTTTTGCCTACCTGAGCAGCCGTAAGTGCAACTAAATGAGCGCTTTCATCAGTTGCAGGCTGTAAGGTTTCGCCATCGGCAATCTCCAGATATTCGAGCGTAACGCCTTGTTGATTCCTTACCATTTCACCAGCACTATGGGTTACTTCGCTCAAATTACTGCCGTTAAAATTATCTTTAATATAAGCCAGCGCTTTGGAAAGCACCAAGGCATGGGCATGGTCATCAGCCGTCAAATGAATATTGCGCGAGCTCATGGCCAGGCCATCTGCTTCACGTTCTATAGGGCACATCACCAATTTAACCGGCAGGTTGAGCAACTGCACCATCTTATCAATTACCAGGTATTGCTGATAATCCTTTTGCCCAAAAAATGCATAATCAGGCTTTACAATATCAAACAGCTTATAAACCACCTGTGTAACGCCCTGGTAGTGCCCCGGTCTGAATTTGCCTTCCAGCAGGTGCTCCAGTTGGCCAAGGTCAATATGCCATTGCTCATTAGCGGCATACATTTCGGTTACTTCCGGATTAAACAATATATCACAATTTACCGACTCAAGTTTAGTGATATCAGCTTCAATAGGGCGGGGATAATTTTTAAGGTCGTCGGCATTTGTAAACTGGGTAGGGTTTACAAATATGCTGCAAACTGTAACGTCGCATTTTTGCTGCGCTTGCTTAATCAACGATAAATGTCCGTTATGAAGCGCACCCATAGTGGGCACAAGCCCAATGGTTTTACCGTTCTGCCGGCATTGCAATAGGTACTGCTGCAGCGCCTGTTTGGTGTTGAAAATTTTCAAGCCCGTTATTTAAAAAGTTGGCAAAGTTGTGTAATAGATTTACAAAAACCAAAACTTAGTTGCATAAATCATTGATAGTTTTTAACATAATGTGTATATTTGCAGACCCAAATTTTTGTTTGGGGCTTCGATAAAATTTTAATACTGATTAGAGATGGGTAAATCTAAGCTTCTGTTTATAACTCATGAAATGTCGCCTTTCCTCGAACTCACCAAAATTTCTGAAATAACCAGGCAGTTGCCACAAGCAATGCAGGACAAAGGATTTGAAATCCGCATCCTGATGCCACGTTTTGGAAATATTAATGAACGCAGGAACCGTCTTCATGAGGTTATACGCTTGTCGGGTATGAACATTATAATTAATGACAACGATAATCCGTTGATCATTAAAGTGGCTTCAATACCCTCGGCGCGTATGCAGGTATACTTTTTAGATAATGAAGAGTATTTTCAGCGTAAGCATGTGTTTAATGATAAGGATGGGAAGTTTTATGCAGACAATGATGAGCGCATGATTTTCTTCTGTAAAGGTGCTTTGGAAACTGTGAAAAAATTAGGCTGGTCGCCTGATATTGTACATTGCCACGGCTGGATGAGCTCTTTAGTACCGGCTTATCTTAAAAACACCTACAAAGACGATCCTACTTTTAAAAATGCAAAAATCGTTTATTCGATTTACGAAAACGGCTTTAAAGAAAAATTAGCCGACGATTTTGCACAAAAAGCAGTGATGAACGATATGAACGAATCTCATACCGAGCTTTACAAGCCAGGTAACGAAGCTGACCTGTATGCAGGTGCTGTTCATTACAGTGATGCCGTAGTTTTAGCGAGTGAAAATATCGACGCTGATGTGTTAAATAATGTTAAAAAGAGCCAAAAACCGGTTCTTGAATTTGAATCTACTTCAGATTTCGAAAATTATTACAATTTTTACGACGAAATTACTAATGATGAATTAGTAAACGTTGCTTAAAGATTTAAGATTATATATGAAATTTTTCCGATTAGACTTATTGACCCTGTTAATAAGTCTTTTTCTTTTAAATAGTTGTAAAAACGAAGATACGCTTGGCCTGGCTATTGATCCAACCCAGCAAATCAGCGGTACCTTAGTGGATACAGCTACCTTAGTAACTACCACTGCTTTAGAAGACAGCGTTGTTACCTCATCTATTAGCAACACGCCGTTTGCTTATTTTAAAGACCCTGTGTTTGGACAGTCTGAAGCTAACATTGCTACAGCGCTAAACCTTCCGACCACATACACTGCACCTACCGGTACAGTAACTATCGACTCGGCTGTTGTTGTATTGCGCTATGCCAATAAGTTTTACGGCGATTCGCTTACATCAAAATATAAGGCTAATATTTATCAGCTTACAGAGCGCCCTAATGCCGGTTTAACTTATTATAATACCAAAGCGTGGTCGCATCAGTCTGCACTATTAGGCTCGGCTACTTTTAATGCGCGCAGCAACACACGCTTTAAAATAACTGATATTGTAAGCGGCAAACCCGATACACTTAAAAGTGTACCAGCACAGATCCGTGTTAAAATTGACCCTTCATTTATACAGGCCAATCTTTTTAATGCATCAAGCACAGTTACAGGTAACGTAAACTTATTTCAGGAAGCCACAAAAGGACTATACATTACCCTGGATAAAAACCAAACTGGTAACGGCGGCAGAATGTACCTTCAGCTCGACTCGAGCAGTGTTGATGTTTATTATCGCAATACAACTACATCAGCAATTGATACAACTGTCATATCATTACCTTTTGGCCATCATGCTGCTGAAATCAAACATACTTTCAGCACAACTGTACAAACTGCGCTTAACACCACCACTAACCAGGAAACTGTTTACCTTGATGGTTTAGCGGGTACGCGTACAAAAATCAGCTTCCCTTATCTTAAAAACTTTCTGGCAAATGCCGGTAGCGATATTGTGTTAAACCGCGCAGAATTGGTAATTACCCCATTGCCGGGTAGTGGTATACCATTTAATCCACTGGGCCAGCTTACACTTTACAGGTTTGATATAGCACATCAAAGGGTATTAGTACCCGATGCTGTTGGTGGTTCAGGAAGTTCTGTGCAAGACCCGCGTTTTATCGACCTGACCTCATTCGGCGGTTATTATTCAAGCACCTTAAAAGAATATCATTTTGTAATTACAGGTTACATATCTGACCTGATGCGCGGTAAGTTAACTGATTATGGAACATACATTGCTCCAATAGCATATTCACCGACTGCTACCACAGCAACTATTGCAGCTACACCACAAGCCGAAGGGCGAACCGTAGCAGTAGGAGCTGTTACCAACAAAGCTTCAACCAACTACCCCTACCGGATGAAGCTCAATATTATCTACACAAAATCAAGCAAATAACAGAAATCCTCCTTGGAAAAGGGGGATTTTCTTTTTAAAGTTAAAAGGCTTTATATTAGCTTTTTTTCTGATAAATCTAAATACATCTATTTATGTGCGGAATTGTAGGATACATAGGGTATCGCGATGCATACCCTATTGTGATAAAAGGATTACACCGGCTGGAGTACCGCGGTTATGATAGCGCCGGCGTAGCCATATTCAACGAAAACAATCTTAAAGTTTATAAAAAAGCGGGTAAAGTAAGCGACCTGGAAAATTTTATTGCAGGAATTGACACAAAAAGCACCGTGGGCATGGGGCATACCCGCTGGGCAACACACGGCGCACCAAGCGACCGAAACTCGCACCCGCACTCCTCGGGCGACCGTAAGCTGACCATTATACACAATGGTATTATAGAAAACTACAGCAGTATAAAAGAGGCCTTGTTAGAAAAGGGGCATGTTTTCTCCAGCGATACAGATACCGAGGTACTTATCCATCTGATTGAAGACATCCAGAAAGAAACCGGGCTTGATCTGCACGAGTCTGTACGTGTGGCTTTAAACCGTGTGGTTGGAGCTTACGCGATCGTTATTATGAGTGCCGACGACCCAGATCAGTTAATTGCTGCACGTAAAGGCAGCCCGATGGTAATAGGTGTTGGCAAAGGCGAGTACTTTATCGCTTCTGACGCGACGCCTATTGTTGAATACACCAAAAATGTAATCTATCTCAACGATAATGAGATCGCTTACATCCGCCGTGATGACCTGCTGATAAAAACGATAGACAACACGGTACAAACCCCTTATATCCAAAAGCTGGAATTACAGTTAGAGATGCTGGAAAAAGGCGGTTACGATCACTTTATGTTAAAGGAGATCTATGAACAGCCACGCTCCATCCTTAACTGCCTTCGCGGCCGTATTTACCCTGAACAAGGGAAAGTACAATTAGGCGGTGTTAAGGAGTATACAGAGAAACTAAAAAATGTTGACCGCATTATTATTGTTGCCTGCGGTACATCCTGGCATGCAGGCCTGGTTGGCGAATATCTGATAGAGGAATATGCGCGTGTACCGGTAGAGGTTGAATATGCTTCAGAGTTCCGGTACCGCAATCCGATCATCACAGAAAAAGATCTGGTAATTGCTATATCGCAATCGGGTGAAACTGCCGATACCATGGCGGCTATCGAACTTGCGAAAGAAAAAGGCGCCACTATATTTGGTATCTGTAACGTAGTAGGCGCATCTATCCCACGTATCAGCCATGCGGGTGTTTATACACACGCAGGCCCTGAGATTGGCGTAGCGTCAACAAAAGCATTTACCGCACAGGTAACAGCGCTTACTTTAATGGCATTTTATATTGCACAGCAACGTGGCGCTATTACAGAAAGCAAGTTGATTGAACACCTTACAGAACTAAACACCATTCCTTCACTGATTGAAGAAACGCTTAAAACCAACGAGCATATCAAGCGCATTTCAGAGGAATATAAAAGCGCATCAAACTGCCTATTCTTAGGTCGTGGCAGCTCGTTCCCTGTTGCACTTGAAGGCGCACTTAAGCTAAAGGAGATTTCCTATATCCACGCCGAAGGTTACCCTGCTGCTGAAATGAAACACGGCCCGATTGCTTTGATTGACGAAGATATGCCGGTTGTTTTCATTGCTACGCAAAATTCGTCATACGAAAAAGTGATCAGCAATATACAGGAAGTACGTGCCCGCGGCGGTAATGTAATTGCTATTGTTACCGAAGGTGATGTTACTGTTAAAAACATGGTAGAGCATGTCATTGAAATACCACAGGTGTCAGAAGCATTTGTGCCATTGCTGGCTACTATACCATTGCAATTATTATCATACCATATTGCAGTAATGCGTGGTTGCAATGTAGATCAGCCTCGTAACCTGGCTAAATCTGTAACGGTAGAATAAATAAGACTTAATCTTTCTGAAGCCCCCGGTTGTTTGCTCAGCCGGGGCTTTTTGTTTTATGGGATCGCGCTTAAATTATTTAACTGGGTGTATAATTTTGCAAACAGATTTTTCGAGTGTCTGAAATAGACTACTTACATAAACGGTTCAAAACTTAACACACGCTATGCTATTGTTAAGCATTTGTTTGTTTTTTATCATTTATCTGCACAAATTTATATTTCGTAAAAGTTTTTATATCAAAGGCATATAGTTTGTTTAAGGTGGGTATATGAGAACCATTGCCCATAGAAGAAGACATTTGCAGACTAGGATTTTTGAGTGGATGGTATTAAAAGGTCCCGAGCTTTTAGCCAGTTTAATCTGATATTTCTATTTTCGTATCCTTAAATGGATATACACTTATTTTTACATCATGCCTACGAGTGGCTTTCATTAAAAGGGCCGCTATTTTTATTAGGAGCCATTGTATTTATCATTGGTTTATGGATAATTAAACTTATCCGCAATGGCTTAAAAAGACGCATGAGCAAAAGAGAGGTACATTCTTCTTTGCAGCCATTTTTCATGAGCTTATCAATCACAGCACTTTATGTTTTGCTCATTGTGCTGGTGCTACAAATCATCGACTATCCTTTAACATTCTTTACCACCATACTTGGCGCTGCTACTGTTGCTGCAGGTTTAGCGCTATCGGGCACGCTTCAAAACTTTGCAGGTGGAATACTCATTTTGCTTTTAAAGCCTTTTGAGCTGGGCGATAATATTGTGGCGCAGGGGCAGGATGGCGTTGTGGCTTCTATCCAGATATTTTATACGGTTGTAATTACTTTCGACAATAAAACGGTGATTATACCCAACGGCAAGCTGTTCAATGAGGTAATTGTAAACGTCACCCGCGAAGGCAAACGCAGGTTAGATATCGGTCTTAAATTGGGTTACGTTGCTGCACCCGAAGATGTGATCAGGATTATTGAAAATTCTATTAAATCTACACCTGATATATTACCATTACCAGAAACAGTTGGCGTTTCCGCCCTTGAACTGGATGGCATTAAGTATACCATAAGGGTATGGGTTGATCCGAAGAACTATACCAGGATCAAGCTTGGTTTACAGGCTTTAATTGTTAAAGATTTACGCGAAGCAGGCATAAAATTACCGGGCACCTGATCGCCATTTTACGCTATCAAATTGCTTAACTTTGTATGATGCAAAAAGAGCAAATCTCCGTTTTTCACATGTTTAAAATTGGTGTGGGGCCTTCCAGCTCGCACACCCTTGGCCCATGGCGCGCAGCACAGCAGTTTGTAACACTGCTTGAGGATAACCATGCGCTTGACGATGTGGTACAGGTGAAAATTCTGCTTTATGGCTCACTTGCAAAAACAGGTAAAGGCCACGGTACCGATATCGCTGTATTGCTTGGCCTAAGCGGCGATGACCCGGTTACATTTGATGTTACACAGATCAACAGCAAAATTGAGCGTATTAAAACCACGCACCAACTTCAACTGGGCAATAAAAAACAGATTAGTTTCTTTTTTGACGATGACCTGTTGTTCCTGTTTAACGAAAGCCTGCCCTTTCACCCCAATGCAGTTACCTTCCAGGCATTTTTAAGCACGGGTAAAGCTATATCAGAAACCTATTACTCTATAGGTGGTGGCTTTGTGGTAAAAGAAAACGAGCAAAGCGATGCCACAAAAGAAGTGGATCTTCCTTTCCCGGTTGATACCGCCAATGAGCTGTTGCATTGGTGCCGTAAAACAGGCCTCAAAATATCAGAGGTGGTAATGGAGAATGAGCTTGCCTGGCGCAACGAAGAAGAAACCAGATTTGGCGTGCTCGACATTTTCCGTGTCATAAAGGAATGTATTTATCGTGGCTGCCATACCATTGGTTATTTGCCGGGTGGTTTAAACGTAGCCCGTCGTGCTGCAAGCCTTAACCGCAGATTAATCGGCGACAGGGCTTATCATAATTTTGAAGAGTGGGTACAAGCTATCCGCAATACCGGCAATGGATTCCAGAATATTTTAGACTGGGTGAGCTGCTTTGCGCTTGCCGTTAATGAGGAAAACGCCTCATTTGGCAGGGTGGTAACTGCGCCAACCAACGGTGCAGCGGGGGTAATACCTGCCGTATTGCAATATTACATTGTTTTCTGCGATGGCTTTTCGGAGGAGAAGATCATTCAATTTATGTTAACAGCTTCTGAAATTGGCAGCATCTTTAAAAAAGGCGCCACTATTTCAGCAGCTATGGGCGGTTGCCAGGCAGAGATCGGCGTATCATCAGCTATGGCTGCAGCGGCGCTTACAGAATGCTTAGGCGGCTCGCAAAGGCAGTGTTTAATGGCTGCTGAAATTGCGATGGAGCATCACCTCGGCTTAACCTGCGACCCAATAGGTGGCCTTGTGCAGGTGCCTTGTATAGAACGTAATACAATGGGTGCCATTAAGGCAATAACGGCATCGCAACTGGCGCTGCAAAGTAACCCGGATAAAGCCAAAGTAAGCCTTGATGCCGTGGTACGCACTATGTGGCAAACGGCACAGGACATGAACTCGAAATACAAAGAAACTGCCGATGGCGGCCTGGCGATTAACATCCCATTAAGCTTGCCGGAATGTTAATATTTTAGAATCAAGAAACCAGAAACAAAAGTCAAGATCTTTTAAATTACGCAGTTTGCGCATTGCATATCTGCAAATTACTTCAGACTTTTAATAACCACAGGTAACAGCTTTTTTACCCATAAGCTGTACATTTTACCTGAAGGGTGCAATCCGTCTGATGCATTAAGTTCAGCATCGGTTTTTGCGTCCTTTGAAATACCGGTAATGTCTACATACTTAACACCTGCTCTTTCGCTTTCTTCCAGGTTGATGGCATTAAACAGATCGATCTGATCGCTGATCAGCTGCCTGTCGCGGCCTTCTGCAAATGGCGTAACCGACCAATCAGGAATGGATATTACAATTACATGCTTTTTGTTGCCGCCTGCAAAGTCGATAGCTGTATTTAATAGCTTAACAAACTCCTGTCGGTATTCTGTACGGCTTAACCCCCGGTATTGGTTATTAACACCAATCAGCAGCGTCACCAGGTCAAATTTTTGTTTGATATTTGCCTGGGCTATGCCATTGGCAAGTTCGCTGGTCGTCCAGCCGGTTGTTGCAATAACCTTTGGTTCGGCTACATTTACATTTTTCAGCTTCAGCTGCGCCGCCAGCTGATAAGGGTATGATTCTTTTGGCTCAACCTTTTCCCCAATAGTATAAGAATCACCAAGGGCAAGGTAAGTGATGGTTTTTGAAGTGTCGGTAACTGCCTGGTTATCGTTTGTTTCCATTGAAAATGCAGGCATAACAGCCAAGCCTGATAAAATTAGTAAACTGATTATTGCTTTCATATCATCTCCATACCAAACAATACGGAAATATGATGCTTTAGGATTTTTTTAACTTCTTCAATATTAACTTGCTGGCCTAATTCATACTGCATGCTGGTTACTGCCTTATCATCAATACCGCAGGGCACAATGTTTTTAAAGTAATCCAGATCGGTATTTACGTTAAATGCCAAACCATGCATGGTTACCCAGCGGCTACAGCGCACGCCCATTGCACAAATTTTTCGGGCCTTATCATTATCGGCATCCAGCCAAACACCGGTATATCCGGGATAGCGCTCGCCCTTTAAGCCATACTCGGCCATAGTCAAAATAACGGCCTCCTCAAGCGTACGGAGGTATAAATGGATATCGGTAAAAAAATTATCGAGATCGAGTATCGGGTAACTAACAATTTGGCCGGGACCATGATAGGTAATATCACCGCCGCGATTGATCGGATAGTAAACCGCCTGTTTATCCTTTAAGCCTTGCTCATCCAGCAGTAAATGCTCTTGCTTGCCGCTTTTACCTAAAGTATACACATGCGGATGCTCACAAAACACCAGGTAATTTTTGGTGCTTAGTTCTTCAACAGGGCCATCATTACCCGCAGCGGCCGTTTGCAGGTTACGCAAAGCAATTTTGGTATTAACAGTATCTGCAAACAGCGCTTCCTGCCTGTCCCATGCTTCTTTATAATCAATCAGGCCCCAGTCCTGAAATATCACATGCTTATTCTTCATATCATCCTTTAACGTAGCCTATCATGTAATCATCATACTTCAGGTAACTTACCTCGTATGGTATATGGATATCATCTTTTACAAGTGTTGCTTCAATTGTACCATGGTGTTCAAACTGAAAAGGTTTCAGCAGAATATGATCCGAAAAAGAAACCTCTTTTTGTCCATAGCATTTGTAAACCGCCTCTTTGGCACACCAGCAAACATAAAGCTGCTCTATTTTTGTCTGATCGCTGATAAACTCCAGCTCTTCCGGGCGCATAAACTTGTGGGCAATGCGCTCAACCTTTTGTTTGATCTGCTCAATATCAATACCTACCGGTCGGCTTTTACTCACCATTACGGCAGCATAATCAAAAGAATGGCTTAACGATATCTGGTACGGAAGATTAAAAAGATAAGGTTTACCATGGCTATCTACCCGGCAATCGATGTACTGATCAGTATGCAGCATTTCACGCAGCAATACCCGGGTGCCCAACCAATGTAAATGCCTTTTACCGCTGCTTAGCGCATCCACATAGGCCTTTTCGGCATCATTAAGTTGCAGCTTACTATATAATTCGTCAGCCTGTTCTTCTATTTTCCAGATCGCAAATTCGGTATCATCATCTACCTGCTGACGGTATGCTATAGCCATAAAGTAAAATTGCAAAAACAGCAGCAAACTTATGTCAAATAATTATAAATTAGACGGGTTATTCGCATTATTACACCATGATTTTATCAGACAAGCGCATATTGGAAGAAATTGAAAAAGGCCATATCATCATTGAACCTTTTTACCGCGAAAACTTAGGCACCAACTCTTACGACGTACATTTAGGCAAGCACCTAGCTACCTACAAAAACCGTGTATTGGATGCAAAAGCGCACAACGAGATAGATCATTTTGAAATACCTAAAGATGGCTTTGTATTACAGCCGAATACACTTTACCTGGGTGTAACTATGGAATATACGGAAACCCATCAGCATGTACCCTTTCTGGAAGGCAAATCAAGCACCGGCCGTTTAGGGATAGATATACATGCCACAGCCGGTAAAGGCGACGTTGGCTTTTGCAATACCTGGACGCTTGAAATTTCTGTTACTCAACCCGTGCGTATATATGCAGGTATGCCAATAGGACAGTTAATCTATTTTAGCGTTGAAGGGGAAATTGAAACATTTTACAACACAAAAGGTAACGCCAAGTACAATAAGCCAACAACAAGGCCTGTTGAAAGTATGATGTGGAAGAACAAATTTTGATCTTCTACGTAGTTCTTTAATACCCCCTATTAATCCCCTAAACCATGAAAAAATTAAAACTGCCATTGCTGTTGGTATCGGCGATGATTTGTGTTGTCTTAATGGCTTTTATAAAAGCCGATGATGACACTATTAAAAAAGCCGCAGCACAGTTAGATAAATGGCTGGACAACAATCCACAGGAAAAAGTTTACCTGCAAACAGATAAACCTTATTATTCTATTGGCGATGATATATGGTTTAAGGCCTATGTTACCGTTGGCCCAAGGCACCAGCTTTCGGCCATGAGCGGCACCTTAAACGTAGACCTTATTGCGCCAAATGATTCTGTCGCACGGTCTATCAAGCTCCCTTTAACCAATGGCGTTGCAGCCGGCGACTTTGCCCTGTCTGATACCTTGCAGGAGGGTAATTACCGCATCAGGGCTTATACACAATGGATGCGAAACTACGACCTGGATTACTTTTTTAACAAAACCATCTGGATAGGCAATGGTGTTACCAACAAAGTATTTACCCAAACATCTTATGCCTATAGCTCCCAGAATAACCAACCGCTGGTAACTGCCACAATTATTTATACAGATGCCAATGGCGCACCTTATGCAAATAAAGAGGTATCGTATCGTGTGCAATTAAATGCGCGTAATGCAGCCAAAGGGCATGGCACAACTGATAGCAAAGGCATGCTTAAGATAGCTTTTGTTAACAACATGCCTAACGTGCAAAAGACCGGGCGCATTACTACAGACATCCGCCTGGATGGCAAGACTGTTACCAAAATATTGCCAATAACTGCCGCATCAGATAAAATTGATGTTCAGTTCTTCCCTGAAAGCGGTAACATGGTGAATGGCTTGCCTGGCAAAGTAGCCTTTAAAGCTGTAGGAGCAGATGGACTGGGTAAAACCGTAACCGGAAAAATAGTTGACAATAATGGTAATCAAATTTCAGACATATCTACCCAGCATTTGGGTATGGGCTTATTTATGTTAACCCCCGATGCCGGAAAAACATACAAAGCACAGGTTAAATTCGAGGACGGCTCTGAAGGCATCTATAATCTGCCTAAAGCTTTAGATAGTGGTTACGCCCTGACAATAACACAGCACGAGAATGACATCTTTGTACGCATCAGCGCATCAAAAGATCTTACCGGAACTACACAAGGCTCTGTTAGTCTTGTTGCACAATCAGCAGGCGCAATGTGTTATGCGTCTAAAACAAGGTTAGAGAACCAGGTATCCAGCTCCAAGATCCCTAAAAGCAAATTCCCGAATGGTATTGTGCAGTTTACTTTGTTTGATGCTGCAGGTAACCCAGTTAACGAACGCGTTATTTTCGTAAATAATCCCGATAACCTGAAGCTTGACGTTAGTGCGCCAAAGCAAACATTTGCAACAAGGGAAAAAGTAAACCTACAAATCACAGCTAATGACCCACAAGATAAACCAGCTTTGTCGCTGCTTTCGGCTTCGGTGATTGATGAAACCAAAGTGCCATCAAACGAAGACGACGAGACCACCATTTTATCAACCATTCTGTTATCGTCAGATATTAAGGGCTATATCGAAAAACCCAACTATTATTTTGCACATAACGACGAGAAAACCCGCAGCGATCTTGATCTGCTGATGCTTACCCAAGGCTACCGTCGTTTCGAGTGGAAAAACATCCTTGCAGATACCTATACGCCTATTGTATTTAAGCCGGAGCAATCGCTTACGGTATCGGGCACTGTGCATACATCCAATAAAAAACCGGTTGTAAAAGGTAAAGTCACCTTGTTCACTACAGCAGGTGGTACGTTTATCATTGATACTTTAACCGATGACCAAGGCCATTTCTCATTCCCTAATCTTACTTTTAAAGACAGCATAAGGTTTGTGATACAGGCACGTACCGAAAAGGGTAAAAAAGATGTAGACATTGACTTGGACAATACCGCACAGCAGGCATTCACCGCTAACCCGAACGCGCCGGATGTTGAAGTAAACGTTGACAATAAAATCCTGCCTTACTTAAAAAGCAATAAAGAGTATTACCAGGAACAGATCAGGAGCGGAACAGGTAACCATAATATTGTACTGAAAGAAGTTGTAATCCGCGAAAAGAAACAAAATAAAGCGCCTAATTCTGCTAATTTAAATGGCGCGGGTAACGCCGATCAGATCATCACGGCTGATATGTTTGAAAACATGGGCTGCCCAACTTTATCACAGTGCTTGCAGGGTAGGTTAGTTGGTGTTATCTTCCAGAACGGCAGGGCTTACTCAACCCGCAGTATGTCGAGCAGTTTCAGGGGGCCTGTACCTATGGGCATTGTTCTGGATGGCATGCAGGTGGATGCTGATTTTCTGGACAATCTTAACCCGCATGATATATCATCTATAGAAGTGTTAAAAAGCGGAGCATACCTGGCTATTTATGGTTCAAGAGCCGGAGGCGGCTTATTGGTAATTACCACTAAGCGCGGCGGAGAAGTGACCTATCAAAAATATGCACCTGGCGTGGTTACTTATACCCCTAAAGGCTATTATCGCGCACGTACGTTCTATTCGCCGCAATACGATGATCCTAAAGTAAACACTGCCTTGGCTGATTTACGCAGTACCATTTACTGGAATCCAAACATAGTGACCGATAAAGACGGTAAATCAACCTTAACCTACTTTAACGCAGGCACAAAAGGCATTTACAAAGTGATTGTTGAGGGGATAGATGCAGACGGACACATTGGCCGTAAAGTTTACCGCTACACGGTCGAATAGATCATAAACACTTATAAAAAGCAAAAGCCGGGCTAATTAATCAGCCCGGCTTTTTTATGAGATATTAATTAGCTTATCGTAAAGCTATGGTTGTTTTACCCATGGTATAACCATCAGCATATAAGATCACGGTGTAAGTACCTTTTGTAAATGCGCCAGGGTTCATCCAATCAATGGTATAAGCGGTATCATCGGCTTTATATTCGATTGAAGTTTTGTAAGTGTACTGTAAGTCCTGGCCTTCAGCATTGAAGGTGCCTGAATCATCCTGGGTAATCAGGTTACCGGCAGGATCAATAATACGTACAAAAACATCATGCAACCCTTGCGTAGCAATCTGATTGTTGGCTACTGTAAATGTTATTTTAAACTTCTTTACATTTTTAGCTTTATCGTTATCAGATTCTTTGCCATTGCTTTTTACTTTAAAGCTGCCTACCACCAGGCTGGATGTTTTTAACGCAGAGCCTACCTGTACCTTAGTATTCAGGTCTTTGTTTTCAGTTTCAAGGCTTGCTGCCTTTGTACTAACGGTAGCCAGGTTGGTTTTAAGCGTATCCCGTTCTGTTGCTAATGCCGTATTCTGTTTTTTCAGTTCTTCGATATCGGCCGTGTACTTGGTTACGAAATACCGCAGCTGTTTAATATCCTCTTGTGCCTTGTTTAGTTCGGCTTGCGTAAGCTTGCCCTTAGCCAGTTGCGTACGCAGATATTTGATCTTAGTTTGCAGCGAATCGTTTTTCGCCTGCATTTCTGCACTTAATTTTGTCTTGCTCGAATTTACCTGTTGTACCTGTGCTTCAAGGCTGTCCAATTCGGTTTGCAGGCGGGTTTTCTCATCATTCTGATATACGACCTTTTCGTCAGACCCTCTTTTTTGATAGTACAGATATACATCTGTGCCTAAAAGGGCGATTACTACCACAATAAGAAAATAAATAACGTTAGAGTTTTTTCTGGAATTTTGATTTTGTCCCGTTTGGTTTTCCATAAGTAGTTCTTTAAGTGATAAATGTGCTTATGAAGCGTTAACTGGTATTTTAAATACGTTGTCAGCTGCAACAGCGGATGCGATTATACAAAAAAATTTATTAACTGATGGCTTAACAATATATAGTTTGTAGCTGCATAACGCCCTTTTGTCTCTGAAAATATACGATATGCCACTTAAAATTAAGTATATCTCTTTAAAACACAAAAAAGGTAAAATTATTGCTTAATACACTAAAACGGCGTTGGCTAAAGTTATATATCTTAGCCACTTCAAAAAAAGTTAAGGTATGTGCAAAGTTAAAGGGTTGATTTCTACATTATTTTTTGTTCTATTCGTTCTCAATCTTCATGCGCAATCTACGATCATAATACCACCGCAAAAAGCACCTAAGCGCGAATTCAGGGGAGTTTGGGTTGCTACCGTTGTTAATATCGACTGGCCAAGCGCCGTGGGTTTAAGCACCCAAAAGCAACAGCAACAACTGATACGCATACTTGACTTTCATCAGCAAACTAATATGAATGCGGTGATGTTTCAGGTGAGGCCTGCGGCAGATGCATTTTATTCAAGAGGGCGTGAGCCATGGTCGCGCTGGATTACAGGCCGCCAGGGAAAAGCACCCGAGCCTTTTTATGATCCGCTTGATTTTGCCATTACTGAAGCACATAAACGCGGCATGGAACTGCATGCCTGGGTTAACCCTTACCGTGCCACTTTTGATAATAATTACAGCAATATAGCACCTAATCATCCTACCAGGACCCACCCCGAGTGGTTTTTTGTTTATGGCGGTCAGAAACTGTTTAACCCCGGTTTGCCTGAAGTGCGCGAGTATATTATACAGGTGATACTTGACATCGTAAAGAATTATGACATCGACGGTATACATATGGACGATTACTTTTATCCATACCTCATTGCCGGGCAAACCATACACGATGAAGCTGCATTCAGGCAATATGGTGCCGACTTTACCGACATACGCGACTGGCGCCGGAATAATGTCGACCTCTTGATAAAAGCTTTAGGCGACAGTATCCATAAATACAAACCGAATATTAAATGGGGTGTAAGCCCGAGAGGTGTTTGGCGCAATCATGACGAAGATATTGAAGGATCAATGACACACGGAGGGCCTTCTTATTCAGAAAACTACGCTGATACCCGCAAATGGCTTAAAGAGGGATGGATAGATTACCTGGTACCACAGGTTTACTGGCAGATAGGCAACCGCTCGGCAGGGTTTGATGTACTTACCGACTGGTGGAGCCAGCAAACCAACGGCCATCACCTTTATATCGGTATGGCGCCATACCGCATGGCCGAAGCAAGATCGCCTGCATTTAAAAACCCTGCTGAACTTCCTAACCAGGTTAAATATGTCAGGGGTAACCCGCGCGTTCAGGGCAGCGTGTATTTCAGCTCTAATTCTTTAACAAGTAATCTATTAGGCTTTACAGATTCGTTACGTCGTAATTATTACCGCAAGCCTGCCTTACCGCCACCCATGTTATGGCGCGATTCTATCGCACCAAACACGCCAACACTGTTAACCGCAGTAAGCAATCCACGCGGGGTAATATTAAACTGGCAAACACCAGCAATGGCTAAAGACAATGAACCTGTATACGGTTATGTAGTTTACCGCTTTTCGGAGGCTGAGAAAATTGATATAGATGATGCTGAGCACATCTTATTTGTGAAATACAACCCGGAAACTTCGTTGCTTGATAATACCGCAGAAAAAGGTAAAAAGTATATTTACGTAGTCACGGCCATTGACCGCATGAAGAACGAAAGCGAACACTCGGAACCGGTGACTATTACGCTGGAATAGTTACCCGGCCCAGCCTTCACGGTCGAGGCTTCTGAAATGGATAGCTTCGGCCAAATGTTCAAGCTGTATTTCTTCGCTTGCCGCCAAGTCTGCAATTGTGCGGGCAACTTTCAGGATACGGTCATACGCACGCGCCGAAAGTCCCAGCTTTTCCATTGCTTTTTTAAGCAGGTTTTGGCCTGCGGCATTTATCGTACAAATGTCGCGCACCATTTGCGGGCTCATTTGCGCATTGGCATGCAGGTCCGGCTTTTCCCCAAATCGTTTAATCTGTATCTCGCGGGCATTGATCACACGCTCGCGTATCAGTTCACTTGCTTCGGCTTTGCGGTCTGACGATAACTCACTAAAGTTTACCGGAGTAACTTCCACGTGCAGGTCGATACGGTCGAGCAATGGGCCTGAGATCTTACTTAAATATTTTTGTACCACGCCCGGAGGGCACACACATTCCTTTTCGGGGTGGTTATAGTAACCGCAAGGGCAGGGGTTCATGCTGGCAACCAGCATAAAGCTGCTTGGATAGTCAACGGTAAACTTAGCACGAGATATAGTAACACGTCGCTCTTCCAGCGGCTGGCGCATTACCTCTAACACACTGCGTTTAAACTCGGGCAGTTCATCCAAAAATAATACGCCATTATGTGCTAACGAAATTTCTCCGGGTTGCGGATTACCACCGCCGCCAACTAAAGCAACATCGCTGATGGTATGGTGCGGCGAACGAAAAGGCCTGATGGTTACCAAAGCATCTGATGCAGAAAGCTTACCCGCTACAGAATGGATTTTGGTTGTTTCCAGCGATTCGTACAATGTTAGTGGCGGCAATATCGATGGGAGCCTTCTGGCCAGCATGGTTTTACCTGCTCCCGGCGGCCCGATCAGTATCACATTATGGCCACCTGCCGCGGCTATTTCTAAAGCGCGTTTAATATTTTCCTGGCCTTTTACTTCACTGAAGTCGCTGTCGTAATTGCTCAGGCTGTTGTAAAACTCTTCGCGGGTGTTTACTACTTCAGGTTCCAGTTTCAGGTCTCCATTAAAGAAATCGGCTACCTGCTTAATATTCTCTACGCCTAAAACTTCAAGATCATTTACAATGGCTGCCTCACGTGCATTTTGCTTAGGCAGAATAAACCCTTTAAAGCCTTCCTTACGGGCCTGTATGGCAATGGGCAAAGCGCCTTTGATAGGCTGCAAGCTTCCATCGAGCGAAAGCTCGCCCATAATGATATACTTCTCTAACCCTTCGGCCTCTGTTTGCCCCGAAGCGGCAAGAATGGCTGTTGCGATGGTAAGATCATAAGCAGAACCTTCCTTACGGATATCGGCAGGAGCCATGTTCACAACCACCTGCTGCCTCGGCATGCGGTAGTTGCAGTTTTTCAAAGCTGATTCAATGCGGTAATAGCTTTCTTTTATGGCATTATCCGGAAGGCCTACAATAAAATATTTGGTACCGGCAGCAATATTTACTTCAACGGTAATGGTTGTAGCCTCTATACCGTAAACTGCGCTGCCAAAGGTTTTTACTAACAATTGCTCAAAGATTTATTCAACCGCTAATATAATTCAGTTAGCGATAATTAGCAGGGCTATGCTAAAATTTTAAGGAAGTTTGTTTACGATTATTTCAGCAACTGGTAGGTAATGAAGCTTACCACGTAAGCCAATACACCCATATACAAGAACTGGGCTACCGGCCAGCGCCAGCTTTTGGTTTCGCGGTAAACAATGGCCATGGTACTGGCGCACTGCATGGCAAAGGCATAAAACATCATAAGCGATGCCGCCACTGCCAGCGTAAATACAGGCTGCCCGGTCTCCTGGTTTTTGGCATTGCCCATTTTAACCTTTACAGATTCTATATTGTCGGCATCTCCGCTTACACTGTAAATGGTTGCCATGGTGCCAACAAATACTTCACGTGCAGCGAATGAGGTGATCAGCGCAATGCCTATTTTCCAATCAAAACCCAGTGGACGAATGGCTGGCTCAATTACATGTCCTAATATACCCGCGTAAGAGTTTTCCAGTTTCTCGGTGGCTATTACACGGTTCAGGCTGTCAGGCTTCATGGTTTTCACATACTGCGGCTGGCTGTATTTTTGGTCGATACGTTCAAACCGTTTCCCAGGTCCGTATGATGCCAGCACCCATAGTATTACTGACACGGCAATGATCACTTTACCGGCTTCCAGAACAAATGTTTTTGCGCGGGTATACATATCCATAAATACGTTGTTCCAACGTGGCATACGGTAAACAGGCAGCTCCATTATAAAGTAGCCTTTTTCACGCCCCTTGATAATCAGCTTCATCACAAAAGCAACTACAATTGCCGACACCAGGCTAAGCAGATACATGCCCGTAAGCGCCAAGCCCTGCAGGTTAAATATCCACCAAATATTGCGATTAGGAACCACCAATGCGATAAGCAAGGTGTAGATAGGTAAACGTGCAGAACACGTTACCAAAGGGGTAACCATTATGGTAATGATCCTGTCTTTCCAGCTTTCAATGGTACGGGTACTCATGATAGATGGTACCGCACAGGCAAAACCGCCGATCAATGGCACTACGGATTTTCCGCTTAACCCTACCTTGCGCATCAGCTTGTCCATCATAAAGGTAACGCGTGCCATGTAGCCGGTATCTTCAAGGATGGAGATAAATGCAAAAAGAATAGCAATTTGCGGAATAAACACTAATACACCACTTAGCCCAGCAACTACGCCATCTGCCAGTAGATTGGTAAGCGGGCCCGCAGGCAATATTTTATGTAAGGTTTCCTGCAGCCATACAAAGCCGGTTGATATCAGGTCCATCGGGTAGGCCGACCATGCAAATATCGATTGGAACATGAACAGCAGGATGCCAAAGAAGATCACAAAACCAAAAACCCGGTGGGTTAGTACCTTATCGATCCGGTTGCTCCAGGTCTCTTCCTGTGCTGTTTCCTTTTTCTGAACAGTATCGTATAGTAAGTCGTTGATGAAATTATAGCGCGCAATGGTCTCTGTTGCCTGTGCCTTTTGCGAATGGAAACCATGCACCTGCTCCAGTTCCTCGATACGGTTACTTTCGCCAGGCGACAAGAAGGTAAGATGCTCATGCTGATGCGCCAGCTGCAAAGCATAATATGGATTTTCTACCGCCATTTCTTCGCCAATCTGTGCAATCAGTTGCGGGGCAATGGCATGTACATCTATGGTATCTTCCTGCAAAGCAAGCTTATTGGCGTAAGATATGGCGGCTTTAAGCTTATCAATGCCCTCGAGCTTGCGGGCAGAGATAGGCACCACATGCACACCCAACTTTTTAGCAAACGCATCTATATCAATGGTGATACCGTTACGGGTAGCTAAGTCCATCATGTTGAGTGCAACAATAATGGGTATTTTTAAATCGGCAACCTGTGTATATAAAAGCAGGTTACGTTTTAAGTTTGAGGCATCAAGGATAACCACTACCAGATCGGGCTGCTGATCGATCTGCTGATCGGCTAATACAGAAAATACAATGGATTCGTCTTTGCTTTTAGGATATAAGCTGTAAGTACCCGGAAGGTCAACAATTTCGGCGCGGCGGCCATCGGGCAGGTCGCAATAACCGGTTTTTTTATCAACCGTTACGCCCGGAAAATTACCAATTTTTTGATTTAAACCGGTTAGCGCATTAAACAGGGTTGATTTACCGGTATTAGGATTTCCAACAAGTGCAACTCTTATATCAGCTTTCAACTTCTAAACCTACAGTAGTATAATGGTCGAAGCTTCGCGTTTGCGTAAACTTAGCTGGTAGCCGGCTACATTTATAGCAATAGGATCGCCAAGGGGTGCTATCCTTTCTACTCTTACTTCTTCACCGGGCAGGCAGCCCATTTCCATCAACTTAACAGACATTTCAAGGTCTGTAAATTCTTTTACAATTCCTTTGTTACCTACTTTAAGTTGCGAAAGCTTCATCTCTTTATCTTATATGATTGAACAAATGTATATCTTATTTAAATTAAATCCAAATAAGAGAGCAGCATTTTATTGTCGGTCTAATCTCACATTTATATCAAAGCGATATATTCTTAAGCGATACGTGATGCTGATAAAGAAGCAGGGGCTATTAATTTACCGAAATGAGGGCAGTTGCAGCTTTTATGAAACAAGCCACATGATGATAAGCCTGTGCTGAACAGCACAAATAAAACTAAAAGGTAATTACGCTTTTTCATACTTAATTGCCGAATTGATCACCAAGATACAAAAAGTAGCCATTCCAACACCTACAGTATCAGCGAAAAGGTCGTTCCAGTCGCCAGAGCGCCAAGGGAAAAGATAAGTTTGCATTACCTCAATTAAGCCACCGAACATTATGGCTATAAACATAATGGCAAGGGTGTTTGTAAAGGTTACCTTACCGCTTTGGCGGGTATAGCCATTTGATGCCAGTACGGTGAATACGAAGAAGAACCCGCAATGCACCATTTTATCAAACCCCTGAAAAAACAAAGGCGACTCACCAACCTTGCCCATTTTTATACTGCACATTACCAGTATAAATAGAGACCACAGAATAGTGAGCCGCTGATATTTTAAAAAACGCAGCATTAAGCGCCTACCAGTGACTGGTAATCACCTGCTGATAATAATGAGTTTACTTCATCGGCAGTTTGCAGGCTGATCTTAACCATCCAGCCTTCGCCGTAAGGATCTGTGTTTACAAGTTCTGGCTGGGTATCTAATGCAGGGTTTACCTCAAGCACAGTGCCGCTAACAGGCATAAACAGGTCAGATACGGTTTTCACCGCTTCTACTGTACCAAACACATCTTCTTTCGCAATTTCATCACCAACGGTGGTTATGTCAATGTAAACAATATCGCCTAATTCGCGCTGTGCGAAATCGGTGATGCCAATATAGGCTTCGTTACCTTCTACACGTACCCACTCATGGTCTTTGGTGTATTTCAGTTCAGCTGGAAATTCCATATCAAGTTTTTTAGTGTGCCCAAAAATAACAACTTTTATGAGCAAGACAAAGGGGTTTTAAATATGCATTTAAACAAAAAAGCCCGCCTAAACGGGCTGATCTTATTGATTTTTTCACCGTCACCCGGCAAGAGCCGAGCGACTGAGTAGGGTATTTTCGCCTCCCGGTTTACAGCCGAGTGGCCAAAAGTTAATTTCCTAAATAGAATTTTTCCCAAAAATCTACAGACTTGCTCATTTCGCTATGATCGGCGCCGCTACCCTGGCCTCCTCCCATGCCGCCACGCATCCCCCCGCGACCGCCACCCATGCCGCCACCACCGCGCATTCCGCCGCCGCCCATACCTCCGCGGCCACCTCTGCCCATTCCACCGCCGCCCAGGCCTTCAGCATGGTCACCGCCGTTACCTCCGTTATTTGCAGGGCGGGTGATTCCATTGATCTTAAAATCAAATGCCCATTCTTTTTTGCCGTTTGCATCGGCATGTAAAAGCTTTAAGGGCACAGCCGCCTCGTAAACCAGGTAACCGTTTTCATCATAATCAATGGCAGTATGTATACCATAAGTATTTGAGGTAGTGATCATGTCACCCTCAATATCAGAAAACCCTTCTACCTTAATATTGCGCAGCTTGGTTAAACGGGCACGCATCAGTTCGTCGCGGTCGGCCTGTGTAATGCTATCGGCACCCATGACATGCCTGCCAAACATAGGTGTACTGCCCTGATCGCCAACAGGGAAGGTGATACTATATTCATCCTTCTTTTTACCTTTTGGGCTAATACCTAAAGTTAAGCCGGCAGCCAGCACACGCATTTGTTCGCTATGGTCGCTTATGCGTATGGCCATGTAAATATTTTCTTTATCGTTAGCCAATGAGTAGTCGAGTTTCTTATCCTCGTTGTGGTAACGCAGGCTATCGCCCCAATCTTTCAGGTTGCCGTCAATCTTGATATCAGCAGGTGGCTGCTTCAATATATTGTCTGCTTTTTGTGCAAAACAGGGTGACACAAACGCGCCGAAAGCCAGCGCTGCAAGTAAGGTTAGTTGTGTTTTCATTTAACAGGGGTTTTTCTTTACGTGCTTAAAACATAAAAGTGCTCCGTTTATTATGCTTTTTAAGTAATTTTGTAATTACAATTCAGATATGCCAACCGAAGTACAGGAAGAAACGCTTACGCTCGAAGAGGTGCTGGCCGGATTAAAGGAAATGCACCGCCTTATATTGTGGAATGATGACGTGAACACATTTGAGCATGTGATCTATTGTATGATGAAGTATCTTGATTATACAGAACCGCAGGCCGAAAAAATTGCCTGGAAGGTACATAATGAAGGCAAGTGCGCTATTTTGGAAGGATCATTTACCGAGATGGAAGTTTACCGCAAAATATTGCAGCAGGAAGGCCTTACCGTTACGGTTGAGTAAATCCACACAACATCTCTTTCTTAAAACATAAATTAAATCATGGGAAAATTAGTAGATGATTTCAATGCCTATCGTACTAAAATGAACGACAGGATAATGGAATCTGCCAATACAAATATTAAACGTTTTTTTGCTTTAGATACCACCAGCTATGCCGATGGTGCGCTTGATGTTAAAACCAAGGAGATGCTTGGCCTTGTAGCATCAATGGTATTACGCTGCGACGATTGTATTAAATACCATCTTGGCAAATGCCATGATGCTGGTGTAAACAGCGAAGAAATGAACGAGATATTTATGATTGCTAACCTGGTTGGCGGCTCCATCGTAATTCCGCATTACCGACGCGCGGTTGAGTATTGGGACGAACTAAACGAAGTTCAGAAATAATAAAAAGAGAGACCATATCAGTCTCTCTTTTTTGTTTCATTAATCTTCACCCAGATATTTAGTATCTAATTGCTTGTTGGCTTTTGCGCCAAGCTTTTTGATTTTTTCGGCCGTAATGGTCAAATTACCGCGACCGTCTACCAGTTTATTGAAAGCTTTATCATAAGCATCCTGGCTGCTTTTCAGGCTTTTGCCTACGCCTTCAAGGTCGGCCACGAAGTTGGTAAACTTATCATACATCTCGCCGCTTAAACGGGCAATCTCCATTACGTTACGGTTCTGATTTTCCTGCTTCCACATGCTGGCAATGGTGCGTAAGGTAGCCAGCAGGGTTGAAGGGCTTACAATAACCACGCGCCTGTCCCAGGCATCGCTGAACAGATCATGATCTATCTGTACCGCAAAACTGAATGACGATTCGATAGGCACAAACAACATCACAAAGTCGGGCGAGTTAAGTTTATTCAGGTCGTGATAGTTTTTTGCTGACAGCCCCATCACATGGCTGCGTAATGATTCTACGTGTGCACGGGCATATACCTTACGTTCTTCTTCTGTGTCGCAGTTAACCAGCTTTTCGTAAGCAACCAATGACACTTTCGCATCAATGATCAGATGCTTATCATCCGGCAGATCTATTACGGCATCGGGCTGGTAGCGGGTGCCGTCGGTAGTTTGGTAACTGGCTTGCAAACGGTATTCACGGTCTTTAACCAAACCTGAACGTTCCAAAACCTTTTCAAGAATAAACTCGCCCCAGTTACCTTGCTTTTTAGTATCGCCTTTAAGTGCTTTGGTTAGATTCTGCGCTTCGCTGCTGATCTGGCGGTTAAGCTCCATCAATTGCGTAATTACACCTTTTAAAGTGTTACGTTCGGCAGCTTCCATGTGGTAAACCTTATCCACTTTGCTTTCAAAAGCTTTAAGGTTTTCCTTTAGCGGGTTAAGGATATTATCCAGATGGAATTTATTGACATCTGTAAACTCTTTTGATTTTTCTTTGAGCATTTTCTCAGCGATGTTCTCAAACTCGCGCTGAAAATGCAGCCGCGTCCGTTCAATTTCCAGTTTTTGATCCTGTAATTTTTCCTGCTGCGATTGCTGATAGGCTTCGGCACGTTCAATGGCTTGTAATGCCTGGGCTAATTTGCTACGCTCTATGCCAAGCTCGTGGTTTAAGCGCTGCTGTTCTTCCTTAAATAATGTAGTAATGTTCTCCTTTTCAGATGTTATCCACAGGTTTTTTTCTTCAGCCCGGGCAAGCTGTAACCTTAAAGACTCGCTTTCTTTTTTTAACAGGTCGGCTTCCGCATTATTAAGGCTGCTTACTTTAGTGCTTGACCTGATGAAAATATAAACTGCAATTAATAATATAACTGCTGCTGTAATTAAAACTGCCGCATTCATTTGATAAAAATTTTAGCAAAACGAATGTAGCTAAAAATTTTAGTTAATCAATCAGCGGCCTTGTTCTTATCCCTTGTTTATTAAAACTATGGCTTTTTGTTTGCCGTGCTGTCTACAGTAGGAGCGGTAGCGCCTTTGCCAAGTGTACTGGTATCGGTTCCGCCATTGGTTACAGGTGTGCCTGTACCAGCCCCTGTCGAAACATTGGTATCAGCAGCTCCAGAACTACCCGCAGAACCAGAATCGGCAGCGGCATTCCCCGTACGGCTTGGACCTTTACAGGCAGACATTAATATAATGGATGCAACAGCGGCGGTGTAGATCAGCTTTTTCATGGCGTTAGTTTATTATTTAACGCCGGTAATGGAAAAGGGTTCTAATTAAATTGTCTGAATCAGAATTATAGAATGATGGTAATTGAAATAGAAATTTTTAAATCTGATATTTACTGCGCTTTCTCCACGCGTAAACCAACATCGCTTACCTCACGTAAAGGGTTATCGCGCATGTTCTGCTCAATTTCAAACTGGTAAGTTCCTTTTTCAGGAAACTTGTAGCCTGTTTTAAATGGCAGCTGATAGCTGTACAAATTGCCTGTGCCTTTGCCCAGCCACTCGCCATCTGGATTCGCCAATTTAAATTCATAACGGGTAACCCAGGGCTTACCGCCACGTGTATTACTTTGTTTGATAAGCACAAACAGGTTTGAATATTTATAATCGGCAGTTACACGCAGGTTAACGAATAAGTTATAAGCAATGGACGGATCGTCGATTTTTACATCGTACTTCATGCGGTTTACATAAGCCCAGTTGCGGTTAGGGATCTCGGTGTTTTGATCTAACACGCCGCGTGGGTCTGTACAGCTGCAAACTGCAAGCATTAAACCGATAATTATAAAACTAAACCTGTTTATAGCGGCTCTCATTGCTGGGTACCCTGCTGATTGTTGTTATTGTTTTGCTTATTGCGGTTAGGCCTGCGACGATTATTACGTCGGTTATTACCGCCCTCGCGTGGCGCACCCTCTGGCTGTCCTGCCACGTTCTGTGGTTTAGGTTCATCAGCGTTTGGTTGCTGAGGCCTGGCTTGCTGTGGTTTTTGCTGTTGCGGCTTTGGCTGCTGAACGCGTTGCTGATCGTTACGGGGTTGATCATTTCGCTGCGGTTGAGCCGCCTGTTGTGCACCACCTTCACCTTGCGGTTTTTTCTTTTTATTTCGATTACGCTTGTTGCGGTTGCGCTCGTCAAGGCGGGTAAGGCTGTCCTGCCCAACAACGTTTTCGTAATCAAGTACCTTAACCGGAGCCGATTCAATTTCAACTATTTCGCCTAAATCTTCAGGCTTAATGCCTTCTTTATTCAGCGCCTGTATTTCTTTTACACGGTTCACATGCAGTGGTATCCAGCTTTCTTCACCCGGATAGCTAAACCACATGGTTTTCTTAAAAATATCTGTTTTTTGCAGGCGGGCATCTCCTTTTTCGGTTCTAAGCAGGTTTACATTATCCGGGATGTATTTTAGCGCATCCATATAAGTATCCAGCTCGTAGTTAAGGCAGCATTTAAGTTTACCGCATTGACCGGCCAGCTTTAAGGTATTTAAAGAAAGGTTTTGATAACGCGCTGCCGAGGTTGATACCGTTTTAAAATCGGTTAACCAGGTTGAGCAGCAAAGCTCGCGGCCGCAGGAACCGATACCACCCAGGCGGCTTGCTTCCTGGCGCATACCAATCTGACGCATCTCGATACGGATACGGAAAGCTTCGGCCATACGTTTGATCAGCTCCCGGAAATCTACGCGGCCTTCGGCAGTATAATAAAAGGTAGCTTTGGTTTTATCGCCCTGGTAGTCAACGTCACTGATCTTCATTTGCAGGCCCAGGTCAAGCGCCAGTTTGCGTGCCTTATGCATGGTTTCCCATTCGAGGTCTTTAGATGCCTTCCATTTATCTACATCGGCAGGGGTAGCTTTGCGCAAAATCTTTTTGGTAACATCGCCTTCTTTTACATGGCGTTTAACCATCTGCATGCGCACCAGCTCGCCGGTTACAGAAACGTGACCCACATCAAAGCCACCCGTTGGCGTTTCAACTACTACAAGTTCGCCGTTTTCAAGGTATATATCTTCCGGGTTCAGGTAAAAATCCTTACGCGAACCTTTAAATTTAATCTCCACAATGGGGAAAACGCGGTAACTGTTTGGCATATCCATATGTGCCAACCAGTCGTACACATCCAGCTTGCTGCAACCGTTAGTAAGGCATGAGCCATTACTTTTGCAGCCCGCCGGCGCGCATCCGCCTGTTGAGCAACTTCCACATCCCATATTTTTAGGTTATATATTGAGTCCCTTTCGGGAGCGTTTTAAAAACTAAAATCTTAATAATCTGCAAAGATACATCTAAAAATAAGATTTTAGGATTAGCATTACGTTCTATATGATAGTGCGCCTTTTCAAGCTCGGCGCTTATTGCTTCGGCCGGTGCAATAGCAATTGCTTTGGCCATTTTTTGTGCCAGTTCCATCTCTGCCTGCGGCAGGTGTACCAGCTGTTCTGCCCCGGCATTAATCAGGCAGCATTCGCGCAAAAAGCTAATGCCGTAGCGTAAAAAGTTTTTCTGGTTCTCGCGGCCCATCTTGGCCAGTTGCTCAACCAGTTTAAACATTTCACCTTCCTTATTATTGGTGATACAGCAGCGCAGCCATTTTACAAACAAGCCATGATAGCTGTCTTCTTCCTGTTGCAGAAACTGTAAGGCCTCGGTAAGGTTGCCGTTGCTTAAGTAAGCTGCCTGTTCGGCCGCTGCTTTTGGCTGACCATGCTCAATCAGATAATCCCTTACGTCGTTATAATTAAGGCATGGTATTTTAACCAGCTGGGTTCGCGACAGTATCGTATTCAGGATCTGGTCCTGATTTTCTGCCACCAATAAGAACAGCGTGTTAGGCTGTGGTTCTTCTATAATCTTTAATAAGGCGTTACCGGTTTTGTCCAGATACTCGGGCAGCCATAAGATCAGGATCTTGTAGATCGATTCGAAAGGCTTTAAGCTAAGCTTTTTGATGATCTGGTGGCACTCGGCAATATTGATATTGGCCTGCTTGTTCTCGGCTTCCAGGTACCCGCGCCAAACATCGAGGCTTATGTACGGATTAGCGCCAAATGCTTCGCGCCACTCTTCAATAAAGCTTAATGCGGTATCGTCTTTATGCTTTGCAAAAAACGGGTAAGAAAAATGCAGATCGGGGTGCATTAGTTTCTGATACTTACGGCATGAAGCACATTCACCGCAAGAGTCTTCAGACTGACGGTTTTCGCACGATACATACTGTGCATAAGCAACAGCCAGCGCCAAACTGCCCGAACCTTCCGGACCTAAAAATAACTGGGCATGACTTACCCGGTTCTCTTTTACCGAGTTAAGTAACCGTTGCTTAACGGCATCCTGTCCAACTATTTGTTTAAACTGCATTGGTGCAAGGTAATAAATTTTCAGTTGCCAGTTAACAGTAATCAGTTATCAGATTAAAACTACCTTTGATTTTACAAAACACAGAAACCGGCAACTAAACACCCGCAACTGAATGAGAGTAATGGCTTTTGATTATGGTACCAAGCGTATCGGTATTGCAGTAACCGACCCGTTGCAAATGATTGCCAACGGATTGGATACCATCCATCCGCTTCAAATTATCGACTATCTGAAAAAATACCTGCAAACCGAACAGGTAGAGCGTTTTGTGGTAGGCGACCCCAAGCAGATGGACGGCACACCTTCGCAATCGGCACAGCATGTCAGGGGTTTTGTTAACCTGTTAGCTAAAAATTTCCCGGAGATACACGTTGAAATGTTAGACGAGCGCTTTACCTCGAAAATGGCTTCGGCCGTGATCCTGCAAAGCGGCATCAATAAAAAAGCGAGACAAAACAAGGCGCTGGTCGATAATATATCGGCGACCATCCTGCTGCAATCATGGCTGGAACGGAAAGCGTTTATGTGATTTCGGATTCAAAATCATAATATATCAAATAGAGACGCAAGATTTTGCGCCTCTCGGTATGATAAACACCCCAATCAACGCAACTGCAAGCCACAATATCTATGCTTTCCCTCTCAAGAGGGGAATTGTAGTACCCTGAACTAGCAAAGACTTTAACAAGGGGTGTGTTATTATTATCAACAAAATGCAAAAGATATTTTGTTTCACTCAATACGACAAGATGAGACATGGAGCCTGTCTTAATTCCTGATTCTCGATTCTTGACTCTCTTCCTTACTTTTGCCTCATGGAAATCCTTGACCCCAAACTGCAGGCCTATCTTGATGCACATTGCGATGCCGAACCAGAGGTGCTTAGCAAAATCAATCGTGAAACGCACGTAAAAGTGTTAAAAGCCAATATGCTATCGGGGCATTACCAGGGCAGGCTATTAAGCATGCTGAGTAAAATGGTGAACCCGACGAACATTTTAGAAATCGGCGCTTTTACTGGTTATTCGGCTATTTGCCTTGCCGAAGGATTGGCTGATGGCGGTAAACTGGAAACCATTGAAGTAAACGCAGAGATGGAAACCATGCTGCGCAAAAACTTTGAAATGGCGGGGGTGGATGATAAAATCAACTTGCACATTGGAGATGCCATGCCGATACTTTTGGATTTTCCAGATAATTATTTTAATATTGTATTTATTGATGCTGACAAAAAGAACAATTTAAACTATTTTGAAAGCTCAATACAAAAAGTAAAACCGGGAGGTTTAATTATAATTGATAACGTTTTGTGGAAAGGGAAGGTGTATGGCATAGAAAAAGATGCCGACACAGAAAGTTTCCGCAAACTAAATGATCAGGTAACCGTTGATAACCGGGTGGAAAAATTAATTCTTCCCATTCGCGATGGTATCCTCATCATCAGAAAAAAGTAAATTATGAAGAAAATCTTACTGATTGCGTCTTTTGTCATTTCCGCTTCTGTTGCCTCTGCGCAAAATGCCTCACAATCTTACATTAGTAAATTCAAAGATAATGCCATTCGCATTATGCATGAAAGCGGCGTACCTGCAAGTATCGTTTTAGCTATTGCCATGCACGAATCTGGCAGCGGAACAAGCAAACTTGCCCGCACACAGAACAATCACTTTGGTGTAAAGGGCAGAAGCCCTGTATCATACACTGGTCGCAAGGCTACACACTCGGCCTATAAACAGTACGACTCGGCATTTGATTCTTTCCAGGATTTTGCCCGTATTATGACTGAGCGCAAGCAGTTTAGCCACCTTACCGAAAAATTCACCCATTATGATTACCTGGGTTGGGTAAAAGGTATTCAGCATAGCGGCTACGCCAGCAGTAAAAAGTGGGGTTCGCAGGTGCTTGGGCTTATCCGCAAGTATAACCTTAACGCTTACGACGAGAAGCCTGAAGATCAGCCACAACAGCAGCAACAGCCTGCTAAAAATGTGGAATAATGTTTAAGTTTGGGCCAACACTGAACAAATAAAGCCCTTCTTAATGCGCAAATCATCACTATTTCTTGTTTGTGCCGCGTTGCTGCTCAGCGCATGCTCTGCCCACAAAAGAGTAGCAACCAATATTACTCCGCATCCGGTAACATCTGTTTTATCAGAGCGTGAAGTTGACCGCAATAACAAACGCATTCGCGAAGCGCATAAAGCACCCGACGGTGGCTATGTGACTTATACGGCAGCCAGTTATATAGATCGCTTTAAGGCCATTGCCATACAGGAAATGAACACTTACGGCATCCCGGCAAGTATTACGCTTGCCCAGGGATTGTTTGAATCGGGTAATGGAAACGGAGATCTTGCCCGTTATGCCAATAACCATTTCGGTATTAAATGCACCAGCGACTGGAAAGGCGAGGGCTATTATAAAGATGACGACCAGCACGACGATTGTTTCAGGGTGTATAGCGATCCTGAATCATCTTTCAGGGACCACTCAGCATTTCTAAAGCGTAAACGCTACGCCCATTTATTTGAACTGGACAAGAACGATTACCAAGGCTGGGCACAAGGGCTAAAGGATGCCGGATATGCCACCAACCCCAACTACCCGAAAATGCTGATCAACATCATTCAGAAATATAACCTGGATGCTTATGACAGGCCGGAAGGAGAAGTACAAAAGATCAAGCGCGAAGACCGCGTGCTTACACAGATCAATAATAACATTGGTAACGAGATCAAAGATTCTATTGTAAATACTGCCCCCGTAAATAAACTGTACACCGTTGTTACCGGCGACACACTATATTCTATTTCCCGCCGTTTTGGACTTACTGTTGAAGAAATGCGCACATTAAACAACATGAGCGACAACAACATTCAGATTGGCCAAAAGCTTATTATAGCCAAATAGCCTGTTAATTTTTGTTAAATGGTATGATAAATGCGGCTGTTAGATTTAGTTTTGCCGAAGTGAATATACGTTCGTTATTTTTAGTCTTGATATTATTGGTGTGCGGAAAGCTTTATGCACAAGACCGCAAAGCCGATGGCGTTGTGTTTGATAAAGACAGCAAGGAACGTATTGCTAAGGTGAACATCATTAACACCCGTACAGGCGAATCCATTTACAATAATTTACAGGCCGAGTTTCACATTAACGCACGCAGTGGCGACCATCTCATTTTTAGTAAACCCAATTATTTAAGCGATACCATAACAGTTTCGGGCACTGGTTCCATTGCCGTATACTTAAAGCCTACGGGTGTTATGCTACGCCAAGTAGATATACACGACACAATTAAAACGCCGCAAAAGCAATTAGAAGCTACCAAACGCGAATACAGTAAGGTTTACGGATCGCTGGCCGACCGCGACCTTTTAAGTGTTTCGCCTTATGGCGGGGCAGGTTTAAGTATCGATGGGATCTGGAATTCGTTAAGCCGCAGCGGACGGAATGCAGCACACCTGCGCGAGATCATTCAGCGCGATTACCAGCAAGACATCATCGACTATCGCTTTAATAAAGCATTGGTATCACGTATAACTGGACTTACCGAGCCGCGTTTGACTGATTTTATGCAAAGGTACCGCCCGGGCTATTATATTGTTACCACCACAAACGATTACGAATTTATTCAGATTATCCGCAACAATTATCGCCGGTATATGCGCAACCCTCGCGCATTAGGTTTACAGGCTTTGCCGCATGTAAAGGCTGAGGATGAAAAAGAGTAATTACCCGGTTATTGTAGTGCCATATTTGAAAGTAGACGCGATGGCACTTTTCCCGTTTATACTGATCAGGGGGAAAGAAATGGCAAATGACGAAGTGCTGCTGAGGCATGAGGCCATACACCTGAAGCAGGAAGCAGAACTGCTGATACTGCCGTTTTATGTATTGTATCTGATCAATTACCTGATTAACCGGTTTAAATACAAATCCCACCACGAGGCTTACATGAATATCTGCTTTGAGCGGGAAGCTTATGCTAACGAGCACGATAAAGATTATTTAAATACTCGTAGACTTTGGAAATGGTGTAGGTATGTTTAACTGATAAAGTACTGGATAATAAACTATTTATTCAAACCGCTTTGAGTGTTTCGGATCATTTAACTTAAACTGTTTTTTCTCTAACACTTTAGGATTATCCCATTCAGATAAGGTACTTGTACTTTTCAATTTCACAACATCTATAATATCACCACTGTACTTAACCAGTATATTCTCATCTACTTCATCATAGGTGCCAATAAAAATTCTAAAATTTAGTGAATCTGTTAGGTATATAGAATGAATGTCTGTGGTCTGGTAACCCTTATATATATTGAAAATTTCTTTATATAATCTTGTTTGAGAATATTGGTCAGTACAGGGCACCCTCACAGTAAGTTCGTGATTTGCTTTACTATGCTTATTAATACAGGAACATATAAGACATAATATTAGTAACATGAAGAGGCCATTTTTCATCTAACTGATACTTGCTAATCCCTTTTCAGCCAATCTGTTCAGGTAAATATTTAGCTCCGCATCGCCCATGCCATATATTTTATCATCTGCCCAAAACTGCTGATGAATATCACTTCTGCTGGTCTTGCCTGTGTGGTAAATTTTCAGTAATTTCTGTTCTATATAATTAAGGCCATTCTCATTAGTTTCTAATCTTTTTAAATGCGCCTGCATGGCTGGCTTTAACAACGATAAGCTTCCCCAAAAAGGCACACTTTCAACCCAGCTGGCAATAGCCGCTTTATCGCCAGATACATAAATATTCCAAGCCTCGTCCGCCAGGGTGAAATCATATTCGGTAAGTTGTACACGATCATCAAAAACATCCTCCAGCTGGCTGCCATTCAATTGCCCCATACCTCTGAAATCTTCCATCCCAGGATAGCTCTCCGGGCAAATCAGGAAAACGTTAGGTACAGTCAGATCAGTTTGCTGCTTTAACAGTTGCATTACGCCTAACAGGTTAACCTGGCAATGGAGGTCAAACTCAAACCAGAGATTGATCTCTTCGTAATCATTATTCAGCTTTTCAAGCTCGCCTACTACCCATTGCATGTAATGCTCAGGTGTATCATTAAACGTTTTAGATATCCATGCTGCACGCTGCTCCCAAAAGGCTTTGTCTATTTTTTTAGTAAGCGGCCCTTCAGATAATACTTCGCGCCAAACCAGTGCATCACCATCAAGGCCGGTCTCATTAAAGCTGTTCAGCGTGGCATCGCCGTTTAAGATATGTAGTATAGCTGGCATATAGGTAAATGTAAATAAGGTATTATTAACAAACAAGAAACCCCTCTTTTAAGGGAGGGGCTTGCTTTATTACATTTTGCTGGTGGTGTCTTTAGCCACTTTCTTTTTAACCTTGGTTTTAGTCGCCTTTTTCTTAACTTTTACTTTAGTTGTATCGGTTGCGATTGCCGTTTTTACTGTAGCCGGGTAAGCCATAACGCTTCCGAAGCTGATTGCGCCTAAGGCGATTAAACAAATTGCTTTTTTCATAATAGAATAGGTTATTGTTGTTTTTAAACGAACTCTACAATACTACAAGCAAACATTAACTTTGTTTTAAATCACCGTTCCGTTTGGAATAACCGCACGTTTTTTAATCACTACAATGCCATCCTGGCTGGTGTAATCGCCGTAATCGCCATCAGGCAGTTTCTCGCCACAGTTAATGGACACATCGTTACCGATATAGGTATTCTTATCAATAATAGCATTTTTAATCTTACAACGGTCGCCAATACCCATAATAGGTGTCTCTGTTTCGCGCGACCATTGGATCTGCTCCAGTGTCTGATAATTATCACTACCCATTACATAGCAGTTCTCAATTTCGGTATCAACGCCAATACGGGTACGGATACCAATAATGGAGCGTTTCAAACTGCGTGCATTAATAATGCAACCATCGGCAACAATAGTTTTTTCTAATAATGTGCCCGATATTTTCGACGGCGGCAGCATACGCGCACGTGTGTAGATATGGTTTTCTCCAAACAGATTAAACTGCGGGATATCATCTGTTAAGCCAAGGTTAGCTTCAAAGAATGACGGGATGGTACCGATATCTGTCCAGTAACCTTCATACTGGTAGCTCACTACTTTATGCGTTTGGATAGATTGCGGGATGATCTCTTTACCGAAGTCGGTATTTTCATTACCTTCCAGCAACTCGTATAAAGTATCCTTATTGAAAATATAAATACCCATTGAAGCCAGGTACACACGTCCCTGTGCTGCCATTTCAGGGCTTACCTCAGATGCCCAGCTTTCAAAATCCTTTTTAGGTTTTTCAATAAAAGAGGTGATGTTGCTTTCCTCATCAGTTTTTAAGATACCAAAGCCCGGTACATCATTGGCATGAACCGGAATGGTAGCTATTGAAATATCAGCGCCTTTATCCACGTGCTGGCCGATCATCTCTTCAAAATCGATCTGATATAGCTGATCGCCCGATAAGATCAATACATACTCAAACTCGTGCACAGCAAGGTGGTGCAAGCTTTGGCGTACAGCGTCGGCCGTTCCCTGAAACCATGCCACACTTGATGGTGTTTGCTCAGCTGCAAGTATATCAACAAACGCCTCACTGAAGCTGCTGAAGTGGTAGGTATTTTTAATGTGCTTATTTAACGAAGCCGAATTGAACTGCGTTAACACGAATATCCTGTCTATACCCGAATGCAAGCTATTGGAGATAGGTATATCAACCAAACGGTATTTACCCGCAATTGGTACGGCCGGTTTTGAACGTGTAGCCGTTAACGGTGACAAACGGCTGCCCTGGCCGCCGCCTAATACGATGCATATTACATTGGATATCATAGTTGAGATATTAAACTTTTATATAATTGTATATACTGACCTGCCGATTGGTTCCAAGAGAAATCAAGCGCCATCATACGTTTACGTAACAATTGTAATTGATCTGTGTTCTGGTAAACTGCAAGTGCGCGGCTTATGGAGTAACTAATATCAGCCACGCTTGGCTGATCGAAACGGATACCGTAGCCTCCTTCTTCACCGAAATCAATAACGGTATCTTGCAAGCCGCCCGTACTGCGTACAATAGGCACTGTGCCGTATCGTAATGAGTATAACTGATTTAAGCCGCAAGGTTCTACGCGCGAAGGCATTAATAGAAAGTCCGCACCGGCATAAATCTGGTGCGATAATTCTTCATCGTACCCAATGTAAACCTTACAGTTTTCGGGATATTGTTCGGCTAATATTTTTAACCGTTCCTCAGTGTCTTTGTCGCCAGTACCTAACAGCAGGAAGTTAACCTGCCCTTCCAGCTCGCGGATACTGTGGGCAATAGCATCGGGTAAAAGGTCGGCGCCTTTTTCTATTACTAAGCGGCCAATGAACGATACCAACGGCTTTTCAACATCAAGCCCAAAGCGCTGGCATAAAGCCAGCTTATTTTGCTGCTTACCCGGGTTTATTTTTTTAGCCGAATACCTGGCAGGAATCATCGAATCTTTATCCGGGTTCCAGACTTCGCTGTCTATCCCGTTAACAATGCCTAATGCACGCCAGTTTTCTAAGTAAAATAAATATTCAAGGCCGTTGCTCTGGCGGGTAAGTTCGTTCAGGTAGCTTGGCGAAACAGTCGTATATCTCGAGCTGCACTTAACAGCAGCAGCAAGCGGATTAATACCACCCGCCCAATCTAACAGCCCTGCTGCGGCAGGATCAAATTCGGGTAATAAATTAGCTTTATTCCAGCTGAAGGCGCCATGATACTGGCCGTTGTGTATAGTGAATACAGTAGGCGTATTTTTAAGGCGTTTATAAATTACCGAATGGTAAAGCAAAAACGGAATTAGCCCGGTATGATGATCATGGCAATGGATAATATCCGGGCGCTGCTGCGACCAGTTGATCCAATCTAAAAATGCGATTTGAAATGCAATGAACTGCTCGCGCTCGTCAGGGTAGCTGTAAACTTCTTCGCGGTCAATAAGCCCGGGCACCCTGATCAGGTATAGCTCAAAACCTAATACGTTGGTGCGTTCCTTTAGTATCTCAAAATCAAAACGCTCAGTCCCCATTAAAGACGAGGCCTCAAAAACAATATCGAACTGATGCTCGCGCACAAACTTGCGATTGTAGTAGGGCAGCACTACCGCCGCATTTAGTCCAGCCTGATTTTGATATTTTGGCAAAGCGCCCACAACATCTGCCAACCCGCCAACCTTGGCCACGGGGTAACATTCGGCGCTTAAGTGATAGATTCTCATTATAGGTATTATTGGTTCAAGGTATAAACAATTACCTCAAATCACAACCCATAAATCAACAATCTGTTTGGTGTGTTATACTTAATTTACAACGGGTAAAATACTTTAGACAATCACCACCAGCCGCTTCCCGTCCGGTACTTCCATGTTCCACAGATCAGTAATATTTTCAAGTCTTACTAATTCGGTTTCGACTTTTAGCCTACCCTCGGCGGCTAACCCAAACATTTCAGGTAAAATAGTTTTAAATAGCCCGTTTACCTGTTGTTTGGTCCACGCGCCGAGGCCCGAGCCCGTCAGTTGAAGATCAGCGCTTCTTAAATTTGATGCCGAAAGCTGAATAAATTCGCCAGACATTGCACCAACAGATACATATCTTATCTTATTCGTAAATGAGCCATTGCCTTTCAGTATCGATAATATAACTTCAGCAGTAGAGCCCCATAAATAATCAATAACTACATCTATAGGTGCTTTTTGATGAATACCAGTTAAAGCAGATTCGAATTGATCATTGTCCTCGTTTAATGTTATAATTTCATCGGCACCAAGCAGCAAAAGCTGATTAAGTGATTGCTGATTTCTGCCTGTAGCTATCACTTTGCCCGCACCATAATATTTAGCTATTTGCACAGCTACACGACCGGTAAAGCCTGTTGCCCCGTTAATAAGCACCGTATCCCCGGGCTGAATATCTGCCTTAAATTTTAAGCCCATAGCAGCCCCAATTACTGCATTAGGTAGTGCTGCGGCTGTTGCATCATCCAAACCGTCCGGGATTTTTACGATCCGGTCTTTATAGATCAATGCCTTTTCGGCAAGCATCCCATTTATAGCCATACCATAAACTCTTATCCCATTGGGTAATAAGCAAACGCCATCGCCGCCTGCAATGCGCCCGGTGCCTGGCAACTCATTACTGGAGTAGTGTTTGCCAGATGCTTTACTTTTGTCGAGATGCTTTATAGCCACCGCCTTAACAGTAACTAATAGTGCATCGTTGTTTTTTGGTGCCGGTTCTGAAAAATCTACATATTGCGGCATTTCGCCTTTCTGGTATATTACTGCTGCCTTCATTGCTTTAATTTTTATAAAGCAAATGTAGCCAGGCAAAAAGGCAGCTGGCAATAACATATGTTATCGAATATTAAAAGTGTGGTTTGCTTTTGGCAAGCTTGCTTTTAATGCGGCTGAGGTGCACAGTACTTACACCTAAGTAAGAAGCGATGTAATGTTGCGGTATTCGCTGGATAATATGTGGCCGTTCTGTAAGCAGGTGCAGGTAACGCTGTTCGGGTGTGTCGCGGATAAAAGAAACAAACTCATTGATATAATGCGTTTGCCTGCGCGACGACATATAAAGCATCATCTGAGTAAACGTTTTCTCCGCGCTCAATTCTTCAATTAACTGCATAACATATTGTTTAGGCAGCTCATATATTACCGAAGGTTCAAGTGTTTCTATTGTAAACTGGCTGGGCACATTGTTAATAAAACTATCGAATGACATGAGGCCTTCATTCTCAAAGAAAAATTGAACGGTTTTGCTATCGCCATTGTTATTAAAATAGGTACGTATACAGCCCTTTTCTATAAAGTAATAATGCTGCGATACCTTTCCTTCTTCAAGCAAGATGGTTTTAGCTGCAATATCTAACCGCTTTTGAAATGGAAGATATTTTTCCCAATAGGCGTTTAGCTGCGGAAACTTATCCCTAAAGTGGAAAAACATATCCTTATAATTAATGCGCCTCTAACCAGTTCGTACCGCTACCAATTTCAACTACTATAGGCACATCGGTTTTTATCGCAGTTTTCATGTGGTGCTCAATAATTGGCTTTACTTTTTCCACTTCATGGTGCGGAACATCAAAAACCAACTCATCGTGTACCTGCATGGTCATGCGGGCATCCATTTTCTGTGCTTTAAGTTCCCGGTGAATATTGATCATGGCTATCTTGATCATATCTGCAGCCGAACCCTGGATAGGTGCATTGATCGCATTTCGTTCGGCAAAGCTGCGTACGGTTGCATTAGCCGAATTAATATCGCGCAGGTAACGGCGGCGGCCCATCAGCGTTTGCACATAACCGTTTTCGCGGGCGAAGTTCATGGTGTCGCTCATGTACTGTTTAATACCTGAATATTGGTTAAAATATTGCTCAATGATATCGGCAGCTTCTTTACGCGGGATGCCCAGGCTTTGCGAAAGCCCAAAAGCCGACTGGCCGTAAATGATACCAAAGTTAACGGCCTTTGCGTTTCGGCGCATAGTGCTGTCTACCTGGTCTAAAGGTATGCCATATACATTGGCCGCTGTTGCTGTGTGGATATCGAGGTTCTTGCTGAAGGCATCCATCATGTTCGGGTCGCGGCTGATCTCTGCAATCAAACGAAGTTCAATTTGCGAATAATCCGCCGAAACTAAGGTGTGTCCTTCATCGCGCGGAATAAATGCTTTACGCACCTCACGCCCTTTCTCTGTGCGGATAGGTATATTTTGTAAGTTAGGATTGTTGGAACTCAACCTGCCAGTTGCTGCCACCGCTTGGTTGTATGATGTATGCACCCGGTTGGTTTTAGGGTTAATCATCAGCGGTAGTGCATCAACATAAGTTGATTTCAGTTTTTGCAGCTGACGGAAGTCTAAAATATCGCGTACGATATCGCTTTTGTTAGCTAAGGCCAATAACACATCTTCGCCGGTTTGATATTGCCCGGTTTTGGTTTTTTTAGCTTTGGGGTCAAGCATTAGTTTCTCGAACAATACTTCGCCCAATTGCTTAGGTGATGCTATATTGAAACGCACACCTGCTTTTTCATACACGGTTTTTTCTAACTGCACCAGGTCTGTTTCCAGCTGACGAGAAAAATCGCTTAGTGTATCGCGGTCAATGCGCACACCCTCGTGCTCCATATCAGCCAAAACATAAATAAGCGGGTGCTCTATCTCATGTATTAACTTTTCTGCACCAACTTCTTTAATCTTAGGCTCAAAAACATTTCTAAGTTGCAGGGTAACATCTGCATCCTCAGCGGCGTAATCCTTTATCTTTTCAATTGGCACATCGCGCATGCTTAATTGGTTTTTGCCTTTCGGGCCTATCAGTTCTGTAATAGAAACAGGCGAGTAGCCCAGGTAATTTTCAGAAAGGATATCCATATTGTGGCGGGTATCTGGGTCAAGGATATAATGCGCCATCATGGTATCAAACAGATCGCCTTTTACCTTTATATCATACCATTTCAGCATCAAAATATCATACTTAATATTCTGGCCTATTTTGGCAATGCGCTCATCTTCCAACAATTCTTTAAACTCCTGTGCAATGGCAGTCGCTTCTGTCTGGTCGGCAGGTACAGGCACATACCATGCTTCGCCGGGTTTTACCGCAAATGATAAACCAACCAGTTCGCAATGGTTAGCATCAGTACCGGTAGTTTCAGTATCAAAGCAAATTGTTTTTTGCTGTTTAAGCAATGTGATCAGCTCTGCCCGCTTTTCAGCAGTATCCGCTAAATGATATTCGTGCGGGGTATTGCTAATGTTCTTCCCCGGTTCCGGGATGTCGGCCGTAGCAATATCTGACACATCAACCGTTAAAGTGGTGCGGCCACTGGCAGTAGGATTGCCAAATAAATCGGTTTGTACACCAACTGCTTTGTATTCGGTTACCGTAAAGTCATCACCAAACACACGTCTTCCCAATGTACGGAACTCAAGCTCGGCAAAAAGCGGCTCCAGCAGGTCGCGGCTTGGCTCGCAAATCTTAAGGCCTTCTTCGTCAAGTTCGACAGGGACATCTAACAGGATAGTTGCCAATTTTTTGGACAGCAAACCCTGATCGGCAAAGTTTTCAACGTTTTCACGCATTTTGCCTTTCAGTTCGTGGCTGTTTTTTATGATGTTTTCAACAGAACCGTATTGTTTAATTAAAGCCTTAGCTGTTTTTTCGCCAATGCCCGGTATACCCGGGATGTTATCAACCGCATCGCCCCAAAGGCCAAGGATATCAATTACCTGGCAAACGTCTTCCACTTCCCATTTCTGGCAAACTTCTTTAACGCCCATTATTTCGATATCGCTGCCCATGCGCGATGGCTTGTAGATGAAAATATTATCAGACACCAGCTGTGCAAAATCTTTATCGGGCGTCATGCAGTAAACCTGGTAACCTTGTTTTTCTGCTTTTTTAGCTAAAGTGCCAATGATATCATCTGCCTCGTACCCGTCTGAAGTAATTACCGGTATATTGAAGCCTAATATCAATTTTATCACATAAGGCATAGCTGCCGAAAGGTCTTCGGGCATGGCCTGACGATGTGCCTTATAATCTGTAAAATCGGTATGGCGCTCGGTAGGTGCATCGGTATCAAAAACCACGGCCATGTGTGTAGGCTTTTCTTTTTTGATCACATCCAGCAGGGTATTGGTAAAGCCCATTACCGCCGAGGTATTAAGGCCGTTTGATGTAAACCGAGGATTTTTGCTTAAAGCAAAATGTGCCCGGTACATCAGGGCCATGCCATCCAATAAAAACAGTTTCTTCATTTGATCAGAATTTTCTGAATTAAAGAATTGCCAGAATCAGCAATTATCTAAAGCAACACAAAAATAGGATTAATGCTTGAAAGGTTTAGGTTTTCCAAATGTTATAAAGCAAAATGAATTCTATAATTCAAAAATTCTGTAAATTCAGATTCAGACAAAAACTACCTGAAATCGCAGCTGAGCAGATGGTCATTCACCATACCTGTAGCCTGCATGTGGGCATAGCAAATGGTTGAACCAAAAAATTTGAAGCCGCGTTTTTTCATGTCTTTGCTAATCGCGTCCGACTCGGGGCTGGTGGCATTTATACGCTCGGTAGGTTTATTATCAATTGGCTTACCATCGGGCATAAAGCTGTACAGGTATTTATTGAACGAACCAAACTCCTTTTGTATAGCTAAAAATAGTTGGGCATTAGTTACTGCAGATTGGATTTTTGCACGGTTACGGATAATGCCTTCGTCCTGCATCAGGCGTTCCACATCCTGCTCGGTAAAGGCGGCTACTTTTTTTGCATCAAAACCAGCGAAAGCTTTGCGGTAATTTTCGCGGCGGCGCAATATGGTGATCCAGCTTAAACCAGCCTGCGCACCCTCCAGCAACAAAAACTCGAATAGCTTATCATCATCATGAACAGGCTTTCCCCATTCTTCATCATGATATTTGATGTAAAGCGGGTCGTTGCCAGGCCAGGCGCAGCGGTGTGGTTCTTTAGTTGCTTTTTCCATTGGTTTACGGTTTACGCAACTAATATACTAATATCATTAGCAAAAACAACTGCGTGCAATTATTCACCTAATAGCGCCTTTAATGTCTCGATGCTATCGGCTTCTTCTTTAGGCTTATCATGCCGCCAGCGTAGGATACGCGGGAAACGTAATGCCACACCTGACTTATGCCGGTTTGATTTATTAATGCCCTCGAAACCAATTTCGAAAACCAGCTCGGGTTTTACCGTGCGTACCGGTCCAAATTTTTCGAGCGTGTTACGCTTCACAAAATAATCTACCTTGTTAATCTCGGCATCTGTTAAGCCCGAATACGCTTTGGCGAAAGGCACCAGTTTATCGCCATCCCAAACGGCAAAAGTATAATCGGTATACAGATCAGCACGGCGGCCATGCCCTTTTTGAGCGTACACCATTACCGCATCAATTGATAAAGGATCAATTTTCCACTTCCACCAATCGCCACGGCGGCGGCCTACCTGGTAAGTGGCGCTTTTACGCTTAAGCATAATACCCTCGGCGATCATCTCGCGCGACAGATCACGTTTCTCACTCAATTCCTGCCAGCTGCTGAAATCAATAAGCGATGATATATTAAATATTTCCGGATGAGTTGTCGCAGCATGAAGTTGCTCTAAGATAGCCCTCCGTTCTGACTGGGTTTTATACCTGATATCTTCGCCGTTATATTCCAAGCAATCATAAGCAATCAGTGCAACAGGACTATCTTCCAGTATCTTTTTGCTCAGGTTTTTGCGGCCTATACGAGTTTGCAGAACATTAAAGGTTAACGGTGCGCCATTCCTAAAACTAAGGATCTCGCCATCCAGCACTGTACCATCCGGCAGATCGTACAGAAACGGATGCAGCTCGGGAAATTTATCGGTTGAAAGATCTTCGCCCCGGCTCCAGATAAACAACTGCCCATCGCGCTTTATTAGCTGCGCGCGTATACCATCCCATTTCCATTCGGCCTGCCACTCAGTTGCTTCACCTAAAGAATTTTGCAAATCTTCCGGTGCTTTTTGCTTCTCGGATGTTTCCTGTATGGGATAGGCTAAAAAGAATGGGTATGGCCGCGATATATCTTCCGATTCTTTTCCCGGGGCTATCAGCTCACTGAAAGTGTAATCTTCCGGCTTCCAGTTGCCCATGATGCGGTGCGTAAGCACGGCGGTATCCAGTTCGGCAATATCGGCAATGGCCTTTACAACCAGGTTTTGAGATACGCCTACACGGAAGCTACCTGTGAGTATCTTGTTGAATACAAACCGCTCTTGTGTATCCAGCATCTTCCATGATGTTTGCAGCCATATCCGTTTCTCTTCTTCGGTAAAGTTAGCCAGCGTATTGATATCGGCAATCCATTCGGTAAGCGTTTTACTGTTACCCTCATTCTCATTCTGCGGAAAAAGCAAGGCGATGGTTTCGGCAAGGTCGCCAACTACATGGTAGCTTTCTTCAAACAGCCATGCAGGTAAACTAAGCGCTTCCAATGCCCATAGCCTGAACAAAGTACTATTGATGGGGCGCTTTGGCTTTCTGCCGGTAAACAGCGCCAGCATGTGCATTTTATCAGTATCGGGTACGCAGTTGAGGTAATCTTTTAAAACCTTAACCTTTTCGTTGGTTTTGTTGGTCTCGTCAAGCGATAAAAATAACTGAGCGAAAGCTTTCATTTAATAGAGCCCCCAACCTCACCTAAATCCTCTCCAAAGGAGAGGACTTTACTTTCTTCTTTTACAATATCAGAAGTTATTTCCTGATCTTTATTTTCTGACGAATTTGATGAGGTATCTTCTTCTTCACCGCCGTATAAGGTATGCACTTCGTGAGCATCAAATCCTATCTCATTTAAATAACGCGTAAACGAAGCCGTGTAACCGTGGGTAAGGTATACCTTTTCGCAGCCGGTAGCATCAATGGCGCTTACAAGCCCATTCCAGTCGGCATGGTCCGACAGCACAAAGCCCCGGTCGGCTGCGCGGCGGCGTTTAGCTCCGCGAATGGCCATCCAGCCAGAGCAATACCCAAAGCTGTAAGGCTGAAATTTACGCATCCAAGGTGTGCCTACTGATGATGGAGGGGCGATAACAATCCCTTTCCTAACTTCCTCTTTTGGCGTTGTTGCGGTAATGCGTTCTGTAGGATTTAACTGAATGCCATTTCGGCGCAAAGCCTCATTGGTGTTTTCAATCACACCGTGCGTAAATACTTTACCGTTGAAAAGATCAAGGTTTTGCAGTATACGCTGCGCTTTACCCAGCGAATAACCGACTACCACTGTAGCCAATCCGTTCTCCAGGTTACTGCGCCACCAATTGTTCATATCCTCAAACAACTGTACTTGCGGCTTCCATTGGTAAACCGGCATACCAAATGTACATTCAGAAATAAAATGATGGCAATTTACAGGCTCAAATGGTGTGCAAACGCCGTCATCTTCGGTTTTATAATCCCCGGACACCACCCACACTTCTCCTTTACTGGCTACGCGTACCTGTGCCGACCCAATTACATGCCCGGCGGGGAACAGCGTTATCTCTACACCATTTTTATAAACCGTCTCTCCATATTCAACAGTCTGTAATTGGATTTCTCCCAGGCGATAATACAGCACCTCGCGCGACAAATGATGCGCCAGGTAATGCTTATGCCCCATATAGGCATGGTCTGAGTGGGCATGCGTAATCACTGCATCGTTCACAGGCTTCCAGGGGTCTATATAAAACTTCCCCCTGGCACAGTAAATGCCTTTATCGGTAAATTCGAGCAGTGGACGTTTAGCCATATTACCATAACCGCACAATGGGGGTTTGGTTTGAAAAGCAAAAAGGCCCGCATAGCTTTCGCCTGCGGACCTTTTAAATATTTATTAGAATTACTGTTACGGATTAGCTCGTGTAAGCTTATTACCCAAAGTGATGTAATCTGTAAGTATTTGTCCTGTTTCTATTTTTAAGAAGTCAAGATCTTCATTTTTGGGCGCAGTTTGTCCCTTTTTAAGAGGCTGCAACCCTAAAGCCACGCGGCGTTGATTATTGCGCTCAAAGGCTTTCTGCTCGTCGCTGTCGCGCTGCTGCTTCAGCTGCGTTTCATTTAAGGTGATGCTTTTCTCTGCTTCACGTTTCTTCATTTCAGCAATATCTTCAAGCAGATATTTATAACTGGCGCTGTTAGCCATGCGGTCGTCGTGCATTTTGCGCAATTGCGGCAATACCTGGCTAAAATCACCAACCTTAGTATAGGTGCTTGGCTGGATCATGTCATAAGGCAGGGCAGAAGGCTCAGTATCCTCACCATATTTTTGTAGTGAAATAATAGCAGGATAAGTAATATCTGGTGTTACACCTTTATGCTGGGTAGAACCACCACTAATACGGTAAAACTTAGCCATGGTAAGGTTAAGCTGGCCAAATTTAGAAAGCGCACCCGGAGCCTTGCTGTTATTCTTTTGAGTAAGGTTAGCCAGCATATCTTTGATAGACGGGCTGATCACCTGGTCAAGGTCGATAACGCTTTGCACAGTACCCTTACCATAGGTTTGTGTACCGATGATTAATCCACGGCCATAATCCTGAATAGCGCCGCTAAAAATCTCAGATGCCGAAGCGCTGAAACGGTCAGTTAAAACAGCTAATGGGCCGCTCCATGCAATACCCGGATCTTCATCCTGGTCTACTTCTACTTTATTACGTGTATCGCGTACCTGCACAACAGGTCCGGTTTTGATAAATAAGCCGGTAAGGTCAACCGCTTCTATCAGCGAGCCACCACCATTTTGACGCAGGTCCATCACCACACCTTCAACGCCTTCGCGTTTAAGGGTGTCCAGTATTAACTTAACATCGCGGGTGGTGCTTTTATAGTTAGGGTCGCCTGCTTTGTAAGCAGCAAAATCCAGGTAAAATGCCGGTACAGAAATTACACCGATCTTAACTGTTTTGCCGTTTTCATTATAGGTACGGATTTCTTTCTTAGCCGACTGATCTTTCAGAATAATCTTTTCGCGAACAATGCTTACTATTTTTGGCTCGGCAGCGCTTCTGCCTTTAGGCAATATCTTTAAACGTACTAATGTACCTTTTGCACCGCGGATAAGCGTAATGGCATTATCTACACGCCAGCCCACAATATCCTGAAACTCGCCAGCCTTACCTTGCGCTACACCTACAATACGGTCATCAATATTAATCTGGTGGCTTTTATCAGCAGGGCCACCCGGCACAATTGATTTGATAGTAATGTATTCATTCTCTGAACCTAATGTTGCACCAATACCCTCAAGCGAGCGCGACATATCTATATTAAACTCAGCCGCATTTGCCGGGTTAAAGTAACTGGTGTGCGGATCTATGGCGTTGGTAAGGGCATCCATAAATACCTGCAATACATCCTGGTTTGATAATTTATTCGACTGGCTTAAAAGGTTGTTATATCGTTTTTTTAACGTCTCCTTATTTTTTGCCATGTCGGCACTTGCCAGTTTAAGATTAAGCATGTCATACTTTACACGCTTAGTCCACAAATTATCCATATCAGCCTGGCTGGCTACCCATGGCAGGCTATCACGGTCATACGTGAAAGTTTCGTTCTTATTGAAATCGAAATTATCATTAAGATGGGCTAACGAATAGCTGATGTGCTCGTTATAACGTTTTTTATAAACATTAAAAATGTAGAAGACATCGTTAAGGTTGCCGTCTTTAATATCATCATCCAGTATATTTCTGAACGGCTCGAAGCTTTTGATATCCGAAGCTAAAAAGTAGTTATGGTTCTCATCTAATGATTTGATGTAACGATCAAAAATGATAGATGACAACGAATCATTAAGCGCTACTTTTTTATAATTGTACCGGGTAATTAATTCTGCAACTTCTTTACAAACAACACTTTGTTGCTCGTCGGGATGTAAATCCCCGGGGCCGGCTATCTTAAGAGCAGGCTTATTTGGGGCGGCATTACATGCAAGGGCAGCGCCCAGCACCACTAAAATATATAATTTCTTAAACATGTGTTTAGCTGTTTCTAATTCGCTTATGTTGTAAAACATCAAAATACAGTACTTTATTTTGCTAATGTAAACAAAAAGAGACAGCTACAAAGCTGTCTCGTATCTACTAATAAAATATTACCGAATAATGTTTTAGCCGTAACGATAAGTTTGCAAACAGGTTTACAACTTAGTCAACAACAACTGTATTTGTTTCGCCTACCGGGATGCTGCCCGCATAGCGTAATTCTACTTTTGTGGTTACACGGTGGCTCTGGATATATTTCAGTTTCTGGTCAACCATGGCTATATCTTCATGCCAGCCATGTGAGGAAGCCATCTGGCGTGCCTCGGTCAGGTCTTGTTGTGCCAGTTTAAAATCGCCAATCTCTGATTTTATACCTGCCAGCCATACGAGGTTGGCAATGGTAAGCTTATCATTATTTTGCTGGCGTGAAATATTGTTGCTTTGCAGAAAAAACCATTTTGCTTCAGAGTAGCGGTTTTGTTGCAGATATAGCTGGGCAAGGTTACTAAAGTTATAACTGGCTTCGTCATAAACGCGGAAACGCATGTTATGCTGAGCCGTTTTCATCACATAGTTTTCTTCAAGCTCCAGGCTGTAATCGCTGCGCGAAACCTTTGCCGATGGCAACTTGCTCACTTTATCGATGCTATACCTGGTAAAGCGGGTGAACGAATTGTCGACAACCTGCGGAATTTGCGGGAAACGTTCGTGTTTTTTGAAAATTCGCCATTGAGCTGATGCACCTGTACCTACAGCCATCAGAAAGACAAGTAAGAATATTCTCATTATTTTTGCCCGTGGGTTTAATTCAATTAATTAGCACGCAAATATAAGGGTTACAAAATGACTTTGCTCATCATTACTTTGTAAATATAAGCCAATAATTAATATAAAACAATTGAGAAGCAAGCGTCTAATAATCAGGTATTTTATGACATTTGCTTTTTGCGAATACTTAAATAATAATGCCACAGCATCATGGTAGCCACGGTACGATAAGGCTGCCATTCATTAGCTGCATCAATCAGCACCTCTCTCGGCGTATCTTTTAACAACCCTTTAACTTCTTTAAGGGCGTTAACAGCAGCTAGGTCACCAACCGGGAAGACGTCAGCACGTTGCAATACAAACATCAGGTATACGTCGGCAGTCCAGTTACCTATGCCTTTTAATGCTGTGAGCTTGTTTCTCACCGCATCATCGGTTAGCACTTCCAGTTCCGATAAATTTAACTGCCCGCTTAACAAGGCTTCGGCAAGGTAACGTACATAAGCCGTTTTCTGCCTGCTGAAATAACAGGCTTTTAATTCTTCATCTGTTAAAAGCAGGAACCGGGCAGGTGTAATTTGCTGTATCCGTTCTCTCAATTTATTTAAAGCTGACAATGCCGATGCCAGCGACACCTGCTGTTCCAATATGATATGCACCAACGATTCAAACGTGTTTGGCCTCGACCATAACGGCGGATAGCCAAAGCGATCAAGTATCATCGCCAGATCAGCATCTTTGGCTGCCAGGCTATCGCAGATTTGATGGTAATTAGAATGATCGAAGCGATTGTGCATGATTAAACGTAAACATATCGCTATTTATCAATATGTTTATCATCCCTAATTAAATTACATGAACACTAAATTAATCATGACCGTAAGCGCTATTTTCTTAGCTGCTATCGGTATTACTTTAAGCTTTGCACCCGAAAGCTTTACAAGCTTAATGGGCATTGCCAACTCACCAATTCTTCAAATACTTACACAACTATTAGGTGCTATGTACTGCGGCTTTGCCATACTTAACTGGATGGCCAAAGGCGCAATAATCGGCGGCATTTACAATCGCCCTATTTCAATCGCTAACCTGTTACATTTTTTTGCAGGCGCTGCTGCATTAGTAAAATTTGTGATAAAGAACCATCAGGCACCGTTAGTAATCATGGTTATTACCGGCTGTTATTGCGTATTTGCTGTTATATTCTGGATCATATTTTCGACTCATCCGAGCAGTAAAAACACATCGGCATAGTTATACAGGATTGCTACATTAAAAAAGCCTGTGAGGATTTCCCACAGGCTTCATTATAGCTACATGCGCTTATTTCTTTGTCCAGCCGTCTTTTAGTGTAACGGTACGGTTGAATACCAGTTTATCGGCGGTAGCGTGTTTAGTATCTATAGTAAAGTAGCCTTTACGGATAAATTGATAGCCTTTGCCCGGTTGCGCGTTGGCTAAATCAGGCTCAATGTAAGCATTGATAATACTCAGGCTGTCGGGGTTTAAATATTCTTTAAAGTCGCCCTCTTCATTGGCCGGATCTTCCACACGGAAAAGGCGGTCATATAAGCGTACTTCAGCAGTTTTTGCATGCGGAACACTTACCCAGTGGATGGTACCTTTTACATTGATACCGCTGGTATCCTGTCCGGATTTAGACTCCGGGATATAAGAACAATGGATCTCGGTTACGTTGCCTTCGGCATCTTTAACAAAGTCTTCGCATTTAATAATGTAAGCATGTTTTAAGCGCACCATTAAACCCGGGCCTAAGCGGAAAAACTTTTTAGGCGGAATTTCCATAAAGTCTTCGCGCTCTATCCAAAGTTCGCGGCTGAAAGGAATGTCGCGGCCGCCTTCGCCACCTTCAACTTCGGGGTTGTTTTCACCATGCAGGGTTTCGGTTTGCCCTTCCGGATAGTTAGTGATCACCAGCTTTATAGGATCAAGAACACCCATACGGCGCCATGCGGTTTTATTCAGGTCTTCGCGAATACAAAACTCGAGTAAGCTTACTTCAATAATATTCTCCCGTTTGGCAACACCGATACGCTCACAGAAATCGCGGATAGAAGCAGGGGTATAGCCACGGCGGCGCAAACCGCTGATGGTCGGCATACGCGGATCGTCCCAATCCTCTACGTGGCCTTCGTTAACCAACTGAAGCAGCTTGCGCTTGCTCATTACGGTATAGTTAAGGTTAAGGCGCGCAAATTCATACTGGCGCGATGGGAAGATCTCCAGTTTTTCGATAAACCATTCGTACAACGGGCGGTGGGGGATAAACTCTAACGTACAGATAGAGTGGGTAATCTCCTCAATAGCGTCCGACTGTCCGTGGGCAAAATCGTACATCGGATAGATGCACCATTTATCGCCCGTGCGGTGGTGGCGTGCATGTTTAATGCGGTACATGATCGGGTCGCGCATGTGCATATTAGGCGAAGCAAGGTCAAGCTTTGCACGCAGCACCTTTGCTCCATCAGGATATTTGCCATCCTTCATTTCCTCAAACAGGCGCAGGTTTTCCTCCACGCTGCGGCTGCGATATTGATTTGGCGTACCTGGTTCTGTTGGCGTACCTTTTTGTGCGGCAATTTCTTCGGCTGTACTATCGTCAACATAAGCCAGGCCTTTACGGATCAGGTCAAGCGCGAAAGCATATATTATATCAAAATAGTCAGAAGCATAAAGTTCATTGGCCCAGTTAAAACCTAACCAGCGCACGTCTTCTTTTATGCTTTCAACATACTCGGTATCTTCTGTAACCGGGTTGGTATCGTCAAAACGAAGATTGGTCTGTCCGTTATATTTCTGTGCAAGTCCAAAGTTTAAACAAATAGACTTGGCATGGCCAATATGCAGGTACCCGTTAGGCTCCGGCGGGAAACGTGTTAGTACACGCCCGTTATGTTTGCCCTCTCTCAGGTCCTCTTCAACAATCTCCTCAATAAAATTTAACGATCTTTCCTCGCTCATAAATTCAAAATATCTTGATTACAAATGTAACAAAAAAATAGCCGCTGCTCTATTTTAAGCAATCTGCATGGCTGCTATAAACAACAAAGGCGCACCTTATGGGTGCGCCCTGCTTTTTTAATATCATGTGCGATTACAAATCAACGCTTTCGCCAAGGCCTGGCAATTGTATGTTTATACCTGCCTTAATAAATTTCTCACGCGCTTCTTCTTTATCAATTTTAATTACCGGGAAGGTATCATAATGTACGCCGATTACATTGTTGCAATCAACAAAGCCTGCGGCTTTTATCGCATCATCAACACCCATGGTATAATTGTCGCCTATTGGTAGTATAGCCCAATCGATGTTATCGTCAGCTAATAATTTCATATCATAAGTAAGGGCTGTATCACCGGCAAAGTACACGTTTTTACCCTCGTTGCTATAAATTACAAAACCTGCAGGATTGCCGCCGTTGCTGCCATCAGGCAATGCGCTTGAGTGTATGGCGTTCACCATTTTAACACGGCCAAAATCAAAGTTAAAGCCACCGCCAATATTCATACCATGCGCTTCAATACCTTGTTTACCCAACCAGTCAGAAATTTCTGCAATACAGATCACTTTAGCTCCGCTGTCTTTCTGAATGGCTACTACATCGGCAATATGGTCGCCGTGGCCGTGGCTTATTAAAATATAATCAGGTTTTAAGCTGGTAATATCTATATGGCTTGCCTGTGGGTTTGGTGTAATAAACGGATCGAACAATAATTTTTTGCCGCCCGTTTCAAGCATAATTGTTGCCTGTCCGTAAAATGTTGCTTTCATAAAATGTCAGTAGTTGTTTTTTAGATAATACTCTTATTTGCCAAAAAGGTTGCCTAAGCCTCCTAATCCGCCAAACATATCTTTGGTCATAGCAGCCATTTCTGCCTGGCTTACATTTTCTGCTTGCTCAAAGGCTTTATTTAAGGCTACTACCAAAAGTTCTTCTATCTCTTCACGATCGGCGCCTTTAAAAAACTCTTCATCAATGTTTATTGATTTCACCGCTTTGTTGGCATTTGCCACTACGGTGATCTTACCGCCTTCGGCTGTGCCGGTTACTTCAATATTATCCAGGCGTTGTTTGGCTTCGCCTGCTTTTTGTTGTGCTTCAAATATTTTATCGAACATAGTAATCCAATTAGCTAATTTGATGATTTGGCAATTTTAACCCAATCTTGATTCTTGTCTATTGACTCTCGTTTAAACTATTGATCCTCGGCAGTATCTCCGTTGCCACTATAAGCGCCTTTTCGTACCACGGGCATTCCTGTGGCTTTAAACAGTTCATCAAGATGCAACAAGCTGCCGTTCACTAAGTTCCCTAACAATACAATAGTGATATCGTTTTTAAGATCGCGCAGATAAATGTGCCTGAAACCGTGCCACCATCCTGTATGGTATACCACTTTCTGGCCAGGGCTTTCGAAAATACGCCAGCCGTAGCCATAATTAAAATGCCCGCGTACCATCGGGTTACGCGGCGTATAAGCCGAGTCTTGTGAAGCCGCGCTGATCAATCTGTTCTGGCGCATGGCGCGGTCAAATAAATAAAGGTCGCCAACGGTGCTGTAAATACCTTTATCACCCACCGGGCCATCCAAAAAGTTCTGGGCTACCGAATAGCGCCAGCTGTTACGGTCGTGCCCAACAACATCAACCGGAATTTTCTCATACGTAGCCTTTGAGTAAACATCCGTATGCATCATGCCGGCTGGTTTAAAGATATTCTCTTTCATAAACTGGGCATAAGGCATACCAGTCACTTTTTCAATGATCGACCCCAGAACCATAAAGTTAGAGTTGTTATACAAAAACCTTACGTTAGGTTTGTTAAACGGGTGCGGTTTGTATTGCGCAATAAGCGCCATTTCTTCGGCATTGGTAAGCCCTTTGCGCTGGTTTCGGTGCTCTTTGCGATAGATATCGTCTGTAAAATATACATAGTTCATCATCCCCGAGCGGTGCGTAAGCAGCAGGCGAATGGTTACGCCTTCGTAAGGGAAATCCGGAAAAAAGGCACGCACATCCTGATCAAGTTTCAGCTTTCCACGCTCCATCAACATCATAATAGCGGTTGATGTCATGGTTTTGGAAACAGAAGCCAGTTCAAAACGCGAGTTTATTTTCAGGCTGTCGCGGGTAAGATAGTTAGCCCAGCCAAATGAGTTTTCATACAATATTTTGCCTTTTTTAGCCACCAGCACATTGCCGTTGAAACCACTTTTTTTATGCAGGTTCTGCATAATTTCATTAATCCGGGCATCGGCATGCTTAGGGTCGTATTTCAAAAGCTGAGCAGTATCCACAGGCGGCAGTTTTACCGCATTGGCATTGCCGGTTGAGGATGGCTTTGAAGAACAGGATGCTAAAAGAACAACAGCACAAACAAAAGAAGAAAACTTTAAACTCATTTTACGGGTAAATATCTTACGCTACAATAACGCGAAAGTCAGCATTTATACATGAGTTAAAAAGTAAAGTTTTATTTTTTTTAAATTATGCGTTATCAAGGTATTTACTGTTAATAACAACTTATGAACAGGCAACGCTAAGAGCGACGTATATGTTCTATTCGGCAAGTTGTTTTTTAACAAATCATCCGCGATTTATTAATAAGTTAATATTTTACCAATATTTCAATAACACAGCAACTTACGTGATTGAAATTTAATTTTTACTATTTTAGCGAAACAAATAAAAGCCGTACAGTACTTTGTTTCTCGCCCATCCACCTGCAGCAAAAGCAGATAATAACCGACTGATTTATAATAATTTAAGCCCATACCATCACTTATCACACATTTTTAAATATGTTAAACGCTACAACATTTATCGCAATTGTAAATGAGAAAACTTCAACTAACCTTATTAGTTGTATTGCTGTTTACTGCACTTGCAGCAACCCGGGCAATTGCCCAGCCATTTTGGGAACAAGCTTATAAAGGCGCAACAGGCGTTCAGTTCACAGTAGGTTCGCAAGGCATAGGCGGCGAGTTTAAATACAACTTTGCCGAAAACGCAGCATTGCGTTTTGGAGCCAGCTTTTTGCCGCTTAGTGCAAATAACCTGTTCACATTTTCTGGCCTAAAATCAACCAACAACCTTTCGGCCCGGTTTTCAAACGTGCATTTAATAGCCGACTACACTCCTTTTGACAAAGCGCAATGGTTTAGGCTGGTTGGCGGCTTAGGTTACCTGTACAGCGCTCGTGGCGCTATTAACGTAATACCTTCCGGTGATTACAAGGTGGCTAACTACGTGATCACTGCCGAAGAACTTGGCAGGCTTAACATTGATGTAAGCTGGAAAGGCGTTGCACCCTACGTTGGTGTGGGATTAATCCGCAATTTCTCATTAAACAGTCGCTTTACAGCTAATATGGATCTGGGTACTTATTATTTAGCCAGCCCGCGATCTACCATTGTAGGCACCAACCTGCTGGCCGATAATTATCAGCTGCAAACGCAAATGGACAACAACTTAAAATCATACCGCTGGTTGCCGGTACTGCAACTTAATTTCAGTTACAGGATCACCCAATAATCGTTTATCTATCGAAAATGAAAATTCTACAACGCTTTATATTTGCCATTGGCTTTTGCGCATTGCTATCCCTGGTTATTTATGCCTGCAAAAAACCTACCGATGACCTGAACGTCATCATTAAAACTGATGCCTTATCAAAGTCACCGGCATTAGTGCAGTTTATAAATGCCAATGCCGGCAGCACTACTGCTTTGCCCAATACCATAAAGGTGAGCGTGAGCGGCCCTAACGCTGATGCCGTACAAACCGATGATGGCGGTACAAACTTTACGGCTACAGGCGGCTTTCTGTCTATCAGCTTAAACAGGCACACCAACCCAACACCGGCCAATCCCATCGTTTTTACCCTATCCGCCAGCGTATCGGGCTATGCACCTGTAAGCAAAACAGTAACCGTAACTAATGACAGCACACAATTAAAAATTGTGATGCCTTTAGTTGAATATGCTAAACCTGCCGATGGCACTTCGTCAACGGTCACAAATACCCAACTAAACGCTGGTGTTTCAGCGGCCACTACGATAAGTTTACCGGCAAAAGGCAATACCCCTGAAACTAATACATTATTTATACAGGACGGCACTAAAATGCTTGATGCAACCGGTGCTGTTATTAATACAGGCAATGCCTTATCTTCCAGCATTGTTTATTATGGCACCAGCAATGTAACCGCTTATAACGCATTTCCGGGTGGCTTTAATCCTAAAAGCGTTACAGGCCCCAACAACACAACAATTAATAATGTTACCTTTATAACCGCAGGCTTCTTTTCTATCAATATGATGGCGGGTAACACCGCAATTAAGAGCTTCTCGAAACCGGTACAGGCTGTTATGGAAATTAACCCTGACCTGGTTAATCCCCTAACCGGTAATAAAGTAGCAGTTGGCGATGCCATTCCGTTATGGAGCCTTGATGAAACAACAAATAAATGGAAATACGAAAGCCTGGGCAAAGTTGCTTTAAATGCCGACGGTAAGCTTTCCCTGCCATTTAACATTACCCACCTGAGCGGGTGGGCAGCAAACTGGTACAGTCAGGACTGTGGCTCATCATTAGGCATCAATATACACATGACGGGTGCTACAGGAAAATATGACGGATACCAGGTATTCCTTGCTTCAGCAGACGACCAGTTTGTGGGCGGCTTAACCGCTGATAATTCATGGGGATATACCGTAAGCCTGTTTGATGGCTTTAAAGGCACTTTTAACACACTCCCGGCAAATCTGGGCGATGTTAAAGTGGTTGTTTATGCTAAAGCGGGCGATCCAACATCAAAAGTAGCCGAAAGCGAACTGTTCAGCCCATGCAGTAAAGGTTCAGTAGATTTAAACGTGCCTGTTCCGGCAACTGTTGATTATATCAATGCGGATATTAACGTTACCGGTAAATGTACCAGCAAACAGCTGGTTGCCCGCCCAACTACCTGGATGTATTTGAAAGATGTAACTGCCGGAACAACCACCCCGGTTTATGCAACTAACGGCCACATTGTTACTAAAATGATCAGCGGCCATACTTATAGCATGAGCACATCGTATAATGGTAAAACTTCTGCTTCCGGTGAGTTTAGGGTTGATAAAACAACTAACATCAGCATTGGCGTAACCAACGGATTAAGCGGCACCGCAATTTACGACTCGAAAACAAACACACTGATGATTGATGCTACCTTTACTGTATCAAGTTGCGGATAGTAGTGGTCTATAATATTGAGAGAGCCGGGGCAATTGCCCCGGCTTTGTTGTTTCAGGGCTTTTGTAAAACTCTTATATCGTGGTTCTTGATTATAGCTTCTATTACCTAACTTTGCCCACGCAAAAAACCAAGCGATCATGAGTTTCAGAATAGAACACGATACCATGGGCGAGGTACAGGTACCTGCCGAAAAATATTGGGGCGCACAAACCGAGCGTTCAAGAAACAACTTTAAAATTGGCCCTGCGGCTTCTATGCCAAAGGAAATTATCGAAGCCTTTGCTTATCTAAAAAAAGCAGCGGCTTATACCAATGCAGACCTTGGCGTATTGCCAGCCGAAAAACGCGACTTAATTGCTGCTGTTTGTGATGAAATATTAGCAGGCAAACTCGACAATGAGTTTCCGCTGGTAATCTGGCAAACCGGTTCGGGTACGCAATCAAACATGAACGTGAACGAAGTGGTAGCCAACCGCTCACATGTATTGCAAGGCAACAAACTGGGCGAAGGCAAAACCTTCATTCACCCGAACGATGATGTAAACAAGTCGCAATCATCAAACGATACTTACCCTACAGCGATGCACATTGCTGCATATAAAGCCGTAACTGAAATTACCATTCCGGGTGTTGAGAAACTGCGCGACTCGCTGAAAAGGAAATCAGAAGCCTTTAAAGATGTAGTTAAAATCGGCCGCACCCACTTAATGGATGCTACGCCGCTTACACTTGGCCAGGAATTTTCAGGCTACGTTTCACAGCTTGATCACGGACTTAAAGCTTTAAAAAATACTTTAGCCCACCTTTCAGAACTGGCTTTAGGTGGCACCGCAGTTGGTACCGGTATCAATACGCCTAAAGGTTATGATGTTAAGGTTGCTGAATACATTGCACAGTTTACCGGCCTACCGTTTATCACTGCCGAAAATAAATTTGAGGCATTGGCAGCACATGACGCTATTGTGGAAAGCCACGGTGCTTTAAAGCAAATTGCCGTTTCATTAATGAAAATTGCAAATGATATCCGCATGCTGGCTTCAGGACCGCGTTCTGGTATCGGCGAGATCCATATTCCAGATAATGAGCCTGGATCATCAATTATGCCGGGCAAAGTTAACCCTACACAAAACGAGGCGGTAACTATGGTTGCTGCACAGGTAATGGGCAATGATGTGGCTATATCTATCGGCGGCTCAAACGGCCACTACGAGCTAAACGTATTTAAACCGGTAATGGCGGCTAACTTCCTGCAATCGGCACGTTTAATCGGCGATGCCTGCGTTTCTTTCACAGATCATTGCGCTGAAGGTATCCAACCTAACTACGAAGGCATTAAAAAACACCTTGAAAATTCTTTAATGCTGGTAACCGCGCTTAACCCGCACATCGGTTACGAGAATGCAGCTAAGATTGCAAAAACCGCATTGAAAGAAGGCACATCATTGCGTGAGGCTGCTATTGGCTTAGGCTTGCTGACTAACGAGCAGTTTGACCAATGGGTACGCCCAGAAGATATGATCGGAAGTTTAAAATAACTATCTCAATATCCCTCTCCCAAAAAAGGAGAGGGAATTTTTTTATGCATATAAGGAAACTTACCTTTCGCCCTTTCCAACAAATACTTACTTTAAGCATAGCATTGCTGTTAGCTTCATGCTCCATGAACCCGGCTTACCAGGGCAGGGGCGAAGCCGGCATACAAGGCGAGTGGCAACAGGACACCACCAGCGCCCAGAAAAAACTGGTTAGTTATGCTTTATATCATTTCAGGTTCGACTGCGATTCGTTTTATGTGCAAATGCACACTTTTAGTAAAGTAAACTACGGCGCTGATACCTGTATGCGCAATGGCCACTGGACAGAATATGCCAAAGGCCGTTACGAGGTACAAAGCGACACCCTGCACCTTAAAGGCTTTTTCACCTTAAAAAGCGGCAAGCTTAAAGACGAGGGCGGCTGTTTCCGTTCCGGCGTTTATGAAGAACGTTTTAAGTTCAGCAAAAAAACAGATTCGCTTTACCAGTTTACCAATACTACCAGCGTTACGCCGTTTACTATTCATCTTACCAAAAGAATTACTTGTAACCCCAAACCCCTTTAAAATGAAATTAAACTTTTTTAAAAAACTGATATTGGGTGCTGCTATTGTTTACCTGCCGGCACAAAGCATGGCATGGGGAACACAAGGCCACCGTATTTGCGGCCAGATTGCCGACAGCTACCTTTCGCCTAAAGCACGTAAGGCTGTGCAAGCTATTTTAGGCAACGAATCTGTTGCTATGGCCAGCAACTGGGCCGATTTTATAAAATCAGACCCGCAATATAATTATCTATATACCTGGCACTTTCTCGACTTTGATAAGCCAATGAATTACCCGGAACTGCAGCAGTTTTTAAAAGAAGATACCGGTGTAGATGCCTATACCAAGCTGCAATATCTGATCGCTGATATTAAAAAGCCAGGCATCAGCAAAGAGAACAAATTGCTTGACCTGCGTATGATCATTCACATTGTTGAAGACATTCACCAGCCAATGCATACCGCACATACATCAGACAAAGGCGGAAACGACCTTAAAGTGAACTGGTTCAGTGAGCCAAGCAACCTACACTCGGTATGGGACAGTAAACTAATCGACTTTCAGCAGTTAAGCTACACAGAATACACCAACTGGATTAATCATACCACGGCAGCTGAACGTGCCGAATGGCAGAAAGAGCCAATCAGCAAATGGCTGTATGATTCGCATGTACTGGCTGAAAAAATCTATGCAGATGTACATCCGGGTGATACACTTAATTACAAATACAACTTTAAGTACATCGATATCCTGAACAAGCAGATGCTTAAAGCAGGCGTACACCTTGCAGGCTTGTTGAATCAGATATTTGCTTAAATAAAACCCCTCCCAACCCTCCCCGGTTGGGAGGGCTATCATAAATCATCTCAATTAATATCATAATATTTTAAAGTCCTCCCTGCAGGGGAGGATTTAGGAGGGGTATATGAAAATTCTAATGGTTTGCCTCGGCAACATCTGCCGTTCGCCGCTTGCCGAAGGCATTATGCAGCACCTGGCCGATGAGCAGGGCTTAAACTGGGAAGTGGATTCGTCAGGTACGGGCGACTGGCATGTGGGCGAATGCCCCGACAGGCGTTCGATCAGTGTCGCCAGGCAGCATGGCGTTGATATCAGTAAACAGGTTTGCCGCCTGTTTCATATCAATGACTTTGAGGATTTTGATCAAATTTATGTGATGGATAAATCAAACCTGCGCAATGTATTGGCCTTAGCGCCTAATGCCGAAGCCGCTAAAAAGGTTGAGCTGCTGTTAGGTCATAAGGAAGTGCCAGACCCATATCACGACAACAATCAATTTCTGCCTGTATTTAAAATGATTGAGGCACGCTGCAAGCAAATCATAAAAGAACTTACTAACAAAGGCGATTAATTAATCGCCTTTGTGCTTTACATACTGGTACAGCTCTGTATCTTTTATTTTAGCATTCTCTACCTGCTGAAACCCGTTATTCAGCAGCACTTTTTGCGATGCCACATTTTCCATAATGGTTATTGCACAAATACGATTCAGCTGCAGGTCTTCAAAACCATGCCTTACCAGTTCCGCCACCAACTCCGTTGCCAAACCCTTTCCCCAGTGTTTTTTATGAAAAGCGTAGCCCAGTTCAACACCTGTTAAACCTTCGCGGGCGGTAAGCAGCATGCAGTCGCCCATATATTCTTTGGTTTCCGCATCTATGATAGCCCAGCGGCCCAAGCCCTCGCCGTTTTTATATAATTGCAGATTATCCCTGAATAAAGCGTCAATTTCTTGTGGTGTTCGTTTGGGTGTAAAACGGGTAACATCTTCATCGGCGCCGAACAACTGGCGCAGTTGCAGATCATCTTCCAGGTATTCGCGTACGATAAGGCGCGGGGTAGTAATAACAACCTTCATAATATTAGCAGTAAACAAAAGGTTAATATATCATTTTTTTACCTTTGCGGCATGGCTAACATTAAACCATCTGTACCTAAAGGAACCCGCGACTTCTCGCCTGCCGAAATGGTGAAGCGTAATTACATTTTCGACACCATTAAAAGCGTATTCCGCAAGTATGGCTACCAGCAAATAGAAACGCCAACGATGGAAAACCTGAGTACGTTGACAGGCAAGTATGGCGACGAAGGCGATAAGCTGATTTTTAAGGTTTTGAACAGTGGTGAAATTATAAGTGATGACATTTTAAAAAGCTTAGATGACGAAAGTGCGTTTATAGAACAACTCACTGTTGACGTTCTTAAAAAGTTCAATGGAACAATAAATAAAGATGGTAACTATTCTTTTGAAGGTGATTTTGAAAATTATTCAGATTTTGCAAATCAGATCAAAAAATATGCTACACAAAAATTTAAAAAATTTATAAAAGAAGAGTCTTCGGAGAAAGCATTACGCTATGATTTGACCGTTCCCTTTGCTAGATATGTTGTGCAACATCGAAATGACATCACCTTTCCTTTTAAGCGTTTCCAGGTGCAGCCAGTATGGCGTGCCGACCGTCCGCAGAAAGGCCGTTACCGTGAGTTTTACCAGTGCGATGCCGACGTTGTGGGCTCTGATTCGTTATTAAACGAAGCCGAATTTATATTAATCTATGACGAAGCCTTATCAAACCTGGGTTTGAAAGATTTTACCATTAAGATCAACAACCGCAAGATACTTTCGGGCATTGCAGAAATCATTGGTAAACCCGAGTTAATTGTAGATATGACCGTTGCCATTGACAAGCTGGACAAGATCGGCCTGGATGGCGTGGTGAATGAATTACTTACCAAAGGCTTTACACAGGAAGATATCAACAAACTGGAGCCTATCATTTTATTAGAAGGCTCCAATTACGAAAAGTTGAATAAGCTTCGCCATATCCTTGCAGAATCAGCAACCGGCTTAAAAGGCTGCGAAGAACTGGAAACGATTTTTGAATATATCAATAACTGCAAGCTGCAACGCGCCAAGCTGGAGCTGGATATTACCCTTGCCCGTGGCTTAAATTATTATACCGGGGCAATCTTCGAAGTAAAAACAAACGAAGCATTTATGGGCAGCATTGGCGGAGGTGGCCGTTATGACGACCTTACCGGCATGTTTGGTTTAAAGGGCTTAACAGGTGCAGGTATCTCTTTCGGTGCCGACCGTATTTATGACGTTTTAGAAGAGCTGAACTTATTCCCAGAAGGCAGCAACCAAACTACACGTGTTTTGATCTGCTGCTTTGACAAAGCAGGCGAGGTATACGCTTTACCGCTATTACAACAATTGCGTAGCGAAGGTGTTAATGCCGAGCTTTACCCATCGGGCACCAAGATCAAAAAGCAATTTGATTACGCCAACAATAAAAATATTCCTTATGTAGTGGTTATTGGCAGCGACGAGATCGAAACCGGCGAGCTTACCTTTAAGCATATGGAAAGCGGTGTGCAAGAGAAGTTAACTGCGAATCAGATATTAGCGAAAGTGAAATAAGCTAATCATTCGATTCTATACTTTCTTTTTCGCCGTGAAAAAGAAAGTATCAAAGAAAAACTCGTCGCTGGCACCGCAGGCTTTGGTAAACTTCTGCTTTAGCACTACATGTAATTACCGCCTGCGATGAGGCGACATCAAGACGCTTATGTTAAGGTAGTGGTAAATACCCCTAATTGTCATTGCGATCCCGTCGGCTGACGGAGAAGCAATCACCGGGTTAATTAACGCCTCACCCCAAACCCCTCTCCGGAAGAGAGGGGCTTACACAAATACAAAAGGCTACGCAAAACGTAGCCTTTCTCTTTACTTTAATCTTTGTTCTTACATCTAAATCTCCATCTTAACCAGCTTTTCGCCGTTTAAGACAGGTATAGCGGTGGTAATATCCACATTAAGGCAGAATTCAATATCCTTTTCAATACCTAACTTTTTCAGGCGTTCGCCGTGTGAGGTTTTGCTCAGGTAAGCTGAAATATCATTTTTACCCAGGTCATAAATATCATTAGCTGCAATTGCAGGGTCGTCCAGCACATAGCTTGCGTTTTGCTTTAACTGGTCTACAACTGCCCCTGCAAACATGGTATCTTCCAGGTTAAAGTTATTCTTCCAACCGGCACACACCAGCAGGATGTGTTCATTCTGTGTTTTCAACCAGTTGCAAAGGGCGGTCAGGTTTAAAAACGAGCCTATAATGATTTTCTTTGCAGCGCGTGATAAATGCAGGGCATGTGTGCCATTAGTTGTAGTAAGCACAACTGTTTTACCGGCAACTTTTTCTTTGGTATAAGAAAAAGGCGAATTACCAAAGTCGAACCCCTCTACAACGCTGCCATTACGCTCGGCCGCCAACATATATTCTGTTCCTTTTTCGCGGTAGGCGGCACATTCTTCTACCTGAGAAACAGGAATAATAGCTTCAGCACCATTCTCTATCCCATAACAGATGGATGATGTTGCACGAAAAATGTCAATAATAACGACAATATATTCCTCAACCTTATATAATGGAAGCAAAGCCGGAGAAAGGCATACTTCAAGCTTCATTGAATTTGATGTACTGAGTTCCAATTTCAGTTTTTCGCTTTATGTGATGTCATTGCGAGGAGTTACGACGAAGCAATCTCAACTCCTGAATTATAAAAGCGATTGCTTCTCCGTCAGCCGACGGATCGCAATGACAAATACTATTTATAAATTAAGCTTTGTAAAAAGGCAGTTTAACTACCTCAGCCTTTACTTTATTATCGCGGATCTTGATGTAAATCTCCGAACCTTCTTTGCTGTATTGGTTTTGCACATAGCCCATACCAATGGCAGTTTGTAATGATGGCGATTGGGTACCAGAGGTTACTTTACCGATGTTGTTACCCTCTGCATCAACAATCTCATAATCGTGACGCGGAATACCACGCTCAACCATTTTAAAGCCGATCAGTTTGCGTTTAACACCTTCTTGTTTTTGTTGTTGCAGGGCAGCCGAATTGGTAAACTCTTTGCTGAACTTAGTGATCCAGCCCAGGCCTGCTTCTAAAGGCGAGGTAGTATCATCAATATCATTACCATACAAGCAGAAACCCATTTCTAAACGCAGGGTATCACGAGCGCCTAAACCAATAGGTTTAATGCCAAATTCTTCGCCTGCTTTGAAAACCTCATTCCAAACGTGTTCGGCATTGGTGTTCTCTACATAAATCTCAAAACCACCCGCACCGGTATAACCTGTAGCTGATATTACCACATTATCCACTCCCGCAAACTTTCCTTTTTTGAAAGAATAATACTCCATTGATGCCAGGTCAACATCAGTAAGTTTTTGCAGCGCATCAGCCGCTTTAGGGCCTTGTACAGCCAGCAATGAGGTGCGGTCCGAAATATCTTTCATGTCCACACCAAAGGTGTTGTACTTAGAAATCCAGTTCCAGTCTTTCTCAATGTTTGATGCATTAACTACCAGCATATAGGTTTTCTCGTCAATACGGTAAACCAGCAGGTCATCAACAATACCGCCATCTTCGTTAGGCAGGCAAGAGTACTGCACTTTACCATCATATAGTTTAGAAGCATCGTTGCTGGTCACCCTTTGGATCAGGTCAAGTGCGTGGTCGCCCTTTAAAATAAATTCGCCCATGTGGCTTACGTCAAACACACCTACGCTTTTGCGAACAGTGTCATGTTCGGCGTTGATACCAGTATACTGAACAGGCATATTATAACCTGCAAACGGAACCATTTTAGCTCCTAAAGCTTCATGAATATGAGTTAATGCTGTATTCTTCATCTTTAATTTTGATGCTGCAAAGGTACAATTTATTATTACACGCCCGCCCCTGCAACCTGCTGATAAAAAGCGACCATTTTGCTTGCTACTACGCTGATATCATAGGTTTGTTCAACCAGCTTTCGGGCATTGGCACCAATACGCTTGGTATAGGCTTCGTCGGTAATGCAACGCTTGATACAGCGTAGAAATTCTTCGCGGTTATTGGCAATAAGTATATTAACGCCATGCTGATAATCGATGCCCTCGGCTCCCAGCGATGTGGAAATGATACATTTTTCCATCGCCATGCCTTCTACAATTTTTACACGCATACCACCGCCCGATAGCAGGGGAACGATCATGACCGATTTACTGTTTACAAACTCCAGCGCGTCATCCACTTCTCCCTGGATGTAAATTTTGCCCATTACCTCATAATCGTCAAACTGCTCGGGGATGTCGTTTCCGGCTACATAAAACCGCACACGCAGTTCGTCGCCGGTAAGGTCCTGGTAAAAAGTATTTAAAAACCACTGGATTCCTTCGCGGTTGGGCAGCCAGTCAAGCGAACCTAAAAAGAACAGGCTTGGAAATTCTGTTTTTGACGGATCAGGCTTATATCGTGCAATATCAAGGCAAACGGGTAATATTTCAACAGGCGGTTTCACGCTATAGTTAAGCATGGTGTGCTGGTCCTGTTCTGTGAAAACTGCTATCGCATCAACCCGGTTAATCTGCTGCATTTCATAGTTCTTAATGCGCGATGCCATTAGTTTAAGATACCATTTCTTAATCGGATCCCCTTTTTGCGCGGCCAGCCTTTGCCATACAATATGCTCAATATTATGTGAGCGGTATACAATACGTGCCTTACTGAACCGCCGAATAACCGACAAGTAAGGCATTACATACAACCCCTCCAACTGTATGATATCATAGGTTGTAGTTTTAAGTTCCTCTATCAGCATGCGCTCAAAGCCTTGATGGTAAAAACGCTCTATCTGCCTGAAACGGTTATTAAAAACCCCGATAATACCTTCAAAGAAATTAAGGTTGATACTTAGCCTGAATGTTTTGTAATTGATGCGGGCGATCAGCTCATCTGGTTCTCTATCATCATGAATATGTTTTTTATGCGCATCTAAAGCAAACAAGGAAACAGTATGGCCTGCATCCAGCAAACCCTTCATGGTATTACACACAACAATGGGGTATCCGCCATTTTGCGGAAATGGAACGCGGTGCGTAATAATAAGTACCTTCACAAGGGTTGTTAATTGGTGATACTACAAAAATATCAACCCTGCGTACCTTATCAAACTTTCTTTAAAAAATACTTAACTGCGGCTGTGTAACCTGAAATGTACGGCGATGGTAAGGTGTAAAGCCTAATTCTATCACAGCATTGCGGTGTTTAATAGTAGGGTAGCCTTTATTGCTGTGCCAGTCATACTCCGGGTGCTCGGCTGCGATCTGCTTCATGTAGTCGTCTCGGTAGGTTTTGGCCAATATCGATGCAGCGGCAATACTGAAATACAAGCTATCCCCTTTAATGATACAGGCATGGGGCACACTTTTATATTTATTAAAGCGATTGCCATCGATAATTAAAAATTCGGGCGGGATATGCAGCTTTTCTATAGCCCTGTGCATTGCCAGGAACGATGCATTCAGGATATTGATCTGATCTATCTCCACGTTATCAACCACACCTACCGCATGCGCAATGGCACATGCCTCAATTTCAGTACGTAAGGCGTAGCGGGTTTGCTCATCAAGCATTTTTGAATCAGTAAGCAGTGCATGTTCAAAATCATCAGGCAATATAACTGCAGCTGCAAACACAGGGCCTGCAAGGCATCCTCGGCCAGCTTCGTCGCAGCCAGCTTCGATATGGGTATGCTGATACTTTACCTGTAGCATCGGGTTTAATTCTAAGGCAAATATCCGGGTTTGTTCTGAAACTTTTTAAAAAAATCGTAAGGTCAGCAAGGTAATATCGTCAATTGGTTTTCCTTTTATGACCAGGTTAAGGTGATCCATTATCGACTGGTTGAACCTGTCCGGGCTGATATGCCCGTTATTGATCACAAATTCTATCAGCTGCTCATCTTTCCAATGCTCGTCATTACGCAGTTCGTAATCCATTAAGCCGTCGGTATAATTAAATATTAATGAATTGGGTTCTATATCTATCTCGCCCTGATTTATAAATGGCAACTCTTCAAATACGCCGAGCATTGTAGTACCTAATTTTAAAGGCACAGCATTGCCGTTAGCATATAATATGGAGGGATTATGCCCGGCGTTAATATAAGTTAACCTTCGGGTTTGCTGGTTGTACTTGGCAACAAACATGGTAATAAAACGCTCGCCTTTGGTGTTTTTGATCACAATCTGATTCAATCGCTCAATCACCGTGCTCAGGTCATTTTCAACCGTGGCCCAGGCACGCAGGCTGGCCTGAAAGTTTGCCATTAACAGCGCGGCTGATATCCCCTTGCCAGATACATCTGCAATGCACCATAGTATCTCATTATCATTTAACCGGATAAAGTCGAAGTAATCGCCGCCTATATCCTGATGCGGGAGGTATTTTGCACCAATTTCAACGGCGGCATCTTTGTGTAAACGTACAGGGATCAGCATATTCTGCACCTCGGCGGCAAGCTCCATCTCGCGCTGAAAGCGTTCTGTTTGCAGGCGCTGCCGAAACAGCTTTTTATTTTCAAGAGCAACAACAATTACATTGATCAGTGTCTGGATAAAGTTAAGGTCGTTACTCAGCATTTCGCCCGAGGTGTTGAAATCCCCTATGAGCGCATAAGCCAGGGCTTTGCTTTTGTGGTAAAACGGAATAAAGTAATGGTAGGTTTTCAACACCGGATCGGCATGTGCAGATATTTCTGTTGGCGACCTGAATTTACTGAGCTTGGCGCAGGATTTGTGCAGCACAACGTTGCCTTCAAATTCGCCACCATATTTGGAGATACAAACATATGAACCGCCCTTTTCAATCAAAAAGCGCATTTTACCTACCTGCAAATAGTTTTGAAGGATCACCTCGAGCATTTGAAGCAATACCGGGGTGGCTGTGTTCTTATTTATCGCACGTGTAACTTCGAGCAGGGAGTTTAACTCAGATTGCCTTTTCAGCAGCAATCTGATCAGTTCGCCCTCACTTGAACTTTCGTCGATATTATTCATTTAGGTTGCGGTGGTATACAGCCTAAATTATAAATTTCCTGACTAAAAAGCATGGAATTTTAATAAATCAACGATTATCTAACCGTTCTTCCCTTCCAAACATACTTACGGGCATTTCCCATCAGGCCCACATAAACCATGTAAAGTATGTGCATTGGTTCCAACAACAACAACAGCGGCAGCAGTTTAAGCCTTTTTAAGAACGCCATTACAGGTGCCAGAAATGCCAGTTCAAATAAAAATTTTAATAGAATTTGCAAAGCAAATAATAGCAGCACCCGGCTGTTAAAAAAGCCCCATCCCAAACTTATTAACATAGACAGGTTGAAAAACCAGATACATACGGCCAGCGCAACCACTTTTTTGTCTTTATACTTTGTTGACTTTGAAGCCCAGCGCCGGCGTTGCTGTAAAAATGATTGCAGATCCGGCTTGGCATATGTATACACTACCGCATCAAGACTTTTTAGAAATCCGATTTTGCCTGGATAAACCATCGCGATTTTTTGCAATAGCAGCTCATCATCTCCTGATGCCAGGTCATCAATGCCTTTAAAACCGCCTACTTCGTGAAAAACATCTTTACGGTAAGCCAGGTTAGCGCCATTGCAAGTAGAAGCCCGCCCATTGCCAATAAAGGATGCCCCCAAACCAATAAGGTAGGAGAACTCCAGTGTTTGTAAACGCTCGAACAAGGATATTTCTTTAAAATAGGTTACCGGGGAAGAGATCATTACCGGGTTTTCTGTCTCATAATAACTTACTATTGAAGAAAGCCATTTGCTGCCCATACGGCAGTCCGCATCAGTGGCTACCATCAGTTCCCCGGTTGAAATGGCAATGGCTTCCGTAATTGCCTTCTTTTTGTAAGAGTTAAGGATCTCGTTACGCTCGAGCTGTAAAAGTCCTACACCCTGTGTGGCATAACTTGCTATAATTTCTGCGGTACGGTCTGTTGAGTGATCGTCTACAATGATGATCTCCGTTAGGTCTTTAGGATAGTCCTGCGCAAGCAGGTCGTTGATAGTTTCAGCAATATTTTCTTCCTCATCACGGGCAGCTATCAGCACCGTTACTTTAGTTTTAAACCTGCCGGTAACTGGTCTTTTAGGTGCCTGCAATGCCGACCAGCCCCTGATCAGATAAAGTAGAACAAGTAAATAAATGCCTGTTAAAATGCAGGCCAGGTAAGTATAAGCCGTTATCAAAAAAACTTCATTTTAAACACGAACACGGAACCTAATATGGCCGGAACGATCAGATTAATAAACCATATAGATGATACACCGGCAATTACTGCTATTTGCTGGTTGGTAACATAAGCAAAAAATGTAGTGGCGGTAATACTGCGCACGCCAACGTCAATCAGGTCAAGCGATGGTAGTATGGATTGTATAAAAAACAATATCAGCACCATCATCACTATAAAAAAAGCATTTAACCCGGGGATTAACAGGTGCATCACCAGGTAGTATTGAAAAGTAAAAACTGCGAACCTTGCCATGCAAAACAGCATAATGCGGTTAAGCTCTTTTGAGCGGTATCGCGACATGATACCAAAAAAACGGTGATATTTTTTAAGCGGCTTTATACGATCAAGCAGGTTTACAACAGCGCTGATGTTAAAATAAAAGACCAGCAGTAAAACAACCACAAGCATGCCCAGGCTTATGGCAGCCAGCAACAGCCATAATTGCAAATGCAAAAATGTATACCCAAACCACAATAAAGCGGTGATACCTAATACATTGGTTAATACCATTTGCCCTATTGAGCCCACTGCCATGGCAAACACGCCATGTATGCGCCTGCGAGGGGGTAAAAACATTACCCTGCCGCCATATTCACCTAACCGGTTTGGCGTAAAAACCGCCCATGTTAAGCCGCAAAAGACCGATTCAACAGCCTGGTAAACAGAGATGGTTGTTAAACTGCGTGTAAGAAAGCGCCACTTTAATGCTTCCAATACCCAGTTAACAATCATCAGTAAAAAAACAAAGGAAAGGACTACAGCAACCTGCGTATTATTAATATGCTCTATAAGCGTGCGGAAACGTCGCAGGTTATCGTTACTGGAAACCTTGGTATATATAAAATAAAAAGCCAGCACCAATACCACAGCTTTAACTGCATAAGAGAAAATCTTTTTGGCTGCCTGGGTCAATGGGTTTTATTTAAACGTACAATGTTACAAAAAAGAGCACGCCAAAGGCATGCTCTTTTAAAATCCTGAATTATAATATTATTTAATACGTGCTTTTAAATAAGCAAGCGTACGTGCATTAGCTTGTTTGGTAGCTTCGCTATTGTAAATAGGATTGCTTGGATTAGCAAAACCATGATCTGCATCGTATTCGTAGATCTCACCTTTTTTACCGGCTGCTTTTAAGTTAGCCTCAAACTGTGATACTACTTTAGGGTTAATCCATTGGTCTTTGCTTGCAAAGTTGCCTAATACATCGCTGTGCAATGTTTTTAACTTATTTACGTCCTGCTCTGGCATACCGTAATACATTACGCAGGCAATAGTTTTGCTACCAGCCATTAAAGCGGTTTGCAAACTCCAACCACCGCCGAAGCACCAGCCTAATGTGGCAATTTTTGCTTTAGGGCCAGCATAAGCAATAGCGCCGTTGATGATCGCCTTTGCACGGTCTTCTTTTACAGCCTGCATCAGTTTACCGGCTTCATCGCGGTTATCGGTAGTTTTACCATCATAAAGGTCAAGGTCAATGATGTTAACATCGCCTAACTGGTTATATAAAGTTTCTGATTCCTTTTTTACATAATCGTTCAGCCCCCACCATTCGTGTATCACAAAAAGGTAATTATTGGTTGGCTTTTTAGCTTTGAATACAAAGGCAGTGGCCTCTTTACCATCAGGCGTTTTGTAGGTTACCGTTTTACCAACGGTGCTTTGAAAATGTGTTTTAAGCGGGTTAGCATGCGCCATTCTGAAGTTTTTGTCAGATGCAAGCATGGCAAAACGTTTGGTTGCAGTGGGTTTTGCACAACAAGCCATTTTGCTTTGTGCAAAAGCGCCTAAACTGCCAGAAATAAGCAGGGCAAATAGTAATACTTTTTTCATGATCGGATAAGTGAGACTTGTTTTATACAATTAACGAGCAGCGTTGTTTCCACTGCATGCATAAATATATTAAAGGTTGGTTGATCTATCTTAAAATCTCTTTAATATCATCGGCAGTAAGCGTTTTAATAAAGCTTTCTTCGGTGGTGATCAATGCACGGGCTACGCTTAGTTTGCGCTGCTGCAGGGCAAGTATTTTTTCCTCAACAGTATCTTTAGTGATGAATTTATAGATAAAGATATTTTTAGTTTGCCCGATGCGGTGCGTACGGTCAATGGCCTGCTGTTCAATGGCCGGGTTCCACCATGGGTCGAGGATAAACACATAATCGGCACGGGTAAGATTAAGCCCTACGCCACCTGCTTTGATAGAAATCAGGAACACGCAGGTTTTCTCTTCTTCCTGGAAACGCCTTACCACTTCTCCACGGTTCTGTGTGCCGCCGTCAAGATAAGCATAGCTTATGCCCGCTTTATCCAAATAATCGCGGTATAGCGCCAGTTGCTTTACAAACTGCGAAAACACCAGTACCTTGTGCCCTGCATCCAACACACTCATCAGGGTGTGCGTAACACTCTCGAACTTGCCTGAATCACCTTCGTAGTCTTCATCAATCATAGACGGGTGGTTAGCAATCTGGCGTAGCTTGGTAAGCCCCTGCAATACCTGGATCTGGCTTTGTGCAAAGCTGCCGTCTTCCAGGCTTTGCAATAATTCGTTACGGTATTCTGATTTTACCTTTTCATAAACTTCGGCCTGCTCGTCGCTCATTTGGCAGTAGAACACGTTTTCCGTTTTCGCAGGAAGCTCTGTTGCCACCTGCTCTTTGGTACGGCGCAATACAAAAGGCTTGATCATGGCCTGCAGCTTGCGGGCTTTCTCCTCGTCCTTCTTCTTTTCTATAGGTGTTACAAACTCATTTAAAAAATACTGCTGGCTGCCTAATAAGCCAGGATTAATGAACGACATCTGTGTCCAAAGATCGTTCACAGAGTTTTCAACCGGGGTACCACTTAATATCAGTTTATGTCGTGACTTAAGTTGCTTAACCGCCTGGTACGATTTGGATGACGGATTTTTAATGTTCTGGCTCTCATCCAGTATCACATACTCAAAAAAGAAAGATTTAAGCAAGTCGATATCTATACGGCTAACGCCATAAGTCGTCACCACCACATCGTAATTGCTAAAAACCTCTGGTGTTTTGTAACGCAAAATACCGGTATGCACCATCATGCGCAGCTGTGGCGTAAACTTTTGCGCCTCATTCATCCAGTTGTAAATGAGCGACGTTGGCATAATCAGCAAAGAGGTTGCCGGTGCACCGGCTGTAAGGCTTTCTTCCTTACTTTTTTGCAGCAGGGCAAGCGTTTGTATGGTTTTACCCAAACCCATATCATCAGCAAGGCAGCCGCCAAAGTGATATTTCTTCAGAAAATGAAACCAGTTATAGCCCGCCTTTTGGTAACTGCGCAGATGCCCGTTAAAGTTTTCGGGCATGGAAATATCTTCCAGTTCTTCAAAGTCAGTCAGGCGCTCCAGCTTGCGTGTCATAGTAACGCTGGCCAATTCGCCTTCGGCTAAATCAGTCAGCAAACCAATATGATGTTTTTTAAGTTTCAGGTCGTTGCTGCCATCTGTAAAATGCAGCAGGTTGCCATATTGCGAAAACCACTTTTCAGGTATCACGGCAATCTCGCCCGATGGCAAAACAAACTCTTTCTTTTTATTAAGAATATGGTTACGCAGCTCTATGAAAGGGATCTGGTACGGACCGAAATAAACCACGGCATAAATATCAAACCAGTCGTTCTTCTCGCTTACCTGCAGGTCTATTTTGCTGCTACCAAACAGGTAACGCTTGTTACCCTCGGGCTGCTCAATTTCAAAGTTGTTTTCAATAAGCTGATCATGGTGCTGGTTAAGCCATTCCAAAACCGACAGCGAGCGGTCGCCATCTTCTTCTGTATCTGCAACTTCCAGATTTTGAAAAAGCGATGAAGTAGTTTTTAAACCCAGGTTTTCCAGCACCTGTAGCTTACCTTTTTCCCAGCTTACCGAACGCTTAATACGATGAAACAGGTAATCATCGCCATGATGCTCGATACGTACAGATATCGTACGCCCGTCGCCATAAGGAAACACATAGCCTGCATATTTAAAAAACAATTGCAGCTGCGAGGTTCCCCCGTCAACTATTACAGGTTTCAATACCGGCACCGCATCATACTTTTCGGTGTTAATGATAAAACCCTCAGCATGTACATGATGCTTCTCAATAAGCGGCGCAACAAAACGCTCCATATAAGTATGCTCAGCCGAGCGCGGTATGGCAATGAACCGTTTGTTTAAAAAGGGTACCAGCTTTTTGCCTTCAATATCTTTATCAAAGTAGTACAGCGTTTCATCCAGCAACATCCAGGCCGGGTGGTTGCAGATGATCTCCGCATTTTTAAACATAAACTCGATCTTCATCCCCTGGTATTTAATGGTAGGGTAGTACCTGATCTCGGTTTCGTTACGTTTAAAATGAAAAAGTATGGTGGCTGGCTCTTCGGCAATGTGCAACCGCCGTTCGGCCGGATAACCCTCTTTACTCATCAGGTAGATCTGCTTGTCGCGAAGGCTATTAAAGGCCTCGGCCATTTTCTTTTCAATCTTAGGCCTGATTACTTCGTAAAGCTGCTCGTTGAATATCTTGCTAAAAAACTCGTAAGGGCGTATCGGTTTTTTGTAGTATTTTTTGATGATGTTGCCTTGCTCAATATCCTCCAGCAGCTTTATCAGCTTTAAATCGCTTTCATGTAAGCAATTAATAAACTCTGTCGCCGTATTAGAGAAAAGGCGCTGGTAAGTAAGTGAAAACTCGCCGTTGGGGTTAAGCTGAACAATATGCGGCTCTATGACGTACCCCAGATATTCGTGCCGTGCAATGGCATAAATCAACTGGCATGGTTTGGTACTGTCAACTCGCAACATAAATTTGGTCAAAAATTTATCGAAGCTACAACAGGAAAAAATCCAAACGTAAACAGAATTTAGATTAAGTAAAAGAGTTAAGTGTTAATTTTTTTTAACAGTGCACAAAAAGATAGATTTTAAACAACAGGCTGTCTGTTGAGCAGGCCATAAGCTTGTTTACTACTATTTTTTATCCTAACCACACTTAGCAGTCAATCAGAATCAGCATCAATAGCTTACTTAAAAAAAACGCAAATTTCACAGGCTAAATTTATTTGCATTGTAAAGTATTTTAACCCTACATTTACTGCTAACCAATTATAATCAATTACCCATCATGAGGAATATTTACTTATTACTTCTCGTGCTGCTTGTGTTTGGCGGAACGGGATGTAAGAAAAAATCAATTTCTGACGATCTTTCCGGGAACGTTCCCGGAACAGACGTGCCTGCAAGCGCTGTCGACGGTACTACCTTTATCAACAGCGGCAAGTCGGTGATATTTAATCTTTATGCCCCTGAAAAAACATCGGTATCCGTTATAGGTGACTTTAACAACTGGCAGCCAACCGCCATGAACAAATCAACCGATGGCAAACGCTGGTGGGTACAGGTAGACAATATTGACCCTAACAAAGAATACGCTTATCAGTATCTGGTAGACAACGCCCTTAAAGTGGCCGACCCTTACTGTCAAAAGGTATTAGACCCGGATAACGATAAATATATCACTTCAGATGTTTACCCTAACCTGATGGCCTACCCAACAGGGAAAACAACCGGCATTGTAAGTGTAATGCAGGGCAACCAGCCAGCCTATAGCTGGAAAAACACCACGTTTAACAAGCCTGATAAAAATAAGCTGGTAATCTATGAACTGCATGTAAGGGATTTTATAGCCGCGCATAATTACCAAACGCTGAAAGACACGCTGAGCTACCTTAAAAATCTCGGCGTTAATGCCATCGAATTAATGCCGATCAACGAGTTTGAGGGCAACCTGTCATGGGGGTATAACCCTAACTTTTACTTTGCACCTGATAAATACTATGGTACAAAGAATGCCTTGAAAGCATTTATTGACGAGTGCCATACTAACGGCATTGCCGTAATACAGGACATGGTATTAAACCACTCCTTCGGCTCATCGCCAATGGTACAGCTTTATTGGAACGCCGCAGCACAAAAACCTGCCGCTAACAGCCCGTGGTTTAATGTCAACCCAACGCATCCTTATAACGTGGGTTATGATTTTAACCATGAAAGTGATGCCACCAAATACTTTGTTAAAAATGTGTTGAAGTTCTGGATGCAGGAATACAAAATTGACGGTTTCCGCTTTGACCTCTCTAAAGGCTTTACGCAAAAGGTTTCTACAGACGATGCCTCTTTTTCTGCTTATGATGCCAGCCGCATAGCCATCTGGAAAGACTATAACAATTTCATCAAAGGAATTGATCCTAATTTTTATGTGATCCTGGAGCATTTTGCCGTTGATCAGGAAGAGCAGGAACTTGCTGCACAGGGCATGATGCTATGGAACAATATGAACTACAACGCCAACGAAGCAACTATGGGTTGGATAGGCACTTCAAACTTTTCGCGACTGCTGTTTAACCAGCATGGTTTTAGTACACCGTCAAGCTCAGTAAGTTATTTTGAAAGCCATGATGAAGAACGATTACAGTTCAAAAACGAAAACTATGGCAATGCCGCAGGCAGCTACAGCGTTAAAGACCTGGCAACCGGATTAAAACGAAATGAAATGGCAGCAGCCTTTATGCTTGCTGCACCCGGCCCTAAAATGATATGGCAATTTGGCGAGGTGGGATATGATGTTAGTATTAATGTACCCGGCCGCACCGACCCTAAGCCTATCCACTGGGAATATATGAATGATGCAAACCGCCATCATTTATATGCAACTTATGCAAAGCTGATCCGCTGGAAAATCAAGAACGATGTGTTTAATACCACCAGCGTAAAGTTTGATTTTAGCACCGGCTTTAAATATATCCAGCTGACATCATCAAGCAATAATGTTGAAGTGGTGGGTAATTTTGATGTGGTTTCACAAACCAGCGGCGTTAGTTTTCCGTCTACCGGTACCTGGTATGATAATATCACAGGCAGCAGTATAAATGTTACCTCGTTACCCTATAACATGACACTGGCCCCCGGCGAATATCATGTTTACAGCTCCAATCAGCTGCAATAACAACATCAGGCCCCCGGTTAACCGGGGGCTTTTCTTTATCTTACCAACAGAACCCACCCGCTTTTTTTAGGCACTTCGGGGTCGCCCAAATCAAAAACATAGTAGTAAGTCCCGGCAGGTAATAATGCCGAGTTGTAGGTGCCGTTCCATGGCACGCTATAACCCCTGCTTTCAAATACTTTTTGCCCATAGCGGCTGTAAACACTTATCAACGCTTGGGGATATGTGCTTAGATTTTTAATCTGCCAGAGGTCATTGATACCATCGCCATTGGGCGAAAACGCATTGGGTATATCCAATTTTTTAAATACCCGTACAAACACCTGGTCGTCGCTTTCGCCACATAATGATGAGACCACATGAAGCGTGTATGTAATATCGCTGGTTGCGCTGGTTTGTGGTGTAAGTGAAGACGGATCATCTAAAAAGTCAGTTGGTGTCCAATAATAACTTACCTGGTCTCCCTGCGCACTGCCGCTAATTGTAGCAGTAGAACCTTCGAACATTTTAATATCCGTCCCGGCATCTGCTTTGGGCAACTTAAGCACATTCACGTTAACGGTTGTTGTTAATTTAGTATCCGGACAACCATCATTGTAAACGGTTAGTGTGTATGAGGTAGTAACAGCAGGGGATGCTACCGGATTGGCAATATCATCATGATCAAGACCGGTTGAGGGAACCCATTTATAATGATTCACATTTTGAGCCTGAGCATTTAGCTGGACTGAACTCCCCTGGCAAATCGTTTGATCTGATAAAGAAGCCAACACCGGCTGATCATAAACTGTTACTGTAGTGCTAAAAAAAGCCGGACAGCCGTTTTTAGTTACCATTACCTTATAAACACCCGCATTATTATGTGTCGCATTAGTTGTTACTGTAGGGTTGGGTCCAGCAGGTAAGGAATTTCCTTGTGGATCTGTCCATTGGTAAGTGTCGCCATCCGTAGCATTTAATTGCAATGCATTACCTGTACATACCGCTGTATTTGCCTGCACTGCGTTTTGAGATGGACCGTAAACATTAATAATTAATGAGTCAGAATATATCCAGCAGCTTTCTGAGCCAACCTGCGCTGCATTGATTACCCCCATGCGATACTGATAAACCCCTACTGCTGCATTCGGTACATTTATTTTAGCTTCATTGCTTGTTTGACCAGCAACATCACTCCAATCGGCATCTCCCGGTGCCTTTTGCTGCCACCTGTAAACCGGGCCAACATAGCCCGTTTGCGCACCATGTAAAGTATAAATAAGGTCCTGGCCCTTACACCTGTTCTGATTAGCATTATCCGTTGCAGAAGCAAAACCTGTTTGTATCAGGGGGCCGCATGGGCTAAACGTAATATCATCCAGCGCAAGGTCATTGCCATTTCCACCAGCAGCGTTATTGGTCATTTTAATAATTACATCAGAACCATCTGCCGGCGATTGAAACATGACGCTATACGGATTCCATGTTGGCAAATCTTCCGAAGGAATAGAGCCTGTATTTACCGATGCCAGTATGGTGCCGTCTGTTTTTTCTATTGATAAAGTGATATTAGGCTCAATAGCGCCGTTTGAAAATGTCTTAGAAAGAATATTCATAATGTACGCCTTAAATTCGTACATGGTGCTGGCACAAAGCAACCCTCCCGAAACCCGTTTAGTGTAAAATACGCTCGGCGCATACGAGGCATTGATCAGCATAAAGTACCCGTTAGCATCGCCGGTACGATCTGTTGCGGTAAACCAGGTACGGATACAGCTATTATCTATGCGGTTGGTAATGGTATAATAACTATCCTGTACATTGCAGTTTGAAGCAGTATAGTTCATGTTGGTAATAGCAGCCCCTAATGGCGCGCCCGGCCCTGCACCTGCACCAAAGGTCTCGTTCACTACAGGCTTGCCCAGGCTACCATTACATGTAGCCGGACCCTGGCCAAAACAGTGACACGCAGTAAACAGAATGATTAAAAGACTATAAAAGGATTTTAAAAGCGGCCTCATTGGTTAAGTGCATCAGCACCTAACAAACATACTGATATTCAGTTATTTTTCCACAAAGACTATAGCTCTATTTCCCCTTTAAAAACCTGCTTTGCCGGCCCTTCCAGAAAAATATCCGTATAGCTTTCGCCATCATAGTTAAAGCGAATATTCAGGTTACCGCCCAATACTTTTATAGGTGTACTGATTATACCCGTTTGATTATGATGTTTAGCCATTGCCAATGCTACAGCAGTAACACCTGTACCGCATGCATAAGTTTCGTCTTCCACACCACGCTCGAAGGTGCGCACAAAGTAGCCCTCGGTCATGGGCTCAACAAAGTTGATATTAATGCCCTCGGCTCTGTAAGTATCATTATTACGGATAGCCGAACCTTCGGTATATACATCTTTTTCAGCTAATCCGTTAGTTAGCTGTACATAATGCGGCGACCCTGTGTTTAATAAATAGGCATCAATATCACGGCTGACTTCGTTTACATCGATCATTTGCAAGCTAACCCAATCGCCTTCTTCTGAAATTTTGGCATAATGAGGCCCATCCACTGCCAAAAAGTTGGTCTCGGTATCAATTACCTGTAAATGCTTTGCAAAAGCTACGATACATCGGCCACCATTACCACACATGCTGCTTGGTTGCCCGTCGGCATTATAGTAGACCATCTTAAAATCATAGCCTTCTTCATTTTCCAGAAACATGGCTCCATCGCCGCCAACACCAAACCTGCGGTCGCAAATACGCTGTATCAACGCCGGATCATGATGGTTTATGGCATTATCGCGGTTATCGAACAAAACAAAATCATTACCCGCGCCTTGATATTTATAAAATTGCAATTTCACTTTTATAATCCTTTTTTGTTAACAAGTAAACGCACTGAAGGCAAAACTGATAAACAGTTGTTAGCTTAATAGCGCCACTTTAACATTTTTTAACAAAAATGCTAATAACTTATTATTGTTCATACCGTCTATATGGTATTAAATTTGAACCACCAGGTTCATTACAACTTAAAGAGGCAAAAAAATAGATATGAGAAAGATAGGTTTAACATTGTTAACAGCCATGGTTGGCGGCGCAATGGCTATCGGCGCTTATAAATTGTTAGAAACAAAAAGCGCAGACAGCATGACGTTTGAAGACCGTCAGAAAGTTTACTTCGCCAGCAACAAAACGGCTGCCATCACCTCATCGGCAGGTGATGTTGATTTTACACAAGCTGCTGCTGCAGTAACGCCGGCAGTGGTTTACATCCGTACTACTTACAGCGCACAGGCAAACAGCGGAAGAGATCAAATGGACGATCTGTTCGGCCAGATGTTTGGCCAGCGTTTACGCCCTCGCCAGCAAACGCCTCAAATGGCTTCTGGTTCGGGTGTAATTATTTCGCCAGACGGTTATATAGTTACCAACAACCACGTTGTTGAAAAAGCTGATAAAATTACGGTTACCACCAATGACCACCGCCGTTTTGAGGCTAAGGTAATTGGTACTGACCCAAATACAGACCTTGCCCTGATCAAGGTGAGCGCTACCAACTTGCCAATTGTTAAGTTAGGTAACTCTGATGATGTACGCGTAGGCGAATGGGTACTGGCCGTGGGTAATCCATTTAATCTTACATCAACTGTAACTGCCGGTATAGTAAGTGCAAAAGGCCGTAATATTGGTATCATCGGCAGCGAGAACGATGATGATGATAATAACAACCCTTTTGGCCCGGCACGCAATGCACCACCACGTGTTAACAAAGCGATTGAGTCTTTCATCCAGACCGATGCTGCCATTAACCCAGGTAACAGCGGTGGCGCATTAGTAAACACCAAAGGCGAGCTGATCGGTATTAACTCGGCCATTGCATCACACACCGGTTCATACGAAGGTTATGGCTTTGCCATTCCGATTAACCTTGCTAAAAAGGTGCTTGATGATATTGAGCGTTATGGCAGTGTAAAACGCGGTTACATTGGTGTGAACTTCGCTGAGTTGAACGAAGACAACGCATCACAGCTTGGCGTTAAAAACACTAACGGTTTGTATGTGAATGATGTGGTTCCGGGCGGTGGTGCACAAGCTGCAGGTATCCGCAAAGGCGACGTAATTACCAAAGTAGATGGTAACACAATTTATGAGTCATCAGATTTGCAAGAGCGTGTGGGCCGTTTAAAACCAGGCGATAACATCAAACTAACTGTTGACCGTAACGGCGAAACCAAACAGTTTAACGTTACACTTAAAGCAGATGCAGGCACACCACGTACAGCTGCGGTTTCAAAATCAGCAGAAGAGCTGTACAATAAATTAGGTGCAAGCTTCCAGCCGCTTACTCAGCAGCAAAAAGCCAAATATCATGTTAACAGCGGTGTACTTGTTACCCAGGTACGTAACGGTGGTTTATTTGACGATACCGAAATCCCGGTTGGTACAGTAATTACCAGCATCAACAGGGCACCTATTAACAGTGTTGCTGATATTGATAAAGCAATTACCAACATGCGTAATGGCATGGTAGTTATCTCGGGTATTTATCCGGATGGTACCAACTTTACCAATAGCTTCCAGGTACAATAATCTGATAGCTTTTAATATGACAAAAAGACCCGGCATTTAACCGGGTCTTTTTGTTTTAAACATTTTCCAATTTGTTAATACGCCACCTCATATTATTCACTTTCGCAACAAATTATTGCTTTTAATGTGTTTTTCTAAAAGAAATGGTAAAAATATTGACAAGTGTAACCTTTATTAAGTATCTTCGTTATAATAATGTATAACTAAAAATTACCACTATGAAGCAAATACCTTTAAAATATTTGATCTTCCAGTTTTTAACAGCAGCGGTATTGTTATTTATTGCATTTATCGTTAGGCGTTAATCTAAACGGTTCTTCAACTACAAAAGCTAAATTTAATAGCATTTTGTATATTTGTGTTGATGAAGATATGTGCCGGAGCCGAGCTTTCCCTGCTTGGACAAGATCTGTTGTTACTTCCTGAAAAGGCAATTTACTGGAAGCAGGAGAAAGCTTTGATTGCTGCTGACGTTCACCTGGGTAAGTCGGGGCATTTTCGCAAAGCAGGCATCGCTATTCCGCAAGGAATTGCACAGGAAGATTTGGCAGTGCTATCAGATCTTATTGCACAATACCAGCCTGAAAAGCTCATTTTTTTAGGTGACCTTTTCCACAGCGATAAAAATACCGACTGGGATTGGTTTGTCCTATGGCGCGAGCAATTTCCCAACTTAGAAATCATCCTGGTAATAGGGAACCATGATATTATTAAAGATCATCATTACCACCAACTGAACATCCAGACTCCGAAAGAATACCTGCTTGGTCCTTTTCTGATGCTGCATCATCCGCAAAGCCACGACAGTCTTGAAGCAGCAAACGGATATGTACTGTGCGGGCATATTCATCCGGGCGTACGTTTATCCGGAAAGGGCCGCCAAAGCATAACATTGCCCTGCTTTACCTTCGGTAAAAGGCAGGGGATATTACCCTCGTTCGGGAAATTTACCGGAAGGGTAGCTATTCGCCATCAGGATAACGACCAGGTTTTCGGCGTTTTGAACAACAAGGTTATTGCCGTGTGACCAAATCAGTTTCTTTTATCTACAAACTTCACTGCTTTACGTACTGTTTCCGGGAACTGCATTTTGTGTATAGCTTCCAATGAAAGGTATTTGATATGAGGGCTTACCCGTAAACGGGCTTGTAAATAAGCACGGATACGATGGTCGCACTCTACCGACTGTTCTGACGGTACAATGTATAGCAGCACCTCATCAAGCCCCACCTCGTTTGAATATACTTCAACAACATATTCTTTGATCTCTTCACGCTCGTTAAGGATATCAAATAAAGCAGGCGGGTATAAAGTTGTGCCTTTAAATTTGATCATTTGCTTTTTGCGTCCCAATATCGGCGACAATCGCCAGCTGTTTCTACCGCAGGCACAAGGCTCATCAAAGTACATGCATATATCGCCGGTTTTATAACGCAGCAATGGCATACCTTCAACACCAAGCGTTGTTATGGTAAGTTCTCCGGCGGTATATGGCCCAACTGGGTTTTCATCATCATCCAGTATTTCGGCAATCATGAGCTCGGGTTGGTAATGCCCTCCCCGGCCTTCGCTGCATTCTGTAAAAGCAGTTTGCATTTCAGTAGATGCATAGGTAGAATACAACTGAATATCCCAGGCATCTGTTATCTTTTTACCCAATACGTTAAGTGAAAAATCTGCATTACGCACATTTTCGCCAATACATATTGCCTTTTTAACTGATGATGCATTAACATCAATCCCATTATCTTTAGCGTACTGAATCAGCTTTAATATAAACGACGGTACAGCAACAATAGCCGTAGGCTTTAACCTGTTGATGGTTTCCCATTGTAATGACGGCACACCCGGCCCAAGGCGAATAATACCAGCACCCAATTTTCTTAGCCCTAAATAATAAGCCATACCTGCCATAAACTGTCGGTCGAGCGTGAGCATCAGTTGATAGATATCATCAGGAGTGGTTTCCGCACTTAGAAAAGAGTTATACTCGTTAAGTGCCAGCCGGTCAAGGTCTTTATCGGTAAGTGCTATACTAACCGGCCCACCCAGCGTACCAGATGTAGACGTATATTCGATCACCTGCTGCTGCGGAACACATAGAAAATCAGCATTGCGCTGCTGGAGATCTTCCTTGCTTGTGGTAGGTATTTTAGCCAGGTCGGCAAGGGTGTTAATGGCGCTTATATCAATCTGGTGCGAAGCAAACATTTCGCGGTAAAACGGCGAATGCACAGTAAGGTATTGTAATAATTCCTTTAGCTTTTGTTCCTGTAACAAGGTCATTTCGTCGGTTTGCTGCATCATCATTTTTCTATTATTACAGTGGCCGCAGCCATTGATTGTACATGTGTAAGCGATACTAATATGCGCACCGGGCCAACCGCTTCGGCACTTTGCCCCAACAGCCTGATCTCCGGCTTACCATTGGCATCGTTAAACACTTCTATTTCGTTAAAAGATGTACCGCTTTTCCAGCCGGTACCTAATGCTTTAAAAAAGGCTTCCTTAGCTGCAAAGCGGGCGGCATAGTGCTCGTATTTGTTGGCCATACGTTCGCAATACTGTATTTCATGGGCTGAGAACACCATTTCCCTGAAACCGTTTGCACGCAGTATGCTCTGCTCCATTCTGTCAACTTCTACAATATCTGTTCCTAAGCCGGTTATCATAATAAGCTATACGCTGAATGCCAAATTTAATAAAATTGCCAAATGCAGATGTTTTACAAACATCCGCCTTAAAGCTTTGTAACGTATATCTTTAACAAACAAAAGACTATGTACAAAAAAGCCATGCTGATCTGCGCCGTTATACTTAGCTCCCTTGCTTATGCAAATGCCCAACAACGTTACAAGGACATGGTTTTTGAGAATCTTGTGATAGATAAAGATCTTAACTATAACACAGATAGTACTAAGCACGAAACAGCCAACGACTTTGACCTTTTCAGGCCTGCGGGTGATCATGTTGCCTCCCGTCCGCTGATGATATGGATGCATGGCGGCGGTTTTAAATTTGGCTCAAAAGATGCCAAAGGCATACAGCTATGGTGCAGAACCTTTGCCCGCAGGGGATATGTATGTGCTGCCATCAATTATACTTTAAGTAAAGGCAACCCGATATTTAAATTCGGCACGTTGAAGAAAAGCGCTTATTATGCCGTACAGGACGCGAAAATGGCCGTTGCATACTTTCGTGCTAATGCCGCGAAATATGGCATTAACCCCGATAAAATTATTTTAGCCGGAAACTCGGCTGGGGGGATCATCGCTTTACAGGCAGCTTACAGCAACAATGCGGAATTAGCTAAAGAAGTAGCACTTGACGAAAGCCATGCAGCCACACAATCTACAGACAGGCTGAAGGTTACAGCAGTGATCAATTACTGGGGAGGCATATTTGATTTGACATGGTTAAAAAATGCAAAGGTGCCTATTGTTAATGTTTACGGCAGTAATGACGGTATTGTAAAGCCCGACGATAAAGACGGTGGCTTATACGGCCCCGCTGCTATACAGCGCCAGGCAGATGCCCTTAAAATTCCGAATGCCACAAAAGTTTTTGAGGGGTATTCGCATGAGCTGCAGAAACATTTCAACCCGTTTTTTCAAGGTGGGAAAGACACTGAAAACCGCTGGCTGCAAGCAGGGCAGTTTACAGCCGACTTCCTGTATAAGTATGTAAATGAATAATTTAAATTTTTATAAAACAAATAGCAAAGCCTGCTGTTGAGCATCTTAGGTAAACTGAAACTCTACATCTACTTATGAAATTCAGCAAAATATTTCTTGTAATATTTTTAATGGCTATCAGCTTCGAATTTGTTGAAGCAGAGCCTGCTGTTGAAACAGCAATTGTAGCCGGAGCATTTTTTCAAAGACTGCCACCGCCGCCGCCAAGGCCGCCGGGAGCACCAAGATTACGCCGTCCGCGCCGCCCATATGTTCGTCGCAGGGCTGTCCGTCATCGCCGTGGCATACATATCAAACTGCCACCTCCGCCACCGGCGCCTCCTCGTTTGTAAAGATTGTGATTTTATAATATGTGATTATGACGCAACCCAATGGGTTGCGTTTTTTGTTCATACCTATAGCATCTTAGTCAGATTAATGCTTATTTTAACTGGCCATTATAAACCTGAATGATTAACAAGCTTACCTGCCTTGTAGCATTGCTTATGCTAACATGCCTGCCTGTTTTTGCGCAGACCAGCAGTAAGCTTCATGCTGAATTTTATACGGGTTATGAGCAGGAAAACTTTCATTGGTCAATAGCCGGTAACAGCACAGGTACAAGTCCTAATATCTATTCGGAATTGAAATGGAAGGTAAGCGGTCTAAATACAGGGGCAGCGTTAAGCTGGAACTTTTGGAAAGGTTTTGAAGCATCTGCGCAATACAATATCACCGCTATTCAGGCGGGGCATGTTAATGATTCAGACTACCAGGACGATAATCGCAGCAACAATATTTACAATGAAACCTTTGCCGCAGATAAAGGCAGCATCCAAAATGCATCAGTACAATTAGGATACATCTTTAAAGTACGTAGGCTATCTGTTAAGCCATTTGGCGGATATACGCTCAATAATCAGAACCTTTACATCCTTGGCAATACAACTTCTGACTTATCCACACTTCATACCACCTATAAAACCACCTGGAAAGGCGCATTAGTGGGGATTACTGTCAATGCCCCTTTAACCAACAAAATAAGTTTAGAACCTACGCTTATTTATAACCAGGTAAATTATAATAGCCGTGCCGACTGGAACCAGATCTTGGATTTTGAACATCCGGTAAGTTTCAGGCAAAATGCTAATGGATTTGGCTTACAATCGAGACTGAAGATCAATTATCAGATCAGCTCTTTAGTGACTGTGTTTATATCGGGCAATTATCAGCACTGGGAAACAGGCAATGGTGTCGATCGACTTTTCCGGATCAATGGCGACAGGCCCGAAACTCAATTCAATGGCGCTGCGCGTAATACATGGGGCGTTAATACCGGCTTAAACATCCGCTTTTAGTCTTGCTGCTTGATGTGTTAATTTTTAAATTATCACCAAAAAACATTTTGACTTATGTGCAGATAGCTACAACTTTGCAGCCTTAATTTGATTTGTACATGGATCACTATATTAAAATTGCGCAAGAGCTGTCTATCTCCTCAAAACAGGTAAACACTACCGTTGGCCTGCTTGATGAGGGCGCTACCGTGCCATTTATTTCCCGTTACCGTAAAGAACTAACCGGCAGCCTTGACGAAGTGCAGGTGGCTGCCATTCGCGACCGCATACAGCAGCTGCGCGATATGGATAAACGCCGCGAAGCCATTATCAAATCCCTAACTGACTTGGGCAAGCTTACGCCCGAATTAGAGAAACAGCTTAACGAAGCGGATACAATGGTTGCGCTGGAAGACATTTACCTGCCTTATCGCCCTAAACGTAAAACCAGAGCAAGTGCAGCCCGCGAAAAAGGCCTGCAACCGTTGGCGGATATTATCCTGGCACAGGGCAAAGGTGACCCGGAAGAGGAAGCGCTCAATTTTATTGATGCCGAAAAAGGTGTGAATAACGTTGCCGAAGCTTTAGCGGGGGCAAGGGACATTATTGCAGAAACCATCAGCGAAAATGCTGACGTGCGTGCGACCATGCGAGAGTTGTTTATCAACAAAGGGACTATACAATCGCGTGTGGTAAGCGGCAAGGAAGAAGCCGGCATTAAATACAAAGACTACTTTGACTGGAGCGAACCTGTTTCAACAGCGCCATCGCACCGCGTATTAGCTATGCGCCGCGGCGAAAAAGAGGATATCTTATGGCTGGATATTCAACCGGAAGAAGATGATGCCATTGCATTGCTCGAAAAGCATTTTATAACGGCTAATAACCCAAACGCGTTGCAGGTTAAACTGGCTGTTGGCGATAGCTATAAACGCCTGCTTAAACCAAGCATGGAAACAGAGGTAAGGCTGATCACTAAAAAGAAAGCCGATGATGAGGCCATCCGAGTATTTGCCGAAAACGCACGTCAATTATTATTAGCTGCCCCACTTGGGCAAAAGCGCATGATTGCCATTGACCCGGGCTTCCGTACCGGCTGTAAGGTTGTTGCCCTAAACGAGCAGGGCAAGTTACTTGAGTATACCGCCATATTTCCGCATAGCGGGGCAGGTGGTTTAGCCGAAGCTGAAAAAACACTGCGCCATTTAGTTACCAAGTATCATACTGAAGCTATTGCCATTGGTAACGGCACAGCAGGCCGCGAAACAGAATTATTTGTGCGCAACCTTAATTTAGATGGCGTAACCATAGTAATGGTTAACGAAAGCGGCGCTTCTATTTACTCCGCTTCTGAAGCAGCACGCGATGAATTTCCAGACCAGGATGTAACTGTACGTGGCGCAGTATCTATTGGCCGCAGACTGATGGACCCACTGGCAGAACTGGTAAAAATTGACCCTAAATCAATTGGTGTTGGCCAGTACCAGCACGATGTTGATCAGAATAAATTACAAACGTCACTTGATGATACCGTGATCAGCTGCGTAAACGCAGTAGGAGTAGAGTTGAATACCGCGTCAAAACAAATATTAGCTTATGTATCGGGCCTTGGCCCGCAGCTGGCGCAAAACATTGTGGATTACCGTAATGCAAACGGTGCTTTTGTAAAACGCGACCAACTGAAGAAAGTGGCCCGTTTGGGTGATAAAGCATTTGAACAGGCGGCTGGCTTCCTGCGTATCCGCGGGGCAGAGAACCCGCTTGATGCCAGCGCTGTACATCCCGAGCGCTATGCTTTGGTGGAGCAAATGGCTAAAGACAATGGCTGCTCGGTTAAAGATTTAATGAGCGATAATAAACTGCGCGCAAGCATCCCGCTTAAGAAGTATATTACTGATACGGTTGGTTTGCCGACACTGAATGATATTATGGCCGAGCTGGCAAAACCAGGACTTGACCCACGCGAAAAATTTGAAGCATTTAGTTTCACCGAAGGTGTCAATACCATGAATGACCTAAAAGTGGGCATGAAACTGCCCGGCATTGTAACCAACATCACCAATTTTGGTGCGTTTGTAGATATCGGTGTTCACCAGGATGGACTGGTACATTTAAGCCAGATAGCCAACAGGTTTATAAAGGATGCCAACGAGGTGGTTAAGGTACATCAACAGGTAATGGTTACCGTAACCGAAGTTGATGTAAACCGCAAGCGCATCTCATTATCAATGAAAAATGCCGAACCCGGGGAGCGCACAAAAAAGCAAGGCGACACCCGGGCCAATATCAAAAAAGAGCCCGAAACAGATATGCAAAGCAAACTTGCTGCCCTGAAGAACAAGTTTAAGTAAATCAGTCGAGGCTGATTTGCCTTTTAATGCTTTCTTCTAATGAAATGAAGGTTTCGGTACGTTGTATGCCTGGTACACTTTGTATCTGCTCGTTTAACACTTCGCGCAGGTGGCTGGTATCATGGCATACAATTTTTGCAAAGATACTCCAGCTACCGGTAGTGTAGTACAGCTCTACTATTTCTTTAATTTCCTTTAAGCGCTTTACTGCCTCATTATACTGCGATCCCTTTTCAAGATATATACCCAAAAAGGCAGTAATATCAAATCCAAGCTTTTGGGGGTCTACCTCAAGGCTTGCTCCTTTAATCACGCCCATTTCCTCCAGTTTTTTCATTCTAACGTGGATGGTTCCGCCAGAAACAATCAACTCTTTGGCAATTTCTGTATAAGGCGTAGTGGCATTGTTCATCAATATTGATAAAATCTGAATATCGAGATTATCAATTTCTAAATTTTGTGCTTTTTTGTGGGGCATAAATTTTCAATTCATTATTTAATCACAAGTCTAATTAAAATTTGAATAAAAATAAAATTATTTTATTGAAATATTTGCAAGAAATTGATTGGGCTATTAAATTTGTATTAAGCAAACCGGAAATATCGGTTGTTCTTTATAAGAAAAACATTGTTGGGTGGTGAAATTTTTGGCAGACACACCTCCTTGTCCCGGTGGCGGAGAATATGGGAAACCCGATGCGGGCTAACCACTCTGTGAAGGTTCGAGTCCTTCCCCAACAGCTCTTCTCATAATTTAGGTTTATAATTGGTTAGTAAAAGTCCCCTGCCCATCAGGGGCTTTACTGTTTCTAAGGGGTTCGTTTTACTATCTTAAATTAGCAAATCATTATTTACTGATCAATATCAACCTGGTCTGGTCCGCTTATCTTACTTACATGGCATGCACAACGGCCGCCCCCAATCTTATAGTCCTGCTTAACTACACGTCCATCATTCCTTGTAATCTGTAACTGCAATGCGGTGCCCTGCTCTGTAAAGTCGTGCCGGTGCCCATCATCGGCTACTACAACAGTTCCCGGATTATCTTTTCCCGGCCATCCATTACTTTTCACTTCTTTACCTGTGTTCAGGTTAATTACCTTGTAAGTTTTAAAGTTAATCTCGCTGCTTTTTGTAGCAATTACTTTAACCGGTATCATAATAAATTCTTCGGTACAAACTACGCTACCGCATTTGGTTTTGGTTTCCTGTTGCGATGCGCAGGCCGAAAGCATGAATAGCCCGCAGGCAAAGGCAAGTATTTTCATAGGTTTAAAAATTATCATGGATGTAGGTAATTATCCTCACCATCTCATTCCTTATTACAGACGTTGGTTCGGTAAAGTTATTATTCATAAAACTGAAGCACAATCTGCGCCCCTGTTTAGTAACCATATACCCGCTTTGGTTATAATTGTTTGATAACGATCCGGTTTTAGCCCATACAAACGGCTGGCCGTTATCAGTAGCATAGGCATGCTTTATCGTACCGCTTACGCCCCCTTCGGGCAGCAGGCTATGCAAAAACTGCTCATCTTTAAATTCCGCTGATATTTTGTTCAGCAAAGTGATCATATCCCTCGGTGTAAAAAGATTTAAGCGGCTAAGGCCTGATCCGTCTGCCCATTGCGGTTTATCGGGGAGGTCATTCAGCAAACTGTCCACAGCGTATTTTCGCACAGAGTCTGAATTAAGATAGCCAAACTTTACCGACGAGCAGGCTAAAAGTAATTGCTCTGCTATGAAATTATCGCTGGGTTGCAGCATATGGCGGTAAACGGTGTCTGCATTAGCATTGTAGATCAGCTGCGAATTGGCAGGGATATGCTTATGCAATAATACTACTTGCTTTTTCAGGGTGTCGCTAAGCAATTTTACCGTAAGCGTATCACTGATTTGCCAGGGCACGTATTGTTTAAAGCCTGCAGTTACAGCCATTGCCGGTGCAGTTAACCGATTACTGATATAACTCCGCTGAATGCTGAACTTGTCAGGCGTATAAGCACTATCTGTGTTTATACATTGTTTAAAATATGCAGGCTTTGTAGCTAAGTGGTTGTTAGCATCAGCATAAACTTCAATCAGGTTACCATATAAAGGAAAATCATTGATCTCAGCCTGGTAGTAATCATTATAATCATCCCAGGCCCAGCCGCTGCCAAACGGTTTGTTCTGATAAGTCCCGCTGCAGTAGAAAAGCTTTTTATCCGATTGCTTTAAAAAATTAAAGCCATTGTTGCCTATCAGGTCAGGGTGCAGAAAAGACGGATCTCCAGTTCCCCAGAACAATAATGAATCGCCATGAATTTGATACTTCAATGCCGGTATAGAATCGCCCAGTATTTTGAGGCTGGTGTAAAAGGTAAAAAGCTTTGTGTTTGATGCTGGCGTAAAGTATTTATCGGCGTTAAGCAGCAACACCGTATCCTGCTTGTCCATATCGTAAAGCGCAAACCCGGTGAAATGCGATTGCATAATAGCCGACTCCTTAAACAGCTTCTTTATTTTCCTTTTCTTAATTCCATCACCATAAGCCACGCTTTTTACAGCGCCAAATGCCAACACGATAATTAAAACCTGTATTACTTTACGCAACATGTAATAGTTTGATTGATAGATATGTTTAGTTAAATTTAACTTCCAATTATAACCATAATTTGTTTGCGAAGCCCTTTCATATTGTAAAGCTGGCTGTTCTTTTATTTGTTTTTTCTATACAGGGATTAACAACAGTAAAAGCGCAGTATCTTGAGATGCCGCCTAACCGCAAAAAAATCAACATCCCGTTTCACATGGTACGCAACATGATTATTGTACGAACTACCATTGACGGCAAGGGGCCTTATAATTTTATACTGGACAGTGGTGTCGGCATTATCATTATCACAGATCCTGCACTTGCAGATTCGGTAGGTATTAAGAGTCGGCGAACCATTAAACTTACAGGCCTTGGCGAAGGCGAATCCATAGAAGCGCAGATATTAGCCAGTATTCATTTCGATATAAACGGGGTAGAGGGTAAGGGTCTTACTGCCGCCGCACTTAAGAAAGACATGTTCAATTTATCAGGGTATGTAGGGATGCCTATACATGGATTAATAGGCTATGATTTTTTTAGCAGCTTGGCTGTTAAATTCAATTTTGTGGACAGCACATTAACCGTTGGCCGCACAGGCAGCTTTAAAGGTTTAAGAAAGGGTTATAAAATTCCGATCACGATAGAGCAAAATAAACCCTACATGCATGCGCGTGTCAGGGTTGATGACCAGCATGAAATGGACACTAAGTTAGTGATTGATTTTGGGGCAGGCCATCCTTTAATGCTTGAAAACCTGATTGAAAAAGACCTACTCCCAGCCAAACACATCATAGGCAATTTAGGCATTGGCTTAAATGGGCCCGTAGTTGGTTATTTAAGCAGGATAAAGGAGTTGGATATCGGCAAATACCGTTTTAAGGAGGTGATCACCTCCTTCCCGCTCGATGATTCGGTAAGGCAGCAGATGATGAGCGTATCGCGTGACGGCAACCTTGGCCTTAACATCCTGAAACGCTTTACTCTGATTATGGACTATCAACAGGAAGCGCTGTATTTAAAACCAGCCCTCGATTTTAAAAAGCCGTTTGAGCACGACATGAGCGGCATGGAATACTTCGCTGAAGGCCAGGAACTAAATGCCATTATAGTAAACCGCATTGAACCAGGCTCGGCAGCCGACATCGCCGGGATAGAACCCGGTGACAGGATCATAGCCATCAATTTTAAGTATGTTTCGGATATATCCATACAGGATATAGACAACATATTCCGCTCAAGCCCCGACAGAAGTTTACTGATTGACGTGCTACGTGGCAAAAAACGTTACCGGTTTATCTTAACCCTTAAAAGAAGAATCTAAACGGTTTCTATTTAAGCTGGCTGATGTTTTCGAAAAAGGCACTCTGAAGATCAAGCAAAGAGTTCACCTTCATTTTTTCACCATAGGGATCAAAGCATAAAAATTTGGCTTTTTCGGGGGCATTGCTATCAAGCCTTTCAATAAAATTAAATGTCTCAAAAAAATAGTGGCGCGTGGTCACATTACTTTTGTTGTCGGTTTCAGAGGCATTTAACCTAAACCCAACTGAATCTATCCAGCTGTGTACCCGGGCGTGCAGAGAAGCGCGTAATTTGCTCATAACTCAATGCTTTATCATTACTTTAACAACTTGTAAATCAACAGGTTTTATTTATTTTTAATAATCCCCTGAAGATTTGTTAATAAGTAAAGTTGTGGCATTGTTGCTGTTTATAGTTTTAAATAAAACGGGCAACTATGTTAACATAGTATTACGGGTTCAGCATTTTTTTCAAAAAATGCCGGGGGCCGCTTTTCGTCGCAAAAAATATTGAGTTGGTCTCATTTCAGCTTTTTGTATTAATCCTCAATTTATATTTGATTAACAATTATTAAATGGCTGCTAAAAGATTTATAACCGGCAAGTATTTACAACCGCTTTTGCATGTTGTGCTTTGGGCGCTTGTTATCAGTTCGCCCTATCTTTTCAGAAATCCTAATACTAATCATGGCATAAGCCACTGGCAGTATAAGCTTATTATCAATAACACCTTACTTGCCCTTATCTTTTACTTTAATGCCTACCTGCTTTACCCCAAGTTATATACTCAAAAAACATGGCTATATATTTTAACGGTAATTATTACGGTTGGTGCTGCATTAAGCATAAATGGCATCATTGAACATGCACTGTTTCCATTTGGCCCACCGCATGGCCCGGGCAGGTTTGATGGCCGCCCCGACGGGATGCACCCGCGTATGGACCGTGGCCCGTTTGATAAAGGTTTTGGCTGGTATTTCACTAATATTATCACTTATGTATTTATTATAGGCGTTAGCACCAGTTATCGCATTATTACAGACAATGCACGTCAGGAAAAAATCAGGAAAGAGAAAGAAAACGAGAACCTAAAAACAGAGCTCAGCTTTTTACGCTCGCAGGTAAGCCCGCACTTTCTGTTTAACATTCTTAATAACATGGTGTCGCTGGCACGCAAAAAGTCGGACATACTTGAGCCATCACTTATCGAACTATCCAAACTGATGCGCTACATGCTGTATGAGAACGATGATGAGAAAGTATCGCTGGCGCGCGAGATAGAATACCTTAAAAGTTATATTTACCTGCAAACACTTCGCTTTGGCGATGATGTAACGATCATTTTCAATCCGCCCGAAAATATTGACCATTTTAAGATTGAGCCGATGCTGTTAACACCTTTTGTTGAAAACGCTTTTAAGCATGGGGTGGGGATGGTAACCGACCCGCTGATTAACATCCAGCTTAATGTTAACAAAGAAACAGGATGGGCGCATTTCGCAGTAATGAATTCCATTGCCCCCCAACTGGATTCAAAAGATAAAAATTCGGGCATTGGCCTTACTAACGTTCAGCGCAGGCTGGAGTTATTATACCACGACGCTTATTCATTAGATATCAGCCGGAATGATAAGATGTTTATTGTCAACCTTAAAATAAAACTACAATGATGAGATGCCTTTTGGTTGATGATGAAAAGCTTGCACTGGAATTAATGGAAGACAATGTGCTGCAGGTGCCGTTTTTAGAGCTTAAAGGCAAATGTAAAAACGCTATAGAGGCCATGGAGTTTTTGCGTAATCAACCTGTAGATCTCATTTTTCTGGACATTCAAATGCCGGGCATTTCCGGAATACAGTTTTTAAACACGCTAACCAACCCGCCGATGGTGATTATGGTTACCGCTTATGAAAACTATGCGATGGATGGCTTTAACCTTAGCGTGGTGGATTACCTGCTTAAACCCGTCGCTTTCGACCGTTTTTTGAAAGCTGTTAATAAGGCACATGAGTTGTTTACACTGAGGCAGCAAAAAGATCAGCCAGTTAAAGAAGACAACCCGGACTACCTTTTTGTAAACGCCGATTATTCTGTTGTGCGCATCAATATACCCGAGATCAGTTTTATTGAGGGCTTAAAAGACTACATCAAAATCCATTTAACTACTTCGGTTAAGCCTGTTATTACAAGGCTTACTATGCGCTACATGGAAGAGCGTTTGCCAGAAAAGGATTTTGCCCGGGTACATAAATCATTTATAGTGGCGCTTGACAAGGTGCGCTCCTTTAAAAAGACCAGGTTAATGATCGGCGATAATGAAATCCCGGTAAGTGATAGTTACAGCGCAAAGATATTATCATACATCGGCCTTAACGAGCAAAACCTTGATAACTAACATGTAAGGAACTCATATACGAATAAGCATGACATAATATGTAACAAACACATGCAATATGTAACAATCCTATTTAAATCAATTAATTACAATAAACTTATTGAACCTTTATGGTCAAACTATTGTATTAAGTAACCAAAACGAATATCCTTTGATCAAACTTTTATGAAACGAATACCTTTATTGCTTTTCTTCGTTCTTTTTTCACTTCTGTATGCGCATGGGCAAGCCACGCACGAGGTGAGAGGTACCGTAATTGACTCTACCAAACTATCCGTTCCGGGCAGCGTAGTTACCCTAACATCAGATCAGCGCGATAGCCTGAATACCATTGCCGATGTTAACGGCAAGTTTGTTTTTGCCAATGTAAAAGGAGCAAAACTCACGCTCACTATCAAATCTATTGGCTATACAACATCTATTAAACATTATAATATTGATGCTAACAGTAAGGCTGCTGATCTGGGAAACATCATCCTGCAATCATCATCTAAAATGCTGGCAGGCGTAACCATTGTTGGTGTTAATGCCGTAACCGTTAAAGAAGATACCGTACAATATAACGTTGCCGCACTTAATGTAAGGCCTAATGCTACACTTGAAGATGCCTTGAAAAAAGCACCGGGTGTTGATGTAGATCCTTCTACGGGTGCAGTAACGGCACAGGGGCAGTCGGTGACAAAAGTGCGTATCAATGGTAAGGATTATATGGGGGGCGACGTTACCTCATTAACTAAAAACATCCCTGCTGATCTATTGGAAAGCATACAGGTGGTTGATGATTATGGCGACCAGGCTAACCTTACAGGCATTAAAACTGGTGAGCCGACTAAGGTATTAAATGTGAATATCCGTAAGGATCGTAATTATGGCTATTCATTACAGGCAACCGGTGGTGATGGTTATGATTTATTGCCTAAAGAGGGGAGCGGCAACACCGGTGTGGCATCAACAGATAATCAGAACCGCTACTTCGGCTCATTAAACTACTTTAAGTTTAAAGGTGATCAGCAGATCTCGGTTTTAGGTACACTTAACAACACCAACATCAACACTTTCTCATTCGGCAGCAGCGGTGCAGGCGGCAACTTTGGTGGCGGTGGTGGCGGTGGCCGTGGCAATGCAGCCAGAGGCTCGGGTAGCACCACAACCAATCAGAATGGTATAACAGATGTACATTCAATTGGTGCAAACTTCCGCGACCAATGGGGCAAACACCTTTCTGTTTATGGCAGTTATAGCTTTGCCGATAACAGTACTAATACAAACAGTATTTCTCAACAAACTAACACTGGTCGTTTTCCAAGTAATACTAACCAAAACAGTATAGAAAGTGATAATAATATCAACCATCGCTTTACATGGAACATGGAATGGCGTCCCGACACCATCAACTATTTAAAGGTAACACCAACATTTTCATACGCCAAAACACTTACCCTGTCTAATGATGATGTTTTAAATCAGCTTACATCACGCACCACCGGAGATCTTTATACCAACTCGGCATATAACTCCAGCACTTATGCTAATTCATCATCCCCAACTGTTGGCTTAACGGCATTGTATAATCACCGTTTCAACAGCCATGGCCGTAACCTGAGCATCAATGTTAATTTAAGCACCAGCCAAAGCAACAGTTCACAAAACCCTATTTATAACTACACAGCGGGTTTACCATTGGCCCCTGTTAACCAGATGATCAATATTGACAGTAAAACCAATTCTGTAGGTGCAAACCTGTCATACATTGAGCCGCTTGGAAAAATCACCTTCCTGGAGCTTAATTACGCTTATAACCACTCTTATACCTCAAGCGATAAAGCAACAGATACGCTTAATACCGCTGGTACGTATGACTTTTATTCGCGCTTAAGCAACAACTATAATTTTACCTTTACCACCAACCGGGTTGGCTTAAACCTGCGCGTTGTTGATAAAAAATATAATTATACCTTGGGTGTGGGTGTACAGCCTGCCACATTAGATGGGCACTCGGTTACGACAAATACTGATACCCGTGTAACCACCGTAAACTTTGCGCCAACCGCACGTTTTGTATACAACTTTGCACGCAGTAACTCGTTAAGCTTTAATTATAATGGCAACAACAACCAGCCAAGCTTTAGCCAGTTACAACCAGTTATAGATTACTCAAACGCGTTATATCCTGTGCAGGGTAATCCATTGCTTAAGCCAGAATTTGCCAACAACTTCTCGCTACGCTATAATAAATTCAGCTTTGCCACTGGTGATGTTTTATTCCTGAATGCGCAGTTTACGCAAACCAATGATAAAATATCTACCAATATTATCAGCATACCTAAAAGCGCAGCCGTAGCGGCCAATCCGGTTTATAGCCAACTGCAAAATACCACACTTACAGAGTATGTAAATACCAATGGCTATTACCAGGCTTCGGGTTTTGCAACGTTTGGAAAACCATTTTCTAACCGTAAATACAATATCTTTCTTGATGGTAACGTAAGCTATACCAATAATGTTGGTTATGTAGGAAGTGTGGATTCTAACACTGTAGCACTTACCACACAAAAAAATATTGCCAAGACACTTTCATTTACGCCACGCTTACGTTTCCGTTTAGATATTACCGATATTGTTGACGTACAAGCCTTGACCAGCTATTCTATCAATAAAACAAGCAATTCTGTCAACAATGCTTTAACCCAGGCCGGATCAAACGTACGTACTTTGGGATTAGGGCTTAATGGTAAAAACTATTTCTGGAAAAACTGGACAGTAAGTTATGATTATACACATAATATCAACTATGGCTATACCGTTCCGGTTACTAACCCTAATATCCTGAATGCCTATGTTGAGCGCCGTTTCCTGAAAAACTATGCAGGTACCATACGCGCTTCAGTATTCGATATATTTAATGAAAATACCGGCTATACCTACAATGCTACAGCCACATCCATTACCCAAACCAATGTGAACAGGCTTGGCCGTTACTTCCTGCTTACCTTTACGTTAAGGCTACAGAAATTTGCCGGCCGTGCACCTATGCAGCAAGGCCCTGATGGTGACCGCGGTTACCGCAGACGCGATGGCGGCATGGGCGGCCCTCCTCCGGGTGGACCGGGTGGTGGTGGCCCTGGCGGGCCGGGAACAGAATAAAACAAAGAGCGCCTGCTGAAATTCAGCAGGCGCTCTTTGTTTATGATACCATTAAATGCTTTATTCTTTTACTAAAACCGTGTTGATGATTTGTTCCAGGGCATCCAGATCAAATGGTTTAGCCAGGTAAGTTTCTGCACCGGCATGTTCTGCAAGCAATTGAATATCGCTGTTGGCAGAGAAATAAATTACCGGGATATCTTTAAGATCTTCTGTTTTTTTTAGCGTTTGTGTAGCAACTATACCACCCGCATCGGGTATCCAGTTATCCATCAGGATAACCGCAGGGTTTACACTGCGTACTTTTTCTACAATGTTGTTACAGTCGGTAAACGTGTGAACATCCCATCCCTGCTCCTCTAAGATATAAGAGCATATGGATAAAATATCCTCATCGTCATCAAATATGATAATCTTTTTATCAGAAACGTTCATAGGGTAGTTTAGTTAGAAACAAATCTACTTATTAATTTATTAAAATCAATTCTTTTTAGTTATGGGTATTGTAAACCAAAAGGTTGAGCCTTCGTGTTCGCTGCTCTCTACACCAATCTCGCCATGGTGCCTCCTGATGATCTCTGCCGAAATATACAAGCCCAATCCTAACCCAGAAAATTTATGCGATGACTCTTGTACCCGGAAAAAACGGTCGAATACAAAATCCTTTTTATCACCAGGTATACCAATGCCAAAATCCTTAACCGAAACATATAACATGTTGTTTTCGGTAATACGGTTTGTTACGATAATTTTATTTTCTTCGGGCGAGTATTTTATTGCATTTGAAAGAAAGTTGCTTAGTACCTGGTCAAGCCGTGGCCTGTCGGCATATATATCCACGTTTGCGTCGCCTTCAATGATGATCTGGTGCGATGTTACGTTAGCTTGTACATCTTCCACGCAATCTTTTATGGATTCGCCGGCATTAAACCACGAATAATTAAACATCATTTTACCGGCATGTATGCGGGTAACATCCAGCAGATCATCAACCAATGAGGTAAGCCTTGATGTTTGCTTGGCCGCCTTATCAATAAAAGTATGCACGTTACGTATATCGCCGTTATTGGCTGCCATACGCTGCATAATCTGCAATGATCCTTTTAAACTGGTAATAGGAGTTTTAAGCTCGTGGCTGGCTATGCTCATAAACTCATCCTTCTTCTGCATTAATTCCCTTGTTGCCTGCTGTGCTTTTACAAGGTCGGTAACGTCAAACCCAAAAAACGCAATACCATCTACTTTGCCGTTACTGGTAAATACCGGTGTAAAGATCACATCAAACCAGCCCTCATGCAAGCCGCCGGTTATCTGGTCCTCCAATTCAACCTGCACGGCTTTACCGATATACGGCTTGCCGGTTTTTAATACCTGCTTTTCAATAGCTGTAAACTTACTGCCAAGCCTGTCGGCATGTGCTTCCTCTGCCGTTTTGCCTATGTAATTATTGGAGCCTTCAAACTCTTCAAAGGCCTTGTTAACAAATTCGTAGCGTAATTCACGGCCGCGGCGTATCGAAATAAGGGCAGGAGCATTTAAGAAAATACTGTAAAATTCGTCCTGCTGTTTTTTAATCAGCTGCTGTAGTTCTTTTCTGCGGCGTTCCGCTTCTTTTTGTTCTGTTATGTCAATAATGTAAGTAACCGTATTGGCCGTTGGGTCTTCTTCTAAAGTCGCCGAACCCATTAAAACACTTAAGCGCCCACCATCTTTTTTAATGTATTGCTTCTCAAACGCCGGACAATAGCCGTTAAGCTTTAATTGCTCCTGCGCCCAATTGCTTACATCCATATATTCCGGAGGGGTAATATCACTCCATTTCAATTGACTATCGCGCATATCAGCATGGCTGTAACCAATCATGTTCAGGAAGGCATCATTGGCATCTACAATAACATTATTGTTATCAGAGAAGATCATACCGATCATGTTGGACTCGTAAACCCTGCGGAAACGATTCTCACTGCTGCTCATCTTCTTCTCTGCTTCAATCAGCCTTGTAATATCCACAATGGAACCAACCATACGGTACGGCGTATTAAAATCATCGTGTAGGATGCTGCCACGATCGAGTATAATAGCGTACTGATTATTAGCTTTTAAGAAGCGATACTCTGCTGACCATTGCTTTTTACCGGTATTAATCGCATCGAAAACGCTTTTTTCAACACGGTCGCGGTCTTCGGGATGCACTTTGGTAAACCAGAAACTTAATGATTCGGTCTCTTCGCTGCGGTGATAGCCAAACATCGAGGTAAAGTTCTCGCTGCGCCACATAATGTTATTTACCAGGTTCCAATCCCAGATGGTGTCATTGGTAGCTTTTGAAACCAGGCTGAACCGCTCTTCGCTTTCGCTGAGCTTACGTGTACGCTCCTGTACCTTGCTTTCCAGCTCTTCGTTGAGTTTCTTTAAATTTTCACGTGCGGTTATCAGCTCGTTATAGTTCTTCCTTAGCTTTTGCTCGGCTTGCTTACGCTCGTTGATATCAGTGTACGTAACAACTATACCACCACTTATACGGGCGGCAATTACATGGTACCAGATTTTATTGTTTACGCAAAATTCTGCCTGCATGGCCGTGCCGGTATCCATTACCTTTACAAAGCGATCATATAATTGCTGATCAGTAAGCTGTGACAGGTCATGATACAGGTGCAGGCCTGCAAGTTCTTCCTTATTTCTACCGAAAAGCCTCACAGCCTCTTTATTTGCTGTGATACATTTAAGGTCTGTAAGCTGCCCGCTTTCTGTATCGCGAATGGCATTAAACACCATAATGGCGCTTACACTGGCATTGAAAACACCATTGATAATGTTATTAAGTTCGGTTATTACAGAAATATCAACAAAGCTTACAATAACACCGTCGCGCTGCTTGTCTTTACGCACATAAGGCATGATACGCATCAAACAACGGCGGTTGTCCTTTAACTGCACTTCCTTCTCTAATATCTGATTGGTCAACATTACAGTAGTAATATCCTGCATAATGTTTTCCGACTTGATGTTATTAGAGATGTGGCTTATCGGGCGCCCAATATCTGCCTCAATAAGGTTGATCATATTAACCGATGCCGGGTTAAACTTACGTATCAGCAGGTTATTATCTAAAAAGATCTGGCCAATGTCCGTGCTTTTGAAATAATTATCCAGGTCATCGTTCAGCTCTATCAGCTCTTTTATTTTTAACTGGTGCTCGGTATTAAGGGTATGCAGCTCCTCGTTAAGCGATTGCAATTCCTCGTTACTTGATTGTAATTCCTCGTTGGCCGAAAGCAGTTCTTCATTGCTTGATTGCAGTTCCTCATTGGTGGTATCCATTTCCTCAACAGCCATCTGCAAGTTATTGCGGGTTTCGTTAAGTTCAGATTCCAACTCCATGATATATTCATGCTGCTGCGCATCAGGTATAGAAAGCTGTGCATTAGCGTCCTTTTCTATAATTATATCTGAAGTTTCATGCAATAAGATGAGTGTATATGCGCGCGCCGAGTTAAGATCGGGCGGTTTTACTGATACATTTAAGAAAACGTCGCGGCCGTCATGCCCTATGCGGATCCTTCTGAGCGTTGTTTTTGTGTTTTCTTTCCAGGCTTTGCGTATGGCTGTGTTAAGAATAACCGAAGCCTCGCGCGGCACCATGTTCAAAAGATTTAGCTCAAGCTTCTTTTCGGGCAATGACAGGTATTTCCTAAAATTGCCTATGGTTTCCTTTATCTCGTAGTTCTTATCAATATAAAGGCCTACATAGCCAAACTCATCAATTACAAAATCTTTAAAATCATCCTCGATGGTACGTGACGACCTGTCATTGGGCTTTAAGAAAGTGCGGAGTTTTTCTACCTGAGAGTCTGTCTGATAACGTGCGCCTGTATAGGTATGGTGTGTGGAATAATTTATAGGCCCGGTTTTTTTATAAATTTTCCATTTACTGTTAATTTCCTGTATACCGTCCTTTAGTATGCCTGCGGTTTCGCTTGAGCCAAGGAAAAGATAACCGCCCGGGTTAAGCGAGAAATGGAAGGTAGACAATACTTTTTGCTGTAACAGCGTATCCATGTAGATCAGCATGTTACGGCAGGTAACCAGATCGTTTTTAATAAAGGGGGGCGCTTTAATTACATCATGACGTGCAAAAACGATCAGTTTACGGATAGGGGTAATAATAGCGTAACTTTTACCTTCTTTAATAAAATATTGATCTAATAACCTTTTGTCTACTTCTTTTACAGCAGCGGCCGAATAATAATTCTTTGCTGCAATGTCAATACTGGAAGGATCAATGTCTGTTGCAAATATCTTTACTTCAAGCTTACGCTTCTTCTGTTGGATATAATCATATAAAAGGATGGCTACAGAGTAGGCTTCTTCACCGGTGCTGCACGCACAAATCCACACTTTAATGGTCTCGCCATCCTGCTTTTTATCAACAATGGCGGGTATAATTTCTTTTTTAAGGCAATCAAAAGCCTGCGTATCCCTGAAAAACTTAGTAACACCAATTAAAAATTCTTTACCAAGTGTGCTTACTTCGCCTGGATGCTGTTTAAGGTAATCGACATACTCCGGCAGCGTATTAACCCCTGTAGCGGTTAATCTCCGGGCTATACGCCGTATAATTGTCGGGGTTTTATAAAGATTAAACTCGTTACCGGTACTTCTATAAATCAGGCCAAATATTTCATCCAGCAAATTATCATCAATTTTACCGTTGTTTAAAACCTTAACCGGCTCCTGATTAACATAGTTATACAACTCTTTATGCAGTTCTGCGGGAGGCATTATAAAATCGGCATTACCAGAGGTGATCGCACTGTTGGGCATACCGTCAAACTTTGCTGTTTTAGGATCCTGCACCAGTACCAGTCCGCCGCATTCTTTTATAGCCTCTATACCCTTGGTACCATCTGTGCCTGTGCCCGACAGGATTACGGCAATTGCCTTTTCCTTTTTTTCACGGGCAAGAGTCAGTAAAAATGTATCTATTGCTGTGTTTGGCGATTTATCGTGTACCTTATCGGCAAGCTTTAACCTGTTGTTTTTGAAGGTCATCAGCTTGTTATTCGGAATAATGTATACACAATCAGATTGTATAAGCATATCCTGCTGGGCCTCGAACACCTTCATGTGGGTGTGTTTAGACACCAGCTCAACAAGCAGGCTTTTATAGTCTGAAGAGAGATGCTGGATGACGATAAAGGCAAAGCTTGAGTTATTGGGCATATGATCAAAAAACTCATGTATAGCCTCCAGCCCGCCGGCTGATGCCCCGATGGCAACCACATATTTTTGGCTTACCCCAATATTTTTTTGTGGTTTAGCTATCACAGAACTTTTGCTCATCTTCTAAAAATGCTCTTTAATATCAGCTAAAAATTTGTTTTGTCTTAAATTCAAAAGCAAAGCTTCTAAACATCTCGGCCGCAGTAAGCTCATGCTGATCCCAGGGCAAAGATGTTTGCCTCACAGTTTGTTGCCATAGCTTAAATGAATTTCTGGGGTGATATGTTTTACCGTCCTTCTCAAAATTTATAGCTTCATTCGGATTTCCGCCCCAGTTAATGGTTCGCACCACCTCCGGCCTGAAACACAAAATATAGTTCCCTTTATCTTTATCTACAGGAATAACTAATACGCCACTGGCAATATCGCTATATTCTGCAGCATCATCATATGCGCCTGCTAAATTGTTATTCGCATAAGTTTTGGTGATGTTTTTACCCTGTAGCCAAAACACCAGGTTCTCTAAATCGTCCTGCGAAGGTATTTCACCAGCCAATTCGAAACGGCCATCCTCTATAACAACAGCACCGGTAGCATTAAACATTTCTAAAATGTTTGTCCCGTTGCTTTGCAGCAAACCTTTCGCCAGGTCATTATTGGTGTAAACCTGCTCAACAAGCTCGGCGCGCTGCTCCTGAAGCCGCGCTGCAAAATCAAAGTCGGCCTTGTTATAAATAGACGATATTTTGTAAGAAATCACATTTGACAAGAGCTCAAATACCGAACATAGTTCATAACTGAGGTATTTGGCCGTGATATTATGACAGGATATTAATCCCCAAAGCTGGCCATCTTTTATAACCCTGATAGACATGGATGCCATTACATTCATGTTTTTCATATACTCTAAATGCACCCCCGCCACACTGCGCAGGTTACAATCGGTAAGGTCAACAAACGAATTACTTACCGGGTTAATTACCGGATACAAACGTACCGGTGTGTATTCGCGGTTAGGAATAAGCCGATAAGGATTTTTCAAATATAACTGTCGTGCTTGCTTAGGTACATCTGAAGCCGGAAAGGTATGTCCAAGATAATTTTCTAATCCGGGTTCTTTTTCTTCGGCGATAACGGTACCGTTCCAATCACTATCGAACCGATACATCATTACACCATCAAAACCCGACAGCTTTTTCAGCTCATGTATAGCTGTATGGCAGACGGCCTCAACAGAATCAGCTATCTCAATTGCAGCCATGGCATATTTTACCTCCTGAAAAACTTCGGTAAAATAGCGAGCCGAATCCGGCGCAACCCTTTCAAGTTCAACAATCAGATATCCGCTTTTTGCATGTACAAGGCCCAGCAGGTTAACATTACTGCCATTTGTTGTAACTGTAAAGCTTAGCGGAATTTTATCGGTTATGCCTGTGTCAAACTTTGCTTTTATCAAATCTGCCTCGCCGGCAGCTACAAATGCCGACCACGGCTTATTAACCACATCTGCCCGTTTAGCAGCCAGCAAATCTTCAATATTCTCACTTACCTGTACCACATTAAGCGACTGAGCATCTAACACCACCAGATAACCATACGGCTGTATCAGGTTAGTATTATGCAGCGGTAAACTACCGCAAAAGTCAGAATCATAATTCTTTTTGTCCATGCCGATCTATCCAGTTACTAAATTTTATAAATGTGTTATTAGCGGCTGTGATTACCGCTTGCTGGGTTTGTGATTCGGTTGGAATTTGATTTAGTTTATTGCGGAACTCTTCCCACATCTGCTGCGTTTTTTCGCCGTAGCCATTGAAAAAAGACAATCCGTTGCTGATGCCCAGCCTGCTGCTGATCATTTTACTTATAATGCTGCCGCCAAGCGTTGATCCTTCAATTACATACATTGCGCCGAATGCTTCGGGCAAGCTGTTGATTTGCGGCAGCTCATAGTTTTGGGCTATGGTAACAGGATCGGCGCCAAGCGTTTTTATATCTTGTGCAATTGCATCAGTTTTTCTGCGCTGTGTATAGTCTGCAAGCTGACTGCTGCCTATAAATTGATTAATATATTGCTCAAGCCCGCCAAAATATCCATAAAATAATTGAAGTATATCTATATAGTCGGCAGTAGTAGTGGCATTCTTGATACGGGTTACCAGCCTCTTTTCCAGTTGTTGATGCTGAGAAAGCGTTTCATTTTTTAGTTTTTCAGATAGCATTTAGCAGATAGTGAATACTAAGGTAAAATTTATTTAATAAATAAGAAACTTTTTAAGCTTTTGATAATAAAGGCATAAATATGCTATACCATGATAATTTGTATTATTGCACCTTTATTTAAATATGAAAGAGAATAAGCTGATCCGTTCCATCTTTATTATTTCCATCGTTTTACTTAATATCGGTCTCGATCAGTTTTCTAAACACCTGGTAAGGCATTATATATATCCATATGCCAACCATAGTTTTTTAAATGGCCATTTTATACTTACAAGAGTAGAAAATACCGGGGCATTTTTAAGCCTTGGCGACCAGATACCATACTTACTCCGAATTATCTTATTATCTGTTATTCCGTCTGCCGTTTTGATATGGGCCGTAGCCATGCTGATACGCCGTGTGGATTTTAATAAGATGGCACTTATAGGCCTTTGCTGTATTGTGGGTGGTGGCGCAGGCAATGTTTATGACAGGGTAGTAAACGGCTCTGTAACTGATTTTCTGTACATCAACTTCTCCATTATACATACCGGCGTATTTAATATTGCCGATCTGTCTATTACCACAGGAGTATTTTTAGTACTGATTTCCCTGCGACGTAAAATGGTTGCGGAAAGAGATAAGGTGGAGTAGGAAGTTTTTTCTTCCCCCTTGACAAAGTTACTGCAAAACGCACAGCCAGTAATCTTCCCCTTTTAAGGGGAAAGCAATGGCAGTAGAAGTAGCAGGGTGCTTAAATAAGGGGTCAAAATAAATTGCATGTCTAACCTTACCCCTTGACAACATTACTGCAACCCGCACAGGCAGTAGCCTTACTCTTAAAAGGGGAACGCAGTATCAGTAGAAGTAGCAGGTGCTTCCATAAGGGCAAATAAATTGCATGTCTAACCTTACCCCTTGACAAAGTTACTGCAAAACGCACAGCCAGCAATCTTCCCCTTTTAAAGGGAAAGCAGAGGCAATGAATATATCATTGGCGTAAATAAGGGGTCAAAAATTATATGTCTACTCTTACCCCTTATTAACATTACTGCAAACACTACAGACTGTGGTCTTCCCCTTTTAAGGGGAATGTAACGGCAGTGATAATTCATTGCCTTTCGTAAGGGGTAAAGTATTGTCTCAATCATTCCTCCATAAAAAGTCTTCAAAATCCATTTTCTTTTACTTACTTTGAGGTTGCATTTTTATAAATGCTTGTTTACCAACGGCTGAAATAATACATGCAGCAGAAAAGCAAACGGGGTGGATACAACTTTACAATTCAATAATTTATGGGCGGTGGTTTTAGGCGGATCCGGCGGGTTTGGTTTTGCGGCTACCGAAAAACTGGCAAAGCAGGGCATGAACATAGCTGTAGTGTACCGCGAAATTGCCACCCAAGAGAAAACATTTAAAGAGAGACTTGAAGCACTTTCAGCTGAAACAGGTGTAAAAATCCTCAACTATAACATCAACGCACTTAGCGAAGGCGGCAGGGAAAACTTTATCAATTCTTTTAATGAGCAGGTAGGTAATAAGAAGTGCGTAAAGCTTTTATTGCATGCCATTGCCCGCGGTAATTTAAAACCGCTAACCGTAGCAGATCCGCAACAGGCAGATGCTTATAACACGTTAACAACCGAAGATATACAGTTGACCACTTACGCCATGTCTAACAGTTTGCTCGACTGGGCAAACCTGTTATTAAAGGCAGATTTATTTGCACCCAAAGGCCGTATTATTGGCCTGACAAGCGAAGGCTCGCATAAATACTGGGATGGATATGCCGCGGTGTCTGTCGCTAAGGCATCACTTGAAAGCCTGAACACTTACATGGCTGTAGAATACAGCAAATACGATATTAATACCAACGTAATACAGGCTGGTATTACTGATACTTTTTCGTTAAGAAAAATACCCGGACACGATCAGCTGATTGAAATGGCAACAGCCCGAAACCCCTACGGGCGCATTACCCAACCCCAGGATGTTGCAAAAGTAATTTACATGCTTTGTACCGATGATGCCGATTGGATAAACGGATCAATAATTCATGTAGATGGCGGCGAACATTGCCGTTAGTTTTGAGTTTATAGCCTATGTACAAAAACATATTAAACCTTTTACCTTATAAATCATCTTTTAGGTTTGTAGACCACATCTCATCACTGGATATGGATGGCGTTGTGGGGGAGTACACATTAAAAGAAGATGCTTTTTTTTACGAAGATCACTTTGCGGGTAACCCGGTTACACCCGGCGTTATCGTCACAGAAATAATGGCACAGATTGGCCTGGTGGTATTGGGTATTTTTCTGATACTGCATGAAGGCGATATTGATTTTAAAGACGACGAACCGATGTTTCCGCTATTAACATCAACAGATGTATCATTTTATAAAATGGTATTGCCGGGGCAAAAAGTAATCGTAAAATCTAAAAAAGAATACTTCCGTTTTGGAAAATTAAAGTGTTACGTAGAAATGCTGGACACTAATAACGAATTAATTGCAAAAGGCATGTTTTCGGGGATTATTAAAAACGCGGGGTTAAGGAAATGAACAGGCGTGTAGTGGTTACAGGCATGGGCGTGGTATCTCCGAACGGAATCGGTATTCCCCAGTTTTTAGATGCGCTAAAACAAGGCACTTCAGGCATTAAGTTTATGCCGCTTTATGAAGAGCTTAAATTCAGCTGCCAGGTTGCAGGGATGCCTGCATTTGATTGGGAGGGCCTGCGTAACTACATATCAGAAGTAAGTTTTCACGGACTTAAAGCACGCGGTGTTGGCTACGGCATACATGCAGCGCTTGATGCCTGGAAGGATGCAGGCTTAGAAGTAGAAACGGAAGATACCCGCTGGGATACAGGTTGCGTTTTCGGTAATAGTATTGCCGATACCGAGGCCATGAAAAATGTAATAACCCGGGTAGATAACAAAGAAGTTAAAAAGCTTGGTTCGCGCGTGGTAGAGCAGGCCATGAACAGCGGTGTAACCTCCTACATATCCGGCCGTTTAGGCTTGGGCAATAAGGTAATTACAAACTCAGCGGCCTGTGCTACTGGTACGCAGGCTATCCTGATGGGCTATGAATATATCAAACATGGCTATGCTGACCGTATGCTGGTGGGCAGTACCGAATATGTGGACACCTATGTGTTTGGTGCATTTGATAGTATGCGTGTGCTTTCACGTAAGTTTAACGACGAGCCTGAAAAAGCATCGAGGCCATTGAGCATAACTGCCGGTGGTTTTGTACCCGGATCGGGTGCGGCGGCATTTGTAATTGAGGACCTTGAATTTGCCCTGGCGCGCGGCGCTAAAATCTATGCAGAAATTTTAGGCGGTTCTACCAATAGTGGCGGTCAGCGTGGCGGCGGCTCCATGACGGCGCCTAACCCTACCGGTGTAATGAAAAGCGTAACAGATGCCGTAAAAGCAGCAGGTATTTCGCCGGAACAAATAGACCTGATCAGCGGGCACCTTACAGCTACCCTGGCAGACCGGTTGGAGATACAAAACTGGTGCGCAGCTTTAAACCGCAGCGGCAGTGATTTCCCGATGGTAAATTCGCTTAAATCAATGATCGGGCATAGCCTTAGTGCGGCAGGGTCTATTGAGTCTGTTGCAGCTATCTTACAAATAGTTCATGGATTTGTGCATCCAAATGTTAATTTAGATGATCCAAACCCTGAGATCACAAACATTATTGATATAAATTGTTTACCAACATCAATGGTAAAAAAAGAGGTAAATATCGTAGCAAAAGCTAACTTTGGATTTGGCGACGTGAACACTTGCCTCCTGTTTTCAAAATATAGTAACTAATGACGAGACAAGAAATTTTAGACGAATTAAAAAAAGTGCTTTCGCCGTACACGGTTGATAAAGAAAAGCTGGCACAGATTGACGAGAACACAGATTTAATTAAAGACCTGAAAATAAATTCAGCCAATTTAGTTGATATTATTATCGACGCTGAATCTAAATATGATATCGAGATCGATTACGATTCTGCCGATCGCATGACCAATGTTGGTAGCTGCATTGATGTGATCAGCGAAAAAATGGGACAGGCATGATCAGTATCGGCAACGATATTGTAGACCTTAAACATATTGACAAACAAAGAACCTGCGACCGCAGGTTTTTTTCTAAGATACTATCTCCGCAAGAAGAGCTGCTTTTTAGCGGTTTCCAATCTGCACAATTACCGTTCGAGGTATTTGTGTGGTTATTATGGTCGGCTAAGGAATCTGTTTATAAGTTCTTGAAAAGGCACCAGCCCGGCCTGGTATTTTCACCCGTTAAATTTCAGGTTGTAGACATATCCACACCTCTATTCGCTTCTGCACACAAGCAGGAAACAGCTTTAGGCTTTGATGAGCGGGTTTTAAACATGGAACTGCTGTTTGCAGAGCAGCAATACCACGTAAAATCAGTAGTCACCCCACCATACATCGCATCATTTATTTCTGCAGACTTTAACAAAAGCTACTGGGGCATACGTCATGTTGAAAACCCAGACCCTGAAAGTCTGTCCGCAGCGGTAAGGTTGTTTGCAAAAGAGCGTTTAGTACAGCTTTATCCCGATTTGAAAGTAGATTTTAAGAAACATGATACCGGCTATCCTTTTATTGAAAGTACAAGCCTGTGCATTTCCTTTTCGCACCACGGTAACTGGGTTAGCTACGCATTCACTCAATAATTAAACAGGCTGGTTCATGAGCTGCTGAAAGCACTCGATGTACTGGCCAACATGCAGGCCATCAACCAAAGCATGATGCACATGGATGGATACCGGCATAGTTCGAACACCGTCTTTCTCCGTCATTTTGCCAAATGATATTTTAGGGGCGCTGTCCCTGTAAGAAAATGACCGGGCGTGAGAAAGAGCAGTAAAATCAATCCAGGGCAGGGCAGAATAACGGATCAGATCCTGCCGAGGCGAACGCTCAAGATCATTGCGGCTTCTTACCCGTTCAATCTCTTTTAAACATGATTCGGCAAAGTCATGAAATGATGGGTAATAATCGTAGTAGCCAAAACCGAAAGTGCCGTTCGCACGGTCAACGGTTGAGCCGCCGTTGATCACATCATATAAATAAACCTCGTTATCTTCTATCCTGTACCTGAATTCTTCAATTTGCTGCGAAGCCACTAATGACTTGTGCAGATAGTATAAAAAGAATGAAGCCCCATTTGCTTTGGCATCTTTATAAGCTAAGGTGCAATCAATATTGACGTTAATGCCGTAGTATGGTTCATCGAAGCTGTTGAAGAATAAAAAATGCTCTTTACGTACCCAGTTGTCAATATCAATCCTTGTTTTCATAAGTTCCGCGCAAAAATAAATAAAGCTTGTTAAGCCGTGGTGTTATTGGCATTATTTTATATGTGCATATCATATGCCATCAGCTGTTGTATCCTCTTATGATTATGATTCTTCAAGCCAAGATTTGAAGGTGACTTACACATCGGGCGTAGTTTATACTTACAAGTCTGTTCCTGAAAAGGTGTACAAGGAGTTGAAGGCCTCGCAGTCAAAAGGGCGCTACCTCAATTTTTTCATCAAAGGAAAGTATGAATACGAAAAGACTTTACCTGGTGATCAGTAATCGTACCGCTTACCCCACTGCTTTTTCAGTTTTTCGCGGGCTTCGTTTTCGCGGGCATTGCTACCTGGATCGTATATTTTAGTTCCCTTAACGGCATCGGGCAAAAAGTCCTGGTCAACAAAGTTGTTTTCGTAACTGTGCGCATACTTATACTCTTTACCATAGCCAATATTTTTCATCAGCTTGGTAGGTGCATTACGTAAATGCAGCGGAACGGGCAGATCGCCGGTTTGCTTAACCAGCGCCATTGCTGCGCTGATAGCTGTAGTGGCCGAGTTGCTTTTTGGCGACGTAGCCAGATATATCGCTGTTTGAGAAAGGATCAGTTGCGACTCGGGCATGCCGATTTTATTTACGGCCTCGAAACAACTTTGGGCAAGTAATAAGGCATTAGGGTTAGCATTGCCAATATCTTCTGATGATAGTATCAGCATGCGGCGGGCAATAAAAAGCGGATCCTCGCCACCGGTAAGCATCCGGGCCAGCCAGTAAACAGCGCCGTTGGGATCGCTGCCCCGCATAGATTTTATAAATGCCGAAATGATATCGTAATGCTGCTCGCCTGCCTTATCATATAAGGCCATGTTTTGCTGCACGTTTTCGAGCACCACTTCGTTGGTGATCACAATTTCGTCGCTGTCAAAGGCATTGATGATCAGTTCAAAAATATTGAGCAGCTTACGCGCATCGCCGCCTGATAAACGTAGCAGCGCTTCGTATTCTTCTATCTTAATGTTCTTCTTGCTCAATACATCATCTTCTTGCCGGGCTTTATTCAGCAGGCCGATCAGGTCGTCTTCGCCTAACGGTTGTAAAATATAAACCTGGCTGCGCGAAAGCAATGCCGAGATCACCTCGAATGAAGGGTTTTCTGTTGTAGCGCCAATCAGCGTAACAATGCCGCGTTCAACCGCACCCAGCAAAGAATCCTGCTGCGATTTGGAAAAACGATGGATCTCATCGATGAATAATACAGGCAAAGTTTGTCCCTGCTCTTTCAGTAAGGAGGCTTTCTCGATCACTTCCCTTACATCCTTAACGCCCGAATTGATGGCGCTTAACGAAAAGAATGGCCTGAACAAGCTTTGCGAAATAATGTAAGCTAAAGTAGTTTTACCAACGCCCGGCGGCCCCCAAAATATCATGGAAGGCAACGCCCCGGACTCAATCGCTTTGCGCAGCACGGCACCCTGACCAACAAGGTGTTTCTGACCCACATAATCATCCAGCGACCGTGGGCGCATACGCTCGGCCAGCGGCGGTAAATTATTCATGAAAGTAAATTTCGGCAAAGTATTTTAAAGAAACGAAATCTTGGCTATAATTTTTAGCAAATGCATTCCCGGGTACTTTAATTATACTTTTTGTAAACGTTGTACAGGATGTTTAAGTCCAGCTGTGTCATTTGCGGCGTAATGTCAGTCTGCACAAAATGACGTTTAAAAGCTTCGACAGCATAATTTAACCTGCGGGTATCATAGCCGATCAGCTTTAATGCAGTTTCATAGTCGAAGTTGGCAGGTGCAGGCACAACAATGTCATCGCTCCAGTAGCCAAAACCTTTTGCCGCCAAACGCTGCCACGGAAAATACGGTCCCGGATCAGGCTTACGGCCGGGCGCAATATCCGCATGGCCAATGAAGTTTGCCGTTGGAATGTTGTATGCTCTTTTCAGTTGTGCAAGTAATAGCAATAAACTTTTAACCTGTGGTTCGGTAAAAGGCTCGTTGCCGTTGTTATCTATTTCAATACCAATGGAACAGCTATTCATGTCGGTAACGCTCCCCCATTTGCTTACACCAGCCTGCCATGCACGCAGGTAATCATTAAGCATATGTACTACGCGGCCATCTTTACCTACCACGTAATGGGCGCTTACCTGTGTACGCGCTATGGTAAAAGTATTAATGGTTTGCTGCAATGAATCCTGCGCGGTATAATGCAGAATTACATAGTTAGGCTTGCGCAGGTTAAAATTTACGGTACCCACAAAATCTGATGGGATGGCCATTCCCAAACTATCGGTAAGTACAGCAGGGTTCATTTGTTTGGCAATATTGATAAAGCTATCCAGCTGCGATTTATAAACACTTTTGGCTTCGGGTGGTGTAACCACTGCTTTTTTTGATTTACAAGATGCAACAGCAATAACAAAGAACAATAACAGGTAGGAGTAACGTTTCATTTAGAATTTACAATAAGCTTTACAAACTCGGCTAAGTTAATTAATGTATTGGCAGGTTCAACAGTATATTCAATGCGCTCAAACTCATGAAAGTTGTGATCGAGCTGCTCGTTCCAGTTTGGAAAGTGTAAGTCGGGCAGATTCCACTTGTTAGCGTAAAAGAACTGTTCATCAATTAATTTTTGCTTTAGTAACAGCATTAACTCATCAATGTTTAAACCAGTTGGATTTGAAAAGATTATACAACCGTATTGCTTGTAGTTACCCCAATCGCGATATAAGTAATGGAATTTGATGTTTGGCATGGTGCAAGATATAAAATGACACTTATAGTCCGTTGACTTAAAGTCTACAATATTCCATTTTGCTTGAATGAGCATAAAAGCAAAAATTGGTCTAAGAATTCGAGAATGTAGAAAGGAATTAGGCATATCGCAAGAATCATTGGCCAATAAAGCTGATATCGACAGAACGTATGTAACAGATGTAGAAAACGGTCGACGCAACATTTCTGTAGAAAATTTAGAAAAGATTCTAATTGCACTTCAAATCGAATTCAAGGACTTCTTTAATTCAAAAACCTTTTCGAAATGAGTGCTTTTTATATAAACACCATCAAAGGTTTTATAGATGATTCTCTAGATTTTATTGTCGGAAAACTAACTTCACAATCTAGCTCCGCAGGATTTTATCAACAGAAACACTCGCAAACAAATTCTTGGATTAACGAAATTACTTCACTTAAAGCAATTTTAAATGAAGTAATAAATCACAATATAGAGTCTGAAAAATGGGGAATACTATTAGAATATCCAATAGCAAGAAGAGAGAAAAGAATAGACATTATATTATTAGCTGCTAATATAATCCTTGTCATAGAATTTAAATCAGGAAAGCATGAGTTTACCAATGCCGATAAGGATCAACTGCTTGATTATTGCTTAGATTTAAGAGACTTTCATTATGAATCTAGGGACAAAATAATTGTTCCTTTTTTATGGGCGAGCAATGCAAAAGCTTTCGATAATAAGCTTATTATCAGTCAAAACTTGATTCAAGAAATTATCTATGTTAATTCTGAAAATATTCATCATTATTTAGGCCTTGCTGTCAAAACATGGGGTATAGGTGATCCAACATTTAATTATTTACAATGGAATCGGAGTGACTACTCACCAACTCCAACAATAATTGAAGCAGCACAAACACTTTATGCTGGTAAATCGGTTGCTGAAATAACACGCTCACACTCGGAAGAAAATCTCACATTAACAAATGATGCAGTAATAGAAGCAATCAAAACGGCGATCTCGAAAAACGAAAAAATTATTTGTTTTATAACAGGTGTTCCTGGAGCTGGAAAAACACTTGCAGGATTAAATATAGCACATCATTCAGATTTTCAGAAAAGTGAAAGTTCTACAGCGACTTTTCTTTCGGGTAATGGCCCTTTAATTAAGGTACTACGTGAGGCATTAGCTAGAGATGCGTTTAAAAAACACCGAAAAATAGATAAGTCTGTCCGGAAAAAGGAAACAGATAGAATTATATCTTTTATAGAGAATGTACATCAATTTATAGATGCATATTTTTTTGAAAAGGAAAAAGTCCCTAATAATAAAATTGTAATCTTCGATGAAGCGCAAAGAGCATGGAATGCCGAACACTCCATGAGAAAATTCAATAGAAATTTCTCAGAGCCAGAAATGATGTTTGAGATAATGAACAGGCATAATGATTGGTCTGTTATTGTAGCATTAGTTGGTGGGGGACAAGAGATAAATACAGGAGAGGCTGGTTTGCCAGAATGGGGCAGGGTCCTTGAAGAAAAATTTAGCGATTGGAAAGCTTACATTTCTCCTGAATTAAAGATTGGCAATCATAGTACTGGCAATTTAACATTGTTCGAAAGTGCTCCTACGAAAGTAGAAGTCATTGAAAATAGTCATTTACATTTAACCGTCTCAATACGTTCTTATAAAGCTGAAAAATTATCTGAATGGGTAAGCTTTTTATTGGAGGGAAAATCTGAAAAGGCTTCTGAAATTTTCAAAAAGGATCTTACTAATTATCCAATAGTAATAACTAGACATTTAGAAACTGCTAAAACATGGCTTAGAAATAACTGTAAGGGTTCAAGAAGGATGGGATTGATCGCAAGTTCTGGTGCAAGGAGATTGAGACCACTTGGATTAGATGTTAAAGCAGATTTAGAGGTTGAAGAGTGGTTCCTAAATTCAAAAGAAGATGTTCGATCCTCATACTATCTGGAAATTCCCGCAACTGAATTTGGCATACAAGGATTAGAATTGGATTGGACAGGGTTATGCTGGGATGCGGATATGCGTCGAAACGAAAGTAATTGGGATATTAAAAGTTTTAGAGGTAGTAAATGGACTACTGTTGCAAATGTTGAAGCAAGAAAATACGCAATTAATAAATACAGAGTATTGTTAACAAGAGCAAGAGAAGGAATGATCATATTTATTCCATTAGGAGACAGTAATGATCATACGAGGCTTCCAAGCTATTATCAAAACACCGTAAACTATTTAAAAGCGTGTGGCTTAGAAGAAATTTAACTCTACAACCCCATCTCCTTAAATGTATTTCCTTTGCTTAGGTCGCCGGTATCAAAGCCGCGCTTAAACCAGTACATGCGCTGTGCCGAACTGCCATGCGTAAAGCTGTCGGGTTCTACAGATTGCCCGGCTTGCTGCTGCAAGCGGTCGTCGCCGATTTGCCTTGCCGCATTTAACGCCGATTCTATATCGCCCTGGTTAAGCACCAGTCCGTTTTGATGATACTTATTTTCATAATGCGCCCAAACGCCTGCATAGAAATCGGCCTGTAATTCCAGCGCTACCGAGTACTGATTACGCTCGGTGCTGCTGCCTGCCTGGCTTTCGGCCTGTTGTACCTTTTGTGAAACACCTAACAGGTTCTGCACATGATGGCCAACCTCGTGCGCTATAACATAAGCTTGTGCAAACTGTCCAGGCGCACCGAAACGGTCGCTCAATTCTTTATAAAAATTAAGATCTATGTATACTTTCTGGTCTTCCGGGCAATAGAACGGACCAACGGCAGAAGTTGCCTGTCCGCAGGCTGCATCTACAGCATCGGTAAAGAAATGCAGGGTAGGCTTTTCATAAGTTTTACCATTAGCACGGAAAAGACTATCCCAAACTTCTTCCGTTCCGCGGAAAACCATACTGGCTTCCTTCTGTTCGGGGGTACGGGCCTTTGCTAAACGGGTGTTTTGTTGTTCGCTACCGCCACCTATACCGCTATTATTGATAAACTGTGAAGGATTAATGCCGGTGAAATAGTAGATCACCAAACCAATAAGGCCAACAATACCGCCGCCTACCGCAAACCCGCGACCACCGCCGCTGCTGCTGCCTTCTTCAACATTGTCGCTTTCTTTACCGCCGAACCATTGCATAATTTTCAGTATCTAATGTTACAGGTATGGTAACGCTTTGATGCGGTGGTTTGTTTATTAAGTTTCTTTACGGTAATTAGTTGACCCCTTATGAAAGCCCACTGCTACTTCTACTGCCTCTACGTTCCCCTTTTAAGGGGAAGACTGCTGATTATGGTACTCGTAATGGCTTTGATAAAGGGGTAAAGCAACATTGCAAGTTAATTGACCCCTTGTGAAAGTCCGGAATGAACCTTCTGCCATTGCTTTCCCCTTTCAAGGGGAAGACTACTGGCTGTGCAAATTGCAGTAACTTTGATAAAGGGGTAAAGTCAGCATTGCAAGTTAATTGACCCCTTATAATTGTTAGTGCTGAAACTACTGTCTCTGCGTTCCCCTTTAAAGGGGAAAACTGCTGGCTGTGTTACTCGTAGTAGCTTTGATAAAGGGGTAAAGCAGCATTGCAAGTTAATTGACCCCTTATGAAACTACTGCCTTTGCTACTTTCAAGAACGATATCAAGGGGTCATATAATTTTCATAAATTGACCTTACTAACTTTAAACTAACACACGTAATGAAAAAAACTTTCACGCTATCTCTGCTGGCTTTGTCGGCGCTGGGGCATGCACAGCAAAAGATATCCGGCTTTTCTGCTGCTTCGGCTACAAAAGAACTGCAGTATGAGCAGCAGTTCGATCAGTCGCTTGATGCCAAACGCATGGGCGAAACTGTTAAAGAATTAGCCGGTCATCCGCATCATTTGGGTTCGGCAGGAAGTAAAGCCGTTGCCGATGCCATACTTGCGCGCTTTAAAAGTTACGGGTTGGATGCTTACCTGGAAACCTATCAGGTGCTTTTTCCTACGCCTAAAACCCGCGTACTGGAAATGACAGGTCCAACCCAGTTTACTGCGACTTTGAAAGAACCTGCGCTGCCTGAAGACGCTACTTCAGGGCAGCAAGGGCAGCTACCCACCTATAATGCCTGGAGTGCTGATGGTGATGTAACCGGTCAGCTGGTATTTGTGAACTATGGCTTGCCCGAAGATTACGAACAACTGGCCAAATTGGGCATTGATGTAAAAGGAAAGATTGTGATTGCCAAATATGGCAGGTCATGGCGGGGTGTTAAACCTAAAGTAGCTTATGAACATGGCGCAATAGGCTGCCTTATCTATTCAGACCCGAAAGATGATGGCTATGTACAAGGCGATGTTTACCCGAAAGGACCGTATAAAAACGAATATGGTGTGCAACGCGGCTCGGTAATGGATATGGTGATTTATCCCGGCGACCCACTTACGCCCGGTGTTGGCGCTACAAAAAATGCGAAAAGATTAACCCGTGAAGAAGCTATCACGATCATGAAAATACCGGTACAGCCCATCAGCTATCATGATGCGCAACCGCTGCTGGCAGCGCTTGACGGACCGGTTGCTCCGCCCGAATGGCGCGGGGGCCTGCCAATTACTTACCATGTTGGCCCGGGGAAATCAACTGTGCGTTTAAATCTGCAGTTTAACTGGGACATGGTAACGGCATATAACGTTATTGCCAAGATAAAAGGATCAAAATATCCTAACGAGTGGGTAATCCGCGGTAACCACCACGATGCCTGGATCAATGGCGCAAGCGACCCGATCAGCGGACAGGCTGCCATGATTGACGAAGCAAAAGCCATGGGCGACCTGCTAAAAACCGGATGGAAGCCAAAGCGAACCATTGTTTACTGCGCCTGGGATGGCGAGGAGCCAAGCCTTATCGGCTCTACCGAGTTTGTGGAGCAACATGCTAAAGAGTTACAGCAAAATGCAGTGGTATACATTAATTCAGACGGTAATGGCCGCGGCTTTTTAGGGGCAGGCGGCTCTCACGCACTGGAAGGATTTATGACAGAGATCGAGCAATCGACCACAGACCCAGAGACTAAAGTAAGTATTTATGACCGCGGCAAAGCGCATGATCTGGTAAATGCATCATCGCCAAAAGCACGTAAAGATATTGAAGCCAGAACTGTAAATAAACTTGGCGCATTAGGATCCGGGTCTGATTATACGGCATTTTTGCAGCATCTGGGCATCCCGTCACTTAACCTTGGCTTTGGCGGCGAAGATAGTGGCGGCGATTACCATTCGATATACGACTCTTACGACGACTATGTCCGTTTTAAAGATGGCGATTTTGCTTATTGCAAAGCACTGGCATCGGTGGCGGGAAAAGCTACCTTACGTATGGCCAATGCCGAAGTGTTGCCGTTTGATTTCCGTACGCTTTACAATACTTTAAATACTTATGGTAAAGAGGTGATGGATCTGGCCGATCAAATGCGCGAATCAACCGCTTCAACCAATAAACTGATAAAAGCTAATCAATATACATTGGCTTACGACCCAAAAGACCATTTGCCTCAACCCGAAGCCAAGCCGGAAGTTCCGGCTATTGATTTTTCGGCTTTAAAGTCAGCGCTTGAAGCATTAAAGAAATGTACCGATGCCTTAGGTGCAAGATGGGATGCCGCAATACAACAAGGTAAAGAGGTAGACAAATTTAACCAGCAATTATACCATGCCGAGCAGCAATTATTAACGGCCGATGGCCTGCCACGCCGCCCGTGGTTCAAGCACAGCATCTACGCTCCGGGCTTTTATACCGGCTATGGTGTAAAAACACTTCCCGGTATCCGCGAAGCAATTGAAGAACGTAACTACAGCGAAGCTAATATTCAGATAGCTACCACATCGAAAGCAATTATGCAACTGGCCAATTATCTTGATGGCGTAGGGATATAATTTGTTAATATGGGATTATAACGATAAGCCAATCGACAGTTAGTGTGGTTGGCTTATCGTTTAATAAAATACCTTAATTTTTTCCGTTTCCGTACTTCGATAAAGCATCCTGGAATTTAGCTTCAGTTTCCGGGTCAAGATTTTCAACAATGTCATCTCCGTCATCGTAATCCTCTTCATCATTATTTACATCGTCTTGAGATTTAGCTTTTATGCCATTCCAATGCTTTAATTCCAGTTGGCCGGTATTAACCCTTTCAAGCTCTATTTCACGGGCTTTCGTTAACTTATCCTGAGCAGAATTTACCTTTTTCTTGTAAATCGTATCGCTTACAAACTTTGGCAAAACGCCCCACAACAATATTACACGAACAAACCACCAGAAGCCTCCCATAGGACTAAAAAGCGGATTGTTATGCTGGTTCAAGTTCATTTTTCCATCGGGTAAGTTAAATCGGTACAAGTAAAGTGCAAGGCTGATACCTAAACCAGCCAATAGTGCTTTATTATAAATCTTATTTTTAGATACTACTGCTGCATCTGTAAATATTTTCTCGCCACTTATATTTCCGCTCACACCGTCCATGCAGATATTATATTCTTCACTACCGTATACATTTTTTGTCATCCAAAAAGGGAGATAAACTTTACCGGTAGATGTAATATCATATTTTGCATTAACTGCTACGTCTATCGCCTGTGGTTCCTGCTGTTGTGAAATAATTTTCTGGCTCAGCTTTCTGGATACCTGCTTTTGGCCAAACCTATCCCAAGACTCATCTTTACTAAGCTCGAACTTTGGCGCATCTGTAGACTTGCTTACCCTTTCATCAGAAGGTATTACATTGTTTTCGTTAACCTGGTAGCCGGTTAAAAGATCAAACAGCGGATGATTATCTTCCGATGGTTGATAAGGCACTCCATTAGTTTTAAAATATTCAACATAAAAGCTAGGGGGCATAACATATGTGCTTTTGTAATTATCACATGCCAGGCTTACTATTGTAAAATCTTCACTTATTTGTCCGCCAGAAACTTTTTCCCTTTCTCCTTTTAAAAAGGATGGCAGGTACTTTTTAAACCCGGCATTGGGTTTAAGATAGGATGTCCACTCACCTGTACATTTTCCCTTGATGTAGTAAACCGGTATATAAGCTTGTACAACCGGACCGTATAACGAGCCGGAAATAATGTTTGCAGGCACATCTTTACCAGCCGCAAGCCACTTAAGCATTGCCGCTTTAAAATCCGCCCTTTGAATCTTAAAGGAGATCATGGCACTATCGCTTTCTGTACCATCAGCGTTGGGTGCCACTTTAAACTCGCTTCCGCAATAGTCGCACTTTTTAACGTTTGTATCAGGGTTAAATGTAAGCTCGCCACCGCAGTTGGTACACTTACTTATGCTTCGTTCTCCCATTATATTTCAAATTTTTTAAAACTCTGTAATGCTTTGTTTCCTAATTCTTCATAGGAGAATTTCTCTCCAAGCGGGCTTAACTCATATGCATCAGGGTAGAGGTTAAGCTTAGCAAGTTGTGCTTCTGCATCTTCAAACTTTGAAAGGCCAAGGTAGCTGTTCAAAATAGCGTAATGGCACTTTGCAGCAGTTTTTCCGTAAGAGTTGCCGCCTTCGAATTCATGTATCTGTGCATCCGGATATTTTTCTATCACCTCTTCAAAAACCGCTATGGCATGTTCAAAGGAGTTTAGGTGGAAATAGCACATCCCTGCATTGAACATGGCATCGTCGGCCAGTTCATGTTCCGGGTAACTTTGGCTTATTTCTTCAAACTGCTTTGCAGCATCTATATAAAATTTATCCAGCGCAAGCGTAGTCGCTTCGGCAAACTGGTTAATGATCATTTCGTCTTGCATAAAATTAAATCTGCTCAAGTAGCTTTGCTTTCTTTTCGTCAAACTCGGCTTGGGTAAGTACCCCCATATCCAAAAGCTCTTTTATTTCTTTTAATTTTTGCACCGGTGATGGTCCCGCCGTTGCACTGGCCTGAGCCGGGGCTACAACCGATGCCATAGCCTGTTGCACCATCTGCGGCATCATGAAACCCATACCCATGCCTAAGCCTGCATTTAAATTAGCTCCTGCACTGGCGTTTACATTCTGTGCAGAATCTTCTATAGACATAGCCAGCTTATATTTCATAAACTGATCCATATTACCCACTGCAGACATGCGCGAACGTTCGTCAATCATTTGCTGTACCTCTTCGGGTACGGAAACCGAGTTGACATAAAAATCATGAAGCGAAAGCCCGATATTGGCAAAATCATTTTGGATAGACAATTTTGCAGCATCGCTGATCTCGGCAAAAGATCCCGGCATATCTAAAATTGTTTTGATCTTGGCAGCTAAAACTACAGTGAGTTTTGATACGATAATATTTTTCAGGTAATCGGCTATATCTTCATCACGATATAAGCCCATTGTACCAACTATCTGGTTTACAAAAGAACGAGAGTCTGCTATCTGAACAGAAAATATCCCGAACGAGCGCAGCCTCACCATTTGCAATTCGGCATCCTTAAACAGTATTGGCTCTTGTGTGCCCCATTTAAGGTTTACAAATATTTTTTTGCTTACAAAGTAAACCTCTGCTCGGAACGGCGAATCGGGACCGTAAGCAAAGCTGGTTACCCATTTGCCAATACCCGGAATATTTTTGGTTTCTAATAAATGCCTTCCGGTTGTAAAAACATCTACGATCTGGCCGTCTCTGAAAAATATAGCTTCCTGTGTTTCTCTTACTGTAAGCTGGGCGCCCCACTTAATTTCGGCTGGTCCGGCGTCGGGAAGCCGTTTAACCATTACACTACCCGAGTCATCGAGAAACTCGAGTACTTCCATCAATGCTGACATTGTGATAAAAATTTAAATTGACTATGAATTATATAGCTAAATAAACAAAAAAGCTGTTTAATTACCTATACCCGATATCATATTATTTTACAATGAAAAAAGGCTGCACTTTTCAGTACAGCCTTCTTATATCTTGTTTCTGGTCTCTTGTTTCTACAAAACCTACATCTTAGGCATGCGGCGCATTAAGCCTGCCATTGATGCCGGGTTGCTCATTTGTTTCATCACCTTACGCATTTCTTCAAATTGCTTAATCAGGCGGTTAACCTCGGCAAGGTCCGTACCCGATCCTTTTGCGATACGTGCACGACGGCTTTGGTTAATAGCATCCGGGTTTTCTTTTTCAAAAGGCGTCATTGAAAGGATGATGGCTTCAATTGCTTTAAAAGCATTATCATCTACCTGTATGTCCTTCATCATTTTGCCAACGCCGGGTATCATACCAATCAGATCTTTCATGTTACCCATTTTTTTGATCTGCTGTATCTGCCCGTAAAAATCGTTAAAGTCGAATTTATTCTTGCGGATCTTTTTCTGAAGCTCGGCTGCCTGCTTTTCGTCAAACTGTTGCTGCGCACGTTCAACTAACGATACCACGTCGCCCATACCCAGTATACGCGATGCCATACGGTCGGGGTGGAAAACGTCAAGCGCTTCCATCTTTTCACCCGTACCGATAAATTTAATTGGCTTATTTACTACCGATTTAATAGAAAGCGCCGCACCACCACGGGTATCACCATCAAGTTTGGTTAATACCGCACCGGTAAAGTCAAGGCGGTCGTTAAACACTTTAGCTGTGTTCACCGCATCCTGGCCGGTCATGGAATCCACCACAAATAAAATCTCATGCGGGTTAACAGCAGCCTTAACGCGCTCAATCTCCTGCATCATGGCCTCGTCAACCGCTAAACGGCCGGCGGTATCAATAATGACTACATTATGGTTGTTCTGCTTAGCAAGCGCAACCCCTTCCATAGCAATAGCAACCGGGTCCTTTGATTCGCGGTTGGCGTACACAGGTACACCTATTTGCTGACCTAAAACTTCCAGCTGATCAATAGCCGCAGGGCGGTAAACGTCGTCGGCAACCAGCAAAGGCTTTTTACCTTTTTGTGTTTTTAAGAAATTGGCAAGCTTACCGGTAAAAGTGGTTTTACCCGCACCGTTCAAACCGGCAATCAGGATAACCGTTGGCGTAGCCGGAAAACTGACTTCGGCAGTTGTACCACCCATTAAGGCGGTCAGCTCATCGTTCATGATTTTGGTCAGCAACTGGCCCGGCGAAATAGAAGTTAATACGTTTTCACCCAGTGCCTTTTGCTTTACGTCATCCGTAAACGCTTTGGCTGTTTTATAGTTAACGTCGGCGTCCAGTAAGGCTTTTCTAATTTCCTTCATGGTTTCGGCCACGTTTATCTCAGTAATAGTTCCTTGTCCTTTCAGGACCTTAAACGCCCTGTCGAGCTTATCTGAAAGATTTTCAAACATATATGGTCAATCCTTTATCTCAAATTTTGAGGTTACAAAGTTATGATTTTGAAATGATTTCACTTCATCAGGAGTGATGACAATAGCTATTGCCCGGCAATTGTTTACGGAAACTTATACAATATGCCCAGGGCAAGCCCTTCCGTAGCCTGCAATTTGTCTGAAGTATCCTTATCGTAAAGTGCGGTAGCGTTAATGGTTACGCTGATCAGCCTGTTCACCTTGGCGTTTAAAACCATATCCAAACGGTGGTCGATATTTGCTAACGAACGGCCATAAGGGATGAACAAGGCGTAACGTGCATTCAGGTGCAAATTGGCCATGATGTCTTTATCATAAACGGCAACCGCCTGAAACGCCAGCTCATTTAAAAAGGTATGCCCTGGTTTTACACCATAATTGGTTGGCAGGTTATGGTATATGGTAGTATCCAAAACAAAGGTTTGGCGTGCAGTACCTGTACCGATACGCAAGTCGAACACCTTATTTGGCTTGTACTCAAAACCGAGTGATTCTGTAATATAGCCCGGTGCCATAAAGCGGGAAATGAGCAGCGGCGGCACTACGCCCGAATCGTCATACTGGAAACCCTCGTCGAACTGTGACTCGAAACTTAACGAACCGAAGAAGTACCAGCTTTTGCTCATTTGCGTGGCAATCTTGTTATCAAAAAATATACGGTCGTTAGTTTTACGGGGCACATGGCCTTCATTTCGTGATTTACCATACATCAATAACAACTCGCCGGTATAATCAAATGGTGCTTTATTGTATTCCGTTTTATAATCGAAGTTACCGCCGAGTGCAAGTGAGTTTTGCCCACCGCCCGACCAGTTATTACTAAATGCCGACTGGTTAAGGTTAATACCCATCTGTATCCACTTGCGCCAGTAAGATATTTTATAATCGAGCAGGGTAACAGGTACCAAGTTAGGATCGATGTATACCGGCCTTGATATTACAGGCAGCTGAAAGTTACGTGGAGCAATGCGATACCTGTTTAATAAACCTGTATCAATTTTTACGGTATCTAAACGCGCAAGGCTGTCTACTTTACGTAAACTGTCTACATGTTGTAAGCTGTCTACCCGCCTCAGCAAACTATCAGTTATTTGAGCCTGCGATTTAAATGTAGCAGCAAAGAAAAAAATAAGCAGTAGTAGTGGTGCGTTCTTGAGCATTATCAGCAAAGAAAAGCAAAATCACTTTTTGTTGAAAGTAATTTTGTGATAATAACTGATAAAGATTGTATTTATTATTCTCAGTTTCAGTCAAAAACTATCTGTTAGCAACAATGTTGATAATTTATGTGCAATGGAATTGTAATTTTTTAGAATGTTTCTAAATAGCTATTTGCACTATAATAAGTCAGCCATGTATATATCTTTCCGGTTTTAATAAATAATTTTGCCCAATAAATCTGTTTTATAATGAGCGAATCCAAACAAACCTTGAACTCGTCGCTGGGAAAAAAGCTGATCATGGCTTTAACAGGCTTGTTTTTGTGTACCTTTTTAATTGTGCACCTGGCAGGTAACCTACAGTTGTTTAGCAACGATGATGGTTACAGCTTCAACGTTTATGCAAACTTCTTAACGCATTTTCCGCCGATAGAAGTAGTTGCATACATATTGTACGCTTGTATTTTAATACATGCCCTGTATGCGATCATCCTTACCACACGTAACCGTAAGGCACGCCCGGTAAGATATGCATCTGCACAAAAATCACCATCATCATGGTCGTCACAAAACATGGGCCTTTTAGGTTCAATCCTGTTTTTGTTCATCGTTATCCACATGGGCGATTTCTGGTACAAGTACAAGTTTACCCACACTGTTGGTTTTAAAGAGTACCGTACCAACCTTGTAACCGGCGAAAGAACCGTTAGCGAGTTTACCCCGGCGAAAGCTGATTTCGAGCATTCACAATCATTTGATGGTGATACCGAAATTGTACGCGTAAAAGACCTGCATGCACGTGTTGCAGCAAGCTTTAAAATCTGGTGGTATGTAGTTATTTATGTAATTGCTATGGGTGCATTGTCATTCCATATGCTGCATGGCTTTCAAAGTGCTTTCCATACCATCGGCTGGACACACCGTAAGTATAAGCCAATCATTTACTTTATAGGTACATGGCTGTTTGCCGTAATCATACCTATTCTTTTTGCCGCAATGCCGGTTTATTATTTTTTCATCAAGTGAGTTGATCTTATCAACTCAAAAATAAAAACGAAAAGAAATGAGTTTAGATGCCAAAGTTCCTCAGGGCCCGATAGCCGAAAAATGGAGCAAGCATAAGTTTAACTTAAAGTTGGTTAACCCGGCCAACAAACGTAAATACAATGTAATAGTTGTAGGTACAGGTTTGGCAGGCGCATCAGCAGCAGCTTCACTGGCCGAACTGGGATATAACGTTACTGCATTCTGTTTTCAGGATAGCCCGCGCCGTGCACACTCTATTGCAGCACAGGGTGGTATAAATGCAGCAAAAAACTATCGTAATGATGGTGACAGCGTTTACCGCTTGTTTTATGATACTATAAAAGGTGGCGACTATCGTGCCCGCGAAGCTAACGTTTACCGCTTAGCCGAAAACTCGGTAAATATTATTGACCAGTGCGTTGCACAGGGTGTGCCTTTTGCCCGCGAATACGGCGGTTTATTAGATAACCGTTCATTTGGTGGTGCACAGGTATCACGTACTTTTTATGCACGTGGCCAAACAGGACAGCAATTACTGTTAGGCGCTTATTCTGCACTTAACCGCCAAATCCACGAGGGTAAGGTTAAAATGTATACCCGCCACGAAATGCTTGACCTTGTTGTAGCAGACGGACATGCACGTGGTATTGTAACCCGTAACCTTAAAACAGGAGCAATTGATACGCATGCAGGTCATGCCGTATTATTATGTACAGGCGGTTATGGTAACGTATTCTACCTTTCAACAAACGCAATTGGTTCAAACGTAACAGCAGCTTGGCGCGCACACAAACGCGGTGCTTATTTTGCAAACCCTTGCTACACTCAAATTCACCCAACCTGTATCCCTGTAACCGGCGATCACCAGTCTAAGCTTACGCTGATGTCTGAGTCGTTACGTAATGACGGACGTGTTTGGGCACCAAAAAGTGTAGAAACTGCTCAGAAATTACAAAAAGGACAGATCAAAGCTTCTGACGTAAAGGAAGAAGACCGCGATTACTTCCTGGAAAGAAAATATCCAGCATTCGGTAACCTAGTTCCGCGCGACGTGGCTTCACGTAACGCGAAGGAAATGGCCGATGAAGGTAAAGGTGTTGGTGCATCTGGTTTAGCCGTGTTCCTCGACTTTGCCGACGCTATTAAACGTTTAGGCGAAGAAACAGTGGCTGCTAAATATGGTAACCTGTTTGACATGTACCTGCAGATCACTGACGAGAACCCTTACAAACAGCCAATGCGTATTTACCCTGCGGTACACTATACCATGGGCGGCCTTTGGGTTGATTATAACCTGATGACCACCATCCCGGGTTTATACTGCTTAGGTGAGGCTAACTTCTCAGATCATGGTGCCAACCGCTTAGGTGCATCGGCACTAATGCAAGGTTTATCTGATGGTTACTTTGTGATCCCTTACACTTTAGGCGATTACCTTGCTACTATAGGACCTAAGCCGGTTGATACAAACCACCCTGCTTTTGCACAAACAAAAGCAGATACTTTAGCCAACATCAAAAAGCTGTTAAGCTTAAAAGGCAATAAAACTGTAATTGAATACCACCGCGAACTTGGCCACATTATATGGGAATATTGCGGTATGGCACGCAGCGAAGAAGGCTTGCTTAAAGCACGTGGTTTAATACAGGCCTTAAAAGACGACTTCTGGAAAAATGCGATTGTAGTTGGTGAAAATGAAGAGCTAAACTCTTCATTGGAAAGAGCCGGCCGCGTAGCAGACTTTATCGAACTGGGTGCACTGATGGTTGAAGATGCTTTAGACCGTCGCGAATCATGCGGTGGCCACTTCCGTGTTGAATCACAAACGGAAGAAGGTGAAGCATTACGTCATGACGACCAATATGCTTATGTTGCTGCCTGGGAGTACACCGGTGATAACCAGCCTGAAGTTTTACACAAGGAAGAACTGGTATTCGAGAACGTTCATTTAGCACAAAGGAATTACAAATAATAGAGTTAAGAATCAAGAGACAAGACATCTTGACTCCTGATTCTTAACTCTTGCTTCTAATCTTAATTAGAGATGGAAAACGGAAATATGAACCTGACGCTTAAAGTATGGCGTCAAAAAGATGCAAATGCTGCCGGTAAGTTTGAAACTTACAAGGCTGAAAATATTTCGCCCGACATGTCATTCCTTGAGATGCTTGACGTGGTGAACGAAAGCCTGATCAAATCTGGTCAGGAGCCGATCTATTTTGATCACGATTGCCGCGAAGGTATCTGCGGTATGTGTTCGTTATATATCAACGGCCGTCCGCATGGCCCTAAACGTGCCATCACAACCTGCCAGTTACACATGCGCAGCTTCCACAATGGCGAAACCATTACCATTGAGCCTTGGCGCGCGGCTGCTTTCCCGGTTATTAGAGACTTAGCGGTTGACCGCTCTGCTTTTGACCGTATCCAGCAAGCCGGTGGTTATGTATCTGTTAATACTGGTGGTGTGCCGGATGCCAACGCTATCCCAATCCCAAAAACCATTGCTGATGAGGCTTTTAACTCTGCTACCTGTATCGGTTGCGGTGCATGTGTTGCTGCTTGTAAAAATGCTTCGGCTATGTTGTTTGTATCGGCTAAAATCTCTCAGCTTGCATTGTTGCCACAAGGCCAGCCAGAGCGTTACCGCCGTGTGCAAACCATGGTTGCCCAAATGGACGAAGAAGGTTTTGGTAACTGTACCAACACTGGTGCTTGTGAGGCAGAATGCCCTAAAGAAATTTCATTGGTTAATATTGGCCGTATGAATTACGATTTCTTCAGCGCTAAATTTTTCCGTCAGGAAGAAGTACATGAGGTTAAGCACGAAGGCGCTTAATTATCACTTACATACTTAGAAGAGGCTCTGCTTGTGCAGAGCCTTTTTGGTTATAAATAGGGTCTTACTATGCGTAGTGTGGCTGTTGCTTTACGCCTGATAAAAGCTTACGGCCGTAAGTGATCATATAAATAGCATAAGCACTTGTAGTGAGAGCCATACCAACTCCTATAACAGTCGCAATAGTATAGCCGTTCCATAAATGATGGTACGCATAATACGCAGCTGTTAAAGCAACTACGGTAGCCCAGCTGCCCAGCAAATAATCAATTTTTCTTTCAAATACCCAAGCCAGGGGAAAAAAATGCAGTCCTACTACCAAAGCCATAGCAGGCAGCGTTAGTTCTGCATGCCCTATCCAGGTCACTATATTTATTGCCAAAAAGATGAATACTCCTTCTAACGCAAATATAATTCCGAACCACTTGCCTTTCTTTTTCTTCTCTATAGCATCTTCTGCACCCGCTGGTTGAAATAAATTAGCATTACGGTAAATATGTACGGACTGGCTTATATAAAACAATACAGGTATTGTAAAAGCGAAAAGCACGATATGATCGTCGTTGCCCTGTAAACCAAAATTAGCCAGGCAAGCCCATGCAACAGTAAAAATAGACATGAAAATTAACCCGGTAGCTGTACCTGTCACAACTTCGCGGGGCATATTTTTGATCTCATTCATAATAGGGGATTAAATATGATAAGGAATTGTAATTACTAATATAGTATTTATACTGCTAAACTTTAATACCCTGATTCAAAAACGGGGATGGCGAATGCCATCCCCGAAAAAATTTTTAATTTAAGCGAATTACTGCTTTTTAAATGCATTCCAACCCTGGGCGGTAATGTTGTGTACCTGCCCGCTTTTAGAAATTAAATTATAGCCCGCAGAAGCCTCTGTGATATAGCCAATGATACTCACATCCACATCGTGCTTAATTTTGTCGTAGTCGGCTTGTTTAATCGTAAATAACAGCTCGTAATCTTCGCCGCCACTTAATGCACAAACAGTAGGATCAAGGTTAAACTCACGGGCAGTATCAAAAGTCATCGGATCAATCGGGATTTTCTCCTCGTACAAATTACACCCTTTATCGCTTTGTTTACAGATATGCAATATTTCAGATGCCAGCCCATCTGATACATCGATCATGGCTGTGGGCTTAATCTCGCGCGATTTAAGCAAATCAATCACGTCTCGACGCGCTTCAGGTTTTAACTGGCGCTCAATGATATAGTCTTTACCCTCCAGGTCAGGCTGTATGTTCGGGTTTTCAAGGTAAACGATCTTCTCCCGCTCCAGTAACTGCAAACCTGTATAGGCACCGCCTAAGTCTCCGCTCACGCAGATCAGGTCGCCTTCTTCGGCACCATTACGGTATGTTATATCTTTTTCATCAGCATAACCTAACACGGTTACACTAATTACCAGCCCCTGCTTTGATGATGTGGTATCGCCGCCTATCAGGTCAATGCCATACTTTTCGCAAGCCAGGTAAATACCTTCATATATCTCTTCAACGGCTTCAAGCGTGTATTTGCTTGACAGGCCTATAGAAACGGTGATCTGCTCAGGTATACCGTTCATGGCATATATATCGCTCAGGTTTACCTGAACAGATTTGTAACCTAAATGCCTTAATGGTGTATACGCCAAATCAAAGTGGATCCCCTCGAGCAGCATATCGGTTGATATCAATACTTTCTTTTCCTTCGGGTCAAGCACTGCGGCATCGTCACCAATACCTTTTTGAGTTTTGCTGTTTTTTATCGGGAAGTTTTTGGTCAAATGATCAATCAAACCAAATTCACCCATCTCACTTATGTTCGTTCTTTCGGTGTTTTCAAACAAATCCATCCTGCAAAGATAAGTAATATGATTATCAGGCGGTACGTAATGAATTTTTTACCTATGTATAAAATTTTTAATATAGAATTAACAATAGTTGCCTGATCTTCGTAAACTGTTAAAAACAATTCTATGAAGTTAAAACACTTACTTTTATTTGCTGCTTTATCCGCTGCTTTTACAAGCTGTAAAAAGGATAGCAAGGACGACATCATCACCAACCCCACTACCCCCGCTGTACAAAACTATTCGGTAACCGAAAACTTTGATTACGGAAGTAAAACTGGATATGCCAAAGCCGATGTAACTTTAGGTTCCGGCTCATGGAGTTTCGATAACGCGTTATTGGGCAGCCTTGCCGCCGATTTAAAAAACGGTACGCAATCTGTCAGGATGAAAACTGGTGCTATTACCATGAACTTTGATATTAATAACCTGGCTACCGTTTACATAAAACACGGCAAATACGGAACAGATGCCGCCTCTACCTGGCAGTTGTTAAAATCTACCGACGGCGGCGTTACCTATACCCAGATTGGTACTGACATGGTTGATAACAATACCACATTGGTAGTCGACTCATTTAAAGTGAATGCTACCGGTAAGGTGCGCTTACAGATTAAAGATATTACAACCAGCACAACCCCGCGTTTAAACATTGATGATATCATGTTTAAAGGAACCGGCGATCCTGGCTTTACTATCAACATACCGGATACCAACCCGGTTGATACTGCTGGTACTTCTACCCCTTCAGCAGCACGTGGCGTAACGGTTGGCAGCGATGCCCCGCCTAAGAGTGGCGACAACAGCAATCTTTTATTCGGTAATCCATCGGGTGCTGTTGCATCAGCAGCAAGCGGCGATAATTACCTGATTGACCAGGGTTATTATGTAGAATCGTACAGCAGTGCACGTGGTACACCAAACTGGGTAAGCTGGCACCTTGATGCGACCAACACAACCAATGTAAGCGACCGCCTTAACAATTTTGCAGCCTTCAGCGGCTTACCAACTGGGTTTTATGCTGTTACCAACACTGCTTATAGCGGCTCAGGGTTCGACCGTGGGCACAACTGCCCTTCTGCCGATCGTACAAGTTCGGCAAATGCCAATTCTGCCACCTTCCTGATGACGAATATGATTCCGCAAGCACCGCAGAATAACCAGAAAACATGGGCTAATCTGGAAAACTATTTACGTTCTGAAGTGAGCTCGGGCGATGAAGTTTACATCATTATGGGTAGCTATGGTAAAGGCGGAACAGGCAGCAGTGGCAGTGCAGAAACTGTGAACAGCGGACACGTAACCGTACCAAGCAATGTTTGGAAAGTAGCTGTTATTATACCAAAAGGCGATGCCGATTTAATGCGCGTAACCAGTACCACAAGGGTAATAGCTGTAAATACACCTAACATCAATTCTATCGATCAGGATTGGAAAAAATACATTGTAACAGTACGTGATATTGAAAAAGCAACCGGTTATAACTTGCTTTCGGCATTACCACAATCTGTACAGGATGCCATTGAGACAAAAGCAGATAGCGGTATATAATCCGCAACACCCTATTTACTAAAAAAGCCGACCGAATGGTCGGCTTTTTTTCTTCCCGGCGAAGCCGGAAAATTTTTTATAAACCGAGCTGAGCTGAGATTTCCAGCATTCGCTCAATTGGTTTTACTGCTTTTTCAATAATTGCCGCAGGCAACGTAATTTCCGGTATTTCATTTTTTAAACACAGGTACAATTTTTCAAGTGTATTGCGTTTCATGTGCGGGCAGTCGTTACATGCACAAGTATTATTCGGCGGAGCCGGAAAAAATTTTTTATCAGTGTTCTCTTTTTCCATCTGATGCAAAATTCCGGCCTCGGTAGCTACTATAAACTCTTGTGCAGGGCTGTTAGTCGCATATTTTAAAATTCCTGTTGTAGAGCCTATGTAATCGGCTAACTCCAATATATGTTCCTCACACTCCGGGTGTGCTAATATCTTGGCTTCAGGGTGCCTTTCTTTCAGCTTAGTGATCTTTTCGCGGGAGAAGATCTCATGTACCATGCAGGCACCGTTCCACAACACCAGGTTACGTCCTGTTTTCTCTGCCACGTAGCGTCCAAGGTTCCTGTCTGGCCCGAAGATAATCTTCTGATCAGCAGGCAGGCTTTCTACAATTTGTACAGCATTGCTTGATGTACAAACTATGTCACTCATGGCTTTCAGTTCTGCCGTACAGTTTACGTAGGTGATAACCAGGTGATCTGGGTAGGCCTCTTTAAACTTTTTAAACAAATGGGGCGGGCAACTATCTGCAAGTGAGCAGCCTGCCTTGATATCAGGTAACAAAACCTTTTTTGTGGGCGATAAAATCTTAGCTGTTTCGGCCATGAAATGCACGCCGGCGAAAACAATGATATCCGCATCAGTTTTTGCAGCTTGTTGCGATAACCCAAGGCTATCGCCAATGTAATCGGCAATATCCTGTATATCTCCATCCTGGTAGTAGTGTGCAAGTATAACTGCATTCTTCTGCTTTTTTAACTTTTCAATTTCATCGAAAAGATCCAGCGACGGATCAACAAACTCGTCGACAAAACCCTTGACATTAATTTCTTCGAAGGTATCCATTTTTAAACATCCCAATAAATACAAAAATTCTATTTAAATAAATTTCTATTGTTTGTTAAGGTGTTAATCTTGTTAGAAATTCACTTTAAATTTTCTTTGAAAAATGACTTTTCCGCAAGTTATTAACATCTCAGTTTAATTTTTATTTGCCTAATCGTCTCATTTTAAAATCATTTTATTAAGCAAATATTTTTATCAAAAACATTTTTGTTAATTATTCAGTTGGTTGAAAAATGTTGATGAACCAGTGAAATCATCTCAAAAGTGTCTGATAAATTTTCAAAATCACTGTGAAAAACCAGAGTTACTCACACTTCAAAAACTTATTAGTTATTTACCTACGCAAAATTAACATCTTTTAATAGGCTTATTAACACAAGTACTATTTTTACACATCTATTTAATGATTTATGACAAAAACTGTGGATTTCCTTGTGGTAGGGTCGGGCATTGCCGGATTAAGTTTTGCACTAAAGGCTGCAAAGCATGGTAAGGTTCTGATAGTTACAAAGGCAAATGAAGATGAATCTAACACTAAGTATGCCCAGGGAGGTGTTGCAGTAGTTGTGGATAAAAAAGATGATTCTTTTGAAAAGCATATAGAAGATACCTTAATTGCCGGCGACGGGCTGTGTGATCAGGCTGCTGTGGAGATCGTTGTTAAGGAGGGTCCGGCGCGGATCA